>CAVTFO010000013.1:0-253835 GCA_963733995.1 uncultured Thermoleophilia bacterium
GCGCACGGCGGGAGCGCCGAGGACGCGTTCCACCTGGTGCTGCCGTCCCTGCCCGGGTACGGGTTCTCCAGCGAGCCGGCCGAGCTCGGCTGGGACGCCGCCCGTACCGGACGCGCGTGGGCGGAGCTGATGCACCGTCTCGGCTACACCCGCTACGTCGCCCAGGGCGGCGACGTGGGTGCCCTCGTCACGGACCTGATGGGCCGCCAGGCGGTCGAAGGTTTGGTCGGCTACCACCTGAACCTGCTCACAGCGGTGCTCGCAATCGGCGATCACCTGCCCAGGGAATCCGAACAGGAACGCGCAGCGGCCAAGGCGGTCGCGACGTTCAGGGAGGACGGCTTCGCCTACTTCCTCGAGATGGCAACGCGGCCACAGACGATCGGCTACGCCCTGCTGGATTCACCCGTCGCGCTGGCGGCCTGGCTGCTCGACCACGACACGGACAGCTACTACAAGATCTCCCGCGCGTTCGTCGACGGCGAGCCCGTGGGCAATCTCACCCGCGACACCATCCTCGACAACATCACGCTGTACTGGCTGACCGGCACCGCAGCGTCGGCGGCCCGGTCGTACTGGGAGGACGGACGAGCGCTGGCCGCAGCGCTTGCGAGCGGACAGCCTCCTCCGCCGGTCTCGGTTCCGGTCGGCTTCACGACGTTCCCCGGCGAGATCTGGGCTTCCCCGCGCAGCTGGGTCGAGGCGGTCTACCCCGGCCTCGCCTACTTCAACGAGGCCGACAGGGGCGGCCACTTCGCCGCCTGGGAGGAGCCGGAGCTCTTCTCCGCCGAGGTGCGGGCCGCATTCAGCTCACTGCGCTGAACGTCTGCACATCCGCTCTTGGTGGGGCGTCCGAGTGGCTCGACGCCGAGCCACTCGGCCCCGCCGAGCTCAGCTACACCGGCTCTCTCTCAACGCGGCTCCGGCTCGCGCCCAGCATCGAACGATGCTGACTCTGGGAACATCGCACGTCCATCTGGGCAACCCCACGACTGCACCGATGAGAAATGAGACGTCGAGCCGTGCGTCCCATGAGTCCTCGAACCACCACGTCGTCGTCGTCGGCGGAGGTTTCGGCGGCCTCCAGGCGGTGTCGAAGCTGCGGCGTGCGCCCGTCGAGGTCACGCTCGTCGACCGCCGCAACTTCCATCTGTTCCAGCCGCTCGCGTACCAGGTCGCGACGGGTGCGCTTTCGCCGGGCGAGATCGCCTATCCGCTCCGCGCCGTCTTCAAGCGCGCCGGCAATGTCCGAGTCCTGCTGGCGGAGGTCGCCGACTTCGACCTCGACGCCCGTGAGCTGCACCTGCGGTCCGTCTCGGCCGTGCCGGCACCTGAACGGCTGGGCTACGACACGCTGATCGTCGCCGGCGGCTCGTACTACTCGTACTTCGGCCACGAGGAGTGGCGGATGCACGCGGCCGAGGTCAAGTCGCTCGAGAGTGCGCTCGCCGTCCGTAGCGGCCTGCTCGCCGCCTTCGAAGCTGCAGAAGTCGAGTCGAACGCAGAGGCTCGCGACGCGTGGCTCACGTTCGTCGTCGTCGGCGCCGGGCCCACCGGCGTCGAGATGGCCGGCCAGATCGCGGAGCTGGCGCGGGACACCCTCCGGCGTGACTTCCGCACGATCGATCCCCGACGCGCCCGCGTCCTGCTCGTCGAGGCCGCCGATCGTGTCCTGACGAGCTTTCCACCCTCGCTGTCAGCCAAGGCCGAGAGATCGCTCCGGCGCCTCGGCGTAACCGTCCTCACCGGCCGGGCCGTGATCGGGATCGACGCCACCGGCGTGACGCTCGACGGCGGAGATCGTGGCGCAGAGCACATCGCCAGCCGCGCCGTCGTCTGGGCCGCGGGCGTTACCGCGTCCGGGCTCGCCGGCAGGCTCGCCGAGCTGACGGGAGCCGAACCCGACCGCGCCGGCCGCGTCACCGTCGAACCCGATCTGACCCTTGCCGGGCACCCCGAGGTGTTCGCGATCGGCGACATGATCCGCGTGCGTGCCGGCGACGGCGAGCCCGTCGTCCTTCCGGGCGTCGCACCCGTCGCAATGCAGCAGGGGCGGTACGCCGCCGCCATCGTCCGCGCGCGACTGCAAGGACGTGAGCACAGCGCCTTCCGCTACCGCGACAAGGGCAACCTGGCCACGATCGGCCGAGCGGCAGCGGTCGCGGACATCAAAGGCGTTCGCCTCAGCGGCTTCCTCGCCTGGGCGACGTGGCTGGTCGTCCACCTCTTCTACCTGGTCGGCTTCCAGAATCGGCTGCTCGTCCTCATCCGCTGGTCGTTCAGCTTCGCAACCCACGGTCGCGGCGCCCGACTCATCACGGGGGCACAGACCAGGGACTTCCACGGGCGCGACGACGGAGCCGAACCGCAACCCTGACGAGGTCATCCCCACAACGGTAGGAGGCGGAGATGTCCGTATCGACTTCCAACGAGACAGGATCGGCCACGATGCCGTTCTCGTGGCCGGTGGAGCTGACATGAGCTGGTGGAGCGGCCGCAAGACCGGGCTGGCAGCACTCCCGGTCGAGGGACGTCTGCCCGGCTTCGACGGTGCGACCGGCTGGCTCAACTCGGCGCCGCTCGCCGCGGCGGACTTGCACGGGAAGGTCGTCCTGGTCGATTTCTGGACGTACACGTGCATCAACTGGCTCCGCACGCTCGGCTACCTCCGCGCGTGGGCCGAGAAGTACCGGGAGCAAGGCCTGGTCGTCGTCGGCGTTCACACGCCGGAGTTCCCGTTCGAGAGGGACGCCGACAACGTTCGCCAGGCCGCGACGGAGATGAGGATCGAGTATCCGATCGCGCTCGATCCCGACTACGAGGTCTGGAGTGCGTTCGGCAACCGGTACTGGCCGGCCGCCTATTTCGCCGACGCCGAGGGACGAATCCGACACCACCAGTTCGGCGAGGGCGAGTACGAGATGTGCGAGCGGGTCATCCAGCAGCTGCTCCGTGAGGCCGGACGAGACGATGTCCCGGGCGACGTCGTGTCTCCTCCGGACGACGGGGTCGAGGCTCAAGCCGACTGGGCGAACCTCGAATCGCCGGAGACCTATGTCGGCTATCAGCAGGGCCACAACTTCGCCTCCCCCGGCGGCGTGAGCAGTGGCGAGCCTCGCGCCTACTCTCTGCCCGAGATGTTGAAGCTGAACTCCTGGGCGCTCTCGGGGACGTGGACGGTCGAGTCGCGAGCCGCCGTCCTCGACGACGTCGGCGGCGCGATCGCATTCCGCTTCCACGCTCGCGACGTCAACCTCGTGCTTCGGTCGCGATCGGGGGATGCCGTGCCGTTCCGCGTCACCATCGACGGAGCACCGCCCGGCACGGCCCACGGGCTGGACGTCGACGCCGAGGGCAACGGAACGCTGGTTCAGCCGCGGCTCTACCAGCTCGTCAGGCAACCGGGAGCCGTTGCCGATCGCACCTTCGACATCACGTTCATCGAGCCCGGCGTCGAGGCCTACGTGTTCACCTTCGGGTAGACGGGGTTCCGGTGACGGCGTCGGGGTTTCCGGTGGTCGGCGCGGTGGAGCGGCGCCGTCGTCGAGTCGCCCTTGCGGTGGCGGGTGGGATCGGCGTCGCGTTGGTCGCGGGTGTCCTTGTACTGGCGCTGAGTGACGTCGGGGCGCGGCTGCCTGACGGGGCGCGGGTGGACGGTGTCGATGTGGGCGGGATGTCGCCTGCCGACGCGGAGCAGGCGGTCGCGAGGCATGCGCGGACGGTCGCCGCAGCGCCGGTGCTCATCTTCGGACCGCGCAGGAACGTCCGCACCACAGGGACACGTCTCGGTGCGCGGGCGCGCGTGTCCGCTGCGGTCGACGCAGCCGGCGTGAATCGCTTCGGTGTCCTCCTCAACGCCGTCGGTGTCGGCGACGCGCGGGACGTTGCGCTGTCGTGGGCGGTCGACCGAGCCGCTGTCGCGACGCTCGCGCGGAGGCTCGGGCCGCCGGTACCGGCACGCGACGCCGAGGTGGTCGTCGGCGGAGACGGCGTCGCAGTCCGCGACGCGCGATCCGGTCTCGCGATCGACGGGGACGCCCTGGCCTCACGTCTCGAGTCGCTCCCGGCTGTGCTGCGCGTGCCGGGGCGGGTGCTCGAGCCTCGAGTCACGACGTCGGAGGCGCGAGAGCTGGCAGCTCGGATCGAGCGGCTCACCGACAGGGCGCGCACGATCGTCGTCGGGACGACAGCCACCACGCTCCAGCCGCCCGCACTGCGATCCCTCGTCGACGTACACGCCACCGCCGGGGGGCTCCGGTTCACGTTCGACCCCGACCGGCTCGCGAAGCTCCTGCCTGCCTCGACGCCGGCACGCGACGCCGAGCTCGAGGTCCGCGGCGACGCCGTCGTCGTCGTTCCGTCGGTTCCCGGCCGATCGCTCGACGCCGCGGCGACCGCCCGCGCGCTCGCGGCGTCCGAGCGAGCGACCGTGGTGGCGGCCGGCAGCACCACGGAGCCGTCGGTGTCCACGGCCCAGCTGTCGAGTCTCGGCATCCGCGAGCGGATCTCGCAGTTCACGACCTATTACCCGCCGGGGCAGCCGCGCGTCGTCAACATCCAACGCGCATCGTCTGTCATCGACGGGACGATCCTTCGTGCGGGCGAGACGTTCTCGATGAACGAGGCGCTCGGGGAGCGCACGATCGAGAAGGGATACGTGGCAGCGCCGCAGATCTCGGGCAACGGGTTCTCAGACTCCGTCGGAGGCGGGATCAGCCAGGTCGCGACGATGCTCTACAACGGCGCCTTCTTCGCCGGGCTCGAGCTCGTCGAGCACCAGCCCCACTCGCTCTACATCGACCGCTACCCGCTCGGCCGCGAAGCCACTATCTCGTGGGGCGGGCCGGAGCTGATCTTCCGCAACGACTGGCCCGCCGCCGTCCTGGTCAAGCTCGACGCCACGAGCACGTCGATCACCGCTCGCTTCTTCTCCTCGCGACTCGGACGCCGGGTCGAGACCACCACGAGCGCTCCCTACGGCCACGGAGGCGGCGGCTTCAGCGTCCGCTACACACGACGCGTCTTCCGAGACCGACGCGTCATCCGCGACGAGGTATTCAACGTCCGATACGGCATCTCCCCGGGTCATACGACCCGCGCGGGGGGAACGTGATCGTAACGCCGTTGCCGCCGCTTATGTTGGGCCGCGGGTCGCTGCGGCCCGGCTCCCGCCGCCGGTGGCCGCTTCACCGCCAGGCGAGGTCGGTTGCGTTGATCGGCACGGTCAACACCGGCTCGTCGACGCCCGGTCGGAGGAACGCGATCTCGTTCGCCGCCGCGAGCGCGAGCCACTGCTCGTCCGGCGACCACGCCGCCGACCGGGGGCGGCCGACCACGTTGGGGATGCGGAGCCTGAACCCGTCGCTTGTGAACACGGCGTCACCGCCCGCCCACACCCGCCGGCCGCCCGGTCCGGAGACGAGTTCGTCGCGCATTGAGGCGGCGAAGGGGTATGTCCACTGAGGTGTCCGTCGACGAACCCGGCGATGAGGTGCTGGTCGGCGCCGCCTCGCAGGGCCGGGATGCGAATGAGCACGGCGACCTGGATCGAGGAGAGCCAGGTAACGTCGTCGATAACCACGCGCCTGAGCGCGGATGGGCTGGCGGGCGGGATCGTGTTCGTCGCTGCCGCGCGGATGGCGGCGGCCGTGAGGACGACGCGCTCGCACGGCGTCGGGCGCGAGCAGAAGGGCGCGACCTCGACGACCTCCCCGTCACGGACGAGCGTCAGTGCCGGCGGCCTGGTCGGGCGCCACGCAGGTTCACACCCGTCGAACGACCACTCCGGCCGCAGCGACGGAAGGATCAAGACGTCGACAACGGCACCGCGGCAGGTCGCGACCATGCGGCTGGCCTCCCACGCGGCGCCACGCGGAGCGACCATGCGTCCACCCGCGTTGAGCTCGAACTCGCACCCGACGTCCGGGCCTTCCGGTGGCGGCGAGCTCGCGGAGGCTGGGGAGCAGCAACGTGTGCAGCTCGCAGCGTCGGTCGCTGTAGACAAGCGTGCCGCGGACACCGGCACGACGAAGACGGCCCGCCGCCGTATCGCGGCCCGCGTAAGCGACGGTCGATGCCGCCGGGCTCGCCTTATCCGCGCTGCCGGTTCCGCCAGTCACGGCGTCGACGACCGCCACGCCGACCACCACCAGCACGGCGCCGACGATCAGGCCGTCTAGCGCCCTCCTGCGCTTCGAACCGCCGCGGCCACGCCAGCTCCTCCGAGTGATCCGGGAGATGCTGCCATCCTCGCGCCGGACAACCGAAAATCAAAGCCGCAGGGGGGCGCGCCAGACGCGGGTCGCAGAGGAAAGGCCGCGCGAGAGGCCCCATGGCGCAAGGCCTCCCGCACAGCGAACGGCGAGCCGGCAAGCCCCGTCTATCACAGGGGTACGCCGCGGCTGCGTCCAGCTTCGGCACCTGACTCGTCATCGGCCACGCTACGGGCGAGCGCTCGAGCCGTACAGGACACGATTGGGTCAACCTCGCACGGCTTCGCGCGATCGAGCGAGATCGGCAACCACACGTGTTAGGGTCATTCGTGCGGGTTGTCGCAATCTGCCCGTAGACGCCGCCGGGTGTCGAATCGCACGAGAAGGAGCTGCGGATCGTGATTCCAATCGCCGGGCGGGGAAGACTTTGGCTGGTCGTGGTGGGGGCGGCGGCGCTCGTGACGACGGCCGCATTCGGCCTGCCGGACGATTCGGCCGGTGCGGCCGCGGCGCGTACCCGGACGCTGACCGACATGCCGGATGAGATCTCCGGCCCTCAGGTGCACTTCCTCTACATCGTCCCCTCCGACGGCGTCGACGCACAGCTCGACACCAACGGACAGATGGAGCAATCGATTGCCAGGATCGAGCATTGGTTGAGAACGCAGGCGAAAGACCAGGGCCTGCGCGTCGACACGCACATGGGGGTTCCGGACATCACGTTCGTCCGGCTGCCGCACTCGGACGCGCAGGCGACGGCTGCGAATCCCTGGCCGCTCTGGGTGATCGGCGAGGATCTCGTGGCCGGAGGGTTCAACGATCCGGCGAAGGTCTACGCGGCCTTCTACGACGGCCGCAGCACATGGGCGTGTGGAGGAGCGTCGTCGCCGGCGCTCCCGAAGCTGGGTGCCATGTACCTCCAGGCACACCCGACGAACGATCCGCGCCCATGCCGCGACGCGCCGGGATTCGGATCGGGCACAGATCGACCCGGCTACTTCGAGATCGGACTCCTGCACGAGATCCTGCACGTGATCGGCTTCTCCCCACGCTGCGCACCGCACGCGGCGAAGAGCGCCTTTCCGGACCACGTCACTGACAGCGGGACGGACCTCATGTACGGCCCGGATGCGGCGCACACCGGCGGCTGGGATTGGTCGCACGCCGTTCTCGACTTCAACCGCGACGACTACTACCGGGCCAACATTTCAGGGTGCCCCGATCTGTCGAACAGCCCCTACCTGGCGCCCCTGTACTCCGTCGCGGTCACCGTGAACGGGCCCGGCACCGTCACCAGCAACCCGGCTGGAATCTCATGCCCCGACAGCTGCACCGGGCTGTTCCAACGCTCGGCCACGCTCACTGCAACCCCCTCGGCGGGCGCCGTCTTCAGGGGCTGGAGCGGAGCGTGCAGCGGAACCGCCACCTGCGTTCTCACCGGCGCAGGATCGGCGACTGCGCTGTTCACCGCCTCAGCGCACCCGCGCACCGTCACGCTGCGTGTTCGAGCGCAGCGCGCCACAGGCGCCCTGCGCGTCATCGACAAGTTCGTGGAGTGTCACGCGCGTGCCCCCGTAGTCGTCGAACGCCGCCGACCGCAGGGCTGGTCGATCCTCCGCAGGACGCGCACCGACCAAGCCGGCGTGTTCACCGTCCAGGTCCCGCGCGATCGTGCGACCTACAGGGCACGCGCGCCCGAGACCACCGCAAACGGGGAGAGATGCCTCAAGGCGGTGTCTCGCGCCGTGGCGGTTTCAGGTCGACGCGCTCGATGACGCGGCTCGGCGGCCGTGACTGGTCGAAACCGAGAGCATCCCTCCTTATCCGGGTGAGCCTTGCGTTGGCCGTTGTTCTGAGCGGATGCGGCGGCGGTGATGGCGCCGTACGAACCACCACCGTCTCATCCGACGCGCCGATCGACCGAGTTGTCAACGTCGCTGGTGAGCGTGGGCTCTACGTGAGGTGCTCGGGGACCGGCTCGCCCACGGTTGTCATGGAGGGAGGCGACGAGGACACGAGCGACTCCTACGGATTCGCTGAGAACCGCCTGGCGGCGGTGACGAGGACATGCGTCTATGACCGGGCCAACCTGGGCCGCAGCGATGCTGCGCCGGGGCCGCGCGGCTTCACCGACCTCGTGGAGGATCTGGACCGGCTACTCGTGAAGGCTGACGTTCCGGGGCCGTACGTCCTCGTCGGGACCTCGGGTGGCGGCTACATCGTCGCGGGCTACGCCTTCGCCCACCCGACCCAGGTCGCGGGGATGGCCTTCATCGAGGTGCCTACCCCCTTCCGCGACCCACCGCCACCGATCGTGGAAGAAACGAAGTGGAACCACCCATCGAACGTCGAGCGACGCGACTATCTCCAGGTCGAAAAGGACGCTTGGGCAGCACGGAAAGAGGTTGGTGACATCCCGGTCACGATCGTCAGCAACGCCTACAGCGACGGCGAGATCGAGGCGGCGACGTTCCCGTCCGAGCGCAAAGGGATGCGAACCAATGTCCAGGATCAACGAGGCTGGCTCATTCTCAGCCCTCGGGCGAAGCAGACCATCGTCCACACGGGCCACGCCGTGGAGGAAGCAGACCCGGACCTCGTCACCAACGTGATCCTCGACGTCATCGAGGCCGCAAGAAGCCACTCACCCCTCGCGGTTGGCCGGCCGTCGGTTCGGTAGGGTCGAATGACCTTCCACTGCGACCGAGAGGAGCTCGGCATGGCGTCCATTTCGGAGCGGGAGAGCAGGGAGATCGAGGCGGCAAACGCCTCCGGCACCACGCCGGTCGTCTTCATCCACGGCCTCTGGCTCCTGCCGAGCAGCTGGGCCAACTGGGCGGACCTCTTCAAGCAGGCCGGGTACGCGCCGCTGACGCCGGACTGGCCAGACGATCCGGAAACGGTTGAAGAGGCGCGTGCGAACCCGGACGTCCTCGCCAAGAAGACGCTGAAGCAGGTCGCCGATCACACGGCCGACGTGATCGACAAGCTCGAGAAGAAACCCGCCGTGATGGGGCACTCGACCGGCGGGTTGTTCGCCCAGATGCTCGCCGGCCGCGGGCTCTCGGCAGCCACGGTTGCCATCGACCCGGGCATCTTTCGCGGCGTCCTGCCGCTGCCCCGCTCCACGCTCAAGGCGAGCTGGACCGTTCCTGTTGAACCCCCGGAATCGAGGCCGCGCCCTCACGCTCACCTTCGATCAGTTCAAGTACGGCTGGACGAACGCCCTCGATGAGGACGAATCGAAGCGCCTGTACGACACCTACCACGTGGCCGGGTCGGGGATCGCCCTGGCCCAGATGGGCAACGCCAACCTCAACCCCTGGACGGAGTCGAAGGTCGACACGACGAACCCCGATCGGGGCCCGCTGCTGATCCTCGACGGGGAGAAGGACCACACCGTTCCCTGGGCGATCGCCAACGCCTCCTACAAGCGGCAGAAGCGCAACCCGGGCGTCACCGAGATCAAGAAGATGCCCGACCGCGGCCACTCGCTGACCATCGACCACGGCTGGCAGGAGGTCGCGCAGACCGCGCTCGACTTCGTCACGCGGTTCGTCCCGCCCAAGCCGAGCTAGCCGGTCCCGGTCTGGCAGGCGACGTCTAGCTCCGCCTCGAGCCGGCGTGTCGAGCCCGCTAGTCCGACTGGAACTCGCGCTCGCTGCAGGCGGGGCAATAGATGCCGACCTCTACCGGGTCGCCCTCGTCATACCCACCGCCGACGTATGCCCGCCAGCCGCGCGCGGACTCATCGGAGGTTGCGCCACACTCGAGACAACTGAGCCGTGCCGTGGTATCGGACGGCGCCGCACGCCTGTCCGCCATTGGAGCCCCCTTCGGCCTCTGGCCGCCGAAGTGCAAAACTTTGTGACCAACGGTACTACGGACACGCGTCGGCCGCTAGTAGCAGCCCATCGAGAAAGCCGCTATTCGCGCGTTTTCCGAAGAACCGTTGGCGGTGTATCGCGCAGCCACATCGCCGCAGCCGTCCTGTTCGTCACGCCGAGCTTCCTATAGATGCGCGTCAGGTGGAACTTCACCGTCGTCTCTGTCACCCAGAAATGACGCGCGATCTCGCGGTTCGTCCAACCCTCGGCGACGAACTCGAGGATCTCCAGTTCGCGCGACGACAACTGCCCCGAGTGCGCTGACCCCGACTCCACCCCAGACCCCTTTTCCTCGTGCGCCCAAAGTCTACGAGTATCGCGCCGGACCGGATCTCCGCATCGGCGGATCCGCGTCGGCGGCGTCAGACCGTGACGACCATGTCGCCGGTGCCGGGCGGCACGGGAGCGCGGCGGCCGCCCGCGGTCACCACGACGTTCTGGCCCGCGCCGAGGCGCAACCACACCTGCTTCGCCGTCAGCCGCGTCACCTGCCCGCGTGCCAGCAGCCCCACGTACAGGACGCGACCATCAGCAGATGCCTCTCGCGCTTCGACCCAGCATTCGCCGCCCACCGCACGGATGACGACCAGAGGCGGTTCCGCAGTCGTCGTTGCAACGGGCTCGGCCGTCGTCAGCGACCGCGCCGCGGACTCGGTCTGCGGGATCGCGGCTAGCGTCGTTTGATCCGCGCCGGGCTCGGCGATCGGCACCAGTCCCAAGGCCAGCCCACCCACGAACAGGAGCATCCCGACGGCGACAACCGCCAGGGACCAGAACGTGATCCCCTCGAACCGCCCGACCCCCCGACCTGGCACGCCGTCGATATTGGCGCACGGGGCGGACACCCCGGTCGTGCGCTGCTTCTCAGCCCGACCGGCGAAGGATCAGCCGACCGTCGTGAGCTGCCGCAAACCGGTGCCGTCGGGCCGCACGACCCAGACGTCGGCTTCGTTTTCGCCATCGGTGAAGGCGATCCAGTCGCCGTCGGGCGACCACTCGGGCGAGAAGGGCACAGGCGTGTCGAGCAGCTCGACCGGCGGCTGACCTTCCGCGGCGAGTCCGAGGCCTTGTCCGGTGAGGACCAGCGCGTTGCCGTCCGGCGACCAGCTCGGCTCGCCGTAGTCGCCCTCGAGGAGTACGCGACGGTCACTGCCGTCGACACCGAGCTCGATGACGCCCGCGTCCGCGTCCGAGACGAGGCGCTGCCCGTCGGGCGACCAGTCTGCCGAGCCGTGCCAGCGCCCGTCGGTCACCCGGCGAAGTCCGGAGCCGTCGTCGTTGACGACCCAGACGTTGCGATTTGCGTCCGCCGGCTCGGGGTCGTCGTCCGTGGCCTCGGCATAGCCGCCGCGCACGAAGGCGATTCGTGTGCCGTCGGGCGACCACTCCGGGAAGCGAACGGGTCCGCCGGTCACGCGGCGGACGCGACCGCCGTCGGCAGCCATCGTGTAGATACCCTCGTCGGTCCCGTCCGGTGCCGTCCCGTCGAAGGCGAGGAGATTCGTCGACGACCAGTCGACACTCCCCACGTTCACGTCGTTGCTCGGACCGAGCGGCTCGACCGTGCAGTCGGCCACGGTGACTGCGTAGATCCTGGTCTGCCTGCCGTTCCAGGCCGTGAAGGCGATGCGGCGGCCGTCCGGGGACCAGGTGGCCCCGCGCAACTCGGGCTCGGGGCCGATCGCCTGGGCCAGGTCGGCGATGCACTGCTCGCTCGGTCGCCTCGGTCGCCTCGGAACGCTGCTCGGGCTCCTCCCGGGCTCCACAGGCAGACGAGACGAGGACGACCACCGCGACGGCCAGCGCGCGCCGCACGACCGCAAGCTAGCAGCGGCCACACGCGTGGATCAGCTGCGGTCGGCCGGCAAGGTCGGATGATCCGTCGGGTACACGCCGACTGCGAAGCCGTAGACCGTGTCTCCGGTCCGCGGTAGCTCGTCGAACTCCCGGACCAGGTCCGCCATCCGCTCCCAGAACTCGGACACCTGCGACTCCGAAACGCGCGCATGCCGGATGAAGCCCCACAGCTTTCCGTCCAGGTACGCCACGGCCGACTCTCGGGCAGCGACCTCGAAGTCGTTGAAGTCTCGGGGCATGGCGTCGCCGTGGGGGCTCTGCTCGACCCCGACGTAGAACATCCGTGCGGTGCGTCCGTAGAACCGTTCCTCGATCGCCCGCACTCGTCGGGTCCTCACGACCTGGAGGAGCCCCGTCTCGGCGAGCACCTTCACGTGGTGGGCGACGGTGCTCTTCGGCCGCTCGACCGCGACCGCCAGCTCGGTCACCGTCGCCGCCCGCTCGTGGAGCAGGCCCAGGATCGTGGTGCGGAGGGGATGGCCGATCGCCTTCACCTGAGCGGGCGTGGTGAGCGCGAGCCGGTCGGCGAGATCGTAGTCCGGAGGAGAGGGGTTGCCGGCCACGCGCGAACAGACTATCATTGCGAAATGTTCCAACTATCCGGATCATTAGGAGGATCGGAGATGTCAGAGGTCGTGCTGTACCACCACGTCCAGGGGCTGACGGAGGGAGTGCGGTCGTTCGCCGACGAGCTGCGGGCAGCGGGGCACACCGTGCACACACCCGACCTGTTCGACGGACGCACCTTCGCCACGATCGAGGAGGGCATGGCGTTCGCGGGCAAGACAGGCTTCGGCGCCCTGGCCGAGCACGGGGTCGCCGCCGCGATGGAGATCCGCCCGGAGCTCGTCTACGCCGGCTTCTCGTTCGGTGTGATGGCCGCCCAGCAACTCGCGCAGACCCGGCCCGGCGCCCGCGGGGCGCTGCTCATGGAGTCCTGTGTCCCGACCTCAGAATTCGGCGACGCGTGGCCGCACGGGGTCCCCGTGCAGGTGCACGGCAAGGACGCCGATCCGTTCTTCGCGGAGGACCTCGAAGCCGCGGAGAGCCTCGTCGCATCCTCGGAGCAGGCCGAGCTGTTCCTCTACCCCGGGGACGAGCACCTCTTCGCCGACTCCTCCCTGCCGTCGTACGACGCCGCGGCAGCGACGCTGCTCACCGAACGCGTCCTGGCGTTCCTGGCGAAGATCTAGCCCCTATCAAGGAAATAGCTACCGATCGACACCAGCGAACCGGCCCGGCAACCGCAGCCGGCGGCGGCGCCCGCCGTCGCCGATCACCGAGACGACGGTCTGCGCGAGGTGCGGGCAGCCGGTCGAGGGGAAGGCGTCCCGCCGATGCCGGTGGAGCACGAGGAAGAGGTCTCCGGACGGCGCGTCCCGGTAGATGCGGGCGAGGCAGGCGCGAAAGAAAAAAAAAAAAAAAAAAAAAAAAAAAAAAAAAATGCGCAGGCGATCGATCGCGGCGAGCGTCGGCGTCCAGATCGCGTCGTACCAGTCCGCCGCGATCTCGGCGTTCTCGAGCACGCGTCCGCGTCCGCGCATCATGTGGTAGCCGTGGATCTGGACGTTCTCCAGCAGCTCGAGGTAGAGCGCGGGCCGGCTCACGGGGACGCGCACACCGGGGCGCGCCTCGTCCAACCCGCTGTCCTCGAGGAAGATCCGCTCGAGCTCCCGGAGGACGACTTCGAGCATGTCCGCCCCGGCCGGGAGCGGGACGCGCGCGATGAGCTCGGTCACGTCGGCGTCGATCATCTCTCCTCCACCGCGCCGCGCGAGGGCGACGCGGTGATGACCGTCGATCACGAAGTACGTCTCGCCGAGCTTGACCGCGACGATCGGCGGGAAGGCGCCTTCGGCGAACGCACCCTCGAGCGAGCGCATCCGGTCGCGGCTGAAGCCGTGAAGCGGGCGGAAGTCGCGGGTGAACGAGCTGGCGCGGCCGTCTGTGCCGACGAGCGCGTCGAGCGGAACCGCGCGCACGCCCACGTACCGGCGCCCGAACGGCTTCAGGCGCCGCTCGACCTCGTCGAGCTCGAGCAGGCGGTCGTGACGCCGAGCCCTCAGTCCCTTCATCTCGAGGTCAAGCGTACAACCGGCATGCGTCACGAATCCCCGCGAACCCGCACAGCGCTCTGGCCTCGTAGAGTTCGCGCGTGACGCGGGCGCGGACGCACGGAGGCTGGCGGCATCTCCCGGCCGCGCTCATCGCGGTCGGCTTCCTGCTCCCGATCGTGTACATGATCACCGGCTCGCTGCGTGCGCCCGGCACCTCGCCGCCGAGGACCGCCGAGCTCGTGCCGTGGCCGCCGACGACTGCGGCGTACGAGCGCGCCTTCGAGCTCGTGGATCTCGGTCGGTACGTCGTGAACTCCATCGTCGTCGCGGCGGTGACCGTGCCGCTGACGCTGCTCGTCGCGTCGTGGGCGGGTTTCGCGATGACGAGGCTGGCGCCGCGCACGGCGAGGGTGTTGATCGCCGTCTCGCTCGTGGCGCTGATGGTGCCGCTGACCGCCCTGCTCGTCCCACGGTTCATCCTGTTCCGGGAGCTCGGGCTCATCGACACGTATGCCCCGCTCGTGGCGTCGTCGCTCGTCGCGACCTCGCCGTTCTACGTCCTCCTCTACTACTGGGGCTTCCGGCGCCTGCCCGCGGACGTGGTCGACGCGGCGCGCCTCGAAGGGCTCGGCCCGCTCCAGGTCTGGTGGCGAGTCGCGATGCCGCTCGTCCGGCCGTTGACGGTCGCGGTCGCCGTGCTCGCGTTCGTGTTCAGCTGGAGCAACTTCCTCGACCCGCTCGTCTACCTGGTCGACGAGGAGCTCTTCACACTCCCGCTCGGCCTGCGCTCGCTGGCCACGCTCGGCCAGCAGGACTACCCGGTCTTCCTCGCCGGAGCGGTGGCGGCCACGTTGCCGGTGATCGGCGCCTTCCTGTATCTCCAGCGGTTTTTTCTGGCGGAACGCGCTCGCGACCTGGGAACACTGTCGTGATATCACGCGCATTGTCCTGATATCGAATCTCGCCTCGCCTTTTCGGTGCGCATCCGGCTTGACAAGCTGAAAAGCGAACAGTAAAAAACCGCCTGCTATTCACCGACGCGCCTTGATCCTCACCCTGCTCGTCGTCGTACTCGCCGTCCTCGCGGCCGGCTGCGGCGGCGACGACGACGACGCGGCCGGCGGCGACGTCTCGGGAACCGTCCGGCTGTTCGCGTTCGGCGACCCGGAGGAGCTGCAGGCGTTCAAGAACGTCATCACGGCGTTCGAGCAGGAAGAGCCCGACGTCGACGTGCAGCTGGTCGAGACGAGCGACCGCGACGATCTGATCGCGCGTGTCTCGACGTCGATCGCCGGCGGGAAGCCGCCGGAGTTGTTCCTCATCAACTACCGCTTCTTCGGCCAGTTCGCGGCGCGAGACGTGCTCGAGCCGCTCGGGCCGCGGCTCGAGCAGTCGGACGTGTTCGAGGAGGACGACTTCTACCCCGGGCCGCTCGACGCCTTCCGCTTCGGAGACGACCGCACGATCACCTGCCTGCCGCAGAACGCATCGAGCCTCGTCACCTACTACAACCGCGACCTGTTCCAGGCCGCGGGCGTGCCGGAGCCGGAGGACGACTGGACCTGGAAGGACTTCACCGACCGTGCGGTCGCGCTGACGAAGGACACGAACGGCGACGGCACGACCGACGTCTACGGGGCGGGCATCGAGCCCAGCCTCATCCGGCTCGCACCCTTCCTGTGGTCGAACGGCGCCGAGCTGGTGAAGGACGACCTCTCGGGGTTCGACCTGGAGACCCCCGAGGCGGCCGAGGTGCTCGACCAGTTCTTCTCGCTCCACGCCAACTACCGCGCGATCCCGAGCGAGGAAGAGGAGGAGTCGGAGGACAGCGAGGCCCGCTTCCTCAACGGTCGGACGGCGATGTACTTCGACTCCCGCCGCGCGACTCCGGGGTTCCGCACGATCACCGCATTCGACTGGGACGTCGCGCCGCTGCCGAAGTTCGACGAGCCGGCGTCGATCCTCCACTCGGACGCGTACTGCATGCCGCGAGGCGCGGAGAACAAGGATGCCGCCTGGCGCTTCGTCGAGTTCGCGCTCGGCCCGGACGGCCAGCGGATCACCGCCGAAGCCGGCCGCACGGTTCCCTCGCTCAAGGCCGTCGCGAGCACGGATGCCTTCCTCGACCCGGACGCGAAGCCGAGCCGGTCGCAGGTCTTCCTCGACAACCTCGACCATGTTCGCGCAGTGCCTAGCATCTCGACGTGGCCGGAGATCGAGGACGTCGCCGGGGTCTTCCTGGAGGAGGCGATGTACGAGCAGGGCGAGCTCCCGAGCGAGATCGCGCGGCAGCTCGATCAGAAGGCGCAGGGGCCGTTCGCCCGAGCGGAGCGGTAGCAGCCCGCCTCGACTTCGACGGCGTCTCGAAGCGCTACGACGACGTCGAGGCGCTGCGCGACCTCTCCCTCGAGGTCGAGCCGGGCGAGCTGGTCGTCCTCGTCGGCCCGTCCGGATCGGGGAAGTCGACGGCGCTGCGCATCGCGGCCGGACTCGAGAGCCCGACCGAAGGACGCGTGCGGCTCGCGGGTCGCGACGTCACGGAGCTGGCGCCTGGGCTGCGCGACGTGGCGATGGTGTTCCAGAGCTACGCGCTGTTCCCGCACCTGACCGTGTCGGAGAACATCGGCTTCGGGCTGCGGGCGCGGCGTGTGCCGCGCGACGAGGTGAAACGACGCGTCGACGAGGCGGCCGCCGCCGTGTCGTGCGCGTCGCTGCTGGCGCGCAGGCCGCGCGAACTGTCCGGCGGCGAGCGGCAGCGCGTCGCGCTCGCGCGGGCCCTGGTCCGCGAGCCCGTCGCCTTCCTGCTCGACGAGCCGCTCTCGAATCTCGACGCGCAACTCCGCGTGGAGATGCGCGCGGAGCTGAAGCGGCTCCACCAGCGACTGGGCGCGACGATGCTCTACGTCACGCACGACCAGGTCGAGGCGCTGACGCTCGGGAGCCGCGTCGCCGTGCTGGGCGGCGGCATGCTCCAGCAGGTCGGAACGCCGCTCGACGTCTATCGCCGGCCCGCGAACCGCTTCGTCGCGTCCTTCGTCGGCACGCCGGCGATGAACATCTGGCCCGTCGTGGACGGACGTGCGGGCCCGTTCCCGGTGGACGTCGGGTCGGCGGGCGTCCCGCTCGACGCCGGGATCCGGCCGGAGCACGTCGCGCTCGGCGGCGAGATCCCGCGCGCTCGTGGACGTCGTGGAGGAGGCCGGGAGCGAGACGTACCTCCATCTCCTCTCCGACGGGCATCGCGTGGTCGCCCGCGTGGGCGCCGAGACCCACGTCGAGCGAGGCGACACCGTCGGCCTCTCGCTCCGCCGCGAGCACGTCCACCTCTTCGACGGGCACTCGGGCGTCGCGCTGTGACCGGCGACCGCGAGCGCCGCGTGCTCGCCCTCATGCTCGCGCCGTACGTCCTCGGGCTCGTCGCGCTCGTCGCCGTGCCCGCGCTGGTGACGTTCGGCACGGCGTTCTTCGAGTGGGACCTCGTCCGCCGGCCCGAGTGGCACGGCCTGGGGAACTTCCGCGAGCTGCTGTCGGACGAGATCTTCGCCGCCGCGCTCCGCAACTCGCTGCTGTTCGCGGCGTTCGCGGTGCCGCTCAGGCTCGCGGGCGCGCTCCTCCTCGCGCTGCTGCTGCACCCGGGCTTCCGGGGCGTCGGGACGTACCGCACGGCGGCGTACCTCCCGACCGTCGTGCCGGACGTGGCCTACGCCCTGCTGTGGCTCTGGCTCCTGAACCCGCTCTACGGCCCGATCAACCTCGTGCTCGACGCCGTCGGTGCGCCCTCGCCCCAGTGGTTCAGCGACCCGCGTGCGGCCCAGGCGGCGATCGTGCTGATGAGCCTCTTCGCACTCGGGGAAGGGTTCATCGTCGCGCTCGCGGTTCGCCAGTCGCTCCCCAACGAGCTCTACGAGCTGGCCCGGGTCGAGCGCGCCGGCACGCTCTACACGTTCGCGCGCGTCACCCTGCCGCTGATGCTGCCGGCACTCGTCCTCCTGGCGCTCCGCGACGCGCTCTACTCGCTGCAGATCAGCTTCGTGCCCGCGCTCCTCGTCACGGAGGGCGGCCCGCCGCCGTACGCGACGACGTACCTCCCGTTCTTCGTGTACCGCAACGCCTTCGAGTACCTCCGTTACGGCTACGCCTCGGCGGCGGTGCTGACGATGTTCGTGGCCACCGTCAGCGTCGTCCTCGTCCAGTACCTCGTCTTCCGCCGCTGGCAGCGGGCGTTCGCCTAGGCCACGAGGTAAGACCCGCCGCCTGCGCGACACGGACGTCGTGTGCACGAGATCACCTTCGACGGGCTGACGCTGCTCGGCCTCCCCGGCCGCGTGATGACGCCGCGCGCGACGAGCGAGCCGCTCGTCGACGCCGCACGCGCACGCGTTGGCGATCGGCCCGCACGGATCGCCGACGTCGGCACCGGCAGCGGCGCGCTGGCCGTCGCGATCGCGCTCGCCTGCCCGCTGGCCGAGGTCTGGGCGAGCGACACGAGCGCGGCCGCGACCCTGCTCGCCTGCGTCAACGCCCACCGCCACGGTGTCGCCGACCGCGTCCACGTCCGCCGAGGCGACCTGCTCGCGCCGCTGCCGGGGCGGTTCGACGTCGTCGTCGCGAACCTCCCGTACGTCCCGGCGTCGGCGGCCGCAGCGCATCCCGACCTCGCGGCCGAGCCGTTCGAGGCCGTCTTCGCCGATGGCGACGGCCTCGACGGCTACCGGCGCCTCGTCGACGACGCCATCACCCGTCTGGCCGACGACGGCTCGCTGCTGATCCAGCTCGACCGCCGCCTGATCGCAGCGCGAGCGGGACGAGCTGCCGGCCCTGCGGGCGGCGCTCGGAGCCGCACCGGCCGACGCGCGACGCGCGGACTGGGTCGCGGCGATCGCCGGCGCCGAATGTATCGATCCGGAGAGTCGGCTTCCCCCCGACGATGGAGGCATGGGACGATCGAACGCCGTGAGCGTCGAGCCCGCCGTCCTCGAGTCGATCCCGCTCTTCGCCGGCCTCCGCGAGGAGGACCGCGCGCGGGTGGCCGAGGTCGCCGACGAGGTCGCGGTGCCCGAGGGGGCGGAGATCATCCACGGGCGCGACTTCGCGTACCACTTCTACGCGATCATCGACGGCGAGGCGGAGGTCGTCAAGAACGGCCGGACGCTCGCCACGCTCGGCGCGGGCGACTTCTTCGGCGAGATCGGGATGCTCTTCACCGGGCGGCGAACCGCGACCGTCGTCGCGAGCCGGCCAACGCGTCTCGTCGCGATCTTCGACCGGGAGTTCCGACGGCTCGAGGCCGAGGTGCCGCCGTTCTCGCTCCAGATCCGCGCGGCCGTCGGCGATCGCGGCTGGAGCACTCCGGCCTAGACGGGACCGCCTCGTCGGGAGAGGCTTGCCCGGTGCAGCAGACGGGCATCCGCCGACTCCCCGCGATCGTGGCCGAAGGCCTCGACGCCTACAGCCGCCACGCCACGTCGCAGCTCGCCGCGGCGATCGCGTACCGCTTCCTCTTCTCGCTCGTCCCGTTCTTCGCGCTCCTCGTCTCCGTCCTCGACGTCGTCCTCCCCGACGACCAGCGCACGCAGCTCGTGAGCTGGATCCTCGGCGAGCTGCCCGGCGACGAGGTCGAGGCGAGCGTCGACCGCGCGATCGCCCGCTCGACCGACGCGGCCCCGATCGTCTGGGTCGTCTCGCTGCTCGCGCTGCTGTGGGGCGCGACCGGGATGATGACGACGCTGCGGACGGCGACCCGGATCGTCTGGGACGTCGACCGGGGCACGCCCTACGTGCGCGGGAAGCTGCGCGACGTGCTCTTCGTCGGCGTGGCCGGCGCGCTCGTGGTCGGCGCGTTCGCCCTGTCGTTCGTCGCGCAGACCGCCGTGCAGGCCGGGAGCGACCTCGCCGACGCGCTCGGCTGGGACGGCGGCGGACGCGCTCGCGGCCGGCGGCGTCGAGCTCGCCTCGTCGCTCGCGATCACCTTCGTCGCGCTGCTCCTGCTCTACCGGCTCGCGCCGCCGACCCGGCCCCGGCTCGCGGACGTCTGGCCGGCCGCGCTGCTCGGGGCCGTCGCGTTCGAGCTCGTCGCCGCCGGCTTCGGGCTCTACCTCGCGCAGCTTCGCGGACTTCAACGCCGTCTACGGGCCGCTCGGGGCCGTCTTCGCCTTCCTGGCGCTGATCTACGCACTCGCGATCGTGCTGCTCGCCGGGGCGGAGCTCGTCGCGCTCCGGGCGCGGCCTCGAGCCCGGCCTCGCGGTAGAACGCGAGCGCGCTCACGATCCGACGCGACGCCGGCGCCGGCTGGTCCTGCGACGAGTACGGCCGGTTGAGCAGATGGCCGCGGTGGACGAGCGTGGTCGAGCCGCCGCCGTCGAGGTTGATCGCGCTCTCGGCGCCGAGCTCGATCATCACCTCCGCCAGCTCGACCATCGACAGCCCGCCGTCGACGTTCGAGCGGCGCCCGTCGCACGCGACCGCGACCAGCCACTCGTCCGAGATCCCGAGGGCCGCGCGCGGGTACCGGCCGTCCGTGATGTCCGAGTCGAACTGGCCCGCTCCGGCCGAGAAGCCCTCGAGGTCCGTCTCGCCGTCGAAGCACACGCGGCCCTCGTGGACGAGCAGCGGCCCGGCCTGGAGCAGGTCGCCGTCCGGCTCGGCCGGCGCCGCCGCACGCTCGAGCAGGCGCACCTCCCCGTCGGGGCCCGTCACGACGCAGGCGCGCCGCGGCCCGTACGGCTCGGCGATCGGCTCGTGGCTGCTCGCGGCGCCCGTCGAGCCACAGCTCGCCGAGCGGCCGGTACGGGTCGCGCAGGAAGAAGCCGCCGACGACCGCCTCGTCGACGCCGTGCTCGCGGCACCAGACGTCCAGGTGCGCGGTCTCGGGGAAGTGGACGGCGCGGACGCGCGTCGCGTGGCGCGGGTGCCGGACGGCGTAGACGGTCGTCACCTCGCCGTCCGGCAGCGTGTGGCGCCAGAGCACGTACTCGATCCCGTCCACGGCCACGGGTTCTAGCTGCCGCGGCCGACGGCGCCGCGCGCTACCCGACGGGGTGGCGCATCCAGACGTTCGGCTCGACGTAGACGCCGTGCCCGTCCTCGACCCTGACGGGCACGAGCCCGCCCGGAACGAGGTAGTCGCCGTCGTCGGGGAAGACGAGTCCGGTCCACTCCTCCCACTCCGCGGTCGTCCCCGCGATCCGCATCGAGCCGGGACAGACCTCGAGCAGCTCCGCGCCGAGCCGCTCGTGGACGCGGAGCCAGGGGTCGAACGGGAGGCCGTCGTCGCGCCGCCATGCCACGTAGCGCTCCATCGGGATGAGCGGGTAGCGGTCCTTCCACGTCGGGCGGACGGGCGCGACGAGCGCCGGGAACCCGTGACGTCGCGCGAGGTCGGCCATCGCGCGGACGAGGAGCGTCGAGAGCCCCTGCCCCTGCCGTCGGCGGTCGACGACCGCGACGAGCGCCGAGAGGACGTCCGGCTCGGGGCGCTCGCCCTCGAACCACGCCTCGAGCACGCCGTCGACGCCGTTCGGCAGCCCCTCGGCGGCGCGCGTCGGCAGCGTCCGGGCGTGGCCGACGACCACGTCCTGCTCGTCGTCCCAGAGGACGAGCTGCAGCTCCGGGAACTCGGGCCGGAGCTTGTGCCAGTGCCGCAGGGCGACCTCGCCGTGGCCGAGGAACGTCGCGAACGTGTCCTCGATCTCGCCCGTCCGTGCCGCGAGGTCGGGCCGCTCGGCGTAGGTGACCGCGCGCACGCGGCCACTCTACGCAGAGCGACAGGCGCCTAGCGAAGCTGCAGGACGGCGATCTTGTCGCGCGCTCAGCTCGGCGTACCACGGGTCGCCGTTGGGCGCGACCGTGATCCCGAACGGCTCGCTGCCCTTGACCCGCTTGGCCTCCGTGATCACCCCGCCGGCCGTGATCCGGGCGACGTTGCCGGCGACCGACTGCGTGAACCAGACCGAGCCGTCGGGCGCCGCGGCGATGCCCTCCGGGCCGGGGCTTCCTGCGAGCGGGAACGGCGTGACCGCGCCCGTCGCGGGCTCGAGGAAGCCGACGATGTGCTCGAAGCGCTTCGTGAACCAGATCTTCCCGTCGGTCGGCGATCGGCGATGCCACGCGGCCCGTTCGGCCCGCCGCCGACCGAGAACTCGGTGATCACGCCGGTGTCCGGGTCGAGCCTGCCGAGCTGGTCCGCGCCGAACTCCGAGAACCACACCGTCCCGTCGTCCGCGATCGCGACATCGAACGGGACCGAGCCGGGGCGTCGGGATCGGGAACTCCGTGAACGCGTCGGTCGCGGCGTTGTAGCGCCAGATGCTGTTCGTGTTGAACGCGGCGTAGTAGACGTCGTCGCCGCGGGCCGCGACGCCGTTGCCGTTCGCGAGCGAGTTCGGCGGCACGACGTCCGGGAGCACCGTGCCCGACGGTCGTGATGCGCCCCAGCCCGGGGTCGGATTTCGTGAAGTAGAGGACGCCGTCCGAGCCCTGGGCGATATCGCTCGGGAAGCAGAAGTCGCAGACGAGGAACTCCGTGATCTGGCCGGACGGCGTGATCCGCCCGACGTGGTGGTTCTGCGACTGCGGCGGGTTGACGTGGCTCTCCGTGAACCAGAAGTTCCCGTCGGAGCCCTGCGTGATGTCCAGCGGGTTGCCGTTGTCCGTCGGGATGCGGAACTGCTTCAGCGTGCCGATCGGCGCCGCCTGCGCCACCGACACGACGAGCAGCGCGACCGCGCCGACGGCGACCGTGTTCCTGAGCCTCCTCAGCATGTGGAACCCCTCCCTGGTCGACCTGACCGTGGCTCCGGGTCCCGTACGCCTGCCGCCGAGGTTCGGTTTCGGCCGTCAGTCCGTGAGCGTCTCGATCGCGACGACGCCGGCGAGCAGCAGCGCCTCGTCCTCGCCCACGTTGATCTCGACGCCGTACGTCTCGCGCATGCGGAACCACCGCTTCGAGATCCGGGCGATCGTGTCGCCGTCCCGCTCGATCTCGTACTCGTGGTCGACGATGTTCCCCTTCGCCTTCAGGTCGTCGCCGCCCTCGACGTCGATCGCGAAGCGGTCGCGGATGCCGATGAGCGCCTTGTGCACCGTCGCGATCGTCTCGCCGTCGCGCTCGATCGCGACCTTGTCGCGGATGGTGAGCTTGCGCTCCTGGATCTTCGCCACCTCGCGACCCGACGTGTCCTCGAGCACGATCGTCTCGCGGACGCGCAGCGCCTTGCCGTCGACCTTGTAGGCGCGGTTCCCGTCCTCGTCCTCGATCCAGTAGTCGTCGCCGATCGAGAACACCTTCTCGCGCATGCGGAAGCGCTTCGTCTCCTGCTTGTTCCTCGTCCGAACAGCCCCATCTCCGCTCCTTTCGACCGACGCAGCGTCGGGCCGGCGCGGCGCGGACGCATCGTCCGATCGGCGTGATCTAGCTCGCGCGCTGCGCCAGGAGGCGCTGCTCGAGCTCGTCGAGGCGCTCCAGGATCTTGTCGAGGTTCTCTTGTTCCGCTTCGCGGGACTCGCGTGTCCGCTGCGAGACGAGGATCGACACGACGACGCTCGTGATCATGGGAATGAGCGCCAGGCCGGTCAGCATGAGCGCGGCGCCGACGAAGCGGCCGGTCGTCGACTCGGGGACGACGTCGCCGTACCCGACCGTGGTCACGGTCGTGACCGCCCACCAGAGCGCGTCGCCGAAGGTGCCGATCGCGGGATCGACGATCCGCACGAGCACCGCGGCCGTGATGGCGAGCGCCGTCGCCGTCGCCACGATCAGGCCGACGGCCCGACGCAGGTTGAGCCCCGACAGGATCGCGATGACGCGCCGCTCGAGCCGGTCGTACACGCCGTGCAGTTCGGCACGGCCCGGCTCGGTTCCTGTCGTCCGGGGCTAGCCGAGCCCGCGGAGCCAGTCGTGGAAGCCGGCGCTCGGCGCGTGCACGTTCAGCAGCCGGCTGCGGCCCGGGCCGGACGTGAAGGTGTGCTCGACCCCGGGCGGCGCGGCGACGAACGACCCCGGCCCGAGCAGGAGCGTCTCGCCGTCCATCCGGAACTCGACCTCGCCCTCGAGGACGTAGAACGAGTCGACGTGGTCGTCGTGGCTGTGCGGGGGCGGGCCGTCGAAGCTCGGCTCGAGCTCGAACTCGATCAGGGACAGCTCGTCGCGCCCGGCCTTGATCGTCGCCACGCGGGTCTCGCCCTCGAGCCGCTCGCCCTCGCCGGCCTGGAGCAGGATCGCCTCGGTCGGGGAGGCGCCCGGCCCCGGGCTCGACGTCGATGCTGTCGAAGCCGCCCGGCTCGCCACGGTCGCGGGCGCGGAGGTGCTCCGCGAAGTCGCCGTCGGGCGTGTGGAAGTTGAGGAAGCGGGTCGCGGTCGTGCTGCGGAAGCCGTGGACGACCTCCGGCGGCGCCAGCGCGAACGCGCCGGGGCCGAGCAGGTGCTCCTGGTCGTGGACGAGCACCCCGAGCTCACCCTCGAGCACGTAGAAGGCGTCGGCGTGCAGGCGGTGGTAGTGCGGCGAGGCGCCCGGGCGCGCGTCCGGGAACCACGACTCCGTGATCGTCAGGGGGTCGAGGTCCGACTTGATCGTGATCCGGCCGCCGAAGAGCGCGTCGCCCTCGCCGGCACGGAGGACGATGCCCGGCGCGACGCGGCTCAGACGATCACCGCCATGAGGCCTGCGAGCGCGGTCGCGAACGTCGCCACTGCCGTCCAGAGGACGAGGCGGACGAGGCGCTTGCGCTCGAGGAGGATCGAGGCCAGCTCGGCGGTCGGGTCGGTGGCGTGCACGGCGGCGGCTCCTCTCGGTCGATCCGGGCCGATCGCCCGTGCCGGGGAGTCAACCGCGTGCGGGCGGCGCCGTCCGTGCGGCCGTCCGGCGGAGGAGGGTGCGGCCAACCGCACCTCGACCTACACATCCCGTGCCAGCGCCTAGCGGCGGACGCCCATCGTCAGCGACCCGACGTAGCCCGTACCGCGGCGCGTGAGCGCGAGCATCGAGCGGCTGCCGCCGTTGCGGAAGATCGCGTCCGTCGCGTTCGGCGTGTCGGGGCGGCCGTGGCGGTTGTACGGCGCGCGGCGCGCCGACCGCGTTGGAGACCGCGGCCGGGAAGAAGAACTGGCCGGTGTGCACGACGTCGCCGCCGACGTGCACCTTCACGTGGACGTGGACGGCACGCCCCGGGTACCAGCCGGGATAGACCGTGTCGAACGTGGCCCAGCCGTTCGCGTCGGTGCGCTGGACGCCGCGCAGGAAGCTGCCGCTGTTGCCGGCCACGCCCGAGTAGACGCCCAGGGCGTCGCAGTGCCAGATGTCGACCGCCGCGCCGCGGATCGGGCGGCAGGTGGCGACGTCGAGCACGCGCAGGCGCAGCCGCAGTGGGACGCCCGTCTTGCCGCCCTTGATGTTGCGGCGCATGGCGGCGTCGTCGACGTAGTACGGGCCTTCCGTCAGCTCGGGCGCGAGCACGCACGAGACGGCACCGCGCTCGACCGCGGCCAGGCCGCCCGCGCTCGCGTCGTCGTCTCCGTATCTCCAGGCACCGGCGCCCAGCGCGGCGCCGAGGACGCCGCCGGCCTTGAGGAGCGTGCTGCGCCGCGTGAGGCGGCGTTCCGGCTGCTCGTGGTCGCTCATGGCGCACACCGTAGACGCCGTTGCTGTGAAACGCCTCTGAATCCGTGCCAGACTTCAGTCTGGCTCGGGCGTGCCCGGCTAGGCGGCCGCCGCGGCGACGGCCTCGCCGAGGATGCGCTCGCCGGCGGCGGCCTCCTCGTCCGAGAACCCGGAGCCGCGGCGGTACACCTCGACGAGCCCCCACACAGCCGCCCTGCAGCACGAGCGGGAGCATGAGCAGGCCCTCGTAGCCGAGCGCGTGCAGCAGGCGCGCCTCGCTCGGCGTCCGCCTGCGGGTCCCGCGTCCACACCCGCCGCGCCTCCGCATCGCGCAGCGACGTCGACCGTGAGCGGGAAGTCGGAGGCGAGGTAGCCCTGCCCGGTATTCAGCGTCCCGCCGGCGGGGACGTGCTCCCCGACCTGGATCAGGACGTCGCCGAGGACGCGAGAGATCGCACAGGCATCCGCGCGGAGCTCGTCCACGAGGAGCGCGCACAGCGAAGCGAGGCCCAGCCGCATCGTCACAGGGGCGGTATCGACCGCAGGAGCCGCGGCCTTGAGGGCACGGTACGGTCCGCCGCGTGACGAGCCGCTCGCAGGCCGAGGCGCTCGACGCCGCGGACCCGCTCGCCGGCTTCCGCGACCGCTTCGCGCTCGACGACGGCGACCGCCTCTACGTCGACGGCAACTCGCTCGGGCGGCTGCCGCTCGCGGCGCGGGAGCGCGTCGCCGCGCTCGTGGACGAGTGGGGCGAGCGATTGGTGACGGCGTGGCCGCGGTGGATCGAGCTCCCGGAGCAGCGTCGGGGACCTGCTCGGCCGGTCGTGTCTCGGCGCGGCTCCGGGGACGGTGCTCGTCGCGGACTCGACCACCGTGAACCTCTACAAGCTCGCGGCGGCGGCGCTCGCGGCACGCGGCGGCGGCGTCCTCGTCACCGACGAGGCCGAGTTCCCGACCGACCGGTACGTGCTCCAGGGGCTCGGCGACGTGCGCCTGCTGCGGAGCGACCCGATCGCCGGGCCGACGGCGGACGACGTCGCGGCCGCGTGCGCACCGGGCGACGTCGCGCTCGTCTGCCTCTCGCTCGTCTCGTACCGCTCGGGGGCGCGCGCCGACCTCGCCGCGGTCACCGCCGCGGCGCACGAGGCAGGCGCGCTCGTGCTGTGGGACCTCTCCCACGCGGCCGGCGCCGTCGCGATCGGCCTCGACGCGGCGGGCGTCGATCTCGCCGTCGGCTGCACCTACAAGTACCTCAACGGCGGCCCGGGCTCGCCGGCATACCTGTACGTCCGGCCGCGAGCTCCAGCAGGAGCTGCGCTCCCCGATCCAGGGCTGGTTCGGCCAGCGGGAGCAGTTCGCGATGGGCCCCGACTACGACCCGGAGCCCGGGATCGGACGCTTCGCCGCCGGCACGCCGTCGATTCTCGGGATCGCCGCGGTGGAGGCCGGCGTGGAGCTCGTCGCGGAGGCCGGCGCCGAGGCGATCGAGGCGAAGGCGGCTGCCCTGACCGAGCTGGCGATCGCGCTGGCGGACGAGCGCCTGGCCCCGCTCGGGTTCGCCGTCGGGACGCCGCGCGCGGCGGCCGCACGTGGCGCGCACGTCTCGCTGCGGCACGAGGAGGCGTGGCAGGTGTGCCAGGCCCTGATCGCCCGCGCGAACGTCGTCCCGGACTTCCGCGGCCCCGACTCGGTCCGGCTCGGCCTGCCGCCGCTCTACACGCGCTTCGTCGACGTCTGGGACGCCGTCGACCGGATCGAGCGGCCTCGTCGCCGCGGACGAGCACCGGGACTTCCCGGTCGCGCGGTCGCGCGTCACCTGACGACGCCCGCGGGGCCACTGCTGTCTCGCGACGAGCGCCGGCGCCGGCCGCGGTCGCGCTCAGTCGCCCCAGTCGAAGTCGCGCGAGCGCGACCAGAGGCCCGAGTCGGTGTCCTCGCCGACGGCCGGCTCCTCGGGCGGAGCGGGCCAGCCCAGCGACGTCTCCTCCAGCTCGGCGGCGGTCACCTCGCCGTCCATCGTCTCCTCGAGCCGGGCCTGCTCCTCGGTCTTGAAGAGCGGGTGGTTCTCGAACGGATCCTCGTTCCGGTAGCGCTCGAGGGGGAGATCCTGCTCGAGCGCGGCGTTGCGCTCCTTCAGGGCGAGGTGCTCCTGGATGACCTGTGCGAACAAGGACGACGTCTCAACCGGCATCGATACCTCCGTGGGGCGAGCTGACGGGGCATTGTAGCCCTCTTCCTGCAGGGAATCCTCCATCCGGCTAGCCGGGCTGCACCACGCCGGCCGCGCGGGCGACGCGGTTCTTGCCCCCGCGTTTGGCCTCGTAGAGCGCGCCGTCGGCCTGGGCGACGAGCTCCCGCTGATTCGACGCGGGCGGGAAGGTGGCGACGCCGAAGCTCGCGGTCAGGTGCAGCGGGCCCCCGGCCGGGGTGAGCAACGTGCGCTCCAGCAGCGCCTCGCGGGCGCGCTCGGCGTATGCCACGGCGCCGTCGGCGTCCGTGTCCGGGAGGATCACCGCGAACTCCTCGCCGCCCCAGCGGGCCGCGAGGTCCATCTCGCGGGCCGACTCGCGGAGCACGGCCGCGAACTCGCAGAGGACGGCGTCGCCGGCGGGGTGGCCGTACCGGTCGTTCACGGTCTTGAAGTCGTCGAGGTCGGCGAAGACGAGCGCGACGGAGCCGCCGCCGCGGCCGACCCGCGCGAGCTGCGCCGCGAGCGTGTCCTCCGCCTGCCGGCGGTTGGCGAGACCGGTGAGCCCGTCGACGAGCGCCTGCTGCTCGACGAGGCGGTGCAGGCGCGCGTTCTCGAGCGCGACGACCGCGTGGCCGACCAGCAGCGCGGCCGTCTCGAGGTCCTGGATCGAGAACTGCGGCCCGTGCAGGACGAGCGTGCCGAAGCTCTCGCGCCCGGTCACGAGCGGGAGCTCGAACTGCGCCTCGTCCTCGCCGACGACGCCCGCACGCACGACGGGGCCGTTGCGGCCGACGATCTCGCCGCCGGAGGCCCTGGTCGAGTCCACCGCGGTCTCGACGACCTTGCGCAGGAGCTGCTCCTCGTCGTGCGAGGCCGAGAGCGCCTCGCCGAAGCGGAGCGTCGCCTCGCGGAACCGGCGCCGCTCGGCGTCGAGCTCCTCGACGCGGGCCTCGAGCTGCGCCGCCATCTGGTTGAACGAGCGGCCGAGCTCGGCGAACTCGTCCCGGCCCGGGCACCTCGACCCGTTCGTCGAAGCGTCCCTGGGCGACGCGGTTGGCCGCGTCGACGAGCCGGCGCAGCGTCCGGACGATCGAGCGTCCGAGCAGGTAGGCGACGAGCGCGACGAGGACGAGGGACACGCTGAGCGCGAGCAGGAGCCGGAGCTGCGCCGTGCGCGACGCGCTCTCGATCCCGCTCTGCGGCAGCAGCACGGCGACGCTGACGCCGCGGACGCCGCCGGCGGCCCCTGCCGCGAGCCCGCGATAGCCGGTGCCCCCGATGCTGACGCGGCTGGGACGGCCGGTCGGGAGGTCGAGCGCGCCGCCGATCTCACGCGGCCCGGCCACGATCCGCGACTCCTGGACGACCACCACGCGCCCGCCCTCGGGCAGCCCGGAGGCGTCGCGCAGGCGCCCGGCCAGCGACTCGTCGAGCGGAAGCGAGGCGGTGACGAGGCCGAGCTCCGCATCGACGCCCGTGGGCCCGAGCACGACCACCGTCCGCTCGGCCGCGTGCGGGAACACGGGCCCCACGGAGAAGCCGTCGCCCGTCTCGACACGCAGCCGCGGCGATTCCGCGAGCAGCCGGCGGATCGCGTCGCGGTCGCGCTCGACGAGCGCCTGCTGCAGCACGCGGCTGCGGGCAAGGGCCGCGGCCTCCCGCTGGGCCGACGTGAGCTCCGTCCGGTAGGCCGCCACCGCGGCGCGCAGGCCCGCCTCGAGGCGCGCGTCCGCGAGGCGCGTCTCGCTGCGCTGGGCGACCGCGCCGAAGCCGACGAAGGCAGCCGCGAGCGGCAGCAGCGCCAGGAGCACGAAGTAGACGACGAGTTTGAGCTTGAAGCTCATCGAGTGAGGCTCATGGATTCAAGGTCGGAGGCCGGTGGGCCGATACAGCCCCGTAGGGGATCTGTCGGCGTCAACGGGGATGAAGTTGAGCGGAATCGTACGCGGGGTGATCGGAGGGGTCGTGCGTCATGCTCGCGGTCGCGTGCGCGCTCGTCGTCCCGTCGCTGATCGCCCGGCCCGGAGCCGACTTCCCCGAGGTGCCGGTGGCCGTCCCGCCGGAGTACGGCCTGTCGGTCGTCCGCGCCGGCGGCGGCCGCCCTGCCGCACGACCGGCAGAGCGCCGAGCGCGGCCCGCGCTCCGCGGCGCGAGCACCCGACGCGTCGCCCCCGCCCGGCCGGTGCGCAGCGTCGTCGTCGCCGCCCCGGCCCCGCGGCCGGTAGCGCCCGGCGCCGCGGCACGCGACGCCGAGGCCCGCGTCGCCGCCCTCCGTGCCTGCGCCGCCCGCCCCGGTCCGACCCCCGCGCCCCAGCCTGCACCGGCCCCGACGCCGCCGGAGCGCGAGATCCTCGTCACCGAGCCGGAGCCCGCGACTGCCGCCGCAGGGGAAGCCCGTCGTGGACGAGTCTCCCGCGCCCGAGCCGCCGAAGAACGAGGGGGAGAAGAAGGGGCACGAGAAGAACGAGCCCCAGCGCAACGGCCACGATCGCGACGACGACCAGCGGGGCGGGCCGAAGCACGATCGCGGTCCCCAGGGTTAGATCGCGCCGCCGCGTGGCACGATAGGGCCGTGCCGCGCCTCATCCCCCGTGCCGGGCTCTTCGGAATCGCGCTGACCGCGTGGAAGCTGTGGCAGCGCCTGCCCGAGGCGCAGCGCCGCCAGGCGTATGCCGCCGCCCGCAAGCACGGGCCGCGCCTCGCCACGCAGGCGCGCGAGGCGGCCCAGCGCCACCGGCCCCGCCGGCCCCCCGGCTAGGCGCCGAGCGACTCGCGGATGATCGCGTCCTGCGCGACCAGGTGCGCCGTGGGGTAGCCCTCGCTCGGGCTCGCCCGCCACGGCCGGCCGACGTAGCGCAGCGGAAGATCGCCGGCGGCGTCCTCGAGCCGGTGGCGGATCGCGCGGAAGGCGCCCATGTTCTGCGGCTCCTCCTGCGCCCACACGACCTCCTCCAGCGACCGGTACGAGCGGACGAGGTGGGCGACCGCCTCCACCGGGAACGGGTAGAGCTGCTCCAGCCGCGCGACTGCCGTGGTCTGCGCCTCGGCGCGCGCCTCGTGGCCGACGAGGTCGTAGTAGAGCTTCCCGGAGACGAGCACGAGGCGACGGACGGCGTGCGGATCGACGGTGTCGTCCCGGAGCACCGGCCGGAACTCGCCCTCGGCGAGGTCGGCCAGCGTCGACCCGGCCGCCTTCAGCCGCAGCAGCCCCTTGGGCGTCATCACGATCAGCGGCCGCGCGGCCGCGTCGAGCGCCTGGCGCCGCAGCAGGTGGAAGTACTGCGCCGCCGTGGTCACGTTGGCGATGCGGACGTTCTCCTGGGCCGCGAGCGAGAGGAAGCGCTCCAGCCGGGCGCTCGAGTGCTCCGGGCCGTTGCCCTCGTACCCGTGCGGCAGGAGCAGCGTCAGGCGCGAGGTCTGCTTCCACTTCGAAAGGCCGGCCACGATGAACTGGTCGATCACGATCTGCGCGCCGTTGACGAAGTCCCCGTACTGCGCCTCCCAGAGGACGAGCGACTCCGGCGCGGCGATCGAGTAGCCGTACTCGAAGCCGAGCACGCCGTACTCCGAGAGCGGCGAGTTGTGCACCTCGAAGGACGCCTGCGCGCCGTCGAGCCGCTGCATCGGGACGGCGAGCTCGTCCGTCTCGGCGTCGTGGAGGACGAGGTGCCGGTTGGAGAACGTCCCGCGCTCGGAGTCCTGGCCGGTGAGGCGCACCGGGATCCCGTCGGTCAGCAGCGTCGCGAACGCGAGCGCCTCGGCCTGACCCCAGTCGATCCCGCCCTCGTCGAGCGCCACGCGGCGCCGCTCGAGCTGGCGGAGGAGCTTCGGGTGCACGGTGAACCCATCCGGGACGCGGAGGAGCTGCTCGTCGAGGTCGCGCAGCCGCTCGGCCGGGACCGCGGTTTGCACGGCGCCGCCGCTCGCGTCGGGCGTGCGATCGTGACGCACCTCCGTTGTGCGCGTGCCGATCCGCTGCTTCAGCTGCTCATGCGAGGCCTTGACCGCGTCCCACGCGCGGCGCAGGAGCTGCTCCGCGTCCTCCTCGGAGACGGCTCCCTCGGCGGCGAGACGCGCCGCGAACTGCTGCCGCACCGGCGGGTGTGCCTTGATCCGCTGCGCCATGAGCGGCTGCGTGTAGGCGGGCTCGTCCTGCTCGTTGTGGCCGTGGCGGCGGTAGCCGACGAGGTCGATCACGACGTCGGCGCCGAAGCGCCGTCGGAACGCCAGCGCGAGCCGCACGGCGGCGATCGCGGCCTCGGGATCGTCGGCGTTCACGTGGACGATCGGCACGTCGTAGCCCTTCGCGAGGTCGGACGCGTAGCGGGTCGACCGGCCTTCCACCGGGTCGGTGGTGAAGCCGACCTGGTTGTTCGTGATGAGGTGGAGCGTCCCGCCCGTGGTGTAGCCGACGAGCCCCTCGAGGTTGAGCGTCTCGGCCACGACGCCCTGGCCGGAGAAGGCCGCGTCGCCGTGGAGGAGGATCGGGCAGCGACACCTCGGGCCGGTGCGTCCCGTCGCGGCTCGCGCGGTCGGTCTGCTGCGCGCGCGCCCAGCCCTCGACGACCGGGTCGACGGCCTCGAGGTGGCTCGGGTTCGACACGAGCGTGACCGCGATCTCGCCCGCGCTCGTGCGCCGCGTGGCCCGCGCGCCGAGGTGGTACTTCACGTCGCCCGTGCCGCCCTCGGGGTCGGAGCTGACGGCGTCGATCGTCCGCTCGCCCTCGAACTCGCGCAGGACGACCTCGTACGGGCGCCCGAGCGTGTGCGCGATCACGTTGAGGCGGCCGCGGTGGGCCATCCCCATCACGACCTCGTGCGCGCCGTCGCGCGAGGCGAGCTCGATCGCCTCGTCGAGCACCGGCACGAGCACGTCGAGGCCTTCGATCGAGAACTGCTTCTGACCGAGGAAGCTCTTGTAGAGGTACGTCTCGAGCGCCTCGACCTCGCTGAGGCGGCCGAGGAGGCGGACGCGGTCGTCGGGGCTCAGCGGCTGCCGGTAGCGGCCCGACTCGATCGCCTTGCGCAGCCAGACGCGCTGCTCGTGGTCGGAGATGTGCTCGACCTCGTACGCGATCGTCCCGCAGTAGATCTCCTGGAGCTTCGGCAGGACGTCGGCGAGCGTCTCGCCCTCGCATGCGACGCGGAGGAGCCTGGCCGGGATCCGGGCCTGCAGCTCGGGCGTGAGCGGCGGCACGAGCCGCTGCGGCTCGAGCGCCGGATCGCCGGGCGGCTCGGAGCCGAGCGGGTCGAGGCGGGCGGCGAGGTGGCCGTGCGTGCGGAACGCCTTCACGAGCGCCATCGCCGCGGCGACGCCGCCGAGCAACTCCTCGTCGACCGTCGGCGCCGGGGCGGCGGCGGCCGGGGCCGGCTCCGGAGGCGCGGCCGGCGGCTCCGGCGCCGGAGCGGGTGCGGGTGTCGGGCGCCGGCGCGACGGCGGGCGCGACGGCGCCGTTGCCGCCGTTCCGCGCCTCGAGCAGCCGCGCCAGCCCGGGCAGCGCGTTCAGCAGCTCGGAGTCGCCGGACTCGAAGAGCGCGCGCCACTCCGCCGGCACCGCGTCCGGGTTCTCGAGGTAGTCGTCGAGGATCGCCTGGGCGAATCCCGCGTTGGGGCCGTCGACCTCTGGCCGGCTCATGCGTCGTGTTGTAGCAGGGCGCCTAGAAGAGGGGGCGGTCGGTCGCGACCGCGATCGTCATCCCGAGCAGCCAGCCGGCGCCGGCGGCGACCAGCGCCCACGCCGCGAGCTTCTGGGAGCGGCCCTGCGCCATGCCGACGGCGACGAGCGCGACGAGGATCGCGACCGGCGCGATCCGCACCGGCGTCCGGGCGACGGCGATGAGCGACATGAAGATCGCGAGCGCGGCCAGGAACCCCGGCGACGGACTCCCCGTGGCCCTCGCGCCGGGCGGGAACGGCAGGCGTGCTCACGAGCCGACCCTACCGCGCGCAATCGCCTCGCGCCGCCGATACCGCCGGGGCGCGCCGCCGCGCGGGCCGGGGCGGCGCGGGCCGCAACCGAGCAGGCGGCGGGCGAACCAGGGCGCCGGCGGCTCCGGCTCCAGCGGGACCGCCAGCGTCTGCGCTCCCTCCGGCGGCTTGGGCTCGGCGCGCCAGGCCCACCACACGACGCCGCAGAGGTAGACGATGGGGATCTTGAGGATCACCATCATGAACAGGACCTCGAAAAGCGTCTCGTTCAAGGGAATCGAGTGTAGACCACGGCGTCCACTCCCGAGGTTAGCCCTCGAGAGCCGTCGGGAAACGCGAACTGCATGAGCCACGTCGATCTCACCACGCTTCTCACCCACGGCGAGGAACAGGGCTGCCTCAACCTGTCGCAGTTCGTCGAGCTGCTGAACGAGGCGGAGCTCGAGGACGAGGAGATCGAGGTCCTCTACGCCCAGCTCGACGAGCGCGGCATCGAGCTCACCGACGACTGCAGCCGCGTCGAGGTCGGAGGACACGCCGACCTACGTCAACCACGACCTCGCGGTGGCGACGACGGACGCGCTCCAGCTCTTCCTCAACGAGGCGGCGCGCTGGCCGCTGCTCACGGCCGCGGAGGAGGTCGAGCTCGCGAAGCGGATCGAGCGCGGCGACAAGGAGGCGAAGGACCGGATGATCAACTCGAACCTCCGGCTCGTCGTCTCGATCGCGAAGAAGTACCAGGGCCACGGCCTCTCGCTGCTCGACCTGATCCAGGAGGGGATCATCGGGCTGATCCGCGCGGTCGAGAAGTTCGACTGGCGCAAGGGCTTCAAGTTCTCGACGTACGCGACGTGGTGGATCCGCCAGGCCGTGCAGCGCGGCGTCGCCAACAAGTCCCGGACGATCCGCATCCCGGTGCACATCGCCGAGCGCGAGACGAAGATCGCGCGCGCGGAGCGCGAGCTGACGGCCGAGCTCGGGCGGGCGCCGACGGACTCGGAGGTGTCGCAGCGCTCGAAGATCTCGCCGAAGCACGTGAACGAGGTCCGGGCCGCGGCCCGCGCGGTGACGAGCCTCGACCGGCCGGTCGGCGACGACGGCGACGCCTCCCTCGGCGACCTCTTCGCCGGCGAGGACGCCTCGCCCGAGGAGGAGGTCACGGTCAGCTTCGAGCACGAGGTGCTCCACAAGGCGCTCGCCGACCTGCCCGAGCGCGAGCAGCGGGTGCTGAAGCTCCGCTACGGCCTCGACGGCGACCGCGACCCGATGTCGCTCGAGTCGATCGGTCGCGAGCTGGGGATCACGCGCGAGCGCGTCCGCCAGCTCGAGTCGGCGGGGCTCGAGCGGCTCGCCATGCGTCGCGAGATCGGCGCGCTGAACGTCGCCGCCGCGTAGGGCTCCGGCGAAAACTAGCGCCGCGTGCGCTTCGAGCCGGTTGCGCCCCAGAGGGCGCTCCCGCGCTGCCCGCCGCCCGGTGTGAGGTGACCGTTGTTTCCCGTCATCCATCAGTGAAGACACCGCCGCCGCGGCGGACTTGCTCCCCCGTTCGGGGGATTCGCGCACCCTGCCGCCGCGACCTGGCGTTGTCGAGGTGTGAACGCAAGGCCCCAGCGATTCGCCTGGGCACGGCGCCGGCCGTGGCTGACAGGCACGCTCGCGGCGCTCCTCCTCGTCACGGGGACGCTCGCCGCGCTCGTGGCCGCCCGCGGCCCGTTCTTCTTCGTCTCGTGCGATCCCGAGGCGCTGCTGGCGCGCGAGCTCGGGAAGAGCACGGTCGTCCGCGGGCGGGACGGCACCGTCATCGCGACCATCGCGCCGGACCAGGAGAACCGGCCCGGTCCGGCTCGACCAGATCTCGCCGTGGCTGCAGAAGGCGATCGTCGCGATCGAGGACCGGCGCTTCTACGAGCACGAGGGGATCGACTACCGCGGCACCGCTCCGCGCACTCGTGGCGAACACCGGCGAGGGCGACGTCGTCCAGGGCGGCTCGACGATCACGCAGCAGCTCGCCCGCGCGCTCTACCTCGGCAACGAGCAGTCGTACTCGCGGAAGCTGACGGAGGGCTGCCTGGCGGTGGAGCTCGACCGCGATTGGTCGAAGGAGCGGATCCTGGCCGGCTACCTCAACCGCGTCCCGTTCGGGAATCGGGCCTACGGCGCCGAGGCCGCCGCGCGCACGTACTTCTCCAAGCCGGCCGCGAAGCTGACCCTCGCCGAGGCGGCGCTCCTCGCCGGGCTGCCGCAGTCACCGTCGCGGCTCGACCCGCTCGCGAACCCCGACGGGGCGCGCGCACGCCGCGCCGACGTCCTCGACGCGATGGCCGAGACCGGCGCGATCACCGCGGCGCAGGCGCAGGAGGTGGCGCGGAGCAGGCTCGGGCTCGCCCCGTCGCCCGCCTACGGCCGCCAGCGCGACCCCTACCTGGCGAGCTACGTCGCCGAGCTGCTGACCGAGGAGTACGGCGAGGACGTCCTCCGCGCCGGCGGCCTCGACGTGCACACGACCATCGACGCCCGGATGCAGCGCCTGGCACGCCAGGCCGTGCTCCGGACGCTGAACCGGCGCGGCGACCCCGGTGCGGCGGTCGTGGCGATCGACCCGAAGGACGGCTCCGTGCGAGCGCTCGCGTCGGTCGTGCCGGGGCGGCGCACCGCGTTCAACCTCGCCGTCGACGGCAAGCGGCAGCCGGGCTCGACGTTCAAGACGTTCGTCCTCGCCGAGGCCGTGCGCCGCGGGATCAACCCGTGGTCGACGCAGTACCTCTCCGCGCCGTTCGACGGGCCCGAGTCGCAGGGGAAGCCCTGGCACGTGGAGACCTACGACGGGACCTACCTCGGGCGGACGGCCGTCGCGGGCGCCACCCTCGCGTCCGACAACAGCGTCTACGCGCGGCTCACGCTCGACCTCGGGCCCGGCCCGCGTCGCCGAGCTGGCCCGCAGGATGGGGATCCGCGCCGAGCTGCCGCAGGTGCCGTCGGTCGGGCTCGGCGCGGGCGCCGTCTCGCCGCTCGACCTGGCCACCGCGTACGCGACGCTCGCCGCCGGCGGGCGCCGGGCCGAGCCGCTCGTCATCCGCAAGGTCGTCCTCGCCGACGGCTCGGTCGACCGGCAGTGGGGGCGGCCCGAGGTCGAGCGCGTCCTGCCCGCACGCGGCTGCCTACGAGGTGACGCGGGTGCTCGAGCGGAACATCGAGGCGGGCACCGGCACGGGCGCGGCGATCGGCCGGCCCGCGGCCGGCAAGACCGGGACGACCGAGAACCACGGCGACGCGTGGTTCGCGGGCTACACGCCGCAGCTCGCGACCGTCGTCTGGGTCGGCTATCCGGGCAGGACCGCGCCGATGACGAGCGTGCACGGGATCCGCGTCACCGGCGGGACGTTCCCGGCCACGATCTGGCAGCGGTTCATGGCGCCCGCGTTGGAGCCCCTCCCCGTCGCCGACTGGCAGGCTCCGGCCGCGACGATCGCGTGGAAGCGCTGGTGCGGCCGCTACCAGTTCGCGCGCTCGGCGGCGGACGCGAGGGCGCGGAACGGGTGTCCGGCGGAAGCGGACCGGCTCGTCGCGGCCGCGCCGGCCCGAGGTCGACGGACGACGCAGCCGACCGCAGCCGGCGCACCGCCCCCGCGCCGACCACCGCTCGCGGCCGCCGACGCCTCCGCCGCACCCGCGCCGAAGCGCGCGACCCGCGCGCTCGTGGGCGAGCTCGGCACCGTCACGCTCGCGATCACGGCCGACGCGGACGGCGAGGCCGAGGTGCGCGGCTCGCTCTACCCGGCGAGGAGCCTCGACGGCACGCCGCTCGCGGAGGGGGACCAGATCGAGGTCGTCGACGTCGAGGACGGCGTCCTGCTGGTGGCGCCGCCCGCGGACGAGCCCTTCGAGGACGAGTCGGCGCCCTAGCCGGCGGACTCCTCCTCGAGCGACTCGTCGCCGCCTTCCCCGACGGGCTCCGATGCGGCCGCCTGGTCGGCCGAGTAGCCGATCGAGATGAGGTCGCCGATTCCGATCCATTCGTCCTCGATCACCGAGCCGCCCGCGCGGTCGATCTTCGCCCGCAGCGGGATCGCCCACGTGTGCTCGAGCAGCGCGATCACGTAGGTCGTGTCGGGCCGCATCCGCTCCGCGATCGCCGGCGCCTCGTCAGGCTCGAAGACGTGCCCGTCGGCGAGCATCTCGGCGCCGAGCTTCGCGCCGATCTCGGCGCCCTCGCGGCCGCCGATCCCGAGCCCGATCAGCTTCCCGACGGAGGTGCCGAAGTCGACCGCCTCGTCGGGGCGCAGGTCGCTCGCCATCATCACCATGAACGCGCCCGTGCGGTCCTTCCGCACCGCGAGCAGGTCGATGATCCTGATGATGCCGAGCTCCTTGAGGCGGTCGAGCTCGGGCAGGAGCTCGCCGCGGAAGCGATTCAGCTCGAACTCGACGGTGAGCTTGTGGACGGGTCCATGGGCGAGGATCTCGCCGCTCGGCTCCTCGGTCACCGCCGCCTCCTTCCCCGAGGGATGTGGTCGAGGACAGTGGAGCGGCCGGGCCGACGTCCTGCATCGCCCCAACGGGATGAGACCTCGAGACGAAGAAACCCCCGCACGTGACGGGGGTTCCGAGGTGGAGCCAGCCGGGCTCGAACCGGCGACCTTCGCGCTGCCAGCGCGACGCTCTCCCAGCTGAGCTATGGCCCCAGGGTCGTGCGGATTGTAGCTCCGGTCGGGCTAGCCCGCCGCGGCGGTGTCCAGCTCGATCGCCGGAACGTCGCCCCAGAGCTCCTCGAGGCGGTAGAAGCGGCGCGCCTCGGGCGTGAAGACGTGCAGGACGAGGTCGAGGTAGTCCGCGACGATCCAGCGTCGCCTCGCGCTCGCCGTCGACGTGCTGCGGGACCAGGCGAACCTCGGCCTTCAGCTTCTCCCGGACCTCGTCGTAGATCGCCTTCGTCTGCCGCGGGTTGCGGCCGGTCGCGACCACGAAGAAGTCCGTGTACGAGCACACGGGCCGCATATCGAGAATGACGACGTCCTCCGCCAGCTTCTCCTGTGCGAGAGCTGCGACGCGGCGGGCCTGTTCGACGGTGCTCAGAGGCGGATCGACTCCATTTCGTCGCTCTCAGTGTACCCCGGTCCGGCGGACGTCAGTCGGCGCCGTACAGGCCGAGCTCGGCGATCGAGCCGCGCCACGGCGAGGCGGCACGACGTCGTCGATCGGCTCGCCGCGGCGCACGCGGTCGCGGATCTCCGTCGACGAGACCGGCCACGGCTCGATCTCGAAGAACTCGACGCGACCCGGGTCGCGCAGGGTCCCGCAGACGCGCTCGAGCTCCTCCTGCGGGTAGCCGGGCCGGGTCGCGACGCGCGAGGCGCGCGAGCTCGAGCACGTCGTCCGGGCGGTACCAGGTGTCGAGCCGCGCGAACTGGTCGGCGCCGACGAGGAACAGGAGCTCGCCGTAGCGCTCGCGCGCCCAGCGGGTCGTCTCGAGCGTGTACGACGGCTCGCCGCGGTCGATCTCCCAGCGGCGACACCTCCGCCCCGGCACGTCCGCGAACGCCGCCTCGGCGAGCCGCAGGCGCGTCTCCGCCGGCGTCTCGATGCGCTTGTGCGGCGCCACGCCCGTGGGGATCACGACGAGCCGCTCGAGCGCGAACCGCTCCTGCGCCCGGCGCGCGAGCGCGACGTGCCCGTTGTGCGGCGGGTCGAAGGCGCCGCCGAAGAGCCCGGTCACTCCCACTCGAGCACCTCGTCCCCGATCTCGACCTCCTGCCCCGTGCGCACGCCCGCGTTGCGCAGTGCCGCCTCGAGCTCGTCGGGATCGGACGGCGGCGTTCCCGCGACGCGGAAGCCGCGCTCGGTGCGCAGGACGCGGTAGGCACGCCGAGCCGGCGGCTGCGGCCGGTAGACGAGGAAGTCGACGAGCTCCTCCGTCGGCGCCTCCGGTGCCGGCAGCGCCTCCGGGCAGAGCGTCGAACAGCGCCGTCTTCAGCGCGTCGATCCCCTCCCCGGTCGCCGTCGACGTGCGCAGCACCGCGACGATCCGCTCGTCCGCGACCCCGAACGGCGGCGGCTCGGGCGTGAGGTCGAGCTTGTTGAGCACCACGATCTGGCTGCGCCGCTCGAGCCCGGCGCCGTACAGCTCGAGCTCGCGGTCGACGAGCCGGAAGCGCTCGTCCGCGTCGCCCTCGGACGCGTCGATCACGTGCACGAGGAGACGGGCGCGCTCGAGGTGCGCGAGGAACTCGTGGCCGAGGCCGACGCCCTCGCTCGCGCCCTCGATCAGGCCGGGGACGTCCGCGACCGTGAGCTGCCGGTCGCGGCCCGGCGCGTCGACGGTGCCGAGGACGGGCTGGAGCGTCGTGAACGGGTAGGCGGCGACCTTCGGCCGCGCGTTCGAGATCCGGCGCAGGAGCGACGACTTGCCGGCGTTCGGGAGCCCGGCGAGCGCGGCGTCGGCGACGAGCTTCAGCCGCAGCTCGAGCTCGGCCTCCTCGCCGGGCAGGCCGGTCTCGGCGAAGCGGGGCGTCTGGCGGGTCGCGGTCGCGAAGCGGGCGTTCCCGCGGCCGGCCTCGCCGCCCTTCGCGAGCACCTCGCGCCGGCCGGGCGCCGCGAGGTCGACCAGCAGCTCGTCCTCGCCGGCGCTCCAGACCTGCGTCCCGACGGGGACGGCGAGGACCACGTCGTCGCCGTTGGCGCCGTGCCGGCGGTTGCCGCCGCCGTTGCCGCCGCGCCCGCCGCGGAACGTGGCCTTCGTCCGGAACGCCGAGAGGTCGCGCAGGTCCGGGTCGGCGACGAGCACGACGTCGCCTCCGCTCCCGCCGTCGCCGCCGTCGGGCCCGCCCTTGGGGACGAACTTCTCGCGGCGGAAGCTCAGCGCGCCGTCGCCGCCGCGCCCGGCGACGACGCTGATGCTCGCGCGGTCATGGAACACGGGCGATCTGCCCGAGCCGTTCGGCCACGGCTGGTGTCAGGCACTGAAGAGAGTCCGGTCAAGCCGACCGGCCTCGGAGCGATCGGACGGCGGGATCGCCGCGTGCCCGTCCAGGGCACAGCGCATCCCGCCCGTCACGACACGCCGTCCGATGAGAGCAGGTCCGGCCGGAGCGCCCGCACCGCAGGTGCGCGCGCGCAGGCCACACGACCGCCCGCCACTCAACGAGACGCCCGGCCGAAGGGCGGTTCATCCGCCCGGGAGGCCACACCCGACTCGAAGCCCTCAGGAGAAGGAGGGGGCACGTGGGGAACCATGGTTCCCCACGTCTAGGCGACGCCGACGAAGCGGCGGTCGCCGCTCGTCCGGAACGCGACCTTGCCCTCGCGCGTGGCGAAGATGGTGTCGTCGCGCCCGAGGCTCGTGCCGTCGCCCGGGCGGAACCGCGTCCCGCGCTGGCGGACGATGATCATCCCGGCCTTCACGTCCTGGCCGTCGAAGATCTTCACGCCGAGCATCTTCGGGTTCGAGTCGCGACCGTTGCGCGACGAGCCGAGGCCCTTCTTGTGCGCCATTAGGAGTCTCCCTCCGTCCGCTTCGCGATGGCGGCCTCGAGCGCCGCGATCGCGCCCTTGCGGCGCCGTGCGCCTGCTCGTAGGCGAGCGCCGCCTCGAGCGTCGGCAGGTGCCGGCCCTTCGTCCAGTCGGCGACCTCGGCGACCTTGAGCCCCTCGTAGTCCGTCGGCGCCTGCTCGGCCGCCTCGGCCTTCGGCGCCGGGCCTCGGCCTTCGGTGCCGGGGCCTCGGCCTTCGGCGCGGGCGCCGCGGCCTTCTGGCTCGAGCGCTTGCCCTCCGTCCCGATCGAGTCGATCGCGATGCGCGAGAGCCGGCTGCGGTAGCCCGTGTGCTTCTTGTAGCCCTTCTTCGGCTTGTACTTGCCGATGCGGATCTTCTCGCCGAGGACGTGGCCGACGACGCGCGCCGTGACCGTGCTCGTCGGGTTGAGCTGCGCCTCGCCGTCGCCGCCGACGAACAGGACGGGCGGCTCGAAGGTCGCGCCCTCGTCGCCCTTGACCCGGTCCACGAGCAGCGTCTGGCCCTCCTGGACCCGGTACTGCTTGCCGCCGACGGTGATGATCGCGTAAGGCATCTCAGAGCGTGGAAAACGCGGGCACGCGCCCGCGGGATGCCCAGTGTAGCGCGGTTCGCGTCCGCGGGCGGGCTAGTCGTCCCGCTCGTGGTCGCGCCACTCGGACATCGGCACGTAGCCCCAGTCCTCGCTCGGCTCGCCGTCCGTCTCGGCGGCCGGCTCCGGCTGCTTCTCGGGCTCCGGCTCGGGCTCCGGCTCGGGCTCGACGGCTCCGGCTCGGCGACGGCCTCGGCCTCGGGCTCCGCGTCGCCCTCGACGCGTCGGGTCGCCGCCGTTGGCGCCGGCGGCGGGCTTCTTCCGGCGCTTGCCGCCGCGCGAGCCGCGACGGGTGCGCTTCTTCTTCGGCGCCTCGCCGTCGGTGGCCTCGTCCGTCGGCCTCGTCCGCGGCCGCCTCCGCCTCGGCCTCGACCGCCTCGGCCTCCGCCTCCTCGTCGGCGACCGGCACGTGGATGCGCGCCTTGCGCGGACGTGCGGGCGGGGTCTGCGCCGTCGGTACGGCGCCTCGACCTCGGCCTCGGCCTCCGCCTCGGCGCGGCCTCCTCGGCCTCCGCGGCGGGCTCGGCCTCGACGGCCTCCTCGCCCTCGGCGGCGGCGCCCTCGGCCGGCTTCTTCTTCCGGCGCCGGCCGCCGCGCGAGCCGCGGCGCGTGCGCTTGCGCGCCTGGCGGGCAGCCGTCGCGGCCGCCTCCGGATCGAGCTCCTCCGCCTCGTCGACGGCCTCCTCCGCCTCCCCGAGCTCGGGCTCGGCCTCGGCCTCGGGCGTGGGCTCGGACGTGTCCTCGGCGAGCTTCGAGCGGCGCGCGCGCGTCGGCTTCTCGGCCTCGGTCTCGGCCGTGACCGGCGCCGCGTGCGGCGGCCCGGCCTCGACCGGCAACGCGTAGCGCGACGCCGTCGAGGACGCGGCCGACGCGGACCTTGACCTTCTTGCCGACGAGCTTCGCGGCGCCGGCGACGGAGACCTCGTAGCCGTCGACCTTGCCGGTCGCGCTCGTCGGGTCCCAGCGCCCGACCTCGCCGAGCTTCAGCTCCAGCTCCTGCCCCTCCTGGACGGGCGCGGCCGGCTTGAGCTCCTCGAGCTTGCCCTCGCCGACGACGGCGAAGTGGTCGAGATGGACGTGGCCGTTCCCGTCCGCGGCGCGGAGGAAGAACCGCCGCCGCGTCTGCTCCTCGAGCGTCGCCAGCCGCGTCCCGCCGGCGCCGGCGAGGATCGACGCGATCCGCGGATGGAGCTCGACGGCGTACGCCTGGACGCGGGAGCCCGGCGCGACGAGCTGCCGCAGCTTCCGCTCGACCTCGACCGCGTGGGAGATCTCCGACATGACGACGCCGTCGCCCTCGCAGGTCGGGCACTTCCTCGTGATGATCTCGCGCGGGCCGTCGGTGACGTTCTGGCGCGTCATCTCGACGAGGCCGAGCGGCGAGATCTCGACGACGTACGTCTTCGTCCGGTCGCGCTCGAGCTCGTTCCGCAGCGCCTCCTCGACCTGGGCCCGGTTCTTCGGGTTCGCCATGTCGATGAAGTCGATGACGATGATCCCGCCGATGTCGCGCAGCCGCAGCTGGCGGACGACCTCCTTGACCGCCTCGAGGTTGTTCTTCGTGATCGTGTCCTCGAGCCGGCCGCCGGAGCGTCTTCGAGCGCGAGCCGACGAAGCGGCCGGTGTTCACGTCGATGACGGTGAACGCCTCGGCGTAGTCGAAGATCAGGTAGCCGCCCGAGGGGAGGTCGACGCGGCGCGAGAGCGTGGAGCGGATCTCCTTGTCGACGCCGAAGGCCTCGAACAGCCGCTCCTTCTCCTTGTAGCGCTGCGACCCGCTCGACCATGTGCGGCGAGGTCTTCTTGAGGTAGCCGACGATGCGCTTGTACGCGCGGTCGTGATCGACGACCGCGCGCTCGAAGTCGCCGGTGAAGAGGTCGCGGACGACCCGCAGCGGCAGCTCGGCCTCCTGGTAGACGAGCTCCGGGGCGGTGGCCTTCTTCGCCTGCTCCTGGATCGTCGCCCAGAGGCGCTGGAGGAAGTCGAGGTCGCGCTCGATGTCCTCGGCGGCCGCGCCCTCGGCGGCGGTGCGGACGATGACGCCGCCCTCCTTCACGTCGAGGCGCCTGAGGATGTCCTTCAGCCGCGTGCGCTCCTCGTCGGGCAGGCGGCGCGAGACGCCGAGGCCCTCGCCCGACGGGACGTAGACGACGAAGCGGCCCGGGAGCGAGATCTCGGTCGTGAGCCGCGCGCCCTTCGTCTTCATCGGGTCCTTCACGGCCTGGACGAGGATCGTCTGGCCGCGCTGGATCAGGTCCTGGATGCGCTTGCCCTGCCGCGCCTTGCCCTCGAGCTCGGGGACGACGATCTCGTCGACGTAGAGGAAGCCGTTCTTCTCGAGGCCGATCTCGATGAACGCGGCCTCCATCCCCGGGAGGACGTTGTCGACCGTGCCGAGGTAGATGTTCCCGGCGATCGACCGCTTCTCGGGCCGCTCGAGGTAGACCTCGGCGACGACGCCGTCCTCGAGCACGGCGACACGCTGCTCGGAGACGTCGACCGAGACGAGCAGCTCGCGCTTCGCCTCCGGGAGCGGCGCGCGCCGCGGGGCGACCCGGCGCCGCGTCTGGCGGCTGCTGCTGCGGGAGCTCCGGCGCTCGGCGCCCTGGCTGCGCTCCGCGCCTCCGCCGCCGCGTGAGCTCTTGCGCTCGCCCGACGGCTTCTCGGACTTCTCGGTCTTCGCGCGCTTCGCGGCGCTCGCCGCGGCGCCGCCGCGCCCTCGGCGCTCGTGCCCGCGGTGTGGCTTCTTGCGATTGCGCCCGCCGCGGCTCCCGCGGCGGCGGCGCTTCTTGGCGGCGTCGCTCTCGGACGCCGGGGCGCCGTCAGACGGCCGTGGGGCCGCCTCCGGCGCGGGTGCTTCGATTGGTGCGGGAGCGGCTGCCGCAACCGGCGCCTGCTCCTGCGTGTGCTCTTGCTTCCGTCGGAACCAACGCAAAGGAAAACTCCTTGTCGTGCGCGCGCACGACGACAGGCCCGAGGGGCGGGCAGGTCGGCGCGCTGCAGATGATGTGATCGAGGACGGTCATGTGCCTCGACGCGCAGCGTAGCAGCGGTCTCGGCGCCCTCCGGGTTACGCGGCGGCCGGCCGCAGGCGCGAGCGGCGGGCGCGGATGGCGCGGAGCCGCTGGTTCAGCCGGCTCCAGGCCCACGGCTCGAGCTCGGCGTACCGCGTCTCGGACTGGCCGCGCGTCGCCTCGAGGTACTCGAACCACGCATCCGCCTCCTCGATCAGCAGCAGCTCCTCGGCCTCGCGCGCGTCCCGCATCTCGGCAACCTCCGTGGGGTGACGGTGGAACCTTAGGACCCCCACCGGACGGCGTGCCGGCGATGCCCTACTGGTAGGTGAGCCGTGCGACCAGGCGAGCGATCGACCGCCGACTCAGGACGCCGCCCCCCTCGATGTCGACGACGGACGCCCCACCCGAACCGGCAGCCAGCACGGTCGCCCGCAGCCGCACCGGGCCGAGCCCGCGTCTCTTCCTCACGACGAGGGACCTCGCGGCCTGGTCGGCCACCTCAATCGTCCCGACGCTCACGGCGGCAGCCTGGAGCCGCTCCCATGCGACGTCGGGAGGGATCTGCAGTTGGACTCGGTGGTGGGTCACGACCGGTGACCTGCCGCGGCTCTTGGACGAACGCAGGGAGCCTCATCGGTCGATCCTACGACCTACCCGACGCCTTGCTGCCCGCCTGCGCCTCGTAGTACCGCTTCGCGGCCTCGCCGATCGCCACCGTGCCGCCGTAGGCGACGCCGGCCTTCACCGCCCAGCCGGCGAACGGGACGAGCCCCACCGCCTGGCGCGCGAGCGTCCGCAGCGCGAACCCGGAGCCGAGGACCGCCAGCACCTCCGGCGCCCGCTCCTGGCCCACGCCGATCCCGTGCGCGTGCGCGATCCGCAGCACCAGGCGGATCTGGTTCAGCGTGATCACGGGCATGTCGGCGCCCGGGACGAACACGAGCGCGCCGACGGTCCCGTTCACGCGGGAGAACCGGTCGACGAGGTTGGCGACGACCGCGTCCCGGAGCACCGGCACGCGGGCGGCGAGCGGCGTCCCGCTCCTCGGCGAGCTTCCCCGCGACGACGCGCGCGATCTCGGCGACGTCGAAGCCCGCACCGGCCTCGGTCCGCACGACGTCCGTGGCGAGGACGTACGGCACGCGGTCGTCGAGCTCCGGGCCTGCGAGCACGGCGACGATCGGGATCGCGGGCCTTGTCCGCCGCCTTGAGCGCCGCGAGGTCGTCCTCCGTCGGCGGCGCCGCCAGGACGTAGACGAGCACCGCCGCGCCGTCGTGCGTCCCGACCCGCACGGCGCCCGGGTCGGCGTCGCGCGCGAGGTCGCGCCGCAGCGACTCGGTCAGCGCCGCCGGCCCCGCGATCGCGAGGTGCCCCGGATCGCGCGAAGCGGACAGCTCGCGCACGAGGCCGACCACCGCGCCGGGGCTGAGCTTGGCCATGTCGCCGGGACGCTACCTGGCTACCGGCGCTGCGCCATGCGGCCGCGGGCGTGGATGCCGAGCAGCAGCCCCATCGCCAGGAGGTTCGTGATCATCGACGACCCTCCGACCGAGACGAACGGCAGCGGGATCCCCGTCACCGGCGCGATGCCCATCGTCATCCCGACGTTGATGAACACCTGGAAGAGGAACGCGAACACGATCCCGCCGGCGACGAGCATCGAGAACGCGTCGGGCGCGAGCGAGAGGATGCGGATCCCGCGCCAGAGCAGGAGCAGGTAGAGCAGGAGCAGCCCGGCCGCGCCGACGAAGCCGCGCTGCTCGGCGAGCGAGGCGAAGACGAAGTCGGTCGCGTGCTCGGGCAGGTAGTCGAGGTTCGTCTGCGTCGCGCCGTCGACGCCGCGGCCCCGCAGGCCGCCGGCCCCGACCGCGGTGATCGACTGGTTGACGTTGTAGGTCGCCCCGCTCGGGTCGTGCTCGGGGTCGGCGAACGCGGTCAGGCGCTCGGTCTGGTACGGCTTGAGCACCTCGATCCCCGCCGCCGGCAGCGCCCAGAGGAGCGCGACGCAGCACGAGCGCGGCGAGGCTCCCGAGCACGAACAGGTGCGGCCAGCGCGTGCCGCCGAGGAAGAGGATCGCCGCGGCCGCCGCGCAGTACACGAGCGCGGTGCCGAGGTCGGGCTGCACGAACACGAGCGCGATCGGGACGAGCGCGACGCCGAGGATCCGCAGCACGGTCGTCCACTCGCCGATCGCGGTGCCCGCGTCCGCGACGAGCGCGGCGAGGACGAGCACGAAGAGCACCTTGCCGAACTCCGACGGCTGGAACTGGAAGAAGCCGACGTCGATCCAGCGCTTCGAGCCGCGCGTGAACTCGGCCGCGAGCAGCACGAGGAGCAGCAGCCCGACGAGCAGGGCGAGGACGATCCGGCGGCCCGTCGCGGAGGCGCTGCGGCGGGACGAGCATCCCGGCGACGAGCGCGAGCGCGCCCATCGCGGCGTAGACGCCCTGCCGCACGAGGTAGTAGCCCTCGTTCCCGAGGATGTCGTGGCGCGTGATCCCGCCGATCGCCCACAGGCCGTAGCCGACGAGCGCGGCGACCGCGACGACGAGGATCCAGTCGATGCTCCGGACGAAGGACGCGGCCGCCGCGGTGCGCTCGGCGCGGCGGTAGCGCGCCGGCAGCGGGCGGGGCGTGGTGACGAGATCCATCAGTCGCTCTCCGACGGCGCGATCGCGCCCGCCGCCCGGTGGAAGTACTGCTCGAACACCTTCAGCGCCGCCGGAGCCGCCGCCGAGCCGCCGTGGCCGCCGTTCTCGATCATCGCGCAGACGGTGATCGTCGGGTTGTCGTACGGCGCGAACCCGCACCACCACGACTGGTCGCGGATGACGCCGTCGACGACCTTCTGCGCCGTGCCGGTCTTGCCGGCGATCTTGATCGGGTAGCTCCCGAAGACGCCCGTCGCGGTCCCGTTCACGCCGTGCGTGGCGAGGTAGAGCCCCTCGCGCACGACGTCGAGCGCGGCGGCGTCGACGTTGATCGGCTGCGGCACGGGCGCCGTGAACCGCTGCACGGGATCGGGCGCGCCGCCGGGATGGCCGGGGCGCTCGGCCTGGATCGCGATCCGCGGCGTGACGAGCTTGCCGCCGTTCGCGATCAGCGAGTAGAAGCGCGCCATCTGCAGCGGCGTGACGAGCAGGTCCTTCTGCCCGATCGCGAGCTGGATCGAGTCGCCGGGCTTCCACACGCGGTCGAGCGGGTCCTTCGACTTCGCGTAGGCCCGCTTGCGCCACTCGGGCGTCGGCAGGAGCCCGGTCGCCTCGCCGCCGAGCTCGACCCCGGTCGGCTCGCCGAACCCGAAGCGGCGCGCCCAGTTCTGGAACGGGTGGCCGCGCTCGGGCGGCAGCTCGTAGAACTGGCGCCCGACCTCGTAGAAGTACGTGTTGCACGACGCCTCGAGCGCCTGCGGCAGCGTCATCCCGATGTCGAACGCGGTCGTCCAGTTGTCGAACACGTAGTCGACGCCGTTCTCGCCCGTGTACGTGAAGCTCGGCGTGCACGGCAGGGTCGAGTAGGGAGTGAGCAGGTGCTCCTCCATCGCGGCGAGCGCGGTCACCGGCTTCCACGTCGAGCCGGGCGGGTAGGCGCCGGCGAGCGCGCGGTTGAGGGCCGGGTAGTTCGACTCCTCGGCCGTCGCCTGGGTGAGCCCCGCCGCCGCGAGCTTGCGCTGCTCCACGCGGCCGACGAAGACGTTCGGCTTGAAGGTCGGGTTCGACGCCATGGCGAGGATCTCGCCGTTGCGGGGGTCCATGGCGACGATCGCGCCGCCGTTCGCGTACCACTCGTCGGTCGCGTGCGCCTGCTGGATCCCGTACCGCAGCGCGCGCTCGGCCGCCTGCTGGAGGCGGACGTCGACGGTGAGGCGCAGCGCGTAGCCGGGCTGGGCCTCCTGGGCGAGCGTGCGCTCGCCGAGCGGCCGCCCGAGCGAGTCGACCCGCAGGCGCTGCGAGCCGGTGCGGCCGCGCAGGAACTCGTCGTAGACCGACTCGACGCCGGCCTGGCCGACCTCGTCGCCGGGCGCGAGCCCCGGGTCGTCCGACGCCTCGAGCTGGTCGGGCGAGACCTCGCCGACGTGGCCGAGCATCTGCGCGCCGAGCGCCTTGTACGGATAGCGGCGGAGGAAGCTCGTCGCGACCTGCACCCCCGGGAACTGCTCGGGGCGCTCGGCGATGTAGAAGACGTGGTCGTCGTGGACGCCGCGCTTGACCACGATCGGCGTCAGCGGGTCGCTGCCGCGCTTCGCGATCTGGCGCTCCATCCACCGCACCGGCACGTCGAGGACCTTCGACAGGCGCCGCAGCACCGCCGCGCGCTGCACCTCGTCGTCCGGGAGGTCGGCGGGCCAGAGCTGCACCGAGTTGCCGGCCGCGTTGTCGACGATCACGAGCCCGTTGCGGTCGACGATCGGGCCGCGCGGGCGCCTGCACGCGGATCGTCCGCAGCTGGTTGTTCTGCGCCGCGTTCAGGTAGCGGTCGCCGGAGAGCACCTGCAGCGCCCACAGCCGCAGGAAGAGCACGGCGAAGACGGCGAGGACGATCGTCCCGAGGATCCCGATCCGCAGCGCGAGGCCGGGCGTGAGCCGGTACGGCTGCGCGACGCGCGGGTCCGGCGGGAGGAAGCGGCGCGAGGGCGAGCGCTGCTCAGGCAAGGAGCTGCACCTCCCGCGCGCGCTCGCGTCGACGGCGGCGGGCCGAGCACGCGCCGGCAGAGCGCGTAGACCGGGATCGTCAGGAGCACGTTCGAGGCGACGGCCCAGAGCAGGCTCCAGCCGAGGACGCGGCCGATGCCGACCTCGTGGCCGAGCACGAAGTGGAGGACGAGCGCGCCCACGGCGTAGAGGACGGTCACGACGCCGACGGCGAGGAGCGGCGCGTGCGAGCGGTCGCGGCCGGTCGTCTCGCCGTAGCGGCCCGCCCAGTAGCCGGCGACGGTCAGCAGCAGCGAGGTCACGCCGAGCATCTGCAGCGTCGCCGTGTCGGCGAGCAGGCCGCCGAGGAAGCCGACGGTGGCCCCGGTCGAGCGGCCCCGCGGAGCAGCGCGATCGCGACGACGACCACGAGCAGCAGGTCGGGCGAGCCGCCGCCGATCTCGAAGCCGCCGAGCACCGTCACCTGGAGGACGGCGGCGACGAGGACGATCGCGCCGAGCTTCAGCGCGTCGAGCGTCTCGCTCACCGCGCCCGCGCCCTTCGGGACGAGCACGACGACGGCGTCGAGCGAGCCGAAGTCGACCGACGGGCCGGACCTGGATCCGCAGGTACAGGTCGGTGTCGGTGCGGCCGACGAAGGTGACGCGGCCGACGGAGATCCCGCGCGGGAACAGCGACGGCAGCTGGCCGCGCTGCGAGCCCGCGGTGACGATCTCGTCGCCCTGGTGCACCTCGTACCGCTTCTCGACGCGGGAGAGGACGAGCGAGCCGCTGCCGGCGCGGCCGTTCTCGACGAGCCCGGTCGCCTCGGTCTGCAGGTCGCGCGCCGAGACGCTCGTCGACTCGTCGGTGAGCAGCGTCACCTGCGCCGTGTCGGGCGTGACCGCCGTGACGCGGCCGACGAGCCCGTCGGCGTTCACGACGGGGTCGTCGACGCGGACGCCGTCGTCGCGGCCGGCGGCGATCACGACCTGCTGCACGAACAGCGTCGACGGGTGCGCCGATCACGGCCGCGAACACCGGGTCGAAGTCGCCGGGATACGTCGGCGGCGCCTTGTAGTCGAGGAACTCCCGCAGCGTCCGGTTCTCCGCGTACGCGTTGCGGAACTGCACCGCCTCCTGGCGCAGCCGCTCGTTCTCGAGGCGGAGCCGCTCGACCTCGCCCTTGGCCGAGAAGAGGTCGGCGAACCAGCCGTACGCGTCCCGGAACGGGCGCACGACGCGCTCGGCGCCGACCTGGAGCGGCCGCAGGGCGGTCGCGCCGGCGCTCTGCACGTCGTGCAGCGGGCCGCCGGGCTGCCTCGCGGAACGAGATCGTGATCATCGTCAGCGAGAGCAGCACGAGCAGCCCCACGACGATGCGCCGCCTCAAAGCGGTGGCGCTGCGCGAGGGGTACCTGGATCCGGCGGGACGCTGGACATGAGCCCAGCACCGCCAGACGGGCAGTGCGATTCCGAGGCACGAGACTGGCACAGGGTAGACGAGATTCCGGCCGGCGAGCGCGGATCACGCGGGAGTAAGCGCGGCTAGTACCGGCGGCCGTTGCGCGAGCGGGGCGCGCGCGCGCGCCGAGCGGTGGATCGCCTCGAACTCCTCGAGGCTGCGGCCGGAGCCGACCGCGACGCACGTGAGCGGCGACTCGGCGAGGTGCACCGGCATCTGCGTCTCGCGCCGGAGGCGCTCGTCGAGGCTCGAGAGGAGCGCGCCGCCGCCGGCGAGCACGATGCCGCGGTCCATGATGTCCGCGGCGAGCTCGGGCGGCGTCTTGTCGAGCGTCGACTTGATCGCGTCGACGATCTGCGAGACGGGCTCGTCGAGCGCGCGGCGGATCTCCTCGGAGGAGAGGATGACCGTCTTCGGGAGGCCGGTGAGCATGTCCCGGCCGCGCACCTCGGCGTGCACCTCCTCCTTCAGGTCGTAGGCGCGAGCCGATCTCGAGCTTGACCTCCTCGGCCGTCTGCTGGCCGATCAGGAGCTTGTACTCGCGCTTGATGTGGTTGACGATCGCCTCGTCCATCTCGTCGCCGCCGACGCGCAGCGACTGCGAGACGACGATCCCGCCGAGCGAGATGACGGCGACCTCGGTCGTGCCGCCGCCGATGTCCACGATCATGTTCCCGGTCGGCTCGGCCACGGGCAGCCCGGCGCCGATCGCGGCGGCCATCGGCTCCTCGATGAGATACGCCTGGCGCGCGCCGGCGGAGAGCGTCGCCTCCTCGACCGCGCGCTTCTCCACGCCCGTCACGCCCGAGGGGACGCAGACGACGACGCGCGGGTGCGCGAAGCGGTGCTGGTGGACCTTCTGGATGAAGTGCCGGAGCATCTGCTCGGTGACGTCGAAGTCGGCGATGACGCCGTCCTTCAGCGGGCGGATCGCCTGGATCGTCCCCGGCGTGCGGCCGAGCATCCGCTTCGCCTCGACCCCGACCGCGTGCACCTCGCCGGTGCGCTGGTCGATCGCGACGACGCTGGGCTCGGAGAGCACGATGCCGCGCCCGCGCACGTAGACGAGCGTGTTGGCGGTGCCGAGGTCCACGGCCATGTCGCGGCCGCCGAAGCCGGTCAGAGAGGAGAAGACGCCCACGGGCCGGCCGAGTCTAGCCTGCGCCTAGCCGAAGCCGTAGGTGCCGCCGAAGCGCTCGGCCAGCAGGCGGACGAGGAGCGCGGCCGGGAGCCCGACGACGTTCAGGTAGTCGCCCTCGACGCGCTCGACGAGGCTCGCGCCGACGCCCTGGATCGCGTACGCGCCGGCCCGGCCCTCCCACTCCCGCGTCGCGAGGTAGGCGGCGAGGTCGCGCGGCGTGAGCGGCCGGAAGGTCACGCGCGTGACCTCCGGCTCCACGTGCTCCCACCCGGGCGTGAGCAGGCAGAGGCCCGAGACGACGACGTGCGTCCTGCCCGCGAGCCGCTCGAGCATCCGCTCCGCGTCGCCCTCGCCCTCCGGCTTGCCGAAGACGTCGCCGTCGAGCGCCACGGCCGTGTCGACGCCGAGGACCGGCCGGTCGCCCGCCTCCCGCGCCACGGAGCGCGCCTTGCCGCGCGCGTGGAGCTGCACGAGCTCGTGCGCGTCGGCGCCCGGCGGGTCGTGCTCCTCGTAGACGGGCGCGACGACGTCGAACGGGATCCCGAGCTGCTCGAGGATCGCGCGGCGCTGCGGCGAGGTCGAGGCGAGGACGAGCGGCGGCGCGGGCGGCGCGGACACGGTCAGGCCCGCTTCCGGGCCTTCCAGATCTCCTCGATCGGCCACTTCGTCGCCCACTCGTCGTTCGCCCACGGGTACCGCGAGGTCGCGCCCTCGGGGCGGTAGACCTCGACGTAGTCCTCGAGCTCGAAGCCGTTGGCGCGGAGCAGCCGGACCATGTCGCCGAACCCGAGGTGGAAGCTCACGCCCTCGTCCTCGGCGGGCCAGTCGATCCGATGGAGACCGCGGTACGGACGGGCCAGCGTGACGTCGATCCGCTCCTCGTCCGGCGAGCAGAGGATCGAGAGGCTCGAGTTGGCGAGGAAGATCAGCCGCCCGCCCGGGCGCAGCAGCCGCGCCGCCTCCGGGATCCAGCGGTACGGGTCGCACCAGATCGAGGCGCCGTACTCCGAGAACGCGAGGTCGAAGGCCGCGTCGGGGAGCGGCACGTCCTCGGCGCTGGCCTCGACGAGCGGGAACTCGAGCCCGTGCTCGCTGCTGCAGGCGCCGCGCCGTCTCGAGCTGGGCCGGAGTGACGTCGACGCCGACCGGCCGGGCGCCGCGGCGCGCGAACCAGGCGGAGAAGTAGGCCGTGCCGCAGCCGAGCTCGACGACGTCGACGCCGTCCAGCTCCACGTCGGCGAGCGCGCCGAGGTCGGCCTCCTTGACGCCGTAGATGCCCCAGTCGATCTCGTCGCTGGCCCAGGCGCGCTCGCCGGAGGCGACGTAGTCCGCCGCCTCGCGCGTCCAGAGCTCGCGGTTGCGCTCCGCGTGGGCGCTGAGGCTCAGACGAGCCCATCGGGGAAGAACAGCGCGAGCTCGCGCTTCGCGCTGGCCTTCGAGTCCGAGCCGTGCACCACGTTGAACGAGAGCTCGGTGGCGTAGTCGCCGCGGATCGTCCCGGGCGCCGAGTCGAGCGGGTTCGTCGCGCCCATCATCGCCCGGACGACCGAGACCGCCGACTCGCCCTCGATCGCGAGCGCCATCGTCGGGCCCGAGGTGATGAACGAGACGAGGTCGCCGTAGAACGGCTTCCCCTTGTGCTCGGCGTAGTGCTGGCCGGCGAGCTGGCGCGAGATCTTCAGCAGCCGCGCGCCACGCAGCGTCAGGCCGCGGCGCTCGAAGCGCGCGACGAGCTCGCCGCAGATCCCGCGGCGGACGGCGTCGGGCTTGAGCAGGACGAGAGTGCGCTCGGTGGCCATGCGGCCGCCGATCGTACCGCGATTACTGCGCGGCGCGGCGGTCGCGCCGCTGCGGCCGCTGGGCCTGCGCCGGCCGGCGGCCGCTGCGCCTCCGGCTCCCACGAGTCGACGCGGATGGCCGTGGGCGTGTCGACGGGCGTCTCGCAGTACGGGCACACCTGCCACAGCGCCTCGAGCGGCGCCTTGCAGGTGACGCAGGCCTGCTTCAGCTTCGTCGTGCAGACCGGGCAGACGAGGTACGTCGCCTCCACCTCGGCGCGGCAGACCGGGCAGTGGAGGTCGCGCCGCGCGAGCCGCTCCTCCATCGCCTTGATCTCGAGCTCGCGCTCGCGCACCTCCTCGAGGTACTCCGGCGGCCGGAAGAACATGTAGATGATCGGGCCGAGGAACGGCGGCACGATCCCGAGCACGACCGCCATCGCGATCATCCACGGGTCCTCGATCCGGCGGCGCGCGTCCTTGTAGACCCAGTAGGCGGTCGCGGCCCAGAACACGACGACGAAGAACAGCGTCAGGTTCCGGACGAGCAGCCACGTGCCCGAGTCGAAGAAGTCGTTCACGTCGCCGAAGAGGGAGTCGTCGGCCGCGAGGAAGGGGGTCATAGCAGCAGCTTTCCGATCAGGTAACCGGCGGCGAAGGACACGGCGACGATCGCCAGGACCACGAACGTTGCGAATGCGAAGACGCTGAGGCGTTCACCGACCTTCGTCATGGTACTGCCGACTCCTCTCGGGCGAGGTCCGCGAGGAGGTACAGCGAGCCGGTGACGAGCACGCGGCGGTCGAGGGCGCGCGCGCGGGCGAGCGCGGCGGCCGGGTCGGGCACCGCCTCGACCGTGCGGAAGTGGCGCCGCGCCGCCTCCGCGAGCTCGTCCGCGGCGAGCGCACGCGGGTTCTCCGACGCGGTCGCGACGAACGTGTCGCCGAGCCGCGCCAGCTCGGCGAGCATCGCGTCGGCGTCCTTGTCGCGCAGGATCGAGGCGACGACGACGTACGGGCCGTCGGGCTCGAGCCGGTCGGCGAGCCAGCGGGCGCCGGCCGGGTTGTGCGCGCCGTCGCGCACCTCGTCGCCGCGGCGCTCGAGCCGGCCCGCGAGCGTCGGCGCGGCGACGGACGGCGGCTCGTGGCCGAGGAACGCGGCCGCGGCCTCGCGGGCGCCGCCGAAGCGGATCGTCGGCGCCGGCCGGGACGAGCGCGCGGAAGCGGTCGTCCGGGAGCACGACCGTCCTCGCCGCGTGCGCGACCGCGAGCTTCTCGCGCGCGATCTGCTCCTCGGTGTCGCCGAGCACCTCGGTGTGCTCGAGCGACACGTTCGTCAGGAGTACGACCTCGGCGTCGAGGACGTTCGTGGCGTCGAGCCGGCCGCCGAGCCCCGCCTCGACGGCGGCGCACTCCACCCCGGCCTCCGCGAACGCGGCGAACGCGGCCGCCGTCAGCACCTCGAACTGCGTCGCCCCGACCTCGACAGCCGCCGTCCGCACCCGGGCCACGGCGCGCTCGAAGTCGGCCTCGTCGCCGTCGATCCGGATCCGCTCGCTCCACCCGCGCACGTGCGGGGAGAGGTAGGCGCCGGTGCGCAGGCCCTCGGCGAGCAGGTGTGCCTCGATCGTCCGCGTCGCCGTCGACTTCCCGTTCGTGCCGACGACGTGGACTGCCGCGGAAGCGGCGCTGCGGGTCGCCGAGCGCGGCGAGCAGCGCCTGCATGCGGTCGAGCCCGAACTCCTCCGGCCACGGGGAGAGCGCCGCGACCCACGCGGTCGCCGTCGCCCCCGCGGTCTCAACCAAGTGCGTCGAGCTCGCGCCGGTAGCGCTCGAGCTTCCCGCGCTCCGCCTCGACGACCTCCGCGGGCGCGTTGGCGACGAAGCGGTCGTTCGCGAGCATCTTCTCGGCGCGCGCGATCTCGTTGCGGAGGCGGTCGCGCTCGGCGTCCACGTTGCCGTTCACCTTCACCCGGTCGGGACGGACGACCGCGTCGAAGATCCGGCGGTCGTCGCCGTCGAGGTCGACGAGGACGCCGCTGCGGCGGAAGGTCGCGGCCGCCTCCTGCGCGCGCACGAGCGCGTCCGCGTCGGCCGCGAAGCGGTCGTCGGGCTCGGGCCACGGCGACACGATCAGCCGAGCCTCGCGGGCGGGGAGGTTCGACCAGATCTCCTCGGTCACGTGCGGCATGACCGGGTGGAGCAGCGCCAGCAGGCGCTCGAGCGCGGCGAGCGCGGTCGCGACGGCGTCGGCGTCGTCCTCGCGCAGCCGGGGCTTGATCGCCTCGGCGTACCAGTCGCAGAAGTCGTCGAAGGTGAGGTGGTAGAGCGCCTGCACGGCCGGCGAGAACTCGAACGCCGCCCAGTGCTCCTCGACCTCGGCGCGGACGGCGTCGATGCGGGCGAGGATCCAGCGCTCCTCGAGGTCGCGCGGCCGCAGCTCGGGGGCGGCGCCCTCGGCGTGCGAGAGCACGAGCCGCGCCACGTTCCAGAGCTTGTTCGCGAGCTTGCGCCCCTCCTCGATCGCCCCCTCGGAGAAGCGCACGTCCTGCGTCGACGAGATCTTGAGCAGGCCGTAGCGCGTCGCGTCGGCGCCGTGCGCGTCGATCACGTCGAGCGGGTCGATGCCGGTGCCGAGGCTCTTCGACATCCGCCGCCCGTCCGGCGCGAGGATCGTCGACGTGATGATCACGTCGTGGAACGGGAGGTCGCCCATGAGCTCGAGCCCCGACCAGATCATCCGGTTCTCCCAGAGGCGGATGATCTCGCGCGCGGTGACGTTGACGTCGCCCGGGTAGTAGCGCCGCAGCTCGGGCGTGTCCTCGGGCCAGCCGAGCGTCGCGAACGGCCAGAGCGCCGACGAGAACCACGTGTCGAGCACGTCCGGGTCGCGCTCGATCTCGGTCGAGCCGCACTCGGCACAGGCCTCGGGCGGCGGCCAGGCGCACGTGACGTGACCGTCCGGGCAGTACCAGAGCGGGAGCTGGTGGCCCCACCACAGCTGGCGCGAGACGTTCCAGTCCGGGATCTCCTCGAACGAGCGGATCGCGAACTGGTGCTGCGACTCGGGGTGGTAGCGGACGCGGCGCTCCCGCAGGGCCGCGAGCGCCGGCTTGCGCGGCTCCTCCATGGCGACCCACCACTGGAGCGAGACGAGCGGCTCGATCCGCGTGTGGCAGCGCTCGCACGTGCCGACCGCGTGCCGGTAGTGCTCGCGCTTCTCCAGGCGGTCGTGCTCCTTCAGCCACGCGACCACGGCCTCGTCGGCCTCCTGCTGCGTCGTGCCCGCGAGGTCGCCGGCCTCGGCGCTCATGCGCCCGTCGAGGCCGATCACGGTGAGCGTGGGCAGCCCGTGGTCGCGGCCGATCTCGAAGTCGGTCGGGTCGTGCCCGGGCGTGATCTTCAGCGCGCCGGTGCCGAACGCGGGGTCGACGCGCTCGTCGGCGATGACCGGCACGGCGCGCTCGGTGTAGGGGACGACGACCTCCTTCCCGACGGCGTCGCGGTAGCGCTCGTCGCCGGGGTGCACGGCCACGGCCACGTCCGCGAGGATCGTCGCCGGCCGCACGGTCGCGATCGTCACGTGGCCGGAGCCGTCCGTGAACGGGTAGCGCGCGTACGTCAGCGTGTCGTCCATGTCCTCGTGGACGACCTCGAGGTCGGAGATCGCGGTCTCGTGGAAGGGGCACCAGTTGACGATCCGGTTCGCGCGGTAGACCCAGCCGCGGTCCCACAGGTGGACGAAGAACCGCATCACGGCCTCGATGTAGGCGTCGTCCATCGTGAACCGCTCGCGGTCGTACGCGAGCGAGGCGCCGAGGCGGCGGTACTGGCCCATGATCGTGCGGCCGGTGCGCTCGAGGTGCTCCCAGACGCGCGCGACGAACGCCTCGCGGCCGAGCTCCTTGCGCGACGTCCCCTCGCGCGCGAGCTCCTTCTCCATGACGTTCTGCGTCGAGATCCCCGCGTGGTCGTAGCCGGGCTGCCAGAGCGTGTCGAAGCCCGCGCATGCGGTGCCACCGGATCAGCACGTCCTGGATCGACCCGTTCAGCGCGTGGCCCATGTGCAGCGCGCCGGTGACGTTCGGCGGCGGCACGGCGATCACGAACGTGTCGTCACGCCGCGCACCTGCGCCGGCGCGGTAGAGGCCCTCCTCCTCCCACGTGCGCTGCCAGCGCTCCTCCACGCCTCTGGGCTCGTACCGTGCATCCATGGGACGGCCATTCTACGGCGGCGTTGTTTCCGACTCGCGGCTCGTGGATACTCACACCCGTCCACCCGCAGGAGGTTCCGTTGCGTCTCAGGCTCGCACTGCTGCTCGGCTCGTCGATCGGGCTCGCGCTCGTCGCCGCCGGCGTGAAGGCCGGCAAGTTCGTCGTCGAGGCGCTCTAGGCCGCTACGCCGACTCGGCGGCGGGCTGCTCGAAGTCGAGCTCGTTGCCCGCGCTCGTGACGAGCGTCGGCCGCATGCCCTTGGAGATCGTCTCGCGCGTGATCACGCACTTCGAGACGTCCTTGCGCGAGGGCAGCTCGAACATCACGTCGAGCAGGGCGGCCTCGATGATCGACCGCAGGCCGCGCGCGCCGGTCTCGCGCTCGAGCGCCTTGTCGGCGATCTCCCACAGCCCGTCCTCGGTGAAGACGAGCTCGATCGAGTCGTAGCCGAAGAAGCGCTGGTACTGCTTCGTGAGCGCGTTCTTCGGCTCGACGAGGATCTGGACGAGGTCCTCCTTCGAGAGCTGGTGCACCGCGGAGACGACCGGCAGGCGGCCGATGAACTCGGGGATGAGGCCGAAGTGGAGGAGGTCCTCCGGCATCACCTGCGCGAGCATCTCGGACGACTCGACCGAGTGCTTGGAGCGCACGTCGGCGCCGAAGCCGACGGAGTTCTTGCCGATCCGCTTCGCGATGATCTTGTCGAGCCCCGCGAACGCGCCGCCGCAGATGAACAGGATGTTCGTCGTGTCGATCGAGAGGAACTCCTGGTGCGGGTGCTTCCGCCCGCCCTGCGGGGGCACCGACGCCACCGTCCCCTCGAGGATCTTCAGCAGCGCCTGCTGCACGCCCTCGCCCGAGACGTCGCGCGTGATCGACGGGTTGTCCGCCTTCCGCGCGATCTTGTCGACCTCGTCGATGTAGATGATCCCGGTCTCGGCCTTCTTGATGTCGAAGTCGGCGGCCTGGATCAGCTTCAGGAGGATGTTCTCGACGTCCTCGCCGACGTAGCCGGCCTCGGTCAGCGCGGTGGCGTCGGCGATCGCGAACGGGACGTTGAGGATCCGCGCGAGCGTCTGCGCGAGCAGCGTCTTGCCGCAGCCTGTCGGCCCGAGCAGGAGGATGTTGGACTTCTGGAGCTCGACCTCCTCGTCGTCCTGCCCCATCTGCACGCGCTTGTAGTGGTTGTAGACCGCCACCGACAGCGTGCGCTTCGCCTCCTCCTGGGAGACGACGTAGTCGTTGAGGACGGCGTAGATGTCCCTCGGGCGCGGCAGCGAGTCGAGGTCGAGCGTCGCGGGAGCGGTGAGCTCCTCGTCGATGATCTCGTTGCAGAGATCGATGCACTCGTCGCAGATGTAGACGCCGGGGCCGGCGATCAGCTTCTTGACCTGCCGCTGGCTCTTGCCGCAGAAGGAGCAGAGAAGCTGCTCGTTGCCGTCACTCGCGCGCGCCACGTCTCTCCTTTTACCCCGAAATCGCTGCGCCGCCTACCCCTTGGCGGTGCTCGATGACGTTGTCGATGATCCCGTAGTCGCGGGCCTCCTGCGCCGTCATGAAGTAGTCGCGCTCCATGTCCTTCGCCACTTCCTCGACCGGCTTGCCGCTGTGGTTGGCGATGATCTCCTCCAGTCGGCGCTTGAGGTTCAGTGTCTCACGCGCGGCGATCTCGATGTCGGTCGCCTGACCCTGGAAGCCGCCGGAGACCTGGTGGATGAGGATCTTCGAGTTCGGCGTCGCCATCCGCTTTCCCGCCGCGCCCGCCGCGAGCAGCAGCGCGCCCATCGACATCGCGATCCCGACGCAGATCGTCTGCACGTCCGGCCGGATGTACTGCATGGTGTCGTAGATGGCGAGGCCCGCGTAGACCGAGCCGCCCGGCGAGTTGATGTAGATCGAGATGTCCTTGTCGGGGTCCTCGGACTCGAGGTGCAGCAGCTGGGCGATGATCAGGTTCGCGATCTGGTCGTCGACCGGCGTCCCCAGGAACACGATGCGCTCGTTGAGCAGCCGCGAGTAGATGTCGAACGAGCGCTCGCCGCGCGAGGTCTGCTCGATCACCATCGGGATCAGCGGGCTGTTACGAGGGGTGAAGCGGGCTTCCATCAACTCTCCTTGCCTCCGGGGGTCCACAGTTTCGTCTCGGTCTGGGGCTTTTCCTTGTCCGGCGTCCAGATCGCCTCGCGCGCCTCGGCGACCTCCATCGGGATCGGCTTCACCTCGGCCGCGAGCCGGTCGAGCGTGTCGCGCAGGCGCAGGTCCTCGCGCAGGCGCTCGAAGCCGCCCGTGTGGCGGAGCTCCGAGAGGACGGCGTCGACGTCCTCGTCGGCCGCCTCGGCCTGCTCGCGCACGAGCTCCTCGACCTGCTCGTCGGTCACGTCGATGCCGAGCCGCTCGGCCGCGGCCTCGAGCACGAGCTCGCGCGCGACCGACTGCCGCGCCTCCTCGCGCATGCGCGCCACGAGCGCCTCGGGCTCGGTGTTCGTCATCGCGAGGTAGGTGTCGAAGGGGACGCCGCGCCGCTCGACCGAGCGGACGAGCCCGTTCACGAGCTCGCGCGTCCGCGCCTCGACGAGCGGCCCGGCCGGGCTCAGGTTCGACGCCGCGACGAGCGCGTCGGCGACCGAGCCGCGGAACTGCGCCTCGATCTCGTCCTCGATCTGCCCGAGCAGCCGTCCCTCGATGTCGCCGCGCAGGTCGGCGAGCGTGTCGAACTCGGAGGCGGAGCGCGCGAGCTCGTCGTCGAGCTCCGGCAGCACCTTCTCCTTGATCTCCCTGACGGTCACGTCGACGCTCGAGCTCGCGTCGTCGGCGAGCTCGAACGGGATCGACTTCGACTCGCCGACGCGTCATCCCGACGAGCCCCTGCTCGACCTCCTCGACGAGGCGGTTGCCGCCGAGCTCGACGACGTAGTCGCGCTGCGTCTCGCCCTGCTCGTTGACGAGGTCGACGACGACGGTGTCGCCGGCCTGCACGGGCCGGCCCTCGACCGGCGCGAGCTCCGCGACCGCGCTGCGGAGGACGTCGAGCTCCGCGTCGACGAGCTCCTGCGGCACCGTCGCCTCGGGCTTGCCCACCTCGAGCTGCGACCAGTCCGGGAGGTCCGGCTTCGGCTGGACGTCGAACTCGGCGGTGAAGCGCCAGTCCCCGTCGTCCGAGGCCGGCAGCTCGTAGTCGTAGCGGGGCTGCGAGACGGGCCGCAGCCGCGTCCGGGCGGCGGCGTTCCAGAACCAGCCGCCGATGTGGCTCTCGACGGCCTCCGTCATGCACGCGCTCCTTGCCGACGCGCTGGAGCAGCACCTGCTTCGGCACCTTGCCCTGGCGGAAGCCGGGGATCTTGACGCTCTGCGAGAGGTCGGACGTCGCGTGCTCGACCGCGTGCTTCACGTCGTGCGCCGGGGACGTCGACCGTCAGGCGGACGCGGTTGTCGCCGACCTCCTCGATCGCGGGCGTCTGCACTTGCCCGTTGTACCAGACCCAACCCGTTCGTGACGCGCCGGGCGAAGATGCCCCGTTCGAGGGATCCCCGGCGGGCCTGCGCGGCGGGACGATCAGAGGCCACGACCCGACAACCCTGTGCGCCTGCGGCTACCCGACCCCTCCTCCGCCCGCCGTCTCGCGGCGTTCCTGCGCAGCCTCGGAATCGAGACGGCCGAGCCCGCGCCGGACGTGCTCGCGGTCGGCGAGCGACGTCGACCGCGGCGAGCTCGCGATCTACCTCCGCGTCTGGGACGTCCTCCACCCGGAGGCGGCGGCCAGCCTCGAGGAATGAGCCCGCAGGCGCCCCGGCTCCGGCCGCGTCGGCCGGTGCGCCCCGCGGGCTAGGCGTCGTCCGGGTCGGGCAGCGGGTGCGCGGCGAGGCGGGCCGCGGCCGCCTCCCTCGCCCGCTCCTCCTCCGCGGCGAGCTGCTCGTACCGCGTCTGCTCGGTCGCGAACGACTCCTCGTGGCGGTCGTGCTGGTCGGTCATGGCCGCACGCTTCCCCGCCGCTCTATCCTCCAATCCTCGCGGGCGTGGCGGAACTGGCAGACGCGACGGGTTTAGGTCCCGTTGGGCGCAAGCCCTTGGAGGTTCGACTCCTCTCGCCCGCATACGATGCGCCGGTGAGCGAGTTCCCCTTCGTCCACCGCGAGCGGGTGCGGTTCCGGGACTGCGACCCGATGGGCCACGTGAACAACGCCGTCTACTCGACCTACCTCGAGCAGGCCCGGATCGGCGTCCTCGGCGGCCTCTCGGAGTTCATCCTCGCGCGCGTGGAGATCGACTTCCGCGCCGAGCTCCGGGCGGGCGAGGAGATCGAGGTGCGCACGCCGCTGCGGTCGCGTGGGGACGAAGAGCTTCGACCTCGAGCACGAGCTCCGGACCGACGGCCGGGTCGTCGCGGAGGCCCGGAGCGTCCTCGTCGCGTACGACTACGAGCAGGGCCGCAGCGTCGAGGTGCCGGACGCCGTCAGAGGAGCGGCTGCTGGCTCCGGCCCCGGCGCCGGCCGGCTAGCCACGGCCAGCGTCGCTCGCGCATGCGGCCGGCTCGCGTCGGACGGAACGCCGGCGACCCTCAAACTGGCGTAGGCGCGAGCGTGAGCTACGCCGACGGAGCTCGCCCTCTGGAGCAGGCTCAGGGATTCTTGCCGGCGGCGAATGTCTGTCGCGCTGTCTCGCGGTTCGTTCCACACCTCGATCGCCGCTGGACCAGCGCGCTACGCGGGTCATCTCGCGGACTGGCTCGAGTCTCCGCACGACCTCGGATGTCACGTCGTCAGGCTCGTCCCGGATCCTCGCTGGGACAGCCTCTGCCGTTCTGTCGACGAGCGCGTCCCAGCAGCGACTCCTCCGTCGCGGATCGGCGTCGCCCGACCAGCTCGTAACCCTCGACCCGGCGAACTGGAGGCTCTCGGGGTCGATACTCGAACGCATCGTCCAGGATGCGGTCGAGTACCTTCGGCCGGGTGTCGGCGGTGGCGCGTACGGCCGCGTACGGATCTCCTTGCTGTTGCTGCGCACCGTCGCCAGGGAGCGCCTCGGGGAGGAGGGCGCGAAGAGAGCGGTGCTCTACCTCGCGATCCAGCTGCTGGCCCTCTACCTCCAGGCGGCGTACAGCGAGTCGCTCGATCTCATGCTCGCGTTGCTGGCCTTCGTCCTGGCCGAGCGCGGCTGCTGCGGCGCGGCGGGAGTCGCGGTCGGGCTGGCGCTTCTCACGCGCAGCGCTGGCCTGGCGCTCGTTCCCCCGCTGCTCTGGATCGCGTGCCGTCGTGGCGACGCGATCGCCCGGCTGGTTCCCGGAATCGCACTCTTCGCCGCGTTTCCGAGGATGCTGTGGTCGGCCGTCGGGAGATCCATGGGCCTGGATCGGCGCTCGAAAGCTGTGGGACCGCGAGCTCTCCTCCGCCGGCCCGCTCGGCGTCCTCTGGTGGGGACTCACGCGCTGGCATCCCGCTAACATCCGACGTGCTTCACGCGATCGCCATCAACGCCACAAGACAGGGCGTTCCTGCTCGTCTACGCCGTCCTGACGGAGCGTCGCTTGGCGCTGGTTCGGCAACCACACGCAGGTGCTCATCTGCATCGCCCGCGCGCCCGACGTCAGGCTTCGCGACGTGCCGAGCAGGTCGGGATCACCGAGCGAGCCGCACAACGCATCCTCGCCGACCTGGTCGAGGCGGATACGTCGAGCGCAAGCGCCACGGTCGCCGCAACAGCTACCGCATCAACGAGGAGCTGCACATGCGCCACCCGGCGCAGGAGGACATCGAAATCCGGGCCCTCCTCGACCTCACCCACATCGCCGACGAGCCGCAGCCCTAGGCGCTGCCAGAAAGCCCGTCCAGACGGACCTCACCTCGCGTGCCGAGCCGACGCCAAGCGCCGAGCGGTCGACGACCTCGCGCTGAGGGCAACACCGGGGACAGCACGCTTTCGCAAGAACCGCAGAGATCGCACCAACTGCGACAAGCGATTTGGCTCAACCACGCGGTTTGCGCATGGTTGCGAGTACCTTTATGGCCCCGGGAGGAATCGAACCTCCGCGCGCAGATTCGAAGTCTGCCGCTCTATCCGCTGAGCTACGGGGCCGAGGGCCACAGTTTGCCCTAGAACCCGTCGTGCGCCTTGGCCGTGAGCCAGACGCCGAGCACCGGCAGCGCGAGCGTGACGGCGAAGTTCAGCCACCCGAGCCGGACGAGCCACGGGCGCACGGTCTGCGGCGCGCCGGCCCGCACCTGGTCCTGCAGCCGCGGCCCGAGGACGTAGTCGTGCAGGTACGAGCCGACGAGGAGGTACACGAGCAGGACGATCTTCGCGAGCACGACCCGGCCGAACGACGTGTCGAGCAGCGTCGCCGCCGCTGAAGGCGAAGTGCTCGCGCGCGAGGACGAGGCCGGTCACGCCGGCGACCGCGAGGCTCCCCCACCCGAGCGGGCGCCAGCGGCGGCCGAGCGTGCGAAAGAGGTCCGGCCGCAGCTCCACCGGCGCCTTGCGGATCGTCGGCACGCCGGCGAAGACGAGCGCGATCGTGCCGCCGACCCAGACGGCGGCGGCGAGGACATGGAAGAGGAGCGCGGCGAAGTGCACGGGCCGCGCGCCAGTCTCGCAGCGCGCGGCCCCGATGCGTGCCGCTACCGCTTGCGCACCTGCACGACGTCGTACCGCGCCGTCGCGCCCGTCGTGCCGAAGCGGGCGTTGACGGCGTAGAGCCGCCGCCCGTAGTCGTCGACCGTGGTCGGGACGTCGAAGTCCTTGTCGGTGATGAACCCCGTCACGCGCCCCGCCGTCAGCGCGCCCGTTCAACACGACGCGGGCGATGCGGTTGTTCCGGTTCTGGACGACGTAGAGCGTCTGGCCGCTCAGGAGGATGCCGTCGCCGTTCACGAGCGTCGTCCCGCCGAGCTCGATCTCGTCGCGTCACCCCGGCGAACGTCGACGTGAAGAGCTTGCCGGTGTTGCTCTGGACGAGGATCAGCCGGCTCACGGTGGCGTCGATCCCGTTGACGTTGAACCCGGCGACGTAGCGGAGGTCGCCGCGTCAGGCGGATCGTCTCCACCTCGGGCCCGGGCCGCCCGGTCGCGGCGAGCTGGACGCGGTACAGGACGGGGTTCATCGAGTCGGTGAACCAGGCCGCGTTGCCGGCGACCACGACGTCGTTCACGAACGTGTTCCCGGTCGTCAGCGTGTACGTCACGACGGGGGCGCCGGTGCGCGCGTTGTAGACGAACGCCTTCCCCGTCTGGCCCGCCGGCCACGAAGATCAGCCCGCGCCGCACCTCGACGCCGATCGCCGCGCGGCCCTCGCCGCCGCGGACGAGCACGGCCCCGCGGCCGGTGCGCAGGCTGCCGCGGTAGACCGCCCCGGTCGGGATCGAGCCGACGTAGAACGTCTCCCCCGAGGTGGCGATGCCCTCGGGCTGGAAGCCGTTGGGCAGCCGGATCGTCTCGGGCCAGGATTTCGTGCCTGCCGCGCCGGCGCCTCCGACGGCGACCGCGAGCGCGGCGGCGAGTGCGATCAGGATCCGTGTCATTCGGTACCTCCCCCTCGGTCTCCGAGTGATCCCGCCTCCGTTCCCCGAGGATACGCGCCCGGGACGCGCGCGGTTCGGCGGCTACACTTGGCCCGCGCGCGGTGGCGGTAGCTCAGTTGGTAGAGCCCCGGGTTGTGGTCCCGGTGGTCGGGGGTTCGAGTCCCCTCCGCCACCCTCTTCGCCGCCGCCGGGAAACCTCGCGCCGCTGGAGTAACCTCCGGCGCGGGCGCCCGTAGCTCAGTGGACAGAGCAGCGGCCTTCTAAGCCGTTGGTCGGAGGTTCGAATCCTCCCGGGCGCGTACGCCCGAGTCGCGGAGCTGGCGGAGTGCGCGCAGGACGGTGTTGGTGTTGACGCCGAGGACGGCGGCCAGGTCTTTGGCCGGTGGGAGGCGTTCGCCGGGTTTGGCTTCGCCGTCGGCGATCGCGCGGCGGATCTCGCCGGCGACCTGTTCGTAGAGCTCGAGAGGGCTCGTCGCGGTCGACCTTGACACCCAGCATGGTGCTAGTAATTGTAGCGTCATCGACGGGAGGTTGTCATGGCAGTCACCGCGCCACCCCGTTCATCTGATCTCAGCTCAGCCTGGCTCGACCGAGCCGATCGACGCGCGACGAGCTGGAAGCGCTGATCGAGGCGCTGATCGAGGAGGCGCGCCAGAGGGCACGGCGGCGGCGCAGGCGCAATCGGCGCGGTCGTGCAGTTCGTCGCTTTGTCGCGGGCGGTGTGGACTTCGGCTTCGATCGCGGCGGTGGCGCGACCGGCTCGCAGTTCGACCTAGGCGGGCTCGTCCAGGTGGCGTAGCGTCTGGCGTCGGCGTCACGGCTGGAGGCTGGACGCCTTCTCATGGGCCGTACGGCGGCCACGCATACGTTGTCGCGTCGGCGCCGAGCGCCAGGGACATCGTCTATGTGGGCACCCGGAGAGGTGTCTACGCGAGCAGGAACGGCGGGCGCAGTTGGCACAAGCGCCGGCCTCGCTCGGCCAGAGCGGTCGATTGAGCATCGAGCGACCCGCGAGTCACCTCTCTTGCCGTCGATCCCCGAGCCCCGACATACGGTCTACGCGGCTCGCAGCATTGCGAGCTGTTCAAGAGCACGAACGGCGGGCGGAGCTGGCGAGCTCTCGGCGTCGCGGCCCGGCTGGTCTTTGTCAGCCCGGCAGATCCCGCCGCTGTCTACGCGATCACAGGGAGCGGTGGGAAGAAGACGAACCGGCTTTTCAGGAGCACGAACGGCGGCCGTAGCTGGCAGCCGGCGGATCGCGGGCTCACTTCGACGTATTTCTGGGTGCTCGCATTCGACCCGAGCACACCTTCGACGGTCTACGCGGCGACGAGGCGGGGTGTCCTCAAGAGCACTGACGGTGGCGCACAGCTGGCAGCGAGGGAAGGATGCTTGTCGCGGCAAGAGGTGTCCGCGATGCGGTCGACCCGCGAGATCCGCAGACGGTGTACGCCGGGACGGACGGAGGTCTGATCAAGAGCCTGGACGGCGGACACAGTTGGCGCGTCGTGAACACCGTCGATGGGCAGCCACGGCCGTGACCGCTCCATCGGGCAGGTGTCCTCGCTCGTCGTTGACCGGCTCGAATCGCAGAGGCTGTATGCGACGGCCCGTTGCGTGGGGATCTTCAGGAGCAGCGACGGCGGTCGCAGGTGGAGCTCGGCGAACGCTGTCCGGAACCCACAATGCCAGGACACGCCGTCGCACTCGCCACGGTGCGCCGCAGACGATCTACGGCATCTACGGCTGGCGTGGCGTCTTCGAGAGCAGAGACGGCGGCGTCCACTGGCGTGCGACGAACACCGGACTCAGCCTGGTGACAAACTCTTGGCTCGCGGTCGACCCGAACAGGCCACAGATCGTCTACGCGAGCGCCGGGCAGCTCGGCCTCTTCAAGAGCAGCGACGGAGGGGCCAACTGGCGACCGGTCGCAGTCGGAATCATCGACGCAGTCACACTCGACCCACGCGACCCCAGGATCGTCCTCGCCGCGAGCGCGACACCAAAGGTCGTCAGGAGCACCGACGCGGGCCGCACCTGGCACACCGCCGGGGCGGGCATGGCCACGAGGCCCGTGGCACTCGCGATCAGCGGCGAGACGCCTACGCGGCAACGTTCTCGCGCGGCGTCTACGAGCAGCAGCGACGGTGGACGCAGCTGGCGCGACCCTGCCACTCCACCCAAGAGCTACGCGCAGGCACTCGCAATCGCGCCGAGCGACCCCGCTCTCGTCTACGCCGGCTTCGTGGGCTCGAATGCACGTGGGCTCTACAAGAGCACCGACGCTGGACGCACATGGCAGCGCCTCACCGACGGGCTCGAGGACGCCGACATCTGGGCCGTCGCGCTCGATCCCACACACCCCACGACCATCTACATCGGCACCGGGGGTGAAGGTGTCTTCAAGAGCACAGACGGCGGCGCTAAGTGGCGGCCGGCAAGCTGGGACTGCGTACCGCGAGATCAGGCTGAAGGGAATCACCGCTCTCGCGATCGATCCCGCAAACCCGAGGAGGCTCTACGTCGCAACGAGGGGAAGCGGCATCTTCAGAAGCACCGACGCCGGATCGAGCTGGCATCCCTTCAACGCCGGTTTCGCCGTCCTGAACATCAAGTCGCTCGCCATCGACGCGACCGGTCGCACGCTCTACGCCGGCAGCTCGGCGGGCCGAGGTTCAACGGACGCGAGCTTGGGAACGCGGGACGAGGTAGCAGAGAAGGGAGATGCCCATGAACACGCCCGAGATCGTGTCGCCGGAGGAGTGGGCGGCTGCGCGCCGGCACCTGCTCGTGAAGGAGAAGGCGCTGACCCGCGCCCGTGACGCACTCGCCGCGGAGCGGCGGCGGATGCCGTGGCTCGCGGTGGAGAAGGCGTACGAGTTCGAGGGGCCGGAGGGCAAGAGAAGCCTGCTCGACCTGTTCGAGGGCCGCCGTCAGCTGATCGTCTATCGCGCCTTCTTCGAGCCCGGCGTGAACGGCTGGCCCGAGCACGCCTGCATCGGCTGCTCGATGGTGGCCGACCAGGTCGCCCCCGTCGCCCATCTGAACACCCGCGACACCACGCTCGCGTTCGTCTCGCGCGCGCCGCAGGCGGACATCGAGCGCGTGAAGGAGCGGATGGGCTGGGAGATGCCGTGGTACACGTTGACCGACGACTTCGACGCCGATTTCGGCGTCGACGAGTGGCACGGCACGAACGCGTTCATCCGCGACGACGACGACAACGTGTTCCGCACCTATTTCATCGACGCCCGCGGCGACGAGGCGCTCGGGCAGCACCTGGAGCTACCTCGACATGACCGCGCTCGGGCGCCAGGAGACGTGGGAGGACTCGCCGGCGGGGTACCCGCAGACGTCGCCGTACGAGTGGTGGATCTGGCACGACGAGCCGAAGGAGACCGACCCGGATCGGCCCGTCCTCGTCGCGCTCCGTTCGTAAACCGGCCGCACGTTTGCGCGGCATGCCCTAGATCGTCTCGAGCCCCGGTGGCGGCTCGGCCGGGTGGACGACCGTCAGCCGCTCGCGCCGGTACTCGAGCCACTCCTGCAGGAGCACCTGGATCGAGCCGGCGACGGGGATCGCCGCGAGGGCGCCGATGATCCCCGCGAGCGACGCCCCGATGAGGACGGCGACGAGGATCGCGAGCGGCGAGAGCTCGACCGTGCGCGAGTAGACGAGCGGGTAGAGCACGTGGTTCTCGACCTGCTGGTAGAGGACGAAGATGACGAGGACGGTGACGCCGATCACCCAGCCGCGGTCGACGAACGCGACGAGCGTGACCACGATCGTCCCGAGCGTGGCGCCGGCGAGCGGGATCAGGTCGAGCAGCGCGACGAGCAGCGCGAGCGCGATCGCGTAGGAGATGCCGAAGCACCGAGAGGACGACCCCGGCCGTGATCCCCGCGATGAGGGCGATCAGCAGCGCGCCGCTGACGTAGCCGCCGACGGTCGTGTTGACCCGGTGGCCGATCCGCCGCCAGCGCTTCTCCGACTCGGGCGGGAGCTGGTCGAAGAGCCGCTCGACCCACTTCGGCCCCTCGAGCAGCATGAACACGACGAGGACGAAGATCGTGATGGCGCCGACGACGACGGTGACGACGCCGCGCGCGACACCGACGGCCGTGCCCGAATAGCCGACGATCCGGCCGGGGCCGCCCTGCGCGATCGCCTCCCGCACGCGCTCGACGATGTGGTAGTCCGTCTCGAGGAAGCCGATCGGCCCGCGGCCCTCCGTCAGGTCCTCGACGTAGTCGGGCACGGCATCCGCGAAGTCGCCGACCTGGTCGACGAGGATCGGCACGAAGGCGGCGCCGATCGCGGCGAGCAGGCCGACGACGCCGAGCATCGTGATCGCGACCGCCATGCCGCGCCGACGGATGCCGCGGGCCTGCAGCCACTCGACGAGCGGGTTGAGGGCGAGCGAGAGGAAAACCGCGATCACGATCCACGTCAGCACCTCGCGGGCCTTCCAGAGGAGGCTCAGGACGACGAACGAGGCGACGACGATCCCGAGGACGACGAACACGGTCCGCGGCTTGAACCGGACGATCCGCTCCTCGACCACGGGGTGACGGTAACGGGCCGGTCCGACGGCGCCCGCCGCGCCGGGGCCTAGCGCGCGGCGCGGAAGACGAACGGGCCGCAGGGGCCGCCGGTCGGCTCGCGCACGAGCCGGCCCTGCGCATCCTTCGGCGTCACCGTCAGCGTCGTGCTCGTCGCCGCGACCTGCGCGTAGCTGTAGACGTCCGGCGCGGCACAGGCCATGCCGGGCCCGCGCGGCGGCGGCACCTTCAGGAAGAGGCCGGTGATCGCGGCCCCCGCGCCCGGGACGCCGATCGCCTCGTCCACCTCGCGCGAGTACGAGTTCGTCGCGACCGGGCCGGTGATCACCTCCCAGATCCCGGTCCCGCCCGGCCCGGCCGGGTCGAGCGACCGCAGCCGGATCTCGTTGACGAAGTTCGCGTGCGAGTCGGTGGTGAGGAAGACGACGTTGCGGGCCCGCTGCTGGAGGAACGCGAGCAGGCGCTCCCGCTCGGCCGCGTAACCCTCCCAGCGGTCGTAGGGCAGCGCGTAGAACTGCTGGATCGGCACCTCGTTGACGACGACCTTCCAGGTCGCGGTGGAGGCGGCGATCGCGCGCGTGAAGGCGGCGTACTGGCGTGCGCCGAGCATCGTCCGGCCCGGGTCGGTGATCGCCGCCAGGCAGGCCGGGTCGACCGGCTGTGCCAGCCCGGGCACGATCGCGGCGAAGGCGTTCCGTACCGCCTGCGGCGCCGTCGGCGCGAGGTCGTCCTTGCACACCGCGCGGGCCTTCGCGCTGCGGAACGAGCGCTCGTCGAGGAAGAACAGCTCGAGCGTGCGGCCCCAGCGGACGCTGCGGTAGAGGCCGAGCGCGGGCGTCCACGCCGCGACGGGCGCGTAGGCCGCGAACGCGGTCCGTCCCGCCGCGAAGACCGCCGCGCCGTGCTCGGGGAGCGTGAAGTCGTTGACGAACTCGTGGTCGTCCCAGTGGCTGTAGAGCCCTGTCGCCGCGCGGAGGCGACGCAGCGGCAGGAAGCCGAGATTCTCCCGGTACTTCGCCGCCTTGGCCGGGACGGTGAGCGCGGGCGGGACGCCGCCGACCTCGCTGTCGGAGTAGATCGTGTCGCCGAGGTTGACGTTGAAGTCGTTGCCCTCGGCGGCCATGCGGCCGTAGACCTCGAAGCCGTTGTACGCCGGGCGCCCGGTCCGCGGGTCGCGAGTGCCGTCGGCGTCGCCCGTGTAGGCGAAGCGGACGCGCACCGCCGCGCCGGGCCGCGGCGCGGTGCGGAACGAGCCGACGGGGCTCAGCGCGCGTCCCTGGCGGAAGCGGTACCAGTAGCGGCGCCCCGGCGAGAGCGCGACGACGCGGCGCTGCCCGACGAGCGCGCCGACGCGCGCCGTCGGGACGCGCACCCGCGCCGCGGGCATCCCGCGGAAGCGGCGGTCGGCGGACACCTCGGCCCAGACCGTCCCGGGGCGCGAGACCGAGGTCCAGAGGACGGCACCGTCCGCCCGCACCTCGCCGGCCGCGACGCCGAGCGGGAACGCCGGCGCGGCCTCGGCCGGCGCCGGCACGGCCAGCACGAGCGCGAGCGCGGCGGCGAGCCGGAGCACGGCCGCAGCCTATGCGGAGGCGGGCTTGGCCGATGCGTCGCGCAGCTTCGCCACGGGCCGCTGCGCCCGCGACGCTCGGCAGCTCGAACAGGAAGGCGCTCCCCTTCGGCTCCCGCGACTCGACCCAGATGCGGCCGCCCATCCGCTCGACCAGCTCACTGCAGATGTAGAGCCCGAGGCCGGTGCCGCCGATCCCGCGGGTCATGTCCGGATCGAGCCGGTAGAACTTCTCGAAGATCCGCGGGCGCTCGTTGACGGGGATGCCCATGCCCTCGTCGAGCACGCGAAAGGCGATCATCCCGTCGGTCTCGCGGACGCCGAGCTCGATCCGGCCGCCGTCCGGCGAGTACTTGATGGCGTTCTCGACGAGGTTGACGACGATCTGCCGGGTCCGGTCCTTGTCGGCCGCGACGAGCGGCACGTCGTCCGCGACCACGTCGACGCTGATGTGGGCGCGGCGCATGCGTCCTCGTCGCCTCCGCCACCCGCTCGAGGAGCTCGCTCGGGTCGAACGGCTCGGTCTCGAGGTCGACGCGCCCGACGTCGAGCTGGTTCGCGAGCAGGATCTGGTTGACGACCCGGCCGAGACGGTCCGACTCCTCGACGATGAGCGAGATGAACCGCTCGCGGCCCGCCTCGTCGAGCGCGAAGTCGTGCCGGCGCAGGGTCTGCGCCGCCCCGTACACGGCCGCGAGCGGCGTCCGGAGCTCGTGCGAGGCCGTCGCGATGAACTCGGCCTGCAGCTCGGCGAGCCGGTGCGACTCGGTGATGTCCCGGAACGCGTAGACCGTCCCGCCGAAGAACTCGACGCCGGAGATCGAGATCCACCGCTCGCCGCGCTCCGTCTCGAGCGGCAGCGCCTCCGCCCGCGCGGCCTCGCGGGTGAGCGCGATCGGGACGCGCTTCGAGATCTGGTCCCAGCCGCGGATCACCTCTGCGGCGGGCTGGCCCACGACCGTCGCCGCGGGCAGGCCGGTGATCGTCTCGGCGCTCGGGTTCCACAGGCGGACGACACCGGCGCGGTCGAGGAGGAAGACGCCGTCGCCGACGTAGGTGAGCACACGCGTGGCGTCGGCCCGGGCCTCGACCTCGTCGTAGAGCCGCGCGTTGTCGATCACGACCGCCGCCATGGCCGCGACGGCGCGCACCCACGACAGGTCGTCCGAGGTGTAGCGGCGGCCGGGCTCGCCGGTCACCAGCGTGAGCGCGCCGACGACGCGCCGCCCGCGCGTGAGCAGCGGGGCGATGATGCGCTCCGCGGTCACGAGCGGCCGCGCGTCGCGGATGACGCCGAGGACATCGGCCTCGGGCTCCGGGCTCCGGCTCGGGCGACGACGGCGGCGGCTCGGCCCGCTGGGCGACGAGGCGGACGACGCGGCCGTCCTCCTCGCGTACGTCGACGACACACGAGTCCGCGAGCTCGCGGACGGCGAGTGAGGCGGCCTCCTCGAGCGTCTTGCGGTAGTCCAGCGACGACGAGAGCACGGCCGCGGCGGCGGCGACGAAGTCCACCTTCCGCTGCCGGTCGTGCGCGTCCGCCGTGGCCGTGGCCTCCGCGGCGCGCAATGCCTTGCGGTCCTCGTCGGCCGTCTTCCGGTCGGTGACGTCGAGGAGGGAGCCCTGGACGCACAGCGGCCGGCCGCGAGCGTCGGACACGACTGCCGCCTCGTCCCGCACCCAGACCGTGCGGCCGTCGCGGGAGACGAGCCGGTACTCGAGCGCGCCGGTCGGCGTGCGCTCGCGAGCGGCCGAGAGCCGCTCGACCACGCGATCGCGGTCGTCGGGATGGACGAGCCGCGCGAAGAGCCCGGGGTCGGCGAGCCACTCCTCGGCCGTGTACCCGAGCAGGCGGTCGACCTGCGGGCTGACGAACGTCGGCGCCCCGTCCGCATCCGCGGCGCGGACGTACGTGACGACCGGCAGGTGCGACGTGAGCGAGCGGTACTTCGCCTCGACCTCGCCGAGCCGTTCGCCGATCCGGCCGACCTCGCCGACGTCGTGCGCGACGAGCAGGGCCTCGCGGCCGTCGCCCATGGGGACGGCCGAGACGGCGACCACGAGCTCGGTGCCGTCGCTGCGCCGGTGCACGGCCTGCTGCGCGGCGAGCGTCTCGCCCTCCTCGACCGCGGCGAGAAGGCGCTCGGCCTCCTCCTCGTCGACGAACAGGTCGGCGAGCGGCCGGCCGACGATCTCCTCCTCGGCGTAGCCGTACATCGCGGTCGCGCCCGGGCTCCAGCCGGCGACCGCGCCCTCCGCATCGAGCGGCACGACGGCCTCGGCGGCGACGTCGCGCACGGCCGCGAGCGCGCGTCCGGCGCGGTCCCGCTCCCGCGCGGCCGTCCGCGCGCGGTCGGACGAGCCAGCCGACGAGCCCGGCTGCGGCGAGCCACGCGGGCAGCGCGATCAGGGCCTCGAGCGACTGGTCGGCGACGAGGAAGAAGCTCAGCGCCCAGCCGACCGCCGCGGCGACGAGCCCTGCCGGGAGGCCGCCGAGAACGGCCGCGAGCACCGCGATCGCGACGCCGGCCGCGGTCGCGACGACCGGCTGGCTCTCCGGCCAGTCACCGATGGGCACATGGAGCGCGACCTCGGCCGCCACGGCGACGATCGCGACGAGGGCGGAGCGGGTGCGCGGCTCTGCGAGTGACAACGGCAGCTCCCTGGCTGGGCTGGCGGGAACCGAAGAGTCAACCACTTCGACGCGGGCGGCGGCGGCCCCTGCCGAGATCCGCGCCCGAGGCAGGTGGCCCCGGACGAGGCTCAGCTGGAGGTCGCGAGCCGTCACCTCGTACTCCTCGGCGCTGACGACGCTCCCGTCGAGCGCCCCGGCTGCTCTGCTCCGGAGCTGCGAGGCCGTCACCCGGCTGGCCTCCATCGCGGCCTGATCCTCCCACAGCGTCATCGTCAGCACTCGACCGCTGTCGGCGCTGACGAGGAGATACGCGCCGCTGACCCCGCTCATCGTCCGAATCTCGTCGATCGCCCCCGGCCGATGACGGCTCGGACCGACGCGGCCTACGGTCGAGCAGCAATCGAGACTGGAGGTACACGATGAACGACACGATCCCCGGCTGGGCGTGCGTCGCCGCCGTCCTCACGGGACTGAGCTTCGCCATCGGGCACGTCGGCGAGCTCGTCCTCGGCACGGACGCCTTCGATGCGATGCTGGTCGCCCTGATCGGTATCGGCCTCGCCGCGTTCGGCGTCGCGCTCTGGGGCCTCCGCGGGACGCTGGCCCGGCCGCGGCGGGCCCGGATCGGCCTGCGCCTCGCCCTCGTCGGCGCGGCGCTGCTCACGCTGTTCGCGGTGCAGGCGGTGGTCGAGGTGTTGCGGACCGGCGACGTGCCGGAGACGTTCGTGCTGTTCGGGCTCGGCTTCGTGCTCGCGACCGTGGGCCAGCTCCTCTTCGCGCCGGCCCTGCGCCCGGTCGCCGGTGCGGCGTGGCCACTGCCGATCGTCGCCGCCCTCGGCACGATCGTCGCGCTGGTCACCGCCGGTCCGTTCCACGACCTCGGCCTCGTCGTGTTCGAAGGAGCCTGGATCGCGCTCGGGGCGACGCTCCTCGCGCGGCGCGGCGAGGGAGAGCGGGTGGCGGGAATCGAACCCGCGTAGCCAGCTTGGAAGGCTGGAGCTCTACCATTGAGCTACACCCGCGAGGCGCCGCTAGCGTAGCCGCGTGCGGCCCGACGCGTTCGCGTGGACGAGCCATCCGGAGGCCGTGCTCGGGCTGGTCGCGCTCACCGCCGCGTACGCCGTCGGCGTCCGCCGGCACCCCGCCCCGCCGTGGCGCGTGGCGGCCTTCGGGAGCGGCGTCCTGCTCCTCCTCGCTCGTCGCCGTCAGCCCGCTCGAGTCGCTCTCGTTCCACCTCCTGACCGCGCACCTGCTGCAGAACGTCGTCCTCGCGGAATGGGCGCCGGCGCTGCTCGTCCTGGGCGTGCCGCCGGCGCTCGCCGCCGCGATCGCCGACCGCCTGCCGGGCGCGCGCGTGCTGCTCCACCCCGCGTTCGGGCTCCCGCTCTGGCTCGCGACCTACTTCCTCTGGCACCTCCCGCCGGCCTACGACGCGGCGCTGCGCCACCCGCACACGCTGCTCCACCTCGAGCACGCCTGCTACCTGACCGCGGGCGTCCTCTTCTGGTGGCCGCTCCTCCAGAACCGGCCGCACGCGCTCCGGCCGCAGGTGCGGGCCGCGTTCCTCTTCGGCGCCTTCGTGCTTCGCGAGCCCGCTCGGCCTCCTGCTCGCGCTCCTTCCCGACCCGATCTACGACTTCTACGAGGGCGGGTTCGACCGCTGGGACCTGTCCGCGATCGAGGACCAGCAGATCGCCGGCGTGACGATGGCGGGCGAGCAGGCGCTCGTCTTCTTCGCCGTCTTCGCCGTCTTCTTCTTCCGCTTCCTCGCCGAGGAGGAGCGTGATACAGATCGGCCATGAGTGCGGTGGCCGTCGTCGGCGCGGGACCGGCAGGCCTCGCCGCCGCCGCGATGCTGCGGCGCGAGGGGATCGCCGCGGTCGTCCTCGAGGCGGGCGACGAGCCCGGCGCCGCGTGGGCGTGGCGCTACGACCGGCTGCGGCTGCACACGCACCGCCGCCTCTCGGGACTTCCCGGCCACGCCATCCCGCGCGCGTACGGGCCGTGGGTGGCGCGGGACGACGTCCGGGCCTACCTCCGCGACTACGCGCGCGCGCACGAGCTCGACGTCCGCCCGCGGACGCCGGTCGAGCGGATCGACCGCGACGGCGAGGGCTGGGTGCTGCGGACGCCCGACGGCGACGTGTCCGCGCCGCGCGTGGTCGTCGCGACCGGGCATGAACCGCGAGCCGCGCGCTGCCCGACTGGCCCGGCCGCGACGCGCTTCGCGGGCGAACTCGTCCACGCGCGCGACTATCGCGAGCCCGGTCCCTACGCCGGACGCTCGGTGCTCGTCGTCGGCTCGGGGAACTCCGGCGCCGAGATCGCCGTCGACCTCCACGGCGGCGGCGCGGCGCCCGTCTGGCTCTCGGTCCGGACGATCCCTCACATCGTCCGCCGGGACACGGCCGGGATCCCGACCCAGGCGCTCGGGATCGTGCTCGGGAAGCTGCCGCGGCGCACGATCGACCCGATCGCGCGGACGCTGCGCCGCATCAGCCTCCCCGACCTCAGCGCGAAGGGGCTGCCGCCGAAGGAGCATCCGCTCTCGAGCTTCGCGGCCCATCCGCGCATCCCGATCGTCGACGTCGGGATCGTGGCGGCCGTGGAGCGCGGCGACGTCGAGGTCGTGCCCGCGGTCGAGGCCTTCGACGGCGCCGAGGTCGTCCTCGTCGGCGGTCGCCGGCTGCGGCCGGACGCGGTCGTCGCGGCGACCGGCTTCCGTCCGGCGCTCGAGCCGCTCGTCGGCCACCTCGGCGTGCTCGACGCTTCCGGCCGGCCGCTCGTGCACGTGGCGGCCGAGCACCCCGACGCGCCCGGCCTCCACTTCGTCGGCTTCACGCCGTCGCTCGGCGGCGCCCTCCGCCTGATCTCGCGCGAGGCGCAGACGCTCGCCGACGCCGTGGCCGCGGCCGAGGCGGCCGCTCCCGCGGCCGCCGCCGTCACCGCGTAGGAGCTCGGTTCGGAATGACGTTTCGCCGACGAGGTGCGCCGGCGGTGCGAGCGCAAGGACGCAGGGAGCCCCGATAGCAGCGCTATCGGGGCGACCGAGGACGCCGCGCTCGTGCCGCCGGCGTGGCTCGGCGGCACAAGGCTTCATTCTGAATCGAGCTCGAAATCGGGGCGGCCGGATTCGAACCGGCGACTTCGCGCCCCCAAAGCGCGCGCTCTACCAGGCTGAGCTACGCCCCGTACCCACCGGAGTGTAGGCGGCGGCGGACGCGCTGCCGCTAGCGTCGCGCGCCGGTGGGCGAGCCGATCATCCATCTCGCGGGCCAGCCGACCGACCGGCGCGCCGGGCTCGGCGTGGCGATGGTCGCGGGCGCAGCGGTCCTCTTCGGGATCAACGGGAGCGTGTCCAAGGTCGTGCTCGAGTCCGGGCTGACCTCGGTCCAGCTGACCCAGGCCCGCTCGATCGGCGCCGCGCTCGGCTTCGCGCTCATCCTCGCGCTGACGAACCCGGGGCGGCTGAAGGTCACGTGGCGCGAGCTGCCGTTCCTGCTCGTCTTCGGGATCACCGGCGTGGCGTTCGTGCAGTGGTTCTACTTCATCTCGATCCACCGGCTGCCGGTCGGGATCGCGCTCCTGATCGAGTACCTCGCGCCGCTGCTCGTCGCGCTCTGGGCGCGGTACGTCCTCCACGAGGACGTCCGGCGTCGCATCTGGGCCGCGCTCGCGCTGGCGCTCGTCGGGCTCTCGCTGATCGTCGAGCTCTGGGGCGCCGGCGAGAGCGCGCTCGACAGCCTCGGGATCGCGGCCTCGCTCGCCGCCTGCATCGCGTACGCGGTCTACATCCTCATGGCCGAGCGCGGCGTCACCCGGCGCGACCCGATCTCGCTCACCGCGTACGGCTTCGCGTTCGCGGCGCTGTTCTGGCTCGTCGTCCAGCCGATCTGGGAGTTTCCCTTCGCCAGCATGGACGACAGCGTCTCCCTCCTCGGGAACCTCGACCACCGGACGGCCCCGCTGTGGCTCCTCGTCGCCTTCGTGGTGCTCGTCGGGACGATGGCGACGTTCGCGCTGGTCGTCTCGGCGCTCCGCCATCTCTCCGCGACACGAGTCGGGATCGTCGCCATGCTCGAGCCGGTCGCGGCCGCCGCGGTGGCCTGGGCGTGGCTCGGCGAGACGCTCGGAACGGCCCAGCTGATCGGGGGGGCGATCGTCCTCGCGGGGATCGCACTGGCCCAGACGGCGCGGTGAAGGAACGCATGGAACTCACCCCGAAAGGGGAGGCGCGTTAGGGTTCGCTGCCGTTCACTGACACGGATGCCCAGAATTCCCCACATCTGCGCAGGCGTCGTCGTGCTGGTCATGCTGCTCGTGGCAGCGCCGGCGACGGCCGCGCCCATGAGCTCGGGCGAGCGCTCCGTCCTCGCGGAGATGAATCGCGTGCGCGCGCAACACGGCCTCGCGCCGCTCCGCTTCGACGCCACGCTGCAGCGCGCCGCCCGCGCGCACACGCGCTCGATGGTCGCCCGCAACGTCTTCGCGCACGGCGACTTCGCCACGCGCATGCGCCGGTTCGGCGTCCGCGCGCCCTACCTCGCCGAGAACCTCGCCTGGGGCAGCGGGACGGCCTCGAGCCCCAGGCGCTCGTGCAGATGTGGCTGAACAGCCCGCCCCACCGCAAGAACCTCCTCCGCGCGGGCTTCCGGCGCGTCGGCGTCGGGGCGCTGATGGGCACGCTTCAGCGGCACGAGCGGCGCCCGCGTCGTCACCGCCGACTTCGCCGGCTAGCTGAGCTACTCGCCGTTCATCACGGCGCGGAGGTCGGCGAGCTTCTCGCGCCGCAGCTCGTCGCGGTCGCCCTGCTCGATCCGGTCGAGGAGGTCCCGGACGACCGGCGCGAGCTCGACGGGGTTGAACGGCTTCGTGATGTAGTCGACGCCGCCGATGTCGAGGCCCCGCGCCCGGTCGCGGAACTCGGCCCGCGCGGTGAGGAAGATGATCGGGATGTCGCGCGTGCGCTCGTCCTCGAGCAGGTGCTCGGCCACGCGCCAGCCGTCGAGCCCCGGCATCATCACGTCGAGGAGGATCACGTCCGGCGCCTCGCGTTTCGCCGTGTCGAGCCCGCTCGGGCCGTCGGCCGCCTCGAGCACGCGCATCCCCTCCGCTTCGAGGTTCACGCGGCAGAGGAGGCGGATCGGCGCCTCGTCGTCGATGACCAGCACGCTCGTCTTCATGCGATTGGGGCTCCCGATGAGCGGTTATACCGGTTCGGCAGCGGCCTCACTCCTCGTGGCCGAGGCAGGGAGCTCGAAGGTGAAGCTCGAGCCCTCCCCCTCGCGCGACCGGACCCAGATCCGGCCGCCCATCGCCGTGATCAGGCCGCGGACGATGAAGAGGCCGAGGCCGGTGCCGCCCTGGCCGGCGCGGACGCCCGCGTAGTCGGCGCGGTAGAACTTGCGGAAGATCCGTTCCTGCTCGGCCTCGGGGATGCCGATGCCCTCGTCGGCGACCGAGATCTCGACGCGGTCGTCCTGCCGGCGCACGGCGACCGTGACCGTCCCGCCCTCCGGCGAGTACTTGACGGCGTTGTCGACGAGGTTCGCGAGCACCTGGCGGAGCTTGTCGGGGTCGGCCTCGGCCGCCAGCGGCTCCTGCGGCACCTCGAGGACGAAGCGGTGCCCGTTGCTCGCGACCGCCTCCAGGTCGGCCACGACGTCCGCGACCGCGGCGCCGACGTCCGTCGGGGCGAGGCTGATCTGGAGGTCGCCGGCGTCGAGGCGGGCGACGTTGAGCAGCGTGTCGACGATCGCGGTGAGCCGCTCCGACTCGGACGCGATGTAGCCGAGGAACGTGCGGCGCTCCTCCTCGCCGAAGTTGATGTCGCGCCGCAGGAGCGTCTCGGCGAAGCCGTAGATCGACGTGAGCGGCCGGCGGAGCTCCTGCGACACGGTCGTGACGAACTCGGTCTTCATCTCCTCCACGAGCCGGTCGGCCGAGATGTCGCGGAAGGCGTAGATCCGCCCCGCGACGGCGCCCGCCGGGTCGCGCATGACCGCCTCCGTCACCGACAGCCAGATCTCGTCGCCGCCCCGGACGATCGAGACGAGGCGGTCGCGCGTCGTGAGATCGCCCTCGCCCTCGAGGCGGCGGCCGAGCACCTGCTCCGGGCGTCCGCGAGAGCGCCTCGGCGGCGGGGACGTCCGTGATCTCCTCCGCGGCGCGGTTCCAGAGCACGACCTTGCCGTCGCGGTCGACGGCCACGATCCCGTCCGCGATGTTGGCGAGGATCGCGAAGCTGCGCTCCTTCTCGATCGCCACGCGCTGGTAGAGCTCGGCGTTCTGCAGCGCCGCGGACGCGCCCGCGGCCAGCGCGGTGAGCGCCTCGACCTCGTCGACGCGCCACGCCCGCGGCTCGCCGTCGTAGAGCGACAGCACGCCGAGCACCGCGCCCTCGGCGCCGACGAGCGGGACCGCGGCATACGCGCGCATGCCCTGCCGCAGGATCGGGTCGGCCGCGGCGTGGCGCTCGTCCGACCCGGCGTCCTCGAGCGCGAGCGGCGACCGCGACTGGGCCACGTCCCCGACGAGCCAGCCCGTGAGCGGCGAGCGATCGCCGAGGAGGAGGTCGGCTCGGGCAGGCCCTCGACCGCGGAGACGACGAGCTCGTCGTCCTCCACGAGGCGGATCGCCGCCGCGTCGACGCCGACGAGCGGCACGGCCTGGCGCACGACCTCGTCGAGCACCGCCGTCGGGTCGAGCTCGGTCGCGAGCACCGAGGCCGTGCGGGCGAGCTGCTGCGCCAGCGCGCGGGCGCGGCGCTCCTCTTCGAAGACGAGGCTCCGCTCGAGCGATCCCGCGCGCCGCGCCGGCGAGGTGCTGCGCGAGCTCGAGGTCGTCGTCCGCGAGGTGACGCTCGTCCGCGAAGAACACGAGCACGATCGCGACGCCGCCCTCCCCGTGGAGGACGGGATGGTCAGCACCGAGCTCGCACCCGCGACCGCCGCGGCGAGCCGGAGCGACTCGGGGAAGCGGTCGTCGTCGCCGAGCGAGGGCGACGCGAGGAGCCGTCCGCTCGCGACCGACTCGGCCAGCGCTCCCTCGAGGGCGAGGCCCCGCGAGAGCTCGGCGACGAGGGACTGCGGCAGGTCGCGGCCGCCGGCGAGCATGAAGCCGTCGCGCGCCCGGGCGCCACGACGGCCGAGAACGAGCCGCCGAGCGCCTCCCCGGCGGCGTGCGGCGACCGCCTCCAGCGTCTGCTCCCGCGAGAGCGGCTGCGCGAGCAGCGACGCGACCTGCGAGAAGCCGCGCTGCACGCGGGCCTGCCGGGCACGCTCGGCGAAGACCTCCGCGTTCCGGAGCGCGAGCGAGGCCAGGTGCGCGAACGTCTCCAGCAGCGCGAGCTGGCGCTCCGCGAAGGTGCCGGCCCGCTCCGCGCAGACGCCGAGCACGCCCGCGGACGCGGCCGCCGACGATGATCGGCGCGTCCATCACCTCCGCGAACCGCGCGTACGACGCGCTCGGCGGCGGCCGCTCGGTCTCGGCGAACCGGCGCCGCAGCAGCGGCCGCCCGCCGGCGAGCGCCTCGCCCATCGTCCCCTCGGGCGCGATGCGGCGGCCGATCTCGGAGGCGGGCAGCCCGTGGACGGCGCGGCAGCGGAGGGTGCGGTCGTCGCCGTCGAGGATCCAGCAGTCGGCGGCGTCGGCGCCGACGAGCCGGACGGCCTCCGTGACGAGCCGCTCGAAGACGCGGTCGGGGTCGAGGTCCTCGGTGAGCACCTGGGCCGCGTCGAGCAGCGCCGTCTGCTCGTCGAGGCGGTCGCGGTTCTCCGCGAGCAGCCGGCCGGTGTGGATCGCCAGGCCGATCTCCTGCGCGACGGCCTCGAGGAGCGCGATCTCGTCCGACGACCAGCGGCGCGCCTCGTCGCGGTGGGCGGTGAAGACCCCGATCGTCCTGTCGCCGACGATCACCGGCGTCGCCACGGCGGCCCGCGAGCCGAGCGCGATCAGGTGCTCGCGCCCCTCGAGCGCCTGCTCCGCCTCGAGGTCGTCGATCACCACCGTGCGCCGCTCGGCAGCGGCGAGCTCGGAGACCGGGAGACGATCCACGGACGTGGCCGGGTCGAGCCCCTCGCGCCGCCACTCGCGCAGCACCTCGGCCGCGCCGCGCTCGTCGACGAGCCGCACGAAGCACCGGTCCGCGTCGAGCGCCGCCGCCGTCTCCGCCGTGGCCATGTCGAGCACCGAGGCGACGTCGAGGTCCGAGCGCAGGCGCTTCGAGAGCGTCGCCAGCAGCCGCTCCCGCTCGAGCGCATCCGAGAGCGCCGTACCCGAGCGGAGCCGCTCGAGCGCGATCGCGGCGTCCGCGACAAGCTCGCCGGCCAGCGCGATCTCCTCGCGGCTGAACGCGCGCGGCGTGGTCGTCGTCGCGACGCTCAGGACGCCGATCACCGTCTCCTGGACGACGAGCGGGACGAGCAGCGCGCTGCGGGCGCCGCCGATCCGCTCCGTGAGGCGCCGGCTCGTCGCCGGAGAGGACGCGACGTCGAAGATGCTCACGGGAGCGGCCTCGAAGACGGCACTCGCGATGCCCGAGGGCTCGCCGTCGAGGTCGATGACGACGTCGTCCCACGGCAGCTCGCGCCCGTCCCTCGTCGCCGCTACGCCACGCGCGATGCGCCCCTCGACGAGGACGAGCGAGGCGAAGTCGACGTCCAGCAGCTCGCTCGCACGGTGAACCAGGCTGCGTCCGAGCTCGCCGACGGTGCGTGCGCCGGGCAGCTCCAGCGCGAAGCGCACGATCGCCTCCCGCCGCCGCTCCGCCTGCGTGCGTCCCTCCTCCGCCTCGCGGGCACGGCGCGAGCCCGTGAGGAGCAGCTCGCGCTCGCCGAAGCGCGCGAAGTAGAGGACGGCCGGGAGCGCGCCGACGATCGTCGCGGCGAACGCGAGCCAGCCGCTGCCGCCGATCGCCTCGCCGTCGACGAGGACGGCCACGCCCATGAGCACGGCGGCGACCCCGATCGCGGGGAAGATCAGCGCGAGGGTCAGCTCGAGCGTGCGGATCCGGCCCCGCTCGCGCCAGGCGGTCGGCGCGAGCGTCACGGCCGCGAGCAGGTAGAGGCCGCCCACGACGAGCAGCGGCACCGCGTTCAGGAGGATCGCCTGCGTCTCGCTCGTCAACAGCACCCCTGGGCTGATCATATGGAGGACTCCCGCATTCTCCGAGGTCGGGCGCTTTCCCGCTTGAAAAGATAGGCCGCTCGGCCCATTGTCCCTCGTTCGAAGGAGGCGTAGCTTCCATGGCACTGGGCGATGCGAACCGTGGCTGCGCGTACCTGGCCTTGCATGCCGCGGGGAGCACTGGAAAGAGCGTCGGGCCGCACCGACCCCCCCGAGCGGTCCGGCGCTTTCGCTTTCGCTCGTTGACACTCGGAGGGTCCTGACGGGCGGCGTCAGGAGCCTCCGAGCCACGCGGCTACGATGACGCGCGTGGAGGCGTCCTCGGTCACGCGCGTCCTGCTCGCCTCGCCGCGCGGGTACTGCGCCGGCGTCGAGCGCGCCGTCGAGACGGTCGAGCTCGCGCTCGCCCACTACGGGGCGCCGATCTACGTCCGCAAGCAGATCGTCCACAACGCGCACGTCGTCCGCGACCTCGAGGCACGCGGCGCGGTCTTCGTCGACGAGGAGTCGGAGGTGCCGGAGGGGGCGACGATCGTCTACTCCGCGCACGGGGTCGCGCCGGCCGTGCACCGTCGCTCCGGCGAGCTGCGCCACAACGTGATCGACGCGACGTGCCCGCTCGTCACGAAGGTCCACGTGCAGGCCAGGCGCTACGCCGCCGCCGGCTACACGGTCGTCCTGATCGGCCACGCGGGTCACGAGGAGGTCGTCGGGACGATGGGCGAGGCGCCCGAGTCCACCGTCCTCGTCGAGTCGGTCGAGGACGTCGGCCGCCTCGAGTTCCCGCCCGGGACGAGGCTCGCCTACATCACGCAGACGACGCTGTCGGTCGACGAGACGCGCGAGGTCATCACCGCGCTGCGGGCCCGGTTCCCGGACATCTACGCGCCCAAGAAGGAGGACATCTGCTACGCGACCTCCAACCGGCAGTGGGCAGTCAAGGAGATGCTCGAGCAGATCGACCTCCTGCTCGTGATCGGGTCGCGGAACTCCTCCAACTCGAACCGGCTCGTGGACGTCTCGCGCGCGAACGGCGTCGCCTCGTACCTCATCGACGACGAGACCGACATCGACCCGGCGTGGCTCGAGGGCGTCGGCACCGTCGGCGTGACCTCGGGGGCATCGGCGCCGGAGAAGCTCGTCGCGCGCGTGTGCGACTGGTTCCGGGCCCGAGGCGTCGACCGCATCGAGCCGTACCAGATGGTCGACGAGGACGTGACGTTCCGGCTGCCCGTCGAGCTGCGGCGCGAGCTCGCGCTCGCCGAAACGCAGGCGTGAGGGCGCTCCTCGCGATCCTCGCGGCCGTGCTGCTCGCCGGCTGCGGGAGCTCCACGGAGACGGTCACGGTCACGACGACCGTCACCCAGACGGTCACGGAGACCGCGCCCGGCGACGCAACCGCGCTGCCCGACGCGGTCGAGGAGACGCGGCGCGGGCTGCTCGAGGCGGCGCAGTCGGGCGACGTCGACGCGCTCGAGCCGTTCGTCACCGACCGGCTCAGCTACACCTTCGGCGGGCCGGTCGAGGGCGGCGCGATCGCGTACTTCAAGCAGCTCGAGGCCCAGGGCCAGGACCCGCTCGGCACGCTCGCGAAGCTGCTCCAGCTGCCGTACACGCTCGCGCAGGGGAACTACGTGTGGCCGTGGGTCTACACCGTGCCGGCCACGGACCTCACCGACTACGAGAAGCAGCTCCTCGGCGAGTTCGCCGACGACTTCGCCGGCCCGACATACCTCGGCTACCGGGTCGGCATCGCGCCCGACGGCACCTGGATCTTCTTCGTCGCGGGCGACTAGGCCTTCTCGATGACCGGCGCCTCGACGCCGTCGACGCGGATCTCGACCGCGAGCACCTCGGCCTTGATCTGCTCCTCGTAGGCGAGCAGCTCGCGCGCCGACTCCGGCAGCGTCACGCGGATCCGGTCGGTGAGCTCGAGGCCCGCGTCCTTGCGCATCGAGTTCAGCAGCCGCACCAGGTCGAGCATCCGGCCCTCGCGCTCGAGCTCCGCGTCGAGCGCCGTCTCGAGCGCGACGGTCACGCCCGACTCGGACGCGACCGCCCAGCCCTCGCGGCCGGTCCGCTCGACCAGCACCTCCTCGGGCCCCAGCTCGTGGCCGAGGACGCGGAAGCGCCCGCCGTCGAGCTCCTCGAACTCCCCGCGACCGAGCGCCTCGCGGACGGGGCCGAGCTCCTTCCCGAGCCGCGGCCCGAGCACCGGCAGGTTCGGCTTCACGCGCAGCTCCGCCTCGACCGGGCCGAAGTCGAGCTCCTTCACGCGCAGCTCGTCGCGGACGATCTCCGCGAGCTCTCCCGGCAGCGCCGCGCCCTCGACGACGATCCGCCGGACCGGCTGGCGCAGCTTCAGCCCCGACGCGTCCCGCGCCCGTCGGCCGAGCTCGGCGACGAGCCGCGCCTGCGCCATCTCGGCGAGCAGCGCCTCGTCCGCCTCCTCGAGCTCGGGCCAGCCGGCGAGGTGGACGGAGTCCGGCGCGTCGTCCGGGACGAGGTTCCGCCAGAGGTGGTCGGTGAGGAACGGCATCAGCGGCGCGACCACGCGGAGCGACTGCGCGAGCCCGTACCAGAGCGTCCGGAACGCGGCCTCGTCGAGCCCGTAGAAGCGCCGGCGCGAGCGGCGGATGTACCAGTTCGAGAGGTCGTCGAGGTACGCCTCGAAGGCCTGCACGACCCGGAACGTGAGCTGCTCCTCGTAGCCGTCAGTCGCCTCGCGGACGAGCTGCCGCGTCCGGGCGACGAGCCAGCGGTCGAGCGGCTGCAGCTCGCCGCCGGGCCCGTCCGCGAGATCCGAGTACGTCGGCCGGAAGCCCTCGATCGACGCGTAGTCGACGAGGAACCGCGTCGAGTTCCAGAGCGTCAGCAGCTTCCGCTTGATCTCGCGCGCGGGCCCGAAGCCGAAGAGGAGGTTCCGGTCGGGCGGCTGCGCGCAGAACTGCCAGCGCATCACGTCCGCGCCCATCTGCGCGAACGCGTCCTCCGCCTCGATCATGTTCCCCCACGAGCCGTGCATCTCCCGGCCCGTCTCGTCGAGCATCTTCTCGTAGCCGAGCACCTGCTCGAACGGCGCCCGCCCGACGAGCACGACCGACATGAAGAGCTGCGAGTAGAACCAGAGCCGGATCTGCTCGCGCATCTCCGAGACCCAGTCGGCGGGGAACCACGTCTCCCAGTAGGCGTGGTCGGGCAGGTCGGCGGTCGTCAGCCCCTTCGCCGCGCCGGTGCCGTACCCCTCGGGCACCCACTCCTCGTTCTGCCAGCCGAGCGTCGAGAACGGGACGATCCCGGCGTCGAGCCAGACGTCGCCGACCTCGGGGATCCGCCGCACCTCCTCCCCGCAGGACTCGCACCGGACGGGCACGTCGTCGATCCACGGCCGCCGCAGCTCCTGCAGCCCGTCGAGCCCGCGCACGGCCCGTTCCTCGAGCTCGGCGCGCGAGCCGATCACGTTCAGGTGGCCGCAGTCGCAGGGGTAGAACGGCAGCGGCAGCCCGTAGTAGCGGCGGCGGGAGATGTTCCAGTCGCCCATGTTCACGAGCCAGTCGTCCATGCGCTTGCCCATGTACGCGGGCGTCCACGTCACGGCCGCGTTGGCCTCGCGCATCGGCTCGCGCAGGTCGCGCGACGGAGATGAACCAGTCGTCGGAGATGCGGAAGATGAGCGGCGTGTGGCAGCGCCAGCACTCGGGGTAGCGGTGCTCGTAGAGGCCCGGCCTCGACGAGCCGGCCCGCGCTCCTCGAGCCGCCCGATGATCTGCTCCGCCGCCTCGACGGTCGAGAGGCCGTGCAGCCAGCCGTAGTCGTCGTAGAAGCGGCCCGACTCGTCCACCGGCGTCAGCACCGGCAGGTCGTGCACGCGCGAGAGCTCGAAGTCCTCGGAGCCGGCAGCCGGGCGCGATGTGGACGATCCCGGTGCCCTCCTCGAGCGAGACCTCGTCCCACGGGATCACGCGGTGCTCGACGCGCCGCGCCCGGGCGCGAGGTCGTCGAACGGCCCCTCGTAGCGCCAGCCCGACGAGCTCCGAGCCCTTCGACGACCTCGTCGAAGCGCTCGTCCGGGTAGCGCGGCGCGGCGACCCATTCGCCCGTTGACGCGCGCGCCCGTAGTCCGCGTCCGGGTTCACGGCCGCGGCGACGTTCGCGGGCAGCGTCCACGGCGTCGTCGTCCAGATCACCAGCGACTCGCCGGGCCGGTCGAGCGAGCGGGAAGCGGACGAAGAGCGACGGGTCGGCCCGGTCGACGTAGCTCCCGTGCAGCTCGTGCGCGGAGATCGACGTGCCACAGCGCGGGCACCACTCGGTCGAGCGGTGGCCGAGGTAGAGCCAGCCCCGCTCGTGGACGAGCTTCAGGAACCGCCAGATGTACTCGATGTTCGTGTCGCTGAAGGTGAAGTAGTCCTTGCCCCAGTCCATCCACATGGCCGAGCCGCTTCGACCCGCGCGTGATGCTCCGTCGGACGACCGGACGACGACCTCGCGGCACTTCGCCGCGAAGCGGTCGAGCCCGTACTCCTCGATCTCGCGCTTGGAGTTGAGCCCGAGGTCGCGCTCGACGCCGACCTCGATCCAGAGGCCCTGGCAGTCGAAGCCGTTCTGGTAGCGCTGGTCGTAGCCGCGCAGCGCCTTGTAGCGCTGGAACACGTCCTTCAGCGTCCGGCCCCAGGCGGTGTGGATCGCGAGCTTCTTGTTCGCCGTCACCGGCCCGTCGACGAAGCTCCAGGGCTCGTTGCCGGCGTTCTGCTCGCGCAGGCGCTCGAACGTCCGCTCGCGCTCCCACGTGTCGAGCAGCTCGAGCTCGAGCGCGGGGTGGTCGGGGACGTCCGGCAGCGGCTCGAACATGCAGGCGATCGTACCGGGGGAATCCGGCGGAACCCTCGGGCGTTTCAGGAGACGAGGGCCGCGGAAATCGGCCCCTTACTCACGAAAGGAACGAATGGCTACCGAAGTGACGAACGACACCTGGGAGAGCGAGGTCGCGTCGAGCGAGACGCCCGTCCTGGTGGATTTCTGGGCCGAGTGGTGTGGTCCGTGCCACGCCGTCGCGCCCGTGCTGGACAAGATCGTCGAGGAGCGCCAGGGCGAGCTCAAGCTCGTCAAGGTGAACATCGACGAGCAGCCGGAGCTCGCGGGCAAGTTCGGGGTCGCGTCGATCCCGACGATGATCCTGTTCAAGGACGGCGAGCCGGCCGCAGCCGCGATCGGGGCGCAGCCGAAGAGCTCGCTCGAGCGCTCGCTCGGCCTGGCGTAGAGATCGGCGTCGAGGCGGGGCGGGCTACCCCCGTTCCGCCTCCGCCTTCTCCTCCCCGGTGGGCGCCATCGCGCGGCTCGCCGGCTCGTCGACGAGCTGGAGCACGCGCATGCCGTGGACGAACACGATCGCGCCGCCGGCCCAGCCGCCGAACGCGAGGAGGCCGTACGCGACGAGCGTGAGCACGAACGCGCCGGTGGTGACGTCGCCGTCGTCGTAGCTCGCCTTGCCGACGATGATCGTGGCGAGGAAGACCCCGGTCGCGAGCAGCATCACGACCATGTGCGTCGTCGCCGTGCGCCACAGCGGCGTCCGGCTCTCGATCCGCACCCAGTCGGCGAGCCCGGTCGCCGCCGTCGGCGAGCGAGAAGAGGATGCCGACGAGGAGGGCGAGCCACCAGGCCTGTGCCGCGGCGGTCTCGGTGACGTCGAGGACGTCGAGCAGCGCCCGCGACCACCGCGAACGTGTAGGTCCCGATCGTCGCGTCGGTCAGGGGCGGGTGCAGCGGGTGGCCGGGCAGGCCGCGGAGCAGGAAGCCGAAGTTCACGTGCGTCCCTCCCAGGTCGGGGTCGCACCGGATCTTCCCACGCCGCGCGGCGTGGAACCTGCGGGTGCTACTCCTCGCCGCCGAGGAAGTCGAGGAACGCGCCGTGCTTGGCGAGGTAGTCCTCGAGCTCGGCCACTCCGGCCGTCGCCCACTCCTCGACCCAGCCCTCGCGGAGGTCGTCCTCGACGTAATGCAGACCGTGCTCGCTCATGCATTGATGATCGGCAACGAACCGGACGAGTACCATGGGCCGATCGGCTCATCTTGGCCGGCCTCGGACCTACGCAGCTAGGGTGGCCCGCGAGATGGCGGGGGTGCTGTTCGTCAACCCGCGCTCCGGCTCGGGCCGCCCCACCGTCGAGGAACTCGTGGCAGCGGCGCGCGACCGCGGCGTCGAGGTGCGCGTGCTGGGGCCCGACGACGACCTCGTCGAGCTCGCCCGTCGGCGCGGACGCCGATGCGCTCGGCATGGCCGGCGGCGACGGCTCGCTCGGCGCCGTCGCGGGCGTGGCGATCGAGCGCGACCTCCCCTTCGTGGTGGTGCCGTTCGGCACGCGGAACCACTTCGCCCGCGACCTCGGCCTCGACCGCGACGACCCGCTCGCCGCTCTGGCGGGCTTCGACGGGCGTCGAGCGTCGCGTGGACACGGGCCTGGCCGGCGAGCGGCGATTCCTCAACAACGTCTCGCTCGGCCTCTACGCCCGACTCGTCCACCGGCGCGAGCGTCACCGCCGCCGGCGCGAGGCTCTCGCGCGGCTCCGCGCGCTCGGGATCCTCGCTCCGCCACCCGCGCCCGCTGCACGTTCACCGTCGACGACGAGCCCGTAACCGCGAGAATCCTCCTCGTGGCGAACAACGCGTACCGGCTCGGCACGCTCACCCCGGGCGAGCGGGAGCGGCTCGACGAGGGGCAGCTCCACCTCTACACCTCGTCGGGCCCGTTCCGCGGCGGGAGCTGGGAGGAGCGCTGCGCGGAGCGCTTCGTCGTCGACGCGGACGGCCACCGGCTCCGCGCGGCGGTCGACGGGGAGCCGGACGTCCTCGCGACGCCGGTCGAGTTCCGCGTCGAGCCGCGTCGTTGCGCGTCCTCGTCCCGGCCGAGGCCGCGTCGAGGACGCGCGTTCCTCGGGCGTTGCTGCGCGTGCGCGGCCGGAGGTCACAGTGCTCGGCACGGGGCCGGAAGGCCGCGTGCGCGCAGCGACGTCAGGCGGCGGCGGAGCCGGGCTTCGCCCGGCGGGAGCCGACGCCGGCGAGGGGCGCGCGTGAGCCCGCGGCACGTCCCTGCGACGGTGACGGAGCTGTCCAGCGTCCGCCTGCTCGCGGAGCTGCCCGGCACGCGGCTGACGGAGCTCGCGACGCGGATGCGCCGCGAGGAGCTCGCGCCGGGGACGCCGGTCGTGCGCGAGGGCGAGCCGGGCGACCGCTTCTACGTCCTCCTGTCCGGTATGGCGCAGGTCGTCCAGCGGACGCTCGGCCAGCGGCGCGTGCTCCAGCCGGGCGACACGTTCGGCGAGGTCGCGCTCGCGATGGACATGCCGCGGACGGCGTCGGTGCACGCGATCACGCCGGTGGTGGTCGCGAGCTGCGACCGCGAGACCTTCGACGAGTTCCTGCGCCCGCTCTTCGCAATGGAGGAGGACGACTAGGAGGCCTCGGCGAGGACGGCGTCCGAGAGCGCCGGCCAGGCCGCCGCCGCCCACTCGCCGAACGGCTCCTCGGTGAGGACGCCGAGCGCGAGCCGGCGCTCCGGGTCGACCCAGAGAAAGGTGCCGCTGCGCCCGAAGTGGCCGAACGTCCCGGGCGAGTTGTGCGCGCCGGTCCAGTGCGGGTGCTTCCCGTCGCGGAGCTCGAGCCCGAGCCCCCAGTCGTTCGGCTCCATCCGGCCGAACCCCGGGCAGGACGCCGACGAGGCCCGGGAACTGGACGCTCGTCGCCTCCGCCAGCGTCTCGCCCGCGACGACGGACGGCGCGAGCAGCTCGTGGCGCGAGGAGCGCGAGGTCGTCGAGCGAGCCCGCGAACGCGTGCGCCGGCGAGCCCCGGAGCTCGCCCGCGATCCCGAGCGGCCCGAGCACGGCGGCGGAGAGGTAGCCGGCGAACGGCATCTCGGCCCGGGCGGCGACGAGCTCGCCCAGCCGCTCGAAGCCCGTGTTCGAGTAGATGCGCCGCCGTCCCGGCTCGGCGAGCACCGCGTCGTCGTCGGGCGCGAGGCCGGAGGCGTGGGCGAGCAGGTGCCGCACCGTCGACCCCTCCGGCCCGGCCGGCTCGTCGAGGTCGATCGTCCCCTCCTCGACCGCGACGAGCGCCGCGAGCGCCGTCAGGAGCTTCGTCACGGAGGCCCACGGCTGGACGCGCCCGGCGTCGCCGTGGCTCGCGATCGTCCCGTCGGGACCGACGACGACGGCCGCCGCGGCCGCCCCGGGCCACGCCTCGATCTGGCTCAGGGCGCGCACGGCGGCGATACTAGACCCGTGCCGCACCGCCGGATCTCCGGCCACGCCCCGATGGAGCCGCGCGTCGGATACTCGCGGGCGGTCGTCGCCGGGCGCCAGGTGTTCGTCTCCGGCACCGCGCCGATCCCGGCAGACGGCTCCGACCCGCCCGAGGGCGCGTACGACCAGGCGCGGCTCTGCCTCGAGATCATCGGCGGCGCGCTCGAGCAGGCCGGGGCGTCGGTCGAGGACGTCGTGCGGACGCGGATCTACGTCGTGCCGGGCGTCGACTTCGACGAGGTGGGGCGGGCGCACGGCGAGGTCTTCGGCGACATCCGCCCCGCGACCGCCGGCCTCGTCGTCCACGCGCTCCTCGACCCGCGCTGGCTCGTCGAGATCGAGGCCGACGCGATCCTGCCGGAACCGAACGGCCGCCCGAGCCCGTTGGAGCAGCGATGAAGCAGATCTACCCCGCCTCGATCACCGGCAAGGGCTTCGCGGCCGGCGGCAGCGTGCTCGACCACAAGTTCGGCCAGGGCGACCCGTACACGCTCGGCGTCGAGGAGGAGTACATGCTCCTCGACGGCGACACGCTCGACCTCGTCCAGCACATCGACACCGTCCTCGCGGACATGTCCGGGCACGAGCTCGAGCCGCGGATCAACCCCGAGCTGATGCAGTCGGTGCTCGAGATCGCGACGCCCGTCTGCCGCGACGCGGCCGAGGTCGAGTCGCAGCTGCGCACGCTCCGCGGCTACGTCGCCGCGACGGCCGCGCAGCGCGGGTATGAAGGTCGGCTCGGCCGGGCACGCACCCGTTCTCGCTGTTCGAGCGCCAGCGGATCACGGCGCGCGACCGGTACCGCAACCTCGTCGACCAGATGCAGTACATCGCGCGGCGCGAGCTGATCTTCGGGCTGCACATCCACGTCGCGGTCGACGACCCGGAGAAGGCGATCCAGGTCGTGAACGGCCTCCTCGCCGCAGCTCGCGTCGCTGCTCGCGCTGTCGGCCTCGCTCGCCGTTCTGGCGCGGCGAGGCGACCGGCCTCGCCTCCTCGCGGCAGATGGTCTTCGCCGCGTTCCCGCGCTCGGGGCCGCCGCCGCGCTTCCGGAACTACCAGGACTACGCCGAGGTGATCGGCCAGCTCGAGAAGACCGGCTGCATCGCCGACTACACGCACATCTGGTGGGACATCCGGCTGCACCCGCGCTACGGCACGGTCGAGATCCGGATCTGCGACGGCGTCACGCGCGTCGAGGACGCGGTCGCGCTGACGGCGTACTGCCAGTCGCTCGTGAAGCTCCTCTCCGAGCAGCACGACGCGGGCGAGGAGATCCCGTCCTACCACCGCATCCTCACCACCGAGAACAAGTGGCTCGCCGCCCGCTACGGGCTCGAGGCGCCGATCATGGACCTCGTCACCGGGCCGCCGGAACCGCATCCCGGTGGCGCAGCTCGTGCGACGGACGCTGCGCGCGATCGAGCCGCACGCCGCGAGCTCGGCTGCGACCGCGAGCTCGAGGGGATCAAGCGACATCCTCGGCCGCGGCAACGGCGCCGACCGCCAGCTCCGCGTCTTCAACGCGAACCGCGACATCGTCGAGGTCGCGTCGGAGATCGCGGCCGCGACCGTCGAGGGCGCGACGCCCCGAGCCGGCCGCGGCCGCCGAGCAGGCGGGCTAGCGCGCCAGCATCCTCCCGCTCGCCGCGTCGAACGCCACCAGACGCCCGTCCGCGCGGAGCACGTGGACCGGCGGTCGCCCGTGCCGAAGCCGAGGCCGACGACCCGGCCCCACGTGCGGTACGGGCCGCGGACGATCCCGCGCGAGCGGTCGAGCGCGAGCAGGCTCCGACCCGCGGTGAAGTACAGCGTCCGACCGTTGCGCGAGATCGTGGCCGTCGCGCCGCGCCGCCACGGCGGGTCGGCGATCCGCGGCGGCCGGAAGCGCGTCACCCGCGTCGACCGCGAGCCGCGCGAGGTCGAGCTCCGCGACGGCGCCGAGCGCCGGGTTCGCGGCGAACAGCGTCGTCCCGGACGGCGAGAGCTTGAGCGAGTAGCGCCGGAGCGCGGTCTCGCTCCCCTGCGACGGCACGGCGATGCAGAGCGGCCGCGCGTGCACGAGGTCGAGCGCGTGGACGAAGGCCGAGCGGCGCGCCGTGTCGACGTAGAGGGTCAGCAGCCAGCGCCCGTCGCGCGAGGCCGACGGCGGTCCACGCGTAGCCGGTCATCGGCGCGAGCACGCCGCGCTTGCGGATCGTCTGCTGGAGCGCGCTGCGCGAGGTCGAGCGTGCGGACGCGGTAGCGGGCGTCGTCGACGTGCTCGATCAGGAACAGCCGCGCCCCGTCCTTCGAGACCGCCTCGACCTCGACGTCGCCGGGGAGCCGGAGGCGGTGCAGGACGCGGCCGGCGCCGCCGAGGAGGCGGATGTCGGTCGCGGCCTCGCCGCGGCGGGACGAGCGCGACGAAGCGCCCGTCGGGCGAGACCGCGGCGACGTCTCCAGCGGCCCGGCGACCGGTCGACGCGCGACGACGGCGCCGGTCGCGGTCTCGCGGCGCTCGACGAACGTCGCCGCGCCGTCGATCCGGGCGGAGGCGAACGAGCGGCCGTCGGCGGACGCGCGGCCGGCCGGGAGCGCGAACCGGAGCCGGCCGTTCGAGGTGTCGTAGGCCTGGAGCGGCCCGGCCTCGCCGAGCGGCTGGGCGAACAGGAGCTTCGCGTCGGGCGGGCTCGCGCTCGGCCCGCTGCACGGGAGGGGGCAGCCGTCGGCGGCGGCGCGACCGGCGCGAGCGCGGCGACGGCGAGGAGGATGAGTGCGGAGAGCGTCTTCATGACGCTGATACGCCGGCAGCGGCCGTTCGAGGTCCCGCGGGACCTCGACGCGCCTCGGATCCGTATGGACCTCGTGGCGGGACCCGCTCGTATCCTCCTGCGATGGCGCCCACGGGCCGCGACGAGCGCGCCTGGGTGCGGGGTGCGCAGGCGGGGTCCGAGGCCGACCTCGAGGCGCTGTTCCGCGCCACTGGCCCCGCGCCTTCCGCGCCGCCTACCTCGTCGTCGGCGACGCCGCCGCGGCGGAGGACATGGCGCAGGAGGCGTTCCTCGCCGCCGTCCGCGCGCTCGACCGCTTCGACCGGCGCCGCCCGTTCGGGCCGTGGCTGCACCGGATCGTCGTCAACCGCGCGATCGACTGGTCGCGCGCGCGTCGCCTGCGGGCCGAGCGGGAGCTCGGCGACCACGGCCGCCGTCGACCCCGAGCCCGGCGACGCGGCCGGCGCTCGCGGCGCGATCGCGGCGCTGCCGCCGGAGCAGCGGGCCGTGATCGTGCTCCGCTACCTGCTCGAGTACACGCCCGGCGAGATCGCGGCGCTGCTCGAGCTCCCGCGCGGGACGGTCAACTCGCGCCTGCGCCGCGGGCTCGACGCGCTGAAGGAGCAGCTGTGAGAGCGCGAGCTCGAGCGGATCGAGATCCCGGGCGAGCACGAGGCCCGCGTGCGCGCGTGGGCGGTCGTGCGCGCCGCGTACGCCGAGCGCGAGCCGGTGCCGCGCCGGCGGCCGCTGCTGCGTGCCCGCGCTCGTCGCTCGCCGCCGTCGCTGGCCGTCGTGGCCGCGGCGCTGAGCCCGCCCGGGCGGGCCGTGATCGACGACGTGCGCGAGGTCGATCGGCGATCGAGGAGGCGGCGCCGGCGCTGTTCTCGCTGCCGGCGCCGGGCGGGTGCTCGTCACGTCCGGCAGCGGCGCGTGGGTCGCGCAGCGCCGACGGCTCGAAGCGCCTGCTCGGCCGGCTACCGCGAGGCGTCTGGTCGCCGTTCGGCCGCTTCGTCGCGCGTCGCGCGCGCGAACGAGCTCGCCGCGCTCGAGCCGGACGGCGACGTGCGCTGGACGCTCGCGCGGCCGGACGTGTCCGGTCCGCGCCTGGGGCGGGACCGAGACGGACACGCGGATCGCATACCGCTCGCGGCGACGGCTGCGGGTCGTCGCCGGCGACGGCACCGGCGACCGGCTGCTCGCGCGCAGCACCGCGGACGTCACGCCGGCCTGGCGCCCGGGCGCCGGGCACGTCCTCGACCTACGCGACGCGCGGCGGCGAGGTCGTCACCGTCGACACCGGCACGGGCCGCGTGCTCTGGCGGCGGCGCGCGGCGGGTCCGGTCGCGGCGCTCGAGTGGTCGTCGGACGGAGGCGGCTGCTCGTGCAGGGCGGCGACGTTCGCGGACGTGCTCACACGCGACGGCCGCCCGTTCACCGGCTTCGTGCCGGAGGAGGGGCGCGATCCTCGCCGCCGCGTTCCGGCCGGGGGGCCACGCCGTCGCGTACGCCCACGAGATCCGTGGGCGGACGCAGGTCGCTGCGTCGACGGCGAGCCCGGCGGCCTCGTCTTCTCCGGGCCCGGTCGCATCGACGAGCTCGCGTGGTCGCCGGACGGCCGCTGGCTCCTCCTCGGCTGGCGGGCCGCCGACCAGTGGCTATTCGTCCGGCCTGGCGCGCGGCCGTCGAGGCGGCCTCGGACATCTCGGGCCAGTTCCGCTCCGACGACGTTCCCGACCCTCGCGGGCTGGTGCTGCGCCTCCTCGCCGTAGCCGCCGCGCTCGCCGCCCCGCTCGGCCCGGTCCGGTCGAGCGCGAGCTCGCGGGACGGTCTGCGGAGGGACGCGCGATCCAGCTGTACCGGATGGGCCCGCCGACGGCCCGCTTCCGTGTGCTCGTCGTCGGCTGCATCCACGGCGACGAGTGCGCCGGGACGGCCGTCACGCGGCGCCTGCTGCGCACCGGCGCACCGGTGGGCGTCCGCGTCCTCGTCGTCCAGAACCTCAACCCGGACGGGTTCGTGCGCGGCGTGCGGCAAAACGCGCGCGGCGTCGACCTGAACCGGAACTTCGGCTCGGAGTGGCGCCGGCTCGGACGGCGCTGGAGCCCGCAGCACGGGGGGCCGCGTCCATGGTCGGAGCCGGAGACGCGCCTCGCCCGAACGCTGGTCGAGCGGCTGCGGCCCGACGTCACGATCTGGTTCCACCAGCCGCAGGCGCTCGTGCGCGCGTGGGGCCCGAGCGTCGGCGTGGCGCGGCGTGTACGCACGGCTCGCAGGGATGCCGTACCGGTCGCTGCGGTGGCCGCACGGGACGGGGCCGAACTGGCAGAACCATCGCTTCCCCGGCGATGCCGCCTTCGTCGTGGAGCTGCCGGCCGGCCGGATGCCGGGCGCGGCGGCGGACGACACGTGGAGGCGATCCTGGGCCTCCGCCGTGCGATCACGCTATCGCGCCGCCGCGACCGGAGCGCTCTCGCTCCTCTGGCGAGCGGCGCGGCCGTCGTGCGCTCGTCGACGACCGCGGAGGCGCAGGGCGCCCCAACGGCGGTCGCGACGACCGCGCCTGTGCGCGGCGAAGGAGCCGGAGCGCCCCCGCCGCGCGTCCGCTGGCACTCCTCGCGCTCCCTCGGTACGCCGTCGGCGGGCACCCTCGTCCGCGGCGTCGTGCTGCCGCCGTGGGGCCCGACCACGTCACCTGGGACCCGGTGCTGCGCCGATCGCCGGGGCGGGCCTGGCGCGGGTCGGCGGCGACCGGCTCGTACGACTCGTGCTGGCGGTCGCGGCGGCGTTCCGCCGTGGAGCACCCGGACGCGCCGCGGCTCTGGTAGGAGACCTGAGCAGGCCGCGCGGCGGCGACTTCGGTCCGCGCTTCGGCGGGCTCGGCCACGTTTCGCACGAGAACGGGCTCGACGCCGACGTCTACTACCCGCGCGTCGACCGCGCCGAGCTCGCCGCCGAGCGGCCGGAGCAGGTCGATCTTCCACTCGCGCAGTGGCTCGTCCATCGCTTCGTCGCCGCCGGAGCCGTTCGCGTCTTCGTCGGTCCGAGCCTGCCTCTGCAGGGACCGCCGGACGTCGTCTCAGCACCTGCCGCGCCACGACAACCATCTGCACGTGCGCATCGCCGCCGGAGTAGGCTCGGCCGGTGCTCGCCCCCGGCGACCCTTCCCGACCTGACGTTGGCGCGCGCCGCGGGAGGCCCGTCTCGCTCCGCGACCTCGGCGGCGGCGGGGCGACGCTGCTCCTCTTCTACCTCTTCGACTGGACGGGCACCTGAACGGACGAGCTGACGCTCCTGCGTGACAGGAGAGCGGACTTCGAGCTCGCCGGGACGACCGCGTACGGGATCTCGCGCGACTCGCCGTACTGCCACATCGCCTGGGCGCAGGCGCTCGACATCGACGTGCCGCTGCTCTCGGACTGGAACGGCGACGTGGTGCGGGCGTTCGGCGTCGGCCACGAGTACCGCGGCATGCGCGACGTCGCCGAGCGGACGGCGTTCCTGATCGACGCGGGCGGCACGATCCGCGGCGCGTGGCGCTACGCGTCGGAGGAGGTCCCGGACTTCGACGAGCTCGTGGCAGCGGCCCAGGCGCTCTGACATCCGCGTCGCTGCGCGGGAACGTCGCCGTCACATTGACCCGGCGCGCCGTCGGCGGGAACATGAGGGGAAGTTCGCCGCTGAGGAGCGTCTCGCGGTGCCGAGTGACGGGTGGCCGGCATGCGCGATCAGATCCGAGAGCACGTCCACCAGGCGATCGCGCTGCTGGTCGCGTTCGTGCTCGCTGCCCTGGTCGCGCTCCTGCCCGACGTCCCGCGCTGGTCGAGCCTGCTCGCCGCCGTGGCCCTCCTGCCGCCGCTGTTCCTGCTGACCCGCTGGATCGCCGACCCACAAGCGGTCTGGCGACGGCAGTTGAGCAGGCGCGTGCCGGCACTCGCGATCCCCGTCGGTGTCGCCGTCGGCGCGCTCGTCGTCGGCTCCGCCGTCGACGACGGCGGCGTCGTGGCGCGGTCGCTCCACAACATCGAAATCGTCCTCGACCGCTCGGCTGCGATGGCGGCTGAACTGGACGGCAGACCGAAGGGGACGATCGCCGCTGAGAAGGTCGGATCAGCCGTGAAGTCGCTGGACGATTCGGGCCTGGCCCTCCGTGCCTTCGGCGGCGACTGCGCCGCGGTGCCCGAGCTCGTCGTCCCCTTCGGGACGGAACGCGGCGAACGGATCGAGGAGGCCGCGCACGACCTGGAGCCCGACGGCGACGCGAATCTCGTGGACGCAATCGTGGCGGCGATCGACGACTTCGGCGATCCGGACCTCTACCCGGACGGCGTCGACCTCGAGGACATCGACAACCGCATCCTCGTGATCACTGCGAGCGGCGACACCTGCGGCGCGGATCAGGGGCAGCTCGAGGCGCGGGTCCGGCGCTCGACACCCCGCCTCGGGCTGGAGTACACCTTCATCGGCTTCGAGATCGGCGACGAGCGGACCCGTGAGGAACTCCGCCGGACGGCCGCCAGGGTCGGCGCGGATGCGCTCTTCGCGGAGACGCCGGACGAGCTCGACACGCTCATCGACGATCTCGTGTTCGATGGCATCGTCGGCCAGGTGCGGGCTCTGACCGACCTGATCAACGAGGCCTCCACACACGTGCTCGGGCCCGGCTCCGCCGAGGCCGCCTACCTCGACGCCGCCGCCGACGTGGCTCGCGGCGACACACCGGTCGAGTCGGTTCGACGCACACGTCGCGAGGTCGCGGCCGCGCGGGTCGCAATCGACGGGACCGAGCCGCGCTTCCAGGCGCTGCGCCGCCCGGCCGCTCCGCGTGCCTGGGAAGAGCTCTGGCGCCTCGACGTCCTACAACGCCGGATCCTGACCGCACAGATCGCGCGCATCGAGGAGTTGCTCACGCTTCTCGAACGCGATCGGCAGACGTATCGCGACGCGGGGCGGCCCGCGACGGTCTGGCGGCGCTTCCAGTCGGCGAGGGCGCACTTCGGTTCGCGAAACGACGAGTTCAACGCGAAGGCGGAGCGCTTCGTCGACTCGCTCAGACCCGCGTGATGTGAGGCAGGAGACTGCGAATCAGGCCGCGGTCGGCCGAGCCACAGGTGCACACCGCGGTCACCTGCGCGCCACCCGGAGCGCGTCGTCGAGACCGAAGGCGCCGGCGACTCACGAGGACGCACATCCGCGGCAAGCGTCGTGCACCTTCACGAGCCACCATCGCTCTGGAGCGGCGCGGGGAAACGCGTGCTCGAAGCGTGCGGCTCCACCGGGAGACGCGGAGCGGATGCCCGCGACGTCGCAGCACGGAAGGTCGGGTTGTACGCAAGTACGAGCGCAGCGAGCCAGGCGAAGACGTAACCGAAGAGGCCGACGTGGTGGTACAGGTATCCGGTGGGGCCGTTCATCATCAGCTCGAGGGTTCCCCCGACGAGGAGCACGAAGAGGACGGTGAACCAGCCGTGCGGCGCCGCGTCGCGGAGGAGAGTGAGCGCGAGCACGCTGAGGAGCACGCCGGCGATGCCCGCGTAGACGCCGGCCATGAAGTAGTGGACGGTAGAGTGCGGCTCCAACCAGCACGCGTTCGTGGAGCGCCAGGCGCATCGCCCACGTGCCGTGCTCGCCGCAGGCAGAGAGCGCGCCCCAGATGACAAGTCCGGCAGCGATGTTCATGAGACCGATGCGCCGCCGAAAGGCGAGGAGCGCGAGCCGTCGGGGTAAGGATCACGGCGAGCGCCACGAGGTGGAGCCACAGGCGTAGGCGCTTCGTCGTACATGGCTCGCGACGCTACGCGCGCTGGCGCGCTCGGCGCATCGATGAGAACCCCACTCTTCCCATCGCTCGGATTGCGGCCGCCGGTGGCCCGGAGGAAGGCGAGCACGGCGTGCACGCGCCGGTTCTCGCTCGCGTCGCGGGGAGGTCGAGCTTGGCGAGGATGCTGCGAACGTGCGCCTCGACCGTCTTGCGGGTCACGAAGAGCTCCTCGGCCGATGCCGCGGTCGGTCTTGCCCTGCGCGATCAGCGCGAGCACTTCCCGCTCGCGCGCCGTGAGCTCGGCCAGCGGATCGCGCGCGGCAGGCGCGCCGAGGAGCTCGTTGACGAGCGAGGCTCGACGACCGTTCCTCCGTGGGCGACCCACTCGCAGCGCGGCCACGAACTCGCCGACGTCGGCGATCCGGTCCTTGAGCAGGTAGCCGACGCCGGCGGACGTGCCGCTGACGAGCTTCAGCGCGTATTCGACCTCGACGTACTGCGAGAGGACGACGGTCGCCGACCTGCGGGTATGCGCGGCGGATCTCCTGCGCGGCGAGCAGCCCCTCGTTCGTGTAGGTGGGCGGCATGCGGATGTCGACGACGGCGACGTCCGGCGGGTCGGCCGCGACGAGCCGCAGAAGCTCCGTCGGCGGTGCCGGCCTGGCCGTGACGTCGATGCCGTGCTCGGCGAGCAGCCGTGCGAGGCCCTCGCGGATGACGACGGCGTCGTCGGCGAGGATCACGCGCATGGGATCGCCGCCGTGACCCGCGTGCCGCCGCCGGAGGGCTGTCGACCGAGGCGGCCGTCGAGCGCCTCGACGCGGTCGCGCAGTCCTCGGAGCCCGGCCCCGTCGGCGTCCGCGCCGCCGATCCCGTCGTCGGTGACTTCGATCGCCAGCGCGGCCGTTGGCGCGCGTCACGTCGATCGTCACGCGGAGGCGTGTGCGTGCTTGACGACGTTGGCGAGCGCCTCGCCGGCGACGAAGTAGGCCGTGGCCTCCACCGGCGCCGCCATCCGCTCCCGGCAGACGGTGAGCTCGACCGGGACGGGCGCGCGCCGGGCCAGGCCCGCGAGGGCGGCGGCGAGCCCGTCCTCGGTCAGGATCGCCGGATGGATCCGCGCGCGAGCGCGCGCAACTCCGTCCAGCGCGCCGAGGACCTCGGCGTCGGCCTCGGCGAGCAGCTCCTCGACGGCTTGCTCGTCGCCGGCTTGGCCGCGCGCGAGCTGGAGCGCGAGCCGGATCCCGAGCAGGCGCTGCTGCGCGCCGTCGTGCAGGTCGCGCTCGAGCCGGCGCCGCTCGGCATCGCCGGCCTGCACGATCCGCGCGCGCGAGGCGCGCACCTCCGCCAGCTGGGCGCGCAGCTCCGCCTGCAGGCGCGAGTTCTCGAGCGCCAGGCTCGCCGCCGCGCCGACCGCCTCGACGAGCTCAGGGTCGTCCAGCAGCGACGGATCGTGCACGAGCGACCGCGAGCCGCTGTCCGGCGGGCTCGAGCACCGTGACCGCGCGGCCCGGGCCGGTCTCGCGGGTCGAGCCGCGTTCCCGTCGGCGTCGACGTAGCGGTCGTCCGCCGGGCAGCCAGAAGCCGAGCTCGAGCGAGCGTCGCCGAGCGCGTGCGCGATCGCGTCACGGACCCGCGCCGGCGGCGGCAGCGAACCCAGCTCCACGACCAGATCGGCCACCGCCGAGCGCTGCAACCGCGTCCGCAGCAGACCGACCAGGAACGCCACCGGGACCGCGCGCGAAGGCGACGTCCGCCGACCCACAGCAGCACGGTCTCCTCCGTCGTCGCCGCCGAGCGCGTCCACGACGAGCAGCGCAGCGAGGCACGTCGCCGCGGCGGCCGCGGCGAGCAGCACCGGAGCCAGCGCACGGCGGGTCGGCCCGCTCGCGCGGCGCGACGTGGCGAACGAACAGCGACCGCGGCGGGAAGCAGGATCGCGATCAGCAGCACGTCGCCGGCGATGCTGACCACACTCCGACACGCCGGCGTCCGAGTGCACCAGCAGCAGGTTGCGCGGGCAGTCCGGGCAGTCGGTGCTGCGGATCCGCAGAACAGCTGCGAGATGAGCGACCACAGGACCACGGCCGCGTAGGTGAATGCGACGAACTACCGCTCGAACCGCGTCGAGAGGCGGCCGCTCGGGAACGCGAGGAACAGATGCAGGACGACCGGGAGCGAGAGACGGTCAGTCGAGCTCGGCAAGACGGTGAACGGGAGCGCCGCGTCCCAGTAGAGGAACGGCACGAAGCTGGACGAACCCGACGGCCGTCATCAGCGGCCCGACCCGGTTGCCGGGACGCCGCTGCCAGGCGATCAGGCCGGCGACGATCCAGATCCCGTCGATCGCCACCTGCGACGACCTTCTCGGCCGCGGCCGTACGGCTGGAAGTCGTGCGCGAACAGCACCAGCGCGCGCGGCCGCGGCCGTCACCGCCACCGCCGGCCACAGCCAGCGCGATCAGCAGCCGGCGGCTCATGGCGAGCTCCACCGCGAGCCTGGCGAGCGCCGCGCCCGAGAGGTCGTCCTTGTGGATGAACCCCCGCGCCGGACTGCGCTCGAGACGACTCCCGAAGTCCGCCGCCTGGCGACTCGAGGTGAGGACGACGACCGGTCCTGCGCCGTTCTCGCGCGAGCCGCTCGGCGACCGCGAACCCGTCGGTGTCCGGCAGCATGACGTCCAGCAGCACGAGCTCCGGGCGCAGCTCCTCGACGGCGGCGAGCGCGGACGCCCCGTCATCGGCCTCGCCGACGACGTCGAAGCCGCCGGCCTCGAGCAGCCGGCGGGCGAAGCCGCGGAACCCGGCGTGGTCGTCGACGATCAGCACCGTCTGCGACACGAACGGATCGTCTCACGCAGGCCACGACCGACATCAGGGACATCCCCGATCTTCCCCAGGACCAGGGATGTCATCGATGCGGCGCGGCGAGACCGCGCCTACGGTCGGCGCCATGGACACCAACCGCAGCTCCTGCGCATCGGGGCCGTCGCCGCCGTCGCCGGGGCGCTGGCTCAGCTCGTCGCCGACCGTGCTCGAGCCCGACGTCGGCGACGATGCCCGCGAGGCGATCCGCGATCGTCGCCGACAGCGAGCTCTGGACCGCCGGCCGGCTGCTCGACCTGGTCGGCGCTCCTGCTGACCGTCGGCGCGCTGACCGTCGTCGGCCGCACATTCGCCGAGGGCCGCGGGAGCGACTGGGCCCGCGCCGGCCAGCCCTTCCTCGTGCTCATGGGCGCGCTCGGCGCGGCGCCGTGGTCACGGGCGCGACCTTGAAGGACGTGGCGGACGCGTGGGTGCGATGCGGCGCCGCAGGCGAAGGCGTCGTATCTCGCCGCTTCGACGCACGACCGTCGTGACGGACGCCATCTGTTCTTCGGCGCGTTCCTCGCCATGGGCGCTGTACCTCGCCGCGCTCGCGACCGCGATCCTGACCGGGCGCGTCTACGCGCGCTGGATCGGCTGGGCCGCGGCGGTCGGCGCCGGCCTCGTGCTCGCCGGGCGACCTGCTCGTGCTCGTCTCCGACACGGCCTTCATCGCCGTGCTCGCCGGCTTCGCGCTCTTCATGGCCGTGCTGGTCGCCATCGGCGTCTCGCTGTGGCGCCGCGTCACGACCCGGTAGCGACGGGCGTTACGCGGGCTCCCACCGTGCACCTCACACCCGAAGGGAGCCGAAGATGATGGAGCCGTCGGAGTCCCATGCCGGATTCCAACGGAGCGATGATCCGCTCGTGTCGGCGGATGGTCTCCGACGCGTCCTGGGCGGGTGTGCGGTGGCGGGACCCGTCCTCTTTACGGTGGCGTGGTTGGTCGCATGGAGCGTCCAGGACGTCTATAGCCCTCGACGCGAGGACATCAGCGCGCTCGCCGCAGTCGACGCGCAGCACGCGTGGATCATGATCGCCGGCATCATCGCGCTGGGCCTCGGTCTCATCGCGCTCGGCCTCGGTCTCGTTGGCGTGATTCACGACGGCCGCAGCGCAACGGTCGGACCCGTTCTGCTCGTTCTGGCCGGCGTGTGTTTCACGGGAGCGGGCCTGGCACGCAACGACTGCAGTTCGGAGTTGCAGGCGTGTAAGGAGCGAGTGAGCTCCGGCGACGTGTCCTGGCATCACAGCGTGCATGACGTTCTTGGCGTCGCCGTATTCCTCGTCTTGGCCGTCGCACCGCTCGTGCTCGCCCGCGCGATCCGGTCGGATAGCCGTTGGAGCAAGCTCCGGCGCTACTCGCTCCTGAGTGGGGCACTAACGATCGCTCTGCTGCTCGTGTTCGGCGCCGAGCTCTTCGACGGTTGGAACGGCCTCGTCCAGCGGGTCCTGATCTTGGTACCACTGGTCTGGATCGCCGTGATCGGGGCGCACCTCATGGGGATCGCCGGCGCCGGGCAGCTCACGCACGAAGAGCGGGGAATCGACCCGTCCGATGCCGCGTAGCTCCGGAGCGGCAATCACGCATGACCCTGGGCACACCGCGCCGAACGCACGTCTGATCACGGTTGCCTGACGGTAGGTCATCACCGGGTCCTGACCAGGACGCCGCGGAGCGGAAGCGCAGCGACGCGCCGTGTTGCTACTGACCGCTCGTCGGCGCGTGTCCCGACGCTCTCAGCCGGTCCGCATGCGGATCCGCTCCCAACTGCTCGTACACGGCGAGGGCCTCGGCCCGGAGCCGTGACGCATTGTCTCTCGACGTCACGGCAGCGAGCCGCTCTTTCGTCAGCGCCGCCTCGAAGACGACCCCCATCCGCTCGAACTCCGCCGCGGCGCTTCGGAGCAGCTCCTCTGCCTCCGCGTTGTCTCCCGCAGCCGCCAGCGCGACGGCTTCCGCACGGGCGATGGCGGGCTCGACAAGCGCCAGCGCGTCGGCGAAGGCTCGTGCTCGCCGGACGAAGCCCGCGAGCCCGTCCCAGTCCTCGAGCGCGACGAGCGCCTCGAGCATGGCGAGGATCTCGAAGGCGTTCTCCTCCGCGTAGACCGACCGGCCGATGATCTGCTCGGCGAGCTCGCGTCCCGCGAGCGGGTCGCCCCGGGCAACGTGGTAGCGCGCGAGCCACGCGTCGGCGAGGCCGAGCTTGTCGGGATCGGGCTCGAAGGTGGCGGCGAGCTCGGCCGCACGGTCGAGCCGACCTTGGTGCGCGAGGACCAAGGCGGCGAGAGGAGTGCCGCTCCGAACGTACGCGCAGCCGATGCCCGGTTCCTTCGCGAGCTCCTCCAGGTGGACTGAGGCGACAGCCTCGACGTCCGACCAGCGGCCGAGGTGGTAGTTCGCGTTCATCACCGTGTACGTGCCGTGCATGCGCTCGTGCGGTGTCAACGCCCCAGCGACATCGAGCGAGCGCGCAGCGTGAGGCAGGTTCTCGGCGAACTCGCCGGCGATCTCCATGAGGAAGAGGGCGTTCCAGAAAAGCGCGAACGCCTGCTCCGTGGGCTGAAGATCCTCGGCGAGGGCGAGATCTCGGCGGGCCGTGGCGACTGTGACGTCCCACCGGCCGCCGAAAGACTGCAGCAGCCCGTACGTGCGGTAGGCCTGACTCAGGAGCTCGGGGACGCCAAGGCCTTCCGCGATCTCGACCGCCTTCTCGGCGACGGCGATCCGCTCCGCGAGCGGCAGCGGATCCTCGAGGCCCAACCACACCCAGCGGAGCCCGGCGTTGCCCTTGAGCACCGTCAGCCAGTTCCGCGCCTCCTCGTCGGTGGCGACCGCCAGCCCCTCGTCGAGGAAACGCTCCATCTGGGCCGGCGTCGGCTTCGAGCGAAAGCCGCCCCACTTGACGGCCGCCATTCGACTGGCCGCGAGGTAGATCCGCGTGCGTAGCGACTCGGTGCCGGGTCGGTCGCGGAGAAGGTCGAGCGCGGGCTGGTAGGCCGCCCAAGCCTCGTCGCCGTGATACGCAGCCTCGTGGTCGTCGCCGATCGCCGCGAGCGCCCGCGCGCGCTGGACGTCGTCGGCAGCGAGCGCGAGCGCCTCGTCGTGGAGCTCGAGCGCCTTGTCGATCGCGAACCGGCGCCGAACGCTTTCCCCGGCCTCGAGGAGCGCTTCGAACGCGCGCTTCCGGACTCCCGCTTGCTCGGCCGCGCTGTCGGCCCACGCGAGGTCGGCGTCGTCGCCGAGGGCGGCGCAGCGGTAATGATGCGCGATCAGCTCGACGAGCTCGTCGGGGCGGCCGAGCTGCTCGATCCACGCCGCCTGCTCGGCGTGGGCACGCGCGCGGCGCGTCTTCGGTATGGCGGCGTAGGCGACGTCGCGAACGAGAGCGTGCTTGAACTGGTACTCCGCGTGGCCACGGAGCGACGAGCTCGGCCGTTCCACGACGAGCGCCCGTTCCTCGAGGCGGGGTAGCACCGCCTCGACGTCGACGCCCGCGAGAGCGCGCGCGAGCGGTTCCAGCCAGAAGACGCGTCCGATCACTGCCGCCTCCTGGAGCACCCGCTTCTCGTCCGGCGACAGAGCGTCGATCCGCGCAGCGAGCACGCCATGCACGGTGTCCGGAATGGTGATCTGCGCAGCCGCCGCGGTAGCGCGCCAGCCGTCGCCGGCGACCACGATCGCACCCGTGTCCACGAGCTGCAGGACGATCTCCTCGAGGAAGAACGGATTTCCCTCGGCCGTCTCGACGATGGTGCGTTGGAGAACGTCGGGTACGTCCGCCGCGGGAAGCAGCCCACTCACGAGCGCGGCTGCCTCTGCCTGCGTCAGGGACTGGAGCGTGATCGACGTCATGCCTTCGCGCCCGGTGCCGAAGCCGGGGTGAGCGTCCACGAACTCGGGTCGGGCCGTGGCGATGACCAGCAGCGGCCCTGCTGCGCGGGCCACGAGGCGGTCCAGCATCTCGACCAGCGGCTCACCCGCCCAATGAAGATCCTCGACGACGAGGATCGTCGGTCGTCGCGAGGCAAGCGCCGTGGCGAAGCGCGGCCACGCTCGCCCGAGCTCGTCGGCGACGGCGCGCGGCTCGAGGCGGTCGAGCGGATTGTCCGGAGGTGCGAGGCCGGCAGTCGTCGCCAGCGCATACGCCGTGTGCTCGAGCTCGGTGTCGGCGAGACCCAGCGGCGCGAGCAGGACACGCGCGCCGGCGAGCAGCGTCTCGCCGGCGCGGTCGGCGGCCACGTCTAGCGAGACGCCGAACGCATCCCGGAGGATCTCGGCGAGCGCCCAGAATGTGATTCCGCGTCCGGCCGCCAAGCAACGGCCCGTGTGCACCGCGAGCTCGGGTCGCGCCTCGCGTGCCGAAGCGAGGAGCTCCGCGACGAGTCTGCTCTTGCCGATCCCCGCCGACCCGAACACGAGGCCGAACCGCGGCGCTGCCGCCTCCACCGACTCGTCGAGGAGCTCCTGCAGCTGCACAAGCTCGCGCCGGCGCCCGACAAGCGGCGATCGGCGTGCAGCAGGCAGCTCCGCCGCGAGGTGCGTTCCGCGCAGCCGGTGCGCGAGGATCGCGGTGCTCATGCCCTTGAGCTCGAGCGTGAGCGCATCTTCGAAGTGGAACGCGTGGCGTGTCGCTGCGAAGGTCCGATCGCCGACGAGCACGGTGCCCGGCTCGGCCGCCTGCTCCAGGCGGGCCGCGACGTTGACTGCCTCGCCGGCGACGAGCCGCTGGTCGCGCTCCGGTGCGACCGAGGCGATCACCTCGCCCGTGTTGACTCCGATCCGCATCGCCAGTGTGATGCCATGCCGCTCGCGGAAGCCTTCGTTCAGCTCCTCGAGCCGGTCGATCATCTCGAGCGAGGCCCGAAGTGCGCGGTCGGCGTCGTTCTCGTGCGCCGCCGGAACGCCGAAGATGGCGACGATCACGTCTCCGATGTACTTCTCCACCGTCCCGCCCCACGAGGCGATGACCTCGGACACCGGCTCGAGGTAGACGCCGACGAGCGCGTCCAGGCGCTCGGGGTCGAGCGGCACGCCGAACGCCGTCGAGCCAACCACGTCAGCGAAGACGATCGTCGCGAGCTTCCGCTCCGTGTCGGCGCTCGCTCGGGGCTGAGCCCGCTCCCGACTCGGCTCCACGAGCGTTGCCTCCCGACGCGTGTGGACCTCGAGCGAAGGATCCTGATTCAGGATCCGCCGCTCGAGCTCGCGAAGCGTCGGCGCGGGCTCGATCCCGAGCTGGTCGATGAGGGCGCGCCTCGTCTCCTGATACGCCGCCAGCGCTTCGGCCTGGCGGCCGCAGCGATAGAGCGCGAGCATCAGCTGGCCGCGTAGTCGCTCGCGAAACGGATGCTCCGCGACGAGCGTCTCGAGCTCGGGCACGAGCTCGGCGTGGCTGCCGAGCGCCAAGTCGGCTTCGACCCGATCCTCGATCGCCGCGAGGCGTACCTCCTCCAGCCGGGCGATCTCGCGCTCTGCGAGCTCCCGGTCTCGGAGCTCCGCCAGCGGCGTTCCGTGCCAGAGCGCAAGCGCCTCGCGCAGGCAGTCCGATCGCTCGCCCGGATCGGCCCGCTCTCGCGCTTGCGCGACCAACGACTCGAACCGGGCCAAGTCAACCTCGTCGACCGAGGCCTGCAGCAGATAACCGGGAGGCCGCGTCTTGATCCGATCGGTACCGATCAGCTTGCGCAAGACGGAGACGTGGCCGTGCAGCGCGGTCTGGGCGGTTTCCGGCGGCTCCTCCCCCCACAGCGCCTCGATCAGCCGGACGCCGGGCACCACCTCCTCGCGATGCAAGAGCAGCATCGCGAGCAACGCCCGCTGTTTGGGACGCGCGGGTGTCACATCGCGGCCACCCTCGACGACCCTCAGCGGCCCAAGCAACTCGAACTCCACGCCCTCGGATTGTCGCACGCATTAGCCCGGCGTTAGTCACGTGTCACAGGCGCGTAAGCCGGTCGCGCGATCGTGTTCCTCCGCAGCCGCGACGCACTTGCGCCGCCACGTGAAAAGGAGCCCTGATGCATACGCACGACAACAAGCCCGCCTCCTTCCACCGTTCACCACAGGAGGCGATGCAGGCGCCGCCGGAGGAGTTTCTCTATGTCAGCTGCCTGCACGAGGGCACCGGCGTCGAGGCGCCCGACTTCCTCGCCGTCGTCGACGCCGCCGACGGCGCGGATCGTGCACGAGCTGCCGATGCCCAACGTCGGCGACGAGCTCCACCACTTCGGCTGGAACCGCTGCTCGTCGGCCTGCCACGGGCCCGACCGCTCGCACCTGATCGTCCCCGGCTTCCGCTCGTCGCGCGTCCACATCGTCAACGTCGCCGACGACCCGCGCCGCCCGCGGATCGAGAAGGTGATCGAGCCGGAGGAGATCGTCCGCAAGACGGGCTACACGCGGCCGCACACGGTGCACTGCATGCCCGGCGACAACGTCGTCCTCGCGATGCTCGGCGACGCCGACGGCAACGGCTCGGGCGGCTTCGCCGTGCTCGACGCGCAGACGTTCGAGGTGAAGGGCCGCTGGGAGAACGGCGGCGACAAGCCGCCGCTCAACTACGACTTCTGGTACCAGCCGCGCAAGAACGTCCTCGTCTCCAGCGAGTTCGGCGAGCCCAACGCCTACGAGAGGCGGCTTCGACCTCGCCGACGTCGAGGCCGGCCGCTACGGCCACCGCATCCACTTCTGGGACCTCGACACGCGCGAGCTCGAGCAGACCGTCGACCTCGGCGAGAAGGGCCTGGTCCCGCTCGAGGTCCGCTGGCTCCACCACCCCGACGCGGAGCAGGGCTTCGTCGGCGCCGCGCTGTCGAGCGTCATGTGGCACTTCGACCGCGAACGGCTCGTGGCCGGCCGAGCCGGTGATCGAGGTCGAGAGCGTCCCACTCGAGGGCTGGCCCTTCCCCGTGCCCGGCCTGATCACCGACCTCGTCCTCTCCATGGACGACCGCTACCTCTACTTCGCCAACTGGCTCCACGGCGACATCCGCCAATACGACGTCTCCGACCCGACCAGCCCGAAGCTGACCGGGCAGCTGTTCCTCGGCGGCGTGATCGGCACCCCCAGCGACGCCGGGCCGCGAGCTCAGCGGCGGCCCGCAACATGCTCCAGCTCTCCTACGACGGCCGCCGCCTCTACGTCACCAACTCGCTCTACTCCACCTGGGACAACCAGTTCTACCCCGAACTGCGCTCCTGGCTGCTGCGGATCGACTGCGACCCCAACGGCGGGATGGAGCTCGACCCGGACTTCTTCGTCGACTTCCACGACCGCCCCGGCGGGCCGGCCCGCGCGCACGAGGTCCGCCTCCAGAACGGCGACTGCACAACGGAGATCTTCCAATGATCCTCGGGCACCACGGCGGCGAGGCCCCGCTGCTCCAGGCGGTGCTTGCGGCCGCGGGCTCCGTGCCGATCGTGCTCGCCCTGTTCCGGGTCGAGCTCTCCCGGCTCGGCTGGCGATTCCGTCGCCGGCCGCGCAATCGAAACGACGAAACCCGCGCTGACGGCGCGGCAACAACATCAGGAGGAGAACAATGAGAACTCGAATCGCAGTCGGGTTCACCGCGCTCGCCTGCGCCGTGGCGGCGTTGGTTGCCGTGGTCGCCACCGCGTCCGGGTCCGGAGCTGTGGCGACCGGACACAGTCACGGCCTGAAGCAAGGCGGGAAGCAAGAGCGATATCTCTACGTGAGCACCGTCGCGCAGAGCGCGACCGACCCAGATTTCATCGCCGTGATCGGGGCGGACCCGCGGCGGCCCGACTTCGGCAAGATCGTGAACCGAGTCGACATGCCGAACGTCGGCGACGAGCTCCACCACTACGGCTACTCGCACGACCAGAAGCGGCTACTGGTGCCGGGCCTGTTCTCCAGCCGGATCCACGTCTTCGACGTCAAGGGCGACGGCCGGCGATTGAGCTTGAGGACGGTCAACGACAAGCTCGCCGCGAAGAGCGGCTATGTCGTCCCGCACGGCGTGATGGGTCACGGCGTGTCCCACGGCCGTGCCCTCGTCACGATGATCGGCGCAGCGACCGACACGACGCTCCCCGGAGGCATGGTCGAGATCGACGACAAGACCGGCGCGTTCGTGGGGCACTTCGGCCCGGGACCGGTGCGTGAGCCAGGCGAGTCCGCCCCGAAGTACATGTACGACTTCGAGTCGCTACCCGGCGCGAACCGCGGCATCAGCACGACGTTCGGCTCGCCGGCAACGTGCGCTGCAGGGATCGAGCCGAGCTGCCTCGGCAGCGAGGTCTATGTGTGGGACCTGCGCCGTCGCAAGGTGATCCAGACCGCCGATCTCGGGAAGGCGAGCGGGGCGCTCATGGTGCACTTCGTCCGCAAGCCGGGGGTTCGGCGGGCGTTCATCAACGCGCCCGGCACCAGCGCAATCTGGCTGGCGGACGACGACGACCATGACGGCGTCTACGACTTCCAGCAGGTGCTCGGGCCGGACGACGGGCTCAAGCTCCCGCCCGACCTCACCCTCTCGGGCGACGGCAAGTACCTGTACACGAGCAACTGGTTTGGAAACACGGTGCAGCAGTTCGACATCACCGATCCCTTCAACCCCGTCCTCAAGACCGCCGTCACGGTGCCGCATCCGAACATGCTGCGGCTGAGCCGCGACAACCGCCGCCTCTACGTCACGAACTCACTCCTCACGCCGTGGGACAACGATCCCGACTTCGGGCCTGCGCGGAACGACGAGTACGGGATCTGGCTCTTCCGGGTCGGCAACGCCGGAGGTGTCACGCCTTCCAGGCCCGGCGCAGGCCCATGGGTGAGCTTCACCGACGTTCGGAAGAAGACCACGACCGGGCCCGCCGGGCCGCACCTGATCCTCTTCGACCCGAGCATCCCGCCGGCGCCCGGAGAGCACTAGGCGCTAGGCCGGCTACATACCCATCGCGTGGTAGCCGGAGTCGACGTAGAGCGTCGTCCCGGTCACGTTCCGCGCCTCGTCGCTCAGCAGGTACGCCGCCGCCGCGCCGACGTCGTCGGACTCGATGTGGCGGTGGAGCGGCGCGCGCTCCTCGACGATCGCCTCCATCGTCGGGAACCCGGCGATCGACCGGGCCGCGAGCGTGCGCACCGGGCCGGCCGAGACGGCGTTGACGCGGATGCTCTTCTGCCCGAGATCCCAGGCGAGGTAGCGCACCGAGGCGTCGAGCGTCGCCTTGGCCACGCCCATGACGTTGTAGTGCGGCACCGCCCGCTCGCCGCCGAGGTAGGTCATCGTCACGATCGAGCCGCCGCCGCGCGCCGCCATCAGCGGCTCGGCGAGCACGGGAGGCCTGCACGAGCGAGTACGCGGAGATGTCGACGGCGAGCCAGAAGCGGTCGCGCGGCGTGTCGATGAAGCGTCCCTCGAGATCGGCCGCGTCCGCGAAGGCGACCGAGTGGACGAGCAGGTCGAGGCCGCCGTCGAAGGTCTCGCCGGTCTCCCGGAAGACGCGCTCGAGGTCGTCGTCGGAGCGGACGTCGCACGCCGTGACGAGCGGGCTCGACACCGACTCGGCCAGCTCGCGGACGTTCTTCTCGATCCGCTCGCCCTGGAACGTGAAGGCGAGGCGCGCGCCCTCGTCGGCGAGCCGGCGCGCGATCGCCCAGGCGATCGAGCGCTTGTTCGCGACGCCCATGATCAGGGCGGACTTCCCCTCGAAGCGACCCGGCACGGCGGCGAGTCTAATCGGGCGGAAGTCCGGTTGCCTTTCGGTTACTGTTGGCGCCCTTGCGCCGCTTGGTTGTTCCGCTCCTCGTCGTCGCGGCGCTCGTCGTCGCCGTCCCCGCTGCGGCCGACCTCCGCCCGATCGACCGGCGCGCCGGCGAGGTCGAGCTCCCGCGCGTCCGCACCGGGACGATCGTCGTCCCGAAGGGACACGCGCGCGGGCGGATCACCGTGGTCGTCCGCCTGGGACAGCCGCCGCTCGCGCAGTGGACGGGACGCTCGCTGCAGGCCCGAGGCGGTGCGCGCAAGCTCGACGTCGCGGGCGCCTCGTCGCGCGCGTACCTCGCCCGCCTCGCGCGCTCGCAGCAGGCTGCGGTGACGCAGCTCCGCCGCGCGATCCCGGATGCGCGCGTGTACCGCCGCTTCCGGATCGTCCTCAACGGCCTCGCCGTCGACCTGCCCGCGGCGAAGCTCCCCGCACTCGTCCGCCAGGGCTTCGCGACCAAGGTCTACCCGAGCGTCCGCTACCGGCTCGCGCTCGACCACAGCCCGCAGCTGATCGAGGCCGACGCCGCTCTGGTCGGCCGCCGGCGGCGGCGCGCGCGGCGAGGGGATCAAGATCGGCGTCGTCGACGACGGGATCGACCAGTCGAACGTGTTCTTCGACCCGACCGGCTACACGTATCCCGCCGGCTTCCCGAAGGGCGGGACCCGGTGGACGACGCCGAAGGTGATCGTCGCGCGGGCGTTCCCCGGCCCCGGCTCGGGCGAGCCCGGCCGCCTCGCGGTCGACCCGCGCGCGTCGTTCCACGGCACGCACGTGGCCGGGATCGCGGCCGGCAACGCCGGCACCACCGCCCCGGCCGGCCCCGACCACCCGCGCACGACCGGCCTCTCCGGCGTCGCGCCGCGCGCGTGGCTCGGCAACTACCGCGTCTTCACCGTCCCGACGCCGATCGGCCACGTGGCGAACACGCCGGAGATCGTGGCCGCGTTCGAGTCCGCGGTCGCGGACGGGATGGACGTGATCAACTTCTCCGGCGGCGGCTCGGAGACCGAGCCGGTGAACGACGCGATGATCGAGACCGTCGCGAACGTGGTCGCGGCAGGCGTCGTCCCGGTCATCTCCGCCGGCAACGACCGCGACGACTTCGGCACGGGCACGGCCGGCTCGCCGGGCACCGCCCCCGAGGCGATCTCCGTCGCGGCCGTCTCGAGCGACCAGGTGTTCGGGTCGTCGCTCGAGCTCGTCGACCCGGTCGCGCTCGCCCGGCCGCTCCCCTTCAAGCCCACCCCCGGCGCGCGCTTCCCGGACTCGTGGACGGCCGGCGTGCCCCTCCGCGACGTCGGGACGATCGGCGATCCGTACCTCTGCGGGCCCGAGGGGAACCCGAACGCGGGCGGCCTCCTCCCGGCGGGGTCGCTGAACGGCGCGGTCGCGCTCGTGCAGCGCGGCATCTGCACCTTCACGTCCAAGGTCGAGCGCGCGCGCCGCGCCGGCGCGGTCGGGATCGTGTTCGTGGACAACCGGGCCGGCGAGGCCAACACCGTTCCGACGCAGCTGGAGCTGCCGAGCGGGATGATCGCCGACGCCGACGGCGCGGCCCTGAAGACCGCCCTCGTGCAGCAGCCGGACGTGCGCTTCCGCTACCGCGAGGCGCCGCTCGCGATCCAGACGGGCCGGAGCGGGATCGTCACGAGCTTCTCGTCCGGCGGCCCGACCGCGTTCGGGCACCTGCTCAAGCCGGACGTGGCCGCACCGGGCGGCCAGATCCTCTCCGCGACGCTGCCGCAGTCCGGCGGGCCGTTCGCGGTCTTCGACGGGACGAGCATGGCGGCGCCGCACGTGGCGGGCGCGGCCGCGCTCCTCCGCCAGCGGCACCCGGGCTGGACGCCGCGCCAGGTGAAGTCGGCGCTCGTGCAGACCGGCGGCCCCGCGTGGGCCGACAGCGCCCGCACGAAGGAGGCGCCGGTGACGCTCCAGGGCGGCGGGCTCGTCGACCTCACCCGCGCCGACCGGCCGCTCGTGTTCGCCGAGCCGTCCTCGTTCTCGTACGGCGACCTCGACGTGCGCGGCGGGGCGCGGTCGCGGAGCCTGCTGACGACGATCCGCGACGCCGGCGACGGCGCCGGCACCTGGCAGGTCGAGCTCCGCCCGCAGTCGGCCTCCGCCGGCGCGACGATCGAGCTGCCCGCGAGCGTCACGCTCGCGCCGGGCGGCGAGGCGCAGCTCGTCGCGACCGCGCGCGCCGCGGCCGACGCCGCCGAGGGCGAGAACTACGGCTTCGTCGTCCTCCGCCGCGGCACGGACACGCGCCGGATCCCGTACTTCTTCCTCGTCAAGCGGCCGGCGCTCGGCGGCGCTCACGGCCACGCCGCTGCAGATCCTGCAGCAGGGCGACACGCGCGGGACCTCGGCGGTCGAGGTCTACCGCTACCCCGGCGCGGCCTTCGGCCCGCCGCCGACGTACACCGGGCCGACGATGGCGGAGAGCGGCGCCGAGCGGCTCTACAGGTTCGACCTCGACCTCCCGGCGGCGAACTTCGGCGTCGCCGTCATCGCCTCCGGGGCGGGGACGGTCGCCGACCCGTGGGTGCTCGGCTCGAAGGACGAGAACGACGTCCAGGGCGCCGCGGGCACGCCCGTCAACGTCAATCCGCTGACGATCGGCTTCCTCCTCGACGCCGGCACGGCCGGCGCGTCCCTCCCGCGGCCCGGCGACTACTACGTCTCGGTCGACTCGCCGCGCGACGAGTTCACCGGACGGCTCTACGCCGGGCCCTACGTGCTGAAGGCCTGGGTCGACGACGTCTCGCCGCCGCTGATCGTCCCGGTGACGACCCGCGTCTCGGCCGGACGGCCGACGCTCGTCGCCCGCGTCGTCGACGACTTCCTGGCGCCCGGCGCCGGCGTCGACCCGCTCTCGCTGGTGATCGCGTACCGCGGCGCGGTCGTCGGCGCCGCGCTCTACGACCCCGTCGCGGGCCTCGCGCTCTTCCCGCTCCCGGCCGCCGCGCCGCGGATCCCCGCTCGGACGCACGACCGCGACGATCGTCGCCTCCGACTTCCAGGAGGCGAAGAACGTGAACACGAGCGGCGAGAACATCATGCCGAACACGAACTTCGCCGCCGCCCGGTTCCAGGCCGTGAACGCGCCGACGATCCAGTGGCTCTACCCGGAGCGCCGCGAGTGCGCCACGGCGCAGACGCAGCTCGTCGCCGTCGCCGGGTCGACGCGCACGATCCGCTCGGTCCGGTTCCTCGACGGGCGCCGGACGATCGCGACCGTGCGCCAGGGCCCCGCCGGCCTGTACGGGGCGACGTGGCGGACCGCCGGCGCGAAGAAGGGCCGGCACGTCCTGCGCGCCGTCGTCCGGGACGCCGCGGGCCGGACGGCCACGGCCGAGCGCGTCGTCCGCATCTGCCGCTGAGCGTGGTGTGAGCCGGGTCGCCGTCGTCACCGGCGCGTCCTCCGGCATCGGCGCTGCGCTCGTGCGCATGCTCGCCGAGCGCGGGTGGCGGTGCGTGCTGCTCGCCCGCCGCCGGGAGCGCCTCGAGCCGCTCGCCGCGGAGGTCGGCGGCGAGGCCGAGGTCTGCGACGTCTCCGACCGTGCGGAGGTCGACCGGGTCGCCGCGGCCGTGACCGAGCGGCACCCGGCCGTCTCGCTCCTCGTCAACAACGCGGGGATCCCCGGCCGGTCGCAGACGTTCGGGCTCGACCCGGAGCGGATGGAGCAGGTGCTCGCGACGAACTTCCTCGGGACGGTCTGGACGACGCGGGCGTTCCTGCCGCTGCTCGAGGCGGGCCGCCCGTCGAGGCTCGTGAACGTCGTCTCCGTCGCCGGCACGGTCTCGGTGCCGCCGATGGGGCCCTACTCGCCGTCGAAGCACGCCCAGCTCGCGTTCTCGCGCGCGGCCGCGGCGCAGCTGGCCCCACGCGGGATCGGCGTGCTCACGGTGAACCCCGGCTTCGTCCACACGGAGGGGTTCCCGAACCGCGACCGGCTCCGCAACCCGCTCCTGCGACGCGTGACGATCGACCCGGAGCGAGTCGCGGCACACATCCTCGACGCGCTCGACCGCGGCGTCGTCGAGACGTTCGTCCCGCGCTGGTACCGCGCAGGCGCCGTCGTGCAGGCGCTCGCGCCCGGGACGACCGCGCGGTTGCTCGCCCGCGCCGCCCGGCGGAGAATGGAGCCGTGACGGATCCGCACGCACTCGACGAGTACGTCCGCGTCGCCGAGTTCCGCGCCGCCCTCCGCCGCTTCCTGCGACGGACGGAGCGGATCGCGCGCGACTCCGGGCTGACGCCGCAGCGCTACCTGCTGCTGCTGATGATCAAGGGCGCCGCCGACGGCTCCGAGCGGTCGACCGTGACGACGCTCGCCGAGCGCCTCCAGCTCGCGCAGAGCACGGTGACGGAGCTCGTCGGCCGGGCAGAGGACGCGGGCCTCGTCACGCGCGAGCCGTCGCGCGCCGACGGGCGGGTCGCGCATCTCGGGCTGAGCGAGCGCGGCGAGGAGCTGCTCGCGGCGGCGTTCACCGGGCTCGAGGCCGAGCGCCGGAGCCTGCTCTCCTCGCTCGTGAACCTCGAGCGGACCTAGCGCCGCAGCAGGTACCAGCCGACGTCGACCTCGGTCGCCTCGGACGGCGCGAGCGACTCGGCGTGGGAGCGGGCGTCCCCCTCGCAGGCGGCGAGGTCGAGGTAGCGGTCGAGGTCGCGCCGCTCGCGCACGGTCTCGTTCGCGAGCGTGACGAGGCCGTTCATCTCGAACATCGCGCGCAGGTCGCCGTCCGGCAGCAGCCGCGTGTGCGACGGGTCGCGCGCGCGTTCGAAGCGGTCGAGCTCGAGCGCCTCGAGCGGCTCCACGGGCGCGAGCTGGTCGACGACGAGGAGCCGGCCGCCGAGCCGCGTGACGCGGACGAGCTCCGCGATCACGACCTCCGGCCGGCGGACGTGGTGGAGCGTCCGGACGCACGTGACGAGGTCGAACGCGCCGAGCTCGAACGGGAGGCTCGACGCGTCGCCCACCACGAACGAGGCGTTCGCCGGGGCGCCGTCGCGCGCGAGGGCGAGCCGCTCCTCGGACTCGTCGAGCCCGATCACCTCCCGCACGAGCGGCGCGAGCGCGAGGGCGATCGCGCCCGGTGCCGGTGCCGACGTCGAGCACGCGCTCGTCGCCGGTGAGCGCGACGAGCCGGTCGAGCCTGGCCCGCAGGTCCCCGGCGCGCTCCGCCTGGAGCTCGGCCGCCCGCTCCGCGCGCGTCCGCTCGTCAGCCATGCAGCACCGTCCGCCGGGAGCGCAGCGGCGACGAGCCGATCCCGCACGCGAGCTCGTACGTGATCGTCCCCGCCACCTTCGCGTGGGACTCGAGCGGGACGCGGGGCCCGACGAGGACGACCGGCGTCCCCACGGGAAGCTCGCGGTCGAGCTCGACCGCGAGCGCGTCCATCGAGATCGTCCCGACGACGCGGCGCGGCTCCCCGGCGACGCGCACCTCCGTCCCCGTGAGGTCGCGCCGGAAGCCGTCGGCGTACCCGACCGGGACGATCCCGATCCAGGTGTCCCGCTCGGCGACCCAGCGGCGCCCGTACCCCGTGCTCTCGCCGGGGTGCAGGAGCTTCACGTGCGCGAGGTGGCTGTCCCATCGCAGCGCCGGCTCGAGCCCGTCCACGGCGGGATCCTCCCCGAACGGGGACAGCCCGTACAGGGCGATCCCGCACCGCGCGGCGTCGAACCGCGACTCCGGGTAGCGGAGCGCGCCGGCGCTGTTGGCGAGGTGGCGCGTCACGCCGCGGAGCTCGGCGGTCGCGTCGCGGAAGCGGTCGACCTGCCAGCGCGTGTACGCCGCGTCGCAGTCGGCGCTCGCGAGGTGGCTCATGACCCCGACGACGTCCGCGCCGCCCGCCTGCAGCTCGGAGACGCCCCAGCGGCCCATGCCGGTGTCGAGCTTCAGGTGCACCGGCAGCCCCACCGGGGCCTCCCCCGCCACCGCCGCCAGCTCGAGCCGCGCCTCGCGCGCCTGGGCGACCTCGCGCTGGGCCGCGGGGCCGAGGACGAGCAGCCGCGCGGACGGGTACTCCCGGCGGAGGACGAGCGCCTCGGGGACGGTCGCCGTGCACACCGCGGTGGCGCCGGCACCGAGCGCCGCCCCGGCGACGTCGACGGCGCCGTGGCCGTAGCCGTCGGCCTTGACCACCGCCCACAGCTCCGCCCCCTCCAGCGCGGCGAGCAGCCGCTCCGCGTTCCGGCGGACGGCGCCGAGGTCGATCGTGAGCTCCGAGCGGTGCACGGTCCGAGGCTACTCCGGCGGCGAGGCGAGCCGCTCGATCCACACGGCGAAGAGCGGGTCGACGAGGCGGTAGCGGCGCTCGTCGCGCTCGACCTCGCCCCGCGCGGCGAGGTTGCGGAGCGCCTGCTGCGCGCTCGCCTTCTGCAGGTCGAGCCGTTCGAGCAGCGCCGTCCGGTACGGCGAGCCGCCGCCCCCGACGACGGCGCGGAGCGTCTTCTGCTCGACGGTCGTGAGACGCTGCCAGTGCGCGTCGAGCTCCGGCTCGAGCTGCGCCAGCGCGGTGGCGAACGCGCGCTGCCAGGACGCGTGCGTGGCCGCCTCGCCGGGCGGCACCGCCTCCCACAGGTGGTGCGCGAGGAGCATCGCCCGCTGCGGGTGCCCGTCCGCGACCTCGAGCAGCGGCCCGAGCGCGTCGCCGACCTCGCGCTCGGTCCCGCGGAACCGGTCGGCGACGTACGCGGCCAGGTCCGGGGCGGCGAGGCGGCCGAGCCGGAGCGGCGCGGCCTGGCCGTAGAGCGGCGCGTGCGGCGCCTCGAAGAGCTGCGCCATGAGGCCCGCCTCCGAGCCGGAGAAGACGTAGCTCGCGACCTCGCCGTGGAACTGGATGTGGCTGCGGAGGACGGCGTCCATCTCGCGCACCTTCGCGAGGTCCTGGAACTCGTCGAGGACGACGAGCGCGCGCCGGCCCTCGCCCTCGAGGCGGAGCGGCAGGTCGAGCAGCGCGTGGAGCGCGGGCAGCGGGTCGGCGCGCGGGTCGAGCTGCAGGCGGGCGCCGATCCCCATCGCGCTGAGGGAGAGGCCGAGGCCCGTGCTCTGGAGGAACTCGTCGATCCGCGCCCGGACCCGGCCCTTGAGCTGCCCGGCGTACGCGCGCTCGACCCGGACGGCCACGTCCGCGAGCGAGAGCACGCCGTAGAGGTCGACGAGCACCGGCACCATCCCCTCGTCGCGCTCGGCGTCGCGCAGGACGCGCCGGAGGAGGCTCGTCTTCCCGTACTTCCGCGGCGCGTAGAGCCGCACGTAGTGGCCGCCGGCCGCCAGCGCGAGCAGCTTCCGCGTCTCCTCGTCGCGGTCGATGACGTCGTCGGGCGCGATCGGGCGCGAGTAGACGAACGGGTTCAGGTCGGTCTGCATGGTGTGTCACCAGCATACCGTCCGGTATGGACGGACAATACCTACTGGTACGTCGCGCCCATACCCGCCAGCACGTCCGGCAGCGCCTCGACGAGATCGGACGCGACCAGGCCGCGCTCCGGCCCGAGGAGCGCCGCCTGCGCCTGCGCGGCGGCACCCGCCGCGGCCGCGACCGGGCCCGGGAGGCCCTTGGCGAGGAACGCGGCGATCACGCCCGTGAGGACGTCGCCGGTGCCGGCGGTCGCGAGCTGCGGCGCGTCGATCGAATGGACCCACGTGCCGTCGACGATCGTGTCGGCTCCCTTGAGGAGCACGGTCGCCGGGTACCACGCGCGCGCCTGCCGCACGGCCTCGAGCCGGTGCGCCCGCACCCAGGCCGAGTCCTCGCCGAGCATCGCGGCGAGCTCGCCCTCGTGCGGCGTCAGCACGGTCGGCGCCGCCGCTCGGTCGGCTCGAGCAGCGCGAGCGCGTCCGCGTCGACCACGACCGGGAGGTCGAGCGCGAGCACCTCGTGCACGAGCGCCCGGGCCGCGTCGCTGCGGCCGAGGCCCGGACCGACGGCGACGGCGCCGAACCGCGGGGCGAGCTCGCCGACCCGGTCCCACGTCGCCTTCACCGGCTCGAGCAGCGTCGTCTCGACGGCGGCGAGCGACTCGGGCGGGACGGCGACCGCGACGTAGCCCGCGTCGGCCCGCAGCGCCGCCGTGGCGGCGAGGCGCACCGCCCCGGTCATCCCGGGCGCCCCGCCGACGACGAGCACGGCGCCGGCGGTGTACTTGTTGTCGGTCGCGCGCCGGGGCGGCACGGCCGCGAGGATCCGCGGCGTCACGAGCCCGTGCGCGGTCTCGACGTGCTCGATGCCGATGTCCGCGACCTCGACCTCGCCCGCGTGCGCGCGGCCGGGGCTCACGTGGAGCCCGACCTTCGGCCCGTGCATCGTCACCGTCGCCGCCGCCCGCACGGCCGCGCCGCGGACCTCGCCCGTCGAGGCGTCGACGCCGGACGGGACGTCCACCGCGACGACGTCCCCGGTCATCTGCGCGATGAGCGCCGCGGCGTCCGGGCGCGGCTCGCCGCTGAACCCGGTGCCGAAGAGCGCGTCGACGACGACGTCCGCGGGCGGCACCTCGGCCCCGGCCACCGCCTCGACCACGGAGACCGTCCGCCCGGCCGCCTCGAGCATGCGCGCCGCGATCCGCCCGTCGCCCCCGTTCGAGCCGCGGCCGCACACGACCGCGACGCTCGTCGCGTCGGGCCGGCGCCGCAGCACCGCGTCGGCGACCGCGCGTGCAGCCCGCTCCATCATCGCCTCGACGTCGTGCCCCTCCTCCGCCCGCCGCATCTCCTCGGCGGTGTAGAGCGGCTCGATCCAACTCACGGGTCGACGACGACGCAGACGGCGGCGGCCAGCTCGCGCGAGTGGGTCATGGAGAGATCGATCTGCCCCACGCCGACGCTCGCCGCCCGCGCCGCGACCCGGCCCGAGAGCCGCACGGACGGCTTGGGACGGCCCACGACCTCGACGTCCTGCCACGCCCACGCGCGCGCGACGCCGAACCCGAGCGCCTTCCCGACCGCCTCCTTCGCGGCGAAGCGGCCCGCGTAGCTCTCGGCCGGGTTCGGGCGCGAGTCGCAGTACGCGCGCTCCGCCTCGGTGAAGACCCGCTCGCGGAAGCGCGGGTAGCGGTCGAGCGCCCGCCGCACGCGCGCGATCTCGATCAGGTCGAGCCCGACCTTCACAGGTGGTCCTCGATCCAGTCCGGGAGCTGCGCGATGGACGAGACGATCCCGTCGGGGTGGACGTGCGAGCGCTCGACCTGCTCGGGGCGGAACTTCCCGGTCCGCACGAGCACGGTGCGGAGCCCGCAGGCCTGGGCGCCGACGATGTCGCTCTCGAGGTCGTCGCCGATCATCCACGTCATCCGCGCGTCCGCGTCGAGCGCCTCGAGCGCCGCGTCGAAGTACGCCGGCGTCGGCTTGCCGAGGATCGTCGCCTCGACCTGCGCCGCGAACTCGAGGCCGGCGACGAAGGCGCCGGAGTCGAGCATCGGCCCGTGCTTCGTCTGCCACCAGCGGTTGCGATGCAGCGCGAAGAGGTCGGCGCCCATCTCGACCTCGCCGAACGCGCGGGCGATGTTCGGGTACGAGAAGACGCGCGCGTTCTGCTCGGGATCCTCGCCCAGGCCGCCGATGAGGACGGCGTCGACGTTGAAGCCGACGAGCTGCATCTCGCCGGCGAGGTCGTCGGCGAGGCCCGGCATCGTGAGCGCGAGCACGCGCTTCCCGGCGAGCTCCCGCGCGGCGACCGCCGCGGTCGTCTGCAGCTCGTCGTCCTCGAGCTCGATCCCGAGGCCGCGCAGGTCGTCGGCCAGCGCCGCGCGCGCCCGCGTCGTCGAGTTCGTCACGAACCGCAGCCGGTGGCCGTTCTCGCGCAGCCGCGCAACGGCCTCGGCCGCCCCCCGGATCGGCTCGCCCGAGACGTGCAGGACCCCGTCGACGTCCAGGAGGATCGCGGCCACCGCGGGCGAGTCTAATCGGGCAGCGGGCCGCGGAGGGTGATCGTCGCCGGCTTCGCCTGGTAGCCGAGACGCTCGTTCAGGCGGCGCATCGGCGCGTTGTCCTCGTGGTTCTCCGTCTCGAGGCGATCGAGGCCCTGCGCCTTCGCCCAGGCGATCTGCGCGCGCTTCAGTGCACCGGCGACGCCGCGCCCGCGCCACGCGCGCCGCACCCCGGTCATCTGGTGCCAGCCGACGCCCGGCCGCGCCGACTGCAGGATCAGCAGCGCGTGGCCGACGACCTCGTCGCCGGCGATCGCGAGGAACCACGCGTCCGCGCGGCGTGAGCAGCGCCTCCACCTCGCGGCGGTGCCACTCCTCGAAGCTGCCGACGACATAGGGCTCCGGCGCCGGGATGTCCGCGGTCGCCTCCGACTCGACCTCGTAGAGGCTGCGCAGGAGCTCGGGACGCTCGGCGAGCGTCAGGATCTCCACGCCCGGGCGGCGGGTCGACGGCCGGCGGCGTGAGGCTCGCGAGCGAGAGCACCGCGTCCCACGCACGCGCGACCTCCTCGAAGCCGCGGTTGCGCGCGAACTCGAGGCCGTCCGGGTCGCTCTCGCTCACGATTGCCTCGAGCTGCGTCTTGCCCCACGTCCGGACGTGCTCGCCGATCCGGGCGAGGACGGCCGAGCCGATGCCGGCCCGGCGCCGCGCCGCCGGCACGAACACGTTCGCGAACGCGACGGCCGGGTCGCCGCTCATCTCGAGCACGGTGGCGACGCCGCCGGCGACCGCCGAGCCGTCCTCGCGGGCGAGCAACTCGACCCGTTGCGCGACCCCGGCGCCGGGCGTGCCGGACGCTCTCGAGGTCCATCGGCCACCACGGCAGCACCTCGCTCCGAACCTCGACCCAGGCCACGAGCGCCGCGTCGTCCTCCACCGCCTCGACGACAATGGCGCCCATGGCCGGCGAGTCTATTCGCGTCACCCGCAGCGTCTCGGTGCCGCTCGCGGAGATCGAGCTGCGCACGTCGCGCTCGAGCGGGCCGGGCGGCCAGCACGCGCAGACGTCGGAGTCGCGCGTCGAGGCGGTGTTCGACGTCGAGGCGTCGCAGGCGCTCTCGGCGGCGCAGAAGCGGCGCGTGCTCGCGAAGGCGGGCGCGACGATCCGGGCGGTGGCGCAGGACGAGCGCAGCCAGCTGCGGAACCGCGAGCTCGCGCTCGAGCGCCTGACGGAGCGCCTGCGGGAGGCGCTCCGGGTCGAGCGCCGGCGCGTCGCGACGAAGCCGTCACGCGCGGCCGTCGAGCGCCGCCTCGAGGACAAGCGCCGCCGCAGCGCGACGAAGCGGCTCCGGCGCGCCGACGACGACTAGGGCGCGACGAACGCGAGCAGGCGCGGCAGGCGTTCCCGGAGATCGGCGGATACGCGTGGTCGAGCCCGTCGACGACGTCGAGGAGCAGCGGCGTGCCCGCCTCGTCGGCCGCGGCCGCGAGCTCCCGTGCCGCGTCGAGACGGAAGTCGTCCGCGCCGATCACGATCGCGCCCCGCAGGCCGGGGCGGCCCAGGTGCGGGCGCAGCTCCTCCAGCGTCGGCATCCCCACCCGGCCGACGCTCGGCGCCAGAGCGACGAACGCGTCCGCGCGCCCCCGACCGCCTCCGCGATCGCGAGCATGCCGCCCTGCGAGAAGCCGCCGAGGACGCGCGGCCCGATGCCGAGCTGCGCCTCGCGCCCAGTCGAGCTCGCGGCGGGCGACGGCGAGGTCGTCCCAGCCCGCGACGCCCGACGAGAGCAGCTGGCTCGAGCCCAGCGCGGCAACGACGGAAGCCCGCCGCGACCGCGGGCAGCCAGGCCTCGAGCGCCTCCCGACGAGCCCATGCGACCGTGCAGCGCGAGCAGGACGCGGTCGCCCTCCCCCTCGCTCGAGACACGCGTCGGCTCGACGTCCCTGCGCGCCTGCCGCCATCCGCCGCTCGGAGACCGCGACGACGTCCGCGAAGCCGTCGAGGCGCCGCGGGCGGCCACGAGGTCGGCGTCCTCGCGCAGCATCTCCGGCGACCACCAGAAGCCGCGCTCCGAGCCCGCGCGAAGGCGCGGCGAGCGCGCCGTCCGCATCGCCCGCACGCGAGCGGATACACGCCGTCCAGAAGACGGACTCGCCCTCCTCCGGGGCCTGCCGGCGTAAGCTCTCGGCCCGGCCTCGAGCGCCTCGCCCTACTCGCCGCGGCCGTACGCCGCGACCATAGGCGGCGCGACGAGCTCGGCGGCGTCCGGCTCACTCGACGGTGACGGTCTTCGCCAGGTTCCGCGGCTGGTCGACGTTCAGGCCGCGCAGCCGCGCGATGCGGTAGGCCAGCAGCTGGAGCGGGAGCACGGCGAGCACGGCCTGGAGGAACGCGGGCGATCCGAGGCACGTAGATGACGTCGTCGGCGTGGTGCTGGATGTCCTCGTCGCCGTCCGTCGCGATCGCGATCACGTGCGCTCCTCGCGCTCGCACCTCCTGGATGTTGGAGATGATCTTGTCGTAGACGTGGATCCGGGTCGCGACGACGACCACGGGCGTGTCGGTGTCGAGGAGCGCGATCGGCCCGTGCTTCATCTCGCCCGCCGAGTACGCCTCGGTCGGGATGTACGAGATCTCCTTCAGCTTCAGCGCGCCCTCGAGCGCCACCGGGAGCCCGATGTGCCGCCCGAGGTAGAGGAAGAACGGCTTGTCGTGGAAGCGCTGCGCGATCTCGTCGATCGGGTGGTCGCCGTCGAGGAAGCGCTCGATCTTCTCCGGCAGCGTCGTAGACCTCGTCGAGGATCAGCGTGATCTCTTCGGCCGGCAGCGTGCCGCGGCACTGCGCCAGCTTGAGCCCGATCAGGTAGAGCAGCGCCACCTGCGCCGTGAACGTCTTCGACGCGGCGACGCCGATCTCGATCCCGCAGCGCGTGAGCAGCACCGAGTCGACCTCGCGCGTGATCTGCGAGCCCGCCATGTTCGTGATCGCGACGGTGCGGGCGCCCATCTCGCGCGCGAGCTTCATCGCCTGGATCGTGTCGCGCGTCTCGCCGGACTGGGAGATGCCGATCACGAGCGTGTTCGGGTCGAGTACCGGGTTGCGGTAGATCCACTCCGAGGCGATGTCCGGCTCCACCGGCACGCGCGCCCACTCCTCGATCACGTAGCGGCCGCACACGCCCGCGTGGTAGGCGGTGCCGGCGGCAAGGATCACGATCCGGCGGAGGTTCTTCAGCTCCTGCTCGCTCATGCCCAGCCCCTCGAGCACGAGCGTGCCGTGCCGGACGCGGTCGCCGATCGTCTCGGCCACCGACTCGGGCTGCTCGTAGATCTCCTTGAGCATGAACGTCTCGTAGCCGCCCTTCTCGGCGCCCTCGTCGTCCCAGTCGAGCTCGATCGCCTCGTGCTCGACCGGCGTGCCGTCGTACCGCTGGAAGACGGCGCCTTCCGGTGTCACGGTGACGATGTCGCCGTCGTCGGGGAACTGGACGAGGCGCGTCTCCTTGAGGAACGCCGCCGCGTTCGAGGCGACGAACATCTCGCCCTTGCCGATCCCGACGACCATCGGCGTCTGGTGGCGGGCGCCGACGAGCAGGTCGGGGTGGTCGTGGTGGATGACGACGAAGGTGAAGTGGCCCTCGAGGAGCGCGAACGTCTTCCGCACCGCCTCGGTGAGGTCGCCCTCGTAGTGCTCCTCGATCAGGTGCGTGACGGTCTCGGCGTCGGTCTCGGAGCGGTACGTATGGCCCTTCGCCTCCAGGTCCCCGCGCAGCTCGCGGTAGTTCTCGACGATGCCGTTCAGGACGATCGAGATGGTGCCGGTGTCGCAGCCGGCGAGCGGATGCGCGTTCCCCTCGGTGACGCCGCCGTGCGTGGCCCAGCGCGTGTGGCCGAGCCCGTGCGTCGAGGTCGACCCGTTCGGCCCGGCCGCCTCCTTCAGGTTCCCGAGCGGGCCAACGGCGCGGACGTACTCGAGGCCCTTCTCCTCGTGGAGCGCGATCCCGGCCGAGTCGTAGCCGCGGTACTCCAGGCGCTCGAGGCCCTGGAGGAGCAATGGCTTCGCCTCACGCGGACCGACGTATCCGATGATCCCGCACATCCAGACCTCCCTTCGTCAACCTGGATGCCCACCCCCAGGAACGAAAAAAGCCCGACCGAGTCGCCCCGACGCCGCGTCGCGCCGGATCAGCCGAGCTCTCGCCGGACGAGAGCGGCGATCCTACCACAGAGATCCACCGCTTCCCGATGGGTTTTCGCCTCGGCGAGCACGCGGACGACGGGCTCCGTTCCGGACGGACGGACGAGCACACGGCCGCTCCCGTTCGAGCTCCGCGTTCAGTGCCTCGGCCTCGGCGAGGATCGACTCGGGCAGCGCTCGCGCCCGCACCTGGACGTTCTCCAGCACCTGCGGGAAGCGCGGCATGACCGCGGCCGCCTCGGCGAGCGGGCGGCCCTCGAGGGCGCGACAGAGGAGGAGCGCCGCGGCGAGCCCGTCCCCGGTGACGTGGTCGCGCAGCACGATCACGTGGCCCGACTGCTCGCCGCCCAGGATCGCCCCCTCGCGGCGGAGCGCCTCGAGCACGTAGCGGTCGCCGACGTCGGTCGTGAGGACGCGGATGCCGCGCTCCTCCATGAGCCGGTGGAAGCCGAGGTTCGTCATCGAGGTGACCGCGACAGTGTCGACGCCGAGGTGCAGCGCGAGCACGGCCACGATCGCGTCGCCGTCCACGACCTCGCCGGCGGCGTCGACGGCCAGCACGCGGTCGCCGTCCCCGTCGAACGCGATGCCGAGGTCGAACTCGCCGCCGCGGACGGTGCGCTGCAGGAGCGCGAGGTCGGTCGCGCCGCAGCCGTCGTTGATGTTGCTGCCGTTGGGGTCGTCCCCCATCGCCACGACCTCGGCGCCGAGCGTCCGGAACGCCTGCGGCGCGATCCCGGAGTACGCGCCGTTCGCGCAGTCGACCGCGATGCGGAGGCCGGAGAGGTCGGAGCCGAAGCGCTCGAGCACGTGCTCGAGGTACGAGTCGACCGCGATCTCGACCCGGTCGACCGACCCCGGCTGCGCCGCGGGAGGCGCCTCGAGGAGCGCCTCGATCTGCTCCTCCGCCGCGTCCGTGAGCTTCTCGCCGTCCGCGTCGAAGAACTTCACGCCGTTGTACTCCGGCGGGTTGTGCGAGGCCGAGATGACGACGCCGAGGTCGAGGCGGAGCAGCGCCACCGCCGGGGTCGGCAGCACGCCGCCGAGGACGGCGTTCCCGCCCGCGGAGACCACTCCCCGGGCGAAGGCCGCCTCGAGCGCCGGCCCCGAGCCGCGGGTGTCGCGGCCGACGAAGACGCGGCCGCGGCCGGACCAGCGCGTCGCCGCGCGGCCGAGCCGCTCGACGAGGTCCTCCGTCAGGAACTCGCCGACGATGCCACGGACACCGTCCGTGCCGAAGTAGCTGCGCGACATGCGCGCCGGGCTACCGCTTGCTGAACTGCGGGGCCTTGCGGGCCTTGTGGAGGCCGGCCTTCTTGCGCTCGACGATCCGTGCGTCACGCGTGAGGAAGCCCTCGCGCTTCAGCGCCACCCGGAGCTCCGGGTTCGCCTCGACGAGCGCCCGCGCGATCCCGTGGCGCACCGCCCCGGCCTGCCCCGAGGGGCCGCCGCCGTGCACGCGGACGCGGAGGTCGTACTGGCCCTCGAGGCCGGCGACCTTCAGCGGGGCGAGCACCATCATCTGGTGCGTCGCGCGCGGGAAGTAGGTCGCGATGTCGCGGCCGTTGAACCAGGTGGTGCCGTCGCCGGGGCGCAGGATCACGCGCGCGACGGAGGTCTTGCGCTTGCCGGTGCCGCGGTACTGGGCCTGCTCCGCCATCTCGTCTCCTAGTCGTCCAGCGGCAGCGGCTTCGGCGCCTGCGCCGCGTGCGGGTGCTCGGGCCCCGCGTAGATCTTCAACTTGGTGAGCTGGGCGCTCGCGAGCCGGTTCCGCGGGAGCATCCCCTTCACCGCCTTGCGGATCACCTCGGTCGGGCGCCGCTCGAGCTGCTCGCGCAGCGTGCGGCTCCGAAGCCCGCCGGGATAGCCGGAATGGCGGTGGTACATCTTCTGGTCGAGCTTCTTGCCGGTGACGTGGATCTTCTCCGCGTTCACGACCACGACGAAGTCGCCGGTGTCGATGTGCGGGGTGTACTGCGGCTTCAGCTTGCCGCGGAGCGTGTCGGCGATGCGCGTCGCGAGACGCCCGAGGGTCTGTCCCTCGGCGTCGACGACGTACCACTCGCGCGTCACGTCGCCCGGCTTGGCATTCCAGGTCTTCACGGTCATGCGAAAAGAAGGCGAACCCGAGTCCGCCGGCGCCGGATCGTAGCAGCTACGCCGCTTCGGTCGTGACCGGCGGCGGGGTCGGGCGAGCGAGCAGGATCGCCACGGGGACGAGCGCTGCGACCGCCGCGCCGAAGGCCAGGGCGTAGACGCCGAGCCGGTCGAGCGCGAACCCGCCGAGGAGGACGAACGCCGCACCGAGGAGGCTCCCCGCGAAGTCGCCGAAGCCGAGGAGCTTCCCGCGCTCCGACGGGGCCGACAGGTCGACGAGCTGCGCCGTGGCCGCCACGTACGAGAAGTTCCAGCCGAGCCCGAGGCCGAACAGCAGGACGCCCGTCGACCACACGCTCTCGCCCCAGGCGAGGCCCGCGCACGAGACGGCGATGACGACGAGCCCGCCGACGAGCGCCGGCGCGCGGCCGATGCGGTCGATCAGCGCGCCGACCACGGGGACGAGGCCGAACATGCCGACCACGTGCGCCCCGATGATCGGGAACACGAGGTGCTGGGCGTGGTGGTGGTGCTCGACCACGACGTAGCCGGTCAGATTCATCACCGAGACCATGACGCCGACGCTCGCGAAGCCGGCCAGGAGCGCCGGGACGACCCCGGGGCGCGCGACGATCTCCCGCAGCGGCGCCGAGGTCGGCTGGGGGAGCCCCTCCGGCTGCGGCGGCGCGATCAGCTCCGCGATCCGCTTCGGGTCGGGACGCACGAAGAGGACGACGCCGACGCCGACGAGCGCGATCGCGGACGAGACGAGCCAGGGTGCGACCAGCGCCTCGGCGTCGAGCTCGCGGCCGGCGAAGATCGGGCTGAAGACGAAGGGGCCGAGGATCGCGCCGAAGACGGAGCCGAAGAGCACCCAGGCGATCCCCTGCGCACGGCGCTCCGGCGGGTACATGTCTCCGGCGGCGGTGCGCGAGAGCGTCACGGTGCCGGCGCCGATCCCGATCAGGGCGAAGCCGGGCACGACCGCGAACCAGGCCTCCTGCGCGGCGCCGACCGCGGTCAGGGCGCTGCCGAGCGCGGCGACGAAGAACCCGTAAGCGATCACCGGGACGCGGCCGACCCGGTCCATCGCGCGGCCGCCGAGCAGCGAGCCGATCGCCGACGAGACCAGGAAGATCGCCGGGCCGAGCCCGAGCAGCCCCGTGATCCCGGTGACGAGGACGAACGTGATCGAGGAGACGGCGGCGACGAGCTGGAAGGTCGCCGAGTTGAGCGCCATCCCGGCGGAGAGGAGCGCGGTGTTCCGCCGGATCGGGAGCTCGGTCACGCGAGCCATTCAAGCACCAGGCGAAGGCGGGGCGCTAGCGAAGTCTGGCGATCAGGTCCTGCGCCCAGCCCACGAGGCGTGCTGCGAGAGCGCCGTCGATCTTGCCTCCGGCGTTCCCCTGGACCTGCGAGATGAACTGCTCGAGCTTCTTGATCGCCTGGGCGTCCCGGACCCGGTCGATGTTCGTCTGCGCGGCCTTCAGCTTCGCAAGCAGCCCGTTCCGCAGCGAGTAGTGGATCTGACCCCTGGCGACCGCCTTCTCGACCTCCGACAGCGATCCTGCCGGCCGTGACGCCGGGGTCGGCCGAGTACCGCACGGACGCGAAGCGCGGACGGGGCCGTCGTCGAGCTCGGAGACAACGCCACGCGTGCGGGTCGCGTCCGCGTCGCCGTTCACGAGAAGCGTCAGCAGCGAGGCGCTGACGAGGTCGCCGTCGGCGTCGAGCGTCCCGGCCGGGCGAGCGCCGAGAGGCTGCCGCCGGCGACGACGCCGTGGCGGCGCCGGCCGGGCGTCCGCACGCCGACGTTCCCGACGGAAACGGCGTCGCGCTGGTTCGGGCGGCCGCCGGGCTGCGGGTCGGCGGGACCGCCCTGCTGGTCGCCCCAGTCGGCGTCCGACTGGATGACCAGGCCGAGCTCGCCGAACGGCTCGCCGTTCCGGGCGGCAGCGCCGGGGCGCGTCCGGTCGGCGCCGTCGGACCGCGAGAGCTCGTACAGGAACTGCACGGTGCGGCGGGAGCAGCCGGGAGACCGTCGGCTCGCCGTACGGGTTGAACGTCGCGAAGTAGCTGTTGAACTCGCCGTTCCAGTCGAACATGCGGTCGACCGCGGTGTTGACGATGATCACGTCGTGGCCGGCACCGCCGAAGCCGATGTCCGCGAAGAGCGGCGCCGTCGCCCGGGTGTCGGGGATGTCGTTCCGGAGCGGGTCGGCGGTGCCCGGCGGTCGAGTCGAGGTTGTCGTCGCCCTGGAGCAGGTCGTCGCCGTAGCCGCCCCACAGCCGGTCGTGGTTCGTGCCGCCGACGAGCCAGTCGTGGCCGGTGTCGCCGAAGAGCACGTCCTGGCCGTCGTCGATCGGGGTCGCGGTCGTGCCGCCGCGATGAAGTTGAGCAGGAAGTCGATGCCCGGCGCGACCATGATCTTCCGCCACGGGTCGTTCTCGTTGAACCAGCGGAACTCCTCGGGCTGCGCCGGGCGGTACGCGTGCTGGAGCACGTTGCCGACCGCGTAGTACGCCGAGAGCGCGGCCAGCGTCGCGAGCGGATCGCCGCGTAGTAGAACGCCAGCGCCTCGGCGCCCGACATCGCGTCGTCGCCGGCGCCGCCGTGGAGCCAGTCGTCGCCGAGGCCGCCGTAGATGACGTCGTTGTTGCCGATGTAGAACGGCTCGAGGTCCGCTTCCTTGCGGAGCGCGAGGTGTCGAGTAGATCGTCGTCGTCTGGTTGTCGCCGGGCAGCGAGAGCGACGATCTGGGTCGTCGCCGCGAGCCCGTAGAGCGGCTCCGCGACGCCGTTGCGGCTCGTCAGCAGGAGGCCGTCGTCGCCGAGCAGGCCGTCGTCGCCGGCGCCGCCGGAGATCCAGTCGAAGCCGGACTCGCCGTACAGGTCGTCGTCCTGGCCCGTCGCCCCAGAGCCGGTCGCTGCCGGTCTGGCCGTGGATGACGTCGTCGCCGGACTCGCCGTGGAGGAAGTCGCCGCCGCCGATGTTCGCGTTCGTGCCGGCGACGACCGTCGAGACGGCCTGGTCGGCCGGGTTCGTCGAGATGTAGTCGACGTCGCCGGTCGGGCTGTAGTCGAGCAGCTGCGACGCGCGCGGACGATGATCCGGCAGCGTGCCCGGCGTAGGTGTCGTAGGTGAAGCGTGCGGAACTGCGCCGCGCGGCCGACGAGGCGGAAGACGTTGCCGTTGTCGCCGAGGATCGTGTCGGCGTCGCGCGCGTGGCCGCTCGTCGGTCGTGTCGCCCGAGGTGGTCGAGCGCCGATCATCGGTGCCGGAGCCGCCGAAGATCGTGTCCGACGCCGTCCGGCCGCGCGCGCCGGCGTCGGCGAGGCCGAAGAGGTCGAGCTGCCGCCGATCAGGTCGTCCTGGCCGAGGTTGCCGAAGATCATGTCGTTGCCGCCGCCGCCCTCGACGTAGTCGTCGCCGTCGCGTGGCCGGCGTCGAACGACGGCACGAGCACGAGCTCGTCGCGCCGCGACGCGCCGACGCCGGGCGTCGATCGCGCCGTCGCCCTGGATCGTGTCGTCGCCGAGCTGGCCGAAGATCACGTCGTTGCCGGCGCCGCCGGCGATCGTGTCGCCGCCGAACGGACGTCGCCGGGTGCGCCCGGATGGTCGAAGAGCACGATCCGGCGCGTCTCGACGCCGGTCGGGTTGAGCTGCGCGGCGCCGGTCGACGCCGCTGGTCGAGCGTCGCGCCGGTGAGCTGCCGCACGAGCGTCGAGATCCGGCCGAGCCGCGTGCGGAGGATCGACGCCGTTGTCGCCGAGCGATGACGTCGTGGCCGGCGCCGCCGTCGATCATGTCGCCGGCGTCGTGCCCGCCGACGACGTTGTGGCCGCCGATCAGGTCGTCGTCGTCGTCGCCGCCGGTGATCGTGTCGCCGCCCTGCTGGCCGAGCAGGATGTCGTCGCCGGCGTCGCCCGTGGATGGTGTCGCCGCCGGCGTCGCCGGTGTTGGTGGAGTCGGTCGAGAGCCACTCGAAGGGATGGGTCGCGACGGCCTGCGACGAGCGGCAGCAGCGTCGCGTCGACGAAGCCGCCGGCGAGGCGCGTCGCGACCGGCGAAGTCGCCGAAGATCAGGTCGTTGCCGCCGTCGCCGTGGACCGTGTCGCCGCCGCGGCCGCCGAGGACGATGTCGTTGCCGGGGCCGGCGCCGATCGTGTCGCCGGCGCCGATCGTCGGTGTCGCGCGTGAGCAGGAGGTCCAGCGTGAGGAACACGGCGTCGAGGGTCGCCGGGCAGCGCGCTGCCGTCGGGGTCGCCGCCGAAGACGACGTCGAAGCCCGAGCGCCGACAGGCTTGAGGTGGTGGACGCGGCCGTCGTCGCCGAAGAGCAGGTCGTTCGCCGGATGCCACCGGTGATCGCGTCCGTGCCGGCGTCGCCGAACACGCACGACGGGCAGGCTCGAGCCCGCCGGCGTTGATCGTGTCGTCGCCGTCCTGGCCGTGCAGCACGAGCCGGCGTTCGCGGCCTGCGCGAGCGTCGCCGACACCGAGACCGTGACGTCGTCGCCGCCGTCGCCGGGGAAGAGCGAGGTGACGGTGGCGTCGAAGGGCGCCGGCCTGCGCGCTGGCGTGCACGCTCGTGACGGTGAAGGTGTTGCCCGCCTGGCCCGCGTAGACGTTGATGCCCCGGCCGAAGAGCCCGGCGTCGGCGAGCAGCGTCCAGTCGCCCTGGCCGCCGAGGTCGCCGCCGAGCGCGTCGTACGTGATCGGCGCGGGCGCGAGGCCGGAGATCTGCGCGGCGGTGACGACGACGCCGGCGTCGGCGTCGACGTCGTCGCGGTCGCTGACGCTGAGCGTGTTGCTGCCGGCGCCGGCGTGCACGTCGAGCCGGCCGACGACGCGGTCGAGCGAGCCGACGAAGGTGAGGTCGTCGACGATGACGCGTGCCGTGGAGGATCGCGTCGTGCAGGAGCTGCAGGTCGCGGCCGGCCGCGGCTGCGGCCGCCGCGAAGGCGCCGAGGTCGGCCGCGTCGGAGACGTAGACGAGGTCGTCGCCGCTGGCCGCGTCGAGCACCGTTGCGGGCAGCGTGCCGCGGACGTTGAAGCGGTCGTTCCCGGCGCCGAGGTTGATCGTCGAGGCTCTCCGAGGGTCGAAGCCGTAGTAGTTGATCCCGTCCATCCGCGCGAGGTCGGTGGCGGTCGCGCCGGCCGGGGAGTCGGTGGGCGTGACGGCGAGCCCGACGGCGACGCCGTGGAGCTCGCCGCGGAAGCCGACGAGGAAGTCGCCGCCGTGCTGCCAGACGAAGACGCTCTGCGAGCACCGCGTGTTGAGGATCCCGTCGGCGCCGCCGTCGGCAGTGCCGCAGCCCGTGAACGGCCGCGGGATCGCGTCCGGCAGCACCGGGAACAGCAGCGACTGCAGCGCTGCCTCGAGCTCCGCGGCCGTGAAGCCGACGTCCAGCGTCAGCTGCTTCGCGACGCCGCCGACCGTGACGGTGAACGTGACCTTCGTCGTCGTCGCGCCGATCGTCAGCGAGTAGAGCCGGTCGACGCTCGTCGAGACCATGTCCAGCCCGGTGATCGTCGTCTGCGTGAGCGTCCCGAGGTTGTCGTCGCCGACCGGGTCGCCGCTGTCGTCGACGATCGCGGTGTCGATGCCCGCGCCGCCGTCGATCACGAGCAGGGCGTCGAGCTCGTCGAGCACGCCGCCGAGCGTCGGCACCTGCGTGCCGATCCGGAACGTGTCGTTGCCGCCGTCGCCGCTGACGTTCGTGTGCCCGTCGATCGTGCGGATGTCGAACGCGTCGCCGCCGGCGCCGCCGGTGATCGCGCGTCGTGCCCGTGTGCGTGCTGTCGATCGTGAACGTGTCGGCGCCCGAGCCGAGGTGGATGTTGAGCGCCTCCAGGCCGCCGTAGTCGATGCCGCCGAGGAGGAAGCGGCCGCCGGCGAACTGGTCGGGCGCCAGGCCGAGCCCGGTCAGCCGCGTGCCGGTGAGGACGCCGGTGTCGGCGCTGACACTGTCCTCGTTGTGCACGTTGAGCGTGTCGACCTGGCGGTCCTCGATCACGTCGATCGACGGCGACTCCGGCACGTGGAAGTCGGCCGTCGTCTCGCCGGGCAGCAGCACCGGCGGCGGGATCGTGCGGTCGGCGTGCGTGTCGATGCCGCCGTTCACGGTCAGCGGGCCCTGCAGCAGGTACACGCGCTGCGCGCGTGTCGGCGAACGACTGCAGGTCGCTGCCGTCCACGAAGTCGTCGTCGATCGCCCGGACGTACACGGTCTGCGGCGCGTTCCACGGGTGGGCGGCGTCGAAGACGAGCTGGATCGAGAGGTCGCAGCCGGGCAGGCCGAGGCAGGCCGGCGGCGCTCCGCCGGGCGTCAGGCTGAGCCACACCTGCGGGACGTTGCGTAGCACGGCGAGGCCGTCGGGCGCGTTCAGCGTCTCGGTGGCGAGCGCCCGCAGCGTCACGGTGACCGCGGCGGCGCCGGGGTCGGAGGTCAGGACGACCGTGTACGAGTCGCCGATGCCGCTCTCCGACACGCGCGTCGAGCCGTCCGTCTGCGTGACCAGCACGCCGGGCGCGTCGTCGTCCGCGACGAGGGCGAACACCGAGTCGGGGACGACGCCGACGACGTCGACGATCGAGAACTCCGTGCCGACCGCGACGCGTCCACTCGGAGTCGAACGTGATCGTCGTCGCCGTGTTCGAGGCGATGGTGCGGAACTCCGTCGCGTCGCCGACGAAGATGCGGACGGTCGCGCCCGAGAGGCCGCCGTTCGCCGTCGGCAGGCTCACCCCGGCGACCGTGACGGTCGTGGGATCGACGACCGAGGCGACCGTGCCCTGCAGGATGCCCGTCGCGACCGGCGGCGTGTAGCCGTTGATGAAGGCGGTGTCGCCGCGCGGCCGGCGACGTCTCGACCTCGCCCTGGATCGTGACCACGGTGCTCCAGAGCCCGCCGCCGAGGCTGATCGACGCGGTGTTGCCCCAGATGCGCCACGAGTCGCCGGCGGCGTTCCCGCTCGTCAGCCGCAGCAGGTAGCCGCGCAGCGAGGTGCCCGCGAACTGCTGCGTCGTCTCGAGCGTCAGCCGCGTCCCGTTGACCGCGGTGACCGCGCCCTGGAACACGTCGCTGCTCGCGACAGTCTGCGTCACGTAGCTGAAGTGGAAGCCCTCGACGGCGGTGTCGGTGCGGCCCGCACCGTGATCGCCTGCGGCGACCAGCTGCCCGGCGTGAACGTGAGCGTGAGGTCGCCGCACGCCGCGTTGGCGTTGCTCGCGGTCGACACGCACGTCTGGCCGTCGGTGTGCAGCGTGACCGTCACGGCCGTGAGCGGCGCGCGGGTCAGCGAGACGAGGTACCCGTCGGTCGTCCCCGACTCGGTCACGACGGTGTCGACGCCGGACTCGACGACCACAACCGCGGCGAGGTCGTCGTCGTCGACCCGACGACCTGGCTGGACACCGGGATGCCGTCGAACCCGTCGTCGCCCGACACGACCAGATGCTGGAGTGCCGCCGACCGCTCACCCTCCGACGAGAAGTCGCCGTAGGCACGCACGCGGACGGTCTGCGCAAGGTTCCAGTTGCCGGCCCCGAACACGAGCGTGACCGCGTCGGTCCAGCGTGACGCCGTCGAGGCTCAGCTGCACCGAGTAGGAGCGGATGAGCTCGGCGTCGGGCGAGCGCGACGGCGCGGAGACGGTGATCACGACGTCGGTGGTCGGCTGGGCCGCGAGCATGATCGTGTACGTGTCGCCGGCGCCCGCTCTCGGAGACGCGGCGTCGAGCCGTCCGACGGCGTGACGATCACGCCGGCCTCGTCGTTGTCGGCGATGTCGGCGGCGATGCCGTCGACGTGCGATGCCGGTCCAGGCGCCGTTGGTGCTCTCGACGGAGTGCTCGATCAGGCCGCTGTGGCCGAGCAGGTCGTCGGCGAAGACGGCGGCCGCGTCGGCGGCGACGTTGATCGTGTCGCTGCCGAGGCCGCCGAAGAGCCGCACCTGGACGCCGGGCGGCGTGCTGAGGACGAAGAAGCGGTCGTCGCCCTCGGCGCCGTCGACCTCGACGCGCTCGACCCCGATGAACGAGACGAAGCGGCCGGCGCCGTAGATGCCCGTCGGCGGTGATCACGAAGTCGTCGTCGGCCTCGGTGCCGATCACGACGACGCGGTCGAAGCCGTCGCCGCCGTTGATGGCGACCGGCGCGTTCGACGACGTACTGGATGAAGTCGCGGCCGTCGCCGGCGTGGATCCGCGTCTGCTCGTCGCGGCCGAGGAACGTGCGGACGATGAACTCGTCGTCGCCCTGCGTCGCCGTTGAGCTGGAGCGGCGCCGATGTTGTGGAAGACCAAGAAGTGGTCGGCGCCGCGCCGCCGTTGATCGTGGTCGGCGTAGCAGACGCCGTTCGACAGCGGCCGCGGCGTGATCGCCGTCAGCGACGACCGGCCAGTCGTCGTCGAAGTCGGGTCGTGTCGCCGACAGATCTGGCCGATCTGGAACGTGTCGTCGCCGTCCTCGCCGTTGACGGTCAGCACGCTCGCGGTGTCGTCGAAGGCGAAGTGGTCGTCGCCGCCGAGGCCGTTGACCGTCACGCCGGCGTTGATCGTGCGGTCGTAGATGATGCGCTCGGCGCTTGGTGAAGACGTCGCCGACCTTGTCGGGGAGGAGCGCGACGAGGCCGCGGCGCTAGCAGCGCGTCGTCGAGCGCCCGCAGCAGGAACTTGTCGGCGCCGGCGCGTGCCGTTGACGGTGAGGCGGTCGAACCGGTGCCGTCGACGCCCGAGTCGTGGACGATGATCTCGCTGTCGCCGATGCTGAACACGTTGACGACGTAGAGGTCGGAGCCGGTGCCGCCGTCGAAGGTCAGCGACGTCGCGTTGATCCCGTTCGCCGTCGTCGGCTTCAGCGGGCAGCGGGTTGAGCGACGAGCACGTCGTTGCCGGCCTCGCCGTTGATCGCGGTGGTGCCGGTGACCGTCTCGATCGAGCAGCGTGTCGTTGCCGGCGCCGGCGTTGAGCGTCGACGTCCCGGTGTGGGTCGAGCGCACGTGGACGACGTCGTCGCCGGAGCCGAGGCCGACGTCAGGTCCTCGAACTCGAGGTAGGCGATCCGGCCCGAGCTCATCGACGACGCCGACGACGCGACCGCGCCGTTCTCCGGCGATGCCGACGAGGGCGCTGCCGTCGACCGTGATCGACGCCGAGGGCGCGTCCGGCGGCGCCGGCGAGCGCGCCGGTGAAGCCGATCGTGATAGACGAGCTCCTGGCCGTGCAGCGTCCGCGTGATGTCGAGGTCGGCCGCGGTGACGCCGAGCGCGGCGACCAGCGCGTCGCGGACCGCCGTCGATCGAGGCGTCGAAGTCGAGCGCCGCCGTGGTGACGCCGCCGATGCGTGATCGTGAAGCGGCCGTCGAAGGCGTTGGTGATCGTGACGACGTGGAAGGCGTCCGACGGCCGCGTGGCCGCGCGTCGATGCGCCATGCCGAGGCCCTCGATGGTGTCGTGGCGGTGAGCACGCCGGCGTTCTGTGCGCGTCGCCGGTGTCGTCGACGTTCAGCTGTCGTCGGCGCCGTCGCCCGCGATCTCGAGCAGCGCGCCGATGCCGTTGACGCGTGCCGCCGGCCGCCGGCGCGAGCGAGCCGACGTTCACGATGTCGGCGTCCGCGCCGGTGGTGATCTCGGTGTGCCCGGCGATCGTCCGTACGTTGACCGTGTCGGTGCCGTTCCAGGTGTCGAGCGTCGTGTGCGTCGCGTGCGTGGAGACGATCGTGAAGGTGTCGCCGCCCGAGCCGAGGTCGATGTTGAGGTGCTCGAGCGTCGCGTAGGTGATGCCGAGCGGGCCCATGTCGAGGCCGGTCAGGTCGGTCGAGGTCAGCGTGCCCGTGTTCGCGCCGGTGTCGCCGCTGTCGCTGACGTTCGTGGTGTCGGTGCCGCCCTCGCCCTGGATCGTGAGGTGGCCGGCGATGAGGTCGACGGTGCCGGTGTTGGTCGGCGCGTTCGACGAGACGTTGATCGTGTCGTCGCCGCCGCCGGTCTGGAGCAGCGTGTCGGTGCCGGCGTTCGTGCTCAGCACGTTGAACTGCGTGCCGTCGTCGCCGAGGCTGATCTCGAGGTGCTCGACGGTGCCGTAGGTGATGCCGACGGCCATGCCGAGCCCGGTGATCGTCGTCGAGGTCAGGAACCCGGTCTCGCCCGAGCCCGGCGCGGCGTCGCCGGTGTCGTCGACGTAGAGCCAGTCGCTGGCGCTCGGCGCGTTGCCGTTGATCGTCACGGTGCCGTCGACGGCGTCGACCGTGCCGCCCTCGTCGAGGGCCCGCCGGCTCGCGCTCGTGCCGCCCAGCTCGGCGTTGCTCCCGACCTCGACGACGTCGTCGCCGTCGTTGCCGTTGACCGTGAGGGTCGAGCCGGCGGCCGTGGTGAGGATGCCGACCCAGTCGTCGCCGTCGTCGCCGTTCACGGTGAGCGTGCCGGTCAGCGCCGCGGACGACGACGTCGTCGTTCTCGGTGCCGCCGTTCACGGTGCCGGTGCCCGACAGGCCGACGATCTTCACGAAGTCGGCGCCGGCGTCGCCGTTCACGGTGATGGTGCCGGTCGTCGCGTTGATCGTGATGTCGTCGTCGCCGGCGTTGCCGTTGATGATCAGCGTGCCGTCGTTGCCGTTGACGACGATGACGTCCGCGGTGGCCTCGCCGTTCACCGTGACGGTCGTGCCCGGCGGCGATCGAGGTGATCGTCGACGACGTCGGACGTCGCGCCGCTGTTGACGTTCACGGTCGCGGCGCCGGGGCTGACGATCGTCAGGTTGTTCGCGCCGGCGCCGAGATCGAGGTCGAGCGTCTCGAGGTTCAGGTAGGTGATGACGGCGGGGCTGTAGCCCGTGAGCGTGTCGAAGGCGAGCGTGCCGGTGTCGCTCACGCCGCCGTCGGCGCGGTCGCTGAGGAAGGCGGTGTCGCCCGCCGACGCCGCCGTCGATGGTGAGCGCGCCGGAGATCAGGTTGAGGCTGCCGAGGTTCGTCGGCGCGTCGCTCGAGAGCCGGAACGTGTCGGCGCCGCCGCCGGCGTTGATCGTCGTCGTCGCGCCCGGCGGCGGTCGACTGCACGTTGGCGGTGTCGCCGCCGCTGCCGAGGTCGATCGAGAGGGTCTCGATCTCGGAGTACGTGATCCCGAACGGATCGAGGCCCCAGCCGGTGATCGCCGTCGAGGTCACCTGGCCGGTCTCGCCGTCGGGATCGCCCGTGTCGTCGATGAGCAGCACGTCGCTCGACGTCGGCGCGCCGCCGACGACCGTCAGCGCGGCGTCGATGCTGTCGAGCGTGCCGCCCGTGTTGGTCGTGGTCGTGGCGTTGCTGCCGACTGCGACGCGGTCGTCGCCGTCGCCGCCCTCGATCCGCGTGTTGCTCGCGAGGCTCTTGACCTGAACCGTGTCCGCGCCGTCGCCCGTCTGGATCGTGAACAGGTCGGCCTGCGCGGCGCCCGGAGTTGTTCAGCGTGACGGTGTAGTGGCCCGACCAGACGGCCACCGTCTGGGGCACGTTCGCGCTCGACGTGTTCGTGTAGGTCGGCGTGGGCAGGACGCCGTCGCCGCGGACGTTCGACGTGAGCGCCGGCGGCCTGGCCGCCGGTGACGTCGACCGAGTCGGCGGTCGCGAGCAGCGTCGTCGTGACGCGGTCGGCGGCGTCGGTCGTGCCGTCGCCCATGATGATCCTGAAGTTCGTCAGGCCGGAGTCCTCGAGCTCGCCGGTGAGCACGATCGTGTCGGCGCCCGACCGCGGGTTGAGCAGGATGCTCTCCGCCGACTGGATCAGCACCGAGCCGGGCGACGCGCCCGTGTAGAGGATCTGCAGCCGCGTCGACGCCGCCGAGTCGTCGTCGTCCCGACCGTGAAGCTGTCGTTGCCCGGGCGTGCCGACGATCTCGACCGTGTCGGTGCCGTCGCCGCCGTCGAGCGTCTCGGGCGTCGCGCCGAACAGGTTGGTGATCAGGCCGAACAGGATGTCGTTGCCGGTGCCGCCGTTGAGCGAGTCGACTCCGCCGCGCCCGTCGAGGTAGTCGTCGTTGGCGCCGCCGATCAGGCGTGTCGTTGCCGCTGCCGCCGATGAGGGTGTCGTTGCCGTCGTCGCCGTTCAGGATCGCGGGGCCCGAGCCGAGGTAGCTCAGGAGGTCGTTCCCGGGCCCGCCGCCGACGTTGACCGGGATGGTCGCGCCGGGCAGCACGACGAGCGTGTCGTTGTCCGAGCCGAAGTCGCCCGTGATCTGCGCGACGCCGCTGAAGACCTCCCACGCGGTCGTCGCACCCGACGCGTTGAGGAGCTCGATCTTCACCGTTCCCGGCGAGAGCTGGGTCAGCCGGTACGACTCGGCGGTGATGCCCTGCAGGTCGGCGCGGCGGCGCGTCGAGTTGGCGCCGACGTTGAGCTCGAGCGTGGTGCTGCCGGCGATCGGGAACTGCGCGAGCTTCGGCGGGCCCTGCGGGCAGGATCGTGTCGGGCAGCTGGATGTCGAAGAGGTCGAAGTCGGTGCACGCGTCGCCGAAGAGCAGGTCGACGCAGGCCTCGATGTTGACCGTGACCGAGGTGCCGAGCCGGCCGCTCGCCGAGGCGGTGACGCTCGGCGCCGGCGATGCCGATCCCGAACGCCTCCACGCGGACGCTGCCCGTCACGTAGAAGGTCAGCTGGTACTCGTCGTTCTCGAACAGCCCGTCGTCGTCGTAGTCGACCTTGATCAGCGAGGCGCCGGCGGCGATGGTGCCCTCGATGCCGAACCCGTCGATGCCGAGCCGGATGCTGGCGGACGCGTGGACGCTGAACTGCCCGTCGGACTGGATGAAGCCCCACAGCGTGATCGTCGAGCGGCCCGAAGTCGCCGGTGAGCTTGTTGCTCTCCGGGATCGAGATGCGCCACGCGTCGGCGCCGCCCGGGTAGAAGATCCCGTCGACGACAGCCGACGGGCCGCCGACCCGGACCTCGATGCCCGCCGCTCACGCTGATCAGGCCCGGCGACGTCCAGGCGGCCGCTGAGCTGGAGGATGAAGTAGTCGTTGGCCGTGCCCGCCGGGCCGCGTGTCGATCGTCGAGGTCGCCGCTGACGTCGAGGTGGAAGAGCGAGGTGATGTCGGCGTTGAGCTCGACGTGGACGTCGATGAACACGCCCGCCGGCGACAGCTCGATCGCGCCGTCGGCCTGGAAGGCGAGCTCGATCCCGGCCGCGCCGATCGAGAACTCGACGTCGAAGACGAACTGGAACGGTCGTGCCGCCGGCGCCGAGCTGATGCCGATGCCCGCGACGCCCGTCGCCCCGGGCGAAGCCGAGGAAGTCGAAGCCGCCGGACATCACCACGACCACGTAGGGCCCGGCGCCGAGGCGCACGATCGGCCCGGCCGGGTTGTGCAGCAGGTTGAAGAGGGTGGTCGAGACGAGGATGTTCGGCGCCCGGCCGTCGATCGAGTAGCACCGGCCGGTGCCGCCGGCTGCAGGGGCCGAGGCGGTTGAGCAGGTCGTTCGCGAGCTCCGCGAGGACCGGGTTCGGCGCGTCGGCGGGGGTGATCCGGCCGTCGATCGCGATCGTGTCGAGGAAGTCGAGCAGCCGCGTCGGGACGGCGATCTGCTGGCGTGACGCCGGTCGTGTTCAGCAGGACCCGCGCCGACACGAACGAGGTCGAGGCCCGGCACGGAGACGTCGATGTCGACGTCGATGTCGAGGGCGACGCCGCTGCCGTTGATCACGAGCGCGCCGAGCGCCTGGATCGAGAGCATCGGCGGGTTCGAGGTGGAGATCACGCCGGTCGTCGGGTTGTACGAGCCGAGATCGGGCCCGATCACCATCCGCCCGGCGGTGAGGAGCTTCAGTCCCTGGCTGTCGACCTCGAGGTAGAAGAAGCCGACGAGCGCAAAGACGTCCTGGAGCGCGACTGCACCGACGAGCTGTAACTGGAAGAGGAAGTCGTCGTAGCCGAGCAGGATCGGGTTGTTCTTGTCGCCGGTGAAGACCTCGTAGCCGACCTGATCGGCGCCGGCCTCGCCGTCGCTGTCCGGGAAGCTGGCGATGAAGTCGATCGGGCTGAAGCCGCCGCTCGTGCTCGCGCCGACGTTGAACGACGGCGGCGAGGCTGCCGACCGCGGTGAGGCCGGGGATGCCGACGAAGCCGAAGCAGGTCGATGTCGACGAGCCCGGCGACGTAGACGCCGAGGCTCGGCGGCTGGCCGCCGCCCGAGCCGGTCCCGACCTCGATGCCGACGAAGAGGCCGAGGTCGAGGTCGTTGATCGCGAACCCGATCGCCTTGGGGCGGCCGCCCAGGCCGTCGTTGAACGCGAGCGGAGCGCCGAGCGACCCGTCCGGGTTGATCGCGAAGTCGCCGCGGTCGATGAAGCCGTTGCCGTTCGAGTCGTGGACGTACGGCCCGTTGAAGCCGATGAAGCCGTAGACGTTGGCGGCGCCGATCGTGAGGATCTTGAGGTCCTTGGTCGTCCCGTCGGCGAGCGTCACCTCGGTCGTCGGGCCGAGCTCGAAGCCGAGGCTGCCGTTCAGCGTGACGACGCCGAGCACGTCCAGCGGTCATGAACCCGATGCCGGCCTTGACGAGCAGGCCGTCCATCGTCAGGTCGACGGTGATGTCGGTCGCCGGTCGATGGATCGCGCGCGCCCGTCTTCACGCCGAACCCGCCCGGCGCCGAACGACGTCGATGAAGTCGACCACCGGCAGGAGCGGGAAGCCGGCGAGCAGCGGCGTCGAGATGTTGAGCTCGACGGTGATGTCCTCGGCCCGCATGCACGAGGTAGTCCTCGAGCCCGACGAGGCCGATGAAGTTGGCCTCGCCCTTCAGGGCGATGTACCGCGACGGGTCGAGCGGGTTGATCGGCGTCATGAACGCGAGGCCGAAGGTGAGGTCGTCGATCACGAGGCCGATCGCGTCGTCGTTCGTCTCGGCGTCGACGATCTGGTGGGTGACCGGGTCGCGGTCGATCAGCGCCGTTGCCGTTCGGCGTCGACCCAGTACGGGCCGTTGACGCCGAAGAAGGCCTGGAGGTCCTTGCCGCCGACGGTGAGGAACGAGAGATCCTTCTCGGTCGCGCCGAGCACGCTCTGCGAGCTCGGCGGGCAGTGCCGAGCTGCGCTCGAGCGATCTCGCCGATCGGGAGGAGCGAGTCGGCGAGCTGCACGTGGTGCACCCGCCCGATCTCGAAGTAGATCGCGCCGTCGATGTAGACGAACTCGCCGAGCTCGATGTGGACGTTCTCGGCGCCGCCGCCGATGAGGAAGCCGTCGAACGTGAGGACGACGGGATCGGTGGTCGTCCCGGTCTGGATCGGGTAGCCGTCGGGATCGGTGTCGGCGTCGCCGTCGGGGCCCGTCGAGTCGGGGAACGACTTCAGGTAGTCGACGGCCGGGGCGGGAGCCGTCGGCGGGGCCGTCGGGAACCGCGTGCCGAGGTTGACCTCGACGCGGACGCCGTGGCCGGAGAGCTCGATCCCGGGGATGCCGAGCAGGCCGATGTCGTCGGCCTCGGCCTTGAGCGAGAAGAGCTTCGGCAGGATCGCGTTGAGCGGGACGAGCAGCGGGTCGATGAACGGGACCGGGTTCATCAGCAGGAAGCCGAGCGTCAGGTTCCCGACGAAGAAGCCGACCGCCGAGTCGGGGAGCTCGTCCTCGGACAGGATCCCGTCGTCGTCGGTCTCGAGGCTCCAGCCGGAGAGGCCGGACGCGTAGCCGACGAAGACGCTCGCGCCGGAGGTGCCGACCTGGATCGTGTTGACCGCGAGGTTCCAGAGCGTCCTGAAGTCGGTGGAGCGGCCGAACGAGCCGTTGTCCGTGTCGGTCACGTTGGTGATCGACGCGAGCAGCGGGACGACTGGCCGCGGTCAGCGGGGTCAGGCCGGTGTGCGACGTCGACCTGGAGCACCGGGCCGAGCCGGAACGAGAACGCGCCCGAGACGTGGACGAAGTCGGAGATCTGGAGGAGCAGCTTGTCGGCGGAGACGCCGATGAGCGGCGTGCCGTCGAAGTCGAGCAGGACCGGCTCGGTCGTCGTGCCCGTGCGCACCTCGTAGCCCGTTCGTGTCGGGGGAACGAGGCCTTCCAGTCGACCGTCGGGACCGGCGTCCCGGAGCGGCAGCGCCGGCCCACGGCGTGCCGAGGTTGACGTCGACGGCGATGCCGCGTGCCGTCACCTCGAGGAAGTCCTCGAGGCCGACGAGGCCCATCGAGTCGGCCGTGGCGTTGAGCGCGAAGAGCTTGGGGAGCAGCGCGTTCAGCGGGCCTGCGTCGGGTCGCTCGACGGCACCGGGCTCATGGCCAGCATCCCGATGCGGAGGTTCTCGATGAAGAAGCCGATCGCGTCGCCGTCGTAGATCGGGCGTGGTGTCGTCGTCGCCGGTCAGCGCGTTGAACTCGTCGCGGGAGAGCACGCCGTCCGTCGGCGTCGGTCCCGTCGAGCGTGTACGCGCCGAGGCCCGGCGCCCAGCCGAGGAACACCGACACGCCGGCGGCGCCGAACTCGAGCGTGTTGACCCGCAGGTTGTGGATCATCGAGAAGTCGTCGGCGCGCCACCGATCCGTGTCCGGATCCGCGACGACGCGTCTCGATCGGGATCAGGTTGAGCGGCGCGAGCGCGCCCACGAGCGGGAGGGTCGAGTGCAGGCCGGTGGCGACGTCGACCAGCCGCACCGGGCCGATGCGGACGCTGAAGCTGCCCGTCACGAGCACGGCGTCCGAGATCTGCAGCAGCACCTTGTCGGCGGACACGCCGATCAGCGGCGTGCCCTCGAAGGCGAGGAGCACCGGCTCGGTCGTCGTGCCCGTGCGCACCTCGTACCGTCCGCGTCGTCGTGCCGGCGTCGGGGAACGACGCGACCCAGTCGACGGCCGGAGCTCGGCGTGCCGGGCAGCGCGCCGGGCCACGGCGTGCCCTGGTTGACCTCGACCGCGATCGCCCGCGCCTGCAGCTCGAAGTGCTCCTCGAAGCCGACCCACGACGCCGAGGCGGCGTGCGAATTCAGCGCGAACAGCCTCGGCAGCAGCGGATTCAGCGAGCGCCTGCGTCGGGTCGATCAGCGGCACCGGGTTCATCAGCAGCAGCCCGAGCGCGAGGTTCTCGATCAGGAAGCCGATCGCGTCGCCGTCGTAGACCGGCGTGGTGTCGTCGTCGCCGGTGAGCGCGTTGAACTCGGCCCGCGTCAGCACGCCGTCGGGCCTCGTCGCCGTCGATCGTGTACGCGCCGAGGCCCGGCGCCCAGCCGAGGAAGACGGTCACCGCGGACGCCCCGAACTCGAGCGTGTTGACCCGCAGGTTGTGGATCATCGAGTAGTCGTCCGCGCGCCACAGGTCCGTCTCCGGATCGGCGACGAGGTCCTCGGTCGGGATCAGGTTCAGCGGCGCGAGCGGGCCGACCAGCGGCACGGCCGACTGCAGGCCGGTGGCGACGTCGACCATCCGCACCGGGCCGATGCGGATGCTGAAGCTGCCCGTCACCAGCACCGCGTCGGAGATCTGCAGCAGCACCTTGTCGGCCGAGACGCCGATCAGCGGCGTGCCCTCGAAGGCGAGGAGCACCGGCTCGGTGGTCGTGCCGGTGCGCACCTCGTAGCCGGCCGCGTCGTCGGTGCGGCGCCGTCGGTGTCGGGGAACGAGGCCACCCAGTCGACCGCCGGGTTCGGCGTGCCGGGCAGCGCGCCGACCCACGGGGTGCCCTGGTTGACCTCGACCGCGATCCCCCGCGCCTGCAGCTCGAAGTGCTCCTCGAAGCCCACCCACGAGGCCGAGTCGGCATGCGAGCTCAGCCCGAACAGCCGCGGCAGGATCGCGTTCAACGTCGCGGACGCCGGGTTGAGCAGCGGCACCGGGTTCATCACCAGCATCCCGAGCGCCAGGTTCTCGACGAAGAAGCCGATCGCGTCGCCGTCGTAGACCGGGGTCGTCGCGTCGTCGCCGGTGAACGCGTTGAACTCGGCCCGCGACAGGATCCCGTCGGCGTCGCCGTCGATCGTGTACGCACCGAGCCCCGGTGCCCAGCCCAGGAACACCGACACCGCGGAGGCGCCGAACTCGAGCGTGTTGACGCGGAGGTTGTGGATCATCGAGTAGTCGGCCGCGCGCCACATGTCGGTCTCGGGATCGGCGACCGCGCCCTCGAGCGGGATCAGGTTGAGCGGCGTGAGCGCGCCGACCAGCGGGACGGACGACTGCAGGCCGGTGGCGACGTCGACGAGCCGCACCGGGCCGAGGCGGAAGCTGAACGACCCGGTCACGAGCACCGCGTCGGAGATCTGCAGCAGCACCTTGTCCGCCGACACGCCGACCAGCGGGGTCCCTTCGAAGTCGAGCAGCACCGGGGCAGTCGTCGTGCCGGTGCGCACCTCGTAGCCGGCCGCGTCGTCGGTGCCGGCCCCGTCGGTGTCGGGGAACGACGCCTCCCAGTCCACGGCCGGGTTCGGCGTGCCGGGCAGCGCGCCGATCCACGGCGAGCCCTGGTTGACCTCGACCGCGATCGCCGCGCGCCTGCAGCTCGAAGTGCTCCTCGAAGCCGACCCACGAGGCCGAGTCGGCATGCGAGTTGAGCGCGAACAGCCGCGGCAGGATCGGGTTCAACGTCGCGAGCGCCGGCGGGATCAGCGGCACCGGGTTCATCACCAGCATCCCGAGCCGCAGGTTCTCGATGAAGAACCCGATCGCGTCGCCGTCGTACACCGGCGTGGTGTCGTCGTCGCCGGTCAGCGCGTTGAACTCGTCCCGCGACAGTACGCCGTCTGCCGCTTCGGGCCCGTCGAGGGTGTACTCGCCCAGGCCCGGGGCCCAGCCGAGGAAGACCGTGACCGCGGACGTCCCGAACTCGAGGGTGTTGACCCGGAGGTTGTGGATCATCGAGTAGTCGGCCGCGCGCCACATGTCCGTCGTCGGCGATCCGCGACCGCGCCCTCGAGCGGGATCAGGTTGAGCGGCGCCAGCGGGCCGACGAGCGGGACCGTCGAATCCAGGCCGGTCGCGACGTCGACGAGCCGCACGGGGCCGACCCGGATGCTGAAGCGGCCCGTCACCAGCACGGCGTCGGAGATCTGGAGGATGACCTTGTCGGCGGACACGCCGACCAGCGGGCGTGCCCTCGAAGGCGAGGAGCACCGGGGCGGTCGTGGTGCCGGTGCGCACCTCGTAGCCGGCCGCGTCGTCGGTGCCGGCCCCGTCGGTGTCGGGGAACGACGCCTCCCAGTCCACGGCCGGGTTCGGCGTGCCCGAGCAGCGCGCCGACCCAGGGCGAGCCCTGGTTGACCTCGACCGCGATCCCGCGCGCCTGCAGCTCGAAGTGCTCCTCGAAGCCCGACCCAGGAGGCGGAGGCGGCATGCGAGTTGAGCGCGAACAGCCGCGGCAGGATCGCGTTCAGCGCCGCCGCCGACGGGCTGAGCAGCGGCACTGGGTTCATCGACCAGCATCCCCAGGCGGAGGCTCTCGATGAAGAAGCCGATCGCGTCGCCGTCGTAGACCGGCGTGGTGTCGTCATCGCCGGTCAGCGCGTTGAACTCGTCCCGCGATAGCACGCCGTCCGCGGCCTCGGGCCCGTCGAGCGTGAACTCGCCGAGGCCCGGCGCCCAGCCGAGGAAGACGGTCACGCTGCTGGCGCCGAACTCGAGCGTGTTGACCCGCAGGTTGTGGATCATCGAGTAGTCCGCCGAGCGCCACATGTCCGTCGCGGGATCCGCGACCGCACCCTCGAGCGGAATCGTGTTCAGCGGCGCGAGCGGCCCGACCAGCGGGATCGTCGACTTCAGTCCGGTGGCGACGTCGACCAGCCGCACCGGGCCGACCCGGATGCTGAAGCTGCCCGTCACCAGCACCGCGTCGGAGATCTGGAAGATGACCTTGTCGGCGGAGACGCCGACGAGGGGCGTGCCCTCGAAGTCGAGGAGCACGGGAGCCGTCGTCGTGCCCGTCCGCACCTCGTAGCCGGCCGCATCGTCGGTGCTGGCCCCGTCGGTGTCCGGGAACGACGCCTTCCAGTCGACTGCCGGGTTCGGCGTGCCCGGCAGCGCGCCCAGCCACGGCGATCCCTGGTTGACCTCGACGGCGATTCCCCGCGCCTGCAGCTCGAAGTGCTCCTCGAACCCGACCCACGAGGCCGAGTCGGCGCGCGAGTTGAGCGCGAACAGCTTCGGCAGGATCGCCGTCAGCGTCGCCTGGCACGCGCCCAGCGGCACCGGGGTCATCGCCAGCAGGCCCAGGCGGAGGTTCTCGACGAAGAAGCCGATCGCGTCGCCGTCGTAGACCGGCGTGGTGTCGTCGTCGCCGGTCAGCGCGTTGAACTCGTCCCGCGAGAGGATGCCGTCCGCGTCGCCGTCGATCGTGTAGTCGCCCAGGCCCGGCGCCCAGCCAGGAAGACCGACACCGCGGAGGCGCCGAACTCGAGCGTGTTGACCCGAAGGTTGTGGATCATCGAGAAGTCCGCCGCGCGCCACATGTCGGTCTCGGATCCGCGACCGCGCCCTCGAGCCGGATCGTGTTCAGCGGCGCCAGCGGGCCGACGAGCGGGATCGTCGAGTTCAGCCCCGTCGCGACGTCGACCAGCCGCACCGGGCCCGACCCGGATGCTGAACGAGCCCGTCACCAGGACGGCGTCGGAGATCTGAGCAGCACCTTGTCCGCCGACACCCCGACCAGGGCGTCCCCTCGAAGGCGAGCAGTCACCGGAGCGGTCGTCGTGCCGGTCTGCACCTCGTGCCGCCGTCCGGTGTCGGGGAAGGACGCCACCCAGTCGACCGCCGGATTCGGCGTGCCCGGCAGCGCGCCCAGCCACGGCGAGCCCTGGTTGACCTCGACCGCGATCCCGCGCGCCTGCAGCTCGAAGTGCTCCTCGAACCCGACCCAGGACGCCGAGGCGGCGCGACGAGTTCAGCGCGAACAGCCGCGGCAGGACGCGGTTCAGCCCGACGTAGGCGACCCGGCCGAAAAGCGGTACCGGGTTCATCGACAGCAGGCCGAGCGCGAGGTTCTCGACAGGAAGCCGATCGCGTCGCCGTCGTACACCGGCGTGCTCGCGTCGTCGCCGGTCAGCGCGTTGAACTCGGCCCGCGACAGGATGCCGTCGGCGTCGGTGACGAAGTCCAGTCGGCCGATGCCCGGGCGCCCAGCCGAGGAACACGCTGACACGCGGAGGCGCCGAACTGGATCGTGCGGACGGGGACGTTGTAGAGGATCGAGTAGTCGGACGAGCGGCCGAGCGTCTGGCCGCCGGGGTCGTCGGCGGACGCCGGGATCAGTGCCAGCGCGCTGGCGAGCGCGGGGTTGAACGTCGGCGCCGCGGTCAGGCCAGTGACGATGTCGACGTACTCGACGGGGCCGGCCCGGAAGCTGAAGCTGCCCGAGATGTGCACGGCGTCGGAGATGCGGAGCAGCGTGCGGTCGGCGGAGAAGCCGACCACCGGCTTGCCGTCGAAGTCGAAGACGGGGTCGTCGCCAGGGACGATCAGCATGAATCCGCCAGGCCCGAACGACTTGACCCAGTCGATCACGGGAGCCGGCGAGCCGACCGGCGCGGTCGGATCCCACTGCTTGCCCTGGTTGACCTCGAGGCCGAGGGACAGCGCCTGGAGGGCGAACTCGTCGATGTTGACGAGGCCGAGGCTGTCGATCGCCCCGCTCAGCGCGTAGAAGCGCGGCTTGACGAGCGCGTCGAAGGTCGTCACGCCGGTCCTGCCGCCCGAGAGGAGCAGGAAGCCGATGTCGCCGCCCGAGAGGAGGAAGCCCTTGCTGCCGGAGCCGAGCTCGTCGAGGTCGATGACGTCGTCCCCGTCGGTGTCCGTCCAGTCGAACCCGTCGCCGAAGAAGATGTTCAGGTTCGTGGCGGCGATCTGGAACGAGGTGACCGGCAGGTTGTAGATCGTCGCCCAGTCGGCGCTGCGGCCGAAGGCGCCCGTGTCGGTCGCGAGCACCGGGATCCCGGCAACCGCGGCAGCCAGTGCCGCCGGCGGCGAGCCGGCCCAGCCGGTCGCGACGTCGACGGTCATCGTCCCGCCGCGCGCGAACGTGAAGGTCGCGGACAGGTGGACGACGTCGGAGACCGTGATGCTGGCCGGGACGGACACCGAGACGAGCGTGCTCGGCGAGTTGAACGTCTTCGTGCCGACGGCCAGCGGGTTGGCGCTGTGGTTGAGCCAGCTGTCGTCGTCCGCCGTGTCGTAGAGGACGACCGTGATCGAGTCGAGGCCGAGGTCGAGCTCCCCGAAGGCGACGAACTCGGGGTTCGTGAACGTGCCGTCGAAGGCGTGCCACGCGCGCGTCCCTGCCGTGAAGATCGCGAGCGCGAAGACGCCGAGGGTGCCTTCGATGCCGATCGGGTTGTCGAGCGGCTCGACGCCGACGAAGCCCGTCTGACCGGGCCCGCCCGGGCCGCTGACGGTGAGCACGTTGGCGGACACCGCCGCCTCCGGCGTGCCGTTCGTCGGCGTGACCGTGTGGGCCGTGCGGGCGAAGTCGAAGTCGCCGCTGACCTTCACGAAGCCGACCGCGCTGACCGTGAGCGTCCCGGCGCCGTCCGTGACCGTGCCGGTGAGCCCGGCACCGCTCTCGAAGTCGAAGGAGTCGTCGGCGGTCGGCGCGCCCGTCAGGCTCTCGACCGCGGAGAACTGCGCCGTCCTCCCGCTGCCGGTGTAGGAGCCGGCGTTGACCCCGGTGATCTTCCAGACGGCGGCCACGTCGGCGACCGTCAGCGTGTCGTCGCCGTCGCCGCCGTCGATCGTGAGCGAGCCGGTGAAGGCCGCCGGCAGGGAGCTGATCGTGATCGTGTCGCCGCCGCCGCCGGCGTTCACCGTGAGGCTCGTGACGGTGCCGGGCGCGGTGAGCACGAGATCCTCGCCGACGCCGATGTCGACGAGCAGGCTGGTGCCCGAGGTCGTCGATCGTGATCGTGTCTGCGCCGGCCGTCCCCGTGAAGGTCTTCGCCCCGGCGGTGCCGTCGACAGTCGGCTCGAGGCCGATGTAGGTGATGAGGTCGCCGTCGCGCGAGATCGTGCCCGATGTCGGCCCCGTCACCGTGAACGCGGTGAGCGCGAAGGAGCCGCTGCCCAGGACGAGCGTGTCGTAGCCGCCTGCACCGCCGTCGACGGTGCCGCTCAGCGATCCGCCCGCTTCGAATACAAAGGTGTCCTCGTTTGCCGCTGCGCCTTCGAGCTCGCTCGACCCCCGCGAAGGCGACGCCGCCGACCGTGCCGCTGCCCGGCCCGGTCACTGACCACACGACGTCCAGCGGGGGCCCGCGGATGGTGTCGATGCCGCCGTGGCCGTCGAAGAAGATCGGGATCTCGAGGGTGTTCGGAAGCGAGGTGATCTCGAGAAGGTCGTTGCCGCTGCCGCCGTGGATCGTCAGGCCGCTCACGGTCGAGATCGAGCGAGACTCGGTCAGGCCGTTCAGCGACAGCCCGATGAGGCCGAGCGCGAAGGTGAGCAGCAGCAGGTTGTCGACGTCGCTCAGGTGGACGTCCCACGCTGCCGGCTCGGCGGCCGGCGCGGCGACGCCGACGGCCGGAGGCGCCGCCGCCACGCGGCGCCAGCGTCCCAGCCATCTCGGGCGGCACGTCGGCGGCGCTCTCGTCGAGCCCGGACGCGCGTCCGAGCCCGTGCAGGACCGCGGTGAGGAGATCCATCCCGCCCGTGTGGACCGGCGAGCCCTCGACGTACCAGCCCCAGCCGGCGGCGTCCGAGTCGACGGTGACCACCCGGCCGTAGCTCTGCGCGAGCGTTGCACCGGGCAGGTCGGCGATCGCGAACGTGATCCCGTCCGGTGGAGCCGCGTCGCCGGGGCCTGCTCTGGAGGCCCGGAGCTCCGCCGCCTGCCCGGCGACCGCGGCCAGGGTCGCAGCGTCGAGCGCGCCGGCGGCGCCGGCCGAGATCGGCGCGCCGTCGGCATTCAAGGCGGGTTGTTCCAGGCCGGCGAAGCGGATGACGACGCCGTCGACCGTGACGGTGCCCGAGCCCTCGCCCGTGGATGCCGCCTCCGCGCTCGCGTACGAGCCCGCGAGGAAGAGCCGGTCGGAGCCGCCGGCCCCGCCGTCGACGACACCGCTGACGGAGCCGCCCTCCTCGAAGACGAACGTGTCCTCGTTGTCGGCGGCGCCCTGCAGGTCCTCGACGCTCGAGAACGCGACGCCGGCGACCGAGCCGGAGTTCTTGCCGTCGATCGTCCAGGTCGTGTCCGTCGACGGGCCCTCGACCCCATCGAGGCCGTCGCCGCCGTCGAAGGTGACGGAGCTCTCGATGAACCTCGCGGTCGAGTCGATCCGCAGGCGGTCGCGTCCGTTGCCGCCCTTGATCTCGATCCCGCGGAACTTGGCGAACTGCCGTTGGTCGAGGAAGCCGTTGACGGTGATCGCGGCCTCGCTCTCCGAGGCGGCGAGCTCGATCGCGTTGTCGAGGTCGGACGCGAGCGTGACGACCCAGGACTCGACCTCGTCCTCGGCGGCCGACGTGGCGGCATCGCCTGCCGGCGACGCGATCGTCTCGGGCGCTGCTTCGGCGGCGGCCGGCGCCCCTCGGCTGCAGGCTCGGCGGCGATCGTCTCGTCGGCCGGCGCCGGAGCTGCTTCGGCCGCCTCGGGGGTGTCGCGCCGGCGTGGCCTCGGGTGGCGCGGGCGTCGCCTCGGCGGCGCCCTCCGTCCCGGTCGCCGCGGCCTCCTCGGCGGCGGGCGGCGCGACCGGCTCGGACTCGTCGAGGAAGCCGCGGGGCGCCTCCTCGTCGGTGGCCGGGTACGGCGCGGCCGCGGCCGGGTCCGACTCGGTCACCGCCGGAGCCGGCTCGGTCGCGGCCGGGGCCGACTCGACAGCGGGTGCAGCCGTCGCCGGGACGAGGGCGTCGGCCGGGAGCTCAGGGGTGAGCCCGATCGTGTTGTCGACGACCGGCACGTTCTCGAAGGGGTCGGCTTTCGGTCGTCGCCGGCTTCTGCGGCGGGAACGAGCGAGTACCGATTCGTGACGACCGGGACCGACACGCGCGTCGCCCTCACGCGGCGTGCGGGCCGCGGTGGCGGGCGCGGGTGTTCGTGCCTCCTGCGGCTGCGCAACGGCGCGCGGCGCGGCTGCGGAGCGAGGCGGACGTGCGCGACCGGCGCGGGCTTGGCGGCCCGGACCGGCGGGCGGCGGCGCGAGCTCGGGGAAGACGACCGACGGGAACGCCAGCTCCGGCAGCGACGTCACCGTCGTCGCCGGCGCGGGCAGGAGGAGGAGCGGGGCGACCGTCGGAGCGACGTAGGTGAAGACGAGCGCGAAGAGCCCGACAGCCGACGAACCAGAGCCGGACCGTCCGGTACCGGAGCGAGGCCAAGCTCATCGTCTCGAAGTCCCCTGTCGGCCCCCGGTAACCAGCTCTCCCGTCCTCCCCTAGCTCCGGTGCCCGCCTGGCCGCAAAGCGGCGAGCCCAGTGCTCCCCCCACGGTCGCAGCGTCCCGCGAAATCGGCCAGAAGTCAATAGGCCGTTCGGCCCACCGTCAAGAATCAGGTCAGCCCTGTCTTGAAGGCAGATCGCCGCGTTCACAAGTCATATTCGTTGTCAATGGTTTCTTGCTGGTAGACCCGATGCTGACGCTCGACATCGGGTCGAGGCTCAGGCTCCGGCGGCCTCGAGCTCCTGCCGCTCCCGGTCGGCAAGGCGTCTGCAGCCGCGCGAGCTCGCGCAGGCGCCGGCCGTACAGGAGCACCGCCTGCCGCCGTTCCTCGGCGACCCGCGAGCCGGTCGCCGCGGCCGCGAAGCGGTCGAGCGACCGGTTGATGCGGGTGACCTGTCCGGCCCTGAGACCGTCGGCCACCGACGCCGCGCTGCTCCCGAGCTCCTCGACGCGGTCCGCCTCCGCGTCGCGCGCGCCGGCGAACGAGCTCGGCGGCTCGACCGCGCGCAGCCGGTCCGCGAGCGCCGCGGCGCGGATCGCGTACGCGTCGAACGCGGCGCTCTGGGCCGGCACCGACCTCGCGGCGTTGACGTCACGGCGGAGCCGGCTCGTCGCCTCGCCGAGGTCGGCCTCGACCTTCGCGGCGACGGGGAGGTAGGCGGCGAGCAGCGCGACCTCGCCGGCGAAGTCGATCTGCCCGTCGAGCGCGCGGAGGACCGCCCGGCGGAGGTCGGCGGCAATCGCCGGTGCAGGCACGGAGGCCACGCGTCCGCGCACCTCGCGCAGCGACCGCTCCGCACCCTCGAGCTCGGCGACGTCGACCGACGCCGGGTCCTCGCGGAAGCGGCGATAGCTCCGGTTCACCTCCACGAGCAGCGGCCCGGTCGTGACCAGGGCCCGGTTGACCCCGGTGATGTACTGCGCGGTCTCGCTCGACTCCTCGTCTCCCGCGCGGACGGTCGAGACGAGTGCCACCGCGACGAGCGCGACGGCGACGAGCGCGACGACGAGCCAGAGCGCGCGCGTCGTGCGCGACGCGGGCAACCCCGGAATCGCCCTCATGGCCGCATCGTACGACGGGCGCCCGGCGACCGCCAGCGCGGCCGCGAGGCCGGCGCGGAACGCGGGTGCGCCGCCGTGGCTCGGATGGCGGACATACGGCGCGCCGAGCTCGCGCTCCGCAATCCGGCCGACGGCGATCACGCGCCGGCCGCGTGCGAGCTCGGCGAGGAACGGTCGCGCCGCTCCGATCTCGGCGCGTGTGGGCGGGCGGTTCGAGCGTTCGGTCCCCGGGTGCGTCGGGACGACGTTCCAGAGCAGGACGTCCTCGGCGGCGCCGAGCTCGTCGAGGACACGGTGGACGACGGTCGCGCTCGCCTCGGCCGGGCCGGTGCCGGTGAGCTGGCGCTCGGACGTGAAGGCGATCCCGGAGACGCGCGCACCGCGGTAGCCCGCGGCCTCGCCGACGAGCAGCACCGGCGCGCGGCGGCGGGCCGCGAGGTAGGCCCGGAGCCGGTCGCGGCGGAGGGCCGAGTCGGCGTACTGGTTGTGCGTCGCGCCGATGCGCGCGCGGGCGAGCGCCGAGACGAGGTCGTCCACGCGGCCGAGTCTCTACGATCGCGCCGTGCTCCGCCGCCGGCTCGTCGTGCGCGGGATCGTCCAGGGCGTCGGCTTCCGGGTCTCGGTCGCGCGGCGCGCGCACGGGCGTGGCGGGCTGGGTCCGGAACCTCCCGGACGGACGCGTCGAGGTCGTGCTCGAGGGCGAGCCGGAGGCGGTCGCGGCGCGTCGAGGCGTTCGTGCGCGAAGGCCCGCGCGGCGCGCGCGTCGAGGAGGTCGAGGCGACGGACGAGGAGCCGGAGGGCCTGCGAGGGTTCGAGATCCGCTAGCCCGTATCCGGACACCGAGTGGACGCGTCGGCCGGGTCCACTTCCGCCGCCGCCCGAGCGCCGGGACATGGCCGGAGCCGGCACGTTCGGTCTCAGAGACGGGTCAGGTCCGGTGCGGACATGCGCGTCACACTTCTGTGACGAAGTCGCGCGCAACCCGGGCGGCCCGCGACACGGCCGGAGTCTGACCCCTGCCATGTCCGATCCCGAGCTAGGTGCGTGCGCAAGTCGTCACAGAACCGCGACACACGCCAGGTCGGGCCGAGGCCCGACGAGCGAGCGATCGGAGCGGTCCCTCCGCCCTACTCCCACTCGATCGTGGACGGCGGCTTCGAGGAGATGTCGAGCGCGACGCGGTTGACGCCCGGGATCTCGTTGATGATCCGGCTCGAGATCGTCTCGAGCAGGTCGTACGGCAGCCGCGCCCAGTCGGCGGTCATCGCGTCCTCGCGACGTCACCGCGCGGATCACGATCGGGTACGCGTACGTGCGCTCGTCGCCCTGGACGCCGACCGAGCGGATCGCGGGCAGCACGGCGAACGACTGCCACAGCTCGCGGTAGAGGCCGGCGCGGCGCACCTCCTCCTGGAGGATCGCGTCGGCCTCCCGCAGCATCGTCGAGCCGCTCGCTCGGTGACCTCGCCGATGATCCGGATCGCGAGGCCCGGGCCCGGGAACGGCTGCCGCCAGACCATCCGCTCGGGCATCCCGAGCTCCTCGCCGACGCGCCGCACCTCGTCCTTGAAGAGCAGGCGCAGCGGCTCGACGAGCTCCATCCGCATGTCGGCCGGCAGCCCGCCGACGTTGTGGTGCGTCTTGATCTTCGCCGCGACGCCCGTCCGTGCCGCCCGACTCGATCACGTCCGAGTAGAGCGTCCCCTGGACGAGGTGGCGGACGTCGCCGAGCTTCCGCGCCTCCTCCTCGAAGACGCGGATGAACTCCTCGCCGATCCGCGTGCGCTTCTCCTCCGGGTCCTCGACGCCCGCGAGCCGCGCGAGGAACCGCTCCTGCGCCTGCGACGTGGACGAGCGGGACGTGGAAGTGCCCGCGCGAACGTCTCGACGACCTGCTCGGCCTCGTCCTGCGCGCATGAAGCCGTGGTCGACGAAGACGCACGTGAGCTGGTCGCCGACCGCCTTGTGCACGAGCAGCGCCGCGACCGCGGAGTCGACGCCGCCGGAGAGCGCGCAGAGGACGCGCTCGCGGCCGACCTGCGCGCGGATCCGCTCGACCTGCTCCTCGATCACGGCCGCGGGCGTCCACGCCGGCGGCGCGCCGGCGACCTCGTAGAGGAAGTTCTTCAGCAGGTCCTGCCCGTGCGGCGTGTGCACCACCTCGGGGTGGAACTGGACGCCGTAGAGCCGCCGCTCGCGGTGCTCGAACGCGGCGATCGGCGTCGAGGGCGAGCCCGCGGTCGACGACGGCGCCCTCGGGCGGCGCGACGACCGAGTCGCGGTGGCTCATCCAGACCGTCTGCTCGGCGGGCAGGTCGTGGAAGAGCTCCGACGCGGACGCGCTCAGCTCGGTCTTGCCGAACTCGGAGACGCCGGTGCGGTCGACGCGGCCGCCGAGCTTCGAGCGCCATCAGCTGCATCCCGTAGCAGATGCCGAGCGTCGGGATCGCCGAGCTCGAAGATCGCCGGGTCGACGCGCGGCGCGCCTTCCGCGTAGACGGACGCGGGGCCGCCGGAGAGGACGAGCGCGTGCGGGCGGCGGCGCGCGATCTGCTCCGCCGAGAGCGTGTGCGGGACGAGCTCCGAGTAGACGCGGGCCTCGCGCACGCGGCGCGCGATCAGCTGCGAGTACTGGCCGCCGAGGTCGACGACGAGCACGGGGCGCTCCTCCGGCGCGGCGCCGGGAGCGGGACGACGTCTCAGCCGCCGGCTCGGTAATTCGGGGCCTCCTTCGTGATCGTGACGTCGTGCGGATGGCTCTCGCGGAGGCCGGCGCCCGTGATGCGCACGAACTGCGCCTCCTTGAGCTCCTCGATCGTGGCGGCGCCGCAGTAGCCCATCGCCTGCCGCAGCCCGCCGACGAGCTGGTGGACGATCGGCTCGCAGCGGGCCCTTGTAGGCGACGCGGCCCTCGATCCCCTCGGGCACGAGCTTGTCGACGTCCTCGACGTCGCCCTGGAAGTAGCGGTCCTTCGAGAACGAGCGCGCCTTCATCGCGCCGAGCGAGCCCATGCCGCGGTACTCCTTGAAGCGCTCGCCCTGGACGACGATCACGTCGCCGGGCGACTCGTCCGTCCCGGCGAGCAGCGAGCCGAGCATGACCGCGTCGGCGCCGGCCGCGAGCGCCTTCGCGACGTCGCCGGAGGAGGTGAGGCCGCCGTCGGCGATCACCGGGACGCCTGCTCGCGCGGCCGCCTGGGCCACGTCGTAGACGGCCGTGATCTGCGGGACGCCGACGCCCGGCGACGATGCGCGTGGTGCAGATCGAGCCGGGGCCGATGCCGACCTTGACGCCGTCCGCGCCCGCGTCGATCAGCGCCTCGGCCGCCTCGGCGCGTGGCGATGTTGCCGGCGATCAGCTCGACGTCGAACGCGTCCTTGATGCGCCGCACCATCTCGACGACGCCGCGCGAGTGCCCGTGCGCGGTGTCGACGACGAGCACGTCGACCTCGGCGTCGACGAGCGCCTCGGCCCGCTCGAGCGCGTCGGTGCCGACGCCGACCGCGGCGCCGACGCGGAGGCGGCCGTGCTCGTCCTTCGTCGCGTCGGGGAAGTCGATCCGCTTCTGGATGTCCTTGACCGTGATGAGCCCGCGCAGGCGCCCGTCGGCGTCGACGACCGGGAGCTTCTCGACCTTGTGCCGGTGGAGGATCTCCTCGGCCTCCTCGAGCGTCGTGCCGACCGGCGCGGTGACGAGGTTCCGCGAGGTCATCAGCGCCGACACGGGCTGCGTCGCGTCGTTCTCGAAGCGGAGGTCGCGGTTCGTGAGGATCCCGACGAGGACCCCGTCCGCGTCGATGATCGGCACGCCCGAGACGCGGTAGCGCGCCATGAGCTCGAGCGCGCGGGCGACGGGGGCGTCGGGCGGCAGCGTGACCGGCTCGACGATCATCCCGGCCTCCGAGCGCTTGACCTTGTCGACCTCGCGCGACCTGGTCGGCGATCGAGAGGTTGCGGTGGACGATGCCGATCCCGCCCTCGCGCGCGAGCGCGATCGCGAGCCGCGCCTCGGTGACCGTGTCCATCGCGGCCGAGACGATCGGGATCGCGAGCTCGATGCTGCGCGTCAGGCGCGTGCGCGTGGAGACGTCGTTCGGGAGGACGTGCGACTCGGCCGGGACGAGCAGCACGTCGTCGAACGTGAGGCCTTCCTTCGCGAACTTCTCGCTCGAGCGCAAGAAGGCGTTCCAGCTCCGCGCGTCCGACCTGCAGCTCCGTCAAGGACCGCAGGGTAACAACGGCCCCGGCTAGGCCTGCTGACCGCTGCGAGCTCCTCGACGCGCACGCCGCCGATGAGCCGGCCGAGGTCGCGCGGGTCGAAGCGGCCGGCGCCGACCTCGAGCGTCGCGGCGGCGCCGCCGCGACGGCCGTGCGGAGCGCCTCCTCCGGCGAGCGCCCGTCGAGGCGCGCCGCGAGGAAGCCCGCGAGCAGGACGTCGCCGGTGCCCACCGCCGAGACGGCTCGAGCCGCGGCGCCTGCGCGTGGAACCGGCGCACCGACCGCTCCTCGCGGAGCAGCGCGACGCAGCCGTCGTCGCGCGTGATCAGCACGTTGCGCGGCCCCATCTCGGCGATCGCGTCGAGCGCCATCGCGAAGTCCTCCTCCTCGGTGAACTCCTGCCCGACGAGCCCCTCGGCCTCGACGCAGGTTCGGCGAGACGAGGAACGGCTCCGCCTCGACGCCGAGCCGCAGCGGCATGCCCTCCGAGTCGAGCACGGTCTGCACGCCGCGGCGGTTCAGCTCGCGGATCACCTCGCCGTAGAAGCCGTCGTCGACGCCGCGCGGCAGCGAGCCGGCGAAGACGACGGCGTCCGTCCCGCGCGACAGGTAGTGGAGCTTCTCGACGAGCATCGCGAGCTCGTCCTCCGCGACGTGCGGGCCCCACTCGTTGATCTCGGTGTACGTCCCGGTGGTCGGGTCGACGACCGCGGTCGACGTTCGCGACTCGTCGGCGATGCGGACGAAGTCGTTGAGGATCGCCTCGGCGGTGAGCTCCTCGACGATGCGCGTGCCGGTGCGGCCGCCGGCGAGCCCGGTCGCGACGACGGGCACGTCGAGCCGCTTGAGCGCGCGCGCGACGTTGATCCCCTTGCCGCCGGCGAGCGTCATGCCCTGGCTCGCGCGGTGCCGGTGGCCGAGCTGGAAGTTCGGCACCGTCAGCGTGCGGTCGATCGCCGCGTTCAGCGTCACGGTGACGATCACGAGAACAACCCTCCCACGTTGCTCAGCGTCTCCTTCGCGTACCAGCCCACCGTCGACATCCTCCCCGGCGCCTCGACGCTCCGCCGCGCGACGAGCGGACGCGTGGCGAGGAGCTTCGATCCGTCGTAGACCCGGACGACGCCGACCCGCTGGCCCTTCCGCACCGGGAGCTCGAGGGACATGGGCGCGACGACCCGCTCCACGAGCGGGCGCTCGATGCGGACGACCTTCACCGCGGGGCGGGAGGCGACGAGCGCCACCGGCGCCTTCCCGTACGGCAGGCTCGCGCGCGCGTAGACGCGTCCCTCCTGGACGAGCGGGACGACCCGGTAGCGGGAGAGGCCCCAGGCGAGCAGCTGGCTCAGGTCGGCGTTCCGCGAGGACCGGGTCGGGGCGCCGAGGATCGTCGCGTAGACGGTGAGCCCGCGCCCGCGCGCGGCCGCCACCTGCGACCAGCCGGCGGCCGAGGTGTGGCCGGTCTTGACGCCGATGAGCCCGGGGAAGCGGCCGAGCAGGTCGTTCCACGTGAAGAGGTTGCGGCCCGCCGCCTCGGCGCTGCGCAGGCGCACGATCGAGCGGACGGTCGGGTCGTTCATCGCCACGCGCGCGAGCTTCGTCACGTCGCGCGCGCTCGAGACGTGGCCGGCGACGTCGAGCCCGTCGGGGCGGACGAAGTGCGTGTCGCGCAGGCCGAGCTGCGCGCGCCTTCCGGTTCATCAGCGCGGCGAACGCCGGGACGCTGCCCGCTCGACGTGGAGCGCGAGCGCGTTCGCCGCGTCGTTCGCGCTCTGGATCAGCGCGGCCTCGACGAGGTCGTGGACGGTGACGCGCTCGCCCGCGCCGGAGGTGGATCGTCGACTCGCCGACGGCGGCCGCGCGCCTGTCGACGACGACCACGTCGTCGGGCTCCGTGCGCTCGAGCGCGACGAGCACCGTCATCAGCTTCGTGATCGACGCGATCGGCACCTGCTGGTCGGCCCCGTGCTGGACCAGCACCTCGCCGGTCGTCCCGTTCTGGACGAGCCAGGCGCGCGCGTCGACCTCGGGCGCGGCGGCGGACGCGGGCGCGGCGAGGACGAGGGCGCAGAGAAGGGCGACGAGGCAGCGCCTCACGTGGGCGAAGCCTAGCGTCGTCCTCACGGGACTCGGATCGTCTGCCCGATCTGGAGCGCCGTCGGGTCGACGTCCGGGTTGAGCGCGAGCAGCTCCTCGACGGTCGTCCCGTACTGGTCGGCGATCGTCTGCAGCGTGTCGCCGGCCTCGATCGTGTAGGTCGAGGACGCGGCGGTCGTGGCGGGCGCCGTCGGCGGCCGGCGGCGGGGTCGCGGCGGGCGCCGCGGTCGTGGTCGCCGCCGGTGTCGTCGCCGGCGGGGTCGCCGTGGCGGGCTCGTCCTCCGAGGTCGCGGAGCGGACGAGGAGGACGAGGATCGTGACCGCGAGCAGGAACGCGGCCGGGGCGGCGAACCGCGCGACCTGCTGCCGGTCGATCACCACCCCGGCGACGGCCCAGACCTCGCGTGCGAGCCGCTGCGCCTCCGCGCCCGCGGCGCGGCGCCAGTTCTCGTCGCCCTCCTTCGCCGCGAACATGACGGAGCGCGAGACGGTCACGAGCGCGCTCGCCGGGCCGCTCGTGAACGCGCGCGCGACGTCGGCCGGCGTCGCGCCCTGCGCGCCGACGCCCGGGAGCAGGAGGATCGCCTGCGGCATCAGCCGCCGCGCCTCGCCGACCGCGCGCGGATGCGTCGCGCCGACGACCGCGCCCACGCTCGAGAGGCCGTGCTCGCCGACGAGCTCCTCGCCCCACTCCTTCACGAGCGCCGCCACCTGCTGCCAGAGCGGGCGCCCGTCCGAGAGCGTCAGGTCCTGGACGTCCGCGCCGCCCGCGTTCGACGTCTTCACGAGGCAGAAGATCCCGGTGCCGGTGCGGCGGCACGCCTGCAGGAACGGCTCGACGGAGTCGGAGCCGAGGTACGGGTTCACCGTGAGCGCGTCGGCCGTCCCGGACTCGAGGTAGGCGGTCGCGTACGCGCGCGCGGTCGAGCCGATGTCCCCGCGCTTGCCGTCGGCGATCACGAGCAGGCCGGCCCGCCGCGCGTACCCGCAGACGTCCTCGAACGCGCGCACGCCCTCGGCGCCGTGCGCCTCGAAGAACGCGAGCTGCGGCTTCACGGCGACGACGTGCGGCGCGACCGCGTCGACGAGCCCGCAGCAGAAGCGCGAGATCGCGCCGGCGGTGTCGGGGTCGCCCCGCAGCTCGACCGGGAGCAGCTCGACCCGCGGGTCGAGCCCGACGACGATCTGCGACCGCTTCCGCTCGACGGCCTCGGCGAGCCGGTCGGCGAAGGTCGCGGTGGCCACGGCCTGGAGCTCCTGCGCCATCGCGCGCAAGGGTAAACGCCGGGTCAGGCGGCGGCCCGCACCACCTGCGCGAAGGGCACGACCCGGAGCTCCGGCGGCGGGCGCCGGAGGAAGTGCGCGACGAGGAGGAGCTCGTCCGGGTCCTCCCGGGGCAGCTCCGCGCGCGTCGCCTCGGCCACCCCGGCCTCCAGCTCGAGTCGCGCGCCCGCCCCGGGCGGCAGCGTCCGCACGGCCGCGACCCGGCCCTCGCGGACGAAGAACGCGCGCGTGAACCCGTCCTGGACGGCCGGGACGAGCAGCACCGCGCTCGTCTGACGCAGCCGCTCGAACGTGCGCGCCCGCCGCAGCGCCCCCTCGAGCGCCTCGAGCCGGTCGCGGTGGCGCGCCGCGTCCTCGAAGCGCTGCTCCCGCGCGCACCGGCGCACGCGCGCGCGCGCCGCCTCGAGCGCCGCCTCCGGCGAGGCGTGCTCCCCGAGCGCCCGCGCCGCGAGCCGTGCCCGGTTCCGCGACGGCAGCGGCCCGAGCACCGCGCCGCCGGCCTGCTTCAGGGCGACGTGCGGCTCGCTGACGACCCAGCTCGCCCCGCGGCGGCGGAGGTAGACCCCGGTGCGCTTGCCGCGGACGTTCGCGGGCGGACGGAGCTCCCGGATCAGCTTCAGCTCCTCGAGCGACGCCTCGAGCTCCGAGCCGAGGACGCGCCACTCGATCCGCTCGACCGCGCCGAGCGCGGCCTCGACCGCGGGCCGCTGCCGGTCGCTGCGGAAGTACGAGCGCAGCCGCGCGCGGAGGTCGCGCGCCTTGCCGACGTAGAGCACGACGTCGTTCGCGTCGCGGAAGAGGTAGACGCCGGGCTTCGGCGGCGCGCCGTGGGCGAGCGACCGCTTCGCGTAGACGCGCCGCGTCCGCGGCGCCGAGAGCTCGACGAGGTCGGCGACCGTGCGCGCGCCGCGCTCCTGCGCGAGGCCGAGCAGCGCGAGCAGCACCTCGGCCGTGGCCTGCGCGTCGGCGAGCGCACGGTGGCACGGCCGCGCCGAGGTGCCGAAGAAGTAGGCGAGCGAGGCGAGCCCGAACCGGGCCGTGCGGTCGTCGAGCAGCCGCTTCGCGAGCGAGACGGTGTCGACCACGGGCGCGGCGATGCGCCGGCCGGTCAGGCGCCCGACCTCGCGGTCGAGGAAGGCCAGGTCGAAGCGCGCGTTGTGGGCGACGATCACCGCGTCGCCGGCGAACTCGAGGAACCGCCGCACGGCCCACTGCGCCGGCGGCGCCGAGCGCAGGTCCGACTCGCGGATCCCGGTCAGCGACTGGATCGCGACGGGCAGCCGCTCGCCCGGGTTCACGAACGTCTCGAGCTCGCCGTCGAGCTCGAGCGCCCGCACGCGCACGGCCCCGAGCTCGCAGATCCGGGACCGCACGGGCGAGAGGCCCGTGGTCTCGAGGTCGACGACGACGAAGGTGGCCGCCTCGAGCAGCAGGTCCTCCCCCGGCGTCCGGGCGAGCGCGACGCAGCCGGCACGCCAGGCGAGGCGCGCGTCACCGCCGACGACGTCGTCGAGGAGCTCGCGCGCGAGCCCGGCCGGCGCCGAGGCGAGCGCGAAGAGCTTGCGCGCCGCCTCCTCGGCCGGCACCGGCGCCCGCGCCTCCTCCACGAGCTCGACGAGCCGGTCGGCGGAGTCGAACGCCAGCTGCATGGCCGCCAGCCTAGGCGAACATACGTTCGTGTGCAAGGCCGAAGAGAAGGCCGCCCGTGGGAGCGGCCTCCGGTCTTCGCCGGCGGTGCGCGCTATTCCTTGACGGCGCTCTTCAGCGCGCTCCCCGCCGAGAACTTGGGCACGCGGGCTGCCGGGATGTGCACCTTCTGGGAGGGGTTGCGCGGGTTCACGCCTTCGCGCGCGGCGCGGTGCGACGTCGAGAACTTGCCGAACCCGGTGAACGTCACCGCGTCGCCGGCCTTGAGCGTCTCCGTGACCGAGTCGAGGAAGGCGTCGACCGCCTTCGCGGCGTCGCGCGCCGAGAGCCCACTCTTCGTGGCGACCTTCCCGACGAACTCCTGCTTGGTCATTCCTCTCCTCCTGTCGTTGTCACAAGCGGATCGGCGCAGACCCTAGCAGGGCTCGTCGGATGTGGCTCAACCATGCGGTTTGCGGGGGTTTTCTCAGGCCGCGAGGATCTCACTTGCGCGGAACAGCGGCCAGAGGCGCACGGCGCGGCGCGCGAGCCCGTCGGCGCCCCCCTCCTCCCGGTCGACCACGCACACCGCCGCGCGCACCTCGAGGCCCGCCTCGCGCAGCGCGTCGACGGCCTCGCAGGCCGCGCCCCCGGAGGTGACGACGTCCTCGACGAGCACGACGCGGCGCCCCGGCTCGAAGGCTCCTTCGATGCGATTCGCGGTGCCGTAGGCCTTGGCCTCGCCGCGCACGATGAGGAACGGGAGCCGCCCCGCGAGCGAGGCCGAGGCCGCGAGCGCGACGGCCCCGAGCTCCGGCCCGGCGAGGAGCTCGGCCTCGGGATCGGCCTCCCTCGCCTGCTGCGCGATCAGCTCGCCCAGCGGGCCGAGGAGCTCCGGCCGCGTCTCGAAGCGGTACTTGTCGAGGTAGTAGCGCGACCGCTTCCCCGAGCGGAGGACGAAGTCGCCCTCGAGGAGCGCGTGCTCCCGCAGCGAGGCACGGAGCTCGTCGCGCGTCATCCGCGGGCGGCGGCCAGCGCCTCGCGCGCGGTCGCGAGCAGCGGCTCCGTCGTCGGGCCGGCCTCGAGCGAGACGACCGACCCGTCCTCGAGCCAGAGGTCGACGTGCTCGCCGCGGGCCTCGCGCCGGCGCCGGCGGAGGAGCACCGTCGCGGCGGCCGCGGCCGCGAGCCCGAGCGCGGCGCTACGCAGGCGCATCGACGTCCGTCTTCGTCCGGCGGCGGCGGGTCTTCGGCGGCGCCGGCTCCGGCGTGCCGTCGGCGAGCTGGCGCAGGCAGGTGCGCAGGTCGTAGAGGACGAGGCCGGCGGTCGGGTCGGGCTCCGTCGTGGCTGCGAGGGTGCGCCCGCCGTCGCGGACGACGAAGACGCTGCCCCGTCCGCGTCGCGGCCTCGAGCTGCGCCGGCGTGCTCCCACCGGCGGCGGCAGAGGCCGCGTCGAGGAGCCGGGCGGCCGCACCGGCGAGCCGCGCCGCGCGCTCGGGCGGCACGGATGCCGCAAGCGCCTCCCCGCCGGAGCCGACGAGGACCGCCGCCTCCACCTGCGACGAGATCTCCATCAGATCGGCGATCGCCTGGTCCGCGTCCACGGCCGGCGACGCTAGCAGGCGGCGGCGGCCGGCCGACCCGGTACGGCGCAGGTCTGCAGCGACCGGGATACTCCGCCCCGCGTGATCGACAACCTGCACGGGCCGATCGACAAGTTCTTCCGCGACCGGGGGACGCACCTCGCGGCGATGATCGCCTACTTCGCGCTCCTCTCCCTCGTGCCGCTGATCTTCCTCTCGCTCGCGATCCTCGGCGCGTTCGGCCGCGCGGAGGAGTCGAGCTACCTCGTGACCGAGCTCCAGGCGCTGTTCCCGTCGCAGTCCATCGACGACATCGTGGGCGTCGTGCGCGCGATCCAACGGAACGCCGCCACGCTCGGGATCCTCGGCGCGGTCTTCCTGTTCTGGAGCTCGCTCTCGCTCTTCAGCGTGCTCGAGTCGGCGTTCAACATCGTCTACAACCGCCCCAACCGGCCGTTCCTGCGCGGCAAGGCGCTCGCCCTCGCCCTGCTCGTGGCATCGCTCGTCGTGCTCTTTGCCGGTCTCGTCGATCGGCACGTTCGGCTACACGCTCCTGCACGACTTCGCGCCCGGCTTCGTGGCGCGCGGCTGGGTCGCGTACCTCCTCTCGCTCCTCGTCTCGACGGGGGCGATCTTCCTCTTCCTCCTCGTCGTGTACTCGCGGCTCACGAACGTCCAGCTCGGCTTCCGCGACGTGCTGCCCGGTGCCGTCCTCGCGGCGGTGCTGCTGCAGGCGACGTTCCAGGTCCTGCCCACGTTCTTCCGCCTCTCGGGGGACGCGATCCTCTCGCTCCGCGCCCTCGGCACCCCGGTGCTGCTGCTGATCTGGCTCTACGTGGCGTCGAACGTGATCGTCCTCGGCGCCGAGGTGAACTGGTGGATGACGCAGGACGACGCGTTGGAGGACAGCGAGGCGGCCGGGCTCGCCTAGGCGTCGTCCAGCTGCGCCTCGAGCGCCTGCGCGGCGCGGGCGCGGTGCGAGTGCTGCCGCTTCCACGCGTCGCCGAGCTCGGCCACGGTGCGCTCCTCCTGCTCGGGGACGAAGATCGGGTCGTAGCCGAAGCCCTCGCTCCCGGCCGGCGACGTCGGCGATCCGACCCTCGAGGATGCCCACGCCGACGTGCTCCTCCCCTCCGGGCCGATCGCGACGAGGTGGCAGACGTAGCGCGCGCGGCGGTCTTCCTCGTCGCCGAGCCGCTCGAGCAGCGCCTCGACCGGGTCCTGCGTCCCCGCCCAGCGCGCCGAGTGCAGCCCGGCTGCGCCGCCGAGCGAGGCGACCTCCACGCCCGAGTCCTCCCCGAGCACCCAGCCGCCGCGGCGCGAGGGCGCGCCCGAGCAGCGCCTTCGAGCGTGCGTTGTCGAGGTACGTCGCGCCGGTCTCGTCCGGGTAGTCGGCCTCGAGCAGGTCGAGCTCCCACCCGGGCAGCGCGGCGCGCAGCTCCTCGAGCTTGTGGCGGTTCCCCGACGCGAGCCGCGCCCTCAGCGCGCCCACTCGACGGTCCGGACGTGCGCGACGGCGGCGAGCATGTCGACGATCGCCGGCGAGTCCTCGGCGGCGCCGAGCACGAGCTCGACCGTGCGGCCCTCGGCCTCCTCCGAGCTGTGGATCGACTCGACGCTCGCGCCGGCCTCCTCGGCAGCCGCGACGAGCTCCGCGACCCTGCCCTCGCCTTCGAGCTCGACCACGAGGCGGCGCTCGCCCTCGCTCCGAAGGCCGAGCCTGCCGGCGATCTGGCGCAGCGGCCAGAGCGTGAAGAGGACGAGGGCGGCCGTCACGATCGCGAGGCCGTACATGCCGACGCCGACCGCCACGCCGATCGCGGCCGTGATCCAGACCGAGGCGGCGGTCGTGAGGCCCTTGATGTTCGCGCCGTACTTGATGATCGCGCCGCCGCCGAGGAAGCCGATCCCCGCGACGACGTAGGAGGCGACGCGCGACGGGTCGACGACCGCGCCGACCTGCTGGCTCAGCGTGAAGTCGGACCAGGCGTAGACGCCGACGATCATGAACAGGCAGGACCCGCCGGCGACGAGGATGTGCGTCCGCAGCCCGGCCTCCTGGTCGCGCGCTCGCGCTCGAGCCCGATCACACCCGCGAGGACGCCGGCGAGCAGCAGCCGCAGCGTCCCCTCCCAGACGCTGAGCTCGGGGAGCTCAGGCGGCAACGGCTTCCTCCTGCTTCGCCGTCAGCAGGCGCACGCCCCGCTCGCCGAGCGCGAGCAACTCGTCGAAGGCGTCGCGCGAGAAGGGCTCGCCCTCGGCCGTCGCCTGCACCTCGACGAGCCGGCCGTCGCCGGTCATGACCACGTTCATGTCGACCTCGGCGGACGAGTCCTCGGCGTAGTCGAGGTCGAGCACCGGCGTGCCGTCGACGATGCCGACCGACACGGCCGCGATCGAGCCGGCGAGCGCGCGCGACAGCCCGACGCGGTCGAGCGCGCGGTGGACGGCGACGTAGGCGCCCGTGATCGAGGCGCAACGGGTGCCGCCGTCGGCCTGCAGCACGTCGCAGTCGACCCAGACGGTCCGCTCGCCGAGCGCCTCGTAGTCGACGACGGCCCGCAGCGCGCGGCCGATCAGCCGCTGGATCTCGACGGTGCGGCCGCCCTGCTTCCCCCGCGCCGCCTCGCGGTCGGTGCGGTCGCCGGTCGAGGCCGGCAGCATCGAGTACTCCGCCGTCAGCCAGCCGCGACCCTTGCCGTACATCCAGCGCGGCACCGACTCCTGCACGGACGCGGTGCAGAGCACCATCGTCTTCCCCGCCCGGATGAGCGAGTGCCCGGCCGGGTTCTCGACGAAGTCGACGTCGAACGAGGTCGGGCGCAGGTGGTCGGGCCGCCGGCCGTCGGCCCGGCGTCACGCAGCCAGCCTCTCGAGCTCCGCAACCGTGACCAGCTCGACCTCCGCGATCGGGAGCTGGAGGAAGCGCGCGCCCATCGCGCGGAAGGTCTCGCGGTCGCCGGTGGTGAGGAACCGGTACGCGCCCTCCCGGTCGGCGGCGTGCTCGATCCCCTTCCGCGCCAGCGTCTCCGCGACCTCGCGCGCCGTCTCCTCCGCGGAGAAGACGAGCGTGACGTCGCGTCCGAAGACGCGCTGGAGGATCGGCCGGATCAGCGGGTAGTGCGTGCAGCCGAGGACGACCGTGTCGCAGCCCGCCTCCTTCAGCGGCGCCGCGTACTCGCGCACCGCGGCCACCGTCTCCTCGCCGAACGGGTCGTCGCCCTCGATCAGCGGGACGAGCCGCGGGCACGCGACCGGGACGACCTCGACGCCCGCGTCGAGCGCGTGCAGCAGCTCCTCGTAGCGCCGGCTCGCGACCGTCGCCTGCGTGGCGAGCAGGCCGACGCGCCGGTTCCGCGTCGCCTGCACGGCCGCGTGCGCCTCGGGCGTGATCACGCCGACGACGGGAACGCGCAGCTCGGTCTGCAGCTCCGGCAGCGCCGCCGAGGTCGCCGAGTTGCACGCGACGACCACGAGCTTCACGCCGAGCCCCTCGAGGTAGGCGCCGATCTCCCGCGCGTAGCGCCGGATCTCGTCGAGCGGCCGCGGCCCGTACGGCAGCCGGGCGGCGTCGCCGAGGTAGACGAAGTCCTCGTGCGGCATGGTCACGAGGCACTCGTGCAGGACGGTGAGCCCGCCCATGCCCGAATCGAAGACGCCGACGGGGCGCTGGTCCATGGCGGCTGATTGTAGGGGCCGGTCCACCCGGCTACCCTCCTTCCCTCTCGTGGCCCGGAAACTCCTCGCCGTCGTCGTGCTCGCGCTCGCCCTGCCCGCGAGCGCGTCGGCGTGGACGAAGAGCGACGAGGTCGTGACGATGCCGGACGGCGTCCCGGTCGCGACGACGCTCTACCTCCCGGACGGCGCCGCGCCTGCAGGCGGCTGGCCCGCGATCGTGATGGCGCACGGGCTCGGCGGGAACCGCGGCGAGCACGAACGCGCTCGCGGAGCAGCTCTACGTGCCGCGCGGGTACGCCGTCCTGACGCTACGACGCGCGCGGCCACGGCGCGTCGGGCGGCGTCGTCGACGTCGACGGCCCGGCCGAGATCGCCGACCTGACGATCCTCTTCGAGCGCCTCCGCGCCCGCCCCGACGTGAAGGACGACGCCGTCGGCGGCTGGGGCATCTCGTACGGCGGCGGCGCGATGCTGCGCACCGCGGGCGAGGGCGTGCCGTGGGCGGCGCTGTCGCTGTTCGAGACGTGGAGCGACCTCTACTCGGCGCTCTTCCCGCAGGACCTGCCGAAGAGCGGGCGTCGATCCTCGGCTTCCTGTCGTCGATCGCGCGGCCGTCGCCGCTGATCGCGGCGGTGCGCGACGCCGCCGTCTCCGGGCACGAACCTGGCCGTGCTGCGCGCAGGCCTCGGCCGCCCGCTCGTCCCGCCAGCTCCTCTCGCGCGTCCGCGTGCCGACGTTCTGGGCGCAGGGGAAGCGCGACTACGCCTTCGACCTGACGCAGGCGACGTCGGCGTACGCGCTCCTGCAGGGGCCGAAGCGGCTCTGGCTCGGCAACCTCGGCCACGCGCCCTCGACGTTCCCCTCGGACGACTTCCCCGCCTACGCCGAGCGCAGCGTCGCCTGGTACGACCGCTTCCTCAAGGGCCTGCCGACCGGCGCCGAGACCGGGCCGAAGGTCGAGGTGGCGCCGACGCCGTACGCCGCCTCGGGCGTGCGCCGCTACGCGGGCCTTCCGGCCACGACCCGGATCGCGGCGCAGACGACGCTTCCGCGCGGGCCGCACGATCGCGGCGAACGCGAAGGTCGTCGACGACGCCGGTGCGGCTGCGGCGCGCGGCGACGCTCTTCGGCTCCGCCACGGTGACCGTGACCGCCACGGCGCGCGGCTCGTGGCCGCAGCTCGTCGCCGTGCTCTCGCCACGGCTCGCGCGTCCTCGCCACCGGCGGCGTGCCGACGCCGCAGCTCGGCACCCGGCCGCGGACGGTGACGATCCGCCTGTCCGCGTGGTCGGCGCCGGTCCCGCGCGGCGCCCGCCTGACGCTCACGCTCGCGCAGACGTCCACCGCGCAGAGCCCGGACACGCCCGTCTACCTCCTCGCGAAGGACGCCGGGACCGCTGACCGTGCGGAAGGTCGCGCTGTCGGTGCCGACGCTGCGATGAGGCGGCTCGCGCTCGTCCTCCTCGTCGCGCTCGCCGCCGTCCCCGCCGCCGGCGCGCGGCCCGACGGCCCGGCGGCCGACCCGGGCGTCACGCGCGACCACGGTCAAGCTCGGCGCGACGATGCCGCTGACCGGGCCCGCCGTCCTCTTCGGCGCGCTCGGCCCCGGCGCGAACGCGTACTTCCAGCACGTCAACGCGACCGGCGGCGTCAACGGGCGGAAGATCGAGCTCGTGATCCGACGACGACGCCTACGAGCCGGCGCGGACGGTGACCGAGACGCGGCGGCTCGTCCAGGAGGACCAGGTCTTCGCGATGTTCGCCTCGGTCGGGACGGCGAACAACCTCGCCGTGCGCCCGCTGCTGAACGCGCTCAAGGTGCCGCAGCTCTTCGTCGGCGACGGCTCGTCGGAGCTCTCGGGCGACCCGAAGCGCTACCCGTGGACGATCGGCTACCTCCCGAGCTACGTCGGCGAGGGCGCGATGTACGGCCGCAACATCAAGCGCACGCGGCCGAAGGCGAAGATCGCGGTGCTCGCGGAGGACAGCCCGCTCGGCAACGACCTCCTGGCGGGCCTGCGGCGCGGGCTCGGACGGAGCGGCGCGAAGGTCGTCGCGGTGCAGAAGCACGATCCGGCGGCCGTCGACGTCGCCTCGCAGATCGCCTCGCTCCGCGCCTCGCGCGCCGACACGCTGATGCTCTTCACCACCCCGCTCTTCTTCATCCGCGGCGCGATCGCCGTGAACAAGCTCGGGTGGAAGCCGCAGCTCTTCATCAACTCGGTCTCGATCGAGCCGTCCGTGATGCGCACCGCGGCCGCGAGCGCGACCGCGAGACCGTCCGCGACGCGATCTCGATGGTCTGGCTCAAGGACCCGACGAACCCGCGCTGGGCGAGCGACCGCGGCGTCCGCCTCTACAAGCAGCTGATGGCGCGGTACTGCCAGGGCTGCCGCGTCGGCGACGTCTACCACTACGCGGGCATGGCGTTCGCGTTCACGATGGTCGACGCGCTGCGGCGGGCCGGCCGCAACCTCACCCGGGCCTCGCTGCTCCGCGCCGCGACGAACCTGCGCGAGACGCAACAACCCGTTCCTGCTCCCGGGCGTCACGGTGCAGACGACGCCGACGAGCCACTTCCCGATCTCGAAGGCCCAGCTCTACCGCTACCGCGGCGGTCGCTGGCAGCCGTTCAGCGGCCTGCTCGGGGCGAAGGGCTGACGTCCTTTCCAACTCGAAAGCAGTCTTCGGCGTCTCATCGCCTAGCATCGCCCTGCCTCCTGTCAGAAAGGAACACTGAATGAAGCACCTCTTGCGCGCGCTCACGCTCGCCGCAGTGGTCGGCACCGCGCTGGCGCTCACAGGGTCGGCTTTCGCGGCCTTCACGACGCCGCGGCTGACGGTGAACACGCCGACCGCCGGGTCGCGTGACGATCGGTTACACGCAGACGAAGGAGGACGACGCCCTCTTCCGGCTGCAGATCTACGTCCCGACCGGCTACACCGCGTCGCTCACGGCCGCGCCGGGCGCGACGATCGGCGCGGTCACCGCCGTCGTCCAGGCCAACGCGATCAGCGCCGACGCGATCGTGCCCGCTGAACGGGACGATCCGGGTCGACAGCCCGACCGCCGCGACGCACAACGAGCCGCTCCGACCTCGCGTGCCGCGGCGGCGCGACCCGGCCAACACGGTCTGGGTGCTCGTGCTCCAGTCGCCGACCGGCCCGCTCGAGGTGCCGGTGTACGTGACCGCCGTCACGGCCGCGCCCGAGTCGGCGTTCGCCGCCGCGAAGCTCGTGCTCTGCCTCCCGTCGCCGTACATCCCGCAGTCCGCGGGCGGCGCGGCGCTCGGCGCGAAGGTGATCAACGCGCAGATGACGGTTCCGCGGCCTGATCACGGCCCCCCGGCCGCCGGGACGTACGTCTGGCGCGCGATCGCGACGCCGTGGACGGTCGGCGCCGCAACGCCGAACGTGCCGGGCACGCGTGAGCTCCAGGCTGGATCGGGTCCCGGCGGGACGACGCTCGACCGCCACGCAGCTGGTGCGCGGCAAGCACGTGACCGTCGCCGGGCGGCTGCGCCGCGGCGCGCCGGGCGTCAACGGCGCGACGGTGCAGATCCTCCGCGGCACGCGCGTCGTCAGGACGGCGCGCACGACGGCGACCGGCGCGTACTCGATGCGCCTGCGCGGCTGCCAAGAAGGGCACGTACACGCTCCGCGACCCGCGCGGTCGTGCCGCGGCGCGGACCTCGGCGCCGCGGGCTGCGTGACCGGCGATCTCGGCCGCGCCGTGCCTCGGCGCCACGACGAGCGGGTTCCGCGCCACGAGCCCGGTCATCCGGTTCCGCATCCGCTAGCCGGCTGCTTCTGTTTCACGCGCGCGCGAGGGGCCGCTCCGGCGGCCCCTCGCCGTATCGTGGCGCCCGTGCCCGCGACGGTGCGCATCGGGACGTGCAGCTGGGCCGACGAGGGGCTCGTCACCGAGTGGTACCCGCGCGGCGTCTCCTCGCCGGAGGCGCGTCTCCGCCACTACGCCGAGCGCTTCGACGTCGTCGAGGCCGACTCGACCTTCTACCGCCTGCCGACGCCGGAGACGACCGCGCGCTGGGCGGAGCGCACGCCGCCCGGCTTCGCCTTCCTCGTGAAGGCGAGCGGCGAGCTGACCGGGCATCGGGAGGGAGCCGGCCTCGAGGTCGAGGTCGCGCGCTTCCGCGACGCGGTCGCGCCGCTCGAGGCGGCGGGGAAGCTCCGCGGCGTCCTGCTGCAGTACCACCCCGCGGTGACGAGGACCGCGGCCGCGATGGACACGCTGGCGGCGATGCCCGACCTGCTCGCGCCGCTCGTCCCGCTCGTCGAGTTCCGGCACCGGTCGTGGCTCGAGCCGCACGCGGCGCGCGAGACGCTCGCGTTCCTGCGCGAGCACGGGCTCGCGTTCGTGTCGGTCGACGCCCCCGCGCTCGACGCCGCGAACGTGATGCCGCGGCTCGCGGCGGCGACGCACCCGGTCGCCTACGTCCGCTTCCACGGCCGCAACGCCGCGACCTGGAACGTGAAGGGCGCGCGCGCCTCGTGGCAGCGCTTCGACTGGGACTACACGCGCGAGGAGCTCGCGGAGTGGGTCGAGCCGCTGCGCGGCCTCGCCGGCGAGGCGGACGAGGTCTACGCGCTCTTCAACGTCAACCGGGGCGCGCAGGCGCCGCGCGGGGCCGCGCTGCTGCGGGGCCTCCTCGACGACGCGGGCCTGCCCGCGACGGGCGCGGCCGAGCCGGAGCCCGCGACACTGTTCTGACCGCTGCCGAAGGAGGGACGTGCACGTCACAGTCACAACGGCCGACACGACCGGCGAGACGATCGGGAACGCGGCCATCGTCGCCGAGGAGATGGAGAGCTGGCTCCGCGAGATGGAGGGCTTCGAGGGACTGCTGCTGCTCGCGAGCGAGGGAAGGGCGCTCGGGCTCGCGTTCTGGGCGAGCCGGGAGATCGCCGAGCACCACGCGGTCGCGCGGGCGGAGTTCCGCGGGCGCATGCTCGGCATCGCCGGCGTGCGAGATCGAGGAGGTCGTCGACTACGAGGTCGCGTTCGCGCGGTTCGGGCCCCGGCTGATCGAAGCCGCCGGGCGCGTAGCTCACGTCCCGGCGGCGAGCCGGACCGCGTCCTCCCTCGACCCGGCGCCCTGGAGCAGGAACGCCATGCCGTCGCGCTTCCAGAGGAGCGCGCCGGGGCTCACCTCGAACGCCTCGCGGTGGATCGTGCCGTCGGCGCCCACGAGCGTGAACGTCCCGCGCGCGGCGCCCTCGAGCCAGAGCCCGGACAGGTCCCCGACCGTCACGTCCTCGGCGGTGCCGCTCACGGGGACGACGGCGATGCCCGCGTGCACGTCGGTCACGCGCCACTGCGTCAGGACGATCCGGCCCTGCTCGTAGGTGAGCGAGACCATCCCGCCCGCGACGTCGTCCCGCACGTGGGCCGCGTCGGGCGCGCCCAGCGAGCCGAGCCGCCGCACGGGGAACGGCGCAGCCGCCTGCACCTCGTCCACCTCGACGAGCCGTCCCTCGAACGGCGGCGCGACGCCGTACGGGATCGGCCCGAGCTCGCTGACCTCCTCGACGTCGAACAGGTGGCGCAGCGCCGAGACCGCGGTCGGCGCGGCGGCGACCGCGAGCAGGCCGACGGCCGCCACGAGCGCGACGACCCGCATCCGCCGGGCCCGGCGCGACGCGGCAGGCAGGCGGCCGGGGTCGAACGCGGGCGCGTGCGCGTCGAGCGTCCGGGCGACGGCGCGAAGGCGCAGCTCGAGCTGCTGCTCAGACATCGGCCTCCTCCAGCAGGGCCTGGAGCCGCCGCCGGGCCCGGAGCAGGCGCACGCGGTACGCCTCCTTCGACGTCCCCAGGAGCGCGGCGGCCTCGGCATCGGGCAGCTCGGCGAAGTAGCGCAGGACGACCGCCAGCCGGTCGGCGTCGGACAGGCGGGCGAGCGCGCCGAGGACGGTCTCGACCTCCTCGCGCGCGAGCACCGCCTCGTCCGGGCCCGGGACCGGCGCCTCGTGGCGCTCGGCGGCGCGGGCGCCGAGCCGCTCGTGGCGGCGCTCGGCTCGGAGGCACGTTGTGCGCCTCGTTGACGACGATCCGGAGCAGCCACGGCCGGAAGGCCGCGCCGAGGCGGAAGCGCGGGAGCGAGCGGTACGCCTTCACGAACGCGTTCTGCGTCGCCTCCTCGGCGTTCCCGTTCCAGCCGGTGATCGCGGCCGCGACGCGGTAGGCGACGCGCTCGTGCGGCCGCAGCAGCGCGGCATAGGCCTCGTGGTCGCCCGCGAGGGCCCGCGTGACGAGCGCGGCCTCGCCCTCGCCGGCGGCGAGCGGCAGCGCGAGCTCGACGGTGTGGTCGGAGGCCATCTGCCCTTCATACACGCCGAGCGAGCGCCGCTGTAACGCGCGGGCCGCCCGCCGCGTATCGACGGCATGCGCCTCCTCGTCGCACTCCCCCTCGTCCTCGCCGCCGCGTTCCTCACCGGCGCGGCGCCTCCGTCCGCGTCGCAGCTGCAGCGCGACGCCGACCGGCTCGTCGCGCAGACCGAAGTGCCGGCCGTGATCGTGCTCGTCGAGCGCGACGGGCGCCGCACGGTCGTCGCCGCAGGCCTCGCCGACGTCGCGCGCCGCCGGAAGGCGCGGACCCGACGACCGCTTCTGGGTCGGGAGCGTGACGAAGAGCTTCGTCGCGACGGTGGTGATGCAGCTCGTCGCCGAGGGCCGGCTCCGGCTGGACGACACGGTCGCAGAAGCTCCTGCCCGGCCGCATCCGCGAAGGGCGGCGGATCCGCCTGCGGCACCTGCTCAGCCACACGAGCGGGATCCCGGACTACATGCGGCTGGAGCCGTGGAGCAGCGCGGTCGCGCGCAACCCGCGCACGGTGATCTCCCCCCGCCGGCTCGTCTCGTCGGCCGCGCGGCTCCCGCTCGAGTTCCGGCCGGGGAGCCGGGCCTCGTACTCGAACACGAACTACCTCGTCCTCGCCGAGATCCTCGAGCGCGCGACCGGGCGCCGCCTCGGCGTGCTGCTCCGCGACCGGATCTTCCGGCCGCTCGGGCTGACCGCGACGGCGTACGAGAGCGGGCGCCGCGACCTCCGCGACCAGATGCACGGCTACGACGTCTCCTCGTCGCCGCCGACCGACGTCTCGCGCCACGGGCTCGGCGGGCCGTGGGCCGACGGCGCGATCGTGTCGAACGCGCGCGACCTCGCCGTCTTCTTCGGCGCGCTCCTGCGCGGCCGGCTCGTCCCGCGCCGGCTCGTCGAGCAGATGGCGACGATCGTCCCGGGCTCGCACGGGGAGGGCATGGGCCTGTACCGGCTCGGCTCGCCGTGCGGGCGCTGGTTCTACGGGCATACCGGCGGCACGCCCGGCTACGTCACGTTCGCCGCCGGCTCCGGGACGCCCGGCACCTGGTCGTCTTCGCGTCAACGGCGTCAACCCGTACGCGATGGAGGCGCTGGTGGGCCGCTACCTCGACGAGGTGCTCTGCAGGCGCTAGGGCGCCGCGGCGGAATACCGTGAGGCATGCCCGCGGCGCGAGAGCCCGCTCCGGTCGCCGAGGTCGCCGTCTTCGTGACACGGCGGCGCGGTGGAGGTGCTCCTGCTCCGCCGGGCCCTCCGACGGTGGCTACTGGCACGTCGTCGCGGGCGGGATCGAGCCCGGTGAGTCGCCTCGCGAGGCCGGCGCGAGAGCTGTGGGAGGAGACGGGTCTGGCCGCGAGCTCGGCGCGAGCGTCGAAGTGGTCGAGCATGCCGAGTCACAACCCGCCGTGGGCGTCACGATCACCTGTTACCGCGTGGGCGCGCCGGACGACTGGGAGCCCGTCCTCGACCACGAGCACGACGCGCATCGATGGTGTGGCCCACGCGAGGCAGCCGCTGCGCTCGTCTGGCCGCAGACGGCACGGGCACTCCGCGCGCTCGTCCCCGAAGAGTCCCAACCGATGGGCTGAACTAGGGTCCCGACGTGGACGACGTCGCCGACCTGCTCACCGCCTACGACGCACAGCTCCGCGCCCACGTCACGGAGCCATTGCCCGACGGCGTGACGGTCGAGCGCGACGGGCCGGTCGTCCGCCTCCTCGGCGGGCCGGCACACGGCTTCGTCCTCTATCGCGATCTCGCAGGGCTCGAGGGCGCCGCCGTGGACGAGCTGATCGCGCGGCAGGTCGCCCGGTTCTCCCGGCGCAGTGAGCGCTTCGAGTGGAAGCTCCACGGGCACGACCGCCCGGCCGATCTGCCGGAGCGGCTTCGCGCAGCGGGCTTCGTGCCCGAGGACGAGGAGACCGTCGTGATCGCACGGGTTGCGGCGATCGCCGGCCTGCCGCAGGCTCCCGAGGGCGTGTCGTTGCGCGAGGTGACGGACCGAGGCGATCTCGACCGCATCGCAGCGCTGGAGGCCGCCGTCTGGGCCACGGAGCACCACGGGCTGGCGGACATGCTCGAGGCCGAGCGCGAGGCCGATGCGGACGGGCTCGCGATCGTCGTCGCGGAGGCAGCCGGGGAGGTCGTCTGCGCAGGCTGGGTGCGGTTCGAGCGCGGAGACGGAGTTCGCCACGCTGTGGGGCGGCGCGACACTCCCTGCCTGGCGCGGGCGGGGCATCTACCGCGCGACGGTCGCACATCGGGCGAACCTGGCGGCGGAGCGCGGCTTCCGCTACCTCGAGGTCGACGCCTCCGACGCCAGCCGGCCGATCCTGGAGCGGCTCGGCTTCATCGCGGTGACGACGACGACGCCGTACGTCTGGTCGCCGCCGGCTGCGCCTGCCGGCGTCCTAGGCCTCGGCCGGGAGCGCCGGGTCGGCGCTCCACTCGTGCCACGAGCCCGGGTAGTTCCGCGCGTCGTAGCCCGCCGCCCGCAGCCGCGCGACGGCCATCGCCGAGCGGGAGCCGGAGTGGCAGTACGCGACGATCTCGACCGCGGCCGGGTCGCCGAGCCGCTCGCGCAGCTGCCGCGTCGTCGAGGCCGAGGAGCTCGTTCACCTCGAGGTGCACCGAGCCGGGGATGTGCCCCTGGCGCGGGTCGCACGGGTAGCCGGCGACGCCGTCGAACTCCTGCAGCGTCCGCACGTCGAGGACGACGAGGCGCGGGTCGTCGCCCAGGCGCGAAGCCAGCTCCTCGGTCGTCACGTCCACTGCGCCACGGCTCCGAGCAGGACGGCATGGAAGGCGAACGGCTGCTCCAGCATGGGCAGGTGGCCGCAGTCCGGGAGGACGACGCGCCACGCCTCATCGGAACCGGCAGCGAGTCCGCGGCCGTAGGCGTCGTCGACGAACGGGTCGCGGTCGCCGAGCACGAGGCCGAGCGGGACGCTGCGTGCGACGTCCGTGGAGTCGGGCCGGTCGCGGATCGCCTCGACGGCACCGGCGAGCTCGTCGGGCCGCTGCTCGAGCGCGAGGGCCCGCGCGCGCTCGACGACGCCCGCATCCGCATCCTCCGGGAAGAGCTTCGGCCGCATCTGCTCCCAGAGCCCGGGCGCGCCGTCGCGCGCGATCGTCTCGAGCGTGGCCGCGCGTCCGGCCCGCCGCTCGTCGGAGTCGGCGTCCGCCCGCGAGCCGGCGAGGACGAGCGCGCGCACGCGGTCGGGCGCCTGCGCCGCCATCCGCAGCGCGCAGTACCCGCCCATCGACGCGCCGACGACGACGAGGCCGTCGCCGTCGACCTCGGCGAGGATCGACGCCGCCCATTCGTCCATCGTGCGGCCGCGCCCGTAGAGCCTCGGCGCCACCGACTCCGCTCCCACCTCGCGCAGCGCCTCCCGCGTCGGCTCCCACATGCGCTCGTCCAGCGGGAGCGCATGGAGGAGGACGACCGTCACAGCCGATCGAGGACGCGCGCCCCGGGCTGCGCCGCGGCGTCCGCGTACCCGACGTCCGCGCCTTCGATCCGCATGGCGGCGGCGATCCCTCGCAGCACCTCCACCGGCGGCGGCAGCTCGGCCGGCATCGGCGCATGCACCGCCGCGGCACGAATCGCCGCCGGGGTCGGCGCCCGTGAGCCGCGCGACGACCGTCGGGTTCGCGGCGAACGCGATCACGTCGCCGGGCGGCAGCGGGCCGTAGTACTCCTGCACGGAGAGGTACTCGTCCATCACGCGCCCGCGGTCGAGCAGCGTGAAGCGCACGACGGCGCCCTCCTCGACGCCGATGGCGAGCACGACCGCGCCCATGCGGTCGGAGAGCTCCCGCGCGAGCCGGGCGAGCTGGCTCGGGTCGCGGTCCGTCGCATCGTCGTAGACGCCGATCCAGCCGTTCCGCGGCGCCGTGAGCACCGAGCCACGCGAGCGGCCCGGGAGCCGCGGGACGAACTGACGCACGGCACGCTCGACCGCGGACGCGTCGTCCGACTGGACGTGGATGGAGCCGAAGGACCCTGCGACGGGCCCCAGCGGGACCCGCTGCTCGAGCTCGGGACGCGCCGCGACCAGCACGAGCTGATCGTCGGCGAAGCCCCAGCGCGCGTAGGTCGCGCGGGCCGGCGCATTGTTCGCGCCGACCTCCAGCGTCACGTACGCCGCGTCCGGGAACGCCGCGAGGACCTCGCGCATCAGCGCGGCCGCGACGCCGCGCCGGCGGGCGTCGGGGACGACGTAGATGTCGGACAGGCGCGTGAGGCGCGGGCTCTTCGCGTGTGCGAGGGCGAAGCCGACGGCCCGGCCGTCCTCCTCGGCCAGGAGCGCGACGCTGTCGCGGACGATCTCGGCCACCTCCCGCAGCTCCTGCTCGGGGTCGACGTCCTCGTGCGGCGGCACGTCGGACTCGCCGTGGAAGGCGAGCCAGAGCTCGTTCAGCGTCGGGAGGTCGGCGTCGGTGGCGCGGCGGACATCGGTCACGGCACCCGGAGTCCTACCAGCAGGTAGTGCGCCGAGAGGTTCTGGAACGGATGGAAGCGCGCGGCCACCTCGCGCACGTCGACCGCACCGAGGAAGTGGTCGACGGCCTTGCGCAGCCCGAGGTCGCCCGCCGGCCACGCCGTCGCGCGGCCGAGGTGGCGCGCGAGGAACCAGTCGGCGGTCCACTCGCCGAGCCCGCGCTCGGCCGTGATGCGCGTCGGTCACCTCCTCGTCCGGCAGCTCCGCGAGCTCGTCCAGGTCGAGGTCGCTCCGCGCGAGCTCGACGACGTACTCCGCTTTCCGCCGCGAGAAGCCGACCGCCACGATCTCGTCCTTCGCCGCCGCGGCGAGCCGCTCGCGGGTCGGGAACGCATACGCGTCGCCGACCTGCTCGCCGAAGCGCTCGATCAGCCGGTTCCGGATGGCGAAGGCGGAGAAGAGCGAGACCTGCTGCGCCGTGATCGAGGTGACGAGCGCCTCCCACGGATCGGGCACGAGCGGCGGCCGGAAGCCGCGCAGACGCTCCTCGAGCGGGGCGAGCACGGGGTCGCCCTCGGCGAAGTCGCGGAAACCGTCGAGGTCGAAGGAGAGGCCGAGGTAGCGCTCGACGTCGGCGCGCAGCCCGCCGTCGAGCGGATCGACGTCCACGCCCTCCGACACCTCCTCGATGCGCACCTCCGTCCCGTCGAAGACGCGGTGGAGCCCACCCTCGGACCAGAGGTTGGCAAGGTCGATCCCGAAGGCCCGGTAGCGCTCGGTCGAGACGTCGAACCGGTACGGCTGCGGCAGCGGCAGCACGGCCACGCACCGACGTTAGTCGCCGGTGCGTGGCCCTGTCCAAAGTCAGTTGCCGCAAGGTGCGACGTTGCGCCAGTTCTGCGCCGCGTCGTTCACGACCTGCGTCCCGTCGCGCCGTAGCTCAGCGTGAGCTGGCGGTTGGCGATCTCGCCGCAGGCGGCGTCCTTCTCGACGTAGTCCCACGCGCCGAGCGCGTACTTGTACTCGAGCTGCGTCGCCTCGTTGCCGGTCAGCGTGATCGCGCCAGTGCGTCGCGTCGACGCGCGTGAGCGACGACGCCGCCCGGGTTCCACTCGGGCAGGCCGCCGTCGAGCCGGTCGAGGAAGCCGGCGATGTACACCGACCGCCCGTCCCGTCCGTCGCCGCCGGCACGGTGACGTTGAACGTGAGCGTCACCGTGCGCAGCTCCGCGGTCGCGGTCACGGACGTCGACGGCCGCCGAGCGGTTGAACGACGTGTCGACCGAGCGCACGACGTAGTGGTACGTCGCGCCCTCGCTCGACGTCGAGGTCGGTGTACGACGTGCCGGCCGTCACGAGCGCGTACGGCCTCCTGGCGCGTTGCGCAGCACCTCGTACCCGTAGAGCGACGGGTCGCCGGCGACGGCGTCCCAGGCGAGCTCGATCCCCGCCGGCGAGGCCGAGACGACGTGGAGGCCGGTCGGCACCGCGGGCGCGGTCGTGTCGCCGCTCGACGACCACGGTCAGGCTCCCGGCCTGCGCCGGGCTGTAGCCGTTGCCGATCCCGTCGAGGTCGGCGTAGACCCAGTCGCGGCCGTCCGTGGTCGAGTAGCGGTAGGCGTAGTCGAACGTGCCCGACCGCCTCGGGGAGCAGCGACGCGACGAACTCGTCGTTGTTGCCGGCGTCGGTGTTGAACGCCGCGTCGACCCACGTCCAGGCGGCGTTGCCGGCGGGGTCGCAGCCGTCCGGGCCGAAGCCGAGCTGCGCCCGAGCGCTGGGGTCGGCCCGGCTAGGTTCGTGACGCCGTCGATCCAGACCTGGCCGTAGACGTCGTCGGTGCGGTCGGACGGCCGAGATCGTGTGGGTCATCGTCGGCGGCCACTGCAGGTTCGCCCAGCCGATCGTCGAGGTGCGGCAGCGCCGTCGACCTCGTTCGACGGCGGCGCTCTGCGTTGCCGGCCGCGTCGAGCGCGCGGACGACGTAGTAGTACGTCCGCGCGCGTTCGCGCAGGCCCGTGTCCGTGAACGTCGTGCCCGTGACCGGCGCGTCGTTCGCCTTCACGTAGCCGCCGCCCGAGAGCGGGCTGCGGTAGACGTCGTAGCCGGCGGCCCCGGCGACGGCGTTCCACGCGAGCCGACGCGTGGCCGTCGCCCTCGTCGGTGACCCGCAGCCGCTCGCGGCGCCGCCGGCGGCGCGAGGTCGACGCCCTTCGCGTCGCGAGCACGGCGCCGCGACAGCGGGCCGAGCGTCAGCGACCGTCCCGCCGGCGAGCGACCGGCCGAGCCGACCGCCGTACGCGCCGCGCGAACGGCGTCCCGTCCGGCACGAAGCCGGCGACCGGGATCTCGAGCGTCCGGGCGGCGTCGCTGCGGTTGAGCGCGACGATCGCGGCCTGCGACGCCGTCTTGCGGCCGTAGGCGACGGTCCCGGCGGCGTCGTCGGCGAGCAGGACCGGAAGTCGCCGTCGCGCAGCGCGGCGGTGCCGCGCCGCAGCGCGGCCGAGCGCCGTGTAGTGGGCGAGCAGCGACAGGTCCGGGCTGCCGCCGAGCTCCGCCCACGGGTACGTGCGCCGGTCGTCCGGGTCGTCGTCGCCGGTGACGCCGACCTCGTCGCCGTAGTAGACGGTCGGCGCGCCGGGCACCGTGAACTGGATCGAGCGACGCGAGCCGCAGGCGCCGCTTGCCGGCGGCGACGTTGGCCGCGTCCTGCTCCTTCGCCGCGCGGCGTCTCGGCGCCGGGCGTGAGCGTCCAGCGGAGCCGCTCGGTGTCGTGGCTGTCGAGCAGGTTCATCGCGAGTAGTAGGCCGCGTCGGGGTAGTCCTCGCGGATCGACGCGAGCCGCGCGGCGAACTCCGACGGCGCGAGCTGGCGGCCGCTGTCGGCGAAGCCCTTCGAGTCGAAGCGCCTGCGGCGCGAGCAGGCCGAGGACGGCGTCGCGGAGCCGGTAGTTCATCGTCGTGTCGAGCCGGTCGCCGCGGAGCATCCGCAGCAGCGTCGAGTCCTTCTGCCACGTCTCGCTGATCGTGAGCGCGTCGGGTCGGCCGCCTTCACCGTCGCGGAACGTCTCCCAGTAGCCGTCCGGGAACGACGGGTCGCCGGACACGTCCATCCGCCAGCCGCGGCGCCGCGCGTCGAGCCAGAGCCGCGCGATGCTCTCGGCCGTCAGGAAGTAGCTCCTGGACGGCCGGGTTCGACTTGGCCAGCACCGGGATCGAGTCGAAGCCGAACCAGCCGTCGTAGTCGCCCGCGCCGCACGGGACGGTCTGCGTTCAGGAACGTCGAACCAGCTCGCGGTACGGCGAGCGAGCGACTCGCAGGCGCCGGTCGTCGCGTAGTGGTGGTAGCGGTCGAAGAACGGGCTGTCCGACGACATGTGGTTGAAGACGCCGTCGAGGATGATGCGGATGCCCGCGCTCGCGCGCTGCTTGACGAGGTTCTCGAAGTCCTTCTCGTCGCCGAAGTACGGGTCGATCTTCGTGTAGTCCTGCGGTGTCGTAGCGGTGGTTCGAGCCCGCGTCGAAGATCGGGTTGAAGTAGATCGCGGTGACGCCGAGCGCCTGCAGGTAGTCGAGCTGCTGGTCGACGCCCTTCAGGTCGCCGCCCATGTAGTCGCGGCCGCGCGGCTCCTCCGTCGGGCTCCGTCGGCGGCGTCGTGTCGAACGCCACGGGCAGTCGTGCGCGTCGGCGTAGTTGCGGCAGTAGCCCTCGGGCTGGTCGCTCCACGGCAGCTTCGAGCGACCGGGTCGTCGTAGCGGACGTCGCCGGTCTGCGGGTCGTTGTTCGTGTCCGCCGTTGCGGAAGCGGTCGGGGAAGATCTGGTAGATGACCGCGTCCCGCGCCCAGGCCGGCGCGCGTGAAGCCGGGCACGTAGACCGTCAGCGCCCAGCTCTGGTCGACGGCGTCGTCGGTGGGCGCGCCGAGGCCGCCGTCGAGCGCGGGCGTGTCGTCGGCGTAGTAGTCGGTGTCGGTCGCCGTCGGTGACGACGAAGCGGTACCAGAGGTTGTTCGCCGACGGCGTTCGGGCAGCGTCGACCTCCAGAAGTCGCACGTCTCGGCCTCGAGGCCGGCCTGGTAGCAGGACACGTCCTCGGCCGCGAGCTCATCGGCACGAGCTGCTGCGCCGTTCGCGTTCGACGCCGAAGACGCGCGCCGCGCACGTCGCGTCACGTCGTCGTGGAACGTGCGCAACCGGAGCGTCACCGGCGTGCCGGCCGGGACCGCGCCGCCGGGCGTGCGGTAGAGGAGGTCGCGCGAGTCGTGGCGCAGGCCGTCCCACTCGACGTTGTTGTCGTGCCCCGTGGCCGGCGGCGTCACCGGATGGTCAGCACGTGGGTCGACGGCGACGTAGGTGAACGTGACCTTCGCGCCGGCGCGCGGGACCGTGAACGGGATGTTCGCGCCGTTCGGCGCGCCGCCCTGCCCGTAGTTCTCGTCCCAGCGACTCGTTGATCGCGACCTTCGCCTCGTAGCTCCCGGCGGGCAGGGCGGTCGTCGACGAACGTGTAGATGCCGTCGCCGTCGGGGTCCTGGAGCCAGGAGCGCAGGCAGCCGGGATCCCAGTCGCCCGGGGCAGCCGAGCTCGCTCTGGAAGCTGCCGGGCGCGGCCGCGATCGTCGAGGTGACCGTTGTCCGTGACCCAGTGGCGTCTCGTGGTCGTAGTAGAACTTGACCGCGCGCCGGCGCGGCCAGCGACAGCGGGATGTTGGCGCCGTCCGTGCACCGCGTGCGCGCCGTAGTTCTCGTCCCAGCGTCGTTGAGCGGCGGCCTTGTACTCCCAGCGCCGGCCGGGAGCGACGAACGTGCCCTGCCAGACGTCGTCGTCGGCGTCGTAGGCGAGGTGCGGTCGCGGCGCAGGCCGGGTCCCAGTCGCCCGGGCAGCCGAGCTCCGACTGGAGGCTGCCGGCGATCGTCACGCCGGTCGGCGGCGGCGTGTGCGACCCCAGCGCCGACGGCACGGTGAGAAGCAGCGCGGCTGCGACCGCGACGCCCCAGATCCTCCCCTTCATCACGTTCTCCCTCTCCCCCGCTCTTGACTCCGGCCCCTACCGTCTCCTGACGGTGAAGGGCACGACCCTGGATGTGGACGTGCTCCCGTCCCACCCGCGCGCGATCGCGACGAGGTGGACGGGCTCGTTGCGGCGGTAGCGCGCCGCGTCGAGGAACGCGCGGTACGGCGGCGAGTCGTCGGCGGCGAGGCGCCGCCAGCCGCCCGTCGCGCCGCTTGACGCGCGAAGGTGACGCTGACGCGGCGCCGGCGCTCGTCGCCGACAGCTGCCAGAACTCGGTGAGGTCGTCGCCCGCGACGCGGAGCATCGGCCGCGCGGGCCGGCGCGCAGGCAGCGCCGCGTCGGCGCGCAGGAGCAGGCTCGAGAGCGGCGGGATCGTCAGCGTCAGCGAGCCCGTCGCCGTGCCGCCGTGCCGAGGAGCGTCGTCCACGTCGTCCCGGGCGTCGAGGTCGCGACGGTGACGCGCGCCTGGCTCGTACCGCTGTTGAACGCCGCCACGTACTCGCGCCGCGCCGCGGCGTCGAAGCGGCTGACGACGAGGACGCTCCCCTGCGCGAGCCGCACGGCCGTCCCGCCCGTCGAGAGCGCCGGGTGCGCCGCGCGCAGCGCCGCGAGCGCGCTGCAGCCGCTGCGCCACGGGATGGTTCGGCTGACGTCGAACGACGAGCCCGCCGCCGATCGGGCGCCGAGCCGACCCGCTCCTGCGTCCGCCACTCGTCCACCTGCGTCGGGAACAGGTCCTGCCGCGCCTGCTGGTCGCCGCCGCGCCCGACGATCCCGACCTCGTCGCCGTAGAGACGATCGGCGCGCCGCGCAGGAGGTAGAGCAGGTCGTGGCCGAGCAGCACGCGCCGCAGCAGCGCGTCGCCGCTCACGTGCGAGCGCTCCTGGATCTTCAGCGCGGCGCGGCCCATGTCGTGGTTGCCGAGGAACGTCGGCGGCACGGCGCGACGCCCGTCGGCGAGCGCGGAAGTAGTCGTCGTCGCCGAGCCGCGTCGCGATCCCGCGCGCGCCCGCGTCGCCGCCGGCGAAGCGCGGCGAGCGCCTCCTGCAGCGGGAAGTCGAGGACGTTCGGGAGCCCGCGGTCGCGGACGAACGGGACGAGGTCGATCGCGTCGCGTGATGAAGACCTCGCCGAAGAGCTGGAAGTCCGGCACGCCGGCGGCGCGCGCGGCGGCCAGGATCCGCGGCACCCAGACGCCGGAAGAACGCCGCGGTCGACGTGCCGCGCCGTGTCGATCCGGAAGCCGTCGACCTTGTAGCGTCGCGATCCACGAGGCCGCACAGCTCCGCGAGCCCGCTGACGCACCTTCGGCTGCTCGGTGAAGAGGTCGTCGAGCCCGAAGAAGTCGCCCTGCTCGAAGCAGAGCTCGGAGCACGAGGTGAAGTTGATGTCGCCGCGGTTGTGGTAGCGCGGTGACGTCGTTGAGCCAGGCCGGCTTCTTCAGCTGCCCGGTCGCCGGGAAAGAGGCTCGGCGTCCGCGGGAAGCTGCGCAGGTTCAGGCACGGGAAGGTGCGGCCGCCGGCGTAGCGCGCCGGGATCGAACGACGCGCCCGTTGCAGTCGCGGTACGGGGTCGTCCCGGCCCAGGACGAGCCGCCCTGCGGGAGGATCACGTCGGCGGTGTGGTTGACGACGACGTCGAGGTAGACCTTCAGCCCGAGCCGGTGGGCGCAGTCGACGAGCGCGGCGAAGTCGGCCTCGGTGCCGAGGTGCGGGTCGACGGTCGTGAAGTCGCGGATCCAGTAGCCGTGGTAGCCGGCCGAGCCCGCGATGCACCGGCTTCTGCTTCACCGGCGGCGTGACCCAGACCGCGGTGAAGCCGAGGTCGCGGATGCGCGCAGAGCCCGTTCCCGGTCGTCGCAGCCGCCCGTCAGCCCCTTCAGGTCGCCGCCGTGGTAGTAGCCGGTCGCGGCCGGGTCGTAGCCGGTGACGCCGCGCGTGCCGGCAGAGCCCGCCGAGGTCGTTCGCCGGGTCGCCGTTCGCGTAGCGGTCCGGCATCACGAAGTAGATCCGCTGCGAGGCGAGCGGGCCGTAGACCGGCGGCGCGGCGAGCGCGGCGAGCGTCGCGCCCGTCGGCGGCGCCGGGACGGCGTGCGTCGCCGCCGCCCCGCTGCCCGCGACCCCGAGCGCGATCGCCGCGACGAGCGCGCTAGCGAAGCGGCGCGCCCGACTCCGCATCGAACGCGTGGAGCTTCGCCGTGTCGACGGCGAGGACGACGTCCGTGTCGACCCGGAGGCCGAACGCCGACTGCGCGGGCACGGCGACCACGAGGTTCGGCCGGGTCGCGGTCACGCCCTCGGCGTCCATCCGCTCCTCGTCGCTCCTCGGTCACCTCGGCGCTGATCGCCAGCGCGTCGATGCGGAAGTACGCGATCGACTCCGTGCCGAGCGCCTCGATCAGCTCGAGGTGCGCCGTCACCGTCGGCAGCTCGGGGCGGTCGGTCGCGAGGTGGAGGTCGGCCGGGCGGACGCCCAGGACCACGCGGCGGCCGCTCGCGCCGCGCAGGCCCGGGTAGCGCCGCAGCGCCTCGGGCGCGAGCGGGATCGCCTGTGCCCCGATCGACAGCGTCACGTCGTCGCCGTCGACGCTCACGGTCGCCTCGATGCAGGTTCATCGGCGGCGTGCCGATGAAGCCGGCCACGAACAGGTTCGCGGGGTTGTCGAAGAGCCGCTGCGGCGTGTCCACCTGCTGGAGGACGCCGAAGTTCATCACCGCCACGCGGTCGCCCATCGTCATCGCCTCGACCTGGTCGTGCGTGACGTAGATCGTCGTCGTCTCGAGGTCGCGCTGGAGCTTGGAGATGTCCGCGCGCATCTGGACGCGGAGCTTCGCGTCGAGGTTCGAGAGCGGCTCGTCCATGAGGAACGCCTGCGGCTGGCGCACGATCGCGCGGCCCATCGCCACGCGCTGGCGCTGGCCGCCGGAGAGCTCCTTCGGCCGGCGCGGCGAGGTACGGCGTGAGGTCGAGGAGCTTCGCCGCCCAGGCCACGCGCTCGTCGATCACGGCCTTCGACTCCTTCCGCAGCCGGAGGCCGAAGGCGATGTTCTCGGCCACGCTCAGGTGCGGGTAGAGCGCGTAGTTCTGGAAGACCATCGCGATGTCGCGCTCCTTCGGCGACAGGTCGTTGACGACGCGGCCGCCGATCGTGACGCGTGCCGTCGGAGATGTCCTCGAGCCCGGCGACCATGCGCAGCGCGGTCGTCTTGCCGCAGCCGGACGGGCCGACGAGGACGAGGAACTCGCCGTCGAGGGCCTCGAGGCTCAGGTCGTGGACCGCGTGGTACCCGTTGGGGTAGACCTTCTCGACCTCGTCGAACTTCACCTCGGCCACCGCGGGCCACCTCCTCGCGTTCTCGTCACAGCAGTCTCCAGACGTGGAAGGCCGGGCCGTCCCCCGGCAGCAGCGCCGTCGCCGCCGCTCGACGACGGCGTCGCCGCCCTCGACGGTCTCGAGCGCCGTCGCCCCGAGCGCCTCGAGCGGCAGCGCGATCGGCGGCGCGTCGTCCCGGGTGGCGAGGCAGAGCAGCCGCTCGCGCGGGGTCTCGCGCAGGTACGCGATCGCGTCGTCCGAGACGTGCGCGTAGCGGATGCCGCCGCGGGCGAGCGCGTCGCTCGACCGCCGCAGCGCGACGAGCCGCCGGTAGTCCTCGAGCAGGACGCGGTCCCACGCCTCGGGCCGGTCCCACGGCATCGTCCGGCGCGCGTCCTCGCCCCAGGCGCCCTCGAGCCCGAGCTCGTCGCCGGCGAACACCATCGGCACGCCCGGGGTCGTCATCTGCAGGCCGATCCCGACGAGGTGGCGCGCGCGCGAGCCGGAGACCGTGCGGAAGCGGGCGACGTCGTGGCTGTCGAGGAGCGTCCAGGAGTGCAGGACGGCCTGCCACGGGACGCCGGCGCGGAAGGCGCGCATCGTCGCGACGGCGGTGCCGCCCGTGAGCCGCGGCAGCCCGACCGGCATCGACCAGAAGCTCGCGCGCAGCTTCTCGGGGAGCGTCTCCGCCCGCAGCCACGACCAGGCGGGGCGCAGGAAGCCGGAGTAGTTCATCGTCCCGTCCCAGCCGCCGGCGACGAGGTCGGCGCGGAAGTCGTGCGCGTGCTCGGCGACGACGAGGGCGTCGCCCGCGGCGCGTCGCGCACCGCGCGCGCGACCTCGACGTTGACGTCGATCGCGCCGTGGCGGCCGGTCATGTTCGCGACGTCGATCCGCCAGCCGTCGAGCCCGCGGTCGAGCCAGCGAGCGGACGATCTCGAGCATCCGCTCGCGCAGCTCGGGCGAGAGCCAGTTGAGCTTCGGCAGCGTCGGGATCCCCCACCACGCCGCGTAGCCGTGCGGGATCGCGTCGTCGAAGAGGAAGTAGTCGCGCTCGGCCGCGTCCGCGTCCGCCTGTGCCGCGCGGAACCAGTCGTGCGCCGCTGCCGACGTGGTTCGTGGTCAGGTCGGCGACGACGCGCATGCCGCGCCCGTGCGCCGCGCGCACCAGCTCGTCGAGCGCCGCGTCGCCGCCGAGCAGCGGGTCGACCCGGTCGAGCGCGTGGGCGTCGTAGCGGTGCGTGCTCCCGGCCGGGAAGATCGGCGTGAGGTAGACCACGTTCGCGCCGAGCGCCTCGACGTGGTCGAGCCGCTGCGCGATCCCGCGCAGGTCGCCGCCGTACCACTCGCGCGAGGCCGTGTCGCGGCCCGCCTCGACCGGCTCGTCCCACGCGCGCTCGATCGCCCAGGCCGGCGCGCTGGGCGTCGACGCCGCCGCGCGCGAAGCGGTCGGGGAAGATCTCGTAGACGACCGACTCGAGGTGCCAGTCGGGCGCGGGCCGGCGCGACGGAGAGGACGAAGTCGTCGGCGTCCGGGACGTCGTGCGTGACGACGCCGAGGCCGTTCACCCACGCGTAGCCGACGTCGCCGCCGCCGAGGAGCCAGCGGTACGAGACGACCGGGTTCTGCACCGGGAACCGCGCGCGTCCACCACTCTCGGCGCCGTCCTCGCCGTCGCGCTCGGCGACCGCGAACCGGGCCTCGCCGTCGTCGGTGTAGCGGAGCGCGATCCGGTCGACGCCGGTCCCGCGCGGCACGCGGAGCCGGACGCACGGCCTCGCCGCCGAGCTCGTCCGGCGCCTCGAGGACGTAGGCCTCGGAGCCGTCGTGGTGCGGCTCGGCGAGGCCGGTCAGCGCGCGGCGCGTCGGCGAGGGACGTCATCCCTTGACGGAGCCCTGCGTGAGGCCGGAGACGATGAAGCGCTGGAGGAACTGGAACACGATGACGACCGGGATCGCCGCGAGCAGCACGCCGGCGGAGAAGACGCCCCACTGCTCGGAGTACTGCTTGTCGATGAACTGGCGCATCCCGACGGGCAGCGTGTAGTGGTCGCGCGTCTGCATCAGCGTCGACACGATCACGAACTCGTTGATCGTGAACACGAACGAGAACAGGCCGACGACGGCGAGCACCGGCGCCGCGAGCGGCAGGATCACGCCCCAGAAGACCTGCGAGGGCGTGGCGCCGTCGACCCGGGCCGACTCGTCGAGCTCGGCCGGGATCGTGTCGAAGAAGCCCTTCATCAGCCACGTGTTCACCCCCATCGCGCCGCCGAGGTAGACGAGGATCAGCGCGCTGTACGTGTTGAGCCCGAGGAACGGGAAGACGTCGCCGGTGTTCAGCACGATCAGGTAGATCGCGACGACCAGCAGCAGCTGCGGGAACATCTGGATCAGCAGCAGCGTCAGCATCCCGAGCCGGCGGCCGCGGAAGCGGAAGCGGCTGAAGGCGTAGGCGGCGAGCGCGCCGAGCATGACCGTGAGCACCGCCGTCGTCAGGGCGATGAAGACCGTGTTGAAGTACCAGCGCGGGTAGGGGATGTCGCTGACGTCGCCGGCGACCGTGACCTCGCCGGAGAGGATCGTGCGGAAGTTGTCGAGCGTGCACTCGCGCGGGATCAGCGAGGCGCCGGAGAGCGTCCCGTCGGCGCTGAAGGCGGCCGAGGCCATGTAGGCGACCGGGAAGAGGGCGAAGACGATCGCCACGATCGCGATCAGGTGCCGCCACCAGGTGCCGGCCAGCAGCGGACGCGGCGCGCGGCCGCGGCGCACGCGCGCGCCGGCCTGCTCGACCGCGACGCGCGGTCTCTGCGCCTTCGACCGTGCTCATGCGAGGTTCTCCAGGGACTTCGTGCGCCAGAAGGAGATCCCCGAGATCGCCGGCGACGATGAAGAAGATCACGATCGAGACGGCGCTCGCGAGCCCGTAGTCCTGGCCCTTGCCGGCCTCGAAGGCGAGCTTGTACGTGTAGCTGATCAGGATGTCGGTCGCGCCGGCGACGGACTGGTCCTCCGCCGGCGGGCCGCCGCCGGTCAGCAGGTAGATGTTGTTGAAGTTGTTGAAGTTGAAGGCGAACGACGCGATCAGGAGCGGCGCGACCGCGACGAGCAGCAGCGGCAGCGTGATCCGGCGGAAGACCGCCATCGGGCCGCCGCCGTCGACCCGCGCCGCCTCGACGAGCTCGCCGGGGATCGACTGCAGCGCGCCGAGGGAGACGAGGAAGAAGTACGGCAACGTGAGCCAGACGCTGACGAGGATGCACGAGACCTTCGCCCAGGTCGGGTCGAACAGCCAGGGGACGTTCAGGTGCAGGACGTTGTTGACGACGCCGAAGTCGTCGTTGAGGAGCCCCTGCCACACGAGCAGCGAGAGGAAGCCCGGAATCGCGTAGGGGATCACGAGCAGCGACCGGTACGTGCGCTGGAACCGCATCTCCGGCTGGTTCAGCGCGATCGCGAGGAAGAGCCCGAGCGCGAACGACCGGAACACGGTCAGCGTGGCGAAGACGAACGTCCAGACGAAGACGCGGAAGAACGGGTCGCGGACGAGGGGGTCGCTGACGAGCGCGGAGAAGTTCTCGCGGCCGATGTGCGTCCGCCAGCCCGGCTCGAGCTCCTCGCCGTTCGCGGCGACGAACGAGCCGTGCCGTTGTCGCGGAAGACCGTGCCGTCGGAGATGCGGACGAAGACGTCGCGCTGCGGCGTCGTAGCGCAGCGTCGGCGCGACCGTCAGCGCCGTCTCGAAGCCCTCGGCGCGGACGACCGGTTGCCGGTGACCGGGACCGTGAAGGCCGTCGAGCTCCTGGTCGAGCGCGAGCTGCTGGTTCGGCGGGACGAGCGTGTAGCCCTCGGGCGCCGCGGCGATCGCCCCTTCGGGGGTGAGCTCGACTCCGGGATTCGGCTCGAGCCCCTCCTCCGTGCCGACGAACCCTCGCCCGCTCGCGTCGTCGACGAGGAGCAGGACGAGGTCGCCGTTCTCGTCGCGCGCCGGCGCCATCACGTAGATGGCGCCGCCGGGCGCCTCGCTGAGCGAGTTGCGCTCGATGCCCTCGATCGCCTCGTCCTTCTGCAGGATGTGGCCGGTCGACCAGTTCGTGAAGGCGACGTTGACGTTGTAGACGATCGGCGCGATCTGGAAGCCGAGGAGGAAGACCGTGCCGGGGATGAGGAACTTCAGCGGGATCGCGCGCGAGGAGAGGTAGACCGCGTCGATCGCGAGCGTGGCCGCGACGAGGACCAGGAGCGCGATCCAGTGCTCGTCCGTGGCGAGGACGTACCCCGCCCAGAGCGCGATCGCGTTGACGATCGCGAGCAGCGCGATCTTGATCGCGAAGCCGACCGTGCCGGAGAGGGCGGCGACGGCGCGCGAGGGCAGCGACCACGCCGAGCCGGTGACGCGTGCCGGCGGGACGGATGCGGGGGGAGAGGTCGTCGCCACGGGGTCGGAAAGCGGGCGGGGCGCCCGGAGGCGCCCCGCCCGATCGTGCTAGCCGATCTTGTTTGCGATGTTGCGGGCCGCGGTCGCGAAGGACGCCCGCGCCTTGGTGGCGCCGGAGCCCTTCGTCGACTTGACCCACGCCGACCCGAGGTCGGACCAGACGGTCGACATCTGCGGGATGTTCGGCATCGGCGACGCCGCCGCGGCCGGCGAGGCCGAACGCCTTCAGCGTCGGGTCGGACACGCGCGCGCCGGCCCGCGTGTTCGCCGGGTAGCGGCCGTTCGCCGCGGCGAGGGCCGTCTGCGAGGCCTGCGACATCATGTAGTTGCCGACGAGGTCCTTGGCCGCGCTCTCGACGCCGTGGTTCGAGCGCGAACTTCGTGACCATGAAGCCCTGGACGCCGAGGAACGGCACCGAGGCGCAGCGGATCCGCGGCACCTGGACGATCTTGAAGCTGATGCCCGCCTTCTTGACGCGGTCGATGTTCCACGGGCCGGTGATCCAGAAGGCCGCCCGCTTGTTGAGGAACGCGGTCGAGGCCGCGCTGTCGTCGACCTTCGCGTTGACGAGGCCGGTCTTGTTCCAGCCGTCGATCAGCTGGCGTTGCGCGAGGAACCGCGGCGCGTCGAGGCCGATGTCGGACGGGTCGAGGTTGCCGGCGCGGTTCGTGCCGAACACGTAGCCGCAGAGGCCCGAGAAGAACGGGTACATGTGGTACGCGTCACCGGCGGTGCCCTGCTGGACGGCGATGGCGAGGTTGCCGCGTCTTCTTGCGCTTGAACGCGAGGGCCTGCTTCTGCAGGTCGACGAAGTTCTTCGGCACCTTCGCGAGCTTCGTGTTGACGACCAGGCCGATGTTCTCGATCGCGACCGGGGCGCCGTAGAGGCGCTTGACGGCCGTGCCGTACGAGAACGCGTTGAGCGCGTACTGCGGGAACTGCGCCCGCGTCGTGCGCGACGGGAAGAGCGGGAGCACGAGGCCGTTGGCCGCGAGCTCGCCGGTCCAGTCGTGCGCACCGACGATCACGTCGGGAGCGGTCGACGCGTCGACGGTCTTGAGGTCGTCGCGGATCTTCCCGAAGTCCTTCTGGACGACGACGACGTCGACGCCGCGTGCGGCGCCCCAGGCGGACGCGATGCGGTCGACCGCAGCCTTGCGGTCGGCGTCCGTCCAGATCGTGACTTTGCCGGCAGGCGCGGCGAGCGTTGTCGCGCCGGTCGGAGCAGCGGAGCTCGACGACGCGCCGGCGACCGACGCGAGCGCGACGGCCGAGAGCCCGGCAGCGAAGGCGAGCAAACGCCTCTTGTGATTCATGTGGTGCCTCCTTGGTGTGTGCGCCGGTCTGCCGACGAACCGGTCCATGCGGACCGGCCGCCTGACCCTGTCGGACGGGCTTTCCACCGGCAGACCCGGCGGACATCCGTGTAACGCGTCGTAACCGGCATGAAACGCGGCGGCAGCCTAGCGTGCTCGATGTGGGAAAGTCAAGGTTCGCGCAGGATGCCACGTAAAAAGCCGCAAATGGCGCACTGAAGAGATGTGACTTGTCACAAGGTGTTGGAAACCTCCGCTGAAATCTGTTACATAGCGTTGCGATGTCCACCCTCCGCGACGTAGCGAAGCAGGCCGGCGTCAGCGTCGCCACCGCCTCGCGCGTGGCGAGCGGCGGCGACAACGTGCGCCCCGACACGCGCGAGCGCGTCGAGCGCGCGATGCGCGAGCTGCTCTACGTCCCGCCCGGTCGCGCGCGCGGCGACGGGCGTGATCGGCCTGCTCGTCCCCGAGCTCGCGAACCCGATCTTCCCCGCGCTCGCCCAGGCGATCGAGACGCGTGCGGCGCCGTCAGGCCTCGCCTCGATCCTCTGCAACACGCAGAGCGCCGCCTACCGCGAGGTCGACTACGTGCACATGCTGCTCGACCGCGGCGTCGACGGGATGATCTTCATCTCCTGCGAGATGACGAACCTCTCGGGCGACCACGGCCACTACGAGCGGCTGATCGCCGAGGGCGCGCGCATCGTGTTCGTCAACGGCGCGCTCGACCGGCTCGACGTCCCGTCGGTCGGCGTCGACGAGCGCGCCGCGGGCGAGCTCGCGACGCGGCACCTGATCGAGCTCGGCCACAGGCGGATCGGCTTCGTCGCCGGGCCGGAGCACTACCTCCCGACCCAGCAGAAGGCCGGGGGCCGCGAGTGCCGCGCTGCTCGCCGCGGGCATCGTCCCGAACGGGCTCGTCGCATACGGCGAGTTCAGCGTCGAGGGCGGCCGGCAGGCGCTCGCGCGGCTGCTGCGGCACGCGCGAGCCGCCGACCGGCGGTCATCTGCTCGACCGACCTGATGGCGATCGGCGTGCTCCAGGAGGCCGCTCGCCGCGGGCTCCGCGTCCCGGACGGACCTCTCGGTCGTCGGCTTCGACGGCATCGCCGCGCGACTGGACCGAGCCGCGGCTGACGACGATCGAGCAGCCGATCGACGAGATCGCGCACACGGCCGTCGACGCGCTCGGCGGCTGATCGACGAGCCGAACCGGCCGCTGCCGCACTTCGTCTTCCCGCCGCAGCTCCGCCGCGGCGGCTCGACGGCCCCCGCGGCGCGCTAGGCCAGAGCCTGCTCGGTCTCGGCGTCGAACCGGTGCAGGCGGTCGGCCCGCACGCGGAACGTCGAGCGGTCGCCCTGCCGCAGGCGCTGGTCGACGTCGAGCTTCGCGAGCACCGGCACGTCCCCCAGGCGCAGGTGGACGAGCTGCTCGTCGCCGAGGTACTCGACGACCTCGACCGTCCGCCTCGAAGCTCGCGCCCGTCCCCGCCCGTCCCCGACGCTCGATGTGCTCCGGGCCGGAAGCCGACCAGCTGCCCGGACGTGCCCGGGCCCGCCGACGAGCGTCGCCGGCACGAGGTTCATCGCCGGCGAGCCGATGAACCGCGCGACGAAGACGTTCGACGGGCGCGCGTGTAGAGCTCCTCCGGCGTCCCGATCTGCTGGAGCACGCCTGAGCGCATGACGGCGATCCGGTCGCCCATCGTCATCGCCTCGACCTGGTCGTGCGTGACGTAGATCGTCGTCGTCCCGAGCCGGTCCTGGAGCGCGCATGATCTCGGCCCGCGTCTGCACGCGCAGCGCCGCGTCGAGGTTCGAGAGCGGCTCGTCCATCAGGAACGCGACCGGCTCGCGGACGATCGCGCGGCCGAGCGCGACGCGCTGGCGCTGGCCGCCCGAGAGCTGCTTCGGCTTGCGCTTGAGCAGGTCGCCCATCTCGAGGATCTCCGCCGCGTTCCGCACCCGCTCGTCGATCTCGGCCTTCGGCACCTTGAAGTTGCGCAGCCCGAAGGCGAGGTTGTCGTACACGGTCATGTGCGGGTAGAGCGCGTAGCTCTGGAAGACCATCGCCACGTCGCGCGACGCCGGCGAGATGTTGTTGACGACCCGGTCGCCGATCAGGATCCGCCCCTCGGTCACGTCCTCGAGCCCGGCGAGCATCCGCAGCGCCGTCGACTTGCCGCACCCGGACGGGCCGACGAGCACGAGCAACTCGCCCTCGGCGATCTCGAGCGAGAGGTCGTCGACGGCGACCGTGCCGTCGAACCGCTTCGTCACGTGGTCGAAGCCGACCCTGGCCATCAGCCTGCGCCCGCCTCCCGGAGCGGGTCGCGCGGCAGCGTGAAGTGCGCGGCCGCGAGCGACGAGTACGCGAGCGTGAGCGTGAGCAGCGGCAGCAGCGCCGCCGCCGCGCCGGCGAGCGTTGACGGAGCAGCAGCGCGAGCGCGAGCAGCGTCGCCTGGCAGCGGCGCGCGCGAGGACGACGTCGGCGGCGAGCCCGCGCCACCGTCCGCAGCGGCGCGGCGCGCTCGGCGCACGGCCAGCGGCCAGAGCGCGAGCTGGTAGCACGCCGAAGGCGAGGAGCACGTAGAGGACGACGCGCCGCGAGCGACCGTGCTGGCCCGCGCCGGCGTACGTGTCGATCGCGAGCACGCCGGCCGCGACCACGAGCGCGCACGCGCCGCCGAGCGCGAGGCCGCGCCGCCAGTGCAGCCGGAGCCCGGCGAGCCAGCACGCGGAGCGAGGCTCGTCCTCCCGCACGAGCTCGACCGCGCAGTGCATGAGCGCCATCGCGAGCGGCCCGGCGACCAGCGCGGCGCGCGACGAGCGCGAGCGGCGCCCAGAGCGCGGCGACGAGGAGCGGCAGCGACGCCGAGCCGACAGCGCGGCGTTGAGCGAGCACGAGCCGCCACGACTGGCGCGCACATGTCCGCGCGAGTGCCGCCCGCAGCGCGCCGCGTCATCCCTTCACCCCGCGCGGCCACGATCCCGGCTGACGAAGTAGCGCTGGAAGACGAGGAAGATGAGCGCCACGGGCAGGATCGCGATCACGCTGGCCGCCATCAGCTCGGGCCACTGCGTGTTGTAGATCGCCGACGAACTGCGAGATCCCGATCGTGAGCGTGTACTTCGACTCGTCCTGGAGGATGATCAGCGGCCAGAAGAACTCGTTCCAGATCCCCTGGAAGGTGAGGATCGTGACCGCCGCGAGCGCGGGCGCCGCGAGCGGCAGCATCACCCGCCAGTACGTCTTGAAGTAGCCGGCGCCGTCGAGCTTCGCCGCCTCCTCGAAGTCGCGCGGGATGGTGAGGAAGTACTGGCGCATGAGGAACAGGTTCTCGGCGAGCACGAGCTTGACAGGACGTAGCCCTGGTAGGTGCCGATCAGGCCCCAGTTGGTGAGCATCTGGAACACGGGCACGAGCCGGAGCTGGTCGGGGATCATGAGCGTCGCGAGCACGAGCATGAAGAGCGCCTCGCGGCCCGGGGAAGCGCAGGCGCGCGAACGCGTAGCCGCCGATGGACGCGAGCAGGACGTTCGTGAGCGTGATCGTCACGGCGAGGAAGGCGCTGTTCGCCGCGAAGCGCGCGAAGTTGAACTCGGTCCAGCGCCTCGCGGTACGCGCGGAGGCTCGGGATTGTCCGGGATCAGGTCGAAGCCCGCGACGCTCTCGGGCAGCGACTTCAGCGACGTCGAGACGCTCCAGAAGAACGGCGTGAAGAAGAGCAGCGCGACCCCGACGAGCAGCGTGTAGACGACGACAGACGCGGATCCGTTCGGCGACCGGTCCGCGGCGGGATCGCCGTGAGCAGGCGGCGAGCTCGGCACCGCTCGACCGCCGTCATCCGGCCACCTCCGCCTTGCCGAACAGCAGCCGCTGGAGCAGCGTGGCGGTGAAGATCACGACGAAGAGCGCGACGCCGAGCGCGGCCGCGTAGCCGAAGGCCACGTCCTGGATCGCCACCTGGTAGAGGTAGAGCACCGGCGTCAGCGTCGAGTAGTTCGGGCCGCCCGATCCGCCGGAGACGATGTACGCCTGGTCGAACACCTTCAGGCAGCCGATCACCGACAGCACGAGCACGAAGAAGTGCGCGGGCTTGAGCAGCGGGAAGGTGATCTTCCAGAACGTGCGCCAGTTCTTGGCGCCGTCGATCGCGGCCGCCTCGTAGACGTCGGTCGGGATCGACTGGAGCGCCGCGAGGTAGAACAGCATGATCGTCCCGGACGTCGTCCAGATGTTCAGGGCCATGATCGACTCGAGCGCGGTGTCCGAGTCGTCGAACCAGGGCTGGTCGGTGCCGAGGATCTTCGGTTGAGCAGGCCGTCGGCGCTGAGCAGGTAGATCGCGATCGCCGTGATCGCCGCCGACGAGGCGAGCGCCGGGAAGTAGTAGGCGGCGCGGAAGAACGCGCGGACGCGCAGCGCGCTGTTGACGATCACGGCGAGGAAGAGGCCGAGCGCCATCTGGCACGGGACGACGACGACCGTGTAGTAGGCGACGTTCTTCAGCGCGCGCCCGAACAGCTCGTCGTCGAGGAGGCAGCCGGTAGTTCTCGAGTGCCGACGCGGCTCGATCTTCCCGAGGATCCCCCAGTCGAAGAAGCTGATGTAGACCGCGTAGCCGATCGGGAAGATGAAGAAGAGCAGCGAAGAAGCCCATCGGCACGAGCACGAAGCCGTAGCCGACGAGCGCCTCCTTCAGCCTCGCGCTGCGGAGGGCTCTCGACGACGCGGCGTCGTCGTCGCGGTCGCCATCGTGGAGGCGGGCCCCCGCCCTGGGCGGCGGGGGCCCGTCGGGCCGTGCTAGCGGCCTCCGCGCCGCAGCGCCGCCGTCGCCTCGGCCTGCACCTTGCGAGCATCCCGGCGACGGTCTGCTTGCCCTCGAAGACCGCCGTGAACTCGTTGTTCGCCACGGTCATCACCCTCGCGAAGCCCGGGGCGAACTGCCACGGCCGCGAGACCGGCGCCTGCGCGAGGAACGACGCGCGGCCGGCGGCCGGCTTCACGTCGCTCCGCGACGGCAGGGCCAGGCCCTTGGACGTCCAGATCTGCATGCCCTGCCTGCCGGTCAGGTAGGTCAGCAGCGTCCAGGCGGCGTCCTTCTTCTTCGAGTCCTTCGCGATCGAGTACGAGACCGTGAACGCGAGGTTGCCGCCCTGCTTGCCGCGGACCATCCGGTTGTTCGCGTAGCGGACGGTCGGGAACTGCTCGGCCATGTACGGCACGACCCAGTTGCCCTCGAAGACGATCGCCGCCTTCTCCTTGCCGAGCGCCTCGCCGCACCAGCCGACGCCGAGCTCCGCCGGGGTCCCGGCGAGGCCGCGGGTCTTCAGCCCGACGTAGAAGTCGATCGCCTGGCGCACCGCCGGCGATGCGACGGTCGCCCGCGTCTTGTCGGCGTTCAGGAACGAGCCGCCGTTCTGGTAGACGAACGCGAGCAGCGCGGGCCCAGTCGGCGACCGAGGCAGATCGGCTTGGCCGCCCGACGGCATCGTCGACGCCAGCCGCTGCGCCGTCGGTCGTGAGCTGCGCCCACGTCGTGCGGTGCCCGCACGCCGGCCCGCTGGAGCATCGCCGTGTTCGTCTGCATCCCGAGCGGCGACCAGTCCTTCGGGAACCCGTATGTCTTCCCCTTGGACTTGAACGCGTGGAGCAGCCGCGGGTAGAACGGCTTGGTCCGGAACTTGTAGCTGCTTGATCCAGGCGTCAGAGCGGCTGGATCACGCCCTGCTTGATCCAGTCCGGCGCCACGTTCGAGTCGACGTAGAACACGTCCGGCGGCTTCCGCGCCGCGAACTGCGCGAGCATCGAGTCCGGGTACGGATCGAGCGCCCGCCGGCGCACGTTGATGCGCGGGTACTTGCGCTCGAACGGGCGACCACCTGCTTGAGCAGCTCGGTCTCGACGGGTGACGACGACCAGTGCGCGAGCACGATGTCGCCGGACACGGCTGTCGTCGCGGACGGCGCTTTCGCGGCGTCCGACCGGGCGCCCGCGGAGGCGGTCCCGAGGACCAGCACTCCGACGCCCGCGGTGGCGGCAACCGCCACGCGGAGCCCTCTCCGAAGCTTCACCTCAATCCCCCTTTTCCGTCTGGCACAGCATTGCCGCAGACGTATGGGTGTACCCGCGCGGCCGATGCGCGCAAACGTGGTCGAGAGGCGTGTCTAGAGGTGCGAGGTGACGCCCGCCGGATCCTCGTCGGCCGTGTGCGTTTCGCCGTCCTGGGCGTTCTCGTACCAGGAGTAGGCGTAGCGCCCGTCGTCGAGGTCGCGCGCGAACGTCGTCAGCCGCAGCGGGTGGAACGTGTCGCACATGACCGCGAGCTCGTGCGTCTCGGCCATCCCGAGCGACTTCTCGGCGAGGCCGGGCTGCGGGCCGTGCGGCAGGCCGGAGGGATGGAGCGTGATCGAGCCGACCTCGATCCCCTTCCGCGACGAGAAGTTCCCGTCGACGTAATAGATCATCTCCTCCGACTGCAGGTTCGAGTGGTGGTACGGGATCGGCACCGCCAGCGGGTCGAAGTCGAGCTTGCGCGGGCAGAACGAGCAGATCACGAAGTTCGGGCCCTGGAAGGTCTGGTGCGACGGCGGCGGCATGTGGATCCGCCCGGTGATCGGCTCGAAGTCGTGGATCGAGAACGTCCACGGGTAGAGGTAGCCGTCCCAGCCGACGACGTCGAACGGGTGGTAGTCGATGACGTAGTCCTGGTAGCCGTCGCGGACGCGCACCGTGAGCAGGAAGTCGCCCTGCTCGCGGATCGTCCTGAGCTCGGTCGGCGGGTGGATGTCGCGGTGGTAGAACGGCGCGTGCTCCATCAGCTGCCCGTACGCGTTGCGGTAGCGCTTCGGGATCTCGATCAGCCCCGGCGTCTCGAACACGAGCAGCCGCTGCTCGCCCTCGTCGGGCAGGAAGCGGTAGGTCGTCCCGCGCGGGATCACGACGTAGTCGCCGTCCTTGTACGGGAGGTCGCCGAAGATCGTCTCGAGCGTGCCGCTGCCCTCGTGGACGAAGATCGACCTCGTCGCCCTCGCCGTTGCGGAAGAAGCCCTCCATCCGCTCGTTCGGCCGGCAGAGCGAGATCTCGACGTCGTTGTTCCACATCAGCAGCCGGCGGCCGGTGATCGGGTCGCCGCCCGCGGGGACGTCGCGCGGTCGTCATGTGCCGGTGCGCGTGCGCGTCGGGCACCCACTCCTCGCGGTCGATCGGCTCGAACGCGCCGAGCTCCTTGACGCGGCACGGGGACTGGAGGTGGTAGAGGATCGACTCGTTCCCCGAGAAGCCCTCGAGGCCCATCACCTCCTCGGTGAGGAGCGTCCCGTTCTCGCGGAACTGGATGTGCCGCTTGCGCGGGACGTCGCCCATGCGGACGTAGAAGGGCATCGGCGTGAGGATACCGCCGGCGCGTTTTCCGCTCCGACGGTGACAAAGCAACAGACTGTCACTTGTGCGGTTTCGGACCGTACGGCTCGCGTTCGCGCGTCCCGGAGTGCGACAGTCTCGACATGACACGCCGAAGCCGGCAGGTTGCGTTCGCGGTCGTGCTCTTGACCGGCGTGGTGCTCGTGCTGGTGGGCCTTCCGACGATCGGCGCACTGCTCGTCGCGCTGTTCGTCGTCTGGTGGGTGCTGGTCGTCATCCGTGATCTCCGCCGCTGAGTACCGACCGAAAGACAGAAAGCAACAGACTGTCACTAGGTCGGTTTCGAATCGGAAACCCGGCGCCGATACGCTCTGGCCATGCCCCCGGCGCTGGCCGTCCGCGGCCTCGAGAAGCGGTACGGCCGGATCGACGCGCTGCGGGGCGTCGACCTCGACGTCGCGGACGGCGAGCTCGTCGGGCTCCTGGGGCCGAACGGCGCCGGCAAGTCCACGCTCGTCAAGATCGCCTGCGGGCTCGTCCGCGCGACGCGGCGGCGAGGCGGAGATCTGCGGCGCGCGCGCCGGCACGCCCGCAGCGCAGGCGGCGCTCGGCTACCTCGCCGAGCTCTTCCGCTTCCCCGGCTGGCTGCGCGCGCGCGAGGTGCTCGCGCTGCACCAGCGGCTGACGCGTTCGGACGGCGGCGCCCGCGAGCGGGGCGAGCTGCTCGAGCTGGTCGGCCTCGCCGAGGCGGCCGACCGGCCGGTCGAGGCGATGTCGAAGGGGATGCAGCAGCGGCTCGGGCTCGCGCAGGCGCTCGTCGGGAGCCCGCGGCTGCTGCTCCTCGACGAGCCGACGAGCGCGCTCGACCCGGCCGGCCGCCGCGACGTGCGCGAGCTGCTCGAGGAGCTGCGGCGCCGGCGCGTCGGCGTCCTGCTCAACTCGCACCTCCTCAGCGAGGTCGAGCTCGTCTGCGACCGCGTCGTCATCCTCTCGCGCGGCGTCGGTGGCGGCAGCGGGGACGCCGGACGAGCTCTCGGAGGCGCGCGGCGTCGAGATCGAGACCGGCTCCGGCGTGCGCTCGTTCCCGGACGCGACGCGGGAGGACGCGCCCCGCCTCGTCGCCGAGCTCGTCGCCGCCGGCGAGTCGATCTACGGCGTGCGCGTGGTCGAGACGACGCTCGAGGAGGCGTACCTCGAGGCGGTGGCCGACGGATGAGGGGCGCGCTCGTCGTCGCCGCGCACGCGCTCGAGGAGGCGTTCCGGCGCCGCGTCTTCGTCGTCGTCCTCGTGCTCACGATCGCCTTCCTCGCGCTGTACCGCTTCGGCGCCGGGAAGGTGTTCGAGGAGGTCGACGAGCTCGGGGCGGAAGGCTGCCCGGCGCCGTCGACGAGAGGACGATCGCGGGCGCGACCCTGCTCGGGCTCGCCATGTTCGGGACGCTCTTCCTCGGCGCCGTGCTCGCCGTCTTCCTCACGCTCGGGGCCGTGCGCGGCGACGCCGAGCGCGGCCTGCTGCAGCCGCTCGTCGTCCGCCCGCTCGGCCGGCTCTGGTTCCTCGTGGGCCGGTTCCTCGCGGCCGCGGCGGTCTGCAGCGTCTACGTCTTCGTCGTCTACGCCGCGGCGGCGCTGCTGACACGGCAGGCGGGCGGCTGGTGGCCCGACGCGATTCGTGGCGCCGGGGCTCGAGCTCGCCGGCGCGGTCGTCATCCTCGCGGGGATCTCGCTGCTCGGCTCGGTCGTGCTGGCGCCGACGGCGAACGGGATCGCGGTGTTCATGGTCTACGGCGCCGGGCTCGTGGCGGGCCTGCTCGGGCAGATCGGCGAGGCGCTGCGCTCCGACACGCTCGAGTCGGTCGCGTCGACGGCGTCGAAGGTGCTGCCGTTCGAGGCGCTGTACCAGGACGCGCTCCACCGGATCACCGCGGACACCGGCGGGGTCGAGGAGTTCATCGTCCAGCTCGGCCCGTTCGGCGGCGCGCAGCAGGCCGGCGGCGGCACCATCCTCTGGGCGGCCGTCTACCTCGCGCTCGCGGGCGCCGCGGCGGTGGCGCTCTTCGCGCGGCGCGACCTCTAGGAGCCTAGGGCTCGGTGTGGACGATCACGTCCGCGATCCGCGGGCAGGCGGTCCGGATCGCGTTCTCGACCTCGCTCGCGCGGGCGTGCGCCTCGGCGAGCGTCGCGTCGGGCTCGACCGCGAGCGTGAGGTAGGCGACGAGCCCCTCGTCGGTGCGGAGGAAGCGGAGCGACCGCGGCGGGGCGCCGGTCGCCTCGCGGACGACCCGGACGACCTCGGCGCGCTCCGGATCGTGGTGCGCCGGCCGCCCGACCGCCGCCTCGGCGAGCGGCTCGAGGTGCGTCTGCACCGTCCCGACCTCGGGCACCGCGTCGGCGATCGCGCGCTCGACCTCCTCCGCGACCGCGTGCGCCTCCTCGAGCGGCAGCTCGCCCGGGCAGCTTGAGGTGGAGCGAGACCGCGGTGCGGTCGCCGACCTGGAGCACGGTGACGTTGTGCACCTCGCGCACCGCGCGCACCGTCAGCGCGGCGCGCGTGCGCGCGGTCGCGGATGCCGGCCTCGTCCTCGCCCGGCTCGACGTGGACGACGACGTCGCTCTCCGGGCAGCGCGCGCTGCACGGCCTCCTCCACCGCGTCGGCGACCGCGTGCCCCTGGCCGACCGCCGCGCCCGGCGCGACGCGCGATGACGACGTCGGCGAAGTGGCGTCCGGCCGCGTGGCGCATCCGCAGGCGCCGGACGTCGACGGGCGGCTCGATTCGCCGCGATCGCGTCCATCGCCGCCTCGGTCGCCTCGGCCGGCGCGCGGTCCATGAGCACGTCGACGTTCCGGCGCATCAGCCGGACCGCGGCGAGGAGGACGAGACACGCGACGAACAGCGCCGCCAGCGAGTCGCCGTTCGGGTAGCCGCCGCGCGGCCGCCGCGAGCCCGGCGAGGACCGCGGCCGAGCCGAGCAGGTCGCCGCCGAAGTGGAGCGCGTTCGCCTGCAGCGCCGCGCTTCCGAAGCGCCGGGCCGAGCGCAGCGAGACGGCTCGTCCGGCCCGCGTCGATCAGCGATCACGATCGCGAGCACGAGGAACGTCCACCACGCGGCGTCGACGTCCGGCTCGAGGATCCCGGCCAGGCGCGCGAACGCGAGCGCGGCGATGACGAGGCTCGCGACGACGAGGATCGACGCCCTCGCGCGAGCGCGGCGAGGTGCTCCGCCTTCCCGTGGCCGTACTGGTGCCCGGGGTCGGCCGGACGAACGGCGACGCCGACGGCGAAGAAGGTGAGCAGCGCGGCGACGAGGTCGGTGCCCGAGTGCAGCGCCTCGGAGACGAGGCCGAGGCGAGCCGCTCGCGAGGCCGGCCGCGAGCTTGAGCAGCGACCAGCACGCGCCGCGGCGACCACGGACACGAGCGCGGTGCGCCGCTGCGGATGCATCGGGGCAGGCTACGCGCGCTCGAGCCGCCAGAGGACGACGTCCTGCCGCGCCGAGAAGTGGGCGAGCGGCGCGTCGTCGGGGAGGTCGATCCCGTCGGGCGTCATCGTGTTCAGGTCGAGCTCGAGCTCCGCCGCCTGGAGCGGCCACGGCGGATGGTGGATCTCGGCGCGGTGCAGCGCGCCGCGGTGCCCGGCGTAGAGGCAGTAGCGCTCGGTGAGGAACGCCTCGAGCGAGCCCGGCGCCGCCGGCGCGGGCGCGCTCGACGGCGCGGCAGGACGCCTCGAACACGTACGGCCGGGCGGCGTCGGTGCGCGACGAGCGCCAGCGGAGGAAGAGGCCGCGCTCCTCGTAGCTCGCGCCGCAGGTGGTGGTACGGGAGCCGGTACGCGCGCCGCGCGACCTCGACGGCGGCGCTGGCTCGTGGCGTCGAGCGAGAGGAACCAGATCCCGGGCCTGCCGTCGCGCGTCACGTACGTGCGCGACGTTGATCTCGAGGAAGCTCGACACGTACGGCAGCGGCAGCGTCCCGCGCAGGCGCAGGCCCTCGAGCCGGAAGGCGTGACGCCGAGCCACGCCTGCCCGTCCTGGACGTCGAGCTCGAGCCCGTCCGGCACCTGCGGCCGCAGCTGCTCCGGCGTCGACGGGCCAGTGGACGAAGAGCAGGTCCTCCCACGTCTGCGCCATCGCCCACGGCCGCTCCGGCAGCGGCCACGGCCGGTGCGCCGTCTCCGCCGTCACGGCCGCCTGCCGGCGCGCCGTGTCGAACAGCTCGCCCACGCGCTGCATTGTGAACCGCAGCGACGACGCGGAGCGCGACAGCCCACCGGCCTTGTCCAGTGTCAGGCACCCAGGGAGAAGCCATGTCCGAGCCGCCGCCTCCGGTCTCAGAGACCAGACACGTCGCTCCGGGCCTGTACGTCACAGGTTCGTGACGCTTGCGTGACACCCGGATGCTGGATCCGGCCATGGCCGGGGTCTGACCCCAGACACGTCCGGACCGGACCATCGACGTGCGAAAGCCGTCACGGTTCCGTGACAGAAGCCGCGCTCGAGACCGACCCGCGCGCCCTAGAGGTTGCCGCGCAGCGCCTGCTCGCGCTCGATCGCCTCGAACAGCGCCTTGAAGTTGCCGTCGCCGAAGCCGCGGGCGCCGTGGCGCTCGATCACCTCGAAGAAGAGCGTCGGCCGGTCCTGCGCCGTCTTCGTGAAGATCTGCAGCAGGTAGCCGTCGTCGTCGCGGTCGGCGAGGATCCGCAGCCGCCGCAGGTCCTCCCAGCTCTCGTCGATCTCGCCGACGCGGTCGGGCGTCTCCTCGTAGTACGTCTCGGGCGTCGAGAGGAAGATGCACGCCGCGCGCGCTGCAGCGCCTCCACGGTCTCGACGATGTTCGCGCTCGTCATCGCGACGTGCTGCGAGCCGGGGCCGTGGTTGAACTCGAGGTACTCCTCGATCTGGCTCTTGCGCTTCCCCTCGGCCGGCTCGTTGATGGGGAACTTGATCTTCCCCTGGCCGTCCGTCATCACCTTCGACATCAGGGCCGAGTACTCGGTGGAGATGTCCTCGTCGGAGAAGTGGAGCATCTCGGTCATCCCGAAGACGCGCTCGTAGAAGCCGACCCAGTGGTCCATGCGGCCGAGCTCGACGTTCCCGACGACGTGGTCGATCGCGAGCAGGCCGACGCCGTCGCCGCTGCCGTTCGGCGAGTCCAGCGCGACGTAGCCGGGGAGGTACGCGCCCTCGTACTCGGCGCGGTTCACGAAGGTGTGGACGACGTCGCCGTAGGTCCCGATCGTCGCCAGCTGGACGCGGCCGAACTCGTCCTCCTCCCAGTGCGGCTCGACGATGCCGCGGGCGCCGCGCTGCACCGCCTCCCGGTAGGCCTCGCGCGCGTCGGGCACGCGCAGCGAGATGTCCTTCACGCCGTCGCCGTGGGTGGCCGCGAAGTCGCCGATCGGGGAGTCGCGCCGCAGGCCGCTCGTCAGGACGACGCGGATGTCGTTCTGCTCGAGGACGTAGCTCGCGCGGTCGCGGACGCCGGTCTCGGGGCCGGCGTAGGCCGTCCGGCGGAAGCCGAACGCGTGCTCGTAGTAGTAGGCGGCCTGCTTCGCGTTGCCGACGTAGAGCTCGACGTGGTCCCAGCCGTCCAGCGGCATGAAGTCGGTCCCCACCGGCGCGATGTTACTCCGCCTGCGGCTCCGGACGGAACGGACCGCAGGGTCGACGCCGATCCTCAGATCGGGTAGCGGCGCCGGCCCTGGATCAGCGCATGGTTGAGCATCGTCTCGTCGTCGTCCTCGCGTGCGACGACCACGGCCTTGTTCCAGACGCCGGGGTAGACGACCCGCTCGCTGTACAGCTGGGTGCGAAAGCGCTCCTTGTAGACGCGCGGGAAGCGCATCGCCCGCGCCGTACATGCGGCGCCCTCCGTCGCTCCCGCGGATGACCGCGACCAGCTCGCGTGTCTCCTCGTAGTCGTCGGCAGCGACGAACTCGGCGAGCGGCTGCTGCGGAGATCCACTGCTCAGGAACGCGACGACGTACTTCCGGTCGCGGCCCCACCTGTTCGTGCGAACCGTCTCGCCGAGACCGATGTGGACGGCACCCTCGGCGCGTGTCGTCCCGATGAAGACGCGGTAGCGCGAGTACCGGTCGCGCTCCTCCGGCCACTGGTACGACTCGCCGTCCCGCTCCCGCACGAGCTGCCAGACCAGTGCGAGATCCGCGCTCGGCCCGAACGCAGCCACGGTCGCGCCTTCCGGGCCAGCGTCGGCTCCGACAGGCTCGATGACGGGATTGCGAAACCCAGCCGCGGCGAGCCGGATCAGGAGCGGGCCGAGCTCGCGATCAGGAACGTGCTGCAGGGTGACCGAGAAGGGGCACACGCTCGCCTCCTACGTGGGGATATGAGAAAACGTAGTTACGTTAAAACACGTTGTCAAGAAGTGTGCTATGTTCCTCGTGCGCCAGAAACCCAGACGGAAGCCGTCGAGGCTCCGAAACGCTCTTCGACTGTCACACCGGGCCTGAGTGCATGGAGGATCCAATCGGGTTCTCCACCTGGAACGAAGAGACAGTTGGGAGCCGCACATGCATGTCACCTTTCGGCGCTACGAAGGAATCGACAAGAACCGCACCGACGAGCTGGTCAAGAAGGTCGACGAGAGCCTCGTGCCGCGCCTGAGCGAGCTGCCGGGCTTCAGCGGGTACTACCTGATCGAGGCCGGCAAGGGCGTCATGAGCTCGATCGGCTTCTTCGACACGTCCGGCCCACGCCGACGAGTCCACGCGCGTCGCCGCGACCTGGATCCGCGAGGAGAAGCTGGAGAGCGCTCTTCCGAATCCTCCGAAGGTCACGGACGGAGAGGTGCTCGTGCAGCGGACGAACGACCTCGTCCCCGCGTAGCGCCGACCGACCGCAAGGAACGGGAAGGCCGCGCACGAGCCGGGCCTTCCCCGACGTCCAGACCCCGCCGCTCCCCATGCGTGATCAGCCGAGACGTCGACCAGGAGGAGGCCGTCATGGCCGAAGTAGTTCAATCGAGAGAGCAAGCGCTCGAGTCAGGTGCTCGAGGGGAAACGCGCGCAGGGCTATCGAATCGAGTCGCACGACGGCATACGCAGGCCGTGCTGTTGATGCGAAGCGGCGCCGGTACTTCCGCCGAGGGGACGACGAGCGGTACCTGCTGGCGGTCGACGAGCACGGCCGCGCGACCAGCGCGGAGGATCGAGTTGGAGGTCGGGGTCGCTAGCCCGACCAGGCGGCTCCGCCGGCGCGAACCGGGCAGGTCCCGCGACGCACCGGGCATCCGCGCTCGCGCCGCGGACGCCTCGATTACGCTTCTGCGCGATGGCCGACCCGACGATCGACGACATCGAGGCCCTCGTCGGGCCGGCGACGCCGCACTTCGCGCTCCAGCTGCGCGCACGGGTCGAGGAGCTGATCCGCGACCTGCCGCCCGAGCACGAGGTGCGCCGCCACGGCGAGGAGCGCATGGCCCTGCTCGAGCACCTCGCGTACGCCTCCTCGAAGGCGGACGAGGGCGAGCGGGAGTCGCCGACGCGCCAGGGTTGGGAACGGCTGCCGAGCTCGGCCCCCGTGGACGAGCCGCTCCCGCGCCGGCCGTGACGCCGCCGGAGTCCGTCCTCGTGACGGGCGGGACGCGCGGCATCGGCCTCGCGATCGCGAAGCGGTTCGCCCGCGACGGGGCCCGGCGCGTCGCGCTCGGCTACCTGCGCAACGACGCCGCCGCGGAGGACGCCTCCCGCGAGGTCGAGGCGCTCGGCCCCGAGGTGAAGCTCGTCCGCGGCAACGTCTCCTCCGAGCGCGTGCTCGCCGAGGTCGAGGCGCTCGGCCCGCTCGACGCGGTCGTCCACAACGCCGCCACGGGCGTGATCCGGCCCGCGCTCGAGACGGAGGACAAGCACTGGGACTGGACGCATGAACGCGAATGCGCGCGCCCTCCTCTCCCTCGCCCGCGTGACCGTGCCGTCCATGCCGTCCGGCTCGTCGATCGTCGCGATCTCGAGCCTCGGCTCGTTCCGCACGATGGAGAACTACGTCCTCGTCGGCACCTCGAAGGCCGCGCTCGAGTCGGTCGTCCGCTATCTCGGCGTCGAGCTCGCGCCGCGCGGGATCCGCGTCAACGCCGTCTCGGGCGGCGTCGTCGAGACGGGCGCGCTCGACCACTTCCCGAACCGCGAGGAGATGCTCCGCGCCGGCCGCGAGCGCACGCCCGCGGGTCGCATGGTCGAGCCGGACGACATCGCCGGCGCCGTCGCCTTCCTCTGCTCCGACGACGCGGCGATGGTCTGCGGCCAGACGATCATCGTCGACGGCGGGTTCTCCCTCCCCGCGTGATGGAGCCGACCGAGGAAAACGTTCAGTGCGTTCGAGCAGCGGCACGCGCCGCAGCGGCGCGCCTCGGAAGGGCTCGCGCGCGTCGTCCGCGACCGGCTGCCGGACCTCGCGGGGACGGCACGTCCTCCACGTCGGCGCGGGCACCGGCGAGGGCACGGCGGAGCTGACCGCCGGCGGCGCGCTCGTCACCGCGGTCGAGGCGGACGCGCGGCTCGTGGCGGCGGCGCGGGAGCGCGAGCCCGCGGCGGCGTGGCTCGAGTCCCCGCTCGACGCGCTCCCGCTCGAGCTCGGCCGCGGCCGCTTCCACCTCGTCCTCGCCGACCACACGCTCGGGCGGATCGGCGACCTCCACGCCTGGGCGCACGGGCTCGAGGCGGCGCTACGGTCGGGCGGCTACCTGCTCCTCCACGACGACCATCCGCTGCTCCGCGTCGTCGACCCCCTGCTGCGCTGGCGGAGCGGCTACGAGGACGGCCCGACCGTCGGCTCCGTCGTCACCGGCTCTCGCGCGCGCCGGGCTCGTGGTGCGGCGCGTCGAGGAGCTGACGCCGCCGCGCCCCCGGGGCGGCGTTCCCCACGAGCTCCTGGTCGTCGCGCGCAAGCCGTAGCGGCTCAGCCGCGTCCGGGCACCAGGCGCCCGAGCGTGTCGGCGGCGATGTAGCCCGCGATCCGCGGGTTCTCCTGCAGCCGCCGCAGCGAGTACTCGTACCAGTAGCGCCCGAAGGGGACGTAGATCCGCAGCCGGCGGCCCTCCTCGACGAGCCGGTCGCCGAGCTCCGGCCGGACGCCGAGCAGCATCTGGAACTCGTAGTCGGACGGCGCGAGGCCGTGCCGCTCGACCGCGCGCCGCCCCTCGTCGACGAGGTAGTCGTCGTGCGTCGCGATCGCGACGCGGGCGCCGATCCCGAGGAGGGCGTCGAGGGCGCGGACGAAGTTCGCCCGCACGGCGTCGAAGTCCCGGAACGCGATCGACTCGGGCTCGAGGTAGATCCCCTTGCAGAGGCGCACCCACGGACGCAGGTCGGCGAGCGCCTCGACGTCGGCGAGCGTCCGCCGCAGCGCGGCCTGGAGCACGACGCCGACGTTGTCGTGCCCGCTCCTCGCGCAGCCCGCGGTAGAGGCGCAGCGTGTCGTCCGTCGTGGACGAGTCCTCCATGTCGATCCGGACGAAGCGCCCGCGCCCGGCCGCGTCGCGCACGACGGTCTCGAGGTTCGCCCGGCAGAGGTCGTACGAGAGCTTCAGCCCCAGCCCGGTGAGCTTCACGCTGACGTTGGCGTCGTGCCCGCCACGCTCGATCTCCTCGAGCACCTCGACGTACTCGTCGACGATCGCCTCGGCCTCGGCGTCGGAGCTGATCTCCTCGCCGAGGACGTCGATCGTGGCCGTCTTCCCGTCGCGCGTTGAGGTCGCGAACGACGGCCATCGCCTCCGCGACCGTCTCCCCGGCGATGTAGCGGTCGAGAGCCGCTTGACGAGGGGACGCGGAACCGCGGGCAGGACACGGACGATCGCCTTGTCGTAGAAGGCCACGGGCCGCGCGATCCTAACGCGGGGGTCAGCGTTCGCGCATGAAGCCCTGGCGGGCGGCGCTCACGAGCGCCACCGCCTCGGGGAAGAGCACCTGCATCGCCTTCCGCAGCGCCTCCGCCTGCTCGCCCGGCGTGCCCGACACGTCCAGCCGCCGGAGCGCGGCAGCTGTGAGCTCGACCGCGGTGTTGAGCGTCAGCGTCGCGAACTGCTCGCGCTGCGCCTCCTGGACCGACTCGGCCTGCTGCTCGGCGAACTCGCGGAGCCCGCGCATGAGCTCCTCGGGGTCGCCGCCGAACGGAAATCCGAAGCCGCCTTCCACGCGGTCAGTGTGCCATGCCCGGCCCGTCCAGCGGGAGCTTGTACCCGCGCTCGACCTCGGCCGTGAGCTCGTTCACGACGCCGACGGCCTGCCGCATCGACTCGGCGAAGGGCGACGGCCCATCCTCCCCCAGCGCTTGCTCCAGCCGCAGCGTCGCCGCGCCGACCGCGTCGAGGTATGCCGGCGAGGCGAGCCTCGGCGCGGCGCCGATCACCCGCTCGAGCTCGAGCGCGGCCTCCTCCGCCTCCTCGATCCCCGGCGGGGCCTCGCGCAGGCGCACCGCGACGAGGCGGGCCCGGAGCTCCTCGAGGTCGCCTCCGCCCGCCACCTCGACGGCGACCTCGCAGAGCGCGGCGATCGAGGCCGCGTCGCGCACGAGCCCACGGTCGTCGATCGGACGGTCGCCGTCGTCCAGCGCAAGCCAGCTCCGCGTCTCGCCGCCTTCGTACGCACAGAGGTAGACGCGCCGACCGCCGGCCGGTTCGGCCGCGAGGACGGCCGCCACCGCCTCGCCGTCGGACGCGTGCGCCGCCGCCGCCGCCGCGACCCGGTCGAGCTCCTCCGCCAGCCCCACGGCGCCAGGATAGGGCCCGTACGATGGGCCCGTGGACGCGGTCCAGGCTCTCGAGTTCGTCTTCGCTCTGTCGGTCGCGGTCGCCGCGGCCCTGCATCGCCGGCGCCGCGTTCCTGCGCATCTCACGGTCGCTCCTCGTCGCCGGCGTCGTCGCCCTCGGAGGCGCCGCCGCCGTCTCCTGGATGGTCTTCGCGCTCGACCCGTCGGAGGAGCTCGCGCTCTCGGCGGGCGGCACGAGCGTCGCGTTCCTCGCCGGCCTCGGCGCCGTGCCCCTCCGCCGCGCGCTCGCGCGGAACCGGCGGCTCGAGGCCAACGCGGCCGGCCCGGAGCTGCAGATGCGGCTGAAGATGGAGGCGCTGGCGGAGGAGAACGCCGCCGAGCTCGAGCGGCTCGTCGCGCGGACGCGGGCCGACACGATCTCGCTCGTGGGCGAGGAGGAGCGGCGGATCGCCGAGGAGCGCCGGCGCTTCATCGCCGAGCAGGAGCGCCGTACCAGCGGCGAGCTCGCCGAGACGCTCGCGACCGTCCAGCGCCGGGTCGAGAGCCGGCTCGCGGGCTGGGTCGAGGACCTCGAGCGGACGCAGCAGAATCTCGCGCGCGAGGTCGAGCGGCTCGAGGAGCGGCAGAAGGTCGTCGTCGCCGAGACGGAGGCGCGCATCTCGGTCGAGGTGGCCCGGCTCGCGGCCGGCAGCGAGGAGGAGCGCGCCGCGATCGCGCGCCTGCGCGAGGAGCTCGGCCGCGCCGCCGAGCAGGTCGTCGCGCAGTCCACCGCGGAGCTCGAGTCGCACGCGACGGAGCGCCGGCGCGCGCTGCACGAGCTCAACGAGCGGCTGCGGCGACGCGAGCGGGAGCTGGGCGAACGGATCGAGCGCGAGGAGGTCGAGGCAACGGCACGCGTCACCGCCGGCCTGGCCGACGCCGAGCGACGGGCGCTCGAGCAGCTCGAGCGCTCGAACGAGCGCTCCGTGGCGAGCTTCGCCGACGCCGCGTCGCAACAGTTCACCGACGTGATCCGCAGCGCCCGCGAGGACGCCGCCCGCCGCCTGGCGCGCGAGCTCGACCGTGCCGTCGAGACCCTTGCGCGCGAGGCGCAGACGGTCCTCGCCGACCGGCTCTCCCAGGTCGGCGACGCCGGCGTCCAGCGGCTCGAGCGCCGGGTCGCGCAGGTCGACGAGACGCTCGAGCGGCAGCGCGCCGAGATCGTCGCGGGGCTGGAGGAGCGGCTCGCCACGGCAGAGACCGAGATGCGCGGGCGCCTGCAAGGCGTCGCCCGCGACGCCGAGGCGGAGCGCGCCGTGCTCCAGGCCCGCCTGCAGGAGCTCACGCACCGGATCGACGACGCCGTCGCCTCGGCCCGCGACCGGCTCGCCCGGCTCGAGGAGCTGCGCATCCGCTGAGTCTCTGAGGCAGGGATTCCCGCCGGGAACCCGAACGGTCGCGCCATGAGCGAGCTCCTCGAAGCCGACGACCAGAGCAAGGTCGAGAGCTGGCGCCTCCACGTCCTGATCGAGGCCGGCTATCCGCTGCACCTCGCGGAACGGCTCGCGGCGACGGAGATCGACCTCCACCGCGCGGTCGAGCTGCATCCGCCAAGGGTGCGAGCCGACGACGGCCGCGGAGATCCTGCTCTAGACCGAGCCTCTACGCTGGGGCCGTGAAGGTCGAGGCGGTCGAGTACGGCGACAAGCGCGTCTACAGCGTGGCCTCGTTCAACCGTGGGGTCGCGGACTGGCTCCGGCGCCTGCCGACGGTCTGGGTCGAGGGCGAGGTCACCGAGCTGCGGCGCCAGCAGGCATGGCAGAGCGTCTTCCTGACGCTCAAGGATCCGGACGACGGCTCGTGCCTCCCGGTCACGATCGCGCGGTCGCGCTTCGACGCGCTCCGGCTCGACCTGCGGGACGGCGAGCGCGTGCACGTCTTCGGGCGCCCCGAGCTGTTCGAGCAGCGCGCGGACTTCCGGCTCCGCGCGCTCTCGATCGAGCGGTTCGGCCTCGGCGACCACCTCGCCCGGCTCGAGCGCCTGAAGGGGAAGCTCGCCGCGGAGGGGCTGTTCGCGCCCGAGCGGAAGCGGCCGCTGCCGGTGCTCCCGCGCCGGATCGGGCTCGTCACCGGCAACGACGCGGCGGCCAAGCGCGACGTGCTCGCGACGATCTCGGGGCGATTCCCGGCCGCGCGCGTGCTCGTCGCGGAGGCGTACGTGCAGGGGCCGCGCGCGGCCGCTGCCGTCGTCGACGCGCTCGCGCGCGTGTGCGCCGAGCCGGAGGTCGACGTCGTCGTCGTCGCGCGCGGCGGCGGGAGCTTCGAGGACCTGCTCCCGTTCAGCGACGAGCGGCTCGTGCGCGCGATCGCGTCGTGCCCCGTCCCGGTCGTCACCGCCGTCGGCCACGAGCAGGACACGCCGCTCTGCGACCTCGCCGCCGACGTGCGCGCGTCGACGCCGACGGCGGCGGGGAAGCTCGTCGTCCCGGACGCGGCGGAGCTCGCGGCACGCCTCGACCGCGCCCGCACCTCGCTCGCCCGCTGCGCGCGCCGCACGCTGGAGCGCGAACGGGAGCGGGTGGAGCGCGACCACGAGCGCCTGCGGCGCGCGCCGGCTCTCCTCCTCGAGCGCACGGCCGAGCGCGTCGACGGGCTGCACGCGCGCCTGCGCCGCGCCCCGGCGCTCGCGGTCGAGCGGAAGCGCGCCGCCCTGACCGCCGCGCACGGCAGGCTCGCGGCGCTGTCCCCGCACGCCACGCTCGAGCGCGGGTACGCGATCGTCCGCGCCCACGACGCCGTCGTGACCGACCCGGAGTCCGTCGCGGCCGGCGACCCCCTCGACGTCCGCGTCGCCCGCGGCTCGTTCGCGGCGAAGGTGACGGAGTGACGTTCGAGGAGGCCCAGAAGGAGCTGGAGCAGATCGTCGAGCGGCTCGAGCGCGGCCAGGCCGGGCTCGACGAGACGCTCAGGCTCTGGGAGCGCGGCGAGGAGCTCTACCGCTTCTGCCGCGAGCAGCTCGACGCGGCGCACGGGAAGATCGAGGAGCTCGCGCGCCGGACGGCCGCCGAGCAGCCCGAGTAGGATCCGGCGCGTGGACCGTCATGAGCTGCTGCGGCAGGTTCCGCTCTTCTCCGGCCTCGAGCGCAAGGAGATCGAGCACATCGCGGCCTCGATGAAGGAGCGCGTCTTCGCCGAGGGCGAGACGATCACGACCGAGGGCGAGCACGGCGTCGGCTTCTTCGTGATCGAGGACGGCGAGGCGGCCGTGACCGTCCGCGGCGAGCAGCGGACGATCCTGCGCCGCGGCGACTACTTCGGCGAGATCGCGCTGATCGCGGGCTCCGACCGGACGGCGACCGTGACCGCGCTCACGGAGCTCCGCTGCCTCGGGATGACGTTCTGGGAGTTCCGGCCGATCGTCGAGTCGAACGGCCGGATCGCGTGGACGCTGCTCCAGTCGCTGGCGAAGCAGCTACACGCGATCGAGGCCGCTCCCAAGACGCCGGCCTAGCTCGACCAGGTCGTCGGCGGCGCGGGCCGGGTCGCCCGAGAGCGCGACAGTCTCCACGCCCGGCAGCGGCTCCTCGACGCGCCCGCCGAAGACGACGCAGCGGACGCCCGCCTCCGCGCAGCGGCGCGCGACCTCCCACGGCGCCTTTCCGCGGACGGTCGTCCGGTCGACCGTGCCCTCGCCGGTGACGACGAGCTCGTAGGGCCGCGGATCGAAGCCGAGCTCGTCGAGCACGAGCGGCGCGCCCGGCCGGAGCTCGGCGCCGAGCGAGGCGAGGGCGGCGCCGAGGCCCCCGGCCGCGCCGCCGCCGGGCACGTCCGGAAGCCCCGTCGCGGCGAACCGCTCCTCCAGCGCCGCGACGTCCTCGGCGGTCGCGCCCTTCTGCGGGCCGAACAGCCGCGGCGCCTCGACCAGCGTCGCGTCGACGTCGCACGCGACCACCGTGGGAGCGGGCAGCGCGGCGAGCACGTCGAGCAACCCGGCGCCCGCGTCCATGTTCGCCGTCCCGCCGAGCCCGACGACGAGCCGGCGAGGGCTGCCGACCTCCCGCAGGAGCACGCCAAGGCCGCGGCTGGAGGCGTGCGCGAACGTCGAGCCGGCCGGGATCGAGCGGGATCGCCTCCGCCGCCTCGACGACCGCCGTCCCGTCGTCGAGCAGCAGCCAGCGCGCCGTCCGGGGCCGGCCGAACGCGTCCTCGACCCGCGCCTCGTGCCACGCGCCGCCGCGAGCCGCGTGGATCGCGTCGAGCGTCCCCTCCCCGCCGTCGGCGAGCGGCAGCGTGTCGCAGCCGACGCCGGCGAGCCGGAACCCCTCGCGCAGCGCGTCCGCGGCGGCGGACGCGTCCAGGACGCCCTTGAGGCTAGCCGGGCACGCGAGCACGCGCACGCGCGCGACCCTCCACGCGCGGCGGCACCTCGTCCGCCTCGGCCTCCGCCTCGTCCTCTTCCGAGATCCGCCGCAGCGACGCGAAGGAGATGCCCTCGCGCGCCAGGAAGACGAGCCCGACCCCGACGCCGACCGACATCTCGATCGCCTGCAGGCCGATCCCGAAGGCGAACCCGTGGGCGTAGGTGATGCCGTACGGCACCAGCGGCAGCGCGACGGCGGCCTGGAGGAGGCCGACGTTCCCGGGCCAGAGCGGGAAGATCGTCGCGACGTTCATGAGCAGGAGGACGAGGCCGGCGGCGGCGAACGGCTCTTCGATGCGGAAGGCGTGCATCGCCGCCCAGACGGCGGTGAGCTGCAGGAACCACCCCACGCACTGGCCGAGCACGGCGGTGCCGGAGGCGAGTGGCGTCCGCAGCACGCCGAGGCCGTTTCGCGCCATCACCACGTGCTCGCGGATGCGGCCGAGCTCACGTCCGACATCGATCGTGTGCCGCCGCGCCGCCATGAACGCGATTCCGAGCAGTACGGCCCCGAGTGCGACAACGATCACGAGCGACGTCACGGCCCACGCCGGGATCCGCGCCTGCATCATCACGTAGAGGACGAGGAGCGCCACCGCGACGAGGTCGAAGACGCGGTGGGCGAAGACCGTCCCCGCGAGCGTCGCCCAGAGGCCGCGACGGGGTGGAAGGCGGCGCTGGAGCACGCTGACCCGCAGAACCTCGCCGGCGCGCGCGGGCAGCACCGCGTTGCCGAGGAGCCCGACGCCGAATGCGGAGAAGACGTCGCGGAACCGCGGGTGCGGCGGCGGCATCGCCTGGTTGATGATCGCCCGCCACGAGACCGCGCGCACGAGCACGGACAGAAGGTTGAGGACGACGGCGAAGAGCGCCCAGCGCCAGTAGACGGACTCGAACGAATCGGCGACCACGTCCCAGCGCGGCCCGCGCCACCAGAACGCGAGCACCGCGGCGGCGAGGGAAGCAGCGGCGAGCACCGCGCGCACCCAGCCCGCGTTCAGGACGCGGATCCTCATGTCACGACCCTCACGCGCGTCTTCCCGGTGACGAGCTCGTAGACCCCGAGCAGCCGCTCCGCGATCCGGTCCCACCCGTACTCGCCGGCGGCGAGCTCACGCGCGGCCGTCCCGAGGGCCCGGCGCCGTTCCTCGTCCTCGAGCATGCCGATCACCGCCTGGGCGAGCGCCTCCGGGTCGCCCGGCGGAACGGACACGCCGGTCTCGGGTGTCATCACCTCGCGGTACCCGGGGATGTCCGAGGCAATCGCGGGCGTCGCGCAGGCGAACGCGCGCGTGAGCACCATGCCGAAGCTCTCGCCGCCGAGCGACGGCGCCACGAGCGCCTTCGTGCCGAGCAGCTCCTCGGTCAGCTCGTCCTGGGAGAGGAATCCGCGCACGACGATCCCGCTGCGGTCGGCGCCGAGCCGCGACTGCAGGAGCGAGACGGCGAGCGGGTCGGCGCCGACGACGTGCAGCCGGGCGCCGGTCGCGCGGTGGATCTCCGGCCAGGCGCGCAGGAGGACGTGAAGGCCCTTCCGCTGCTCCTGCCGGCCGACGAACGTCACGCGGTGGTCGCGGCCGCCGGCGTCGGCCTGCGGGGGGACGAGCACGCCGTTCGGGACGATCTCGTACGCGGCGGGCGAGTAGGAGGCGGCCGTGTCCCGTGCCTGCTCCGAGACGGCGATCCGGTGCTCGAGCCGGTCGAGGAGGAAGCCCCAGGCCGGCATCGCGAGCTTCGTCCAGGCGAGCCGGCCGCTCGCGTGGAAGGTGGCGACCGCGGGGCAGCGCGCGAGCGAGAGTGCGGCCACGCACGGCGTCGGCGTCAGCGGCTCGTGCAGGTGGATCACGTCGAAGCGCTCCCGCTCGAGCGTCTGCCGCATGCGCCAGATCGAGCGCGGGCTGAGGATGATGTTCGGCAGCGAGCCGTTCGCCGGGACGATCACCGAGCGGCCGACGGGGATCACGCGCTCGGGCGGCTGCCCGTGCCGGCCGAGCCGCGGGTGCAGCACGCGCGTGAAGCTGCCGGGCGGGTCGTTCCCCATGACGATGCGCACGTCGCAGCCGAGGCGCTCGAGCGCCTCGGCCTGGAGCTCCGCGTGCTCGACGACGGCACCCCAGAAGGACCACGAATACGGGACGACGATCCCGACCTTCACCGCGAGGAGGATAGAGAGGCCGGTAGACCTCGGAGCGAGCCGCCCACGCGAGCTCCTCCAGGGGGCGCGTGATCGCGTCCTTCCTTCGTCGTTACGATCGCCGGGATGGATCGTGACGGCCTCGCGGAGCTCCACACCCATCTCGGCGGCTCGGTCGCGTCCGAGATCCTCTGGAGCCTCGCGCACGAGCAGGGGATCGCACTCCCGGTCAAGGACTACTGGGACTTCGACCGGCTCGTCACGGTCTCCGACCCCCGCGGCGTGCCGAACCTCGACGCGCTCGACGCGATCTACCACTGGACCGAGCTGATCCAGTCCTCGCCGATCGCGGTCGAGCGCTCGGTGCACGCGGCGATCGGCGGCGCCTACCGCTCGCAGGGCATCACGACGCTCGAGTTGCGCTTCAACCCGATGAAGCGGAACCGCGGCGGCGAGCGCGACCTCGACCACATCATCCTCGCCGCGATCCGCGGGCTCGACCGGGCCGCGATCGAGTACCCGCAGGTGCGTTGCGGCCTGATCCTGATGATGGACCGGACGTTCGACGCGGAGCTCAACGCGATCGTCGTCGAGAAGGCGATCAAGTGGGCGCCGCGCGGGGTCGTCGGGATCGACATCGCCGGGCCGCGCCCGGGCGGCGGCCGCTACGACTACACGCAGGTGGCGCCGATGGTCGAGGCCGCCCGCGAGGCGGGCCTCGGGGTCACGATCCACGTGGGCGAGGAGGGGGGCGACAACGCCCGCGAGGAGATCGGCGAGGTCGTCGAGTCGCTGCGTCCCGACCGGATCGGCCACGGCATCCTCGCCGCCGGCGACCCCGAGCTCGTGGCCGCGCTGCGCGAGACCGGGATCGTGCTCGAGATCTGCCCGACCTCGAACCTGCTGACGAAGGCGCTCGCCGACGAGGACGCGGTGCGCGAGACCTTCCGGACGTTCGTCGACGGCGGCGTCCAGTTCACGATCGCCACCGACGGCCCGGAGATGATGCGCACGCACCTCCGCGACGAGTTCGAGCTGCTCACCCGTATCGGCGCGCTCGACGAGGACGAGGCTCGCGAGGCGAACCGGCGCGGGCACGAGGCGAGCTTCGTCCGCGGCGGCGCCGTCCGGGCCTAGCGGCCCGGAAATACGCCTTTCGGTCAATGGTGCGCCCCTTCGGGGCGGGAGTAGCGTCGCGGCATGACGCAGACCTCACCCGGCACCCTCCCGAGCATCACCGAGCGGCAGCGCCAGGTGGTCGAGCTCATCGCGGCCGGATGCTCCAACGAGGAGGTCGGCGCCCGCCTCGGCATCTCTCCCCGCACCGCCAAGGCGCATGCCGACGCCCTCAGGCAGAAGCTCGGCGTATCGAGGCGGCGTCAGATCCCGGCTGCGTACCGCGTGCTGACCGGCCGGGATCCTCTCGCTCAAGGCCTCGGGGCAGAAGCGACGGCTCCGGGGAACTGACGGCGCCGTGCCCCTCCCCGCTCCGGCTGGGAGGGGCACGGCCAGTTCCCCCACTCCACGACGAAGGGAGCGATACGGTTCGCGCGCGGATCTGCGGCGTCCGTACGAGGCGAGGGAGAGGAATCGGTGTCGGGAGCGCCGCAGTTCGACCCGTCGATCGGCCAGAAGCACATCATCGAGCGGCCACGCCTGCTCAAGCTGCTCGACGAGACGGAGGCGAAGATCATCCTGCTCGTCGCGCCGGCGGGGTACGGGAAGACGACCTTGGCGCGGCAGTGGCTCAGGACGTGCGTCGAACCGAGACTTTGGGTGCGTGGTCGAGATGCACTTAGTGGAGTCGGGCTGGCAGCCGCGATCTCAGAAGCTCTCGCCGGCGAAGGCGATACGGTTGGCGGACGGCTCCGTCAACGGATGCGGGCTAGTGGACCGTCGCTGGATGCCTCGAGCGCTGCAGATCTATTGGTAGACGACCTAGGTCTCTTGGCGGCGAGGTTGGTCGTGGTTATCGACGATATCCATGCCATCGTGAGTTCCGAAGCTGAACCTGTTGTCAGCCGACTTGCGGAACGCGGGTGCAAGATCGTCGCGACGGCGCGCGAACTGCCGTCGTTTGCCTCAGCGAAGCGCATTGTCTATCGAGACGTCAACGTTCTTGGTGCGGCTGATCTTCGCATGGATGCCCGAGAGGTTCGTCACGTGTTGGCAGCAACCGGACACCAGGCTGGGACAGCATTCGTCGAGGCAGCTGGAGGTTGGCCCGCGCTGGTTGGTTTGGCCGCTGCGGCGGGATCGTCCATTCCATCCACTGAGATCAAGGTCTCCCTTTACGACTTTTTTGCCGCCGAAGTGCTAGCCGGGCTCCCTTCAACAGTGCGGGAACAGCTTCGACAGCTCTCGGTGTCACCTCGAACGTTCAGCGGACTCCTGGGACCGCCAGATGGGGTTCATGCGACGAACATCGTTGCGGATCTGTTTACCCGTGGCCTGATGACTTGGTACGAGCCACCCGAGACGGCAGAGCTTCATCCCCTGTTCCGTACCTATCTACTCCAGACTCTCGAAGATCAGGAACGCCTTAAGTTCGCTGCAGAGGCAGCTCGCAAGGCGTTGGCGGCCAATGAGACTGAGATCGCATTCGAAATAGTTCGCGAGCACGACCTCCTTGAGTTCCTTCCAGCGATCGTTGAACGCGCACTCGCAGGAGAACTCGCGAACGGTCGAGACGACCGCGTTGCCGAGTGGCTCTCGATCGCAGAGGACACACATCCGATATTCGATCTTGCGGACGCCGAGGTCTCGTTCCGGAAGGGTGACTTTCTGGGCGCCGAGGGCAAGGCGTCAAGGGCCGCCGCCCTGCTTGGCGACTCACATCGCGCTAACGTCGCGCGCCTACGCCGTCGCGGCCCGAGCCGCTCATTTGCGCGACAATGAAGCCGACGCGCTCATGCTCTATCAACGGGCCCGGCAAACGAGCCAGGAGAGCAGCGACCTTCGCGCGGCGGTATGGGGCGAGTTCGTCGTTGCTCGCGAGGCGGAATCTCCGGCACTTGAGGAGCTACACGATGCGGTCGTAGAACTGGGCGATCCGCTCCTCACGGCACGGGCGACGCTGGAAATCGCCCGGTACACAGACATCCGTCTCGGGTTGGACGCAGACGCTGGCATCGCGCCCCTCGCCAACGCCATCGATGACCCGATCGCTTGCGCGGCATATCTCAACATACTCGCGAACAATCTGATCGTCGCCGGTCGCTATGACGACGCGATGTCGGTTTCGCAGGTTCAACAACGAAGTGCTGAGACGCTTCACCTCTCCTTCGTCGACGGTCATGTCGCTACGAATCGCGCCGCCTCGGCAATCGGCCTTCGACGCCTCGATGAGGCGCGAGAGGTGCTCGACGCGATGTTCGACACAGACCTCCCGCCATGGCTTCAGGAGAGCGGGCGCCTGGTCTCTGCCCGGCTTGCGCTAGCTCAGAACGACATCGAGACCGCGGGCCAATTGATGGCATCCCCACCTTCCAGCGATGTAGCCGCAGGGATGCGAGGTGAGTACCTCGCTTTGGCGTCGCTCGTGCGAGCGCTCCAGGGCCATCGAGAGGCCGCTCGCGACGCGGCTGCTGAGGCTGAAGCGATGACTCGATTCGTGGACGTCACTGTTCTTGCTCCCCTTGCTCGTGCGTTGGTTGCCCGTAGCAGAAAGGAGCGAGCGGCAGCAGTCCAACAAGCCCGCTTGGGGTTCGTGAGTTCAGGGGCCGGCGATGCCTTAGTTAGCGCGTATCGCGCTCATCCAGCGCTCGTCATGGAACTCGCCGAAGACCCGAATTTCGTTCAACCCCTCCAGAACGTCATGGGACTAGCGCACGACGACGAACTGGCTTCGAACACTGGACTTGCACGTGCAACGCCCGCCACCCATGGATCGGGCGCGCTGACCAAGCGCGAGCGAGAGGTGCTTCGACTCCTCGGTGACGGCCTGAAGAACCGCGAGATTGCAGAGGTGCTCTTCATCTCTGAGGTGACGGTGAAGAAGCACCTTCAGCACATCTTCGAAAAGCTCGGCGTACGGTCTCGAACGAAGGCTGCCCTTGTCGCGAGAAGAATGATCTAGCTACTCAGAGCACAGCGAGTTGGGGCGTTGCCACCGGCGTCGGCGCCAACGCGTCGTTCTCCGGCGACCCGTAACGATCGCGTCCCGCTAGAAGCGCTTCGAGAGCTGCGACGACAGACGTGTCGAACTGAGCCTCCACGGCTTGGGCCAATCGGAGACGCGCTACGCGGGAAGGCATAGCTTCACGGTAAGGCCGGTCAGACGTCATGGCATCGTACGCGTCAGCCACGGCGATGATTCGAGCGAGTAGCGGAATTTTGTCTCCGCGAAGACCGTCGGGGTATCCGTTCCCGTCCACCCTCTCGTGGTGATGCCGGACGATCGCAGCAATCTCGCTGTAGTCCTCGACGCGGGCGAGGATTCGTTCGCCAATCACAACGTGTTGCTCCATTTGCCGGCGCTCAGACAAGCTTAGAGGGCCACTCTTCTCGAGAAGGCCGACGGGAAGCCCTACCTTGCCAATGTCATGAACGAGCCCGGCGAGATGAGCTACCTCTTGCTCGCGCGGCGAGAGTCCCATACGAGCCGCAATATCACGCGCGTAGTCCGCCACCGCTCCGGAGTGACCCGCGGTGTATTGGTCGCGCGCGTCAAGCGTCGCGACGAGTGCGGACGCGAACGACAGGTTCGCATTCTCAAGACGCCGATTCGCTTCGACGAGCCCGAGTGCTGCTTCGCGCTGCTCCTGGTACAGGTGGAGTAGCCGGTGCAGGGCAAGACCGATCGCGAGAAGCACAGTCACCGCCCACATCGAATAGGTCTCATATCCAACGACCAGTACGGCAATTACCGGTACATAAAGAGGTAGCGAGACGATCATGTACGGACCGACGCTCCGAACGTAGCTCGCGAGGCTCCCTGTGCCCCGCGCAATGAGCGTCAGGACGTTGAACGCCGAATCGGCGAAATGATTCGCGGTAGCAGCGGCCAGACTCGCCACGAAGATCAAGGCGAAGGCCGAATCGGGCGTCGCACCGACGGTAACGGCCGCCAATCCAGCCGCCACTCCGGTTAGAGCGCGGATCGGTGTGTAGACCGCGACTCTCAGGTAAGGGTTGGGGTAGCGCCGGCAGTCGCGCAGATCCACGAGGTTCGCCAGGCCTGCGACAAGGCCCGCTGCGAGCGGTCCGAACACCACTGCGGTGAACACGAGAGGGAGGAACGAAACCGACGACTCAATGCCGCGCGCGACGGTAACGCTCTGTCGCTCGGCGAGCGCAGCCGCCAACGCAAGCACCGCGATGACCCACAGGGGCGGGAACCGCACCGCGGCCACTGCAAGCGCTGTCAGCACGACGAGTGCAAACGCGTTCAAGCCGATCGCGTATGCGAGTAGGCCCGGGTGCTCGACTCGCCTTGAAACCGGTGGTGCTGGAGCCTCAGAAACTATTGCAATCTCCCCCAAAAGGGTTATATTTGCCGTTGCCGTCAGTTCCTCCGTAAGGAGTCGCCACATGCGTCGCTCTGTTCTCCGCCTTGGTCACTCGGGCTGCCGTCGCTGGTAACAACAAGTCCTGGTAGCCCAAAGCCGTCGAAGCCTGCCGCTTTTCCACATTTCGGGTCATCCCCCTGTTGAGGGATTTCCACAGAAACATGTGGATACGTTGACAAACCTGCTGCATCTGGGCGGGTTCGGCTCCTAGAGTCGACCCGGCGTCGGGTCTGGAGCCTCCCCTTCGGCCCCGCCCAGATGCACGCCGGTCGCGTGCCGGCGGGCTAGAGGATGATGCCGCGGCGGAAGCCGACGGCCACCGCGTGCGCGCGCGAGCGGGCCTGCAGCTTCGCGAGCAGGTGGCGCACGTGGCTCTTGACCGTCTCCTCCGAGAGGAAGAGCCGCTGGCCGATCTCGCGGTTCACGAGGCCGTCGGAGATCAGCTGGAGCACCTCGACCTCGCGAGCGGTCGGCTCCTGGCCGAGCTCGCGGAGCGGGCCTGTGAACGGGATCACCTCGCCGACGGGCGCGCCGTTGCGCCGCCGCGAGCGCCGCCTCCTCGAACCGGCGGCTGTGATCCATGTACCGGCTCAGGATCTCCTTGCGCTCTGCAGCGTCCACGAACGGACTATCGGCCGCCGAAAACAGCCGCTTTAGCGCCGCGTCCTACCTCGACTGAGGGATCAGATCCGAAACAGCTTCCGACGCCGTGCCGCGAGCGCCTCCGGCTCGGGCTCGTCGACCACCGCGCCGACGCCGTCTCGGCCCGTCGCGTGCAGGATGCGACCGTCGCCCAGCCAGAACGCGATGTGGTCGGCCGGCCCGTCCGCAGGCCCGTACGTCACGAGGTCGCCGGGCCGGAGCGCCGCCTCCGCGACCTCGACCCCGACGTCCTCCTGCTGGTCCGCGTCGCGCGGGACGACCTTCCCCGCGCGCCGGTAGGCCACGTGGACGAGGCCGGAGCAGTCGATCCCGCGCTCCGTCAGGCCGCCCCACTCGTAGGGGACGCCGAGGAACCGCCGCGCCTCCTCGAGCGGGTCGCCGCGGAGCTGGTCGAGCCGGATCCAGCCGGGATAGTCGTAGAGCGTCCGCACGCGCGCCCAGCCGTCGCGCTCCTCCTCGACCCACAGCGGCTCGGCGAGCACGGCCTGCGTCACCTGCTCCGCCGCGTCGTCCGGCTCCGCCCGCAGCGCCGCCACGTCGACGGCGCAGCTCCTCAGCTCGGCCACGGTGCTCGCGCCGGCTCGAACGGCGGCCACTCCGCGTACGCCTCCCGCGGCGAGTTCGGTCTCCTTCGGCCGCGGACGCCCCGTGGCGCGCGGCGAGCTCGTTGACCGGGTACGTGATCGGCCGGCCGGGACCCTGCGTGAGCCGAGCATGAGGATCGCGCACGGCCGGTCGCCTGCGCCGACCGTGATGTGCGCCGTCCCGTTCGGACAGTGGAAGTAGTCCCACTGCTTCAACCGTCGCTCCTGGCCCTCGACGATCAGGAGGCACTCGCCTTCGAGGACGAGGAACCCCTCCTGCGTGTCCTCGGCGTGGTACAGCCCGGTCGCCTCGCCCGGCGGCACGACGTGGACGCCGACGCCGATCTCGCGTCCCTCGTCGTCCGGCGACTCGAAGGACGCACCACGTGCCGCTGCCCGCGACCGTCTCCCAGGCGATCTCGCGCGCGTTGACGATGAACCAGCCGTCGCCCTCGGGGACGAGCCCGTGCTCGGTCTCCCGGAAGCCGGCCTCCTCCATCAGATCACCGGCGGGACGTAGGCCGGCTCGCCCGCCTGCGCGACGAGCTCCACGTCGCGCTCGACCGGCGTGATCTCGCCCGCCCGGATCTGCTCGGCCCAGTGGCACGCGACGAGGTGGCCGGTGTCGCCGAACAGCCGCAGCTCCGGCCGCTCCTCGGTGCACCGCGTCGGCTGCACGAACGGGCAGCGCGTGTGGAAGCGGCACGCCGCGGGCGGGTTCGCCGGGCTCGGCAGGTCGCCCTGGAGCAGGATCGTCTCGCGCTCGCGCTCGGCCACCGGGTCGGGCAGCGGCACCGCGGAGAGCAGCGAGATCGTGTACGGGTGCAGCGGGTTGTCGTAGAGGTCGTCCGCCGGCGAGACCTCGACGATCGCGCCGAGGTACATGACGGCGATCCGGTCGCTCATGTGCCGGACGACCGCGAGGTCGTGCGCGATGAAGAGGTACGTGAGATCGAACTCCCGCTGCAGCTCCTCGAGCAGGTTGATGATCTGCGCCTGGATCGAGACGTCGAGGGCCGACACGGGCTCGTCGAGCGACCATGAAGTCCGGGTTGACCGCGAGTGCGCGCGCGACGCCGATGCGCTGGCGCTGGCCGCCCGAGAACTCGTGCGGGTAGCGCGACGCGGCGTCCGGCGGCAGGCCGACGACCTCGAGCAGCTCCCGCACGCGCTTGCGCGCCTGGCCGCGGCCGGCGAGGCCGTGCACGCGCAGCGGCTCGGCCACCATCCGCCCGACGGAGTGCCGCGGGTTGAGCGACGCGAACGGGTCCTGGAACACCATCTGCATCCGCCGGCGCAGCGGCCGCAGCTCCGCCTCGCCGAGCTCGGTGATGTCCTGGCCGTCGAAGACGACCTTGCCGCCCGTCGGCTCGTAGAGGCGCAGGATCGCGCGGCCGACGGTCGACTTGCCGCAGCCGGACTCGCCCACGAGGCCGAGCGTCTCGCCGCGCTCGATGTCGAGCGAGACGCCGTCGACCGCCTTCACGTCGCCGACGTGCCGGTCGAGCAGGATCCCGGACTTGATCGGGAACCAGACGCGGAGGTCCTCCGTCTCGGACGAGCGGCCCGGGGCCGCCGTTCGCGCTCACGCAGCGGCCTCCTGGCGCGAGCGCTCCCACTCGTCGGCCGGGACCGGGTTGAAGCACGCGACGAAGTGCCCCGGCTCGATCTCGACGAGCGGCGGTACCTCGCGGCGCGACTGCTCGACCTCGTACCGGCAGCGCGGCGCGAACGGACACTCCTGCGGCGCAGTGAGCATGTCGCGCGGGTTGCCCTCGATCGGCGTCAGCCGCTCCCGCCGCGCGGCGTCGAGGCGCGGCACCGACTGGAGCAGGCCGAGCGTGTACGGGTGCCGCGGGGTGCCGAAGATCGCCTCGGCGGAGCCGGTCTCCACGAACATGCCGCCGTACATCACGTTCACGCGCTCGCACATGCCGGCGACGACGCCGAGGTCGTGCGTGATCATCACGAGCGCCGTCCGGTGCTCGCGCACGAGCTCCCTGAGCACGGCGAGGATCTGCGCCTGGATCGTCACGTCGAGCGCCGTCGTCGGCTCGTCGGCGATCAGGAGCTTCGGCTCGCACGCGAGCGCCATCGCGATCATCGCGCGCTGCCGCATCCCGCCGGAGAACTGGTGCGGATAGTCCTTGAGGCGCATCTTCGCGCTCGGGATCCCGACCTGGTCGAGGAGCTCCGCCGACGCGCGCGTCGGCGGCCTTCTTGTCCATGCCGAAGTGCGTCTCGAGCGCCTCGCGGATCTGCCGCCCGATCGTCAGCACCGGGTTCAGGGACGTCATCGGGTCCTGGAAGATCATCGCGATCTCCTTGCCCCGGATCTTGCGGAGCTCCGCGTCGTCCATCTGGATCAGGTCCTGCCCCTCGAACAGGGCCCGTCCCTGGGTCACCCGGCCGTTCCGGGCGAGGATCCCGAGCACGGCGAGCGAGGTCACCGACTTGCCGCAGCCCGACTCGCCCACGATCCCGAGCGTCTCGCCGGGCCGGATCTCGAAGGAGATCCCGTTGACGGCATGGACGAGGCCGCGCTCCGTGCCGAAGCGCACCTGGAGGTCCTCGACCCTGAGGAGCGGCTCGCCGTTCGCGCTCATGCGCGGCCCCGGAGCTTCGGGTCGAGCGCCTCGCGGAGCGCGTCGCCGATGAGGTTGAAGCCGAGCACGGACAGGACGATCGCGAAGCCCGGCGCGAGCGCGAGGTGCGGCCCCGACTGGAAGTAGCGGTTCACGCCCGAGAGCATCGTCCCCCACTCGGGCGTCGCCGGGTCCTGCGGGCCGAGGCCGAGGAAGCCGAGCCCGGCGACGTCGATGATCGCCGTGGCGAGCGCGAGCGTCCCCTGGACGATCACGGGCGAGACGGAGTTCGGGAGGATGTGCGAGGAGAGGATCGTCCGCCGCGGCACGCCGATCGCGCGCGCGGCGAGCACGAAGTCGTTCTCGCGCTGCGCGAGCACCGAGCCGCGCAGGAGCCGCGCGAAGATCGGGACGTTCACGACCCCGACCGCGATCATGATCTGCCAGAGGCCGGGGCCGAGGAGCGCCACGATCCCGACGGCCATGAGGAAGCCCGGGATCGAGAGCATCACGTCCATCGAGCGCATGATCACCGTGTCGACCCACCCGCCGAGGTAGCCGGCGGCCGCGCCGAGCACGATGCCGATCGAGAGGCCGACCGCGACGGAGACGACGCCGATGATGAGCGAGTAGCGGGCCCCGTAGATGATCCGGGAGAGCTCGTCGCGGCTGAGCTCGTCGAGCCCGAGCCAGTGCTCGCGCGACGGGCCGTCGAACGCGTTCGCGAGGCCGAGGCCCTCGCGCGGCCCGTACTGCGCGAGGAGCGGCGCGAACAGCGCGATGAAGACGAAGAACGCGACCATGCCGGCTCCCACCCAGAACCCCGGGTCGCGCTTGAGCCGGCGCCAGGCATCGGCCCAGAGGCCGCCGCCCGGCCGCTCGAACTGGACCTCTCTCGACTCGAGCTCGGCGATCGACATCAGCTGAGCCTGATCCGCGGGTTGATGAAGCCGTAGGAGACGTCGACGATCAGGTTGACCAGCACGAAGACGAGCGCGAGGAAGAGGATCCCGCCCTGGAGCACGGGGTAGTTGCGGTCCTCGATCGCCTGGACGAGCCACTGGCCCATGCCGGGCCACGCGAAGACGGTCTCCGTGAGGACGGCGCCCGAGAGCAGCAGCCCGACCTGGAGGCCGATGATCGTCGACACCGGCAGCAGTGCGTTGCGCAGCACGTGCCGGGCGTCGACGGCCCGCGGATGGACGCCCTTCGCGCGCGCCGTGCGGACGTAGTCCTCGTTCTGGACGTCGAGCACGGCGGCGCGGGTGATGCGGGCGATGATCGCGAGCGGGATCGTCCCGAGCGCGATCGCGGGGAGGATCAGATGCTTGATCGCGTCCCAGAGCGCCTCCCAGTTGCGCGTCAGGATCGCGTCGAGGATGTAGAAGTTCGTCGGGTGCTCGAGGTCGATGAGGACCGAGAGCCGGCCCACGGTCGGGAGCCAGCCGAGCTGGACGGCGAAGACGTACTTGAGCAGGATCGCGAGGAAGAAGATCGGAATCGATATCCCGAGCAGGGACGCGATCAGGCTGCCGTGGTCGATCCACGTGTCGTGTTTCTTCGCGGCGATGAACCCGAGCGGGACGCCGACGAAGGTCGAGAAGAGCATCGCGGCGATGGCGAGCTCGACGGTCGCGGGGAAGCGCAGCTTCAGCTCCTCGAGCACCGGCTGGCGCGACGTGATCGAGTCGCCGAAGTCGAAGCTGGCGGTCTTCTTCAGGAAGTGCCAGTACTGGACGTAGACGGGCTGGTCGAGGCCGTACTGGCGCTCGATCGCCGCCACCGCCTCCGGGGTCGCCCGCTCACCGAGGAGCGCCTCGGCGGGGCCGCCGGGCAGCGCCCGGATCCAGAAGAAGACGAGCAGCGACAGCCCGAGCAGGATCGGGACGAGCAGGAGCAGCCGACGGACGATGAACCGCAACAATTCAGGTTCTCGTCCGTCGGCGTTCCTGGATCAGCTCGTTCCTACTCCTACTGCTCGATGGTGACGGTCGCGAACGACTCGAGCGAGACGGGGCTCGGCTCGTAGCCGCTCACGTTCGCCGCGAAGGCGAGCGCCGGCTTCGTGTGCACGTAGGGGACGCCCGGAAGGAAGTCCATGATCTTCCGGTTCGCCTCCTGGTAGGCCTGCTCGCGTGCCTCGAGGTCGGTCTCGGTCTCCGCGTCCGCGAGGGCCGTGTGGATCTCCTGGTTCGTGAAGCCCCAGGCCTTCTGCGGGTTCTGGAAGAACGTGCCGACGAAGTTGTCCGGGTCACCGTAGTCGCCCGTCCAGCCCAGGAGGTAGACCTGGGCGTTGCCCTCGTCGACGTTGCCGAGGTAGTCCGGGCTCCACGGCGCCGTCTTCGGGGTCACCTTGAACCCGGACTGCTCCAGGCTCTGGCGGAACGCCTCGAAGTTGCGCTTCGGATCCGGCATGTACGGCCGGGAGACGTCGCTCGGGTACCAGAACTCGATCGGCACCGGCAGCGTCAGCCCCGCCTCCTGGAGGAGCTGCTTCGACTTCTCCGGGTCGAACTCGTACTCGGTCACGTCGTCGGCGTAGCCGGTGACCTCCGGCGGCATGAACTCCTTCGCCACCTCACCGCGGCCGCCGTAGAAGTTGTCCACGACCTCCTGGCGGTTGAGCCCGTGGGCGATCGCCTGGCGGACCTTCGGGTTGTCGAGCGGCTTCTTCGCCTGGTTGAACCCGACGTAGCCGACGTTGAACGCCGGGCGGTCGAGGATCTGCAGGTTGTCGTCGCCCTCGATCGCCGAGATGTCCTGCGGCTCGACGAGGTCGTAGCCCTGGATCTCGCCCGTCTGCAGCGCCTGGAGACGCGCCGCGTTGTCCGGGATCGGGCGGAAGATGACCTTGTCGAGCTTCGCCTTGTCGCCCCAGTAGTCGTCGTAGCGGGCGATCGTGAGCCGGTCGCCGCGGGTCCACGACTCGAACTTGAACGGCCCGGTGCCGATCGGGTGCTCGGTGCCGAACGACCCGGTCGGGCGGAACACGCCCTCGTCGTCGACGGTGCCCTCGTTGGCGCCGAACTCCTCGAGCGCCTTCGGGCTCGCCATCGCGAACGACGTCAGCGACAGAGCGCCGAGGATCGCCGAGGACGGCTTCGTCAGCTTGATCTCGACCGTGCCCTCGTCGACGGCGGTGCAGCTCTCGTAGTAGCTGTCCGCGGGTGCGCCGCTCTCGGGATCGGTCTTGGCGAAGCCGCCGAAGACGGTCTGCCAGTAGTACGAGGCGCTCGGGTTCTGGAACGAGCCCTCGAAGTTGTACCAGCGGTCGAAGTTGGCGCAGACGGCCTCGGCGTTGAAGGGCTCGCCGTCGTGGAACGTGACGCCCTCCTGCAGCTCGAAGGTGTACGTCAGCCCGTCGTCGCTGATCTCCCAGCTCTTGGCGAGGCCGGGCTCGAGCTCGGTCGTGCCGGGCTTGAGCGAGACGAGCGTCTCGAAGATCTGGTCGATGACGCGCAGCGACTCGCCATCCGACACGAGCGCCCCGTCGAGGACGACGGGATCGGATGCGGTGCCGAAGACGAGCGTGCCACCGCTGGCACCCTCCTCGGACGTGGCGGTCGCGGCGCCGGAGCCCTCCTCGTCATCGTCACCACCGCACCCCGCTGCAGCGAGCGCGAGCGCGAGCATGGCGATGAGAATGAGGACGCGGTACGGCGTTACCCTCACGTGGGTCTCCTTTCGAACGGCGGCGTGGGGATCGTGCGCAGGGGCGCAAGTATCAAGGACCGGTGAGCGGGCGGCAAGCGAGAGCCGTCCCCGTAACGCGGAATGAACACGAAGGGCGGCCCGTGGCCGCCCTTCGTGGAACCGGTTTCGCGGCGCGCTACGCGGCCGAGAGCGAGATCATGTCGCGCAGCGCGGCGAGCCTGGCGAGCGCCTGGCCCTCGAGCTGGCGGACCCGCTCGCGGGTCAGGTCGAGCTCGTTGCCGATCGCCTCGAGCGTCCACGGCTCGCCGTCGAACCCGAAGCGGAGCTCGAGGATCCGCCGCTCACGCTCGGGGAGCGCGTCGAGCGCCTTGCGGACGCCCTGCCGGCGGAGCGACTCCTCGGCCTCGTCGAACGGGTCGGCCGCCTCGCGGTCGGCGAAGAGGTCGCCGAGCTCGCCCTCGTCGTCCGCGCCGACCGTCTGGTTCAGCGAGACCGACGCGTGGGCGGCGCCCATCGCCTCCTCGACGTGCTGGATCGGCAGGCCCGTGGCCTCCGCGAGCTCCTGCTTCGTCGCCTCGCGGCCGAGCTCGACCTCGAGGCGCCGCGCCGCCCGCGACAGCTTCTGCTGGCGCTCGACGACGTGGACGGGGACGCGGATCGTCCGCGCGTGGTTCGCGACCGCGCGCTGCACGGACTGGCGGATCCACCACGTGGCGTACGTGGAGAACTTGAAGCCGCGGCGCCAGTCGAACTTCTCGACCGCGCGGTTCAGGCCGAGCGTGCCCTCCTGGATCAGGTCGAGGAACGGGACGCCGAGGCCGCGGTAGCCCTTCGCGATCGAGACGACGAGTCGGAGGTTCGACTCGATCATCCGCCGCTTGGCGCGCTCGTCGCCGCGCTCGATCGCCTTCGCGAGCACGACCTCCTCGTGGGCGGTGAGGAGCTTGTGGCGCCCGACGTCGGCCAGGAACAGCTGCAGGCTGTCGCCCGCGCCGCTCGGCCCGGCGCTCGGCTCGAGGTTGAGCACCTCGGCCGGCTTCTCCTCCTCCTCCTTGGGGGCGACGGCCTCGCCCGCCTTGACCTCGCGGAACTCGAGCCCGAGCCGCTCCAGCTCGTGCTTCAGCTCCTCGAGCTCGACATCGGACAGCTCGTGCTCGAGCGCGACGGCCTCGAGCACGGTTGCCTCTACGAACCCCCGCTCCTCGGATGCCTCCACGAGGGCTCGGACGTGCTCCGTTTCCAACAGCTCCTGCAACTGGTTCTGCGTCAAGAAGCCCTACGTCCTTTCAGTGCTGCGTCGGCGTGAAACAAACTTTTGCACTCTAGGCAGATGGAACCGGTATTGCCAGGGGAACCGTCACACCGTGGGCGGACGGCGACGTAATGAAGCGAACGAGCGTCCGGCGTGGGTTATTCCGACGGCGGCAGCGTGGGCAGCCTGCGCTCGCGGTGCCGGAAACTCGAACTCGACCTTGCCCTCGGGCGTTAGGACGAGGCGCGCCCGGAAAGGTTTGCCGGCGCGCGACCGGAAGCCGGACAGCACCTCCCGCGTCTTGCCCTCCTCGATCAGCTGGCGCGCGAGCTCGGGCGTGAGCGTGCGTCCCGCGACGCGCTTCCAGATGACGAAGCCGCAGCCCGCCTCCTCGCGGCTCTTCCAGCTCGTGCAGCCGAACGCGCGGGAGTTCTCGCGGATGATCTCGCCGGTCTGCTGGCCGCAGCGCGGGCAGAGCCCGAGCTCGGCGCGCTCCGGGCGCAGCTTCTCCTTGTCGAGCGCGGCGATCTCCTCCACGGTCTGCTTCGCGAAGGCGGCGATGTCCGAGATGAACGCGCTCCGGTCGCCGCGGCCGTGCTCGATGTCGGTGAGCCGCTTCTCCCAGTCGCCGGTCAGCTCGGGGGAGGTGAGCTTGTTCTCCTCGAGCATCGTGATCACCTGGAGCCCCTTCGGGGTCGCGATCAGCTCGCGCCCGACGCGCTCGACGTACTCGCGGCGGAGCAGCGTCTCGATGATCTCGGCGCGCGTGGCCGGCGTGCCGAGGCCCGACTCCTTCATCGCCTCGCGCAGCTCGTCGTCGTCGATCAGCCGGCCGGCGGTCTCCATCGCGGACAGGAGCGTCGCCTCGGTGTAGCGGGGCGGCGGCTTCGTCTCCTTCGCCTCCGTCTCGGCCTGGACGCAGCGGACGGTGTCGCCCTGCTCGACCTTCGGCAGCTCGACGCCCTCGCCCTCGCCCTCCTCGTCCTGCTTCGCGGCCTCCGGCTCGTCGCGCTCGTAGACGGCGCGCCAGCCGGCCTCGAGCGTGACCTTGCCGCGCGTCCGGAAGCGCTCGCCCTCGACCTCGGTGACGATCGTCGTGCGCTCGTAGCGCGCCGGCGGGTGGAAAACGGCGAGGAAGCGGCGCGCGATCAGGTCGAAGACGCGGCGCTCGTCCGGCGTGAACGCGTCGACGTCGTGGTCGATCTCCGTCGGGATGATCGCGTGGTGGTCCTCGACCTTGGCGTCGTTGACGACGCGCCCGAGCGGGAGCCGGTCGAGCCGCATCACGTACTGCGCGCCCTGCGCGTACTCGCGGATCGGCTTCAGCGAGGCGGCGACCGTCTTCAGCTGCGGGACGAGGTCGCCGGAGAGGTAGCGGGAGCTCGTGCGCGGGTACGTGATCGCCTTCTTGCTCTCGTAGAGCGACTGCGCGGCCTGCAGCGTGCGGCGCGCGGAGAAGCCGAAGCGGCGGTTGGCGTCGCGCTGGAGCGAGGTCAGGTCGTAGAGGAGCGGCGCGCTCTCGTTCTGCTGCTTGCGCTCGACCGAGGCGACGGTGCCGTCCTTGCCCTTGACCTTCTCGGCGATCGCGGTCGCCTGCTCGCCGTCCCACACGCGCGTCTCGTCCTCGTGGAACCAGAGCCCGGCGTAGCGCGGGTCGAAGCTCGCGTGGACGAGCCAGTACGGCTTCGGGACGAAGGCCTGGATCTCGCGCTCGCGCTTCACGATCAGGGCGAGCGTCGGCGTCTGCACCCGGCCGAGCGAGACGACGCCGCCGACCCAGGCGCGGCCGCGGATCGTCGCCGCGCGGGTCGCGTTCATGCCGACGAGCCAGTCGGCCTCGGAGCGGGAGCGAGCGGCCGCCTCGAGCGGCGCCATCTGCGTCCCGGGGCGGAGCTTCTCGAAGCCCTCGCGGATCGCCTGCTTCGTCATCGAGGAGATCCACAGCCGCTCGACGGGCTTGGGCGCGTCGTCGCTCGTCGGCGACGTGCCGAAGACCGCCTCGTAGACGTAGGCGAAGATGAGCTCGCCCTCGCGCCCGGCGTCGCACGCGTTCACGACGTGGTCGATGTCGTCCCGCTTGAGCAGCTTCTCGATCAGGCGCAGCTGCTTCTTCGCGTTCGCGTCGCGCGGCTGCAGCGTGAACGTCTCCGGGACGATCGGGAGGTCGGCCATGCGCCACTTCTTGAAGCGCTCGTCGTACGCCTCGGGCTCGACGAGCTCGACGAGGTGGCCGACGGCCCACGTGATCACGTACTCGTCGCCCTCGAGGAAGACGGTCTCGATCTTGCGGCCGCGCGTGGGCTTCTCCTCCGCCTCGGGGGCCGCCGTCGCCGTCGCCCTCGGCGGCCTTCTTCGTGCTCCGCTTCGTCAGCTCCTCGAGCTTGCGGCGCGCGAACGTGCCCGGCAGCGCCTCGGCGAGGTCGCGGCCGACGGAGGGCTTCTCGGCGATGATCAGCGTCTTGGCCATGGACAGACGGTAGCGAAGCCGATGTTCGGCCACGCGTCGCCGTTCCCTCTCGTAGGCTGCCGACCCGTGGCCGCACCGCGCCCGTCGCCGGTCTACTTCCTCGTCGCCCTCCTGAGCTGGCCGATCGTGCGCTTCCTGTTCCGGCTGCGCTGGCGCGGCCTCGAGCACGTGCCCCGCGAGGGCGGCGCCGTGCTGGCCGCGAACCACAACTCGAACCTCGACCCGTGGCCGCTCGGGCTGCCGCTCTTCCCGCGGCGCTTCCTCCGCTTCATGGGCAAGTCGGAGCTCTTCTGGTTCCCGCTCGGCGTGTTCATCCGCGCCGGCGGCGCCTTCAAGGTGCGGCGCGGCGAGGCCGACACGGAGGCGATCGCAACGGCCGTGTCACTCGTGCGGGAGGGCCACCTCGTGGTGATGTTCCCCGAGGGCACGCGCCGCGTGAAGGGCCTCCGCAAGAAGCACGAGGCGCGGTGGCACACGGGCGCGGCGCGGATCGCGCTCGAGGCAGGGGTGCCGCTCGTCCCGGCGGCGATCGCGGGCACGGACCGGATCGCCCGGCTCGCGCCGCTGCGCGTCGCCTACGGGACGCCGATCGCGCTCGACGACCTGCGCGACCGACGCCGCGGCGGACGCCGCGGCCGAGGCGACCGACCGGCTGCGCGCCGAGATCGAGCGCCTGGAGGCGACGCTGTGAGCGCGCGGCCGCTGCTCGTCGTCGACGGCGACTCGCTCGCGCACCGGGCCTTCCACGCGCTCCCGTCGTCGATCCGGGACGGCGCCGGCCGGCCCGCGAACATGATCGTCGGCTTCGGGAACATGCTCGTGACCGTGTGGGAGTCGGTGCAGCCGCGCGCGACGGTCGTCGGCTTCGACACGCTCACCGACGCCGACGTACCGGCACGAGGCGTTCGAGGCGTACCAGTCGGGCCGCGAGTTCCCGCCGGAGCTGACGGAGCAGCTCGACCGCCTGCCGGAGCTCGTCGGCGCGATGGGCTTCGCCTGGGGGAAGGCGCCGGGCTACGAGGCCGACGACTTCCTCGGCGCGGCAGCGGCCTCGGAGGAGGCGGAGGGCGGGGAGGCGATCGTCGCTCACGTCCGATCGGGACATGTTCCAGCTGGCCAGTGAGCGGACGACCATCCTCCAGCCCACGAAGGGCGTGTCGGAGATGACCCGCGTCGGCCCGGCGGAGGTGCGCGAGCGCTACGGCGTCGAGCCCGAGCAGGTGCCGGACTTCATCGCGCTCCGCGGCGACCCGTCCGACCGGCTCCCGGGCGCGCGCGGCGTCGGCCCGAAGAAGGCGGCCGACGTGCTCCGCCAGCACGGCACGCTCGAGGCGGCCCTCGAGGCGGGCCGGTTCGCGTCCGAGGCGGAGGACTTGCGGCTCTTCCGGCGAATCGCGACCGTGGACGCCTCCGCCCCGCTTCCTCCCCTCACAGACCAGACCCCCACGTGGTCGGAGGCGTCCGCCCTCCTGCGGGACTGGGGGATCGGGCGGCTCGCGGACAGGCTCGCAGCGCTCGCCGGTTGATGGAGGCTCGTCAGCCACGGCGCGTTCGCGCGCCTGCACCCGACGTGGCACCACCCCGAGCGCCCGGAGCGGATGACCGCCCTGCTCGACGCGCTCCCGGGCTGGCGCGAGTCGACGCGCGTCGCGACCGCCGCCGAGCTCGAGCGCTGCCACACGCCCGAGCACGTCGCCTCGATCCGGGCGATCACGCAGCCCACGTGGGTCGACTCGGACACGATCTGCTCGCGGACGAGCTGGGAGGCGGCGGTGCTCGCGGCCGGGGCGACGATCGAGGCGGCCGAGACGCGGGGCCTTCGCGCTCGTGCGGCCCCCGGGGCACCACGCGCTGCGCGACCGGCCGATGGGCTTCTGCCTGTTCGACAACGTGGTCGTCGCGGCGCGGCACGTGCAGGCCGCGCTCGGCCTCGAGCGGATCGCGATCCTCGACTGGGACGTGCACCACGGGAACGGGACGCAGGCGCTCGTCGGCGACGACCCGAGCGTCCTGTTCGTGTCGCTGCACCAGTGGCCGTTCTACCCGGGCAGCGGCGGCCCGGACGAGCAGGGCGAGACGCTGCTCAACGTGCCGCTGTCGGCCGGCGGGGGCGACGCGGGAGTACCTGCAGGCGTTCACGGAGCTGATCGAGCCGCGGATGACGGCGTTCGAGCCCGAGCTCCTGCTCGTCTCGGCCGGGTTCGACGCGCACGTCGAGGACCCGCTCGCGGACATGGCCGTGAGCGAGGACGGATTTCGCGAGATGGCGCGCCGGTGCGCCGCGATGGCCCCACGCGTCGCGGCCGTGCTCGAAGGGGGTTACAACGTCTCGACGCTGCCGCGCCTCGTGGCGGCGGCTCGCGCTCGGAGTGAGGAGAGGCCGGCCGCGGCCGTCTCGTCCGTGAGTGAGCGAGTCCCGAAGAAGGGACGCCGCGGCTCAGGCCCGGGCCGCGGAGAGCGCCTGCAGCGCCTCGCCGCGCGAGGAGGCGCCGAGCTTCCGCAGGAGCGACTTCACGTGCGACCGGACGGTGTGCTCGGAGATGAAGAGGCGCTTCGCGATCTCGTCCGTGCCGAGGTGCTCGTCGAGCAGGAGCAGCACCTCGACCTCCCGCGCCGAGAGCGTGCGCGCGATCTCGGGTGGAACGCCGTGCCGGCGCCCGCCGCCGCGCACCTGCTCCATGAGGCGCCGCGCGACCGCGCCGGAGAGCGCAGCCTCGCCCTGCGCCACGCCGCGGAGGAACTCGACGATCCGCTCCGGCGGCTCGCTCTTCAGCAGGTAGCCGGCCGCGCCGCCCATGATCGCGCCGAGGAGGTTCTCCTCGGTCCCCGACGCGGTGAGGACGACGACCTCGCAGCCGGGGGCGGCGGCGCGCAGGCGGGGCAGGGCCGTCAGGCCGTCGAGCCCGGGCATGGAGAGGTCGAGGAGCACGAGGTCGGGCGCGAGCCGGCGCGCCGCCTCGATCGCCTCGGCGCCGTCGGAGGCCTGGCCCACGACGGCGAAGCCCTCCTGCTCGAGCAGCGCGGCGAGCGCCTCCCGCGTCAGCGGGTGGTCGTCGACGACGAGGACGCGCGGACCGGGCTCCACGGAGGCCTCATCGGCAGCGAGGGCGCGTGCCGATGAGGGGTTCGTGCAGGCCGGCGACCGCGACGACGCGTACCAGTCCCTCCTCTGGAGCCTCGTGCTCCTCTTCGGGCTGCTCGGCGCCTCCCTCGCGCTCTTCGCCTCGAACCCGCGGCTGCGAACCGTCTACGAGCTGCCCGAGCTGCGGCTCGTGCTGCTCTCCGCGATCGTGTTCGCCGCCTCGCTCGTCGCGATCCTCGCCGGCGTCCGCTTCGCCGTCGAGGGGCGCCGGCAGGACCTCCTCCTCAGCTGCGGCTTCGTCGCCGCGGCCGCGTCCACGCTGCTCTTCGGGATCGCCCCGACGTTCGGCGGCGGGACGGTCGGGACGCGCGACGCCTGGGCGGAGATGCTCGGCCGGCTGCTCGGGGCGGCGCTGATCTGCGCGGCCGCGTACGCGCGCGGACGCGTGGCGCTCCGCGACAAGGTGCTGTGGCGCTCCGTCGCCGCGACGGCGCTCGCGCTCGCCGTGCTCTGGGGCGTGCTCCACGCGTTCCAGGACGACCTCGTCGGGCTCGCCGCGCAGCCGGGGGAGCGACCGCCCGCCGCCGTCGTCTGCACGCTCGCGCTGCTCGCGCTCTGCAACCTCGTCGCCGTGGCGGGCTTCGTCTGGCGCTACCGCGCCGAGGGCCAGGATCTCGACCTCTGGCTCGCGATCGGGATGAGCGTGCTCCTGTTCGCGGGGCTCCACCGCGTGTTCACGCCGCTCGTGACGAGCGAGCAGGTCTCGCAGAGCGAGTTCCTGCGCGTGCTCGCGTACGGCATCCTGCTCGTCGGCGTCTGGCGGGCGATCCGCTCCGCGGAGTTCGGCCGCGCCGTCGCCGAGGAGCGGGCCCGCGTCGCGCGCGAGATCCACGACGGCCTGGCGCAGTACCTGTTCGCGGTCTCGACGAGCGCGTCGATGCTCGAGAACGGGGCCGATCCGGCGAAGACGCTGCCCCGGCTGAAGGAGGCCGCGGCGCAGGCGCAGCAGGAGGCGCGCTTCGCCGTGCTGGCGCTCTCGTCGGCGAGCGGGACGGCGCCCTTCGACGCCGCGCTCCGGCGCTACGTCGAGTTCCTCACCGCGGACGGGGAGCTCGACGTCGAGCTCGACATCGACGAGGCGATCCGCCTCGCGCCCGACGAGCAGATCGAGGTCTTCCGCATCGTCCAGGAAGGGCTCGCCAACGTCCGCAAGCACGCGGGCGCCCGCCGCGCCGAGGTCCGGATCGGCCAGCGCGGCGGACGGCGCTACGTCGCGGTCCGGGACGACGGCGCCGGCTTCGACGGGCTCGAGCGGGCGGCCGGGCCAGGGGCTGAAGAACATCCGGTCGCGCGCGACGGCGATCGGCGGCGCGCTCGCGCTGCGCTCGCGGCCCGGCCACGGGACGCTGCTCGTCGTGACGCTGCGGGCGTAAAGCGCGGCCGCCACTACGATCGACCCGGCGATGCCGATCGGGTACCTCATCGCGACGGGTCTCGTCGCGTGGTGCACCGCGTTCGCGCTGCGGCCGCCCCGGCCGCGGCGGTCGAGCCGGTCGAACGCGGGCTACTGGTTCGGCTTCCTCGTCAACGAGCTGCCGTTCGTCGCGTTCGCGTGGCTCGCGGCGTCGACAGCCCTTGCGCTCGCCCAGGGCGACCTGTGGACGCCCGTCGGGCTCGTCGGCGCTCGCCGTGGCAGCGCTCGCGAGCGTCGGGCTCGCGCTCGTCGCCCGGCGGGCCCTGCCGGCACGCGGCGCGCTGGCGCGGGCGCTCGACGAGGAGCTCGGCATCGACCCGCCACCCCGTCGCAGGCCCTCGGCGCGCAGTCTCCTCTGGCCGTTCGTCGTGCGCCCGCGCGACGTCGAGCGCATCGCGAACGTCGCATACGGCGACGCGGGAGCCGCGCATCGGCTCGACGTCTACCGCCACCGTTCGCGCCCGTCCGGCGGGCCGGTGCTGGTGCACTTCCACGGCGGCTCGTTCCGCCGCGGCAGGAAGAGCCGGGAGACGCGTCCGCTCCTCTTCCGGCTCACGCGCAGCGGCTGGGTCTGCATCAGCGCGAACTACCGCCTGCGCCCCGCGGCGCGGTTTCCCGACCAGCACGTCGACGTGAAACGCGTCATCGCGTGGGCGCGCGATCACGCGGCCGAGTACGGCGGCGACCCGGCCCGCGTGCTCGTCGCGGGCGGCTCCGCGGGAGGCAACCTCGCCGTCTTCGCCGCGCTCACGCCGAACGACCCCGCGTACCAGCCGGGGTTCGAGCACGTGGACACGACGGTGCTCGCGGCGGTCTCCCTCTACGGCTACTACGGCCCGAGCGACTCGCGCGAGCCGTCTTCGGCGCCGGCGGCGCACCTGCGGAGCGACGCGCCTCCGTGCTTCCTCGTGCACGGCGACCGCGACACGCTCGTGTCGGTCGAGGACGCGCGCGCATTCGTCGCGCGCCTCCGGTCGGTCGCGGCTGGTCCGGTCGTGTACGCCGAACTGCCCGACGCGCAGCACACGTTCGACCTCTTCCACTCGATCCGCTGCGAAGCGGTCGTGGACGCCGTCGAGTCCTTCGCCGAGTGGGCGGCGTCGCGGCGGCCCGACTAGAGGGTCAGGCGGATCTTGCAGGCGCCACGGTGGCGCGCCCGGCACACGCGGCAGTACGGCGTCTTCGAGATCAGGCGCTTCTTCGCAAAGCCCAGACAGACCATGGCCGAGGCGGCCGCAAGAACGGACCCGAGCAGAGCGACTGCGAGCTGGGGGTCGGCCTCGGTCACGGTGTCAACGCCATCATGTACCTGGAGCGGGGCATCCGCAAGTCTCGGATGCCGTGCGGTTCCCTACGGATCGCCGGGACGCTCAGTAGCGCGCGAACTGCGCCGTGTCGGCCTCGAACGCGCGGATGACGTCCTCGGAGAGCGACGCGCGGTGCTCCCGGATCGCGCCGAGGAAGTCCTCCGTCGTCGCGCGGCGACCCGCTCCCTCGAAGTGCTCGCGTTCGAAGGCGCGCTGCGCCGCCTTCCGCGCTGTGAACTCGATGTCCGCGGGCGTGTACAGGTCGCTCGCGACGACCAGCGCATCCACGTCCACGGGCTCATCGCTGATCTCTTCGGCATACCGCTGCCAGATGGCGCGACGAGCGTCCGCGTCCGGCGGTCCGACGGGGAGGACGTAGTCGAACCGCCCCGGCCGCACGAACGCAGGGTCGAGGCGGCCGACGACGTTCGTGGCGCACACGAGCAGGTGATGCGGCGCCTCGCGCAGCCGCGGGATCTGCTTGAGGAACTCGTTGGTCACGCTCGGGCCGACCTTGCGCGACTCGTGGCGCAGCGAGGCGAGATCCTCGACCTCGTCGGCGAACACGACAGCCGCCGGGAGCGCCGCGATCCGCTCGAGCACCTGCGCGAGCAGCCTTCGCCTGCCGCTCCGGCCCTTCGCCCGCGAGCTCGGCCGGCTGGATCTCGACGAACGGCCACCCGAGACGCGACGCGATCCCCTTGGCGAACGTCGTCTTCCCCGTGCCGGGCGGCCCGAAGAGGACGATCGCCTTCGGCGGGACGACCGCGTGCCGCTCAGCGAGGTCCGGCCGCTCGAGCGGAAGGATCACCCGCCGTTCGATGATCTCTTTCGCCTCGTCCATCCCCCTGAGCTCCGTCCACAGCCCCGGCTGGGATGAGCAGCGCCCCGAGCTCGGCGAGCACCTCGGGCGACGCCACCGTCGACGGGACAGCGCGCGCGAGCAGGACGAGATCGTCCGCCGCCTCGTAGCCGCGCGCCTCGAGGAGCGAACGTATGGCCGGGGCATGGACGGCCGCCGCGAGCCGCGCTGCACCGGCGTCCGCCAGCTGCGCCTCGAGCTCGTCCAGCAGCGCCTCTGCGGCCTCGGCATCGCCGTCGAGAACGAGCTCGTGGATCCACCCGAGCCCGCCGGCCGCCGTGGCGACGACGACGGCGCCGAGGCGACCGTTGGACTCGGCGACGAGGCCGACGGCGGAGTCCGTCCGCAGCAGCTCCACGGCCTCGTCGACGGTGAGCGCGCCGCGATGACCGGCCCGCTCCCAGAGCTCGACGACGCGCGTCAGGTCGCGAGGCTCGAAATGGGCGCACCAGCGGCATCCGGCCCATTCAAGCAGATTCTGGATCCGAGATTGCGCGAAATTGGCCTGGAAGAGATCCGTCAACTTCCCCATTTCGGATCCCGCTAGTCGGATCGTGAGCGATTCACGACGCGCTTCGCCGACCTCGAGCACCGGCACGATCGTCAGCCCAGCCGCGACGGCCAGCGCCCACTCCGCGCCGGACAGCCCGGTCGTCCCGAACGCGTCCTGCAGGAAGGGCACGTTCACGACGAGCACGAGCAGGACGACCTCCCAGGCGATCGCGAGGTTCAGCCACCGGTTCGCGAACGGCCGCCGCACGATCGAGTGGCGGTCGGAGCGGTAGCTGTAGGCCTTGAAGAACTCGATCAGGACGAGCGTCGCGAACATCATCGTCATCGCCTCGGCGATCGACCGGTCGGTCGATGAGCGCCCAGGAGAAGAGCGCGAGCGTCACGAGCGCCGACCAGGCGCCGCCGAGTCAGGATCAGCGCGACGACCGGCCGCGTGAAGATGCCCTCTCCCTTGCGGCGCGGCGGGCGGCGCATGAGGTCTTCCTCCGGCGGGTCGACGGACAGCGCCAGCGCGGGCAGGCCGTCGGTCGCGAGGTTGACGTAGAGGATCTGCACCGCGCTCAGCGGCAGCGGCTTCCCGAGCAGCGACGCGCCGACGAGCAGCCCGATCTCGCCGAGGTTCGCCGAGAGCAGGTACATCAGGTACTTCTTGATGTTCCCGAAGACGCCGCGGCCCTCCTCGACCGCGGCGACGATCGACGCGAAGTTGTCGTCGGTCAGGGTCATCGCGGCCGCTTCCTTCGTGACGTCCGTGCCGGTGATGCCCATCGCGACGCCGATGTCGGCCTTCTTCAGCGCCGGCGCGTCGTTGACCCCGTCGCCGGTCATCGCGACGGAGTGGCCCTGCGTCCTGCAGCGCCGTGACGACGCGCAGCTTGTGCGCGGGCGAGACGCGGGCGTAGACCTGGATCGACTCGACCTCGCGTGTCGAGCTCGGCGTCGTCGATCTCCTCGAGCTCGGCGCCGGTGATCGTGCGGCCGTCGGTGAGGATGCCGAGCTCCCGCGCGATCGCCTGCGCCGTCAGCGGGTGGTCGCCGGTGATCATCACCGGCCGGATGCCGGCGCGTGAGCAGGTCTGCACGGCGTCGCGCGCCTCGGCGCGCGGCGGGTCGATCATCCCGACGAGGCCGAGGAACGTCAGGTCCCGCTCGGCGTCCTCGAGCGTCGCGTCGGTCCGCCGCGCGACCGCGAGCACGCGCAGCGCGTCGCCGGCCAGGTGCCGGGCGGTCGCGAGCAGCGCCTCGCGGGTGTCGTCGTCGAGCGGCCGCTCGCCGCCGTCCGCGAGCTGCCGCACGCACGCGTCGAGGACGACCTCCGGCGCGCCCTTCGCGTAGGCGACCGTCCCCTCGCGGCGTCTCGTGCAGGGTCGTCATCCGCTTGCTCTCGGAGGTGAACGGGATCTCGCCGACGCGCGGCGCGACCGCCTCGAGCTCGGAGCGGCGCAGGCCCGCCTTCGCCGCGGCGACGACGAGCGCGCCCTCGGTCGGGTCGCCGCGGACGCGCCACCGGTCGTCGTCGCCGTCTCGCACGAGCGTGGCGTCGGAGGCGAGCGTCGCCGCGCGCAGCGTCTCGAGCAGCGCCGGCGGACGGATCGACCTCCTCGCCCTCGCGCAGGAAGGCGCCCTCCGGCTCGTAGCCGGTGCCGGAGACCTCGTAGGCTCCGTCGGCGACGACGACCTTGCGCACGGTCATCTCGTCCTTCGTCAGCGTCCCGGTCTTGTCGCGCGCAGATCACCGTGACGCTGCCGAGCGTCTCGATCGCGGGCAGGCGGCGGACGAGGGCGTTGCGCCGGATCATCCGCTGCGCGGCGAGCGTCAGCGAGATCGTGATCACCGCCGGCAGCGCCTCCGGCACGACGGCGACGGCGAGCGCGACGCCGAAGAGCAGCATGTCGAGGAACGGCTCGCCGCGCAGGAGGCCGAGGCCGACGACCACGGCGACGAGGACGAGCGCCGCCCGCGCGAGGAGCACGCCGACGCGGTCGAGGCTCCGCTGGAGCGGCGTCTTGCCCCGCTCGATCGTCTGCAGCATCCCGGCGATGCCGCCGAGCTCGGTCTCCATCCCCGTGGCGACGACGACGCGCGCGGCCGCGGCCGTTGCGAGACGGTCGTGCCGCCGAAGACCAGGTTGCGGCGGTCGCCGACGCGGCAGCCCCGGGTCGGGGAGCGGCTCGACTGTCTTCGCCACCGGCGACCGACTCGCCGGTGAGCGCCGACTCCTCGACCTGGAGCGCCGCGGCCTCGACCACGCGCGCGTCGGCCGGGGCGCGGTCGCCGGCCTCGACGAGCACGAGGTCGCCGGGCGACGAGCTCCCGCGCCGGGACCTCGACGACCTCGCCGCCGCGGACGACGGTCGCCGTGGGCGCCGCCAGCTCGCGCAGGGCGTCGATCGCCCGCTCGGCCCGGTACTCCTGGACGAAGCCGAGCAGCGCGGCGAAGAGGACGATCACGCCGATGACGATCGCCTCGGTCGTGTGCCCGAGCGCCGCCGAGAGGGCGACAGCGGCGAGCAGGATCAGGACAGGACGTTGCGGAACTGGGCGAGCAGCAGCTGCCAGGCCGGCGTCGCGCCCTCCGACTCGATCTCGTTCGGGCCGTGCTCCGCGAGGCGCCGGGCGGCCTCCTCGGGCGTGAGGCCCTCCGCGAGCGACGTCCCGAGCGTCGCGGCGACCCGCTCGACCGGCTGGGTGTGCCAGGCGGGCCCCGCGGCGGGCGCGTGGACCGGCCGCTCAGCCAGCTCGTGACGCATCGCCGGCCTCCGTCGGGACGACGAGGACGCTGCAGCGGGTCGCATAGACGATCCGCTCGGCGTCGTGGCTCTCTGCCGCGCGACGACGAGCGACGACTCGTCCGATGCGTGCGCGACGGCGTCGACGAGCTCGTCGCGGTGCGAGCACGGCGTCCTCGCGCTCGGCCCGCAGCACCTCGACGCCCGGGATGTGCCCCGAGCGCGACGACCGGCACGATGCGCGCAGCCGAGCCGGGTCGCGAGCGACCGCGCAACCTTCTCGGCCGCCTGCGAGGCGTCGGAGCCGTCGATGCCGACGACGACCCGGCTCGGCTTCGACGGGCCCCAGCCGGGCCGCGCGACGAGCAGGGCGCACGACGCCTTGTGGAGGAGATCGACCTCGTGCCCGCCGAACACGGCGGCGGAGAGACGGCGATGCGGGCGAACGCCCACGGCGATGAGCGTCGCGCCCGCGCGCTCGCACTCGGCGCGCAGCACGTCGACGAGACGGCCCGACGTGAGCCGCCGACTCGTCGGGATCGGCCAGCTCGCATGCCTGCTCGAGCACGTCCTCGGTGTCGTGCTCGACCCCGCCCGTCGCGAACGTGGCCGCGCGATCCCGCCCAGGCCGCGAACGCGGTCTCGGCCACGGCGACGATCGCCAGATGCGCTCCGGCGGGCGCCAGCGCCCGTGCCTGGGCGGCGGCGACGACGCTCTCGGGCGTGTCGTCGACGCCGACGAGGACGCGGCCGAAGATCGGGTCGGATGCAGGGGCCGAGGACGCGGTGCCGGCGGTTGGTGCGCGCTCCATGAGACACCTCCGAAGGAGTCAGACGACGATCCCTCGTAGGTCTCTCCCACCCCGTGCGGGCCGCTCCACCGGGCCGTGAGGCCGGGAGATGACGACGGAGCGCGCGGGGATACTCCCCTACGTCCTCGACCCTAGCAGCGGTCCTGCGCGGGCGCCACGGTGTCGGGCCGCCGTCGCCGGCGACCCGACCTCCGTCGCACCGCCGTCAGCCGAGCGAGACGGCGACCTGCTCGAGGTTGTCGAGCGCGTCCTGCAGCCCGGCCTCCATCCCCGAGTCGACGATCGCGTCCCGGGTCGCCTTGCTCGGCGCCTGGACGAGGAGCGCGAGCGTCGTCCGCCCGTCCGCCTCGGTGAACGTCGCCGTGTTCACCGTCGTCCCGTCCTCCTCGGACACGCCCTCGGGCAGGCCCTCGAAGGTCTCCGTCGAGACGATCCGCTCGTTCGGGACGATCTCGCGGTACTCGCCGTGGAACCCGACCTCCATGCCGCCGTCGGCGATCATCACGTACCGCCACTTGCCGCCGACCCGCAGGTCGATCTCGGCCACGGTCATCTCGCCGCGGTTCGCGTGCCACCAGCGCTTGACCAGCTCCGGCGTGGTGAACGCCTTGTAGACCAGGTGCTTCGGCGCGTCGAACTCCCGCGTGATCAGGATCTGGTCGTCCGCGGGGAGCGTCACCTTCGCGCTGCCGCTACTCGTCACGGGCATCTCTTTCCTCCTTCTGCTTGAGCTCTTCCAGCACGACGTCCAGCCGGTCGAACCGCTCCGACCACGAGCGCTCGTAGGCCTTCACCCAGTCGTGGATGGGCTTGAGCGCGTGGCCGTTGAGCCGGTAGAGCCGTTGCCGTCCCTCGTCACGCACGTCGACCGCCCCCACTTCACGGAGCACCCGCAGGTGCTTGGACACCTGAGGCTGGGCCATCCCGAGCTCGCGCACGAGGTCGTTCACGGGCCGCTCGCCGCCGGCGAGGAGATCGAGGATCTGCCGCCGCCGGGGCTCGGCCACCGCGTTGAACGCGTCCGTCGTGGTCGCTGCTCGGGCCATGGCGAGATGTTATATGTCGATATGGGAATACGTCAAGCCGGCGCGCAGCGAGGCGCGCGTCATCAGCGCCCGGTCACCTCGTGAGGCGCGGCTCAGCCGGTCGGACGGCTGGTGACGCGGACGTAGACGCGGTCGCCCTCGCCGCACTCGTCGGCGAACTTCACCTGGCCGCTCACGCCGCCGCCGTCGAACGAGATCTCGGCGTCGTGCTCCTCGCGCTCGTCGAACGTGATGTCGTAGTCGCTCGACTCGAACGCGTCGTGCAGGTCCTCGTAGAGATCCTCGAGGTCGCCCTCGCCGTAGCCCTCGACGATCCGCGACGGGCCGGCCTCCTCGGACTTCACGAACGTGATCTGGTCGATCGTCGGGAAGTCGGCCGGGAAGGCCCGTCTCGCCGCTCAGCGCGCTCATCTCGCAGATCGGGGCGAACGCCTCGCCGCGCTCCCCTTCCTCTTCCTCCTCGCTCTCGCTCTCGCCGCCGCCGCAGGCGGCCAGGGCGAGCGGGAGCAGGACGAGCACGAGGAGCAGCAGCTTGCGCACGGCCGCGGAGCCTAGATCACAGGTGCGCCCACGCAACGAGACAACCGCCGAGCAGCAGGAGCGAGCCGCCCGCGAGCAGGACGACGAGCCCCAGGCCGGCGCCGTCGTCCTGCTCGTCGGGGACGGCCGGCGCAGCGGTTGCGGCGACGGTGCGGTACCGGTACACGGCGCTCGCCTCGGCCTCCGTCGGCGAGAATCCCTCGCCCGCCGTCGGCGAGACGAACGTGTCGTACTGGTGCACCCGCGCCAGACGCAAGCAGCGCCGCCTGGGCGAGCAGCAGGAGCTCGCCGCCCGTCGCGTCCGCGGGGATGCGCTCGAGCTCGGGCAGGCGCCGCTCCGGCGTCACGACGAGCGTGAATCCAGCCGACCGGCGGGGATCGGCGACCGCCACCGTCGCGGGGGCCGGGCCGCCGAGGAGGAGGCGGAAGCGGTGGACGGCCCCGCCGTCGGCCCGCGCGCTCCCCCGGACCTCGAGCGGCGCCTCGACGGCGATGTGACGCCCCGTCGTCGGCCCGTCGACCACGACGCTCGGCTGGCCGACCGCTTCCCCGCGCGCCGACCGCTCCCTGACCGCCCGGAGGACCGGGAGCAGGACGCTGCGCCGCGCAGACGCCGCGAAGGCGACGCCCTGCACCCGCGTCGTGTTCCGCAACACGAGTCCGCCCGACTCGCGCCGGACCACGAGGGGGAGCGCCCGCGCCGCGGCCCGCGGGTCGAGCTCGAGCTCCGCGGCCAGCACGCGCTCGCCCGGCGAGAAGCCCTGCCACAGCACGGCGCCCCGGCGCAGGCCCGGCTCGGCCTGCGATTCGGGCAGGGCGCGCACGTCGCGCACCGGCGCGGGCACCTGGAAGAAGTAGTCGCCGACGCCGGACAGCGTCAGGCGCTGCCGGACGCGGACACGCACGACCCGGCCGTCGGGTGCGAGGTCGACGAGGACCTCCTGCTCGTTCGTGACCTGCACTCCGGGCGGCATCCGGGTCGGCAGGAGCGCGACTCGGGCGGTCAACGGGAGGCGCGTGTCGAGCGGCGCCGTCGGGGACGGCAGCAGCGCGCCCGTGGACCGCGCGGCGAGCGCGGCGCCGGGGGCGGCGAGCGCGGCGGCGGCGAGCGCGACGAGGGCGCGGCTCACCGCACCTGGTTGATCGCCGGCAGCGTCGACGAGAGCGGGTCGTCGTCGACGGGGGCGAAGGTCATGTCCTCGAAGCGCGCGAAGTAGACGTCGTCGTCGACGACGCCCTCGTGGTTGTGGAGGTTGAAGCCGCGCTCGTCGCCGTTCGCGCCGGAGACCGTGACCTCGTTCAGCGCGTCGAGCAGCGCCTCCCGGTCGTCGCGTGCCGGCCTGCGCGAGCGCCGCCGCGAGCACGAGGACGAAGTCGTGCGAGTACATCGCGATCTCGGGCGGCTGGATCACGTCCTGCGCCGGCCGCGGTCTGCACGCCCACCTCGTCGACGCCGTAGCGGGCGACGAACCGCGACTCGAACGCGTTCCACGCGCCCGGGCCGAGCTCCGCCGTCATGCGTCCGGAGGCGAAGGTCAGGCCGTCGACCCAGCTCGGCCGGTCCGCGAGCTGCTGGCGGACGAGCGGATCCGCTCCGCTCGGCGGCGTGTAGACGGGCACGTCCCAGCCGCCGGCTGCGGGCCGCCGTCAGGACGCTCGCGATCGTCGCCGGCCGCGCCCAGACGAGCAGCGCGGTGGCGCCCGCGCGGCGCGCACGAAGCACCTGCGGGGCCAGGTCGGTCGCGTCGGCCGGCAGGCGGATCTCCGCGGCGACGGCCTCGGGGTTCGAGCCGAACGCACTGGGCGAGCGCCTCGCGGCCCTCGTCGCCGTAGCCGCTGTCGTCGGTCAGGAGCGCCACGCGCAGGCCTTTCGGGATGAGGTACTCGGCGAGGCGGAAGGCGACGCCGCGGTCGGTCGGCGCGACGCGGAACACGTTCGGCCGCTCCTCGACGTCCACGAGGCCCATCCCGCCCTGGTAGGTGATGCCGAGGGGCATGTCGGCGTCGCCGGCGACGACGCCAGGAGGCGTCGACGCCGGTCCCCTCGTCGACGACCGCGACGGCGCCGTCGGCGACCGGCGGCCCGGACGTTCGCGATCGCCTTGCGCGGCGAGAGCGCGTTGTCGAGGCGCTCGATGCGGATCCGGACGGGGCCGTCCGGCGTGTCGAAGGATGCCGGCGACCGCCGCGCCGAGCTCGGCGCCGCGCGCGATGGAGTCGCCGACGTACGGCGTCTTGGAGAACGGCGCGTTGACGACGACGGTGACCGTCCGGGCCTCGCCCGAATCGGCTCCGCCGCCCCCGCAGGCCGGGAGGAGCAGGAGCGAACGCGAGTGCGGCGAGCGCGCGCAGGCGGCGCGAATCTAGCGCGGCTCGGCCGGCCGTCGTCCGAAATAGGCCTCGCGGACGGCCGGGTCCCGCGCCACGTCGTCCGGGGATCCGGAGGCGAGCCTGCGCCCGGCGTCGAGGACGACGACCTCGTCGGCGATCGCGCGGACGAGCCCGAGGTTGTGCTCGACGACGAGCACGGTGAGGCCCCGGGCGCGGAGGTCGTCGAGGATCCGCGCCAGCCGGTCGAGGTCCGCCGCGCCGGCGCCCGCCGACGGCTCGTCGAGCAGGAGCACCGTCGGCTCCGCCGCGAGGGCGGAGGCCACCATCAGGAGCCGCTGCTCCGCGGTCGTCAGCGTCTCGGCGCGCGCGTCGCGCCGCTCCTCGAGCCCCACGGCCTGCAGCGCGCCGAGCGCGCGGGCGCGGACGGCGTCGGCGTCCCGGCGGGCCTTCGGCGTGGCGAGGAGCGCGCGCAGTGCGCCGCGGTGACGCCCGCGCAGCGATGCGCCGACGATGCGCGTTCTCGAGCGCCGTGAGCTGCGGGAAGACGCCGTTCGACTGCAACGTGCGGACGAGGCCGCGGCGCGCGCGGCGGGCCGGCGGCTCCGTCGTCACGTCGAGCCCGTCGAGCACGACGCGGCCCGCGTCCGCGCGGACGGTCCCGGCGAGCACGCGGAGCGCCGTCGTCTTCCCCGAGCCGTTCGGGCCGACGAGCGCGACGACGCGGCCCGGCTCGAGCTCGAGGTCGAACCCGTCGAGGGCGTGGACGCCGCCGAATCGCTTCGCGGCGCCGCGCGCCTCGAGCGCGGCGCCCGCGACGCGCGGGCGGCGGCGCCGGAGGCGTCGCCGGGACGCACGCGCGGCCGCAGCCACGACGTCAGCGCGGGGACGATGCCGTCGGCGCCCGACGTGAGCACGGCGAGGAGGAGCAGCGCGGCGAGGAGCGGCGCGAAGCGGGTCGCCTCACCTCCGCTGAGCCCGCCGACCGTCTCGGCCGCCAGCGAGAGCGCGCCGAGGAGCAGGACGCCCACGACCGGCCCGAGCGCGGTCGCCGCCCCGCCGACGAGCACGGCGACGAGCAGCACGAACGAGAGCCTCGCCCCGTACGCACTCGCGTCCGCGACGCCGGCGAGCTGGACGTCGAGGGCGCCCGCGAGCCCGCCGACGGCTGCCGCGCCGGCGAACGCGCGGAGGCGCAGCCGGCCGGCCTCGGTCCCGAGCGCGGCAGCGGCGGCGGGACGCTGGGCCGCGGCCCGGAGCGCCAGGCCGAACGTGCTGGACGACAGCGCCCGGTGGCCGAGGGCCGCGAGCACGACCAGCGCGAGCGCGAGCTCGTAGTGCGTCGTCGGCGACCAGTCCGGCGGGACGGTCAGCCCACGCGTCCCGCCGGAGAGGCGGGGAACGCGTCCGCGCCGAGCGCGAACAGCCAGGTGGCGATCCACGTGACCGCGGCGACGTAGACCGGGCGGAAGCGGACGATCGCCGCACCCACGGCGACGCCAGCGGCCGCGGCGGCGGCCGCTCCGGCCACGGCCGCCGCGAGCGCGGGCCAGCCGTCGGAGACGAGGTGCGCGGCGGCGATCGCGCCCGACGCCGACGAACGCGCCCTGCGCGAGCGAGGGCAGGCCGCCGATGCCGGCCGCGAAGCCGAGCCCGATCGCGGCGAGCGCGAGGTAGCCGGTCGCGGCCAGGCCGTCGACGCGCAGAGCCCCGGGCAGGAACGGAACCGCCGCGGCGACGACCACCGCGAGCAGCGGCGAGCCAGGCGCCCCGGCCCCAGGCCGCGCGCACGTCCCGCCCCGCGTCGCGCAGCGCGCCCGCGGTCGTCCCGAACGGCGTCACTCGACCTCCTCCAGGGCCTCGCGCGGCGGCCGGAGCGCGAGCGCCACGAGGACGAGCAGCAGCGGGAGCACCTGGCTGTACTCCGGGCCGAGCTCGATGCCGCCGACGTGCACGTTCGCGATCGCCGCCTCGAGGAGCCCGAGGCCCGCGCCCGGCGGCGAACGCCCAGAGCGGCGGCCCGAACCGGACGAGCAGAGCGGCCGCCAGCCCCTTGACGCCGAGCAGCGTGCCGGTCTCCACCGAGACGGGCGCGCTCGGGGCCGCCGCGACCGCGGCGACCGCGGCGACGGCGCCGGCCAGCCCGAAAGCGAGCGGGAGCGAGCCGCGACAGCGGCACTCCGACGACGAGCGCGCCGACCCGGTCCTCCGCGATCGCCCGCAGGCCGCGGCCCGACCGCGTGCGGTCGATCGCCAGGCCGACGAGGAGCGCGAGGCCGAACGCCACCGCGGCGACGTAGAGCGCCCGGACCTGCAGGGTCGCTCCGCCGACGACGACGAAGCCGCCCTCGCCGACGCGGCGGAACGGGATCGGGTCCGGGAAGACGTACGCGGACCGCGGGAACACGGACTCGATCGCGGCGTGGATCGCGAACGCGAGCGCGAGGTTCGCGCCGACCCAGCCGAGCGTCGAGCCGCGCTCGAGGAACGGCTGGATCACGAGCAGGTAGCCGCCCGCGCCGACCACGACGCAGACGAGGACGCCGACCACGAGCGCGAGCGCGTACCGCGCGCCCGAGACGTTCGTCTGCGTGACGGGCCCGGTGCCGGCGGCGACGAGCAGCGTCGTGAACACGCCGAGGCCGACGAGGTCGCCGAGCGCGAGGTAGACCGTCCCGGTCAGGCGGAAGACGAGCGTCTGCCCGATCGCGACGAGGCCGTAGACGCCGCCGGCCGCGAGCCCGCTGACGACGACCTGCCAGAGGAGCTCCACGGCCGGAGCCTAAGCAGCCCCGACGGTTCCCAACTTGATATCAGGCCCTCGATCCGTGAATATCACGGCCGCGTGGCAGGGGAGATCTACCGCTTCCTCCTGCGGATGCCGACGCATCTGCGGGAGCAGCTCAGGCAGGCGGCTGCACGGTCCGGGCGGAGTCTGAACGCCGAACTGGTGCACCGGCTGGAGCAGAGCCTCGTCGACGAGCAGACGGTTCCCCGGCACCG
>CAVTFO010000014.1:0-107543 GCA_963733995.1 uncultured Thermoleophilia bacterium
CGGGATCGCAGGCCGGCCCTCCCCCCGACGGGGGAGTCGCGGAGCTGCGCCACAAGTTCCCTCGGACGAGGGATCGCCTCGACGGGCTCGCCTCACAGGAGCACCCGAAGTGGGCGCGCGCGGCGTTTGCCGCCGCATCGGCGCCGCAGCCCGCCGGTCTGACCGCCGTCGACCCCGAAGGGGACGGATCGGCGCCCGCAGGCTACGACCTCGTCCGAGCATGGTCAAGGTGGGACGCTCCACGGCACGCGCGCGGGATATCTGCGACCATCGCGCACAGCAAGCTGGGCCGCCCCTCCCTAGGGCTGCCGTGGCAGCGTGTCCGGTGCTCCTCCCAGAGAAGCCGGCCGCCGGCCCGGCTTGCCTTCCAGCACGCCGTGCCGAGATCGCGCGCTCTTCCCTTCGGTCAGCTCGCCGTCGCAGCGCTCGTGGCGGCCGTCGCCGTGCTCGTCGTGATCCTGGCGCGCGACGAACTCGCAGACCGGATTCGGCGCCTCTTCCTGCGGTTCGGCCCCGAGGACGTCCTCGAGCTCGTCGTGTGGCTGGTCGTCGTCGGGCTCGTTCTCCGGCTCGCGCTGCGGTACGAGCGGGTCGCAACGCTTCGGGCGCGAGCAGGACGGCCCTTCCGCGCGCTCGCGGGCGTTCCGACGGCGATCGTGCTCACCGCCGTGATCGCGGTCGCAGCGGGCTTCCGGATCGCGCTCGCCGGCGCCAACAGCATTCCGCGCTTCCTCCCGGACGAGCTGCTCCATGCGGACCTCGCGAAGGGCTTCGCCCTGCACGGGCAGCCGCTCGTGCGAGGCGAGTTCGAGCTCGGCCGGACGGTCTTCTTCCCGCTGTTCGCCAGCCCCGCCTACCGGTTCGCCCCGGACGGGGCCGCTGCCTTCGAGGCCGTGCAGTGGATGAACGCGATCGCGATGGCGCTCGCGGCCGTGCCCGCCTACTTCGTCGCCCGCCGCATCGTCTCGCGCGGCTGGAGCCTCGTCGTCGCTGCCTTCGTCGCCGTCGCCCCGTGGACCGCCTACTCCGCCCTCATGCTGACGGAGCCGCTCTTCTACCTGGCCTTCACGACCTTCGCCCTCGTCGTCGTGTGGATGCTCGAGCGACCGACGTGGTCACGGCAGCTCGTCATGCTCGCCGGGCTCGGCGTCCTCGTGGGCGTGCGCTCGCAGGCACTGGCGCTGACGGTGAGCGTCGTCGGGGCAATCCTCCTCAGCGGCGCCGTCGAGCGGCGGCTGCGGCAGACGCTCGTCGTCTACCGGCCCACCCTGATCGTCCTCGGGGTCGCGCTACTGGTGGGAGCCATCCTTGCCTTCTCGGGCCTGCCGTTCCCCACCAGCGACTACACGGCGATCTGGGCGGAGCGGTTCGGCGTGATCGACCTCGGCAAGTGGGCGGTCTGGAACCTCGCCGTCTACGGGCTCGCGCTCGGCGTGATCCCGCTGCTCGCCTTCCCGCTCTCGCTCCGTCGCCTCCTGCGTCGCGGCGCGTCCGAGGCCGAGCGCGCGGTCGGCGTCGCGTCGGTGTCGCTGTTCGCCGGCGTGCTGCTCTCCGTGGCCGTGCTCTCCGCGAGCCCCCAGGGCCACGGGATCCTCCACGACCGCACGCTCTTCTACGTCACGCCGCTGGTTCTCGCCTGCTTCGCGCACTGGCTGACGAGCGGGCAGCCACGGCCGCTGTTCGCCACCGCCGTCGTCGTCGCGGTCGCGGTCGGGATGGCGGCGACGGTCCCGGAGCGGGTGCTGCTCGAGACCAACAACGTCGAGGGCCTCGTGCCATCGGTCGTCCAGGGGCTCAAGGAGCAGGAACCGGGGGTCGCGGCCCAGCTCTGGGTCGTCGGCCTCACGGCGCTCGGCTGCGGAGCGCTCGTCGTCCTGCGCCGATCCCTCTTCCCGCTGCTGGGGATGGCGCTGGCCTTCGCGGTCGTCGCGGCCGCGAACGACTACACCGGTCCGCTCGACGCGGAGCAGACGCGTGCGCTCGGCTGGGTCGATCGCGAGCTGCCCCGTGGCGCCGAGGCGACTCTCGTCCACATGGGCTTCACGCGTCCCGACCAGCCGTGCCGCGAGCTGGCCGACTACGAGCAGCAGGGCCTCGTCCTCTGGACGGAGTTCTTCAACAGGGACGTCGGTCGGGTCGTACATGTCTCCGAGCAGGTCAAGCGCGACCTGATCGAGTCGCCGCGGGTCACGGTCGGGCAAGGCGGCGTCATGCTCGAGGAGGGACGGCCGTTCGCTCCGCCCTTTGCGGTGCTCGACTCCCGGCAGCCGATCGTGGGCGACCGGCTCGCACGCTTCGACCTGCAACGCGTCGCCCCGGTCTTCCCGGACGGCGCCTCGCTGACCCTGTGGAAGGTCGACCCGCCGCTCCGGCTCCTCGCCCACGCGCAGCCACTGCCGCCGCGCGCCAACGGCGCGGAGTGCTGAGGCGCGAACCGGCGCAAATGCGTCATTCGACGGCGGCGTCCCGCGAATACCGTCGCCTCGGGCGAGAAAGCTCCTGAACGTGCGCCTCGCCCCCGGTGCCCGATTCGCCACCCCCACGGCACTGGTAGCTGAACGAGAAGCCCTCGGTGCCCACGCATCGGGGGCTTCTTGCTTCCGTGCGCGCGCGGGAGGTCGTCGAGGAGGTTAGGCGAGGAGCGCGCGCAGCACCGCGAGCGGTTCCTCGCGCACGCGGAAGTAGGCCCAGCTGCCGCGCTGCTCGCGCTCGACGAGGCCGGCCTGCAGCAGCACCTTCAGGTGATGACTGACCGTCGGCTGGCTGAGCCCCAGCGGCTCGGTCAAGTGGCAGACACAGGCTTCGCTGCCGGGCTGGGCCTGGATCAGGCTGAGCAGCCGCAGCCTGGCGGGATCGGCGACGACCTTGAGCGCGGCGGCAAGCTGCTCGGCCTCGTGCGGCTCCAGGGCTTCCTGGAGGAGCGGCGGGCAGGACGCGGCGATCGTCGCAATCGTGTGCACGAGCGGATATTGACAGAGATCGATGACATTGGGCATCATCGCGACTGGAGGTCATCGATCGCCGTCGATACCGAAGGGGGCGCGTGACAGACGTGCCCGAGGTCCTGTTCGTCTGCGTCCACAACGCGGGCCGCAGCCAGATGGCCGCCGGGCTGCTCAAGCTGCGCTCGCAGGGGCGGATCAACGTGCGCTCGGCCGGCTCCACCCCTGCCAGCGAGATCAACCCGAACGCCGTCGCCTCGCTCGAGGAGCTGGGGATCGACCTGGCCGAGGAGTTCCCCAAGCCGCTGACCGACGAGGTCGTGCGCGCCGCCGACGTCGTGATCACGATGGGCTGCGGCGATGCCTGCCCGATCTATCCGGGCAAGCGCTACGAGGACTGGGAGCTCGACGACCCCGCCGGCCAGGACCTCGACACCGTTCGCCGGATCCGCGACGAGCTCGACCAGCGCGTCCAGACGCTGATGGCCGAACTGCTCCCCGACTCGGACGCGAGCAGGTCGACGAGACAGGCTTGATCCTCAGCACGGCCCTGTGCGGAGCCTCGCCCGCCGAGTTCATCGGCACCTTCGCGCTCGTCTTCGCCGGCTGCGGCCGCGCTCGGCGCCCTCGCCTACCAGCTCCTCCGCGGCGAGTGCCACACCCACAAGCCCTGGGTGCACCGCTACGGCGGTGTGCTCTTCGTCACCTGCGGGTCGGTCGGAACGCCCAAGGACGGTGACCCACGCGTCGGCTTCGCCGGGCTCACGGCCGTCGCCGACAGCGTCGCGGTCTCGATCGAGCGAGCCGAGTACGACGCGACTGCGGTTGCGCGCGAGATGCGTACTGTCGGGCTCCCCGACGAGCTCGGCGCCGCCGCATAGCGGCCTTGTCCGCGCGTGTTGCGATCCCGGGCGCTGGTCACGGGGGCCCAGGTAGGAGACACGCCGCGCGAAGCGAATGACATCGCGCGCTCCCTCTCCGGAGAACCCGTCGGACGCTCGGCCGCAAGCAATGGCGGGTTCCCCAGAGAGGGGCCTCGACAGAGACTCTTGCTCCGGCGGATGCGCGCGAGATTGACTTGATCGTGTCACGCACCACCCGGGCGGCGGTCCCTACCGTGGGCCTGCGAGCCCGGTGCCTGAGCCGGCATCCCCCGGCAAGACGGCGCACCCCTGCGGCGGGCGGGGGCCCGCCTGGGCTCGCTGCTGCTGCGCGGGAGGCTCAGCTCCACGGGGGTCTTCCGCGCAGCTTTTCTGCGACCGGACCGCCTGCCCCGACGCATGGGAGCTCGCCGGCGCGACCCGCACCCGGCCAGTGTCTCGATGTCCACACATTCATCGCGATGGTGCTGGCACGAGGAGTACCGTCGCTGAATCGGCGGACGGGCGAGGCCCGATGTCGCGCACCCCACGTGCGTAACGTCTCGAGGAATGTGCCTTCGGCCGCGAAAACACAACGCCTCGCCCGTCCGCGTCGTTGTGACTCTCGCACGTATTGCTGCCGACGACTAGGTGCCGTGTTGTCGAGATGTGGAGACGCGAGCTCCGCCAATCTGGTCAGATGCCCGAGATGGCCGCCAGGGTCGAACTCCGTGAGATCACACGAGACTCACTGCGGGCGGTGCTCGATCTCGCGGTCGAGCCGGAGCAGGAGCCGTACGTCGCCACGAACGCACGCTCGATCGCCGAGGCTCATTTCGAGCCGCGGGCGTGGTTTCGCGCCGTCCATGCCGATGACGATCCCGTCGGGTTCGTCATGGCGTTCCGCGACCCGCCGAAGGAGTTCTGGGTATGGCGCTTCATGATCGACGCCGGTCACCAGGGAAAAGGGTACGGCCGCCACGCGCTCGAACTGCTCGTCGAAGAAGCACGGCAGGACGGCGTCAAGGAGGTGAAGCTCAGCTACCACCCCGGCGAGCACTCCCCGCAGCCGTTCTATGCACGCTTCGGCTTCGTCGACACCGGCGAAGTCGAAGATGGGGAGATCGTCATGCGGCTCACCCTCGTATAGCACTCGGCCAAGAACTGCGGTATCGACGTTGCAGCGGAGAGCCCGTTGCTCTGTGCCATAGTCTCCGGCCATGTGTTGCCTGGCGCTGACGGCGGGGCTGATCGGGCCTCGTCTCGCCGTTGTCCTCTGGTGGATTTTCGGTGACCGCGTCGAACTCGCATTCGACTCCTGGATCTGGCCGCTGCTGGGCCTTCTCCTCCTACCGTGGACGACGCTCGCCTACCTGCTCGTCTGGTCGCCGGTCGTCGGCGTCGACGGGGGCGAGTGGATCGTCGTCGCCATCGGGTTCGCGGGCGACCTGCTGACCTATTCGGGCCGTGCCACGGCCTCCCGCTACCAGGCGTCACGCGGCTCCTAAGCGTCGAACGCGGAACGCTTTGACGAAGCCCGATGGGGTACGCCTCCGTCAACCAGGGACGTCGCGCCACGAGCAGGCCACAGCTGCACCGACCGTCGACCCGCCTCTCAAAAGGAAAACGCTTGAGCGGGGCTTCTAAGAGAGGGAGCCCTCCAATTTCGCTTGATCTGGCGCAACGTGTGGCGACCAGACCGGTCCTCCGTTCACGTTGTTCAGCGGTTTCTGAGCGCCTTGCCGCCTTGATCGCTCGCATCTCGGCGGCGTCACGACGCAACAGCGCGTCTCCTGAAGCAAAGCCACTTCCCACGCCTGCGCTCCAGGTACCGCCACGCGCGCTCGTGCTTTTCCTCGGATCCGAGTTGCCGGCGCTCGAGGTTCCTGTCGCGGCACCCTGATCGCTTCCGGGGACGCGCGCACGAGCGCAAGCGGCAGAGCGGCCGCTTGAGTGCGCACGCCGGGCTGTCGTAGAGTCAGCGACCTCAACGGGAAGAAGGAGCCTCTGCTGCGGCACGTCCTCCGGGCTTGTCCTTCAGAGCCGCCGGCCACCGCTTCCGTGAACTCCAGGAGGTGTCATGCAACGCAGGAAGCGGATCCTCGCCCTGACCGGTCTCGGGTTTGCGCTCGTGCTCGCCGCGGTCGGCGTCGGCTACGCGGCCATTCCGGGCGCGGGCGGCGTCATCAACGGCTGCTACGACAAGGGGACGGGCGCGCTGCGCGTGATCGACGAGGGGGCGGCCTGCAAGTCGAAAGAGACGGCGCTGTCCTGGAACCAGCAGGGCCAGCCCGGCCAGCCCGGCCAGCCCGGCGCTCCCGGCCAGCCTGGCGCTCCCGGCCCGGCGGGTGCGCTGGGGTACGAGACCATCAGCGCGTCGACGCAGCTTGCCGGCGGCCAGTGGGTCTACGGCACGTTCTTCTGTCCGTCCGGCAAGAAGGTGACGGGCGGAGGCTTCACGACCGCCGGGACCAACCTCTTCGTCAGGCTGGTCGGATCCGGCCCGACCGCGGACAGCACCGGGTGGACGGCCGCGATGTACAGCGAACCCGGCAACGAGAACGTGACGGTGACCCTCGCGCTGCACTGCGTCAGCGTGCCCTCGGAGTCGGCGGAGGCGAGCGCGGCCAGGGCCTCGGCGCCCGAGCAGGGGTTCACGATCGTCGAGAAGTAGCGAGGCGCTCGGCCGACGGAGCGGCGCGTCCGCCTCCCTTCGGCCGGCTGAACGGCGAAGGGCGCGGTCTCCCGCGCCCTTCGAGCACAGCGACGCGGAAGTGACGGGCGTGGGCCGCGCAGCGCATGCCCTCGCTTGCGCAAGCGCTTCGACTGGCGCTCGCTCTGAAGTCCCGATCTCACCCAAACGGATGAAAAGGGAGCCGCCTCGGCTCCCTCAGTTTAGACCTTCAGGTGGAGGTCTCCAGGAGGAGAGCGGATTATGGGACTCGAACCCACGACCTTCTGCATGGCAAAGGGATCAGGCGGCCTGACGACACCCACGCCACCGACGGAATCCGCACGGTTGAGCGGAATCCGCGACGGGTCGACGGCGATCGTACCGAGGAGTCGCTCGTGGACGCGCTCCACGACAGAACGGCAGACAGGCTGCTCGAGGATCCGAGACGAGCCGCACACGAGCCCTCAGACTGACGATTCCTTCCGGCGGTGTGGACTAAGGCAGCACCTGAAGGTCTCGTGTGTCGACCTTCTCCGTGTTTCCGTCGCTGTCGGTCACCTCGTAAACCGGTGCGGGCGTCGTGCTCCGTCCCCCCACGTCCTTGTCCGAACGAGCGTCGTTACAGCCTGCGCTTGACTTGATCTCGACGGCGTCCCCTTTCTCGATGTCGCCTGCGTCGCGCAGAAGCTTCGCCTTCATCAGACCCCTCTCCATTTTGCTCGTTTGTGTCGGGCTGCCCGTCGACCCCCCGGCCAAACCCCCGTTGTCGTTGTCGCTATGGAGTTGCCGCCGCGCGTTGATCGATGAGGCACGCCCGAACGGCGCCAGCTACGAGACGCGAGGCGACCGCACGACGGCGAGGGAAGCAGGCGCTTCCCTCGCCGTGCGAGTCGAGTTCGGTCAAATGCCGGATCGGACGGGACCGCCGCGGCGGCTGACCACCAGCCGGTAGATCAGCAGCAGGACGATCGACCCGATGATCGCGGTGAGCCAGGTCGAGATGTCGAAGAACTCGTCCATCGGGTCGGCGTCGAAGAGGACCCCGGCGAGGAACCCGCCGATGAGCGCGCCAACGACGCCGATGATCGCGGTGACGATGAACCCGCCGGGATCGTCACCCGGCAGCAGAGCCTTCGCGATCGCGCCCGCAAGCAGGCCGAGAATGATGAAAGCGATGATTCCCAACGTGATCTCCTTTGATTAGGCCCTCGGACGTCGCGCGTCCCGGGCGTGGCTACAACGCGCGAGCGCCGATTTTGGTTTCAGCGGATCAGGTTGACGACCAACAGCACACCGACAGCCGCCACCGCAGCCCACAAGACCAGCGTCACATTCGCGACGCGACCCGCCACCTCCCGCCACGTCCGCTTCTGCCGTAGCTGCATCAATCTCGCAACGACGTAGGCGCTGCACGCGTTACGCGTCGGGCCCGTGCCACGGGCGCCGTACCCGCCCGGCTGCGTGCGCCGTTGTTCCCCGGATGCCGAGACCACTCGAAGCGTCGCTCAAGAGCAGTCGTGCTCGGCCGACTGCGGCAAGGGGATGTGCGAATGAGCGCGATCCTTTTCGATCGGGAGCAGGTCGATCGCCTCGACGAGTTGCCGCGCCGGCCGGAGCGGCTGAACGGCTCGAAGCTTCTCTGGGTCGACATCGACCGACGCGGCGACGAAGACGTGGCGGAGATCGCCCAGAGGTTCGATCTCGACGAATCCACGACCGCTCGGTTGACGTCGTCGTCAGGGCGGGCCGTGTTCCACGACTTCGGCCGCTACATCCACCTGACGACGTATTCCCCGTGCGACGACGACGACGCCGACCTCATCGCACTCGAGTGTGTCGTCGGCAAGAACTGGGTGATCACCGCACATGATCAACCCGTGGCGGTGCTGCAGGAGTTCGCCGATCGGGTGTCCGGTTCAGGCGACACCGGCGTTCTCGACGGTCCGGCGTTCCTCGCCACCCTGCTCGAATGGGTACTCGGCGCCTACTCGGCCGCGTTCGAACGGCTGGAGCAGCGACTCGAGGAGTTCGACGTGCAAGCGATGCGCGGTCAGGGGAGGGCCGAGCACGACATCGAGGCAGCTGATCGAGGAGCGACGCACGGTGGGTGTCCTCCGCCGCGCGCTCTCCGCACACCGCTCCGCATTGACAGCGCTCACCCATCCCGAGCTCGAAGCGCTCGCCAACGACGCCTCAGGGGAGCGGTTTCAGTCGCTGATGCGACGCTTCGAGGCCACCGTGCAAGAAGCGCGCGATGCGCGCGAAAGCATCGTCGGCTCGTTCGACGTGCTGATCGCCCGGACCGGCTACCGCACCAACCACATCATGAAGATCCTCACGCTCACCTCGGTGATCCTCCTGCCAGGCGCCCTGATCGCGGGCGTGATGGGAATGAACTTCAAGGCCAGCATCTTCGAGTCGACCTGGCTGTTCTACGTCGTCATTGCGACGATCCTCGCGATCGCGCCGCTCACATTCGCAGTCGCCAAACGCCGAGACTGGATCTAGACGGCTGCGCAGGAAGCTGTCGTACGAATCCCCGCGACGTGGCTCAATGAGTCGCTTTGACGCGCGCCCGATTGGCGACGCGTCGCTTTTCGAGGTCCGCCTTCTGCACGGCCTCCTCCGCGGCAGCGCCGAAGCGCAGGAAGCGCCCGCCGAAGGCGACGCTGCAGGCGGCGAACCAGGCCCAGCCCAGGAAGAGTCCTGCGATGGTGTCCGTGAGCCAGTGCACGTCGAGAAAGATGCGTGTGCACGCCACCGCCACGGCGATGCCGGCCGCGGCGCCGGCGAGTAGCGCTCGCCCGTGTGGCCTCACCCCGCGGCCGAGGACGAGTGCCGCGGCCGCGTAGAACGCCGCAGCTGCGGTCGTATGACCGCTGGGGAACGATGGTCCGAGTGTCTCGGCAATGGGGTTCAGCGTTGGCCGCACGCGGTCGAGCAGCTCCTTGATGCCGTTGGTGAGAAGCCACTGCCCGACCAGCACCGTGAGGAGGAAGACGGGGATCCAGCGGTTGGGTCGCCGGACGTACGCCACGACCGAGACGACGATCGCGAGCACGACCACGAACCACGTCTCGCCGAGCTGCGTGATCAGCGTCAGTCCGCGCTCCGACACGGACCCTGCGTGATCCGCACCCCACTGAGCGACGCTCGCGTCGAGGTCGACAAGCTGTGAGTTCGTCCGGATGAGGTAGGCCAGCGCGCCGATGACGAAGCCTCCGAGGATGACCGCCCCGAGCGCGACCGTCAGGGCTAGCCCGGTCGCCACTTCCGGGTTGAGCCTGCTCTTGATGAAGCGCCGGAGCCGGCTGTGATGTCCGATCTCGCGACCCACTGCCTGTGCGGCAGCGACGCTCGGTGTCGGTGACGCGATGCCCGCCGGGTAGTGCCACGCCACCCAAGCCACGACGGTCGCGACGCTGAGGGCTACGAGGAGAAGGACGAGAAGTGGCATGCGATGAGTTCCGAATCGGTCTGAGCGTTTTCCTCGAGCCGGCGTGGGGAAACGTCAACGAATGACCTCGTCTTCTCTCGGAACTCGTGTCGCGCGACTTCACCCGCATCTGCGGGCCCATACCGGGACGAGTGCAGTTCCAGCCCTCGAGGCAGGGCCGTCGAGCACCTCGCGGTCGATCGGCGAAAAGCTGCCTACCTGGCATCCAGCCGCGATCTACGGGGTCGGGCTGTTGTCGTGCTACCTCGTTCTCGCGGCGGTGACGACTGCGGTGGGTCTCGCGGTCACCACGTGGATCGTGCCGCTGGACGGGTTCGAGTCCCTCGACGCGAGCCCGGTGCAATGGATGGCCGAGCGGCGGACCTCCTCCCTCGATGCCCTCTCGTTCGTCGGCTCCGAGATTTCCGGCGGAGTGGTCATTCCGGCGCTCGTGGCGGTGGTCGTGATCGTCTCGGCACTGCGACGGCGGTGGTTGCTCGCGGGATTCGTGCTCGGCGCGATCCTGCTCGAGTCGGCGACGTACCGCACGACCGTGTTCTTCGTCGACCGCGAGCGCCCGGACGTCGAACGACTCGAAGGACTCCCGGTCGACGCCAGCTTCCCCTCGGGTCATGTCGCGGCGTCGATCGCCGTGTACTCGGGCTTCGCGCTCCTTCTGACCTCACGGATGACCTCGACGCGCGCCAAGGCGCTCGTGTGGGCCGCCGCGCTTGCGATTCCTCCGATCGTGGCGGTCTCGCGGATGTATCGGGGGATGCACCACCCGCTCGACACAATCGCCGGCGTTCTCATGGGGATCGCCGCGCTCACGCTGGCCGTCGTGCTCGCGCGTGCGACGGGAGTGGTCGCGCGCAAGCGGGAGGCACGCGGAGCATGACGACCGTCGCGGTCGTTGCGCACGCCGGCAAGACGTTCGACGGCGGGTTGCTCCAGCTCCGACGTGAGCTCGAGCGTCAGGGCGTTCCGGACCCGCTCTGGTACGAAGTGCCCAAGAGTCGCAAGGCGCCCGGTCAGTTCCGTCGGGCGATCGAGGAGGGCGCGGAGCTCGTCTTCGTCTGGGGAGGCGACGGGACGGTGCAGCGGTGCATCGACGCTCTCGACGGAGCCGATGTCCCGATCGCGATCGTTCCGGCGGGCACCGCCAACCTCCTGGCGTCGAACCTGGACATCCCGAAGGACATCGAGCAGGCCGTGAGCATCGGGCTGCACGGAGCGCACCGGAAGCTGGACGTCGGCCGCATCAACGGCGAGCGCTTCGCCGTGATGGCCGGGGCCGGATTCGACGCGCTCATGATCCGCGAGGCCGACGCCGGCCTCAAGGATCGAATCGGCCGAGTCGCCTACGTCTGGACCGGCGTGAACCAACTTGGGCGCAAGCCGTTCGAAGTGAAGATCAAGGTCGACGGCTCGACATGGTTCAAGGGCAAGGCGAGTTGCGTCTTGCTCGGAAACTTCGGGGAGCTCTTCGCCGACGTCGAGGCGTTCGAGGACGCACGTCCTGACGACGGCATGCTGGAGCTCGGAGTCGTGACCGCCGACAGCGTCCTCGACTGGCTGCGGACGATCGGACGCACGGTGGTCGGGGCCTCGAGCGCGTCTCCATTCGTCCAGGTCACCAAGGCGCGTTCGGCCAACGTGCGGTTTGACCGCAAGGTCCTGTACGAGCTCGACGGCGGCGACCGCAAAGAGGTGAAGAAGCTCGACGTCGAGATCGAGCCGGCCGCCGTCGAGGTGTGCGTCCCGGCGGGGTCTGCATGAGCACCGCCGCAAAGGTTCCCGAGACGTGGGAGCTCACCGGTGACGACGCTCGCAAGACGCTCCTCGATACCGGACGCTGGCAGCTGCTGAAGGATTCGTTCGTCCGGCTGCGGGCTGCGGATGGGTTCAGCCACTCCCGCTCGCTGGCATTCGTAACGTCGCTCGTGCTCGTTCAGGGGCTCATCGCGCTGGTCGGGTTCGCAGCCGCTTTCGGCGACGTGCGCATGAGCCGAGAGATCGTCGCCGCCATCCAAAGCGCCGTACCCGACCCCGCCGGTCAACTGCTCACCGACGCGGTGGCACAAGCTCGCGGCGTCGGTGCCGAGGGCCGGTTCGTTCCGTTGCTGCTCGGCCTGATCGGCACGCTCATCACGGGTTCGACTGCCATGGGCCAGGTCGAGCGGGGGTTCAACCGCATTTACGGCATCGAGCGTGACCGCCCGACGCTCGAGAAGTACGGCCGTGCGTTCGTCCTCGCCGTTGGCGCGGGAAGCTGCCTGGCAGCAGCGTTTCTCATGTTCGCGTTCGGACGCCGGAGCGAGACCACCGAGGGCTTCCTGCGAACGACATGGCCGTACTTCCGCTGGCCCCTCGCACTCGTCGTCGCGACGCTCGCGCTCACGGCGATGTTGCGGTGGTCACCGCATCGTCGCCAGCCTGCCTGGTCCTGGCTCGCGTTCGGCGCCGCGCTCTGCGTTGCCGGGTGGGTGCTCGTCACCGTTCTGCTCGGCGCCGCCCTGAGCCTGAGCTCCTCTTTCGGCGAGACGTACGGCCCGCTAGCAGGGATCGTCGCGCTTCAGTTCTGGACGCTGCTCTCCGCGATCGCGATCTTCTTCGGCGCTGCTGTGGCAGCTCAGCTCGAGGCGGTCAGGGCGGGTGCGCCGAGGCCCCGCTCGTCGCAGTCACAAGAGTCCGCGATACGCGCTCGCGAGCCGACGTTCGACGCGTCGTAGGATCCGGCCCTGCGCCATCGGCGCCGGCGTTGGGCGTTACGTTTGCACCAGCCACGGCGCGTGGCCCCTCGCATGTCACCTCTCTCGGGCGAGATCACGAACGAGCGGAACTTGGAGGCCTCCGGGGTGGCCGACTTGCTCGTCGGCCCGCTCCTCCGCTACGTCGGAACCGAAACGGCGACGGTCTGGGTCGAGACGACGAAGCCGTGCGAGGTAGGCGTGCTCGGGCACCGCACGCGCACCTTCCACGTCGAGGGGCATCACTACGCGCTCCTCTTGGTCGAAGGGCTCGAGCCGGGAGCCACGACGCCGTACGAGCTCATGCTCGACGACGTTGTGGTCTGGCCGCGCGCCGACGAGGAGCGCCCGCCGCCGTGCATCCGAACGCGTCACCACGAACGCGTGTCCGCCTCGTCTTCGGCTCGTGCCGAGTCGGCGCACCCGAGCAACCCCCCTACACGCTTTCCTCTCGCGAGCACGAGCTCGGCGTCGGGGTCGATGCGCTGTGGGCGTACTCGAAGAGCCTCCAGGCAGGGCCTCGTGGATTGGCCGGACGCCCTGGTTCTGCTCGGGGATCAGGTCTACGCCGATGAGGTGCCTCCCGAGACCGCCGAGTTGATCCGGTCACGACGCAACGGCGACGGAGCGCCGCCCGACGAAGTCGCAAACTTCGAGGAATACGCGCACCTCTACCGCGAGTCGTGGTCGAACCCCGACATTCGCTGGCTGCTCTCCACCGTGCCGTCGACGATGATCTTCGACGACCACGAAGTCCACGACGACTGGAACATCTCCGATTCGTGGATCGAGGAGATGCGTGCGAAGCCGTGGTGGCGCGAGCGCGTCACGAGCGCGTTCATGGCCTACTTCCTCTACCAGCACCTCGGGAATCTCTCGCCCCCCGAACTCGCCGAGGAATCGCTCTTCCACGACCTGCAGCGTGACGACGACGGCGGCCCTCGTCTGAGAGAACGGGCTCGACGCTGGGACGAGGAGCGCGCGTCGAGCCGCTGGACGTACTACCGCGACTTCGGTCGTTCACGTCTGCTCGTCCTCGACTCACGCGCCGCGCGGATCGTCGTCGAGAACCGACGGCAGATGATGGCAAAGGCAGAGTGGGACTGGATCGTCGAACACGGGCACGGCTCCTTCGATCACCTTGTCGTCGCGACGACCCTCCCCGTCTTCCTCCCTCCCGGGATCCACCACCTCGAGGCGTGGAACGAGGCGATCTGTGACGGTGCTTGGGGTCGCACTCTCCAACGACTCGGTGAGTGGCTGCGCCGCGCCGTGGATCTCGAGCACTGGGCTGCATACCAGCACTCGTTTCGCCGACTCGTCGATCTCCTCTGCTCCGTCAGCCGAGGGCTCGGCGGCGACCCGCCCGCCTCGATCACGATTCTCAGCGGCGATGTCCACACGACGTACATCGCGGACGTCGACCTGGGAGCCGCGTGCGGCTCGAGCCACGTGCGCCAGGTGGTGTGCTCCCCATTCCGGAACCCGCTGGAGTCACGCGACCGACGCGTCGTGAAGACGACCGGCTCGAGAGGAGCGGCGAAGATCTTCGCGCGATTGGCTCGCCTCGCCGGTGTCGACCCTGTCGACGTCTCCTGGAAGCTCTCCACGCCACGAAGCTTCGAGAACTCGATCGGGCAACTGGAACTCGAGGGTCGAACCGCGGCCGTCACGCTCTTTCGATCGGGGCCCTACCCTGGGTTGGACTTACGCGTGACCTACTCGGACAGCAAGTAGCGGCCGCCTGGCCGCTCGTGCACGTGGCGGCCGAGCAGACCAACGCGCCCGGCCTCCACTTCATCGGATCACGCCGTCGCTTTGGCGGCGCCCTCCGTCTCATCTCGTCGGAGGCGTACACGCTCGCGCCTCGCCGCGGCCCCTCGCTGCGACGCACGCCTGAGCGCCCTCAGCGCGAGGCGGCCTTCGTCTTCCGCGACGTGCTCGTCTTCCGAGAGCTCGAGCCCCGGCGCTGTCCACCGCCGTTCCGGCTCGACTGGAGGTCTGCGTCTGCGAGGTCTGCGTCTGGCGCATGCGCGACACGAGGTCGTCCGTTGCAGCTCCGAGGCGCGTGTCTTCGCCTCGTCGACGACGCCCTTGGCCTGACGCGAGAACGCGTCGCTCCGCACCCGGGCGGAGACCGCAGCACCGGCCGCCGAGGGCTGCGCCAGCCATAGCCGAATGTCACGTGCAATTGCGGGGCCAGCGTTGTCGATCCGGAAGCAGAGGATGCGGTGTCGGCGGTCGGCCCTCCTTGGCCACCGGCCGCTTCGACGCGGAGCTTCGCCTGCCTCGCGGCCGCGTCTTTCTCTTTTGGACTCACGTCGCTCGCGCTCCTCGGGTTGCTCGCGCCGTTCCTCGCGGTAGTGGGCGAACTCCCCGCGAATGTCAGCGCGGCGCGTGAACCACACCGAGTAACCAGCAACCACGAGCGCGACCACGGATATGAGGAGAGCGGCGACGCCATCGGGGCGGAACTCCGACATTTGGCCACTACCGCGCCACGGCTAGCGCATCCACGAACCTGACTTGCCTACAGAAAACCCCGCCTGAGCGGGGCTTTTCGAGGAGCGGATGATGGGACTCGAACCCACGACCTTCTGCATGGCAAGCAGACGCTCTAGCCAACTGAGCTACATCCGCGTAACGCGTTCGAGCGTAGCAGGGAACACCCTGCGTCGTCCCCTCAGGCGCCCGCCGCGTCCAGCGCCTCGTTGACGAGGCGGTCGGCGAGCTCGTTGTGCTCGCGGCGCACCGCCGTGTAGCGCACCGAGCCGACCTCCCTCGCCGCCCGACCGGCCTCGACGGACAGCTCCCGCAGGGCCTCGTTCTTGATCCGGTACTCGCCGCGCATCTGCTTCACCACGAGCTCCGAATCGGAGACGACCTCGAGCTCGCGGACGCCGAGCGACGCCGCCTTGCGCAGCCCCTCCACGAGCGCCCGGTACTCCGCGACGTTGTTCGTCGCATGCCCGATCGCCTCGCCGTGCGCGGCCAGGAGCTCGCCGTGCTCGTCCTCGAGCACGTAGGCGTAGGCGGCCGGGCCGGGGTTCCCGCGCGCGCCGCCGTCGGTGAAGAGACGCGCCTTCACGGGGCGTGCAGCGGGATCACGTCGAACGCCACCTCCTCGTACGGATGCGCGTCGCGGAGCGCGTCGAGCACCGGCTGCAGCGACTGCCTCCGGCACGACCATCTCGACGCGGTACTCCTGCACGCGCTCCTCCTCCCCCACCGCTCCGATCGCGGGATCGGCCCCTTCGCCGGCGAGGAACGTCCCGGTGCCGAGCGTGTACCAGGAGCAACGTTCGTAGGCGCCGATGCGGCCCGCGCCGGCGGCGAAGCACGCCTCCCGCGTCGGGTCGCGCGCCTCCTCGGGGACGAAGTAGACGAGCTTGAACGTCACGGCTCCGGACTTCTACCTCGTGGCGGAAGACGGCGCCCCGCTCGACCCTCTTGAAAGAGCGGAGGTGACGTGCGACAACGTCTCCGAGCGACATCCGATCTGCGGCAGGAGGAGCGAGGACATGGCGCGTCAGCTCGCCCTCATGGAGCCGATCCTCGAGGGACCGGACATCGAGGAGGTCCAGCGGATCCTCGGCTTCACGGGCAAGGCGGTCGACGGGTTCTACGGCCAGGACACGGCTGCAGCGGTCGAGGAGTGGAAGTGGCGGGTCGGCTATCCCGCCGACAAGATCAACAGCGTCCTCGGCCTGATCGGCCTGTCGCTGCTCAAGGGTGAGACGCCGTTCCCGCGGGACTTCAAGGCGCGGGCGAAGACGCGCGAGGGGCTCCCGCTCGGCGCGAAGAAGGCCGGCGACATCGTCCTGCCGCTGGCCAGCAAGCCGCACAAGGGCTCGGAGTTCCGGATCGTCGACGCGGAGGGCGCGAAGGCCGACGACGGGAAGCGCTACCACGCCGGGTTCGACTGGTTCTCCGCGGGCGGCAGCGCGGTGCGGGCGCCGATCGACGGCACGATCGTCGAGGCCAAGAAGAGCAAGGGCAACACCGGCCAGATCTTCGGCGGCACCGTCAAGATCCAGGGCCCCGACGGCAAGGTGTGGGTCTTCCGTCACGTCGACCCGAAGGTCGCCGTCGGCGCGGCGGTGAAGGCCGGGCAGCACGTGGCGTCGGTGACGACGTGGAAGGGCGGTGCCTCCCACGCCCACATCGAGGTCTGGAAGACGTTCGCCGGCGGCTACGACTTCGAGAACATGCTCGATCCCCAGGCAGTTCTTCTAGTTCCAAGCCGTGCCAGGCTTCAGCCTGGCTCGGCCGTGCAATTCCGCGTGCTACTGGTTGTCGATCTGCGCGCGCTGCAGCCGGCCGCTGTAGTCGACGTAGACCGACTTCCATTCGGTGAAGACGTCGAGCGCCGCCTGCCCGGCCTCGCGGTGGCCGTTGCCGGTCTCCTTCATCCCGCCGAACGGGAGGTGCACCTCGGCTCCGGTCGTGCCGGCGTTGATGTACGTGATCCCCGTCTGCAGGTCGCGCATCGCCTTGAAGGCGGTGTTCACGTCGCGCGTGAAGATCGAGGACGAGAGGCCGTAGCGGACGCTGTTCGCCGCGCGCACGGCGTCCTCGAAGGACGCCACCGGGATCAGCGAGGTCGTCGGCCCGAAGATCTCCTCCTGCGCGATCCGCATCTGCGGGTCGACGTCGGCGAAGACGGTCGGGCGGTAGTAGAAGCCCTCGCCGCTGACGGGCTCGCCGCCGGTGAGGAGCGTCGCGCCCTCGTCCTTGCCGATCTCGGTGTACGAGTGGATCTTCTCGACCGCGGCCTCGTTGATCACGGGCCCGATCTCGGTGTCGTCCTCCCAGGGGCTGCCGATCTTCATCCGCTCGGCGCGCTCGACGAGCTTGCGCCTGGAGCTGCGCGTAGACGCGCTCGTGGACGATCACGCGGGAGGCGGCGGTGCAGCGCTGCCCGGCGGTGCCGAACGCCGACCAGACGATGCCGTCGACTGCGAGGTCGAGGTCGGCGTCGTCCATGACGATGATCGCGTTCTTGCCGCCGAGCTCGAGGTGGACGTGCTTCAGGCGGTCGGCGGCGGCCTTCGTCACGAGCACGCCCGTCTCGCGCGAGCCGGTGAAGGTGATGATGGGCACGTCCGGGTGACGCACGAGCGCGTCGCCCGCCTCCTCCCCGAAGCCGTGGACGACCTGGACGACGCCCTCCGGCAGGCCGGCCTCGTCGAGCAGGTCGACGAAGCGCTGCGCGAGCAGCGGCGTGTCCTCGGCGGGCTTCAGCACGACCGTGTTCCCGCAGACGAGCGCGGGGCAGAGCTTCCAGGCGGGGATCGCGATCGGGAAGTTCCAGGGCGTGATCGCGCCGACGACGCCGACCGGCATCCGGACGCTCATCATGAACTTGTCGCGGAGCTCGCTGGGCGTCGTCTGGCCGAAGAGCCGCCGGCCCTCGCCGCCCATGTAGTAGCTCATGTCGATCGCTTCCTGGATGTCCCCGCCGGCCTCGGCCTTGACCTTCCCCATCTCGCGGGTCATCAGGTCGGCGAGGCTCGCCTTGTCGCGCTCGAGGAGCTGCGCGAAACGGAAGAGGATGTTGCCGCGCTCGGGCGCCGGCGTCAGGCGCCAGTCCTCCCAGGCCTCGCGGGCGGTCGAGACGGCGCGGTCGACGTCCTCCGCGGTCGAACGCGGGAAGGACTCGATCTCCTCGCCGGTGGACGGGTTGTACGAGGTGAAGGTCGCGGTCGCCATGCGGCGATCGTAGCCGCGGCGACTAGTCCGGGACGTCGGTGCGGGGGAATGTCCCCGTCACGCGCGCGCGACGCCGGTCGCGCGTCTCGCGCCGCTCCTTGAACTCGCTCCCGTCCTGGCCCGAGCGGCGGTCGGGCCCCTCGCGCCGGTCGACGATGACCGTCACGTTCGGGTTGTCCTTGTAGTACTCGACCATCTTGTCGTAGAGGTCGTCGGCGAGCTCGCGCGGGATGACGCAGTAGATCATCGCCTTCTCAGCATACGAAGCTCGACCGGCCGGTGCCAGTCCCCCGTCAGAGGCGTTCGATCTCGGGGACGACGCGGCCGTCGTCCTCGAGGTGCGCGTTCCAGCTCTGGTACTGCCCGGACAGGTCCGCGAGATCGTGGCCGCGCTGCTCGAGGCGCACGGGCTGCGAGCGCGTCGGGCGAGACGCGGTACTGGTACCAGGAGATGTCCCACGCGACGGTGATCACGAGCTCGGCGTTGACGCCCGGGATCTGGACGATGCTCGCCCGCGGGGCGCCGAGGCTCTTCGCGATCCCGCCGACCGTGCGGCGGTAGTCGCTTCCGTTGAAGAGGTCGGCGGCCTCGACGACCGCGAGCTCGTCGTCGGAGAGGCGGCGCAGGATCGGCTCCGCGACCACCGGCTCGGGCGAGCGCCGGGCGGCGGAAGTCCTCGAGCCAGCGCCCGAGGCCGCCGCGGCGCCGGCGCCTCCGGGCAGGGAGCGTCGGCGTGGTCGGGCTCCCCTCCTTCACCCAGCCGTGCTCGAGCGCGATCTCCGTGCAGAGCGGGCAGACGTCGACGAGCTCGTCGTCGCCGTGCGGGGCGAAGCGGGTGACGCGCTCGCCCATCAGCAGCGACCGCTCGCAGATCGCGCAGGAGCGCGCGACGGTGGTGCGGGTGACCCTCACGCGACGGACCATAGCGAGGAAACCCCTGCTAGCCGAAGCGATTCCGGAAGCGGACGGCCTCCGGATACGGGAAGAAGTCGACGATCTCGCCCTCCCCCACGCGCCGCTGCGCGTCCTGCCAGAACGCGGGGCCGAGCAGGTCGGCGTGGTCGGCGAGGAACGCGTCGCGCACGACCGGGTCGCCGAGCAGGAACGGGCGCCACTCCTCGGGGAAGACGTCGAGCGGGCCGACGCCGAACCACGGCTCCTCCGCGAGCTCCGCCTCGGGGCCCGGCGGCTCGGGCAGCGCCCGGAAGATGCAGTCGGTGAGGACCTCGATCTCGTCGTAGTCGTAGAAGACGACCCGGCCGTAGCGGGTGAGGCCGAAGTTGCGGAAGAGCATGTCGCCGGGGAAGACGTTCGCGATCGCGAGCTCACGGATCGCGCTGCCGTAGTCGCGGACGGCGGCGGCGGCCTGCGCCGGACTCGCGGAGCCGAGGTAGACGTTGAGCGGCGTCATCCGTCGCTCGACGTAGCAGTGGCGGACGATCACGTGCTCGCCGTCGAGCTCGACGGTCGACGGCGCCAGCTCGAGCAGCTGCTCGACGAGCTCGGGCGCGAAGCGGGCCCGCGGCAGGGCGAGGTTGACGAACTCCGTCGCGTCGACCATGCGCCCGACGCGGTCGACGTCCTTCACCAGCTCGAACTTCCGCATCACCGTCGCGCGGTCGCTCCGCTTCGTCGGGCCGAAGCGGTCCTTGATCACCTTGAACACGTACGGGTAGGACGGGAGGTTGAAGACGTGCATCACCTGTCCACGCGTGCCCGGCGCCTCCACGAACAGGTCGCGCGAGTGGTGCAGGTGGTGGAGCAGGTCGCGGAAGAACAGCGTCTTGCCCTGCTTGCCGAGGCCGACCGCGGTGTAGAGCTCCGATCGCGGCTTGGCCGGCATGAGCGTCTGCAGGAAGGCGACGTACCCGGAGGGCACGTCCATGTCGACCATGAAGTAGGCGCGCGAGAGCGAGAAGAGGATGCTGATCGGCTCCTCCCCGATCAGGATCGTGTCCAGCACGAGCCGGCCGTCGTCGGCATGGAGCACCGGGACGGCGAACGGCGTCTCCTCGTCCGCGTTGACGACCTTGCCGACGACGTAGGCGGCCTTGTTGCGGTAGAAGGCCGAGCCGAGCACGTGCAGCTGCAGGTTCGGCGCGGCGGCGGGCCAGGCGCCGTCGACGTGCTCGGCGAAGGCCCGGACGACGTGCTCGACGTCGCGCTCGAGGTCGGCGAACGGGCAGGCTCCAGCGGAAGTCCTCGAAGGCGCGTGTGAGCGCGGCGCGCAGGCCGCCGACCGCCGGGTAGTAGCTGCGGTAGTTCGGCGGGTCGGACTCGATCGACTCGGTCGAGATCGTCGCGCGCACGAAGAGGAGGTCGTTCGTCAGGTACGTGCGCCCGAGCACCTCGGGTCGTGACGGAGTTGAAGAACGTCTCGGCGAGCTCCGGCCGCTTGTGGTCGACGAGCAGGCCGATGTAGAGGTGCTTCGCCTGCTGCCAGGTGGCCTCGTCGAGCCGGTCGGCGTGCTCGCGCCGGAGCAGCTCGACCGCCTCGGCCACGCGCTCGTCGTAGAAGCGGATCCGCTCGCGGACCGCCCGCTGCGCCCCGGCCCAGTCGGCGGCCTCGAAGCGCTCCTTCGCGGCGGTGCTCGTGGCGCGCAGGAGCGCGTAGTGGCGGTCGAAGCCCGCGATCAACGCCGCCGCGATGCGCTCGGCCGTTGCCGTGGCCGTCTCCACCGCCCGGACGCTAGCGTTGGCCCCGCCGAACACCAAGCGAGAGAGCGAGGATCGCAGATGAGCACGGTCTCCCCCATCGAGGTGCCGCAGGGCGGGACGCGAATCGTCCCGGGCGAGCCGACGCCCGACGAGCCGATCGTCCCCTTCATCGAGGGCGACGGCATCGGCGTCGACATCACGCCCGTGATGAAGGCGGTCGTCGACGCCGCGGTCGAGAAGGCGTACGGCGGCGCGCGCCGCATCCACTGGATGGAGATCTACGCGGGCGAGAAGTCGACGCGGATCTACGGGCCGGACGTGTGGCTGCCCGGACGAGACGCTCGAGGCCGTGAAGGAGTACGGGCTCGCGATCAAGGGGCCGATGACGACGCCCGTCGGCGGGGGCATCCGCTCGCTCAACGTCGCGCTGCGCCAGGAGCTCGACCTCTACGTCTGCCTCCGCCCCGTGCGCTGGTTCCGCGGCGTTCCCTCGCCGCTCAAGGACCCGTCCCCGGTGGACATGGTGATCTTCCGGGAGAACACCGAGGACATCTACGCCGGCATCGAATGGGAGGCCGAGTCGGCCGGCGCGCAGCGGGTGATCGCGTTCCTCCAGGACGAGCTCGGCGTGCGCAAGATCCGGTTCCCCGAGACGTCCGGGATCGGGATCAAGCCGATCTCGCGCGAAGGCACCGAGCGGCTCGTCCGGGCGGCGATCCGGTACGCGATCGACAACCGGCGCGACTCGGTCACGCTCGTGCACAAGGGCAACATCATGAAGTTCACCGAGGGCGCCTTCCGCGACTGGGGGTACGGCCTCGCCGAGCGCGAGTTCGGCGCCGAGCCGCTCGACGGCGGGCCGTGGATGACGATCGACGCCGACGGACGGCGAATCGTCGTGAAGGACGTCATCGCCGACGCCTTCCTCCAGCAGATCCTGCTGCGCCCGGCCGAGTACGACGTGATCGCGACGCCGAACCTGAACGGCGACTACATCTCGGACGCGCTCGCGGCGCAGGTCGGCGGGATCGGCATCGCCCCGGGCGCGAACATCGGCGACGATGCGGCGATCTTCGAGGCGACCCACGGGACGGCGCCGAAGTACGCCGGCCAGGACAAGGTCAACCCGGGCTCGCTCATCCTCTCGGCCGAGATGATGCTGCGCTACCTCGGCTGGCGCGAGGCGGCGGACCTGATCATCGCCTCGGTGGAGGCCGCGATCGGCGACCGGATCGTCACGTACGACCTCGCGCGGCTGATGGAGGGCGCGACCGAGGTCGGCTCGTCCGCGTTCGGGCGGGCGATGATCGAGCGGATGTAGCGCTAACCCTGTGCGCGTCCGCCGTCGAGCTTTGCCTGCGCGCGCTCGGCGAGCTCGCGCGTGCGTTGCGCGTTCGCGAGCATGACCGCGCGCTGCCGCTCCCACTCCTCGCGCTCAGCCTTCGTCAGCTTCCGCTTCGCCATCCCCACCCTCCAGAAGTGCCTCGATCCTCCTCAGCGCGGCCACGATGTCGCTCACGTTGAAGAGTAGGGCAACCACCTCGTCGCGCTCGATCACCGGATCCGGCATGGGGTGAGGTTGCGCTGCGTCGGGCGGCGTCGCAAGTCGCCAACCGAGACGTGCCAATGACGGCCGGTGGTATCGTGGCGCTATCTGTCATTTACATAGACACTTGATGCGCGGCGCCCGCTGCCGCACCCGCGGCCCGCACGGCTGGGCCGTTCGTGCCCGCGTCGAGCGGTTCGAGGAGCCGGCGCTCCTCCTGCTGCTCCGCGAGCGCCCGGCCCACGGCTACGAGCTGCTCGACGCGCTGCCGGAGCTCGTCCCGGGCCAGCGCGTGGACATGGGGAACCTCTACCGCGCCCTGCGCCGGCTCGAGGAGGAGGGCCTCGTCCGCTCCGAGTGGGACGCGGACGCGCCCGGCCCGGCGCGCCGGGTCTACGAGCTCACCGACGCGGGCCGCGAGCTGCTGGCGCAGTGGGTGGACGCCCTCGCGCGGGCGCGCGACCGCATCGACCGCTTTCTCGCACGCCACCGAGAGGAGGTGAACGATGCAGCACCGTAGGCACTACGGGCGCCACCGGGGCAAGGGCTTCGGCCCGCTCGGCGCGCGCTGGTACGAGCGCGACAACGTGCTCGAGCGGCTGGAGAGCTACCAGCGCGACCTCGAGCAGGAACTCGCGGACGTGTCCGACCTGATCACGCGCCTGCGCGCCGGCGACGAGCCGCAGGGCGACGCCGCCCCCGAACCGGCGTAGGCTTCGACGCCAGTGGCCGACGAGCTGGCGTTCCTCTCCGCGCTCGAGCAGGCACAGCTCGTGCGTGAGGGCGCCGTCTCGTCGCTCGAGCTCGTCGAGACCTACCTGCGTCGGATCGAGCGGCTCGATCCGACGCTGAACGCGTACGTCACCGTCTGCTCGGAGGAGGCCCTCGCCGCGGCCCGGGCGCCGCGGCCGGGGCCGTTCTCCGGCGTCCCGCTTCCGATCAAGGACCTGACGGAGACGGCCGGGATCCGGACGACGCACTCGTCGCGCGCGTTCGCCGACTACGTCCCCGAGCGTGACGTCGAGCTCGTGCGCCGCGTGCGCGACGCCGGCTTCGTCGTGCTCGGGAAGACGAACACGCCGGAGTTCGGCACGACGGCCGTCACCGAGTCCGTCCTGAACGGGATCTGCCGCAACCCGTGGGATCCCGAGCGGACGCCGGGCGGCTCGAGCGGCGGCGCCGCGGCGGCGGTCGCAGGCGGGCTCGCGCCGCTCGCGCACGGCTCGGACGGCGGCGGCTCGATCCGCATCCCGGCCTCGTGTTGCGGGCTGTTCGGGCTGAAACCGTCGCGCGGCCGCATCTCGACTGCGCCGTTCGGCGACGTCTACGGGCTCAGCACGAACGGGTCGCTCGCCCGCACCGTGGCCGACGCGGCGGCGTTCCTCGACGTCGTCGCCGGGCCCGAGCCAGGCGACCCGTACGTGGCGCCGCCGCCGGAGCGGCCCTTCGCCGAGGAGGTCGGCGCCCCGCCCGGGCGGCTCCGCGTCGCGCTCGTGCTCGAGCCGCCACATCCGTCGCCGGTGGACGCCGGCTGCCTCGAAGCTGCACGCGACGCCGCCACGCTGCTCGCCGAGCTCGGCCACGAGGTCGAGGAGGTCGCGCCGACGTGGCGGAGCGACGAGCTGATCGACCTCTTCGCCGTCCTCTGGCAGACGATCCCGTCGCTGTACCCGGGCGAGCCGGCGCTGTTCGAGCCGCTCAACCAGGCATTCGTCGAGCGCGCCTCCGCCACGTCGAGCGCGGACTACGTGCGCACGTTCGCCCGACTTCAGCTCTACGGACGCGCATTCGCTGCGTTCTGCGCGACCGTCGACCTCGTGCTCACGCCGACGCTCGCGCTGCCGCCGGTCCAGGTCGGCTGGGTGATGGAGCCCGGCGACCCGTGGGAGCAGTTCGCGCGGGCGGCGGCGTTCACGCCGTTCACGGCCGCGGTCAACGTCGCCGGGCTCCCGGCGATGTCGGTGCCGCTCCACTGGGACGAGGACGGCGTGCCGATCGGGGTGCAGCTGATCGGCCCGCCCGCCGGCGAGGCGCTCCTCCTGCGGGTGGCCGCGCAGCTCGAGGAGGCGCGACCGTGGGCGGCGCGCCGGCCGCCCGAGCCCTAGGCCTTGACCTCTTCCTTCTCCTTCGCGAACTCGGCCATGACCTTCTGGGCGATGTGCGCCGGCACCTCCTCGTAGCGGAGGAAGTGCATGTGGTAGTCGCCGCGGCCGCCGGTGAGAGACGTCAGCGACTGGGAGTACGTCAGCACCTCCGCCATCGGCACCTCGGCCTTGATCGCGGTCATCCCGCCCGTCGGCTCCATCCCGGAGAGCCGCGCGCGACGTGAGTTGAGATCGCCGTTCACGGCGCCGACGGCCTCGTCGGGCACGACGACCTCCACCTCCATGATCGGCTCGAGCAGCACGGGGTCGGCCTTCGCGTAGGCGTCCTTGAAGGCCATCGAGCCCGCGATCTTGAACGCCATCTCGGAGGAGTCGACGTTGTGGTACTGCCCGTCGACGAGCAGGACGCGCACGCCCTGGACGGGAGCGCCGGCGAGCTCGCCGCGCGTCATCGCCTCCTGGATCCCCTTGTCGACCGCGGGCCGGAAGCTCTGCGGGATCACGCCGCCGACGATCTTGTCCACGAACTCGTAGCCCTGGTGACCGTCGATCGGCTCGAGCACGATCTCGCAGTCGCCGAACTGGCCGCGACCGCCCGTCTGCTTCTTGTAGCGGTGGCGCGCCCGGGACTCCTTGCGGATCGTCTCGAGATACGGGACGCGCGGCTGATGCAGCTCGACATCGACCCCGAAGCGGTTCCTGAGGCGGTCGACCGCGACCTCGACGTGCATCTGGCTCATCCCTGAGACCAGGAGCTCGCCCGTCTGCGCGTCGCGGCGGATGACGAGGGTCGGGTCCTCCTCCGAGAGGCGGCGAAGCGAGGTCGCGAGCTTCTCCTCCTCCCCGCGCGCCTTCGGCTCGATCGCGAAGCTCATCACCGGCTCGGGGAAGCCGATCTCGGGCGGCGGCACGTTGTACTCGGCGTCGACGAGCAGGTCGCCGGTCAGCGTGTCCTTCAGCTTCGCGACCGCGGCGATGTCCCCCTCGCCGACTTCCGTCTCGTTCGTGTGGTCCTTCCCCTGCATCACGAGCAGTGGGCCGAGGCGCTCCTTCTCGTGCGTGCGCTCGTTCACGATCGTCGAGTCGCTGCGGAACGAGCCCTTGAGCACGCGGAACATCGTGATCCGCCCGGTGAAGGGGTCGGCGATCGTCTTGAACACGAAGGCTGCCGCGTCCGGCTCGTCGAGGTTGATCGGCGCGCCCTTCTTCTTCGGCGAGGGGACGCCCTCGACGAGCAGGTCGAGGAGCGCCGTCGATGCCGAGGTTCTTCGTCGCGACCGCGCAGCCGACGGGGAAGACCTCCCCGCGCGTGACCGCGTCCTTGAGCGCGTGCGCGACGTCCTCGACGGGGAGCTCCTGGCCCTCGAGGTAGCGCTCCATCAGCGCCTCGTCGGCCTGCACCACCTCGTCGAGGAGCTTCTCGCGGTACTCCTGGACCTGATCGGCCATCTCGGCCGGGATCTCCGACGGCTCGGCCTCCTTGCCGCCGTCCGGGCTCGTGTAGGCGCACAGATGGAGGAGGTCGACGATCCCGGTGAGCTCGTGCTCGGAGCCGATCGGCAGATGGACGGCGACGCAGCGCTCCGAGAGCTGGCCCTGCATCGCCTCGAGCGTGCGGAAGAAGTCGGCCCGCTCGCGGTCGAGCATGTTGACGACGCAGACGCGGGAGATCCCGAGGTCGTCCGCGCGCCGCCAGAGGCGCGACGTCCCGACCTCGACGCCCATGACGCCGCTGAGGACGAAGACCGCGCCCTCGACCACGCGCAGCGCGGAGAGCGCGTCGCCCTGGAAGCCCGGGTCGCCGGGGGCGTCGACGAGGTTCAGCTTGCGCCCCTGCCACTCCGCGTGGCAGACGGACGCGGACAGCGACATCGAGCGTCGGTGCTCCTCGTCGTCCCAGTCCGACACCGTCGAGGCGGCGTCGATCGTGCCGAGCCGGTTGACCTGGCCGCTCTGGAACAGCATGGCCTCGACGAGCGAGGTCTTCCCCGTCCCGCGGTGCCCCACGACGGCGACGTTGCGGATCTTGCCGGGCTCGACTGCGGCCATCAGCTGGCGTCCTCCTCGGTTGCGACTCGGATTCGGGGAGGATCCTAGTTAGTCCAGGGCGGCCCGGCTCGGCGCTCCAGCCAGACGGGCCTTCAGGCGCAGGATCGCCTTCGTGTGCAGCTGCGAGACGCGCGATTCCGTCACGCCCAGGACCTCGCCGATCTCGCGCAGCGTCAGCTCCTCGTAGTAGTAGAGCGTGACGACGAGCTTCTCGCGCTCGGGCAGCCTGGAGATCGCCTCGGCGATCGCCTCGCGCATCTCGGTCTCGTCGAGCGCGGACTGCGGGTTCGGGCCCTGCTCGTCCTCGATCGTGTCGATGAGGGCGATCTGGTCGCCGCCCGCGGAGACGGTCCACAGCTCGTCGAGCGCCGCGATCGAGGTGCGCCCGATCTCCGAGAGGCTCTCGTTGAGCTCGTCCACGCTGACCCCGAGCTTCTCGGAGATCTCCTCGTCGGTCGGCGCGCGGCCGAGCTTGCTCTCGAGGTCGGCGATCGCGCGCTCGATCTCGCGGGCGCGCGAGCGGACGGAGCGCGGCACCCAGTCGAGCGCGCGCAGCTCGTCGATGATCGAGCCCTTGATGCGCGCGATCGCGTAGGTCTCGAACTTGATGTCGCGGTCGGGGTCGAAGCGCTCGATCGCCCCGATCAGGCCGAGCAGGCCGTACGAGACGAGGTCGTCGTCGTCGACGTGCGCGGGGAGGCCGCTGCCGAGGCGCCCGGCCACGTACTTCACGAGCGGCGCGTAGGTGAGGATCAGCCGGTCGCGGACCTTCGGGTCCTTCGAGCGGCGGTACTCGCGCCAGAGCTGGGTGGTGTCCTGGGCTGCCACGCGGGAAGAATACGAGGTGGTTGCGTCTTTTCCTCAGTGCGGCCGCAGCGCGCGGACGGCAAGGGACAGGAGCCAGAGGCCGATCGCGACGGCGGCGACGGCGACGATCCACCCGGCGGCGCCCTCCGCACTCGACGCCGAGGCGACCGCGATCCCGGCGAACATGCCGCCGAGGACGAAGAAGAGGACGCCGAGCGCCCGGCGCTGGGAGGGGGCCTGCACGGGCCGCAGGCTACTGCCGCCGCGGCCGGGGCTACACTCAGAGCCGCAGCCCAGGGGTGTAGCTCAATTGGTAGAGCACCGGTCTCCAAAACCGGGGGTTGCAGGTTCGAGTCCTGTCGCCCCTGTTCACCGCCTGCGGATGCGCACGTTGGAACTGGTGGGGATCACCGCTGCGGTCGGAATGAGCCTGTTCCGCGTCAGTCGAAGTGCGGCACGAGCGTCGCCAGGAACGTCGTCAGCATGACGACGACGGCCAGCGCATCGACACCGACGACGACGACGATGGCGCGGAGATCGCCGTCAGCCGACATCCACCAGTCGCGCGGCGACGTCCAGGCGGGCCGTGGACGGCTGGCAGTGTCCTGCCCCGGCTGTGTCGCGTCCGGTCGCCCGAAGACGTACGGGTCGTCCACGACGAACGTCTCGGTGGCGTCACTCATCTCGCGCTGATGATCGCCCGCAACCGTGCGTCCCGGCCCGTCCGAACGGGTCAGTCGTGCTAGCCCGATGGCCGCCGACCTGACAGTCCCCGACGAGCGCCGCCCGCGAACGCTGACGAGGCGAGATACGCGGGGCGCAAGCGGTCATCCTGATCCGCGAAATCGAAAGCGCCGCACGGCCGCGGCACGCAGTCGACGAGCGGGTCGCAGCCCGCTGAGCGGCGATTGACCGACCCGCGGCGCAGAAGAAAAGCTGCGCGAGAGACCCCGTGGGGCCATGAGCCTCCCGCGCAGCGCAGACGAGTCCGGGCAGGCCCCCGCCTGCCGCGCAGGGGGGATGCCGTCGCCATGGCTGGCTCGGGCACCTAACTCGCATCACCACGGTAGGGACCGGCACACGGGCTCGGCATGACCTGACTGGGTCAACTTCGCGGCAGATCCATACGCGGACGGCCCCGGACGGAAGCCTCCGACCGCGCGGGTTCCGCCACCCGCCCCCGCTTCAATCCGGTTCGGAGCGTGCAGGCGTAGGCCCAACTGGGGTCGGGACGCCCCGCGGCCCTCTTACTCCCGATCACCGGGTCGCGGCGTCCCAACCCCCTTCGTGAGCATGTCCGCACGTCCGCGCGTTCACCTGGACGGTCGTGAACGCGTAGTCGACGTCAGGACGAACTTGCTCCGCGGGCGGTCACAGCATGGCGGCTTCGATGGCCAGGAAGCCGTCCAAGCCGCCCTCGCCGTTTGGTGATCGCGGATGCACCCTGTAGAACTGTTCCGTGAGCGACGTCACGTGGTTCCCCCGAATCGGGGCTGACTTCGGGGGATATCGCCTCGACTCGTTGATCGGCCACGGGGGCATGAGCATCGTCTACCGGGCTCATCACCTTCAGCTCGGCCGGACTGTCGCGCTCAAGCTGCTCTCGCCCGAGCTCAGCAGAGATGCCTCGTTCCGCGATCGGTTCACGCGGGAGTCGCAACTCGCTTCGGGGCTCGATCATCCAAACGTGATCCCGATCTTCGAGGCCGGTGACCAGGACGGGGTCCTGTTCATCGCCATGCGCTACGTCGAGGGCGCCGACCTCAAGACTCGCCTGAAGCGCGATGGACCGCTGCCTCTGGACGAGGTGCCGCCGTTGATGGCGCAGGTCGCTGCTGCCCTCGACAGCGCTCACGCGCGGGGCCTCGTCCATCGCGACGTGAAGCCGGCGAACATCCTGATCGCCTCGGGGGCCGGACCCGAAGGCGCGGATCACGTCTACCTCACGGACTTCGGCGTCGCCAAGGATGAGGGCGCAGGCGGACTGACGAAGACGGGCATGTTCGTCGGGACGGCGGAGTACGCGGCGCCCGAGCAGTTCGAGGGCAAGCCGCTCGACGCGCGCACCGACATCTATGCCCTCGGCTGTGTGCTCTACGAGAGCCTGACCGGAACGCCGGCGTACGACCAGGACTCGGAGGTCGCGATGATGTACGCGCACCTCCTCCAGCCCCCGCCGAAGGCGACCGAGAAGCGTGCCGAGCTGCCGCAGGCGATCGACGACGTGATCGCGAAGGCGATGGCCAAGTCGAAGGACGACCGATATGCGACCGGTCGCGAGCTCGCCACCGCGATCAGGTCCGCGCTCGCGACCCCCGCCGAAGCGACCGTTGTCGCAGGACGGGAGACGCCGGCCGCAACGGTGCTTGCAGCGGGCCGAACCGCGCAGCCGGCGCCACCGACAGCAGGAGACGCTGCGTCCGACTCCGAGCCAGGCCAACCGCTCCGAGCTCGGATCGGGTCGCCGGCCGTCATCGGCGCGGTGCTGGGAGCGGCCGTCGTCATCGCGGCAGTCCTCGCGTTCACGGCGCTGCGCGACGACGGCGACGAGGCTTCCGCCACGCCGCCCACCACGACGCAGACCGGCGGAGGGCAGACCGGGACGACTCCCGCCGGCGGCTCCTCGGACACGCTCCTCGACGTCCTCGTGCCGACGCAGATCGCCAAGACGTGCACGGATGTCTCCTCTCCCATTCCAGGCGCCGTCGAGGAGGCCGAGTGCAACGCCGCGGAGGGGGCGGCGACGTCCGCCGCCAACGAGTTCACGCTCACCTTCTTCGGCGGCGCAGACGACCTCGAGCGCGCGTACCGGAACGCGAAGGCAGGCGTGACGGCAGCACCGTGCGGCTCGACGACCGGTGAGCGGGCGTGGATCCACCAGGCCACGGGAAAGCGGGGCGGGCGACGCTTCTGCTACGCCGACGGCAACGAGTTCACGATCGTCTGGACCCACGAGAAGCTCGGGTCGGACGACCACGTGGACATGCTCGGCGTCGCACGCGAGCCCGGTCGCGCGCCCGACCTCGTTGCCGGGTGGTGGAACGCCGTCAACGACAACCTGGGCAAGTGCCGCCCGGCCGTCTCGGAAGAGGAGTGCTTCGCCGCGATCGCCGCCGTCACGCGGCCGTAGCTCCGCCGAGAGCGCCTCGGATCGGCGGATCGGCACTCGACTAAGCTCTGGCCGTGCGTTCGCTGGTGATGACGGAAGGCCCGCTCGCCGGACAGCGATTCGCCGTCGACGCGCAGCTCGTACTCGGGCGTGAAGGCGCGGACGTCACGATCGAGGATCCGCTCGTCTCACGCCGTCATGCGCTCGTCCGGCCTGCCGGCAGCGGCCTCGAGATCGAGGATCTCGACTCCCTCAACGGAACCTGGGTGAACGGCGAGCGGCTCGCCGGGACGATGCGGCTCGCCGCGGGCGACGTCGTCCGCATCGGCAGCGCCGTGCTGGCGATCGAGCACGATCCCGTCGCCACACGCGGAACCGTGCTCGCACCACCGCCGCGGGGCGGCGCCGCGGAGGGACGGGCGTCCGCCGCGCCCGACGAGCCGTTGCGCACGCGCGAGCCCGACCGGCGAGCGGAGTCGGCCGTGGACGAGGTTCGGCCCGTGACGGCGCTCTTCGCCGACATCGTCGGCTCGACCTCGCTCGGCGAGCGTCTCGCCCCGCACGAGGTGAAGGTGGTGATCGGCGAGTGCATCAGCCGGATGAGCCATGCGGTCGAGCAGTTCGGCGGCGTGGTGCAGGCCTACATGGGAGACGGAATCGCGGCGTTCTTCGGCGTCCCGCAGGCGCACGAGGACGACGCCGAGCGGGCGGCGCGGGCGGCGCTCCGGATCCTGAAGGACGTCCGCGAGTACGGTCGCGAGATCGAGGAGGCGTGGGGAATCGCCGACTTCGGCGCACGCATCGGGATCAATACCGGCGAGGCCGCCGTGGGATTCGTCGGAGCGGCCGACCCTCAGTCGGTCTCGCTGGGGGACACGGCGAACGTCGCCGCACGTCTCCAGGGCGCCGCCGACCCGAACTCGATCGATGTCGGCCCTGCGACGGCCCGATCGCTGGTCCACAAGTTCGTCCTCGAGCCGCTCGGGCCGATCACGGTGAAGGGACGGCATGAGCCGGTCGAGGCATGGCGATTGGTCGAGGCACAGGCTGCCGTCCGTGCGGCCCCGTCGACCCCGCTCGCGGGCCGTGAGGAGGAGATGGCCCGTCTGCGCACGAGCCTGGACGAGCTTACCGCCGGCCGGGGCCAGATCGTCTTCCTGCTCGGCGAGGCCGGCATCGGCAAGACCCGCCTCGTCGACGAGCTCGGCGCGCTCGCCGTCGACCGCGGAACAGTGCTCGAGGGCCACTGCCTCTCGTACGGCACCGATCTCCTCTACGGGCCCTTCATCCAGATCCTGCGCGCCTGGCTCGGCGCCGAGGAGGGCGAGGCCGACCTCTCGGTCCGCACGAAGCTCCACGCGAAGCTCGGCCTGCTCCCGGAGTCCCAGCGGACGGACGTCATCCCGTACCTGGCGCGACTGCTGTCGCTCAAGCCCGAGCCTTCCGAGGAGGAGCGCCTCCGCGCGCTCTCGCCGCACGAGCTCGCATCGGAGATCAGGCGGGCGTACCGGACCTGGGTCGCGAGCTTGTCCCGCCGCGGTCCGGTCGTGCTCGCCGTGGAGGACGTGCACTGGGCCGACCGCTCGTCGCGGGAGCTCGCAGAAGACCTCCTCGAGCTCGTCGACGTCACGCCGCTCCTGCTTCTTGCGACCGTGCGCATCGACCCGGGCTCCGAAGGCTGGAGTTTTCGCGTGCGCGTGCTCGCGGAGTACCCGCACCGCGCAGTCGATCTCCGCCTCCAGCCACTCTCGGAGGAAGCGTCGCGCCTCCTGCTCCGGGGGCTCCCCCGGAGCTCAGGAGCTGCGCCAGAGCGACCTCGATCTCATCCTGGCGGGCGCCGAGGGGAACCCGCTCTACCTCGAGGAGCTGTTGAACGCGTTCGCAGAGGGCGCCCCCCAGAGCCTCGGTCAAACCTGGGCGCCTACGGTGAGCGAGTCGAAGCTGCTGACGCCCACGCTCGAGAGCCTGCTGCTCGCGCGGATCGACCTGCTTCCGGCGAGCGGCCGCCGTCTCGCGCAGATCGCGGCCGTCATCGGCCGGAGCTTCCCGCTCCGCGTGCTCGCACACGTCGCCGAGGGCGATGAACTCGAGCGCGATCTGGCGACCCTGCTCCGGGCGGACGTGATCCGCGAGCTGCGGGGGTACCCGGAAGCCGAGTACACCTTCCGGCACGGGCTGCTCCGCCAGGCCTGCCTCTCGACGTTGCCGCCGGATGCCCGGCGAAGGCTGTACGGCACGATCGGTGCCGCGTTCGAGACCCTGTTCGCCGACGCGTTGGAGGATCACCTGGAGGTGATCGCCCACTACTACGCGCGCAGCGATCAGCTCGAGAAGGCGTTGGCCTATCTCGAGCAGGCCGCAGAACGCGCCGCGTCCCTCGACGCGACCGACCGCGCGAAGAAGCTGTCGGAACGGGCGGTCAAGGTCGCGGAGAAGCTCGGCGATCCCGCCGCGACGCAGCGCACACTCGAGCGTGTGTCGGCGTTCCGGGCGCCTGGCACCGCTCCGCCGGAGCCTGGCTAAGGCCGGCGGTCGTAGCGCCTAGGTGCGGGTGCCCGCGCGGGTGGCAGGATCGTCCTTCGCGCTAGCGGGTACAGCTACGACTCGGCGCCCTCGTCCCACTCGGCGGCGGCGGCGAGGAGCGTCTCGTACAGCTCGTCGTTCCCCTGCGAGCGCGCGTGCTCCGCGTCTCGCATGAGTGCCAGCCACCGGTCCGCGACCTCGTCCTCCGCGCCGGCGGCGAGCCGCGCCCGCCAACGCTCGACGAGCGGGAGCGCCCGCGACGGATCGGGCCACTCCTCGAGCATCCGCCCGACGAGCACGCGGTCGTCGAGCCGCAGCAGATCCCGGATCAGCCGCTCCGGGACGTCGTCGCCGTACCGTTCCCCCACCCTCGCTCCTTTCGCAGACCTGAGGGTGGCAGTGTCGCGGCATCGACGGGAGGGACACACGACCCTCCCGGTCGGACCTGCCCACGCGGACGGGTGGCTCAGCCGAGGGCTCACGCCTCCGGAGCGCGGGTGCAGCTGGCGGCCAATCCCAGCTCGACGCGTCCGGAGGCGGAGGGCGGTCCGTCGCCTTCGTGGGGATAGACGCACGAGCGCCCTCGTCGCTTCCCGAAATCGCCGTTGTGTCGGCGGCGGAACACGGCGGTGTGTCGCGCTCGCGACACACGGCGCTTGCTCGCCGCCGGCCGGGGATCCCCGGGCACCACCGGCCCGGGGTCCCCGTGCCCTCAGCCGGTCAGGCGGAAGACGACGAGCTCGCGGGTGGGCCGCCGTCCGAGCCGCGTCACGGTCACCGTGCCGCGGGCGTTGTCGTACAGCCCGGTGCCGCCGAGCACGGCGAGCTGGTAGAGCTCGGTGTAGCGCAGCGTCCCGCCGACCATCAGCTTGCCCTTGGGGAGCGTGAAGGTCCCGCGACAGTTGCGCACGCCGGAGAAGGAGAACGTGCACTGCTGTTCCGACCGGCCGATCGGCTTGGTGGTGATCCGCCGGTTGTAGAGCCGACCCGCGTAGATCTCCTGGTCGCCGGGCCCGCGCGCCGCGCTCCCGACGTTCACGAACGCCGATTGCACGAGCGTGTTCGTGATCTTGATCTGCGCCGGTCCCGTCCCCGCATCCGCCCCCGAACTCGTCGCAATGGCCATCGCCGCAGCTCCGGCGACCGCACCGAGCAGGATGAAACGAATCACTCCCCCCTCCTTGGTCGCACTGATTGTCACGATTCTCTCCCGAACGCGGCCGGCAAGTCGATCCAGAAGACGGATCCCTTGGCCGGTGTGCTCCGGAAGCCGATCTCACCGCCGTGCGCGTCGACGACGGCACGCGCGAACGCGAGGCCGAGGCCGCTGCCCGCGATGCCGCTCGCGGCCGCGTCCCCTCGATAGAACTTCGTGAAGATCCGCTCCTGCTGCTCGGCCGCGATGCCGAGCCCGTGGTCGCGCACGGTGACGCGGATGCGGCCGTTGTCGCGGTCGCCGCTCACGTGCACCTGCCCTCCTTCCGGCGAGAACTTGATCGCGTTCGAGAGCAGGTTCCCGACCACCTGCGCGATCCGGTCGGGGTCCCCTTCCACCTCGAGCGGCTGCGTCGGCAGCCGCAGATCGAGGACGTGCCGCTCGCTCTGCGCGTCGTAGAGCTGGACCTGCTCGCGCAGGAGCGAGGCGACGTCGACGCGCACGTGGTCGAGCGGGAGCCGGCCCTCCTCGATCCGCTGCACGACGAGGAAGTCGTCGAGGAGCGAGGCGAGCCGCTTGCCCTGCGTGTCGATGATCTCCAGGTAGCGCCGGCGGTCCTCGGCCGTCACCTCGCGCTGGAGCAGCAGCGAGGTGAAGCCGAGCACGCTCGCGAGCGGCGTGCGGATCTCGTGCGAGACGATGCTGACGAGCTCGGACTTGAGCTGCTCGCTCACGCGGAGCTCCTCGTTCTGCTCTGCCAGCTTGCGCTCGCGCGCGGCGACCTCGGCGGCCATCTGGTTGAACGAGCGGCTGAGGTCGCGGATCTCGAGCGGGCCGCGCTCCGCGAGGTGCTGCTCGAAGTCGCCCTCGGCGATGCGGGCGGCGCCGCTCGACGCCCTCCGCAGCGGGCGCCCGATCGAGTGCGTGAGGTAGAGGCCGAGGAGCACGACGAGGCCGGTCGAGAGGACGATCCCGGTGGCGCCGAGGACGACTGCGCGACGGGACTCGGTCTCGCGCGGCCGCGGCACGAGAAGTCGGCCTGCGCGTCGACCATGCCCCGAAGGTTCGGTGAAAAGCCCGCGGATGTCGACGATGCGCCGCGCGCTCTCGTCGAACGAGTCCGGGCTCGTCGCCGCGTCCGGCGCCAGGGGGACCAAGTCGAGCGAGCGGCTGCGCGTAGTCTGTGATGTACGTCTGGATCTGGCTGATGAGGCGGCTGGCGGTCGCCCGCGTCTGCGGATCGTTCGCCGTCAATGCCCGAAACTCGCGCAGCCGAGCCGGGCAGCTGCCGACGCGCGATCCGGTACGGCTGGAGGAAGCGCTCGTCGCCCCTGGTGAGCGCATATCCGCGGACGCCGGTCTCGAGGTCGATGACGAGCTTCTCGAGCCCGACCACGGCGACGGACACCTCCCTCGCGCGCGCCTCGCGGTCGGCCGCTGTCCGAAGGTCCTCGACACTCGCAACGAGGGTGGCGAACACGATCGCGATCAGCACCGCGATCACGCCTGACGCGATCAGGAGCCGGCCCGTGATCGAGTCGACGAAGTCGCGCACCGGTTGCCGCCGCGGCGCCTGCGCCTGGACGTCGGCGGTCACTGCACTGTCCCCCAGCTCGGCGACGACGGCGCGGAGGTCGTCCGGGTCGAACGGCTTCGAGACGAACCGGTCGGCCCCGCCCGCGACCGCCTCGCCGTCGAGGTGGCTCCAGGCAGAGAGCGCGATCACGCCGCGTGTCGGCGAGGTCGGCGTCGCCCCGCAGCGACGCGATCACGTCCATCCCGGAGAGGAGCGGGAGCATGAGGTCGACGACGACGACGTCGGGCCGCCGCGCCTTGGCCAGCTCGAGCGCCTCGCGCCCGTCGCGCGCCTCGATCACCTCGTGCTGAGGCTCGAGCGTGACCCGCACGAGCTCGCGCAGGTTGTCGTCGTCCTCGCACACGAGCACGACGAGCTTCGACGGGCGGGACTCGCGTGCACCCCGCTGAATGACGGCACCTCTCTTGACTGGGTCGCGGAGGCTCTCAGCGTCGCATGCGTGGGGGCGTCCGTCCACCCGCCACGATTTCGGACGATCAGGTGACGTCCCTTCTCCGCGTGCGCACGACCCCGAAGGCGCCGACCGCGACGATCCAGCCGACCGCGACGAGCACCGACGGCCAGAACGAGAGCAGCTCCTCGGAGGCGTCCCCGAGCACGACCGAGATGGCGGCGTTCGGGAGGTAGCCGCTCACCTCGTCGAGGTCGAGCACGCCGAGGAGCGCCGAGACGAGCGTCTCGACGATGAGGATCCAGATCAGCGTCCCGATGAGCGCCGCGACCTGCCCGTGGACGGCGGCGCCGATCGCGGCGCCGAGCCCGGCCCAGAGGAGCGCTCCGAGCAGCGCCCGTCCGGCCTGCTTCGGCCGCGTCCGCGTCGAGCGTGATCGAGTCGCCGAGGATCAGGAGCCACGGGACCGCGACGGCGGCGATCACGACGAGCGCGAGCACCACGAGCGCTGCCGCACCGAGCAGCACGAAGACGAGCTTCGCGCCGAGCACGCGCTCCCGGTGCGGCGTCGCGAGGAAGGTCGGCGTGATCGTCCCGTGCCGGAACTCGCCGGTGACGACGACGATGCCGAGGACGAGCGCGATCAAGGCGGACAGCGTCGCGAGTGCCGGCCAGGTCGGGGATGAACGTCTCGGCCGCGCGGTCCGAGGCGCGCGCGGAGCCGACGGTCCCGGCCGTGCCGATCCCCGCGAACACGACGACGGCCGCGAGGTAGCCCCAGAAGGAGCGGACGCTGCGCAGCTTGAGCCACTCGGCGCCGATCAGAGCCGGTCACGGCGCCGCCTCCTCGCCGCCGGTGAGCTGGAGGAAGACGTCCTCGAGCGAGGCCCGCTCGGCGACCAGCTCGTGCAGCACGACGCCGTTGGCGGCAGCGATCTCCCCCACGCGCTCCGGCGGCAGGTCGACGACGAGCGCCCCGTCGCTGCCGTCCACCGCGGACGTGCCCTCGCCCGCGAGCAGCCCGCGCAGGCGCTCGGCGTCCGGGCTGCGGACGCGCGTCCCGCCCGCCGCCCGCGCCACGACCTCCCCGATCGTGCCCTGCACGACGAGCCGGCCGCGGTTGATGATCACGATCTCGTCCGCGGTCTGCGCGACCTCGGCGAGGACGTGCGACGACACGAGGACGGTGCGGCCCTCGGCCGCGAGCGAGCGGAGGAAGTCGCGCAGCCAGCGGATCCCCTGCGGGTCGAGCCCGTTGGCCGGCTCGTCGGCGATCAGGACCTCGGGATCGCCGAGCAGTGCCGTCGCGAGGCCGAGCCGCTGCCGCATCCCCAGCGAGTAGCCGCCGGCCCGCCGCCGCGCGGCGCCCTCGAGCTCCACGAGCCGCAGCACCTCGTCCACGCGGGAGCCGGGCACCCCGGCGGCGCGGGCGAGCACGCGCAGGTGGTTCCGCCCCGAGCGGCCGGGGTGGATCTCGGAGGCCTCGAGGATGGCGCCGACGCGCTCGGTCGGGCGGTCGAGGTCGCGGTAGCGGCGCCCGAGGACGCGGGCCGAGCCGGCGTCCGGATGCACGAGCCCGAGGATCGAGCGCAGCGTCGTCGACTTGCCGGCGCCGTTCGGTCCGAGAAAGCCGGTGACGGCGCCCGGGGCGGCGCGGAAGCTGAGATCGTCGACGGCGCGGACGTCGCCGAACCGCTTCCTGAGACCCTCGACCTCGATCACGCGCCCGACCCTAGCCGACTCGTTCGGGGGATAGACGGCCCGCCGATCTGTGGTCTACTCTCCGCGCATGCGGCGGCTGTTCCTCCTGGCGATCCTTGCCTGCGCGCTCTCGGTCGTGCCCTCGGCGGGCGCGATCCTGGGCGGCGACAGCCCGATGCGCCGAGGCGCACCCGTACGTGGCGTATCTGGCAGATCTTCCGCGTCAGTCGCTGCACGGCGTCTTGATCTCGCCGACCAAGGTCGCGTCACGGCGGCGCACTGTTTCCCGCCCGGCTCGACGGTCGAGGTGTTCCCGTACTGGAACGGCCCCGCCGGCGGGCCGCCGACGTGACGGGCACGTTCGTTCCGCACCCGGACTTCTGCAAGCCGCCGGCGTGCACCGGCGACCCGAGCGACCCGGCCTTCTTCGTCACCGACGACGTGGCCGTGGTGAAGCTGTCACAGCCCGTGGCGCTGAGCCGCTACGCGGAGCTGCCGAAGATCGAGAAGAGCCAGGGCAAGGGCAAGGTGCAGAAGTACGTCGGCAAGGACGTGAGCCTCCTCGGCTACGGCGTCCAGGCGTTCGTGCCGTTCCCGGTCAGCGACTTCACGCGGACGATCGCGCAGGAGCAGCTCTCGCAGCCGATCCCCGTCGCGGCCGACAAGTTCGTCCAGATCGACCAGCAGGCCGCCGGCTTCTGCCTCGGCGACTCCGGCGGGCCGGTGCTCGAGAAGAAGAAGGACGTCGTCCTCGCGATCAGCTCGTCGAACTCCGACGTCGAGACGTGCCTCGGCCCGGCGCTCGCCTACCGCCTCGACTCCGAGGCGGCGCAGGGCTTCATCCAGTCCGTCGGCTAGCCGGCCGGCGCTGCCCGCGCCGCTACTGGATCTGCGTCTCGCAGGTGGCGTGGAAGGTGTCGGTGCCGGCGCCGCCGATGCAGACGTCCGTGCCGTTGTCGCCGCGGAGGTTGTCGTTGCCGCCGCCGCCGAGCATGCAGTCGTTGTTCTGATTCCCGCGCATCGTGTCGGCCGCCGCCGACCCGAGCACGAGCTCGCTCGGGTTGCTGCCATTGCCGAAGACGACCGTGGTGAGGGCGAGCGCGGCGCAGGCGGACGGCTTGAGCGTGTTCGCGGTGATCGACTGCGCGACGGAGTCGGCCCGCGACGCCGGCACCGCGTTCGCCGCAGTGAAGGCAGGCGCGAGGCCGAGACCGACGAGCAGCACGGCCCCGACGGCGATCCGTGCCCGCCTCACCGGGCCGCGCGCTCCGTCAGGTACGCGACGCGCGGCTGACGAGGCTCGTCCGGCCAATCCTCGACCTCGCCGACGAGATGCCGGTAGAGGATGCCGCCGACCTCGACGCCGAGCAGCCGGCCGCCCGGACGCTGCACGCGGAGGACGACGGTGTCGTACCGCTCGGCGAGCCGGAGGAGTGCCTCGGTCGAGGGCACGTCGCGCACCTCGCGGGCCGCCGGGATCCGGGCGACGTCCACCAGCCACGGCTCGATCGCGGTCCGCACCGTCGCCGTGCCGCGGCCACAGCACGTAGAGGAGGCCGAACGGGATGCCGACGAGGGCGAGCAGGCCGAGTGCCACCGCTGCGAGGCGCAGGTCGCCGACCTCGACGACGGCGGGCCCGAACGACACGCGGGCAGGCGCGACGCGCGTGCCTTCGCCCGGCTCGGTGCGCGTCCAGGTGGCCGGCGACGCGCCGGATGCGTCCGCCTCGGGCGCCGTCGGCTCGAGGCGGCCGTCGTGGAGGCGGAACGCGAAGGTCGGGCCGAAGCGGTGCCGGACGGCGTCGCCGGCCACGTCGCCTGCCACGTCGATCGCCGCCGCCAGCGTCACGTCGTACGCCGTCGCGTGCGTGCCGGTGAGCGACTCCACCCGCTCCGCCATCGTCTGGAGGGAACGGAGGTCGAGCGCTCCCTCGAGGGCCGTCACGCCCGAGCGGACGCGCGTCGTTGCGAGCGGGAGCGTGCGGCGCCAACCGTTGTCGCCCCGGATCCGCGCCTCGAGCGCAGCCGTCCCTCCGACGCGCGCCGGATCGGCCTGACGCGTGCGAAGCGCGTACTCGAGGCGCACGCGAAGCTTCGGCACCTGGCGCGCGAACACGGTCTCGCCGGTGTCCACGCGGCCGTCCGGATAGACCGCACTCGCGCGCACCGGAGTCTCGTAGGAGAGCCGCGCGTCGTGCCGCCACCGGTCGGGCCACGGCACGCGTTCGGTGGCCGGCCGCGTCCAGGCGACGAGGCCGAGCAGGATCCCGAGCACGACGAGCCCGCCGAGCACGGCCATCGCCTCGAGTGCACGCTGCGCCTTCGCCGCCTCGGCCTCCGCCGAGGCCGGAGCGGGTGGCGTCTGCGGCCGCAGCGGCTGCGGCCGACCGTCCCGCCGACGCACTGCGGACGCCCCGCCGCCCGCGAGCAGGAGCACGCACAGGAGCGCGACGCCGCCGCGGGAATCGGCTGCCGCACCCATTCGAGCGCTCCGCCGACGCCCGGAAGGTGAAGCCATTCCCGCCCCACGACGTCCACCTCGGTGGCGCGCGGCAGATCGAGATAGTCGTTCGCGTCGCCCTTCAGCTGGAGCCGCTCTCCGTTCCGCTCGACGACGCGATGGAGGACGGTCCGGCCGAGCTCCGGGTGGTGGTACGCGACGACGTCGCCGACGCGGACGTCGGCCGCCGGGCGCGTCAGCACGAGGTCGCCCGCGGAGTACCGCGGCTCCATGCTCGTCCCGTAGAGGACGACGTACCCGGTCGAGCCGCCGAGCTGCGCCGGCGCGAGGAAGAGCCACGCCGCCGCTGCGACCGCCACCCCGAGCACTGCGCCTGCGATGCGGACCATCCGCTCCTCCATCGGCGAGGGGCGGGGCGGGCGCGCACGGCGCCGCCCCGCCTGGATCGCGCTACTGCGTTGCCACGACCTGCAGCTGGTTCGCCGGCGCCACTGCGGCCCCGGTCGTCGCGCAGGTCCAGCTGTTGCTCGCCCCGGTTGTGCAGCTGTACCAGGTGGATCCGCTCGAGACGAGCTTGATCTTCGCCACCGAGGCGGCCGCGTCGAGCGTGAACGCGACGGAGTCGAGGTTGCTCGGGTTCGTCGCGTTGAGCGTGTAGGCGACGTTCGAGACGGTGTAACCGCTGATCGTCCCCGACCCGTCGCCGGCACGGGAGTCCGGAACGGTGTTCGAGGCCGTGAACGCGTAGGTCGCCGTGGCGAGGACGCCTGCAACGACGAGCGTGGCGAGCAGCCGGCCGCGACGCTTGCGGCTCGGCGGCCCTGCGATGCGCTGCGGTGTGGTCATCCTGCTGTCCTTTCGTCGGTCCGCATGTCGAGAGTCCCCGCCCCTCTACCTCGGGGTATCGATCGCACCGCGGCGGGGGACGACCCCATCCCGGGGGACGCCGCCGTCACTCGTTCGAGTGATCCGAACCGAGGGATAGGGTGCGTCTGTGGCGGTGCTGAGCTCCCGCGTCGAGCGCGATTCCGAGTCGTTCGTCCAGCGCCGGGCGCGGATGGAAGGGCTCGTCGCCGAGCTCCGGGAGCGCACTGCGCTCGTCGCACGCGGCGGCGGCGAGAAGGCCGTCGAGCGGCACCGCTCGCGCGGGAAGCTGACGGCGCGGGAGCGGATCGACCGGCTCGTCGACCCCGGGACCGCCTTCCTCGAGCTGAACGCCCTCGCGGCGTGGGACGTCTACGACGGGCAGGCACCCTCGGCCGGCATCGTCACCGGGATCGGGCTCGTGGAGGGGCGCGAGTGCGCGATCGTCGCGAACGACGCGACGGTCAAGGGCGGCTCGTACTTCCCGCTCACGGTGAAGAAGCACCTGCGCGCGCAGGAGGTGGCGCTGCAGAACCGCCTGCCGTGCCTCTACCTCGTCGACTCGGGCGGCGCCTTCCTCCCGCTGCAGGCGGAGGTCTTCCCCGACCGCGAGCACTTCGGCCGGATCTTCTTCAACCAGGCGCGCATGTCGGCGCAGGGCATCCCGCAGATCGCCGTCGGTGATGGGCTCGTGCACGGCCGGCGGCGCGTACGTCCCCGCGATGAGCGACGAGACGATCATCGTCAAGGGGACCGGGACGATCTTCATCGGCGGCCCGCCGCTCGTGAAGGCGGCGACGGGGCAGGAGGTGAGCGCCGAGGAGCTCGGCGGCGCCGACGTGCACGCGCGCCGCTCGGGCGTCGCCGACCACTACGCCGTGGACGACGAGCACGCGCTCGCGCTCGCGCGGCAGATCGTCCGCAACCTGCACTCGCCGGCGAAGCAGCCGCCGTGGGACGTCGCGCCGACGGAGCAGCCCGCGGTCGACCCGTCCGACCTCTACGGGCTCGTCCCCGAGGACTTCCGCCACCAGGTCGACCCGCGGGAGCTGATCGCCCGCATCGTCGACGGCTCGCGCTTCGCCGAGTTCAAGCAGCTCTACGGCGAGACGCTCGTCTGCGGGTTCGCGCGGATCGAGGGGATCCCGGTCGGGATCCTGGCCAACAACGGCGTCCTCTTCGCCGACTCGTCGCAGAAGGGCGCGCACTTCATCGAGCTCTGCTGCACGCGCCGCGTCCCGCTCGTCTTCCTCCAGAACATCACCGGCTTCATGGTCGGCAAGGAGTACGAGGAGGGCGGGATCGCGCGCGACGGGGCGAAGCTGGTGATGGCCGTGGCGTGCGCGGACGTGCCGAAGTTCACCGTCGTCACGGGCGGCTCGTTCGGCGCCGGCAACTACGCGATGTGCGGCCGCGCCTACGAGCCGCGGCAGCTCTGGATGTGGCCGAACGCGCGCATCTCGGTGATGGGCGGCGACCAGGCCGCGACGGTGCTGACGATGGTCGGGGACGCCGACCCGGACGAGATCCGCGCCACCTACGAGGCGGAGGGGAACCCGTACTACTCGACCGCCCGGCTCTGGGACGACGGGATCATCGACCCGCTCGACACGCGCCGCATCCTCGCCCTCGGCCTCTCGGCGGCGCTGAACGCGCCGATCCCGGAGACGCGGTTCGGCGTTTTTCGCATGTAGGAGCGTGGGGGAACCCATGGTTCCCCCACGAGCCCCCTCCTTCACCTGAGCGGCTGTCGAGGACGTGGGTGTGGCCTCCCGGGCGGATGAACCGCCCTCCGGCCGCGGAGCCTCGGCTCACGGCAGGACGTCGAGGGCGTGGTCGTGTGGCCTGCGCGCGCGCACCTGCGGTGCGGGCGCTCCGGCCAGGAACCTGCTCTCAACGGACATGACGTGTCGTGACGGGCGGGATGCGCTGTGCCCCTGGACGGGGCACGCGGCGATCCCGCCCGTCCGATCAGTCCGGGGCCGTGAATACGGCTTCGAAAGCGACTTAGTAACAGACTGTTGCTTTGTCGCTTTCGATCACTTTCTGCCGGCTCGGTGGACCGCGTCGTGTGACCCGCGCACGTGAGGGAGAATGCGGCCGTGCGCCTGCTCCCGTTCCGCCGCAAGCGCCCCGAGCCGCCGATCGGCGAGGCCGAGGCGTACGCGCGCTCGTACGGGGAGAAGAGCGCCGACGTGAAGCCCGTGAAGCTCCCGCCTCGGCGCAAGCGCTTCGAGCTCGCGGTCTCGGGCGAGGAGCTGCGGCGGCGGTTCGAGGAGCGGCTGGCCGCGCGCGAGGACGTCGAGGAGTGAGCGTCCGGCGTGATCGTCCGCCTCGTCCTCTGGAACCTCGCCGACGCGGACATGTCGGTCGCCGACTTGCGCGACTACCTGCGCGACGAGTCGGTGCCCGCCTTCGCCGAGGTCCCCGGCCTCCGCCTGAAGCTCTGGGTCTCGGACGAGCACACCGACCGCTGGGGCGCCGTCTACCTGTTCGAGTCCCGCGAGGCAGCCGACGCGGAGATGCCCTCCCGCGATGCGGGACCTCGTCGGCAAGGACCCCGACGTCGTCGAGGAGTTCGACCTCGAGGCGTCGATCGAGGGGCAATTCGCGGACGAGGAGCTCTCGCGCCGCGGCCTCGCCTTCGAGTGACTCACGAACGCCGCGCGGGTTGCCATACTCGCGCGCTGACAGCTGCGGCGTGATCCACGAAGGGAGAGAGGATCCATGCGAATCCGCCGTCCAGCCCGCGGACTCCTGGCCGCGGCGACACTCGTCGCCGCCCTGGCCGTGACCGCGGGCCCCTCGACAGCGACCTCCGACCCGAAGGTGCAGGGCGACGAGGGGACGCTGCCGAACGTCGACTCCCGGCAGGGGCGCAAGGCTCCGAGCTCAGGGGCAGCTCAACCGCGTCAAGCAGGGCTCACAGGCGCGCTTCAACCGCTTCGGCTCGCCGGAGACGCTCAGCGACCCCGGCAGCTACCTCGCGACCGGGCTCTCGGACAACGACGTCACCGCGGCCCGCGAGTACCTCCGCGCGAACGCGGAGCTGCTCGGACTGTCCCAGGCCGAGGTCGCCGACCTCGAGCTCCTCAACCGGGCGCCGATCGGGTCGGGGAGCGCGGTGCTCTTCCGCCAGCGCTTCGGCGACATCCCGGCCGGCCGTGACGGCCTCGTCGCGGTCGGCATCGTCGACGGCAAGGTCGCCTCGCTCTCGTCCTCGCTCGCGACGGACACGCGACTCACCGGCGCGGTGTCCAGCTCTCGCGCCGAGGACGCGGTCCGGGCCGCCGCCGACGCGGCCGGCCATCCGGCCGGGGCGATCGGCGAACGCGCGGCAGGAGAACGGCTGGACCGTCCTCGACGTCGCCGGCTACACCGATCCCGGCCCGCGTCCGGCTCGTCGGCGTGCCGACCCCGGCCGACGGCGTGCGGCAGGCGTACGAGGTCCTCCTCATGGACCTGAGCGAGACGCTCGGAGCCATGAGCTACGTCGACGCGGCGACGGCCGAGCTGCTCGTCCGCGACGGCATCGTCGACCACGCGGCGGACAACCCGGCGTGGAAGGTCTTCCCCGCCTCGCCGCCGCTCACCTACGCGTCGACGGACACGCGCGAGATCTGGTGCTGGAACGCGGGCGCCGGCTGCGCGAAGGCGGTCGCGAACCCGTCCTCGCCGGTGGCGTGGGACGTCGACGCGGCCACGAACACGCCCACGTTCCAGACCCGCGGCAACAACGCGCGCGCGACGGAGAAGTGGAACTCGAACGTCGGCAACCTCGCAGGGCGACGGACTTCACGCTCGTCGGCGACGCGCGACTACGTCTACCCGTGGACGAACCAGTGGTTCACGTCGCGCTGCAACCCGGCGTCGTTCACCTCGCTCGCAGCAGAACGACATCGACGCCGCGCGGGCCAACCTCCACGCGATGCACAACCGGATGCACGACTGGTCGTACGTCCTCGGCTTCACAGAGACCGCCTTCAACGCGCAGGCGTTCAACTTCGCCAAGGGCGGCCTCGCAGAGCGACCCGGAGCACGGCAACGCCCAGGCCGGCGGCATCGTCGGCGGGCCGCCCGGCTTCGCGTCGCGCGACAACGCCAACCAGTTCACGCCGGCCGACGGCATCGTGCCGGTGACGAACATGTTCCTCTGGCAGCCGATCCCGGCGACGTTCTACTCGCCGTGCGTCGACGGCGACTACGACATGTCCGTCATCGCGCACGAGTACGGGCACATGGTCTCGAACCGCATGGTCGCCGGCCCGAACCAGAACCTCGCGGGCAACCAGGCCGCAGGCGATGGGCGAGAGCTGGTCCGACCTGCAGGCGGCGGAGTTCCTCAACTCGCAGGCGCTCGTGCCGATCGGCGGCGAGAACCCGTTCGCCGTCGGCCCGTACGTCACCGGCGACCACCAGGCGGGCATCCGCAACTACGCCATGAACGCGAGCCCGCTGAACTACTCGGACGTCGGCTACGACTTCGCCTGCAACCAGGCCGGCGTCTGCACCCAGCGGACGCAGGTGCACGCCGACGGCGAGATCTGGTCGGCCACGAACTACGACATCCGCCAGGCGTTCATCAACGCCTACAACGGCGTCGTTCCCGGCCGGCGACATCGGGCTGCAGCAGGCGTGCGTCCGGGGCGACCGCCCGGTCACGCAGTGCCCGGGCAACCGGCGCTGGGCGCAGCTCGTGTTCGACGCGTGGCTGCTGATGGCGACGCGGCGACGTCAGCATGGTCGACGCGCGCGACGCGATGCTCGCGGCCGACATGGTCCGCTTCGGCGGCGCGCACCAGGCGCTGCTCTGGAACGCGTTCGCCCGCCGCGGCCTCGGCACCGGGGCGGCGAGCGCCGGGCGGCGGCGCCACGTTCGACCCGACGCCGAGCTTCGAGTCGCCGCACGCGAACAACGCGACGGTGACGTTCAAGGCCGTCGGCCAGGCGGACGGCCACGCGGTCGAGCTCTTCGTCGGCCGCTACGAGGCGGCCGCGAACGCCGATCGCCGACACCGATCCGGCGACGCCGCTCGGGGCGACCTTCAAGATCGTCCCCGGCCAGTACGAGTTCGTGGCCCGCGGCAACGGCTTCGGGATGAAGCGCTTCACGTTCTCGCTCAACCCGGGCCAGGTCCGCGACATGCCAGTGAACATGTCGCGGAACGTCGCCTCGTCGACGAGCGGCGCGACCGCCAGCGGCGACGGCGTCAACCTCGCCGAGCTGATCGACGACACCGAGGAGACGAACTGGGCCTCGCTCACCGGGCCGGTGGGCGGCAAGCAGGTCACGGTCCGGCTCGATCCCTCGCAGGCGTCGCACCAGGTGCGGCGCGTCCAGGTCAGCGCGATGCTGCGCGTCAACATCGGCGACCCGGAGGACAACGGCGGCCAGAACCGCTTCACGGCCCTCCGGTCGTTCGAGCTCTGGACGTGCGAGGCGAAGGGCGCGGTGGACTGCTCGCAGGACGCGCAGTTCACGCGGATCTTCACCAGCCCGGCCGACGCGTTCCCGTCGGGCGTGCCGCGGCCGCGGGCACCGGAGCTGATCATGCGCTCGTTCGACGTCCCGCAGACGAAGGCGACGCACGTGCGCATCCGCGTGCTCACGAACCAGTGCACGGGCGGGCCGGCGTACCAGGGCGACCTGGACGACGACCCGGGCAACTCGACCGACTGCGACCAGACGACGCTCGCCGGCTTCGACGTGAACGACGAGCGCGTCCGCATCGCGGAGCTGCAGGTCTTCGAGCAGTGACGCAGGCTCGGAGGGGGCCCCGTCGCGGGCCCCCTCCGACCACCGCGGTAGGGTCCGCCGCCATGCACACGATCGAGCTCACCGACGACGAGCTGCGGCTCCTGCACGCAGCGCTCCACTCCTACCGCGACGACTTCGGGCACGACGAGGCGGACGTCCTGCGCCGGATCAAGAACCTGCTCGCGAAGCTCCCGGCGGAGCCGACCGCCGGCTAGCCGCGGCGGCGCGCGAACGTCGCGGTGACGGCCCTCGGCGCTGTCGCGGCGACGACGCACGCCTTCGTGCCGCGGCAGGCGCCGCTCCAGCGGACGAAGCGCCAGCCCTTCGCCGGCACGGCCCGCAGGCGCGTCGCCTCCGGGTAGTCGACGGCGAAGCGGCAGGTCGTGCGGCAGCTCGCGTCGCCCGCGATGCGGCCCCTGCCGCGGACGCGGAGCGAGAGCGGGTAGGACGCCGGGCCGAAGACGGCGCGGACGGCCGCCGGCCCGTCGACCCGGACCGTGCAGGTCGCGTCGCCGCCGGTGCACGACCCCTCCCACCGCCGGAACGCGGTGTTCCCCTCGCCGCTGCGCGCCTCGAGCTCGACCTCGCGTGCCGGCCTCCCAGCCGATCGCGCACGCGGCCGGACAGGAGATTCCCGGCAGCGCGCTCTCCACGGCGTCGCCCTCGCTCGCGCCCACGAGCGTCACCGTCAGCGGCTGCTCCGGCGCGTCGAGGTGGCGCAGCCAGAGCGAGGCACGGATGTCGAACCAGGGCCCGCCGTGCCCGTAGTAGTCGTCGCGGCCGGGGTCGAGCACGTAGTCGCCGATCGCGTCGGACAGGCCGAACGGCGCCATCACGTCGACCTCCGAGCCGCAGACGTGCCCGTGTCGTCGGGGCAGGCGTGCGGCGGGCCGGCGCCGTTGACCGGACCGGGAACCGCGCCGAGCGAGTGCAGCATCTCGTGCACGGTCGTCACCGCGGCGTAGTCGCCGTTGCCGACCGAGCCGCAATTCGCGTGCGCCCGCACCCACACCATCGCGTACGAGAACAGCCCGCCGGCGTTCGTCCTGGCCGCCGCCGGTGCCGCAGATGTCGTCGGCCGCGACCTCGCCGTCGTAGAAGACGAGGTACTTCTTCGTCGGGTCGGAGAAGCCGGCGCGGCCGAGCTCGTCGCGGATCAGCTGGAACCGCGTCGACGACGCGGCGAAGGCGCCCGCCGGGGCCGAGAGCCGGGCGAAGGTCAGGTCGAGGCGCCCGAGCTCCGAGTCGCACGCCGTCGGGAACGGGAACAGGTCGAGCCGCGGCTGCCGGGTCGCGTCCTGGCCGCGCCACCAGCGGACGACGTGCTCGAGGTCGGTGACGATCTTCGGCGCGGTCTCGGCGAAGCGGTCGGCGCCGTCCGAGGGGATCGCGTAGAGGACGTGGAACTGCGCCCCGCTCACCGCTTCCGGCTGCCGGTCCTGCGTCGCGACGTCGTTGCCGCACCAGCTCGCCGCGCTCGCGGTCGCGGGGGCGAGCGCCGTCGCGGCGAGCGCGAGCAGCAACACCGGGATCAACCGCACGCCCCCCATCCTCGGGTCGGACGCTAGCCGCCGCCGTGACGGCCGTACAACCCCCGAACGGGCTACAGCACGAGCGTCTCGGGGAAGCTCGCGCCGCCGGCGAACCGCTCCAGGCGGTACGGGCTCAGGTCGAAGTCCGAGCCACCGTCGAGGAGCTCGTCCGCGACCGCCGCTCCGACCGCCGGCGCCTGCATGAAGCCGTGGCCGGAGAAGCCGCAGGCGAGGTAGAGCCCGTCGCCGGCCGGGCCGATGATCGGATGTGCGTCGGGCGTCATGTCGTACAGCCCGGCCCAGGCCCGGACGAGCGGCGCGCCGGCCGCCGGCGGGTACCGCGTCGCGGCGCGGGCACGCCAGTCCTCGACCAGCCCGTCGTCGACCTCCTCGAGGTCGCCCCAGCGCGGCCGCGGCTCGGTCATCGCCAGCCGCAGCCGGTCGGCGCCGACGCGGCGGAAGTGGAACGTCGTCTCGCCCTCGATCACCATCGGCAGATCGGCCGGAAGGTCGGCGATCGGCCCGATGTCGGCGAGCTGGCGGACGAGCGGCCGGATCGGGACGTCGACGCCCCGCGCGGCCGCGACTCCGGGGGACCGGGCGCCGCAGGCGACGACGAGGACGTCGGCCTCGAGCTCGAGCGCGTCCGTGCGCTCCCGTACCTCCACCCCGCGCTCCGCCGCGCGCCGCACGAGCTCGCGCGTCACGCCCGCGGGATCGGCGATCCCGTCCTCCCGGCACACGACGGCGCCGAGGACGTCGTCGGTGCGCAGGCCGCGAACCGAGGACGGGTCGACGTCCTCGACGGGCACGCCCAGCCCGCGCTGCACATCGGCGCGCGCGCTCAGCTCTGCCAGGCCCTGCTCCGAGGTCGCGAGGAAGAGGTAGCCCACCTGCTCGAACAGCGGCGCGCCGAGCTCGCGGAAGAGCCGCACGCTGGCCTGCGCGAGCCGCACCTCCGGCTCGGTCGAGAACTGCTGCCGCACGCCGCCCATCGCCTTCCCGGTGGCGCCCGACGCGATCTCGCCGACGTCGGCGAGCACGACGTCCCGCGCGCCGCGCAGAGCGAGGTGGTACGCGATCGAGGCCCCGACCGCGCCCGCGCCGGCGACCACGAGCCTAGGCATCGAGCCACTCGTCGAGACGGCGACGCTCGTCGTCCGTGAGCCCGCGCAGTGGCGGGCGGACGTCCTCGCGCATCGGGACGCCGCGGCGGGCGACGACGTGCTTCAGGGCCGCATGCCTGGGGAGCGACTCGACGAACGCGCGGAGGTCGGCCATGCCTGCCGCGGCCTCGCCCTCGGGCTCGCGCACGGCCGCCGCGACCCGGTCCGGGAAGGCCGACGCGAGCGCGGACACGGCCCCGACCGCCCCTGCGGCCATTCCCTGCGAGATGAATGCCTCCGGCCCGACGAAGACGTCGAGGCCCTCGACGAGGTACGCCGCGAACGCGTCCCACGGGGTGTCCGACACCTTCAGGCCGGCGAGGTTCGGCGCCGCCTCGCGCAACGCCGCGAGCACCGGGAGCGGCACGGGGTAGCCGCTCGCGGCCGCGAACTCGTAGACGTAGAACGGCAGCGGCTCCGCAGCCGCCGCGGCGGCCGTGAGGTGCGTCAGGAGCGCCCGGTCGTCGAGCCGGTAGTACGGCGGCGCGATCACCGCCACCGCGTCGGCGCCGTCCTCCGCGGCCCGCGACGCGAGCTCGACGGTGTCGGCCGTGGTCTGCGCGCCGCAGTGCGCGATCACGACGCCCCGGCCGGCGATCGCGCGCGCGCAGCAGCGCCGTCGCCCGCCGGCGCTCCGCCACCGACAGCGAGATGCCCTCGCCCGTCGTCCCGAGCGCGAGGACGCCGGCGACGCCGCCGGCGAGGAGGAAGTCGACGTACGGCGGGAACGCGTCCTCGTCGAGCGCCGCGCCGCCGTCCCGGAGCGGCGTGAGCGCGGCAGCGAGGGCGCCGCGGATCACGAAGGCGCCTTCCCGATCCGGAGTCCGCCGCGGCGCCGATGGACGGACAGGTAGCGGATCCCGTCCGGCCCGGCGGCGAGCCGCCTGCTCGCCCCCTTCGGCACGACGATGGCATCGCCCGCCGCCAGCGCGTGCGCCTCGCCGTCGACCTCGAGCGACCCGCCGCCCGAGACGACGACGATCAGGACGTCGCGCTCGGCGTTGACGTGCTCCGGGCTCGCCTCGCCGGCGGGCCACGCGAGCAGCGTCGCGTTCAGGTCGTCGCTCTCGGTCCCCCAGACGGGCCCGCGGCCGGCGCGCTCGAGCCAGATGGACGACCTCAGGCACGCGCCGGATCCTAGACTTGCCCGCCATGGCGAACCTGCGGATCGAGCGCGACGGTGACGTGCTCCGGGTCACCCTCGCGCGCCCCGACCGGCGCAACGCCTTCGACGCCGAGCTCATCGCCGAGCTCGCGAGCGCCTTCGTCGACGTGGGTCGGGCGCGGGCGGTCGTGCTCGCGGGCGAAGGGCCGAGCTTCTGCGCCGGCGCCGACGTCGAGTGGATGCGGTCCTCCGTCGACCTCACCTACGACGAGAACGTCGCCGACGCGCTCGGCCTGCGGCGGATGCTCGAGGCGATCGACGGCTGCCCGGCGCCGGTGATCTGCCGCGTGCAGGGCCACGCCCTCGGCGGCGGCGCGGGCCTCGTCGCCTGCGCGGACGTCGTGATCGCCGCCCCGGACGCGGTCTTCGCCTTCTCGGAGGCGAAGCTCGGGATCGTCCCGGCCGTGATCTCGCCGTTCGCGCTGGCGAAGATCGGCCCCAGCTGGGCGCGGCGGCTGTTCCCGACGGGCGAGCGCTTCGGCGCAGAGCTCGCGCTGCGGATCGGGCTCGTCCACGAGCTCGCCGAGGACCTCGACGCGGCCGTGGAGCGCGTCCTCGGGGAGCTGCGGTCGGCCGGCCCGCGGGCGGCGCGCGCGGCGAAGCGGCTCGTCCTCGACGCGCCGCTCGACGGGCTCGAGACCGCACGCCGGATCGCCGAGCGGCGGACGAGCGAAGAGGGTCAGGAGGGGCTCAGGGCGTTCCTGGAGCGGCGTCGGCCGGACTGGTCGGGCTGACGAGCATGAAAGCGCTCCTGCCTCGACGAAGGCGCGTGAGGGCGATTCGGTAGCTTCGACGGGATGCGGAAGCTGCTGCTGCTCGTCGGCGCGTTCGTCTTCGTCGACTCGCTCTTCTTCGCTGCGCTGACGCCGCTGCTGCCGGAGTACGCGGACGAGCTCGACCTGTCGAAGACCGAGGCGGGCGTGCTCGCCGCGGCCTACGCCGCCGGCGCGTTCTTCGGCGCGCTCCCCGGCGGGCTCTCGGCGGCGCGTCTCGGCGTGAAGCCGACCGTGCTCGTCGGGCTCGTCGGCATGACGGTGACGACGTTCGCGTTCGGCGTGCTCGACTCGTACGAAATGCTCGTCTCCGCGCGCTTCCTTCAGGGCGTCGCGAGCTCGTTCACGTGGACGGCAGGACTCGCCTGGCTCGTGGCCGCGTCGCCTCCGGCGCGACGTGGCGAGCTGATCGGCTCGGCGATGGCCGCCGCGATCGGCGGCGCGCTCTTCGGGCCGGTGCTCGGCGGGATCGCCTCGGTCGTCGGCACGGGCTGGGCCTTCGGCAGCGTGGCCGTGCTCGGCGGAGCCCTGGCCGTCTGGACGTGGGTCACACCCGCGTTCCCGCCCTCGCCGCCGCAGCCGCTCTCCGTCCTCGCGCGCTCCTTCGGCGACCCGAGGATCCTCGGCGCCGCGTGGTTCGTCCTCCTCCCCGCGCTCCTCTTCGGCGTCCTCGGCGTGCTCGCTCCGCTACGGCTGGACGAGCTCGGATTCTCGGCGGTCGCGATCGGCGCCACGTGGCTGACGGCGGCCGCGCTCGAGAGCGCGGCGTCGCCGGTGCTCGGACGCGCTGTCGGACCGGCGTGGACGGCTCCTCCCCCTCCGTTTCGGCCTCGTCATGTCGGCCGGCGTCGCGGCGGTGATCCCGTGGGTCGGCAACGCCTGGCCGCTGGCGCTCCTCGTGGTCGTCGCGGCGGTGTCGTTCGGATCGTTCTGGGCGCCGGGGATGTCGCTGCTCGCCGACCGCGCCGAGGCGTTCGGCCTCGAGTACGCGTACGCGTTCGCGCTCGTGAGCATGGCCTGGGCACCGGGCGCCGCAGGCGGGGCGGCATTCGGCGGCGCGCTGGCGGACGCGACCGCGGACTGGGTGCCCTACCTCCTGCTCGCCGGTGCCTGCGTCGTGACGCTCGTCGCGATCCGGCCGTCGGCTCAGCCGACCGAGAACTCGCTCGAGCCCTCGAGCTTGCCGTAACGGCGCTGCGAACGAAGCCCCGTCGCGGGCCAGACATACCAGCGGTAGCGCCCGGCCGTGAGCGTCGACATCCTCCCGTCGGCCGCCTCCCACCGCCGCGGCAGCGCGAACCACGGCTTCCCGGGCCAGCGGGTCAGCACCTTGACCCAGCGGCCGCCGACGCGACGGTGCAGCTGGAAGTTGTAGTAGGTCGCCTTCGGGACGGCCTCCCACGCGAACGTCGTCGGCGCGCCGCGCCGCACCCGCGCGTCGCGGGCGGGCTGGTACAACGCCGGCCGCGGCGTCGCGACCATCGTCTTCGTCGCCGCGTTCCCGGCCGCATCCTCGACCTGCAACACATAGCTGTACTTGACGCCGTTCTTCACCGAGCGATCCGTCCAGCTCGTGCCGGTGCCCGCGTACATCGGCGCCGCCGCCGCGGCCGCGACGTCCGCACGCGTCACCGTCACCGCCGCAACGCCACCCGATCGCCGCCCAGCTCAGCGTGACGAAACGATCGCCCTTCTCGACCTCCGCCTTCGTCAGCTGCGGCGCGGTGTCGTCGTACTTGAAGCCGAAGGCGCGCGGCGCGCTCGTGTGCCCGGCGCGGTCGGTGCAGGTGCCGCTGACGTTCGCGTCGCCGTCGGGGCCGCTGTAGCTCACGTGGTGCAGGACGCGATCCCGGAGGTCGAGTCGCTGCCGGTGAACGTGACGGTGACGGGCTTCGTGTACCACTCGCCGTGGTCGGGCGCCCGGTCGAGGCCGGCGCCGGTCGCCTCGGGCCGCGTCGCGTCGTAGCGCACCGAGAAGGATCTGGAGCGCAGAGTTCCCCGCGTTGTCGCGGCAGCTCGCAGAGATGCTTCCCGCTCCGCTGTCGGGCCCGCTGTACGTCCCTGCGCTGCACGACTCGACACCCGACGCTCCGTCCGATCCGGATGCCGTGAACGCCACGGGACTCGTGTACCAGCCGTCCCGGTCCGGCGCCCGCGCAGGTGACGCATTGACCGTCGGAGCCGTCGCGTCGTACTTGAGACCCCCGTAGGCCCCGCTGCCGACGTTGCCGGCGTTGTCGGTGCAGGTGCCGTTGACCGAGCCCGAGGCCGATTCGGGACCGCTGTACGTCGCCGACGAACAGCTCGCGATACCCGAGACCCCGTCGGTCCCGGTGAACGAGACCCCGACCGGGCTCGTGTACCAGCCGTTCGTGTCGGGTCCGCGCGCGGGCGCTCCCGTGACGCCCGACGGCGGGTCCTTGTCGATCTTTGCGGCGGCGGCCGGTGTGGACACGCTCGACGCCCCGCCGGCACTCGTCGCCGAGCAGCTTCGCGTCTGCCCGCTCGCCGTGATCGGCGACGGGCTCAGGCACTCGGACGCCTGCGGAGTAGATGCTCTCCGGGTCGCTGACGTACCAGGTGACGCCGATGTCACTTCGGAACCAGCCGTCGTTGCCTTCGCTTCCGGAGAACGACCAGGTGATCACCGGAGGCGTCGTGTCGGCGGCGACCGCCGCGAGCGCGCCGCCGGTGAAGACGAGCGCCAGAAGCACGGCGACGCACGCGCACGCTCACAGCGCCTTCAGCTCCCTGCCTACGGCGATCGCGAACCCGCCGCCCGCGAGCGCGACGCCGGCGAGGCCGGCAGCCGCGAGGAAGAGCGGCAGCGGATCGGCCGTCCCCGCGGCGACCGCGCGAACGATCGCCTCGCGCGGCTCGCCCGCGATCCGGACGACGCGGGGCTCACGGGTCGGCGCCGGCTGCGGCTTCGGCCGTGGGCGCGCCGATGCGGCCTGCTTCGGCCGAGCGGTTGGAGCGCGCTGCGCGGCCCGCGTCGTGCGGGCCGCCGCAGGCGCCGGTGTCACGACCCGCACGACGCGCGGCGCGGTCGGGACGACCACGACCCGCCGCACCGGGGCCGTCGTCGTGCCCGCGGGACGGGCGGGCTGGGCGAGTGAGCGGCCCGACGGCACCGGATCGGGCGTCGGGGCCGCGACCGACGGACTTGGCGGGCTCGGGTCCGGCGTCGGCCGCGTGCGCGGCGCCCGGAGCGAGCACGCCGACGGCGAGCCACGGCGCGACGCAGCCACGGGATCGGGTGCCGCAGTGCCAGCCGTGCGAATCCGCCCATTGGCACGCACCCCCAACGTGCGAATTGCCACGTTTCGAACGACGCTAGAACCCGTTTTCGCGACTGTCAACGTGATTTCGAACGACCTAGCCGATCGGGGAGGCCCGCCCTGGAGCGGGCCTCCCGATCGCCTTCATGCTCAGTCGACGAGGTGGCGACCGCCGCGCTTGTGCGACGGCGCCTGCTTCTTCGACTTCGCCTTGCCCTGCTTCGAGCGGGCGTCGGACCCGGCCTTCTGGCGGTTGCCCGCCGACTGGCCGAGCGTCTGCTCGTAGCTCGAGCCCGAGCCGGCCTGATGCTGCTTCGCATCGTTCCGGCTCTTGTTGCCGTTCGCCGCGGCGGCGGCGACGACGGACGCGTTCAGCTGCGTGACGTCGCCGTCGCGGCCCTTGCTGTCGATCCGGACGGGATCCCACACGTTCGAGGCCCCGTGCTGGCTCGACTCGGCGTCGGAGTCGGCCCACTGGTCGTTGTGCGACTCCTGCCCCGCCGCCTGCACGTACAGCGCGTCGGAGCACCCGCAGTGCGAGTCGTTCCTCGGGTCGTGCTTGCGGCCCTTGGACTCGCCCTGCGTCTGGTCGAGGTCCTGGTCGGTCTCGTTGCCGTTCAGCGAGGCGGCCAGCGCAGCCGAGAGGTTCGTCTGCGTGACATCGCCGCCGCCGCCCTTGCTGTCGATCCGCACGGGGACGTTCGTGTTCGACGCGCCGTACTGCGTCGAATCGGCGTCCGACCGGGCGCCCTGCTCGCTCTTCGACTCCTGGCCGGCCGCCTGCACGTAGATGGCCGAGCCGCAGCACCCCGAGTCGTGCCTGGGGTCGTACGAGGAGCCGTACGGCGAGCCGTTGCGCGGGTCGCGCTTCGACCCGCCCTGCGTCTGGTCGACGTCCTGGTCGGTCTTGTTGCCGTTGGCCGACACGGCCGCGGCCAGGGAGGCGTTCGTCTGCGTGACGTCACCGTCGTGGCCCTTGCTGTCGATCCGCACGGGCGCGTTGGTGTTCGACGGCTTCACCTGCTTCGAGTCCGCCTCGGAGTCGGCCCACTGGTCGTTCGTGGCCGACTGCCCCACAGCCTGGATGTACAGCGCGTCCGAGTCACAGCACCTCGAATCGCGCTTCGGCTCGTCGATCAAGCCGCCCGGCTGCGTCTGGTCGACGTCCTGGTCGGTCTTGTTGCCGTTGGCCGAGATCGCAGCGGCCAGAGAGGCGTTCGTCTGCGTGACGTCGCCGCCCCCGCCCTTGCTGTCGATCCGCACCGGGGCGTTCGTGTTCGACGCGCCGTACTGCGTCGAATCGGCGTCCGACCGGGCGCCCTGCTCGCTCTTCGACTCCTGCCCGGCAGCCTGGACGTAGATGCCGTCCGAGCCGCAGCACCCCGAGTCGTGCCTGGGGTCGTACGAGGAGCCGTACGGCGAGCCGTTGCGCGGGTCGCGCTTCGACCCGCCCTGGGTCTGGTCGATGTCCTGGTCGGTCTCGTTGCCGTTCAGGGAAGCCGCGACCGCCGCAGACAGGTTCGTCTGCGTCACGTCGCCGTCGTGGCCCTTGCTGCCGATCCGCACCGGGGCGTTGACGTTCGACGGCTTCACCTGCTTGGACTCCGCGTCGGAATCCGCCCACTGGTCGTTCTTCGACTCCTGACCCGCGGTCTGTGAGTACAGCGCGTCCGAGCTGCACCCGCACTTCGGGTCGTGCCTCGAGTCGTTGGCGGGCTTTCCGCCGCCCTGCGTCTGGTCGACGTCCTGGTCGGTCTTGTTGCCGTTGGCCGAGATCGCGGCTGCGAGCGACGCGTTGGTCTGCGTCACGTCGCCGCCGTTGCCCTTGCTGCCGATCCGGATCGGCACGTTGATGTTCGACGCGCCGTACTGCGTGGAATCGGCATCGGACTTGGCCGTCTGCTCGTTCTTCGACTCCTGACCCGCCGCCTGGTCGTACGAGGCGTCGGAGCAGCACTTCGAGCCGTCCTTCGAGCCGCCGCCGGACTGCGTCTGGTCGACGTCCTGATCGGTCTTGTTGCCGTTCAGGGAGGCGGCACCCGCGACCGACGCGTTGGTCTGCGTCACATCGCCGTCGTCACCGGGGCTCAGGATCCGGATCGGGACGTTGATGTTCCGCGGCTTGACCTGCGTCGAGTCGGCGTCCGACTCGGCCTTCTGCTCGCTCTTCGACTCCTGCCCGGCCGCCTGCGAGTACGAGGCGTCGGAGCAGCACTTCGAGTCGCCGTTCGAGCTTCCGGACTGCGTCTGGTCGACGTCCTGGTCGGTCTTGTTGCCGTTCGCCGAGGCGGCGAGGGCGGCCGACGCGTTCGTCTGGGTCACATCGCCGTCGTCACCGGGGCTCAGGATCCGGATCGGGACGTTGATGTTCGACGGTGCCTTCTGGGTCGAGTCCGCGTCGGACTCGGCCTTCTGCTCGCTCTTCGCGTCCTGCCCGGCCGCCTGGTCGTACGAGGCGTCGGAGCAGCACGAGCCGTCCTTGGAGCCGCCGCCGGACTGCGTCTGGTCGACGTCCTGGTCGGTCTTGTTCCCGTTCGCCGAGGCTGCGGCCGCGGCCGACGCGTTCGTCTGCGTCACGTCGCCGCCGTCGCCCTTGCTCCCGATCCGGATCGGCACGTTCACGTTCGACGGCTTCACCTGGGTCGAGTCGGCGTCGGACTTCGCTTTCTGCTCGCTGTCGGCCGACTGTCCTGCTGCCTGCCCGTACGAGCCGCCCGCGCCGCCGGACTGCGTCTGGTCGGCGCTCTGGTCGGTCTTGTTCTCGTTCGCAGAGATCGCAGCGGCGGCAGACGCGTTCGTCTGCGTGACGTCGCCGCCCTCTCCCTTGCTCCCGATCCGGGTCGGCACGGACTGGTTCGAGGGCTGATACTGCCCTGAACCGGCCGTGGTATCAGCGCGTTGGCCGCTCGCTGCATCCTGCCCCATCGCCTGTGCTTGAGCCGGAGTCAACGGGGGTGGCGCCGCTGTGGCGCTCCCGATGACGACGGCGGCGAGGAGCAAGGCCAGCGCGACCAGCGCGATGAGCCTTGGTTTCATCACAGCTCCTTCGTCGTGGAAATAACTGCCGGGCTGAGCCCCGGCATGGACGAAGGCGCGGCTATCCGGGACGTTCGCGACGCGCGCCGTCGACGCCCGACGGAGTTCGGACGCGAATCCGCCTGAGCCGGCGGAACCCACCGGGCGGGACGAGGGCGTACGCGGCGAGGATGGCGAAGATCAGGGCGACGGCAGCGGCGCCCGCGCCTGCCCCGCCTGCGGCGGCGGGTGCGGCGGAGCCGGCGACACGCTGCGTCGGAATCGTCGGAGGCGCGGGGCGTTCCGCGGCGGGCGGCACCGCGTGCGCCCCACGGCTGGGCTGCCGGGCGCGCTCCACGTCGGCGGCGGCCGACGCGAACGGCGTCGCGGCGCGGAACGAGGGCGCGGCGAGCCACGGCGGGAGCACCGCCGGCCCGGGAGCGGCGCCCACAAGGGGCGATCGCGGCCCGGCTCGCGCCGGGACGGCCGCTGCGAGCGGATCCTGCGCGAGGAAGTCGAAGCCCGGGCAGCTCGACCGGCACAGGCAGCACGGGCACCTCGAGAGCCGGGAGCGGGGTCGTGGCCAGCGAGATCGCGGCCGCCGGCAGCGCCGGCAGCGCGGGCACGTCGATCCGGGGCAGCGGCAGCGCCGGGAGCTCGATCGGGACGATCTGGGTCACCGGCGCCGGCAGCGTCACGGCGGGAGCGGGGACGGTCGCAGCGGCGGCCGTCGCGACCGATTCCACGGTCTGTGTGACCGTCGTGACGATGGAGGTGATCGCGGTATTCGTCTGCGTGATCGGTCCGTCGTTTCCGGGACTGTCTATTCGCACGATCACGACGATGTTCGACGGCTGATACTGCGTCGTATCGCCGTGATACTGGGCGGAATTCACTGCAGTATAAACGGCTGCAGCGATTGCGCTGGTAGCAGCGGTGGTATCGCGTGCCTTCGGCGCCTCGGCAGCGGGCTTGGGAGCCGCAGCCGGCGCGCTGGTGGCCGTCTCGGACGGCGCCGGGTCGGCCTTGGCGGGCTCCGCGGCGGGTTGCGGCTCGCCACAGGCGGCGGACGCCTGCGGCCGCAGGCGCCTTGCGGCGCCACGACCGGAGTCTGGCACGGGCGCCTGCACGGCCGACACGGCCGCGTCGACGACCGCGGCGGCCTCGGCGACGGCCGGGACGGCCGGGAGGACGGACGAGAACGGCGGGGCGCTGTCGTCGGCGCAAGGCACCCGGGAGCGAGCACGGCGGCCGCAACGAGCCGCCGTCACGGTCGCATTTGCCAGCCGCAACTTCCCCGACACGCGGTGCATCCAACGATACAAGTACCCATCGCGATACCGAATGAGCCACGATTTTGCGAAATCGTGTTTGCGCGATATCGTCGAATTCGAACGCGGAAAGGAACTGAGCGAGTGACATCGGTCATTTCAGAGGTCCAATGGGAGAGCCGCCGCTGCCTCCGCGCCCACCGCGACGGCGACCCGGACGCCCGCGGGCGGCTCGTGGAGCTGCATCTCCCGCTCGTCGCGGCGCTCGCCCGCCGCTACCGGGGCCGCGGCGAGGCGCTCGAGGACCTGCAGCAGGTCGGCGCCGTGGCGCTGCTCGCCGCGATCGACCGGTTCGACCCCGGGCGGGGCGACGACCTGCTCGCGTTCGCCGTCCCCACGATCGACGGGGAGCTCCGGCGGCACCTGCGCGACCGGGTCGAGGCCGTGCGCCCGCCGCGGCGCATCCACGAGCTCCGCGGCGCCCTTCCCGCAGCTCGACCGGGAGCTCGTCGCCCGCCTCGGTCGGCCGCCGACCGACGACGAGCGCGCGCGCGCCGCCGGCGCACGGCGCGAGGAGGTCGCCGCCGCGACGGCGCCCCTCGTCGTGTCGCTCGACGAGGACCGCCTCGCCGACGACGCCGACACGCTGCGCGCCGCCGAGGACCGCATTGCGGTCGCACGGGCGCTGCGCCGGCTGCCCGCACGGGAACGCCGCATCGTCGCGCTCCGGTTCGGCGAGGGCCTCAGCCAGGCCGGCATCGCCGCCCGTCTCGGGATCTCGCAGGTCCACGTCTCGCGCCTCCTGCGCGGCGCGCTGCAGACGCTCAGGCGCGAGCTCGACGACGGGAACGCCCGCTGACGCGCGTTGTCGCGCCGAGCCGTCCGCCGTACACTCGATGCATGTCCCGCTCGACGCCGGCGGCCCCGCGGGCGGATCGTGACCCCGACGACGCGCCTCGCTACAGCGGCCGCATTCTGCTGCGCATGCCTCCGGAGCTCCACGGCGAGCTCGCGGAGCGGGCCGAGCGCGACGGCGTGAGCCTCAACCAGCTGCTCACGCGGCTGCTCGCCGAGGGCGTCGGCGCGGCCCCGCGGGAGGAGGCCCGCGACGGCACGCCGCGCTCGCTGCGCACCGCCCTCTTCGTGAACCTCGTCCTCGTCGGGATCCTGGCCGTCGCCGCGATCGTGCTCGTGGTCGTCGCGATCCGCGCGACGGGCTGATCAGGCGACGCGGACGAGCACGGCCGGCGCGGGCGTGCGCTGGGCCGCGATGCGGTAGCGGGCCGTCTTCGCCGCCCTGACCCTGACCGCGAAGGTGCCGTTGGCGCGGGGACGGACGCGCGCGACCTGGCGCCAGCCGGTGGCGTCGCGACGCTGGATCACGGCCCCGCCGATGTTCCGCGCGATGCCCCGCAGCACGATCGGGCCGCGGTGCACGCGTCCCGGCGAGTCGAGCCGGATCACGCCGATGTTGAACCAGGTCGAGCGCAGGCCGAGCTTCCGCCGCAGGTCGTTCGCCTCGAGGACGCGGTTCCCCGAGCCGGTGCGCAGCACGACCTCGCCGACGCGGCCCGACCGGGTGCGCACGAGCGAGAGGTCGCGTACGCCGCGGATCCGCAGCGGGCGGAGGTCGAGCCGTTGCGGCCCCCAGCGGTGGTGCGGCGAGATCCGGTCGTACGGATCGGCCACGGCCCGCAGGTAGGGGATGTTGCGGCTCCAGACGTCCTCCACGTTGGCCGTCCGGCCGCCGGAGGTCGAGTGGTAGTACGTGGTCGCGATCGCGCCGCCGTAGGTGAGGACGCGGTTCGCCGTCGCGCCGACGGCCAGGTTCGTCTCGACCGTCTCGGCCCGCACGCCGCCGTAGACCTGGCTGCGCTGGTCGTCGTAGAGGTCGAAGAGCTTGGCGGGCCGCAGCGTCGCGAGCGTGTACGAGCGGGCGACGACCGCCTGCGCCCGCAACGCCTGCTTGTGCCAGTCATGCGGCATCTCGTACGGGACGACCCCGCCGAGGTAGCGCTCGAGCGTGACGACGTTCACGGCGGACATCCTCCCCCCGCGCGAGCGGAGGAGGAACGAGCCGCGGTACGGCGTCCCGTCGAGCGAGACCGGCTGTGCGCCCGGCGACGACGCGCACCGGGCTGCGCAGGCCGCGGAGCTTCGGGCCGAACGCGATCCGGCCGCGCACGAGCCGCCTGCGCCCGTTCGCGTCGATCAGCCGGTACGACGTCCGCGACGAGACGACGAGCTTCTTCCGCCCCGCCGCCAGGAGCACGCGCACGTCGCGCGGCTTCATGCGCTCCAGCCGCGTGCCCGGGTAGTAGTGCGCGAGGATCCGTGCATGCCGCCACCCATGCGACGCGTAGCCCTGCGCGCCGTACTGGGACATGCCGACGCCGTGACCCCACCCCCGGCCCGAGACGAGGAACACGGGCGCGGCCGAGGCGGCGGCCGGGACGAGGAGCGCGAGCGCTGCGACGAGGGCGATCCGGCGCATCGAGCCGGGCAGCGTAGCGGCGAAGCGTAGGCTTCGCGGCCGTGCGCCGGGTCTTCGTCGCCAACCGCGGGGAGATCGCCCTGCGGGTCTTCCGCGCCTGCCGAGACCTCGGTCTCGAGGCGGTCGCCGCGGTCGCGCCGGACGACCGGGGGGCGCTCCACGCGCGCGAGGCGGACGCAGTGGCGGAGGTGCCGTCGTACCTCGATGCGGCCGCGCTCGTCGCGGCGGCGCAGGTCGCCGGCGCCGAGGCGGTGCACCCCGGCTACGGCTTCCTGGCGGAGAGCCCGGACTTCGCCGCCGCGGTCGAGGAGGACGGCCTGACGTGGGTCGGTCCGCCCCCGGAGGCGCTGCGGCTCGGCGGCGACAAGCTCGCCGCGAAGCGGATCGCGCGAGAGGAGGGCGTGCCGGTCCTCCCCGAGGGCGAGCCGGACGAGATCGGCTTCCCGCTCGTGATCAAGGCCGCGGCGGGAGGCGGCGGCCGCGGGATGCGCGTCGTCCGTGGCCCGGCCGAGCTCGCCGACGCGCTCGAGGCGGCCCGGCGCGAGGCGGAGGCCGCGTTCGGCGACGACCGCGTCTTCTGCGAGCGCTACGTCGAGCGGCCGCGACACGTCGAGATCCAGCTCCTCGCCGACGCGCACGGCACCGTCGTCGCCCTCGGCGAGCGCGAGTGCTCGGTGCAGCGCCGCCACCAGAAGGTGCTCGAGGAGTCGCCCTCCCCTGCGCTCGACCCGGGCCTGCGGACGCGCATGGAGGAGGCCGCGGTCGCCTTCGCGCGCGCGATCGGCTACCGCAGCGCCGGCACCGCCGAGTTCATGCTCGCGGCCGACGGCTCGTTCTCGTTCCTCGAGCTCAACGGCCGGATCCAGGTCGAGCACCCGGTCACGGAGCTCGTCCGCGGCGTCGACCTCGTCCAGGCGCAGCTCCGGATCGCCCGCGGCGAGCCGATCCAAGCTAGTGGCTCAGAGCCACAAGGTCATGCGATCGAGGTGCGGCTCTACGCCGAGGATCCGCGAACCTTCCTCCCCCAGTCCGGCCGGCTCGAGCGGCTGCGCCTCCCGACCCGGATCCGCGTCGACGCGGGCGTGGCCGAGGGGGACGAGGTCGGGACGCGCTACGACCCGCTGATCGCGAAGCTGATCGCCCACGGCCCGACGCGCGACGAGGCGCTCGCCCGACTGCGGGACGCGCTCGACGAGACCGAGGTCACGGGCGTGACGACCAATCTCCCGTTCCTGCGCTGGCTCGTGTCGCACCCCGCGCTCGTCGCCGGCGAGACGACCACGGCCTTCCTCGTCGACCACCCGCCGCTGTCCGAGCCGCCGCTGCGGCTCCCCGAGGGCCCGTGGCGCGGGCCGTTCCGCCTCAACCTCCCCGCGCCGCCGCCCGCGCCGCCGCCGGATCTCGACGAGGCCGCCCAGCACGGGGGCACGGGCGGCGAGGGCGGCGCCGTGGCGGCGCCGATGCCGGGCACCGTGATCCGCGTCCTCGTCGCGCCCGGCGACCGGGTCGAGGCGCGGCAGCCGCTGGTCGTGCTCGAGGCGATGAAGATGGAGACGCCCGGTGGTGGCGCCGTACGACGGCACGGTGGCGGCGGTGCACGTCGAGGAGGGCGACGCCGTCGCCGGCGGCGCCCTCCTCGTCGAGCTCGAGGGCTAGCGCCCGGGCGAGCGCGAGGCCGGTCAGGATCTCGCGCACGATCCGGTCCGCGACGAGCGCGGTCGGGTCGAGCGAGCCGACGAGCTGCGGGCACACCTCGACGACGTCGGCGCCGACGAGCCTGGCCCGCGCGGCCACCTCGCGACAGGCCCACAGGAGGTCGGCCGCCGTCATCCCGCCCGGCTCGGGCGTGCCCGTGCCCGGGGCGTACGCGGGGTCGAGGACGTCCACGTCGACCGTGAGGAACGTCGGCCCGTCGCCGACGACCCCGAGTGCCTGCTCGACGCACGCGCGGATCCCCCGGTCGCGGACGTCGTGCATGAACAGGCTCGTGATCCCGCGCTCGGCCTGCCACGCGAACTCCCGCTCCGTCGGCCAGTAGCCGCGGAGGCCGATCTGGACGTACCGGCGCGGGTCGACGTGGCCGTCCTCGACGAGCCGATACATCGGCGTCCCGTGCGAGCGCTCGACGCCGAAGACCTCCGTCCCGGTGTCCGTGTGCGTGTCGAAGTGGACGAGGCCGACGGGGCCGTGGCGTGCGGCGACGGCCCGCACGTCCGGCTCCGCGATCGAGTGGTCGCCGCCGAGCACGATCGGGAGGGCGCCGGCGTCCAGCACCTCGCCGACGAGCCGCTCGACCGCCTCGTGCGAGCGGAGCGGCTCGGCCGGGATCACCGGCGCGTCGCCGTAGTCGACGATCCGGAGCGCCGCGAACGCGTCGATGCCCGCCTCGAGGTGCGGCCCCGGCGGACAACTGGCGGCCCGGATCGCCCGCGGGCCGAAGCGCGCGCCGGGCCGGTCGGAGACGAGCTCGTCGATCGGCGCGCCGACGATCGCGACGTCGACGCCTGCGAGCTCGGCCGGGTCCTGCGTGTACGGCGCGGCGCCGAACGTGAGCAGCCCCGCGTAGTCGGGCTTGTCGGCGTGCCCGTACGCCTCCCGCCAGCGGGCGACGGGGTCGATCACCGCTCGGAGTGACAAAGCAACAGACTGTCAGAAGGTCACTTTCGAATCGGATTCAACCGCCCGCCGGACAGAGGGCGTGAAGCGAGGGCAGTCGTTACTTGCCGTCGCCGAGTTCTGGAGCTTCATGGCCGCGCCCATGTCGCCCTTGATCTTCAGCTTCCCGGTCATGTACGCGGTGGTCGGGTTCTGCTCGCCGGCGACGATCTTCTCGAACGTCTCCTGCGAGGCGCTGATCGTCGTGTCCGCCTCCTCCACCCCCTCCGCGACGCTGACCTGGCCGTCGTCGACCCGCACCGTCCACTGGCCGACGCCCTCGACGTCGAACACGTACGAGTTGTTCATCCCCGCCGTCTTCGACGGGTCCGTCCTGGTCGGAAGCTCGTCGAAGAACGCCCGCACGGTGTCTGCACCCATCGTCTCTCCCCTTCGTCGTCGGTGGCGCGAGCCTATCGCTACGGGACGACCGGCTCGGGCTCGACGCGCGACCGGGCCCGGCTCGAGGGCAGGCGGAGCCCGATCGCGAGCGCGACGAACGGCGCCGCGGCGCACACCCAGAGCGCGCGGTCGAGGTCGAACTGGTCGGCGAGCGCGCCGAGGCCGACGGCCGCGATGCCGCCGAGGCCGATCGAGAGGCCGATCGAGAGCCCCGAGGCGAGGCCGATGCGCGACGGCAGGTACTCCTGTGACATCACCATCGTCACGCCGAAGGTGCCGATCACGCATACCCCGACGAGCGCGAGCGCGACCGCGCCGGCCACCCCGCCGAGGAGCAGGTAGACCGCGATCAGCGGCCCGGTGGCGGCGACGCTGCCGACGAGCACCGGCCGGCGCCCGAACCGGTCGGCGGCCGGTCCGGCGGCGAGGGTGCCGATGCCGCCGGCGAGGAGCATCAGCGAGAGGAGCCGGTTGCCGTACGCCTCGGAGTGCCCCAGCGAGACCTCGTACAGGGGCACGAAGGTCAGGAGCCCGAACCAGGCCAGGCTGCGGAACGCGATCACCGCGAGGAGCAGCCCGAGCGCGCCCGGACGGTCCTCCCCGCGCAACCGCCGGGCGACGGAGCGGCCGGGGTCGAAGGAGCGCAGGAACGGCATCAACAGCAGGAGAAAGGCCGCGATCACGACCCCGGGGAGCGCCAGCAGGACACCGCCGCGGAGCCCGAGCCAGACGACGAGGGCGGTCGCCGCGATGGAGCCGACCGCGAAGCCGATGTTGCCGCCGATCGAGAACAGCGACATCCCGCTCGCCCGGCGGTCGCCGCTCGCGAACGCCGCGAACTTCGACCCCTCCGGGTGGTAGGCGGCCGTGCCGAGGCCCGAGAGCGCGATGAGCAGCAGGAACACGGGATACGAGGGCGAGAGCGCCGACAGCCCGATCCCGACCGCCGCGAGTGCGACGCCGCCGGGCAGCAGCCAGATCGCGCCGAGGCGGTCCGAGACGAGGCCGAAGAGCGGCTGCACGACCGACGACGCCGTCGCCCACACGAGCGTCACCGCGCCGGCGGCGACGTACGAGAGGTCGAACTCGGCGACGACGAACGGGAGCAGCGCGGGCACGGCGCCGCTCGCGAAGTCGGTCGCCAGGTGCCCCGCGGACAGCGTTCCGAGCGCGCGCGTGTCGAGGCCCCGGGCCACGGGCCGAGGCTACCCGCGCCGGGTCGGGCTACGCCGGGTGGTGGCGCGCGATCAGCGCGAGCGAGAGCGCGTGCTGGAGCCGGCAGATCTCCTGCCGGTTCCGTTCCAGCGCCTCCCGCCCCGCTCCCTCGCTCCGGAGCAGCTGCCGTTCGAAGACGAGCCGCTGGATGCGCGCGTCGAGCGCCTCGACGCTGGTTGAGTCGAGCCAGGCCGCAGTCATTGCCACCATGGCATCGGCATTCCGCCTCTGGGAGTGGATCCCTCCGCATGGTGATTCCAGCGCCGGATAGCATCGCCGCGCGGTGGACCTCGATCTCACCCCCGAGCACGAGCTCGTCCGTCGCACCGTCCGCGAGTTCGCCGAGACCCGCGTCGCCCCGGTCGCCGAGGAGCTCGACCGCGAGGGCCGCTTCCCGTACGAGCTCGTGGCGGAGATGGCCGAGCTCGGGCTGATGGGGATGCCGATCCCGGAGGAGTACGAAGGCGGCGGCACCGACACGGTCTCGTACGCGATCGCGATCGAGGAGCTGACCCGGGTCGACTCGTCGGTGGCGATCACCGTGGCCGCGCACACGTCGCTCGGGACGATGCCGATCTTCCAGTTCGGCTCGGAGGAGCAGAAGCGCGAGTGGCTGCCCGACCTCGCGTCGGGGCGGCGGCTCGCGGCGTTCGGCCTGACGGAGGCCGGGCGCCGGCTCGGACGCGGCCGCGACGCGCACGACGGGCGACCTGCGAGACGGCTCGTGGGTCGTGAACGGCTCGAAGATCTTCATCACGAACGCCGGCACCGACATCACCTGGGGCGTGACGATCACGGCGCGCACGGGCGACGACGAGATCTCGAACCTCGTCGTCCCCAACGGCACGCCCGGCTACGAGGTGTCCGCGCCGATGAAGAAGCTCGGCTGGCGCGCCTCGGACACGCGCGAGCTCTCGTTCCAGGACGTCGAGGTGCCGGAGGGGAACCTGCTCGGCCCCCGCGGCGACGGCTTCAAGCAGTTCCTGCAGATCCTCGACGGCGGCCGCATCTCGGTCGCGGCGATGGGCGTCGGGCTCGCGCAGGGCGCGTACGACCTCACCGCCGCGTACGCGAAGGAGCGGCAGCAGTTCGGGCAGCCGATCGGGAAGTTCCAGGCCGTCCAGTTCCAGCTCGCCGACCTCGCGACGGAGATCGAGGCGGGCCGCGGCCTCGTCTACCGCGCCGCGTGGCTCAAGGACCAGGGCCGCCCGTTCGCCAAGGAGGCCGCGATGGCGAAGCTCTACACGGGGATCCTCTCCAACCGCGCCGCCAACGTGGGGCTCCAGGTCCACGGCGGCTACGGCTTCATGGACGAGAGCCCGATCTCGCGCTTCTACCGCGACCAGAAGATCCTCGAGATCGGCGAAGGGACGAACGAAGTCCAGCGCATGGTCGTCGCCACGCACCTCGGCCTGTAGACGGAGTTCGTGCCGGCTCTGAGCCACTGGCTCTGCAGTTACGACACGGGCCGGAACTCGACGACCGGCGAGTCCCGCAGCGCCGTGGTGCAGCCGCCGACGGCGTAGAGCCCGTCGCCGACGCGGAACAGCTGCAGCGCGTGCCGCGTCACCGTCGGCGGCGGGCCGCTGCGCCAGCGCCCCGTGCGGGCGTCGTAGACCTGGTAGGTCGACTCCCACAGCGCGTGGATCTCCGAGCCCGCGACCGTCGCGCCGAGGAGCTCCATCGGCTTCGGCATCGCCGGCCCCTCGCGCCAGCGCCCCGTCTGCGGGTCGAGGATCCAGACGGTGCGGAGGATGTCCTCGCCCGCGCGGCCGCCGATCACCCACAGCTCGCCGCGGAACGGGACGGCGCCGAACGCGTGCATCGCGCGCGGCAGCGGCGGCCCGTCCTCCCAGGTGTCGGTCGCGGGGTCGTAGACGTAGACCTCGCGGCGCTCCTCGCCCTCGAGGTAGCCGCCGAGCACCCAGATCTTCCCGTCGAGCGCGACCGCGGCGTGGTTGAAGCGCGGCTCGGGCAGCGGCGCGCGCTCCTCCCACTCCTCGCGGGCGGGGTCGTAGGCCCAGACCGCGTCCGTGTTCCCGTCCGGCGTCGTCCCGCCGATGACGTAGAACCGGCCGTCGACCGCGGCGCCCGCGGCGGCGCGCGTCTCGACGGGCAGGCGCGGCAGCACCTCCCAGCGGTCGGCGACGGCGTCGTAGCGGGAGGCGAGCGCGAGCGGCCGCCCGGTCTCGCCGACCATGCCGCCGGCCGTGTAGATCTTGCCGTCCGAGCTTCGCCGCCGCGATGTAGCTCCGCCGCTGCGACATCGAGGCGACGCGCTCCCACGGCGCGGCCTGCGCCTCCTCGTCGCCGTTCAGGGAGACGCCGAGGACGATCCCCACGACGGCGGCGAGCAGCAGCGCGAGCCACGCCCCCACCGCGCGCCTGTCCATCCGCCCTCCTAGACCACGCGCTCGATCTCGGCGTCGCCGAGGTCGGGCTCCACTGCTTCCTGCTCGGCGAGCGCGTGCCGGTGCTTCCGGCGCTCGACCTTCCGTTCCTGCATCTTCCGCGGGTCGGGGATCGGCACCGCCGTGAGGAGCGCCTGCGTGTACTCCTCGGTGGGCTTCGTGTAGACCTCCTCCGCGGGCCCGACCTCGACGAGCTTGCCGCGGTTCATGACCGCGATCCGGTCGCTCATCGCGCGGACGACGGCGAGGTCGTGCGCGATGAACAGGTAGGTCAGGCCGAACTCGTCCTGGAGGTCCTTGAGCAGGTTGAGGATCTGCGCCTGGATCGAGACGTCGAGCGCCGACACGGGCTCGTCGCAGACGATCAGCTTCGGGTTCAGCGCGAGCGCCCGCGCGATCCCGATCCGCTGCCGCTGGCCGCCGGAGAACTCGTGCGGGTAGCGGTTGACGAAGCTCGGGTCGAAGCCGACGACGTCGAGCAGCTCGCGCACGCGGGAGCGGCGGTCGCGGCGCGAGCCGATGCCGTGCACGACGAGCGGCTCCGCGACGATGTCGCCGACGGTCATGCGCGGGTCGAGCGACGCGTACGGGTCCTGGAAGACGATCTGCAGCTCGCGCCGCACCTTCCGCATCTCCTCGCGGCCGAGCGTCGTCAGCTCGCGGCCCTCGAAGCGGACCGAGCCGCCCGTCGGCTCGAGCAGGCGGAGGATGCAGTAGCCGGTCGTGGACTTGCCGGAGCCGGACTCGCCGACCAGGCCGAGCGTCTCGCCCTGGCGGATCTCGAAGCTGACGCCGTCGACGGCCCGGACGTAGTCGACGGTCCGGTCGATGAGCAGGCCCGACTTGATCGGGAAGTACTTCTGGAGGTCGGTGACCTCGAGGAGCGGCGTGCCGTTCGTGCTCACGAGACGGCCCCCGCAGGCTCGCGCGAGCCGGCGCGCTCGCAGGCCGGATGGGCCGAGCGCACCCAGTGGCCGGAGCGCACCTCGCGCAGCTCCGGCGGCTCGGTCGTGCACGTGTCGTTGCGGTTCGCGTACTGGCACCGCGGGTGCGAAGCGGCACGCGGGCGGCGGCGCGATCAGGTCGGGCGGCCGGCCGGGGATCGCGGTGAGGCGGCCGCCGCGGATGCCCTCGCCCTCGATCTGCGGCAGCGCCCCGAGCAGCGCCTCGGTGTACGGGTGCTCGGGCCGGTCGAAGAGGTCGAGCGTCAGCGCGTGCTCGACGATCTGGCCGGCGTACATCACGACGATGTCGTCCGCCGCCTCGGCGACGACGCCCATGTCGTGGGTGATGATGATCATCGCCATGTCGTGGCGCTCGCGCAGGTCTTCGAGGAGGTCGAGGATCTGCGCCTGGACGGTCACGTCGAGCGCCGTCGTCGGCTCGTCGGCGATCAGCAGCTTCGGGTTGCAGGCGAGCGCGATCGCGATCATCACGCGCTGCCGCATCCCGCCCGAGAAGCGGTGCGGATAGTCGTCGAGGCGCTCCGCGGCCTTCGGGATCCGCACCTCCTCCAGCAGCTCGACCGCGCGCTTCCGGGCCGCGGCCTTGTCGAGGTCGAGGTGCCTGCGGATGACCTCGGTGATCTGCGTGCTGATCCGCAGCGTCGGGTTCAGGCGAGGTCATCGGGTCCTGGAAGATCATCGCGATCTCGTGGCCGCGCACGTCCTCGAGCTCCCGCTCCTTGAGCTTCGTCAGGTCGCGGCCCTCGAAGACGACCTCGCCCGAGACGATCTTCGCCGGCGGCTTCGGGATGAGGCCCATGATCGAGAGCGCGGTCACCGACTTGCCGCAGCCCGACTCGCCGACGATCCCGAGCGTCTTGCCCTTGTCGACCTCGAACGAGACGCCGTCGACCGCCTTGACGACCCCGTCGCGCGTGAAGAAGTGCGTCCGCAGGTCGCGGACCTCGAGCAGCGCCATCGGCTACCGGTCTCCCGCGTCCGCGGGTCGAGGGCGTCGCGGAGCCCGTCGGCGATGAAGTTCGCGCAGAGGACGAGCGTCGCGATCATGATCGAGGGCACGGCGATGATGTGCGGCGCCACGCGGTAGGCGAGGCGGCCCTCCTCGGCCATCTGGCCCCACGACGCGTCCGGCGGCGAGATGCCGAGGCCGATGAAGGACAGGAAGGCCTCGCCGAGGATCACGCCCGGCAGCTCGAGGAAGACGGCGATGACGAGGATGCCGAGCGTGTTCGGCAGCAGGTGCCGGCCGAGGATGCGGTACCAGCGCGCGCCGACCGCCTTCGCCGCCCGGACGTAGTCGTTCTCCTTCAGCGTGATGATCTGGCCGCGGACGATGCGCGCCGTCGTGAACCAGCTGGCGATCGAGAGCGCCACCACCATCGTCCAGAAGGTGACGTCGCCGAAGATCGCGAGCGTGATGATCGCGAACGGCAGGTACGGGCAGCCCGTACAGCGCGTCGAGGAAGCGCATCATCGCGTTGTCGAGCCGGCCGCCCGACGAAGCCGGAGATCGAGCCGTAGAGGACGCCGATGACGAGGATCACGAACGTGGCCGCGAAGCCGATGCCGATCGAGACGCGGCCGCCGAGCGCCGCGCGCGTCATCAGGTCGCGGCCGAAGTTGTCGGTTCCGAACGGGTGCTCGAGGCTCGGCGTCGCGTTCTTGTTGGCGAAGTCGATCTCGTTGGGGTCGTACGGCGAGACGATCGGCCAGAAGATGCAGAAGAGGACGAGGGCGACGAAGACGATCCCGGCGACGAGCGCGCCCTTGTTGCGGATGTAGCGGTACCACGCGTCGCGCCAGAGGTTCGCCTCGGGCCTCGGCGCGCCGGCCGTGCCGACCTGCGGGACCGGCTCCGCGACGCCGACCTGCTCGCTGGCGACGGTCGGCGTCGTCTCCTCGCGGGGCTCGACGGCCACTACGTTCGCGCGTCCCTGGTCCGCGGGTCGAGGAAGCCGTAGAGGATGTCGACCACCATGATTCGCGAGGATGATGATGATGCGAGAGCAGCACCGTCAGGCCCATCACGACCGAGTAGTCGCGGGCGGTCACCGACGAGACGTAGAACCGCCCGATCCCCGGGATCGCGAAGATCTGCTCGATCACGAACGAGCCCGTGATGAGAAAGCCGAGGATGGGGCCCGGCGACGGTGACGGCGGGGATGAGGGAGTTGCGCAGCACGTGCAGCCCCACCACGCGCCGGTAGCGGAGCCCCTTCGCTTTGGCGGTGCGGATGTAGTCCGCCTGGAGCGTCTCGAGCATCGTCCCGCGCACGAGCCGCGCGAAGTACGCCATGGGCGCCAGCCCGAGCGCGATCACCGGGAGGATCTTCGACTGCCAGGTCGTCCAGCCGCTCGTGGGCACGCCGACGTCCCACTCGAGCGCGAAGAAGTAGATGAGCAGCGTCGCGACGAGGAAGCTCGGCACGGCGAAGCCGACGTTGGCGAAGAACATGGCGAAGTAGTCGCCGACGGTGTTGGCCCTCAGGGCCGCGAACACCCCCAACGGGATGCCGACGCAGACCGCGAACAGGAACGCAAGGCCTCCGAGCTCGAGCGAGCGCGGGAAGGCCTCGCTGACGATGTCGTTGACCGTGCGGTTGCGCTGAACCAGGGACGGCCCGAGGTCCCAGGTGAAGACGTTCTTCACGTAGGTCAGGTACTGGATGTACCAGGGCTCGTCGAGGCCGAACTTCGCCTCGAGGTTGCGCTGGATCGACTCCGGGATGTTGCGCTCGCTGGTGCGGAAGGGGTTGCCCTTGATCTGACGCATCATCACGAACGTCAGGAAGATCACGAGCAGGATCACCGGAATCGTCCAGATGAGGCGGCGCAGGATGAACTTCGTCATCGAAGGCCTCTCTCTACCCGGTTGGGGTGAATCCGGAACGGGCGGGACGCGGCTCGCGCCCCGCCCGTCCCACAGTGCGGCGTTAGTCCTTGACCACGACCTTGGTCAGGTCGATCTGCGTCAAGAGGTTCTGGTTGAACGTGTCCTTCACCGACGGGTCTTCGCTCGCGACGTAGGTGTACCAGTAGATCGGCGCGAAGCGGAACCGCGCCCTCGTCGCCGAGGAGCTTCTGCTCCATCTGGGCGTAGAGGTCGTACCGCGCCTCGTTGTCGGGCGTGGCCCGTGCCTCGTCGACGAGCTTGTCGTACTCGGGGTCGCAGTAGTTCGTCGAGTTGTTCCCCGAGTCGCACGTCCACAGCTCGAGGAAGTTGATCGCGTCGACGAAGTCGCCGATCCAGCCGTAGCGGTAGACGTCGACCGACTTGTCCGGCGGCGGCCCGATGAACTCGAGGAACTGGGCCCACTCCTGCTGCTTGATCGTGGTGTTGATCCCGAGCTCCTTCCAGTACGACTGCACCGCGACCGCGATCTCGCGGTGACCCGGCGAGTCGTTGAGGAGGAGCGTGATGTCCTTCTTCGGGGTCTTCGCCTGATCCATCAGCGTCTTCGCCTGCTCGAGGTCGCCGTTCTCCGGCAGCCACGGCGAGTCCGGGTTGATCGTGTCGAAGCCCGGCATGCCCTCCGGCGTCCAGCCGGTGGCGGGCAGCTGGTCGGCCTGCGCGATGTTGTCGATGATCTCGCGCCGGTTGATCGCGAGCGACATCGCCTTGCGCTGGTTCAGGTCGGTGATGTTCTTGACGTTGAACCCGTAGACGTAGGTGCCGAGGCCCGGATACTGCTGGTAGAAGTCCTCCTCCTTGACCCGGGCGATCTCCTCGGTCGGCGGAGCCTGGTTGTTGACGTCGAGCTCGCCGGCCTCGAACGCCTGCTGAGCGGTCGTGCCGTCGGAGATCATGCGTCCGTTCACGCGCGTGAGCGTGACGTCGTCCGCGTTGCGCCACTCGTTCCACTTGGTGAGGTCGATGCTCTGAGTTGTGCTTCCACTCCGCGAGCTCGAACGGCCCGTTCGTGACGATGTTCGCCGCCTCGGTCCACTTGTCGCCGAACTGCTCGACCGTCTTGCGCGGCACGGCGAGGAACGAGTGGTGGGCGACCTGCTGAACGAACCAGGGCTGCGGCGCTGGTCAGCGTCACCTCGAGCGTCTTGTCGTCGGTCGCCTTGACCCCGACCTTCGTCCTTGAGCGCGTCGCAGTCGTCCTTCTTCGGGTCACAGGCGTTGTAGTCGGCCGCGCCGACGATCCCGAAGAACTGGTACGCGTAGTCGGCACCGAGCTCGGGCGAGATCGTGCGCAGCCACGACCACGCGAAGTCCTCCGCCGTGACCGGGTCGCCGTTCGTCCACTTGAGGTCGTCGCGGAGGGTGAACGTGACGGTCTTGCCGTCCTCGCTCACCTCGTGGGACTCCGCGGCGAAGTCGACGGGGTTGAGCTCGTCGTCGAGCGTGATCAGCGGATCCATGATGTTCAAGAGGATGTTCGACGACGTCGTGTCCGTGGCGAGACCGGGGTCGAGCGACGGCGGCTCCGTCCCCCAGTTCACCGTGATCACCTGCTCGGCCGCTGCGGCACCTTCCTCGCCGGTGCCAGTACTGGCGGCCTCGTCGTCGTCACCGCCGCAGCCTGCGGCGGCGAGCGCGAGAGCGCCGAAGATCGCGGCCAGCCACGGCCAAGCCTTGCTCACCTTCATCTTGCCTTCCTTCCTTCGATATCGCGGGTCGGGCCGGTTGGGCGCTGGCCCCCCGATCGGACGGGATGGTGCCTGAACCGAGGGCGCACCAAACCGGCGCCGCAGCGGGTCTTACAATCGGAAACGGCTGGTTTCGGCGGATTTCGCCAAGTTCTCATGGGGAAGTCTGGCGTCGGATACCCGCACCGTTAACAGGAGGTTTCCACGGGTCGTCGCTTTCGGAAACGCAGCGAGCCCGGGTGCTAGCGTCGGCGGGTCGTGCTCTTCTCGCAGTTCCTCGACGACGACCTCGGCTGCGCCTCCTACCTCGTCGGCGACGAGGACGCGGGCGTCGCCGTGGTGGTCGACCCGCCGCTCGCCGTCGAGCCGCTCCTCGAGGAGGCCGCGCGGCGCGGCGTGACGGTCGTCAAGACGCTCGAGACGCACACGCACGCCGACCACGTCTCGGGCCACGGCCGCCTCGCGCTCGAGCACGGCGTCCCGGTCGCGATCAACCCGGCCGCCGCGCCCGACTACGCGTTCGAGCCGCTCGAGGACGGCGCGCGGGTCGAGCTCGGCGACGTCGTGATCACGGCCGTCCACACGCCCGGGCACCGGCCCGAGCACACGGCGTTCACGGTCGCGGACACCGCCCGGTCGGACGAGCCGTGGCTCGTGCTGACCGGCGACTCGCTCTTCGTCGGCGACGCGGCGCGCCCCGACCTGGCCGTCGAGCCGCGGGAGGGCGCCGAGGGCCTCTACCGCTCGCTCCACCGGCTCGTCGACCTCGGCGACGGCGTCGAGGTGTTCCCCGGTCACGTGGCGGGCTCGATGTGCGGCCGGTCGATGAGCTCGAAGGGCTCGACCACGATCGGCTTCGAGCGTCGGTTCAACCCGATGCTCCGGCTCGACGGCCTCGAGGACTTCGTCGCGGAGTCCGTCGGCACGGCCGGGCTCCGGCCGCCGAACGTCGAGCGGATCGTGGCGCTCAACCGCGGCGCCTTCGTCGCCGCGCCGGCGCCGCTGGAGCGGCGGGACGGGACGCCGGAGGGCGCGACCGTCCTCGACGTGCGCCCTTCCGCCGAGTTCGCGGCCGGCCATGTCGCGGGCGCGCTCCACGTGCCGATCGACGGCTCCTCCTTCGGGACGCGGGCGGCGTTCGTGCTGCGGCCGGACGCGCCGCTCCTCCTGCACGCGAGCGCCGCGGAGGAGGCGGACGCTCGCAGCGCGGACGGCTCCACGCCGTCGGCTACCTCCACCTCGCCGGCTGGACCGTCCCCGGGACGAACGAAGCGAGTGGCTCAGAGCCACTAACTCGCCTGGGCACGTCTCGATCGAGGAGCTGGAGCGGCTCGTCGAGGAGGACTCGGTGCAGGTCCTCGACGTCCGCGAGGCGGACGAGCGCGACGACGGCTACATCCCCGGCAGCCGGCACGTCCCGTACCGGCTCGTGGGCGCGTTCGCGGACTCGATCGGCGACGGCAAGCCGGTGGTGACGATCTGCGAGTCCGGCGCGCGCGCCGCGGTGGCCGCGAGCGTCCTCGCAGCGCACGGCGTGGACGCGCGCGCGGTGCTCGACGGCGGCATGCCCGACTGGCAGGGCACGACGACGCACTTCCGGCGCTGCGGGTCGTAGCCCTCCACGGCGCGGGCTCCGGCCCGTGGGTCTTCGCCGGCTGGCGGCTGCCGGGGCACGAGCTCGAGGCGGTCGACCTGCACGCCGGCCTGAACGTCGCCGCCGCGTCGATGTGGAACTACGAGGCGGTCGCGACGCGCGCGTGCGACGGGATCGAGCGGCCGTTCGCGCTGCTCGGCTGGTCGATGGGCGGCCTCGTCGCGATGCTGGCGGCGCGGCGCGTCGAGCCGGACGCGCTCGTGCTCCTCGAGCCGTCGCCGCCGGGCGAGAGCGCGGACGGCGAGGCGCCGGAGGAGGGCCTGTACGACCCGGAGGAGGCCTACGGCCCGTTCCCGGACGGCATGCGCGCGCGGCCCGAGTCGCGGTACGCGCGAACGGAGCGCGAGCGCGGGATCCCGGTGGCGTCCGTGCCGGCGCGGACGCTCGTCGTCTCGGGCGACGAGTTCGCGGAGGGCGGGACCGCCGTCGCGCGGTACGGCGCCGAGAGCTCACGTCGCCGGCCTCGACCACTGGGGCTCGTCTCGACGGCGTGCAGGACGCGATCGCGGAGTGGCTCGCCGCTGAGGGAAGACGCTCGGGGCACGCCGTCCTGTGGCGATGTTGCATTCGCCACACCATCTGGATACCGGTACGACCTCGGGCCGAAGCTCCCGACGCGAGGTGCCGGCGCGCGAGCCGAGGCCTCGCGAGGCTCGTCCGTGCGCTGCGGCGCGTCGCGCCCTCAGCTCAAGCGCTCGACCGCGTAGCCCCAGCCGCGCATCGCGTCGGTCACCGCGGCGCGGTGCTCCTCGTCGCGCGTCGCGAGCGTGAGCTCGAGCCCGGTCACGCCGACGGGGATGTCGATCCCCTCGCGCAGGTGCTCGACCTCGACCACGTTCACGCGCTCCTCGGCGAGCAGCGCGAGCAGCTTCACGAGCTCGCCGGGCCGGTCGGGGACGCTGGTGCGGACGACGAGGAACCGGCCCGCGCGCGTGAGCCCGTGCCGCATGACCCCGATCAGCAGCGTCGGGTCGATGTTCCCGCCGGAGAGCAGCGGCACGACCGCGCCGTCGCCGCCGACGCGCCCCGCGAGCAGGGCCGCGAGCGACGCCGCGCCCGCGCCCTCGACGACGAGCTTCGTGCGCTCCGCGAGGAGGACGATCGCCTCGCGAGATCTCGTCGTCGCTGACGACGACGACGTCGTCGAGGAGCTCGCGGAGGATCGCCGACGTCAGCTCGCCCGGCGCCTTGACCGCGATCCCGTCCGCGATCGTGACGCCCGCGGCCTCGCGCCCGGCGAACGGCGCGCACGCCGCCGCCTGCACGCCGACGATCCGGACCGACGGCCGCAGCGCCCGCAGCGCGATCGCGATCCCGGACGCGAGCCCGCCGCCGCCGATCGGGACGACGATCGTCCCGGCCTCCGGCGCCTGCTCGAGCAGCTCGAGGCCGATCGTCCCCTGGCCCGCGATCACGTGCTCGTCCTCGAACGCGTGGACGAACGTCGCGCCGCTGCTGCTCGACCGCCGCCTGCGCCGCCGCGAGCGCGTCGTCGAAGAAGGCGCCGCCGAGCTCGACCTCGGCGCCGTAGTTCCGCGTCGCCTCGATCTTCGCCATCGGCGCGTCGACGGGCATGAAGATCGTCGCCGGCACGCCGGCCTCGCGCGCCGCCCACGCCACGGCCTGCCCGTGGTTGCCGGCGCTCGCGGCGACGACCCCGGCGGCGCGCTCGTCCGGCGAGAGCAGCGCGATCCGGTTGACCGCGCCGCGGATCTTGAAGGCGCCCGTGCGCTGGAGGTTCTCGGCCTTGAGGAGGACGGTCCGGCCCGTCCGGCGCGAGAACGTCTCGGACGGGTAGACCGGCGTGACCTGGGCGATTCCCGCGATCCGCTCGCGGGCCGCCTCGACGTCACGCAGCGTCGGCGCTCGATGTCGGGTCGTCGGCAACGTGGAAGACCTCGTCCATGATCTCGCGGACGGCCGTGAGCGGGTCGAGCTCGCGGCGCTGCACCGCGTCGAGCAGGCGCCGCAGCTCCGGGTCGTCCGCGACCGCCCGCTCGAGATGGGCCTTTGCCCGCGAGGAGGCGACGGCGAACACCTCGCCCGCGAGGTTGCGGCGCCGGCGCTCCTCGAGCCGGCCGTCGGCCTCGAGGAACGCGCGATGCGCCTCGACCTGCTCCCAGAGCTTCTCGACGCCCTCGCCGCGCAGCGCCTCGGTGAGCACGATCGGCACCGTCCACTCGCCGTGGCCCAGCGCGAGGATCGCGCGCACGTCGTTGAGCATCGTCTTCGCGGCGGGGTGATCCATCTTGTTGATCGCGATCACGTCGGGGATCTCCATGATCCCGGCCTTCAGCGCCTGGACGGAGTCGCCCGAGCCGGGCATGAGCACGAGCAGGACGGTGTCGGCGATCCCGATCACCTCCACCTCGCTCTGGCCCGGTGCCGACCGTCTCCAGGAACAGCAGGTCCTTGCCGGCCGCGTCGAGCACGAGCATCGCCTGGAGCGCCGCCTCGGCGAGCCCGCCGAGGTGGCCGCGCGTGCCCATCGAGCGGATGAACACCTCCGGGTCGAGGAAGTGGTCGGTGAGCCGGATGCGGTCGCCGAGCAGCGCGCCGCGCGAGAACGGGCTCGACGGGTCGACCGAGACCACGCCGACGCGCTGCTCGCGCTCCCGCACGAGGCGGACGAGCGCCGAGACGAGGCTCGACTTGCCGACGCCCGGCGGCCCGGTGACGCCGACCGTGTAGGCGCGGCCGGTGTCCGGGTAGATCTCCCGGACGAGCTCGTACGCGAGCGGGTCGCCGTTCTCGACGAGCGTGATCGCGCGGGCGAGCGCGCGCGTGTCCCCGGCGCGGACGCCGGCGACGAGCGTCTCGCGCGTCCAGTCTCTGCGGCCCGCCATGCGGCGAGTCTACGGAGCGGCCTCCTCGGCCGCCTGCGCCACAGGGACGGCGGCGCCGGCGACGAGCATCGGCTCGAAGTGCTCGGCCTCGTCGCGCGCGGTCAGCGTCCGCCCGAGGGCCCAGCGCCACGACCGAGGCCGACCGCGAAGATCGCGGCCGCGCCGGCCCACAGCCAGCGGGCGCCGTAGGCGTCGGTCAGCGGCCCGGCGACGGCCATGCCGAGCCCGAGCACCGCGAAGTTGACGCTCATCACGACCGTGAAGGCGCGGCCGCGCAGCCGGTCCGGCGCCCCGGTCTGGACGAGCAGCGGGTTGCACACGCTGGCGGCGCCGTTCCCGATGCCGGAGACGACGACGCACGGCAGCGCGAGCCAGACGCCGGGCGACGCGGCCGCGAGCCCGAAGCCGACCGCCATCGTCGCGATCGAGGCGGCGTACAGGTGGCCGACGCGCACCCGCTCGAGGATCGGCCCGGCGAGGAGGCTGCCGGCCACGAGCCCCGCGCCGGCCGTGCCCATGAGGATCCCGAGCTCGAGGTTGCCGGCGTCGAACGACTCCCGCACGAGGAAGACCTCCGCCACGTTCACCGCCGCGTTCCCGGCCATCACGATCGTCCAGGCGACGAGCACGGTCAGGAGCGGCCGCGAGCGGAAGACGACGCCGAACCCCTCGGCGAGGTCGCGCCAGTGCGCCGCGGGAGAGCGGCTCCTCCGACGCGAGCAGCCGGGCGGGGATCCGCAGCACGAGCACGGCGGAGAGCGCGAACGTGGCGGCGTTCACGAGGTACGGGACGTCCGGGCCGTAGGCCGCCAGGAGCACGCCGCCGAGCAGCGGGCCGAGCAGCCAGGTCAGGTTGTCGGTGGCCTGGAACAGCGAGTTCGCGCGCGCGAGGTCGGCGCGGTCGACGAGGTTCGGCATCCCCGCGTAGGCCGCCGGGCGGAAGAAGCCGTTCGCGAACCCGACCACGAGCGCGAGCGCCACGATCGCGCCGGCGCTCGGCGCGAAGGGCAGCGCCACGAACGCCGCCAGCCGGACGAGGTCGGCGCCGACCATCAGCCAGCGGCGCGAGAGGCGGTCGACGAGCGGCCCGAGCAGCAGGCCGATCGCGATCGTCGGCACGAAGTCGGCCACGAGCACGGCGCTCACCCAGGCGCCGGAGCCGGTGCGCTCGTAGACGTCGACGGTGAGCGCGATGACGGCGAGCATCGTCCCGATGCCGGAGCCGAGCGTCGCGAGGAAGAGGAGCCGGAACGCCGGCGCGCGGCCGAGGAGGCCGGTGCGGATCACGCCGCCGCGGCTCGCACGTGCGCGAGGGCCTCGGCGAAGATCGCCGTCTCCTCGGGCGTGCCCACGCTGACGCGGATCGCCCCGGGCGCGCCGAAGGCTGCCAGCGGCCGGACGATCACCCCGAGCCGCAGGAGCGCCTCGAAGAGCGGGCGCGCGTCGCCGCCGACGTCGGCGTAGACGAAGTTCGCGACGGCCGGCCCGGCGACCTCGAAGCCGCCGTCGCGGAGCGCCTGCTCGAGCGCGCCGCGGCCCTCCTCGTTCAGCGCGCCGCCGCCGCGCGACCTCGTCCGGGTCGTCGAGGCTCGCCAGCGCCATCGCCTGGGCCGGCGTCGAGAGGTCGAACGGGCGCCGCACCTTCCCGAGTCCCGCGACCACGTCCGCCGGGCCGATCCCGTACCCGATGCGGAGGCCGGCGAGGCCGTAGAGCTTCGAGAACGTCCGCAGGACGAGGACGCGGCGGCCCTGCTTCACGGCCTCCTCGACGCCGTCCAGGTAGTCCGGATCGGTCACGTACTCGAAGTACGCCTGGTCGAGCACGGTCAGCACGTGCTCGGGGACGCGGTCGAGGAACCGCAGCAGCTCGTCGCGGCCGTTCGAGGTGCCGGTCGGGTTGTTCGGGTGCGCGATGCAGACGAGCTTCGTCCGCGGCGTGATCGCCGTCGAGGATCCCGTCCAGGTCGTAGCGCTGCGTCGCGGAGCGGCACGAGCACCGGCGTCGCCGCGAGCCGGCGGGAGTAGATGACGTAGCTCGGGAACGACGGCCAGCAGCAGACGAGCTCGTCGCCGGGGTCGAGCGTCGCCTGCGTGACGCAGTCGATCACGCCGTCGGCGCCGGCGCCGAGCGCCACCTCCTCGAACGCGACCCCGTGCCGCTCCGCGAGCGCGGTGCGCAGGCGGTAGGCGCCGCCGTCGGGATAGCGGTTCAGCTCCCCCGCGACGGCCGCATTCGCCTCGAGCGCGCGCGGGAAGGGGCCGAACGGGCCCTCGTTCGACGCGAGCTTGACCACCCGCTCGAGGCCGAGCTCGCGCTGGACCTCCTCGACCGGCTTTCCCGGCTCGTACGGCTGCAGCTCGGAGAGCGCAGCCCGGAGCAACCGCTGCGTCCCCTGGCCCGTCACCCGCGCGACCCTACCCCACGGGCTCGCCGGCGTCGCCGCCGTTCTCGCGCCGACGCCAGAAGAACAGCGTCGTCGCGGCGGCCGCGGCGACCGCGCCGAGCGCGAGCGCCGCCCGGTTGCGGCGCCCGCCCGTCCGGCTCGGGCGTCGACGGCGGACTTCGCCTTCTGCTTCATCACCTGCTTGCCGACGGTCCACACGGCCCAGCCCATGATCGCGTTGCGCCGGTTGACGATGCTCATCGTCCCGCTCCCTCCGTTGCCGTCGGCCGAGGCTACCGGAGGAGGAACGACGCGGTCAGCCCTTGCCGCCGCCGCCCTTGTTGTTGCCGCCCGGCTCCGACGGCGGCTTGGGCTTCTTGGGCTGGCGGTCGGGGGCTTCGCCGGGACGACCTTCGCCTTCGACGGCTTCGCGTGCGTCGCCTTGGGCTTCTGCTTCGGCTTCGACTGGCCGCGACGGCCGTGCCCTGCTGCTTCCAGGCCGGGCCGCGCGCGGACTTCGCCTTGGCCTTCGCGGCGACGGCCCGGGAGTTCGGCGGCTTCGTCGTCTTCGGCTTCGGCCCCGCGCGCTCGTAGGACGCCGCGTGAGCCGGCGGCGCGGACGTCGCCTTCCCGTTCGGCTTCGCGTTCGCGTTCGCGGTCGCGGCCGGCCGCGCCGCTGCGGGCGCCGCGACCCGCAGCGAGGCCTCGCGGACGACGCGCGAGCACGTGCGGCGGCGCGGGACGAGGCTCGGCGGACGCGGCGGCCGGCTCGGCCCGCTCCGACACGACGGGGATCCGCGTCGCCGCCTCGCGGCCGACGCCGACGGCGACCGTTCCCGCCGCGACGACGGCGGCCGCCTTCAGCGCGACGCTCCCGCCGATCGCGGTGCCGGTGGCGGCCGTGCCGCCGCCCCAGACCGCGAGCGAGGACGGCAGCGGCAGGACGCCGAGCGCGCGGATCGCCGACCGCTGGGCGCGCTGCTTGCGGGCGAGCGTCGCGCACTCGGCGCACTCGCGCAGGTGCGCGCGCAGGGTGCCGCGCTCGGCGCGGGAGAGCTTCCGGTCGAGCTGCTTCGAGATCGCGACCTCGGCCTCGGCGCACGAGATCGAGCCCTCGAGCTGCTCGCGGAGCGCTCGGCGGGCGCGGAAGAGCAGCGTCTCGACGGCCGAGGTGCTGACCTCGAGGAGCTCGGCGATCTCGGCGTACGACCGCCCCTCGAGCTCGCGCATGACGAGTGCCGCGCGCTGGTTGAACGCGAGCTGGCCGAGCGCGCGCTGGATCTCCTCCGCGGACGGCGCCTCGGGATCGGGCACGCTCGCCTCGGCGACCGTGTCCTCGTAGGCGACCTCCTGGACGCGGCGCGAGGCCGTGCGGAAGCGCTGGCGGCAGACGTTGTGCGCGATCGCGATCAGCCACGCCCGCGGCGAGTCGGGCCGCTCCCCGGACCGGTACGCCCGGTACGCGTTGAGGAAGGTCGTCTGCGTGACGTCCTCCGCGTCGGACGGGTTCCGCAGGATCGCGAGGCTGTACCGGTACACGTCGCCGACGTGCCGCTGGTACAGGCGCTCGAAGGCCCTTTCGGCACGCAGGCGCTGCCCCAAGACGGGAGTCACGCCTGTTGAGATGCCCGTTCCGGCGAAAAACTTGCGCTCGTGGCGCTGTTGTCCCTTGTTCGGCGCGAGGTTGCTAGGTTGCCGCCGTGAGGGTGAGGACCGCGTTGGGCGCGCTCGAAGAGCGTCCCTTCCGCCTGTTGTGGCTCGGTCAGACGCTCTCCGCCGCCGGCGACGCGCTCGTCCCGATCGCCATCGCCTTCGCCGTCCTCGAGCTCGGGAACGCGCACGACCTCGGGTTCGTGATGGCCTGCTACGTGCTGCCGCGCGCGCTCCTGACGCTCGCGGGCGGCGTGTGGGCCGACCGCCTGCCGCGGCGGCTCGTGATGATCGGCTCCGACCTCGTCCGCGCCGGCGCGCAGGCCACGGCCGCGCTGCTGCTGATCTCGGGCTCGGCGGAGATCTGGCAGCTCGCCGCGACGTCGGCGCTCGTCGGCGCCGCCTCGGCGTTCTTCCTGCCTGCCTCGAGCGGGCTCGTCCCGGAGACGATCAGCGCCCCGAGGCTGCAGGACGCGAACGCGCTCATGGGCGTCTCGCGCAACGCCGTCGAGGTGATCGGGCCGCTGCTCGTCGGGCGTGCTCGTGGCCACCGTCGGGCCGGGCTGGGTGCTCGCGCTCGACGCGGCGAGCTACCTCGCGAGCGTCGCCTTCCTGATCGCGCTCCCGCGCGGGATGACGCCGATCCCCGCCCGCGGCAGCTTCGCCGCCGACCTCGTCCACGGGTTCCGCGAGGTGCGCTCCCGGACCTGGCTGTGGTCGGGCCTCCTCGTCTTCTGCGTCGGGAACACGGCGATGGCGGCCACCTTCGTGCTCGGCCCGACGGTGGCGAAGGCGGAGCTCGGCGGCGCGGCCGCGTGGGGGCTCATCCTCGCGGGCGGCGCCGTGGGCGCGACGGTCGGCAGCGTGCTCGCGCTGCGCGTCCGGCCCGCGCGGCCGCTGCTCGTCTCCTTCCCGGTGATCTGCCTCGTCGGCCTGCAGATGCTCGCGTTCGTGCCGCCGCTGCCCGTCGGCGCGATCATGCTCGCGGCGGCGGGCGCGTTCGGGGCGATCTCGCTCGCGAACGTGCTCTGGGAGACGACGGTGCAGGAGCAGGTGCCGCGCGACGCGATCTCCCGCGTCGTCGCGTACGACTGGCTCGTCTCGCTGGTGTGCATGCCGCTCGGCTACGTGCTCGCCGGCCCCGTGTCGGCGGCGATCGGGATCGGCGCCACGTTCGCCGGCTGCGCGGCGCTCGTCGTCGTCGCGAACCTCGCGATCCTGCTCGTCCCGAGCGTCCGCTCGGTCCGGCGCGGTGCGCCGCGGCGCGAGCCGGCGCCGGTGCTCGAGGCCGCCTAGCCGGGCAGGTCCGGCAGGCCGGGTCGACGGCGGGGCTCGGGCACCGTCGGGAGCGGCGGCGGCTGGACGGGAAGCGGCGGCGGCTGGACGGGAAGCGTGGCGGCTGGACGGGAAGCGGGCGGCTGACCGGCGGCAGCTGGGTCGGGACCGGCAGCGTCGGCACCGCCGTGTCGACGGTCTCCTCCACGGTGGAGACGACCGCGGCCAGCGGCTCCTGCACGGCGCGGCCCCTCGGTCGCGCCTGCAGGCGCGGCCGCGACGGACATCGCTGCGATCGACGGCGCCCCGGGCGATGTGGCCGTTGCCGGTGCCGCGGACGTGACCGGGCTCGTGCCGGCGCCAGACGTCGCCGGGCTCTGAGCAGCCGGCGTCGTCCCCCCGGCTGACGGCGTCGGGACAACTGCCTGGACCGGAGCGTCGGCGTCCCGGGGTCGACCGTCGAGGCCGCAGCAGGCGTCCGCGCCGTCGACAGGTCGTGGCAGGGTCTGTGCGGCCGTGACGCCGGCGCCCGCGGACACGGCTCCGGCCGCGACGAGCAGCGCCAGCGGCCTTCGCGACGGCGCCCGTGCCGACTGCCGCGCCGCCGGCCGCGGCGCCGCCTCCGCCGCCGACGACGGACGCGAGCTGACCCTGCAGCGGGAACGGCAGGAGCGTCCGCAGCGCATGACGCCGCGCCCGGCTCCGCCGCGCGAGCTGCCGGCAGTCGTCGCACCCGCGCAGGTGCGCGCGCAGCCCGGGCTTCTCGGTCTCCGGCAGCCGCCCGTCGAGCTCGAGCGAGAGCGCCTGCTCGGCCGCGCCGCACGCGAGCGCGCCGTCGAGCTGCTCCCGCAGCGACCGGCGCGCGCGGAAGAGCAGCGTCTCGACCGCCGGACACGCTCAGCCGCAGCTCGCGCGCGATCTCCGTGTACGGCCGCCCCTCGAGCTCGCGCATCACGAGCGCCTGCCGCTGCGTCGGGACGAGCTCGTCGAGCGCCCGCCGGATCTCGGCGGGGCTCCACCGCGCCGGCTCCTCCTCGGGCGTCACGTCGATCGCCTCGTCGAAGCCGACCTCCTGGACGCGGCCCCGGCGCGACACGAACCGCCGGCACTCGTTGCGCGCGATCCGGAGGAGCCAGTGGCGCGGCAGCCGCACCCGCTCGCCGCGGAGCAGCGCGCCGTAGGCGCGGACGAAGACCTGCTGCGCGACGTCCTCGGCGTCGGCCGGCTCGCCGAGCCTGCGGCGGCAGTAGCGCAGGATCTCGCCGCCGTAGCGGCGGTAGAGGGCAGCGCACGCCTCGTCGGCGCGCGCGGTCGGCCGGTCGACGGCGGGGACTGGGCGGGCCGCCATACACGGACGAACGTGCGAGCGCCGCGCCCGGGTACGGGCGCGGCGCTCGACGCAACGGCTAGGCGCGCGCGCGGTGCGCGCTTGCGGTTCGGCACGTGGATGGGGCGGCCGAGCGCGACGAGCCCGGCCTCCTTGATCGCCTCCGACAGCGTCGGGTGCGGCGCCATGCCGTCCGCGACGGTCTCGACCGTGGCCTCGGCGTCGATCGCGACGACGCCCGCCTCGATCAGGTCGGTCACGTGCGGGCCGACCATGACGAGCCCGAGCAGCTCGCCGTACCGCGACTCGTGGATCGACTTCACCCAGCCGACCGTCTCGTTCTGCATCACCGCGCGGGCGTTCGCGACCCACGGGAACTGGCCGACCTCGACGTCGTCCCCGTACTGCTCTCGCGCCTCCGCCTCGGTGAGGCCGACGCCCGCGATCTCCGGGTCGGTGTAGATCGGCCGCGGCACGGCGCGGTTGTCCACGACGGCCTCGTGGCCGCAGGCGTTCTCGGCCGCGACCTCGCCCTCGCGGAACGCGGTGTGCGCGAGCTGCCAGTAGCCGGCGCAGTCGCCGACGGCGTAGATGTGCGGGACGGTCGTGCGGCGGTGCTCGTCCGCGGCGATGCCCTTGCGCGGGTCGAACTCGACGCCGATGTCCTCGAGCCCGAGGCCCTCGACGAGCGGCCCGCGCCCGACGGAGACGAGCATCAGGTCGGCCTCGACGGTCTCGCCCTCGCCGAAGTGGACGACGAGCCCGGAGCCCGTGTCGCTCGACGCGCGTGCACTGCTTGCCGAGCTCGAGCCGGATGCCGCGCTTGCCGAACTGCTTCGCGAGCTCCTTCGCCGCGTCCTCGTCCTCCGACGGGATGAGCCGCGGGAGCATCTCGATCACCGTCACCTCGCTGCCGAAGCGGGCGAAGATCGAGGCGAACTCGACGCCGATGATCCCGCCGCCGAGCACGACGAGCCGCCGCGGCACCTCCGTCTGCGCGAGCAGGCCGGTGGAGTCGACGCAGCGCGGCGAGTCGAGGCCGTCGATCGGCGGACGCAGCGGGAACGAGCCGGTCGCGATGATCGCCTGGCGGAAGGTGACGTCCTCCCCGCCCTCGACGGCGATCGTGTTCGCGTCCCGGAAGCGGCCGGTGCCCTTCACCCACTCGACCTTGTTCGCCTTGAACAGGCTCGCGACGCCGCCGGTCATCTGCGCGACGACCTGCGCCTTCCACTCGTTCGACGCGCCGAAGTCGAGCTGCGGCTCGCCGACGCGGACGCCGAACTTCCCGAAGCTCTCGTGCGCCTCCTTGAGCGCGAACGCCGTCTGCACCCAGGCCTTCGTCGGGATGCAGCCGACGCGCAGGCACGTGCCGCCGAGCTCCGGCTCCTTCTCGATGCACGCGACCGTCGCGCCCAGCTGGGCCGCGCGGATCGCAGCGGTGTAGCCGCCGGGGCCTCCGCCCAGGACGGCGACGTCGACTTCCATCCGTGTCTCCTCAGTCGGTTTCCGACGATGCTACGGCAGCTTGCATGACGACCGTCGAACCCTCGGTCCGCGCCTCGTCGAAGCCGAACCGCTCGTACAGGCGGATGGCCGGGTTGCCGCGGTCGACGGCCAGGGTGAGGCTCGCGTGGCCGTCCTCGCGCGCCCGGGCGAGCAGCGCCTCGAGCAGCTCGGCGCCGATCCCGCGCCCGCGGCGGCTCGGCACGACGGCGATCGCGAGCTCCGGCGTGCGCTCGTCGATGAACCCGTAGCCGGGCTGGTCGTCCGTGAACAGCCGGTACCAGGCCGCGCCGACCGGGAAGCCCTCGTCGAGCGCGATCACGCCGGCGTCGCCGGGCCGGCCCCAGTTGTAGACGTAGCGGTAGGTCGGCTCCTCCGCCGCCGAGCTGGCCTCACGCCAGTAGAAGGCGTGGTGGAGCATGTCCCGGAGGAAGCGGACGTCCTGCTGGCCCGCGCGGCGGATCACGCCGAGAGTCTAGGGTCGAGCTCGAGCTCGCGGGCCGCCCAGGGGAGCGCGATCTCGGCCTGCCGCCGCTGGAACTCGCGGACGGTCGGCGCGGTCGCCGGCGGAGGCAGGCCGGCACGCGACGCGAAGAAGCCGGCGATCAGCGCCGCGAGGCCGCGGCTGTCGGGGACGATCTCCCACGGCTCCGGGCCGCCCTCGAGCCGGAGGCTCGGGAGCCACGCCACGACGTCGAGCGAGCGGGTTCCCCACGCAGGCCAGGTTCCAGTCGACGAGGACGACGCGGTCGCCGTCGAGGCAGAGGTTGTCGCTGCGCACGTCGAGGTGGACGAGCGAACGCCCGGCGAGCTCGGCCGTCGGCGGACGCGTGCGAGAGCACGGGCAGCGCCGCTTCGAGCCACGCCGCCGAGCAGAGGCCGGTCGCGAGCAGCGGGCCTGGGTCGTCTGCGACGAGCGGCCAGCCGTCGAGCCGCTCGCGCGCGTCCTCGAGGAGCAGGCAGGCCCGGGCGGCGGTCGGCGGCATGGACGGCGTCGAGCGTCGCGCAGGACCGCGTCGACCATCGCCCGCGACCACGGCGGCGGCCAGTGGGCGTGGGCGAGATCCTCGAGCACGAGCAGCGTCCGGCCGCCCGCGTCGCGCCAGCCGAGGAGCGTCGGGAGGAACGGCTCGTCCACGTGCGCATAGATGCGGTGCTCCGCGCGCAGCCAGTCCGCCGCGGCGTCGTCGAGGGCGAGCTTGACGAAGGCGCGGCGGCCGTCCGCCAGCTCGACGCGCCACTTCGCCGTGTTCGTCCCGTACCCGCCGCCCGCGACCGGCTCGGCCGAGACCGCGGCGCGCCCCGACCGCCGCGGCGACGTCAGTCCCCGGAAAGCTCTTGCGCAAGCTGGATGCGGTTGCCGTCCGGGTCGAAGACGTCCAGGAGCCGCATCGCCCCGTGCAGCTCGAGCACGACGCCGACCTCGACGCCGGCCGCGTCGAGCCGCTCCCGCTCGGCCTTCACGTCCTCGACGTCGACGTGCGCGACGCCGCCCTCCTCCGGCTCGCCCTCGGCGATCCCGATCTCCATGCCTTCGCGGCGCATGAGCGAGATCCGGTTGCCCGCGTCGAAGGACAGCTCCTCGAATCCCAGCTGCTCCCGGTAGAAGCTGCGCCCGCGGTCGAGCTCGCGCACGCGATACCAGACCGCCGGGGTCACAGCGCCAGGGCGGGCTCCTCGAGGTAGGCCCGCAGCGTTCCGAGGAACTCCGAGGCCACCGGCGCCGTCGAGCGCGCGGTGGTCGCACGTGAGCGTGAGCGTCATGAGCGGCAGGATCTCGAGGTCGCCGTCGCGGACGACCGGCTTCTCCTCGGTCGCGCCGACGGCGAGGATCGCCACCTGCGGCGGGTTGAGGACGGCGACGAACTGCTCCACGCCGTACATGCCGAGGTTGGACACCGTGAAGGTGCCGCCGTCGAGGTCCTCCTGCCGCAGCTTGGCGCTCCGCGCCCGCCCGACCACGTCCACGCGCGCCTGCGCGATCTCCTGGATCGTGCGGCGGTCGGCGTCGCGGATGACGGGGACGACGAGCCCGCGGTCGGTCGCGACGGCCATGCCGACGTGCGCGGCGGGATGCAGCTGGATCGAGTCGCCGTGGAAGGTGGCGTTCACCTCGCGGTGGCGCATGAGCGCGGCCGCGGACGCCTTCGTGAGGAGGTCCGACACGGTGGGCTTCGCCTCGCCGTCGCGGAGCCGCTCGACGAGCTGGGCGCGGACCGCGTTCGCCCGCGTCATGTCCGCGGACATCGAGATCTGGAACACCGGCGCCTGCCAGGCCTCCGTCATGCGGCGCGCGATCGTCTTGCGGATCGACGTCAGCTCGACGACCTCGACCTCGCCGGCCGCGAACGCCGGCGCCGGCGCGGCCGGCGCGGGCTGCGCCTCGGCGCGCTCCACGTCCTCGGCGACGATCCGGCCCTCCGGCCCGGTGCCGCGCACCTGCGCGAGGTCGATCCCGCGCTCCCGCGCGATCCGGCGCGCCAGCGGCGAGGCCTTGATCCGGCCGTCGGTGCGCGCCCGCCGCCGGCGCCGGCTGCGCCTCGGCCTCCTGCGCCGCCGCGGCGCGGCCTGCCTCGCGCTCGGGCTCGCGCGCGGGCGCCTCCGCGGGACGCTCGGCCCCGGCCGGCTCCGCCTCGGCGGGCCCGGCGCCGTTGCCGGACGAGTCCGGCACGGCCTCGCCCTCCTGGCCGATGAACGCGACGGTGACCCCGACCGGCACCTCGCCCTCCTGCACCGCGATCTTCAGCAGGACGCCGTCGGCCTCGGCCTCGACCTCCTGCGTCACCTTCTCGGTGTCGACCTCGTAGAGCGGCTCGCCCTTCGCCACCTGCTCGCCCTCGGCCTTGAGCCAGCGGACGATCGTGCCGGACTCCATGCCCTGGCCCAGCCGCGGGAGCTTGACCTCGGTCGCCACTACGCCTTCCCGACCGTCCGCTTGACCGCCGCGAGCACGTCCTCGACCTGCGGGACGACGTACTGCTCCATCACCGGCGCGAACGCGAGCGGCGCGAACTTCGCCCCCACGCGCTCGATCGGCGCGTCGAGCCAGTCGAAGGCCTCGTACTGGACGATCGCCGCGACCTCGGCGCCGAAGCCCATCCGCGTCACCGCCTCGTGGGCGGTCACGCAGCGGTTCGTCTTCTTGACCGAGGCGACGATCGTCTCGGTGTCGAGCGGCTGCAGCGTGCGCGGGTCGACGACCTCGACCGAGATCCCGTCCTTCTCGGCCTCGGCCGCGGCCTTGAGCGGACTGGTGCACCATCGGCCCCGTCGCGACGACGGTCACGTCCTCGCCTTCCCGGAGGACGCGCGCCTTGCCGAGCGGGATCGGCTCGATCTCGTCCGGCACCTCTTCCTTGATCCCGTACAGCAGCCGGTGCTCGAAGAAGATGACCGGGTTGTCGTCGTAGATCGCGCTCCAGAGGAGGCCGCGGACGTCGGTCGGGCGTCGAGGCGAACACGACCTTCAGGCCCGGCACGTGCACGAACCACGCCTCGAGCTGCTGCGCGTGCTGCGCGCCCGGCGACCAGCCCGCGCCGCCCTGCGTCCGGATCGTCACGGGCACCTTGAGCTGCCCGCCCGACATCGTCCGGTGCTTCGCCGCCTGGTTGACGATCTGCTCCATCGAGACCGTCAGGAAGTCCTCGTACATGATCTCGACGACCGGGCGCATGCCCTGCATGGCCGCGCCGATGCCCGCGCCGGCGATCGCGATCTCGGAGATCGGGGTGTTGCGGACGCGCTCGGGGCCGAACTCGTCGAGCATCCCCTGCGTGACGCCCATCGAGCCGCCCATCTCGGCGATGTCCTCGCCCATGATGAAGACGTCGTCGTCCTTGCGCATCGCCTGGGACAGCGCGTCGCGGACGGCCTCGCGGTAGCTGAGCTCAGGCATAGACGTACTTCAGGGCGTCTTCGGGAGCGGGGTCGGTCGCGTCCTCCTTCGAGAACCGCACCGACTCCTCGACGATCTCCGTCGACCTCGGCGTCCATCGCCTCGAACTCGTCGTCGGGCACCCCGAGCGCGTCGCGGAGCTTCGCGATCGGGTCCTGCGAGCCGCGCAGCTCCTGCAGGTCGCCCTTGGGGCGGTAGACCTGCGGGTCGCCGATGTAGTGGCCGGCGAGGCGGTAGGTCTGCACGGCCAGGAACACCGGCCCCTTGCCGGAGCGCGCGTGCTCGAGCGCCTTGAGCGTCTGCTTGTAGACCTCCTCGACGTCCTGCCCGTCGACCTTCACGCAGTGCATCCCGTAGCCCTTGGCCCGGTCGGCGATGTCCTTGATCGGCATGTGCTGGGAGCGCGGCGTCGACTCGGCCCAGTCGTTGTTCTCGCAGACGAAGACGACCGGCAGCGTCCAGAGCTGCGCGAGGTTCATCGACTCGTGGAAGTGGCCGATGTTCGTCGCGCCGTCGCCGAAGAACGCGACGGCGACGCGCGGCTCGCCGCGGAGCTTGAACGCGAGCGCGGCGCCGGCGATCTGCGGCAGCCCGCCGCCGACGACGGCGTTCGCGCCGAGGTTCCCGCGCTCGAGGTCGTAGAGGTGCATCGAGCCGCCGAAGCCGCCGGAGCAGCCCTCGTTCTTCCCGTACAGCTCGGCCATCACCTCGTTCGGCGGGGTCCCGCGCGCGAGCGTGTGCCCGTGCGCGCGATGCGTGGAGGCGAAGACGTCCACGTCCTCCAGCGCCTGGCACACCCCGACGGCGATCGCCTCCTGGCCGATCGCGACGTGGAGGAAGCCCGGCAGCTCGCCCGCGCGGAAGCGGTCCTCGACCTTCTCCTCGAAGCGCCGGATGAGCAGCATCTCGCGCAGGAAGTCGCGCAGCGTCTCCTGGTTCAGCGACCCTCGTTTCTCGACCTTGGCCACGGCCGCAGTGTAGAAGCACGCAGTAGAGTCCCGCGTCGATGAGCCTGGTCGGACAGTGGCGCGCGATCGAGGGCGAGCTCCCCGAGAGCTGGGGCGAGGCGAGGCTCTCGCTGACGGTCTCGGACGACCGGCCGGCGCCCGCGCGTTGCCGCGCTGCTGGGCCCGCTCACGCCGGGTCGCTCCGGCGACACGTTCCGCTTCTCCGCGGTGCGGCACCGGGCCGGCGCGTCCTCGGCGGCCGTCGTGCGCGCGCTCGCGCGGCTCGACGACGAGCGGATCGGCGGCGAGCTCACGCTCGTCGCGACCGATCTCGCCCCGGCCGTCGAGACGGCGCCGCGCGACGACCGGCGGCGGCGGCCTGGCGGGCCGAGCTCGAGACGCTGCCGAGCGACTGGTCGGACGCGTGGGTCGAGGTGCGCTTCGAGTCCACCGACTACGTCGAGTGGGCGGCGCTCCTCTGCGCCCCGCTCAACCCGACCCGCACGCCCGACGGCTTCGGCTTCCGCTTCCGCGCCGCGCGCGGCTCGGGCTACGGCGCCTCTCCCGAGATGGTCGCCCGCTGCTTCGAGCGCCTCGACGAGCAGGGCATCCCGGTCTCCGTCGAGATCCTCCGCGCCCTCTCCGAGACGGAGCACGTCCACACCCAGGGCCCGGTCTGGTACGTCGACGGGAAGGTCGTGTGACCACCGACGCCGACCCGGTCTCGTACCTGCTGATCGAGCGCGGGCTGGGACGTCGTCGGCTCGGACGGCGGCCGCGTGGGCGAGGTCGACGAGGTGCTCGCCGACCTCGACGCCGACATCTTCGACGGCCTCACCGTCGACCGGGCCTGACGAAGCGCCCCGCTACGTCCCGTCGGAGCGCGTCGCGCAGATCCTCGAGGGCCGTGTCGTGCTCGACGCGCACGCCGACGCGTTCGAGTCCGAGTTCCCGGAGTGGACGGGCACGCCGCCCGGCTGAGCCGCACCGGGCAGGTTTGCGGTCGACTCGGGCGTCGGCAAAGCTGGGGCCATGCTGAGGAAGCTGATGTGGACGGGCCTCTACGCCGCGCTCGCCGCCGCCGCGACCGTCGCTGCGCGGACGGTGGCGTCGAAGATCTGGCGCATCACGACCGGCGAGCAGCCGCCGGTGAAGAAGTAGATGGCCGTCGGCGACGACGCGGTCGAGAAGGCCGCCGACACGCTGCAGGAGACTGCCGAGAAGGCGGCCGAGCGCGGCGGCGTGGCCGGGAAGGCGGCGCAACCGCTGGCCGACGACGCCGCCTTCGTGCGCAAGCTCAAGCCGAGCCTGGTCGCGAAGCGGATCAAGGGCGAGCTGCCGACCGACGGGCCGCCGGCGAAAGGGTGCGCCGAGGGCGCCGTCCCGCCCGCAGCTCGGCCGCGCCCAAGAGCGGCGCGCGGCGGCCCGAACCCGTTCCTCGTCGTCGGCGCCGCGCTCGCGCTCGGCGTCTTCCTCGCGAAGGTCCTCGACTGGAGGAGCCATGCCCACCCGCGCGACTAGCACGGCGAACGGGCACGCTCCGTCGGCGACGCGGCGAAGCGGGTCGCCGACCACGCGAAGGCGCTCGCGGGGCTCGAGGTCGAGCTCGCCGCGACGGAGATGAAGCAGAAGGCGGGCGCGCTCGGCGTCGGCGATCGGCATGTTCGCCGGCGCCGGGCTGCTCGGCCGTGTACGCCGTCGGCTTCCTGCTCGCGACCGTGGCCGCCGCGCTCGCGACTGTCGCTCGACCTGTGGCTCGCGCTCCTGCTCGTCGGGCTCGGCCTCGTCGTCATCACGGCCGTGCTCGCGCTCGTGGGCGTCACGCAGCGTCCGCAAGGCCACGCCGCCCGTGCCCGAGCAGGCGATCGACGGAGGCGAAGCTGACGTCGGAGGCGATCAAGTCGTGATGGCCGAGTCGAACGGGCAGGACGCCGGAGCAGATCCGGCGCGAGATCGAGCTCGAGCGCGAGGCCCTCGCGGCCGCCGTGGACGACCTGCGCGACGGGCTCGGCGAGGCGACGGACGTCGGCGCGAGGCTGCGCGAGCGGCTGCCCGTCGCCGCCGGCGGCGCGCTCGCAGCCGGGTTCGTCCTGGCCGGCGGCGTCGGGGCGACGATGCGCCTGCTCGCCCGGCGCGGGCGCGAGGGCCACACGAAGGTCGTCGCTTCGGCCCGTTCCGCCTCGTCGACCGCGGCTGACGCCGCGCTAGCGCACGCGGAACGAGCCGCGCATCTGGCGCGCGTGCGGGTCGCAGACGAACCGGTACGTGCCCGCTCGGAGCCGCAGCGTCCACGTGACCGTGCCTCGGAACGCGACGCTCGTCTTCCGGTTCACCCCCGGCCCGATCAGGTGGAAGTTGTGCGCGGCCGAGCGGTCGCGGATCGTGATCCGGTACGTGCCCCTGGCGACCTGCCGCGCGACCGCGCCGGCCGGCGTGCGCATGGAGATGCTGAAGCTCGGGCCGACGGTGCCGGTGAGCCGCTTCGGCGCGGCGGCGGCGTCGTGACGGGCGGCGTCCCGACCGTGAACTGCCCGCGCATGGTGCGTCGCGTGCGGGTCGCAGACGAAGCGGTAGGTGCCGTTCGTGAACGTCACCGTCCACGTCACGGTGCCTTCGAAGTCGACCTCGGTCATCTGGTCGACGCCGGGACCCGTGAGATGGAAGTTGTGCTCCACGGAGCGGTCGTTGACGGTGATCTCGTAGGTCCCCGGATCGAGCTGCGTCACGCGCCCACCCGACTCGTTGCTGAGCTGGATCGAGAACGCCGGCCCGACGGTCGCGGTGAGCTTCGTCTGGGCGGACGCGGTGCCGGGCGCGAGGAAGGCGCCGGCGGCGAGGACGACGAGGACGAGAGACAGGCGCAACGGAACGACCCCCTTGGACGGGACGACGGGACTCGTCGGGAAGTACGGGCGCGTCCACGGCCGGTTTTGCCCTCACGCCCGCAGGGTCCCGCCGAGGCGCCGGTCGACCTCGGCCACGATCCGCGCGCGGAGCGCCGCCGCGTCCTCGTCGGAGAGCGTCCGCTCGGGCGAGCGGAAGGCGAGGCGGAGCGCGACCGACTTGCGCCCGGCGCCGACCTGGTCGCCGCGGTAGACGTCGAAGACGCGCGACCTCGCCGAGCTCGGGACCGGCCGCCTCGCGCACGGCGTCGACGAGGTCGCCGGCCGGCACTGACTCGTCGACCGCGAAGGCGAGATCCTGCTTCAGCGCGGGGAACGTGGTGACGTCGACGTAGTGCGGCGTGCCGGGCAGCCTCTCGAGGAGCGCGTCGAGGTCGAGCTCGAAGCCGGCGAGTCCCGTCGCCGAGCTCGCGGAATGACGCCGGCGGTGACCTCCGCCTCGCCGGGCCCCGCGGCGCGAAACGTGGCGCGCACGCGCAGGGCGGCGAGCAGCGTCTCGACCGCGCCCTTCGCACGCGCGAACGCCTGCTCGCCGGACGCCGCCCGGACGGCCCCGGCCACGTGCCAGTGCTCCTCGGGCAGCCCGTCCGCCGCGCGGGAGGTAGACGCGCGCGACCTCGAAGAGCGCCGGGTCCTCGTTCCCGAGCGCGTCGTTCGTGCGCACCGCAGCCGCGACCTCGGGCAGCAGCTCGGTGCGGAGAACGGCCTGGTCGGGCGCCGGCGGCTCGGGCAGCCGCAGCGCTCCCGGGTCGGAATCGGCCCCGACGAGGCTGGCCGTGTACGCCTCGGAGAAGCCCGCGCCGACGAGCACGTCCTCGACCGCCCGGCGGAGCCGCTGCGCGGGGGTGAGCACGCCGAACATGGCCCGGCGCCGCGGCAGCGTGAACGGCACGTCGTCGAGCTTGAAGCGTGCGACCTCCTCGACCAGGTCGATCTCGCGCGTGACGTCGCGCGCGCGCCAGGTCGGCGCGGTCACCGTCCCGGCCGGGCCGAGCTCGAAGCCGAGGCGGCGCAGGATCGAGTCCTGCTCGGCGTGCGGCACCTCGAGCCCGATCAGCGCCGACGGCGCGGTCGGGGCGGAAGCGGATCACGGGCGGCGCCGGCAGGTCGCGCGCGCACGTCCGCCTCCCCGGTCCAGCGGGCGCCGGACGTCTCGACGATGAGCTGCGAGCAGAGGCGCGCCGCGGCGGCGGCGAGATGCGGGTCGACGCCCTTCTCCCAGCGGTTCGAGCCCTCGGTGCGCAGGCGCAGGCGCCGCGACGAGGCGAGGATCCCGACCGGCTCGAAGTTCGCGGCCTCGAGCAGGACGTTCGTCGTCTGCTCGGTGACCTCCGTCTCCTCGCCGCCCATGATCGCCGCGATGGCCACGGCCCTCGCGCCGTCCGCGATCACGAGGTCGTCGCGCGTCGAGCGCCCGCTCCTGCCCGTCGAGCGTCGTGATCGTCTCGCCGGGCCGCGCGTAGCGGACGACGATGCGGCCCTCCGGCGAGCGTGTCGTGGTCGAAGGCGTGGAGCGGCGAGCCGAGCGCGAGCATCGCGTAGTTCGTCGCGTCGACGACGTTCGAGATCGGCCGCATCCCGGCGGCCGTGAGCCGCGCGCGCAGCCACGCCGGCGACGGGCCGAGACGGACGTCGCGGAAGAGGCGGCCGATGTAGACCGGGCAGGCCTCGAGCTCCTCGATCGTGACCGAGACGTCGTCGCCGCCCGTGAAGTGCGGCTCCTCGCCGGGCACGGGCGCGAGCTCGAGCTCGAAGAGCGCCGCGACCTCGCGCGCGATGCCCGTAGATCGACAGCAGGTCGGGCCGGTTGCCCGTGACCTCGACCTCGAGCACGTCCTCCGCGAGCGGGAGCACGTCCGCGAGCGGCGTCCCCGGCTCGTACGGCTGCTCGAGGACGAGGATCCCGGAGTGGTCCTGCCCGAGCTCGAGCTCGCGCTCGGAGAGGATCATCCCGCGGGAGCGCTCGCCGCGGAGCGTCGCCTCGCCGAGCGGGCGCGTCGGCGCCGGGGAGGAGCGCGCCGGGCAGCGCGACCGCGACCGTCGCGCCGGCGCCGAAGTTCCACGCGCCGCAGACGATCTGGCGCGGCTCGCCCTCCCCCACGTCGACCCGGCAGAGCTGCAGCCGGTCGGCGTTCGGGTGCTTGCCGGCCTCGACGACGCGTCCGACGAGGAAGCGCTCGAGGTTGCCGTCGGCGTCGGTGACGCCGCGCCGCGTGATCCGCTCGACCTCGCAGCTCGAGACGGCGAGCCGGTCGGCGAGCGTGCGCAGCGGCACGTCGAAGCGGGACGTACTCGCGCAGCCACGAGACCGGAACCTTCATCAGAACTGGCCGAGGACGCGGAGGTCGTTCGCCCAGAGCAGGCGGATGTCCGGCAGCCCGTGCCGGAGGAGCGCGATCCGCTCGAGCCCGAGCCCGAAGGCGAAGCCGGACACCTTCTCGGGGTCGTACGCCTTCGGGTCGACGAACTCGTAGAGCGCCGGGTCGACCATCCCCGCGCCGCCCATCTCGAGCCAGCCGGCGTGCTTGCACACCGCGCAGCCGGCGCCGTCGCAGAGGAAGCACGACACGTCGGGCTCGATCGACGGCTCGGTGAAGGGGAAGTAGTGCGTGCGGAAGCGGACGCGACGGTCGGGGCCGAAGATCGCGCGCATGAAGTGGAGCAGCGTGCCCTTCAGGTCGGCGAGCGTGATCCCCTCGTCGATGGCGAGGCCCTCGACCTGGTGGAACGTCTGCGTGTGCGTCGCGTCGACGTTCTCGCGCCGGTAGACGCGCCCGGTCGTGATCATGTAGATCGGCGGCCCGCCCCGCTCCTCCATCGTCCGGATCTGCGAGGGCGAGGTCTCGGTGCGCAGGACCCGCGTCTCGTCGAGGAAGAACGAGTCGCTCGGCGACCGCGCCGGGTGCCAGTCCGGGAAGTTGAGCGCGTCGAAGTTGTAGTGCGTCGTCTCGACCTCTCGGCCGTCGACGACCTCGTAGCCGAGGCCGAGGAAGACGTCCTCGACCTCCCGACGGATCTGCGTGATCAGGTGCAGGTGCCCGCGACGCGGCGCCTCGCCCGGGAGCGTGACGTCGTAGTCGCCCACGACGGCGCCGCGGTCGAGGCGGGAGCGGGCCTCCGCCTCCGCCTCCTCGATCGTGCGGCGGACGGCGTTGAGGGTCATCCCCGTCTCGCGGTCGCGCACGCCGCGCAGGGCCTGCGGCAGCGCCGCCTTGCGGCCGAGGTAGCGGACGTGCGTCTCCTCCAGCTCCGCGGGCGTCGCGGCCGCGTCGTACGCGGCGACCGCCTCGCGGAGGTGCGCCTCCCAGTCCACGGCGGCGACTGTATCGGCTGTGTGGTCCATCCCATCCTCCTCCGGGTCGTCGGGCTGGAGAGCCCCGGCCGGAGGGCGACGGACGCTAGGTCGCGCTCGCCCCGGTACCCGACCGGGGCTGGAGAAACAGCGACGACCTCGCGCGAGCCTGCATCCCTGAGAGCATAGACGCCCGTGTCGGAGTACGACCCCATCGCGCACCTCTACGACCCCTGGAGCGCGTCCGTGACGGAGGACGTCGACTTCTACGCGTCGCTCGCGGTGGACGCGGGCTCGCCGGTGGTCGAGCTCGGCGTCGGCACCGGGCGCATCGCGGTTCCGACCGCGCTCGCCGGCGTCCAGGTGATCGGCGTCGACCGCTCCGCCGGGATGCTGCACGTCTGTCGCGAGGCCGCCGAGCGGGCGGGCGTGGCCGGGCTGCTCGACCTGCGGGAGGGCGACCTGCGCGCGCCGCCGGTGACGGAGCGCGTCCGGCTCGTCACGTGTCCCTTCCGGGCGTACCTGCACCTCACGACCGACGAGGACCGGCTGCAGGCCCTGCGCGCGGCGCACGGACTGCTCGTGCCCGGCGGCCGCCTGGTCTTCGACATCTTCGAGCCGAGCGACGAGGACGTCGAGTCGACGCACGCGCGGTGGCTCGAGCGCGAGCCCGGCATCTTCGAGCGCGCCGACTGGGACCTCCGGACGCGGACGCTGACGCTGTCGCTCCGCAGCGGCGACGATGCCTCGACGATGGCGCTCGCGTGGCTCTCGCCGCCGGAGTGGCGCACCCTGCTCGAGCAGGCGGGCTTCGGTGTCGAGGCGCACTACGGCTGGTTCGACCGCCGGCCGTGGTCGGGCGGCGAGGACAGCGTCTGGGTGGCCGTCCGGCCTGAGGCCAGAGCAAACTCCGTCCGGCGGCGAGTAGCGTCGCGCCGTGGTCTGGGCCCTGCTCGCGGTCGCTGTCCTCGTCCTGCTCGGGCTCGCGCTCGTCGTCCTCTACAACCGGCTCGTCCGCCTGCGCAACCGCACCGAGAACGCGTGGTCGCAGGTCGACGTGCAGCTCCGCCGCCGCTACGACCTGATCCCGAACCTCGTCGAGACGGTGAAGGGCTACGCCTCGCACGAGCGGGCGACGTTCGAGGAGGTGACTGCGGCGCGCACGCGTGCCCAGGAGGCCAACGGCGTGGCGGACCAGGCGCAGGCGGAGAACGCGCTCACGGCCGCGATCGGGCGGCTCTTCGCCGTCGCCGAGGCGTACCCCGAGCTGCGGGCGAGCGAGAACTTCCAGCAGCTCCAGGCCGAGCTCGCGAGCACCGAGGACAAGATCCGCGTCGCGCGGCAGGTCTACAACGACACGGTGCTGTCCTACGAGAACGCGCGCGAGACGGTGCCGACGAACATCGTCGCCGGCCTCTTCCGCTTCGAGGCGCGCGAGTACTTCGAGCTCGAGGAGCCGGCCGCACGCGAGGCGCCGCGCGTCTCCTTCTCCTAGCGCCGGCGCCGCGCCTTGCACTGGCGTCGCCCGGCCAGGCGGCCGCCAAGTCGTTCGCGCTCGAGCGCGCGGACGTCGCGGTCACCGTCGCCGCCGACGGCAGCGTCCTCGTCGAGGAGGCGATCACGTTCGCCTTCGACGGGGCGTTCGAGGGCGCCTACCGCGACGTGCCCGTTCGTCAGGGCGAGTCGGTGGACGCGGTCTCGGTGTCGGAGGGCGGCGAGGCGTACCGTCCCGGCGCCTCGGCGGAGCTCGGGTCGACGGGCGCCCCCGGGACGTTCGGCGTCGCACGGGTCGGTGACGCGGTGCGGATCGTCTGGCACTACCGCGCCGCATCCGAGCCGCGGACGTTCGTCGTCCGCTACCGCATCCGCGGGCTCGCGGTCGCCTACGACGACGTCGTCGACGTGAACCTCAAGGTCTGGGGCGACGAATGGGAGGTCGGGCTGCGGCAGCTGACGGCCTCGATGGAGGGGCCGGGGCCGGTCGAGCGCGCCTGGGGGCACCCGGTCTGGGTGCGCGGCGACGTGACGATCGAGGACGGGCGCGCGCTGCTCCGCGCCGTCCAGGTCCCGCCGCGCCAGTTCGTCGAGCTGCGGGCGCTCTTCCCGCGGACGGCGTTCGCCTCGACCGACGGGATGCAGGTGCGGTCCGGCTTCGCGCGGTCGCGCATCGCCGACGAGGAGCTCGCGGACGCAGCCGACTACGAGGCCGACCGGGAGCGGCTCGACCGCTGGCTCGCGCACCCGCTGCGGACGGCGCTCGTCATCCTGTTGCTCGCGCTCGGGCCGGGTGCCGCCCTGGTCGCGCTGACCTGGTGGCTGTGGGGTCGCGAGCGGGCGACCGGCTACGACCGCGAGTACGAGCAGGAGCCGCCGTCGGAGCTCGAGCCGGCGCTCGTCCCGCCGCTGCTGCGTCAGTCGATGGTCGTGGGCTCGAACGAGTTCACTGCGACGCTCTTCGACCTCATCCGCCGCGGCCGCTACACCGCCGCGCCGACGACGTCGGAGCTGAAGACCTGGGGCGGGCTGCGGCGCGAGGCGGTCGCCGACCTGCTCGTCGACCGCGGCCCGGACACGGCGCTCACCGCCGTCGAGGCGCCGGTGGCAGAGGTGGTCGACTGGGTGCTCGCCGAAGGGCCGCTGCCGCTCTCGGAGTTCCGCGAGCGGATCGAGCGCGACCGCAAGGCGAACAGCAAGCGCTTCGCCGCGTTCAAGTCGGCGGCTGCGGACGAGATTCGCTCGCGCCGCTGGTACGGAACGGCCGGCCTGATGCTGCTCGTGCCGGCGGCGATCCTGCTCCTGGCGGGCGGCGCGCTGGCGCTGTGGCTCGGGATCGAGCGCCTGCGACCGGTGGCCCCGACCTGGGAGAGCGTCGCCACGATCGCGCTCGCGGCCTGCGCGCTCGTCAACGGGACGTTCCTCGCCGGCGTCGCGATCGCGTACCGCTCCGTCTGGCGCCGGCGCGCCCCCGAGGCTCAGGCCGAGGCGGAGCGCTGGGAGGCCTTCCGGCGCTACCTCACCGACTTCCCGCGGCTCGGGGAGGCGCCGCCGACGTCGCTCGAGCTGTGGGAGCGCTACCTCGTCTACGGGATCGCACTCGGGATCGCCGAGCGGGTGCTCCAGGGCGCGCAGCTGCACATGCCGCCGGAGCTGCACGAACGCAGCACCGTCTACTGGATCAGCCCGACGGGCGACCTCGGCTCGGGCCCGAGCGCGCTCGGCATCTCCGACCTCTCGTCCGGCTTCGGCTCGGCGCTGGCGCCGCCGTCGTCAGGCTCGGGCGGAGGCGGCGGGGGCTTCTCGGGCGGCGGTGGCGGAGGCGGCGGAGGTGGAGGCGGCGGCGCCTGGTGAGCAGCGCCGCCGCCTCCCGACCGTCAGCCCGTCACTGCCTCCCACGACGCGACCAGGTGGTCGGCCGTGCGCCAGGCGAGCGCCATCACGGTCTCGGTCGGGTTCCTCCCCCCTGAGGTCGGGAACGTCGACGCGCCGAGGACGGCGAGGTTCGGCACCTCGTGCGAGAAGCCGAAGCCGTCGACGACGTTCTCGTCGGCGTCGCCGCCCATCCGCGTCCCGCCGTACGCGTGCGTGGTGACGTGGATCGGCGCCGGGGGCGACGTCCACGTCTCGGTCGCGCCGGCCTCGAGCAGCCAGTCGCGCGCCTTCCCCTGGAGGAAGAGCGCCGCCCGCCGCTCGTTGTCGGTCAGGTCGAACGTCACGCGCACGACCGGGAACCCCTGCGGGTCGCGCGTCGTCGGGTCGAGGTCGAGGAAGTGGTTCTCGTACGGGATCGCGTTCACCTGCGAGCTCGCCGTGCCAACGGCGTTCGCGTTGTCCTTGAGCCACCCCTTCCAGGCCGCGCCCCAGCGCGGGATGCTCGGCGGCGTGTTCCGTGCGGTCCCGATCGGCTTCGCCTCCATGCCCGCCGAGAGCGAGCCGCCGCCGATGAAGCCGAGCCCGCCGTGGTCGAAGTTGTCCGCATCCCAGTCGTCCACGGCGGTCCACTGAGCCCCGGTCCCGCCGTAGCGGTTGAGGTCGCGTCCGGGGAACACGCCGTTGACCGCGACCGAGCGCAGCCCGTGCGACATGTAGTGCCGGCCGACCTGCCCGTGGTTGTTCGAGAGGCCGTTCGGGTACGCGGCCGAGCGCGAAAGCAGGAGCAGCCGCGTGTTCTCGTACGTGTAGCTCGCGAGCAGCACCACCTTCGCAGGCTGGAAGTGCGAGCTGCCGCCCTTGAGGTAGTTGACGCCCGTGACGCGGCCCTCACGGTCGACGACGATCTCGTAGGCCCGAGCGTGCTGGACGACGTGCAACTTCCCGGTCTTCTCCGCGCGAGGGATCGAGCTGATCGAGGTCGACGCCTTCGCGCTGACGTGGCAGCCGTTGAACGTGCAGAACCCGTGGTAGTCGCAGTCGTCCATGCCGTTGAACGGCGCCGAGCGGATCGCCGCCGGGCCCGGGAAGGGGTGCCAACCGAGCCGGGAGGCCGCCCCCCGCATGAACTCCGTCCAGCCGGTCCGCCGCAGCGGCGGCAGCGGGTAGCCGCGGGCCCGCGGCCCGGCGAACGGGTTGAGGCCGTCGATCCCGGACACGCCGTGAAACCACTCGACGCGGTCGTAGTACGGCTCGAGCTCGTCGTAGTCGACGGGCCAGTCGGTGAGCGTCGTGCCGGCCGGCAGCGCGCCCGCGCCGTAGCGGGCGATCGTGCGGCTGCGAGCCTGGAAGTCCCACTCGGAGAGCCGCCAGCTCTGACACGTCCAGTGGATCGACGTGCCGCCGACGGCGTTCATCATCCGCGCCGGGGCCACCGCCGGCGTCGTGGGCGACGTCGGCGAGAGCCGCTGGGTCGGGACCTCGTTGTTGACCTTGACGCGGCCGAGCCAGTTGCGGATGTCGTTGCGGATCTCGTCCGCCGGGAAGTCGCGCGGCGCGTAGCTGCCCCCGGCCTCGATGCCGACGACGTCGAGCCCCGCTTCGCACAGCGGCAGCACCGCCGTCCCGCCGGCGGCGCCGAGCCCGATCACGACGACGTCCGCCTCCTGGTGGCTATGCGTGGACATGGTCGTCCTTTCCGTTCGCCTGCCCGCGTGCCCCGCTCCACAGCGGGTAGTCGACCGCGGACTTGTGGGCCGGCACCACGGCGACGTCGAGCTGCTGCTCGGCCTCCGTGTAGACCATCCGGATGCCGGTGAACCCCAGCAGGTCCCAGCCGATGAAGTCCTCGTTGCCGCCGTGGTAGGGGTCGCCGAACATCCCCTGCAAGGCGTGCTCCCGCACGAGGTCGAAGAACGCACGCGACCCGCCCGGGAACCCCGGCGCCGCGTTCTGCTCGAGCTCGCCGAGGATCGTGTCCTGCTGCGCCGCCGTCAGATCGGCGAATCGCAACCCGAAGCGGCTCCGGGCGTAGTCGTCGAGCGCCGCGAGCCCGGCCGCGTACCGCGGGCGGTCGGCGCGAAGCTCGCCGTCGAGCGCCTTGTCGACGTAGCGCAGGACCCGAGCCTCGCCGGCGCCGGGACCCGACGCGTCGGCTCGGGATCAGCCGGTCGAGCATCGCGTCGAGCGCGTCCGCCTCCGTCGCCGTCAGCGACTCGAGTCGCTCGCGCGGTGGTTTCTGCGCCGCTTCCGCGACGATCGCCCCCGTCGGCACGGCTGCGGCAGCCCCCAGCACGCCGGCCCGGCGGAGCAGCGTCGCGCGCGACAGCCGTCGCTCCACCCTCCCCTGTTGCTCCATCGCCCCCTCCTTCTCGAGTTGGAGCTGTCGAGCGGGAGTACGCCGGGTCAGTCGGCGCGGATTGAGCGACGTGCCTGCTCGTAGAGCGCGATCGCGCCGGCCATCGCCACGTTCAGCGACTCGGCCTCGCCCGGCTGCGGGATCGTGGCGCGGAGCTCGCAGGCCGCGACCACGTCATCCGGCAAGCCCTCCGCGCTCGGCGCCGAGGACGAAGGTCACGCCGCGGCGGGAGCTCGAGCGCCGGCAGCGGCTCCCCGTCCCGCGCCGACGAGCGCGACGCGCGGCGACGGCGCCTCGTCGAACGCGCGAGCGGCACGCGGAAGACCGCGCCCGCCGAGGCCCGCAGCGCCTTCGGGCCGGTCGGGTCGGCGCAGCCGGCGGAGAGCGCGACTCCGGCGCCGAACGCGTCCGCGGCGCGGAGCAGCGTCCCGACGTTCCCCGGATCGCCGACGTGCCAGAGCGCCACGGTCACGTCGCGCAGCCCCTGCGGCAGATCGGCGCGGCGGTAGAGCCCGAGGACGCGCGGCGGGTGCCCGAGCGTCGAGATCTCCGCGAGCAGCGCGGGCTCGACGGTCTCACCGGCGACGAGCAGCTCGACCGGCTCGACGCCGGCCGCGGTCGCAGCCGCGACGAGGTCCTCGCCCTCGACGACGAAGAGCCCCTCCCGCTCCCGCTGCCGGCGCGACGACAGCAGCCGTCGCGCCAGCCGCAGGCGCGGGTTCGAGGCTGAGGTGATCAGGCCGCGGCGGTGCCGGCCGGCTCGCGCTCGAGCGCGGCCTTCGCCTGCTCGGCGATGACGCCGAACGCGACCGGATCGACCACGGCGAGGTCGGCCAGGATCTTGCGGTCGAGCTCGATGCCGGCCTTGCGGCAGCCCGAGATGAACTGGTTGTACGAGAGGCCGTGCTGCCGGGCGCCCGCGTTGATGCGGGTGATCCAGAGCCGCCGCATCGTCCGCTTCTTCGCCTTCCGGTCGCGGTAGGCGTAGACGAGCGAGTGCTCGACCTGCTCCTTGGCGCGCTTGTAGCTCGAGTGCTTGAGGCCCCAGTACCCCTTGGCCTGCCCGAGGACCTTGCGCCGCTTCTTGCGGGCGTGGACGGAACGCTTTACGCGAGGCATCTCAGCTCAGATCCCCAGCTGCTTCCGGACCCGCGGCGCGTCCACTTGCGACACCGGCTGATCCTTGCCGAACCGGCGCTTCCGCTTCGGCGACTTGTGCTCCAGGTGGTGCGCCTTCATCGCCCGGCTGGCGCAGGAGCTTCCCCGTCGCGCTGACCTTGAACTTCTTCTTCGCTGCGCTGACCGTCTTCTGCTTCGGCATCAGTCTTCTTCACTCCTGCGTTCTTCGTGGGCCCCAGGACCATCACCATGTTGCGGCCGTCCTGGAGCGGTGGCGACTCGATCACGCCGATCTCCTTGAGGTCCTCGGCGAGGCGCATCAGGAGGGTCCGACCACGCTCCGGGTGCTGCTGCTCGCGCCCGCGGAACATGATCGTGACCTTGACCTTCGCCCGCTGGTTGAGGAACCGCTGGACGTGGCCCTTCTTCGTCTCGTAGTCGTGGACTCCGATCTTCGGCCGGAACTTGATCTCCTTGATCTGGACGTTCGTCTGGTGCTTGCGCGCGAGCTTGGCCTTCTGCTCCTGCTCGTACTTCCACTTGCCGAAGTCCATCACCCGCGTCACGGGCGGATCGGACTGGGCGGCGACCTCGACGAGGTCGAGCCCCTTCGCGTAGGCGTACTCGCGAGCCTCGTCGGATGTCTTGATCCCGAGCTGCGAGCCGTCCTCGTCGATCAGCCGGACGCGGGGGACGCGGATCTGGTCGTTGATCCGCTCCTGCCGGACGACCGGTCTGACCGGCTCGAAGCGGGGCCGACGCGGCCTCAAAGGTGCTTCACCAAGCTGTTGCCTTCCTCCCTGTCAAACGACAAAAACCGCTGCAAGCAGCGGCCCACGTGGTCCTCGTCGAGCGACTCGGTTGAACCCCCGATGAGCGCGAGCCCCGGAGGTGAGGGACGTGAGACCCTGCTTGGCAGGCTCACAGGGTAGCAAGCTCTCGCACGAGCTCAACCAGGCTCTTCTGGTCCTGGCCGCCGCCCCGGTCGCGGATCGCGAGCGAGTCCACCGACTCGCGGTCGCCGAACACGATCGTCTTCGGGACCTTCTCGAGCTCCGCGTCGCGGATCCGCCGCCCGACCGTCTCCGCCCGGTCGTCGAGGTCGGCCCGGAAACCGGCGTCGCGCAGGCCACGCACGATCTCCGCGGCGGCGCCGCGGTGCTGCTCGCCGACCGGGATGACGCGCACCTGGACGGGCGCGAGCCAGAACGGGAACGCGCCGCCGTAGTGCTCGATGAGGATGCCGATGAAGCGCTCGAGCGAGCCGAGCAGGGCCCGGTGGACGACGTACGGCGTGTGCTCGTGGTTGTCCGGCCCCATGTAGGTGAGGCCGAAGCGGGCCGGCATCTGCGCGTCGAGCTGGATCGTCCCCATCTGCCAGGCGCGTCCGAGGACGTCGGTCATGTGCAGATCGATCTTCGGCCCGTAGAACGCGCCCTCGCCCTCGCCGACGAAGTAGTCGATCCCGCGCCGCTCGAGCGCCGAGCGGAGCGCGCCCTCGGTGAAGTCCCACTCCTCGTCGGTGCCGAGCTTGTTGTCGGGCCGCGTCGAGAGCTCGAACCGCGCCTCCATCGCCGAACAGGTCGTAGAGGAAGCTGGCGTAGTCGAGGCAGGCGAAGATCTCGTCCTCGATCTGCTCGCGCGTGCAGAAGATGTGGGCGTCGTCCTGCGTGACGTGGCGGACGCGCAGGAGCCCGTGGAGCGTGCCCGCGAGCTCGTTGCGGTGCAGGGTCGAGGACTCGGCGTAGCGCAGCGGCAGGTCGCGGTACGAGCGCAGCTGACTGCCGAAGAGGAGCATGTGCCCCGGGCAGTTCATCGGCTTGAGCCCCCAGGTCTTGCCCTCGTCCTCGATGAGGAACATGTTCTCGCGGAACTTCTCCCAGTGGCCGGAGGTGACCCAGAGCTCCGAGTCGTAGATCAGCGGCGTCTTCACCTCGACGTAGCCGCGGCTCGCGTTCTCCCGGCGGCGGAGATCCTCGAGCGCGTTCCAGATCACCATGCCCTTCGGGTGCCAGAGCGGCGAGCCCGGCGAGTGCTCGTCGAAGTGGACGAGGTCGAGCTGGACGCCGAGGCGGCGATGGTCGCGCCGCTGCGCCTCCTCGAGCGCGGCGAGGTGGGCGTCGAGGTCGGCCTGGTCGTAGAAGGCGGTGCCGTAGATCCGCGTCAGCTGCGGGTTGTTCGCGTCGCCGCGCCAGTACGCGCCGGCGAGGCCGGTGAGCTTCACGGCCTTGATCGGCTTCGAGTCCTGCAGGTGCGGGCCGCGGCAGAGGTCGGTGAAGTCGCCCTGCGTGTAGAAGGAGATCGGCCCGTCGGCGGTGTCGACGAGCTCGACCTTGTACGGCTCGCCCTCGGCCTCGAACCGGGCGCGCGCCTCGTCGGCCGATACCTCCTCGCGCGTCCACGCGCGGCCCTCGGCGAGCTCGCGGCGGAGCTCCTCCTCGATCCGCTCGAGCGCCTCCTCGCCGATCGGCTCGGGGAACTCGAAGTCGTAGTAGAAGCCGTTGTCGATCGGCGGCCCGATCGCGATCTTCACGCCCGGGTAGAGCCGCCGGACGGCCTCGGCAAGCAGGTGCGCGGTCGAGTGGCGGAGGACGGCGAGCGCGTCCGGGTCGGATCTTGTCCCGCGTGGTCAGGATCTGGATCTGCTGGCCGTCGGCGAGCGGCGCGCGCAGGTCCTGCACGCTCCCGTTCGAGCGCACGAGCACGGCCTGCTCGGCGAGCTTCGGGCCGATGGCGCGCGCGGCGTCGAGGCCGGTGGCGCCGTCGGGAAGTTCGAGCTCGGAGCTGTCGGGTAGGACGACCTTCATGACGGACGACAAGATTACGCACCCCCGCGAGGACGATCGGAACGACGAGGTCGAGGAGTCGCCGGTCCCCGACCCGACGTCGAAGGACACGGACGCCGAGGACGTGCCTCAGGCGGACTAGACCGCGCGCGACCCGGCGACGTGGCGCCGCGCGCGGCGGGCTGTCAG
>CAVTFO010000015.1:0-162625 GCA_963733995.1 uncultured Thermoleophilia bacterium
TACGCTGGCGGTAGGTCTTCGATCGCGCGCAGCGCGCGCTCGAGCTCGCGGTCGTCGAGCGCGACGTCGACCAGCTTGCCCGCGAAGTAGTTGTCGTACGCGGCCATGTCGAAGTGGCCGTGACCCGAGAGATTGAGCAGGATCGTCCGCTCTTCACCCGCCTCGTCGGCCGCGCGCGCGGTCTCGAGCGCGCCGTGGATCGCGTGCGCGGACTCGGGCGCCGGGATGATCCCCTCGCTGCCGGCGAACAGGACCGCGGAACCGAAGACGTCGTTCTGGAGGTACGCCTCGGCGCGGATGAGCCCGTCCAGTACGAGCTGCGAGATCAGCGGCGCGACGCCGTGGTAGCGCAGCCCGCCCGCATGGATCGGCTCGGGGACGAAGTCGTGCCCGAGCGTGTGCATCGGCACGAGCGGCGTGAGCTTGCTGGTGTCGCCGAAGTCGTACGCGAACGGGCCTCGCGTCAGGGTCGGGCAGGCGGCCGGCTCGCACGCGAGCACATCGATCTCGCGGCCCGCGATCTTCTCTCGCAGGAACGGGAAGGCGAGGCCGGCGAAGTTCGAGCCGCCTCCGACGCAGCCGACGACGACGTCGGGAAACGCGCCCGCGAGCTCCATCTGCGCGACCGCCTCCTGCCCGATCACCGTCTGGTGCAGGAGCACGTGGTTGAGCACCGAGCCGAGCGAGTAGGCGGTGTCCTCGCGCCCAGCAGCGTCTTCGACCGCCTCGGAGATGGCGATTCCGAGACTGCCGGGTGAGTCCGGGTACTCCTCGAGGATCGCCCTGCCGGCCTGTGTCTCCTCGGACGGGCTCGCGACGATCGTCGCGCCCCAGGCCTGAATCAGCGAGCGGCGGAAAGGCTTCTGCTCGTACGAGATCCGGACCATGTACACCTTGCACTCGAGACCGATCAGCTTGCACGCGAACGCGAGCGCGCTCCCCCACTGGCCCGCGCCGGTCTCCGTCGCGAGCCGCGTCCGTCCCTCCTTCTTGTTGTAGAAGGCCTGGGCCACCGCCGTGTTGGGCTTGTGGCTGCCGGGCGGGCTGACGCCCTCGTACTTGTAGAAGATGCGGCTTCGCGTGCCGACAGCCCGCTCGAGGCGATGGGCGCGGTAGAGCGGCGTCGGGCGCCAGAGCGTGTAGAGCTCCAGCACCTCCTCGGGAATCGCGATCTCCGCCTCCTCGCTGACCTCCTGGAGGATCAGCTCCATGGGGAACAGCGGCGCGAGATCGTCCGGGCCGACCGGCTGCCCGGTGCCTGGGTGCAGTACCGGCCGCAGCGCGGTCGGCATGTCGGCGCGGATGTTGTACCAGCGCCGCGGGAGCTGAGACTCATCGAGGAGGAACTTCGTCTGCTCCGTGACCCTCGGCTGCGCCACGGGGCGAGCATAGTCCCTTCGCCGTGCCGCTGCTGGGCCCGGAACGGGACGGTGTGCGCGTCAGCCCGAGCCCATCCCTGGGCGGCGCCCGCGACGCACTCCGGCCGTGATCGCGAGCGCGGCACCGCCGGCGAGGAGTGCGCCGGCAACAAGGAGTCCGATGCCGATCCAGATAACGGAATCGAGCTCGGCTCCGATGCTCATCTCGGCCGAGACTCCCCGACTTCCGTCCGCGTTCATGACCACCACCCGCCAGTCGCCGTCCTCGGGATCCCACTCGAGCGTCTGCTCCCCCGACCCCGACGACGTTGCGGTCCAGAACTCCTGGTCTCCCGGTGGGCTCTCGGGCTCGCCTCCCTGTGTCCGCGAGTATCGGGGATCGTCCTCGAAGTCGGTCACGATGTCGTGCTCGAAGCCTTCGAGGTAGTCGTCGACCTCGGTTTCGGGGCCGATCCCGACAAACACCGAACGGTCGCTCTCACTGCGAATGCGCACGGTTCCGAGGAAGGCATCGAGTGCCCACTCGGCGCCGTCCGAGTCGATGTCCGCGCTCTCGGACACGATCGCGTACGTCGGTGTCCGGAAGTCCTCGGATGGCGACATGAGGAAACCGTCGTCGTCGCGTTGTATCTGGTCGACGGCGATGAGGGCGCATCCGCCGGCGAGCAGGCCGAAGGAGAGGACTGCCGCGATGCTGCCGACAACGATCAGGACGACCCGGCCCGCTCCGCCTCCATGTGCGGGCTCGAGGGGCGTCGGCGCATCCACTGCCGCCACAGCGGGCGGGAGCGGCGCCTCTTCCGCTACCGCGCCCGCGTCCTCTCCTCCCTGATCGAGGCGGAAAGGCGGGTACGAGTCGGTCATCAGACCGACGTAGACGGCGACGCGCGCGACCCAGCGGTCCAGTCCTAGGACGAAGTCGAAGATGCCTGGCGGATAGCGCGTGGTGAAGAGAAGCGCCACCGCCGCGAACAGGACGAGCGTGCCGATGAGGCCAGCCTCGAGACCGACGGCCCAGACCCAGTCACTCGCTTCGGCTGCCGCATAGCCGCCGCCGCCGAGGAAGATCCCCACGACGACGTAGTGGGGGATGGCGAGCAGCCACCATTTGACGAGCACGAGCCCGCGCGAGAGCCTCTCCGGGTAGGCCAGTTCGAGCGTCGCCGGATAGTCCGGCGCCTCGCCGAACGTGAACGGTGGGTAGCGGTCGCTGCCGAGGGCGCCGTACGTGTAGAAGGCAACCCGCCACGACCAGCGCAGTACCCCCACGTTGAAGTCGAAGATGCCTCTCGGATAGCGGCCGGTGAAGAGAATCGCGAAGAAGGCGACCACCGTCAGCACGAAGAAGGCCAGCCAGAGGAAGAACAACACGACGTAGTGCGGGATCGCCAGCAGCCACTTGACGAGCCAGAGCCAGCGGCTCAGGCCGGGGTCGAGCGTGCCACGAAGCCGGAGCGGCGATGCATGCGGTCGCCTGACCTCGTCCGCTTCCATCGGGAGTGATTCTGACGGATTCCACGGTGCTCAGTCGAAGGGCACCTTGAGCCAACTCGCGACCCTGACCCAGCCGTCCAGGAGGCCCGTGCGGACCGAGAGGACGCCGACCAGGATTGGCGACTCCACCGTACTTCGCGCCGAGCCCGGCTCCTGGGTCTGACAGGCTGCGTGTCGTGATCCTCGTTCGCGCGCAGGAGCATGAGCCGCTGCGGGACGATCCGTGGGACGAGCGACGCGTTCGCGCTGCGATCGCGGATGTCGTTGCGGCCGCCGAGGCGGCGTTGCCCGCGGAGGGCTTGTGGCCCGCGCACGAGCGCGACCAGGACGAGCCGGAGCCGCCGGACGCGTACACGGGCGTCTACCTCGGTGCGGCCGGCGTCGCGTGGGCACTCGGCCGGCTCGGGAGCGCCATCGACGTGGAGGCCGTGGTACAGCGCGCGTACGCCCGGTGGCCCGAGCTGCCCGAGGACCGTGGCCCGGGCGTCATGTTCGGCGAGGCGGGCTTCCTGCGGATCCTCGGCTCCGACCGGCTCGCCGAGGTCGTGCTCTCGAACGCGGCGAACCCGACGAACGAGTGGCTCTGGGGCGCGCCGGGGACGATGCTGGCCGCCGAAGCCGTCCCGGGGTGCGAAGACGCGTGGCGCGCGAGCGCCGACGCGCTGTGGGCGGCGTGGGACGGGCCCGTTTGGACGCAACACCTCCCGACGCGCGTCGACCGGGTGCTCGGCGCGGCGCACGGGTTCGTCGGCAACGTCCGCGCACTCGCCGGCAGACCCGACCTGCTCGGAGCGGAACGCATCGCGGAGCTGGAGGAGCGAACCGTCGACGTGCTTCGCGCGGAGGCGCTCCGAGACGGCGAACTCGCGAACTGGTCTCCGCTCTACGGTGGATCGGATCCAAAGATCCGCGTCCAGTGGTGCCACGGTGCGCCCGGCGTGATCACCTCGACCGCGGCGCTGGCACCCGGCGAGGACGCCCTCACGGAGCTGCTCGTCGCCGGCGGCGAGCTGACGTGGCACGCCGGCCCGCTCCGCAAGGGCGGCAGCCTCTGCCACGGCACGGCGGGCAACGGCTGGGCCTTCCTCAAGCTCTGGAAGCGAACCGGCGACGATCGGTGGCTCGGGCGAGCGCGCGCATTCGCGATGCACGCGATCGAGCAGATCGACGGCGCACGCTTCTCACTGTGGACGGGCGACCTCGGGATCGCGCTGTACCTGCAGGCCTGCCTCGACCGTGACGACCGCTTCCCGACGATCGACGACTGGTAGGCCCCCTCCGCGAAGCCGGACGCGTGTTCGACTTCCGCCGCCTCCACGGTTGGCGTCGTCACGCTCCTCACCAGTAGGGCCGACCGCTTGGGCGTGGCCGGCCCTACAGCACCGATGGCAAGCCCTACCTCAGCAGAACTCCGTCACCCCGTTGCTCGTCTCCGAGGTGTTGCCCGCCTGGTCCACCGCTTTCACGGTGAACGTGTTCGCTCCGCTGCCGGTGGCGTAGACGAAGTCTTCGTCGACTCCGGCTGAAACCGGGAGCGGGCTCAGAACGCCGTTGACGTAGATCTCGTACTCGATCGCCGACTGCGGGTCGGCGTCGTCGGTGGACTGGTTCCAGCCGACGAAGAACTCGGGGCACCCGAAACTGCCCACGATGCGCACGTTGGTCGGCGCCGAGGGCGGCGTCACGTCGCTGCTCGCCTCGGTCGTCAGCGTGACCGCGTTGCTCGTCGCCGCGTTGCTGTCCTTATCGAGCGCCTGGACGGTGAACGTGTACGTGGTCGAGGGCGCGAGGTGCCTGAGAACGACGGTCGTCTCGGCGTACCAGTTCAGGTGCTGGGTGACTCGGGCTCCGTTGGCGAAGATGCGGTAGCCGACGAGCGTGGAGGTGTCGTCTTCCACGCGGTTCCACGTCAGCCGAACCTGCGAGGGGCCTCGCACAGTCCAGAGAGGGTCGGAGCCGGCGGAGCCTGGGTATCCGGCAGCGTCGTGACCAAGAGGATGTTGCTCTTCCCGGACGTGTTGAGACTGCCGTCGACGGCAGTCACATAGAAGGCGTACGTCCGGCCGGCACTCAGCCAGTCGATCGTGTACGACGTCTGGCCCTGCGGCACGGTGAAGCCCTGGCCGTCCTTGTTGATGGAGTAGGTGACGCTCCCCGAGTTGTCCGTGGACGCGTCCCAGGCAAGCGTGACGCTCGTCTGGCCGAGGCTTGTGACCCGCAGATTCGTCGGCGTCGTCGGCGGCGTTTTGTCTCCAGTCGTCGGCGGCGGCTTTTTCCCGGCGGCGACCGGGCCGGCGACGGCCAACGCGAGAACGAGCGCAACTGCAGCGCCGACCGCACGGCGCAGTACGACCTTCTTCGCAGTCATGTGCTTCCTCTCCCCAGGAAGGGCCCCTTGCGGGCGGGTGGGCGGTCTGTGCACCACTAACTAGGCGCGAACCGCACAAACGGATCTGTTCGCTTTCTTGAATGTCGATCCATTGACGGCGCAGCAGGCGTCGGCTGCCGCGAACCGGGTCCCGTACTCGTTCCTACGCTTTGATCTGGAACTTCAGGACTTCGCGCGACCGTGAGCCGGCGTCGGTCGTCGAACTCAACGACGCACTTGCCTGCTTCGTCCTGACCGGAGACGCCAGGCGAGAGAGTGTCCCGCTGCTTGTGTCGCGATCGGTCATCTGCGAAGTTTCGCCCCGCGGACGCGTCCGCGTCCGTGCCGGGGGAGAAGGCAGGTTCGGATATGCGGCATGGGAGCAGGCGGGTCGGCGTGATCGCCGCCGTGGTGCTGACGCTGCCGGTCGGCGCCGGCGTGGCGAGCGCCAACTTCAAGGGCGACAGCGGGCTGGTCGCGTTCGACTCCTGGACGGGGACGAGCCAGGACATCGGCGTCTTCGACCCGGACGCCCACCGGTAGGCACGGTTCCTGACCGACGACGGATAGAGGGAGGATCGATGAGAGTGATCGGGACAAGCGGACGCGTGCGTCCGAGCCGCCGGGCCGGCTGGTTGATCGCCTGCGTTGTGCTCGCGAGCCTGGCGTCCGTGGTGCTCGGTGCTGCAGCCCCGAAGGCGGCGGCGGACTCGCCCGCAACCGCTGTGCTCGACTGGAACAAGCACGCGCTCGATGCGCTAGCCAACGCGCCGACCGCGCCGACGCCGGGTGCCGGCATGGCGGCACCGGTGCAGGGCGTGCACCTGGCGATGGTGCAGGGCGCGGTCTACGACGCTGTCAACTCGATCGCCGGCGGCTACGAGCCCTACCTGGCCGTGCCCGCCGCACCGGGGTCGGCCTCGCAGGCAGCCGCGGCCGCCACCGCGGCGCACGACGTGCTCGTCGCGGTGCTGAACCAGACGCCGCTCTCGGCCACGTTCACCGCGGCCGTTCGGCAGGCGATCATCGACCGTCTCAACCTGCGCGAGAGCGAAGCGATCGCCGCAGCGACTGCCGCCGACGGCGCCGCGGCCGTAGCGGACGGCATCGAGGCTGGCGAAGGAGCGGCGGCAGCGATGATCGGTGCCCGTGCAGGTGACGGCCGTTGGGGCCCGTTCCGCTTCACCTGCGGGGAGGCGCCCGGCCAGTGGCGCCCGATCACATCGACGGTCTGCACGACGCCCTCGGGCCCGAGCGACCCGTTCGCCTGGGTAGCCAAGGTCGAGCCCTTCGTCGTCGAGAGCAACGAGCAGTTCCTGGGCGACAGCCCGCCTGCGCTCAACACCGGGGCGTACGCGAAGGACTACGACGAGGTCAAGACCCTCGGAGCCGTGGGAAGCACGCGCAGCGCCGACCAGCAGGCACTGTTCGACTTCTTCCAGGCCAACCCGGTCGAGATGTACTACCGCTCGTTCCGGACGTTCGCGCAGGCTGAGGGCCTCGACCTGGCCGAGCAGGCGCGCCTCTTCGCCAAGTTCGGCTTCGCGAGCGGAGACACGTTCATCAACTGCTGGGAGAGCAAGGCGCACTGGAGCAACTGGCGTCCGCAGACGGCGATTCGCCTCGGCGCCGACGACGGCAACCCGAAGACGGACGGTGACGCCACCTGGACGTCGGGGATTGGCACGCCGCCGTATCCGGACACGGCCTCCGGCTACAACTGCACGACCGCGTCGTTCATGACGGTGGCGGAGCTCTACTTCGGGCAGGGACGGACGAGCTTCACGCTCGCGCACCCGACCGGGATGACCCGCATCTACCGGCACTTCCGTGACGTCGTCAACGACACGATCGACGCACGCGTCGTCCAGGGGATCCACTTCCGCTTCGCCGACGAGGACGGAGCGAAGCTGGGCCGTGACGTCGCCCGCTGGGTCGACAAGCACACCCTGCAACCGGTGCGCTAGCGCCGCACCCAACACCAAACCGTCCGGAGGGGGCCGCCTACGCGGCCCCCTCCGCTTTGCGGCTGGCCTTCCGATCGGGCGCAGATTGCTCGTTGCACGTCGAGGAAGGGCGCCGCGTCAAGCAGATACGGCGTCTGAGCGGAGAGCTATGGGACGTCATCGACATGGGGTTGTTGCAGCGACCCGATGAATTTGATCATCGCCTGGGTGAGTGCTCGGGAATGTCGTTCCGAGCGCGGGCGGTTCACGTGTCGACCGGTTGGTTGGTCCTACTGCGGAGGGACGGTCGGCTACTAACGCATTGGCGTCCAGCGCTTGCCGGCAGCACGCTCTGCCCGCAGCGGGCCTCTGTTGACTCAGCGCAAAAGGGGAGTGAGAATCTTTCACTGTTACGAGCCTTTCGGTGTCGCTTCACATGCACGTCCAGAGGCGCGAGTGCTCGCCCGGCTACTCGGCCGGCCGCTTCCGCCTGCGTTGGCTGCGCTGCAGAGGGAGGCGGAGCGCGAGCGCCTGCTCGTCCTTGAGCGCGGCGAAGGTCACGGTTGACCCGTCGAGCGTCGCGGTTCCATTTGCGATCAGCAGGGATCCGGTGCCCGGCCCGCCGGTCTCGCTCCGGCGCCGGCACGGTCGTGTGCGACCCAGGCTCCAGCGAGGGGGTCGCCTCCGGCGTGAGCGGTCGAGATCGCATCCCACTGATCCGCGCTGAGGCCTGGGCTACTCGTGATAGGCCGTGCGTTGTTTGGCGCTCCACAGCTCCCAGGGGTCCGCGAGGAGCGGGGAGGATGAGGGTCGTGGAGAATGATGGCGAATGCGCGCCAACGGCGAGCCGGGCGTTGCGATCGTCGGCGGCGGGCTGGCCGGCTTCACCGCCTACCTGACGCTCCGCCATGCCGGCGTGCGCGACGTGATCGTCTTCGCCGGCGAACGGGATCCCACCGGTCCATTCGCGCGCCGCGCCGCCGCGATCCGCCAGCGCGCGATGCGCTCCGAGAGCGACGGCCACTGCTTCCCGCGCAGCTTTCCCGGCCTCGCCGCGCGGGAAGCGATGCGCCGCCGCTCGGCGGGCCCGCTCCTCGGCACCGTCACGAACCGGTACCTCCCGACCCTCGACTGGTTCCTCCGCCACGTGCGCGAGCTCCGTGGAGGCTCGGGCTGGGACGAAGCCGTCGTGGAGGGGCGGGTCGAGCGCGTCCGCGCCGTCGACGGCGGCTTCGAGCTCGACGGGCGCGGCCCGTTCCGCGACGTGCTGCTCGCACCGGGGCATCCGGGACCGGCGATCCCGGCCGACCTCGAGGGCGATCCGCGCGTCGTCCACGCCTACGAGCCGCACGGGTACGGACGGGCCGTCGCCGTCGTGGGTGCGGGGATGGCTGCGGCCACCGAGTGGCTGAACGCGCTCGCCGCAGGGGCGGCCGTCACGTCGGTGCGGCGGCGGGACCCGCTTCGGCGTCCGCTGAATGTCCCTCGACCGCTGTTCTCCAAGCGCGGGCTCGCCACCTTCCACGCCACGTCCCCCGGCCACCGGGCCGCGCTCCTGACGGAGCTCTCCGCGCCGTCGTATCCCAACGGCGCGGGCTGGGACGACCCCGTCGAGCAGGCAGCGCGGGAAGGCAGATTTCGCGTTCGGGACCGAATCGATGGCGTCGACCAGGTGATCTGCGCGACGGGCTTCCGGCCGGGCTTCCGGCACGACACCCTGCTCGCTGCGTTGGTCGACGATCACGAACTGGACACCGTCGACCGCTGGATCGTCCTCGACGCGAGCTCGTGCGTGCCGGGGCTCGACGGATGCGAGCCGTACCCTGGCGCTGGCCGGCGCTCCTGCGCAGTGGGCCTACCCGGCGGCCGACACGATTGTCGGGATGAAGTGGGCCGCACGGCGATTCGCGAGGGTGTCGTGTCGTACACGCTGAGGGGGCGCATCGAGTCGCGGCTCGCGTCCGCGGCCCTCGTCGTCGCCGGCGCTGCCGCCTACTCGCTGTTGCTCGGACACTGGTGGCCGATCGAGCTCGCGGGGATCATGCTCGCCGTCGGCCTTGCCCTGGACGCGGCCCTCTACCACCGACTGCTCGCGTACCAGCCGGGCTGGCTGGCAGTGCCGCTCGGGGCGCTTGAGCTCACCGGAACGATGGCGCTCGCGGTCGGGATCGGCCTCCGGCCGCCGCTTGCCGGAGCACTGGCGCTGTTCGGCGCCGCCTGGCTCCTGGGCCAGGTCCTGGGCCACGCCGGGTTCCCTCTCGCGCACCTCACCTACGCGGAGGACGGCGGTGAGCTCGGCCGCGCGGGCCGCGCGCTCTGGGGCGCGGCGCCGGTCGCGCTCGCCGCTGTGCTCGGCGTCGCCTGGGTGACGCAGCCGCCCACCGTTCGCCTCTCGGCAGGCGTCCATCAGGGGCCGCTCGTGCTCGACCGGTCGCAGCGGCTGATCGGCGAGCCGGGCGCCGTCGTCCGCGGAGGCATCGTGATCACGGCCGACGACGTCACCGTCAAGGGCGTCTCGGTTCTCGGAGGCGAGATCGGGATCTCCGTTCGAGACGCCCGCCGCGTCGTCCTCGAGGACGTGGCCGTCATGGGCGCCTCGCTCGACGGCATCCAGGCGAGGTTGAGCCAGGTCACGATCCGCGACTGCTCGGTGACGGCGCCGGCGAGCGACCACGCTCAGGGGATCGACATCTCCTTCGCCATGGAGCTGCCGCATAGCCTCGTCGAGGGCTGCCATGTGAGCGGCGGCTTCCGCGAGGGCATCGCGACCCACCTCGTGATGGTCGACCTGCGCGCGAACCGGATCGAGCGGACGACATTGCACGGGATCGCCATGGCCGAGATGTCCATGGGCGCGATCGAGGGGAACGTCGTCCGCGACGCGCTCGGCGTCGGCGTCTTCTGCGGCGACTGGTCGCACTGCGAGATCGTGGACAACGCTGTCGTCGGGACGCGGCCCGACCCCGAGTCGGGCGCGCGCTCCCGGATGGGGTATCGCGATCCCGTCGAGCTACTACGCCCAAGGCCGAGGTGGAGGGCAACGCACTGGCCCGGAATCCGCGCGCGATGGGCGCGTTCACGAACGCGACGATCACCGGCCGCTGACGGCCTCGAGCGCGTAGCCGCCCTCGAGCATCGCGGGCGCCCGCTGCCGCAGCCGCTCGGGGCTCGGCACCTCCCAGCCGAGCGAGTCGGCGAGCCGCACGATCATGTTGAAGAGGGCGCAGACCGTGATCGCATCCTGGAGCGCCCGGTCCGAGACGCCCGCGGCCCGTGCCGCCTCCGCGTCCGCCCGGCCGACCTCCTCCGGCCGCAGCGTCAGCTTCTCCAGGAACGCCAGCACGGCGGCGAGCTGAGGTCCGAGTGGGGCCGTACGCCAGTCCGCGGCGACCGCCTCCCAGACCTCCTCACCGAGCGCGTACGACGCAACTGCGCCGTGGGAGCGCTGTTCAGAACGGACACTGGTTGAGCAGCGAGGTGAACGCGGCGAAGAGCTCCCGCTCGCCCGCGGTCCACTCGGAGGGGCCGCGCATCGCCTCGTCCAGTGCGTCAGAGAAGGGCCGGCCGAACAGCTCGGGCCGGTAGTAGATCGTCTTCACCACCCCGAGAGGCTCCGCGCCGCTCCGCTCCCGGATCACGTCGAGCACCGCGGCCTCGGCCGGCCCGTGCCCGCTGTCGACGACGGAGAGCCTCACCCGAGCGCCCGCATTCCCGCCTCGAGGCGCCGCAGCCCTTCGCCGACCGCTACGGCGACCGTCTGCTCGAAGATCTCGTCCTCGGAGCAGCCCGCCGCCTTCAGCGCCTCGACGTCCTGGTCCACGATCCTGTAAGCGCCGGTACGGACCTTGTCGAGGTACGAGCCCAACGCCGGATCGGGGTGCGGGAGCGCTGCGACCGCCTCCCGAAGGTCCTCCAGCGGCGTCGGCACGCGCCCGAGTCTACAGCCGCGTCGCGCACATCCACGATCCGAGGCCAGCCCTCCTCTAGCAGCCTGGATCGCCTGGTTCACCGCCGAGGACTGAGCGCTCAGCCGCGCGGGGCGACCCCTCACCCCGAGAGCAGCAACCCCTCTGCGCGGGGCGGGGCTAGGCCGGGGAGACGAGCGGGCGCCGCTGCCGCGAGCCCGTGGTCGCCCACCGCATCGCCTCGACCGTCCAGCCGAGCAGCGCGAGGACGAGGAGCGCGAAGGCGATGACGAAAAACCAGAAGCGTCTCTTCATGGGTCGAAACCTACGAGGCGCCGTCCGGTCGGAAATCCACCCACGTGGCGATTCGGCGTCCTCCTCAGGGATGACCTCAGCTCGCAACGATCTGCGCGAGGGCGGAGGACCTAGGACGTGTTCGCCCCGGGCGAGCCACCAGGATTCCGCATGGTCACGGTTCGCTACGCTCAGGCCCTACGGGGCGTGGCGCAGCCTGGTTAGCGCGCCAGTCTGGGGGACTGGAGGTCCCGAGTTCGAATCTCGGCGCCCCGATGAAAAAGCCCCGCTAAGGCGGGGTTTTTATCTTCGCGGAGGTCGAAGGCGATTGTCACGCCGACGTGGCCCGCGCGCTTGGCGCTAGACGAAGCGCCAGCTTCCCGAATGGGGCTCCGGGGACGCAGTTCCCCTTCCACACCCAGATGCACTCGCAGGGCTACATGGAGCCGACGACGATGACGCTGCCGTCTTCACAGTGGTAGTGCCACACGTGATCGGGCACCAGTCCCTCGTGCTTCGGCTTACAGGGCGCAAGCGTCAACGCGGAGAGCGTGCCGAGCTCAGTGAGCTTCGGCGCCTCGTACTCGAACTCAGCCTCCACGTCCACGCAGGTGCCCTCCTTGGTCGATCTCGTTACTCCATGTCATAGGCGCGAGCGCTCGGCGAACGCCCCATCCATCCGGGTGGACTCGGTCCCCCATTAGGGCCTGCACACGCCCGCAAGGGATTGCCCGGGCCGGGCCGGGATGGGGTACAGCCAAGACGCCCGAGGCGGCCGCGAAGCACCTCGAACCCCAACGCCGCACGAGAGTTTCCTCCGCACTCGGGCCATCCCGGTGATCAGCAACGCGGCCCGTCGAGCCGCACTGCGCGACCCGGCCTCGGCAGTGTCTCGATGTCCACACATTCATCGCGAGGGTGGGGGGCCGAGGAGTACCGTCGCTGAATCGGCGGGCGGGCGAGGCCCGATGTCGCGCACCCCACGTGCGTAACGTCGTAGGGGAATGTGCCTTCGGCCGCGAAAGCACAACGCCTCGCCCGCCCGCTTCGTATCGAACTCTCGCACTAATGGCCGCCGACGCCTAGGTGCCGTGTGTGGGTAGACGATCGGAGATCCGAACGCGGTCATGGTCGATCGCGGGCGCTCCCGTAGGGTCGCACTTCATGGTCTGCAGCTCCTGCGGACGCGAGAACGACGCCGACGCGCGGTTCTGCGCCGCGTGCGGCGCGCAGCTCGACGGCCGGGCGGCGCGACGTCGAGACGCGGAAGGTGGTCACGGTCGTCTTCACGGACGTCGTCGGCTCGACGGCGCTCGGCGAGCGGCTCGATCCCGAGTCGCTGCGGCGAGTGATGTGGCGCTACTTCGACGCGATGCAGGCGACGCTCGAGCGCCACGGCGGCACGGTCGAGAAGTTCATCGGCGACGCGATCGTGGCCGTGTTCGGCGTGCCTGCCGTCCACGAGGACGACGCGCTCCGCGCCGTGCGGGCGGCGTTCGAGATGCAGGAGGCGCTCGAGCGCGTCAACGAGGAGCTCGCCGCGCGAGTACGGGGTTCGCATCGCGACGCGCACCGGCGTCAACACGGGCGAGGTGATCGTCGGGGACGCGGCCGCGGATCAGAAGCTCGCGACCGGCGACGCGGTCAACGTCGCGGCGCGGCTCGAGCAGGCCGCCGATGCCGGGCGAGGTGCTCATCGGCGAGGCGACGCTACCGGCCTCGTCGGGATGCCGTCGTCGTCGAGCCGGCTGCCGGCCGTGCGACGCGAAGGGGAAGAGCCGAGCCGCTCGCCGCCTGGAGGCTGCTCGGCGCTGCGGCCGGACGTGCCCGCGTTCGCGCGCCCCATCGCCACCCCGTTCGTCGGTCGCGACCGAGAGCTCGACGAGGTCCGCCGCGCGTTCGACACCGCGGTGCGCGAGCCCTCGTGCCGGCTCGCCACGATCGTCGGGCCGCCCGGGATCGGCAAGTCGCGCCTCGCGCGAGAAGCTCGTCGCGCTCGCTCGAGCAGGAGGCGCGCGTCGTCGTCGGCCGCTGCGTCGCGTACGGCGAGGGGATCACCTACCTCCCGCTCGCCGAGGTCGTGCGCGAGGTCGCCGGAGCCGACCCCGAGTCGGCGCTCGACGGAGCTCCTGGCGAACGTCGAGCGCGGCGCGGTCGCGACGCGGCTGATCATGGGCGCGATCGGCGCGAACGACGAGCCGGGCTCGCCCGAGGAGACCGCGTGGGCGTTCCGCCGGCTCTTCGAGACGCTCGCGCGTCTCGCGGCCGCTCGTCGTCGTCGTGGACGACATCCACTGGGCCGAGCCGACGCTGCTCGACCTGCTCGAGTACGTCGCTCGGCTTCTCGAGCGGCGCCCCGATCCTGCTCCTCTGCCTCGCCCGCCCCGACCTCTTCGACGCCCGGCCGTCCTGGGCGGCGCCGCGGCCGCGAGACGAGCGCTCGTCTCGCTCTCGCCGCTGAGCGCACGACGAGTCCGAGGATCTGGTCGACGGGCTGCATGCACGATGGAGCGACGTCGCTCCGGCGGTCCGCGACCGCATCGTCGACGCGGCCGAGGGCAACCCGCTGTTCGTCGAGCAGATGCTCGCCATGCTCGCCGACGATCCCGACGCGGCAGACGACGCCGTGCCGGCGACGATTCAGGCGCTCCTCGCCGCCCGCATCGACCGCCTCGAGCCGGGTGAGCGGGCGGTGCTCCAGCGCGCTTCGGTCGAGGGGCGGCTGTTCCACCGCGGCGCGCGTCGCGGAGCTCCTGCCGCCGCGTCGACGCGGATGGGCTCGGCGGCGTCCTCCTCGCCCTGACGCGAAAGGAGCTGCTCCGACCGGACCGCTCGCTCTACGAGGGCGACGACGGCTTCCGCTTCAACCACGTCCTGATCCGCGACGTCGCGTACGCATCCATGCCGAAGGAGCTCCGCGCCGATCTCCACGCGCGGCTCGCTTCCTGGCTCGAAGGCGCACGCCGGCGCGCAGCTGACCGGGCAGGAGGAGATCGTCGGCTACCACCTCGAGCAGGCGTATCTCACACGTGCGGAGCTCGGTCGGCCGGCACCGACGGCCGACGCCGTCGCTCTGAAGGGAGGTCGCCTGCTCGGACGCGCGGGACGACGCGCGCTCGATCGCGACGAGTTCGCGGCGGCTGCGTCGCTCCTCGAGCGGGCGTGCCGGCTCTTCGCGGTCGAGCCCGCCGAGCGCGCGGCGCTGCTCTCCGAGCTCGGCCGGGCGCTTCGCGGCACCGGAGCGCTCGAGGCCGCCGACGCAGCTCTCGCCGAGGCGATCGAGGCATGCGAGGCGCCACGGCGACGAGCCGACCGAGCTCCGGGCCGAGATGGAGCGCGCCCGCGTCGCCTTCATGCGCGTCCCCGCCGGATCCCGACGCGCTGCGCGACCTCGCGCGGCGGGCGATCGCCGTCTTCGAGCCGATCGGCAGCGACGCAGACCTCGCGGACGCCTGGCAGCTGATGGGTATCGCCGAGCTCGCCGCGCGCGACCGAGGACGCGCAGCTCGTGGCGCTCCAGCAGGGTCGTGAGCACGCGCTCGCCTCCGGCGACATCGCGCCGCCAGATCGAGGCGTGGAACGAGGTCGGCGGCGCGATGCTCTTCGGGCGGACACCCGTCGACGAGGTGCTCGCCTTCCTCGACGAGGAGCTCGCCTGGGCGCACGAGCGCGGGCTTCGCCGCGGTCGAGGCGGACGCGCTGCTCGGGGGCCCGTACCTCTACGCGCGCCTCGGCCGCTTCGACGAGGCGCGCGACCGCCTCGAGCGCTCGAAGGCGATCTGCCGCGAGCTCGGGATCGCGTACGGGCTCGCGGAGGCGCACATGGCAGGAGCCGAGATGGAGATGCTCGCCGGCGACGCCGACGCCGCCGAGCGCGAGCTACGCGACGCGATCGACGTCGCGACGGAGATGGGCGCGTCGCGGTACGTCGCCCTCTACCGCACCCGGCTCGCCCACGTCCTTCGTCGCACAGGGTCGGGACGAGGACGCGCTCGCCGAGCTGGAGCAGGCGCAGGACGTCCGAGGAGACGCGCCGACGTGGAAGGCCGCCGCACGCACGCGTGCTCGCGCGTCGCGGCGAGACGGAGGAGGCGGTCGCGCTCGCCCGCGAAGCAGTCGCCTCCTGGTCGACACGCGACAACATCACCGCGCACGCCGAGATCCTCGTCGACCTCGCCGAGGTGCTCCGCGCGCACGGCGACCTCGCCGGCGCCGCGGCCGCGCTCGCCGAGGCGGTCGCCCTCCACGAGGAGAAGGGAAACGTCCTCCCCGCCGAGCAATGCCGCGAGCTGCTGGCCGCCACCGCAGGCTAGGGCCGGAGCGGCCTCCGGCGGCTCAGTCGCTGCGCGAGCTCGGCTCCTGCTGCCACTGGTCGCGCGTCAGCTCGTACTCGACTTCTCCCTCCTCGACGCCTTCCACGGGCGCAGTCATCGAGGTGGGGAAGGTCCGCACGTACGCGAGGCCGATCCGGTCCATGACGGCCCGCGAAGCGGTGTTGACGGTCATGGTCTGGGCGATGATTCGGTCGAGCCCGACGTCGTCGAAGCCGTAGCGCACCAGCTCCCGCGCCCCCTCCGACGCGAGTCCCTTGTGCCAGTGACGCGGTAGCAGCCGATAGCCCAGATCGGCCACCGCCGGGTCGTCGGGCTGGTCGGGACCGTGGGCGGGCTGAAGGATCCACAGCCGACGAGTCGCGTCGGCCGGCCGACCCAGTACCCGAGTCCGTCCACCTTCTGCGCGGCGGCCAGGCGCCGTGCGTGCTGGGCCTCGATCTCCTCGCGTGTGCTTGCCCGACCGGTGAGGTAGCGCATCACCTCGGGATCCGAGTCGAGCGAGACCTCCCACTCGAGGTGTTGCTCGGCGAGTGGCACCAGGGTGAGCCGCGGCGTGTGCAGGGTCTGCTGCGGGATGCGTCCGATCATGCCGCACTCCGTCATGCTGCGACGCCATTCGCGGGGTGGCCAGCCGCACGTCGAGCACCTGATCGTGACGCCTGAGATGAGACTCGCCTGGGCGATCGTCCTGGCCGCCAGTTGCGTGGTCGCCGGTGTCGTCGTCGTCCGTTTCCTCGCCGCTGAGCGGTGGCGGTGACTCGTAGCCGGTTTGACGCGGCTCGGCGCGCTCGTAGAGGGTTCGACTTCGGAACGGTCGATGGACAGCCGACGAAGGAGAGGAGCGACGAGATGAGCGAAAGCGTCTACCGCGTCACCGAGGTGATCGGCGTCAGCCCCGACTCGTGGGAAGCCGCCACGCGGAACGCCGTCGAGACGGCCGCCGGCACGATTCGAGGACTTCGCATCGCCGAGGCGACTCGCTTCGACGTCACGATCGAAGACGGCAAGGTCTCCAGCTACCGCGTGCGGCTCGGCATCTCGTTCAAGTACGAGGCCGGCGACTGAGGCCGGAAGACGGCTAGACCGATCGGCGACGGACGATCTATCGCACGGGCTCGACGTGGGACGTCAGCCCGCCGTCGACCATCACATGAACGCCGAAGCCTGCGGGCTCCGGCGTGAGCTCGATTCCCTGGGCGTCGAAGTCCAGCCGTGCCTGGACGTACGTGCTCGGCACGGTCAGCACAGGACAACCGTCAAGGTCGCCCGTCATCACGCGATGGACGTGGCCGCCGACGACCCGACACACCTGCGGGTGGCGCCTCACGACGTCTCGAAGCCCGCGCCGGTCGGCGAGCGGAAGACCGAGGTCGTCCCAGACGGAGACGCCGGTGAGGATCGGCGGATGGTGCATCGCGACGATCGTCGGAATCTCCGGCGCCGCCGCCAGCTCTGCGTCGAGCCAGCCGAGCCGCCCGCCGTCGAGGCTCCCGGGGTCCTCGCCCGGGCGCGTGCTGTCGAGCACGACGAGGCGCAGGGGGCCGAGGTCGGACGAGTACTGCACCGGTTCGCCGTCGGCGCCCGGTACCCCGAAGTGCCGATGCAGGGCGCGGCGATCGTCGTGGTTGCCGGGCAGCACATGGATCGGCACGCCGAGTGAGTCGAGGAGCTCGCGCACGACCTCGTACTCGGCATCGCTCGCGTGGTCGGCGAGGTCACCGGACACGAGCACGGCGTCAGGCCGACCGAGCGCACGCACCGACTGGACTGCGGCGGCGAACCGCGCAGTCGGATCGCCCTCCGCCCAGTCGGCACCGATGTGGGGGTCGCTCAGCTGAACGAGGACAAACGGTCGGCTCATCGTGCGCCGCACCTTATGCACGCCTCGGCGTCGAGGATGTAGCTTCGCGCCAACGCGAGAGAAAGGGGAGTCCCATGGCGCAGTCTGTTTCGGCTGAGCGGACGCACTACTTCCCCACCGATCGGGTCCACTTCAAGTGGGACGTCGCCAACGAGCCGGTGCTCACGATCGCGAGCGGCGACACGGTGATCGTCCACACCCGTGACGTCAGCGACAACCAGATCACGCCGGAATCGACCGCGGCCGACCTCGACATCGACTGGGATCGGGTCTATCCCCTTGCCGGCCCGATCGCCGTCGAGGGAGCGCAGCCTGGCCACACGCTGGCGATCGAGGTCGTCGATCTGCATACGCAGGGGTGGGGGTGGACGGCGATCCTGCCCGGCCTGGGGCTCCTGGCCGACGACTTCCCGGACCCCTACCTGCGGATCTTCGACCTCACGGAGGGAGCAACCACGCAGCTGCGGGACGACGTCGTGATCCCGATCGCGCCGTTCCTCGGCACGATGGGCGTCTGCCCGGCGGGCGCAACGGAGCAGGCGGTCATGCCGCCGGGGACGTTCGGCGGCAACATGGACACACGTCAGCTCGTGCGAGGCACGACGCTCTATCTGCCCGTGCAGGTCGAGGGCGCGCTGTTCAGCTGCGGTGACGCTCACGCGGCGCAAGGCGACGGCGAGGTCTGCGTGACCGGGATCGAGTCGCCGATGTACGGCGCGCTGCGTTTCACGCTCCAGGAGGAGCGCTCGATCCCGCGCCGCAGTATCGGACGTCGCCGGGGTCGCTCACCCCACACGTCGACGACGGCGGCTTCTACGGCACGACCGGTGTCGGCCCCGACCTGTATGCGGCAGCGCAGGACGCGGTGCGCGCGATGATCGACTACCTCGGCGACGCCCACGATCTCTCCCGCGAGGACGCGTACGTCCTCTCGAGCCTCTGCGTCGATCTGAAGATCTCCGAGATCGTCGACGCCGGGCAGTACATCGTCAGCGCCCTGCTGCCGCTGTCGATCTTCCGAACCCAACCGTGAGCCCGCAGGGAGCACGAGGGCGCCTACGTGCGTCGCGGGGCCAACGACCCGAGTGCCGACACGTGCCGCGGCTCGTAGAGACCCGGAAACAGTTCGGCCGGCTGCGTCTGGCCGTGGAAGGCCTGGTGACGAGGCTTCCTTCCGCTCTCCCCATCGAGGTGGGGGCGACCAACCCGTCCGGTCGAGGCGGCGGGGGCACCGTTCCGGATTGAGTGGATCCGGACATGCGGCTTCAACTCGACGATCCTTCGGCGGCCGACGACCTCGTCGCGTACCTGAACGCGCGGCCGGACTGCGTGGCGGCCGAGACCGGCCGCGGGCGTGGTCGAGGTCAACATCCTCGGCTCGCAGCGACTGCCCTTCATGCGGCTCGAGCTCGACCTCCGTCTCGGCGCCTGGCGGGCGGCGAATCCGGGCGTCGGCGTCGTTCTCGTCACCGGCTGAAGAGCCGCACCCGCTGTTTCCCCTCGGAAGGGGGATGCGGCTCGCCCGCGTCATGGACAGGATCCGAGGGCGACCCCGGACCGGCGGAAGGCGACCGCCCCGGGGACGCATACGAACGATGACTGCGGCCAACACTTCCACGCTGCGCGTGCTCATTGCCGACGACCATCGGCTGATGCTCGCTGCCGTGCGACGCGCGCTCTCCCGGGCGGAGGGCGTCGAGGTCGTCGGCGAGGTCGACGAGGCGACGAAGATCGTGCCCGACCGTGGGGCAGCTCCTGCCGGACGTCGTCCTGCTCGACATCCGCATGCCGCAGCTCGACGGGCTCACCTGCCTCGAGCGGCTGCAGCAGCGCTACCCGGACGTCGCGGTCGTGATCCTCTCGACATTCGCCGGCGACGACCACGTCGACGCGGCGCGGGAGCGGGGAGCGAGCGGCTACATCGTCAAGACCGTCGATCCGCTCCAGCTCGCCGACATGGTCCGTTCGGCCGTGTCGTCACCCGAGTTCATGGTCTTCCGGCCCGAGCTCGTCGACCCGGCGCCGGCCGTGGGCGAGGAGCACGGCCTCAGCGAGCGCGAGCTGACGATCGTGCGCGCGCTCGCGCAGGGGCTCACCAACAAACAGATCGGCCGCGAGCTCTGCGTGAGCGAGCAGACCGTCAAGTTCCACCTCCGCAACATCTACCGCAAGCTGGCGATCGGCAGCCGCGTCGAGGCCGCGCGGTGGGCGATCGCGAACGGCCTCGCGCGATCGTCCGCGAGCTCGTCGCGCGCATGAGCGCGGCACGGACGCGCGCCACGCAGCTCCCGCTCCCGCCGCCGCTCCCCGCCGACCTCGTCGAGGCGCAGCCGGCGTGGCCGCAGCTCGACGACGTCGAGCTCGAGCATCTCGCGGAGCACGCTGACGCCCTCGCGAACGGCGGCTCGGACGAAGCCGGCGCGCGTGTGGCCGCGGCGATCGTCGGGGGCGCCGCCGCGGCGCGCCTGGCGCTCGATGGACGGCTCACCGCGGCGCGAGCGGACGAGCTCGTCGCCTGGTCCGCGGCACGGTCCGGCATGGAGCCGTCCGAGACACGCCTCGCCCTGTTCCAGCGTGCGCTGCTGGACGCGGTCGTCGCAGCGCCGTCCCGGGCGCGCGCGATCGAGGTGGCGCTGCACTGCCTGTGCGCGTTCGCGCCGGTGACGGAGGCCCGGCTCGAGTCGCTGCCCGACGCGCCTGCCGGTGCGATACCGATCATGAATTGCGGCCTCGCGCTCGTGGTGGAGGTCGCGCCTGACGGCGACGTGGTCGGACGTGCGTTCGCCGAAGAGACCGCGCGCGTGCTGGGCGCCGCCCATCGCCTTGGCTCGTCCGCCCGCGACGGCGTGGGGGAGATGCTGGCGGCGGCGCAGCGCCGCCTGCGGCGCCTCTCGCTCGACCTGCACGACGGCCCGGCGCAGGACGTCGCCGCACTCGCGGCCGACGCGGCGCTCCTCGAGGCCGACCTGGCGGATCCCGGGCGGCTCGACGCGACGCGCGAGCTCGCCGCCGACATTCGCGTCCGGTTGGCGGCACTCGGCCGAGACATCCGCGATCTCGCGGAGGTGCTCGAGCCGCGCGCGATCCTGCGCGCACCGCTCCGGGAGATCCTGGAGCGCGAGGCGGCGGCGTTCGCGCGCCGCGCCGGGTTCGCGCCGACTCTCGAGGTCGACGATGACTTCGGGTCGATGACGGCTTCGCAGCAGATCGCGCTCGCGCGCGTGGCCCGCGAGGCGCTGACGAACATCCGCGACCACGCCGGAGGCGACGGCCGTCCGGCTGACGGCGACGGCGACGAGCGAGGGCGTCTCCCTCGTCGTCACCGACGACGGCAAGGGCTTCGACCCGGATCAGGACGACGAGGGCCTCGGCCTGGCGGGCATGCACGACCGTGTCAGGCTGCTCGGTGGGCGACTCGTCGTCGAGAGCCGCCCGGGCGGCCCGAGCCGCGTGGCCGCCACGCTCCCGCGCTGGCGACCGTCCACCTGACCGCTACGCCGGGGGGCAGGTCCGGACCACCCGTCGGAGTCGTGGATGGGGGGTCGCGGTCAGGGATGCTTCCGAGGGATGGCGGGATGGCAGGAACGGGCCGTGCATGTGTCGCGGACGACGGAGTGGTCGCGGGCGGTCACGCGCCTGCTCCGGGTCGTTCGCCGCTCTCCTGAGGAGCCGGTCCGGCCATCCCGCCCTCTCGACGAGGCGCGCCGGTGACGGCAGCCGGGTGCCTCCGCGTCGTCGTCTGCGACGACCAGGAGCTCATGCGCTCGGCGCTGCGCGCGGTGCTGACGCCCGACGAGGGGATCGAGGTCGTCGGCGAGGCGGCGGACGCCTCGGCGCTGCTCGCGCTCCTCGAAAGCGAGGAGCCCGACGTGGTGACGCTCGACCTCGGCCTGCCGGGCCTCGACGGCCTGCGCTGCCTCGAGCTCCTCCGGGAGCGGCATCCGAGGGTGACGACGGTCGTCGTGTCCGGGTCGGACGATCCTGCGACGATCGACGCCGCCTTCCGGCGCGGCGCGACCGCCTACGCACTCAAGTCGGTGAACCCGCTCGACCTGCCCGCCACCGTGCGTCAGGCCGTCGAGGGGAGCGTGTTCCGGCCGGACCGGGCGTCGCGACGGCTGGACCAGTCGCGGGCGACCGGCCTCTCGGAGAAGGAGGCGGTCGTGCTCGCCGAGCTGGCGAAGGGCCACTCGAACCGCGAGATCGCCCAGACGCTGTGGCTGAGCGAGCAGACGGTCAAGTTCCACCTCCGCAACGTGTACCGGAAGCTCGGCGTCGCCAACCGCACCGACGCCCTCCGCCTCGCGCTCGAGCGCGACCTCGTCGCGGCCGCCTGAACCGCCCGAAGGGGTCGGCGCGAGCCACCCGGACGACGTGCGCCGGCGACGCGCCTCCGCACCACTGTGAGTCGGCAAGTCGCGTGCCGGGCCCGACACCTCTTCGGGACTCCTGGGGCCACGTTGCGGCGACTCGAGCTACGGCGAAGCTCTGCTTCGCCGGGTGGGGCCCGGCCAGGCGGCGCCGGGCCCCGCACGAACATCCGTTGGGCTAGCTCGGACCGCGCCGACGGGTGGGGTCGAACCGGGACTCTCTCGACTGAGCTTCGAGGGGTGACCAGCCTTGCGCAGACTGCGCCCGCACCCGAGGCGCCGCAGGCGCTCCTCGACGAGGCCACGGCCGAGATCGGCAAGGTGGTCGTGGGGCACCGCGGCCCGATCGAGCTGCTGCTGACGGCGGCCGTCGCGGGCGGCCACGTCCTGCTCGAGGGCCCGCCCGGGGTCGCGAAGACGCTGCTCGCCGGCTCGCTCGCCCGCGCGCTGGGCGTCCAGTTCTCGCGCATCCAGCTCACGCCGGACACGCGTCCGAGCGAGCTCACGGGGGAGACCGTCGTCAAGTTCGGGGAGCGGACGTTCGCGCCCGGTGCGGTGTTCACGAACGTCCTCCTTGCGGACGAGATCAACCGCGCCCAGCCGCGCGCGCAGGCCGCGCTGCTCGAGGCGATGCAGGAGCACCACGTCACGATCGACGGCCGCAGCCACTGGCTGCCCGTGCCGTTCGTCGTGATCGCGACGCAGAACCCGTTCGAGCACGAGGGCGTCTTCCGGCTGCCCGCCTCGCAGCTCGACCGCTTCCTCTTCCGCGTCGCGATCGACTACCCGACCGAAGCCGACGAGCTCGAGATGCTCGCGATCCCCCACCGCGGGGTGACGCCGGACATGCTCGAAGACATCAAGCCACTCCTCGACACGGCCCGGCTGCTGCGGCTGCAGGGGCTCGTCGACGGCGTCGTCGTCCCGGAGGACGTCTCCCGCTACCTCGTCGCGATCGTGCGCACGGACGCGCGAGCTGCCCGAGGTGACACTCGGCGCGAGCCCGCGCGCGACCGTCCACCTCCAGGCAGCCGTCCGTGCCAGCGCCGTCCTCGCCGGCCGGCGCGTCGCCGAACCCGAGGACGTCGCGCGGATGGCGCCGCACGTCCTCGCCCACCGGGTCATCTCCGAGCGGCTCGGCGGCGCCGAGGTGATCGCGGCGGCGATCGACGCCGTGCCACGACCTTCGTCCCAGGACGGATGACGCCGGCGGGAACGGACCGAGCCGCGTCACGCCTCGCCGGGCGAGGACGACCGCGGTCGCGGCCGTGTTCGCCGCCACGGTCGTCGCAGCGACCGTGTCCTGGGTGCAGGTCGTCACGCACCTGCGGAACGTGATCCCGCTCGAGACGCGCGGCACGCCGGCCGCGATCGTCTGGTCCGACCGCGTCTTCCGTAGCGAGGCAGAGTTCGCCCGCTGGCTCCGCGGCCGGGGGATCTCGTACGAGCGGTGGGTGCGGACGCACCCGAAGGCGGTCGCGATCCTCCGCAAGCGCGACCGGGCCGCGACGCCGGCGCCAGCCGCAGCGCCCGCGACGAGAGCCAAGGCCCGGAACGTGCAGACCGCGACCGCGCCCGAGGGCCAGGAGCTCTCCGGCACCTGGGCGGCCGTGGCGGTCACGGCGCTGCTGACCACGACGCTTGCGTTCGTCATCGCGCTCGTCGCTGCCGCCCGCGGTGCGCGGCGCTCGCGGCGGCGCGCGGACGACGCGCCTGCCTAGGGCCAAGCCGAGCCGCTAGCGGGGCAGCCGGAGCCGGCGCGCCCATCCGGCGCGATCACGGCGGCCTCGACGACGGAGGCGTCCACAAGAGCGCTGCTCGAGCGGCCGCGGCGGGCGTAGAAGACGTACCCGGTCCCTGAAGGCGCGCGCGCGAGACGGTGGGCGCCGCGAGCAGGCGCACTCTCTGCTCCGGCGCCGTCGAGATCCGTCGAAGGGGTAGTCGGGTCACGCCCGCCGCGGTAGGCTCGAATGCGCGGCTCGGTCGGAAGTCGGCCGAGGCCGCGATCACGATCCGATGCGCCGAATGTCCACGATGGAGCTCAGAGCCGGAAGGGAGGAGGGTGTGAGCGTGACGCTCGTCCTCGGCCTGTACGCGGTCGGCGCCGCCGCGATCGCGCTCTGGCTCGTCGTCCGCTTTCCTTCGATCTGCCCGCGCAGCGTGACCACCGCGATCGTCGCCGGCGTCGCCGCCGCGGCCGGGCTTCAGCTCGCGCTCGTCCTGATCGACCCGGTCGCCCACCGCGGGCCATACGGCGTGGCCGTCGCGCTGATGCTCGTGGTCCTGCCCGCGCTCACGGCGATGTTCTGGACGCTCGCCGTGATGTTGCGGCTGCTCGCCGCGCTGCGCCCGTAGCCGTCAGAGATTGCCGCCCAGTGCGCGCCCGAGCCCCATCACCGGGCCGCCGAGCACGATGATCATCAGCGCCGGGAGGATGAGGAAGACGAGCGGGAACAGGATCTTGGTCGGCGCCTTCTGCGCGCGCTCCTCGGCCATCTGACGGCGGCGCTTGCGCATGTCGATCGCGAGGTCGCGCAGGATCTTCCCGATCGAGACGCCGAGCATCTGCCCCTGGACGATCGCCTGGACGAACGTTCGCACCGACATGCTGTCGACGCGGCCGAGCATGTTCTGCAGCGAGTCCTCGATCGTCAGGCCCATGTTCTGCTCCTGCAGCGTGAGCCGCAGCTCCTGCCCGAGCGGGCCCTCGATGCGGCGCGCGACGAGCTGCAGTGCGGCGGCGAAGCCGACGCCGGCCTCGACCGTCGTCACGAGCAGGTCGACGAGCTCGGGCATCTCGAGGTCGATCTTCTCGACGCGCTTGTGCGGCTCGCCGCTTGACGACGAATGACGGCAGCACCCAGCCCGTGGCCCCGGCGAACAGGGAGAGCGCGACCTGCCGGGGGCCGAGGTTGCCCGCGTTCATGAGAGCAGCCAGGTCGGCAGCAGGACGAGCGCGAGGAGTCGGTAGCCGACGAACGTCGCCGGCGTGCGTCTTGTAGAGGCCCGCGCTCCGGAGAATCGTGCGGAGCTCGCGCTCGTGGCTCTCGCCCAGAGCACGAAGTGCGGGGACGCCGACCCGCTCGGCGAGGCGGTTCGCCGCGGCCCGGAGCCCGCCGCGCTCGCGCGTCTCCTGCGCGATCACGCGCTGGCGAGTAGCCGTAGGTGGTGATCTGGGCGAACGTCTCCTGGCGCCGCAGGCCGCCGAACGCGAGCGCCCGGGCCGAGAGGGCGAAGGCCGCTCCGGTGAGCATGAGTCCGAGCAGAAGCAGGATGAACATGGACGCCCCCTAGACCTTGATGTCGACGATCTTCTGGATGACGAACGAGCCCGTGACGACCATGACCGCGGCGACGACGAGCATCGCCTGGCCGGTGCCGGTCTGGATCAGGGGCGTGATCGCGTCCGGCTGCAGGGCGGCGAGGCCGAGCCCGGCGACAGATCGGGAGCGCCGAGAGGATCCAGCGCGCCATCCGCCCCTGGGCGGTCAGCGTGCGCACGAGTCGGCGCAGGTCGGCCCGATCGCGGAGCGTCTCGACGACCGTGTCGAGCACCTCGGCGGCGTTGCCGCCGGCGGTGCGCTGGAGCTCTGCGAGCAGCGCGACCTGCTCGAGGTCGCGGCTCTTCATCCGCTCGGCGACGCGCATCAGCGCCTCGTCGATGGGAACGCCGAGCTGCTCGTCCGCGATCACGCGCCGGAGCTCGCTCCGCGACGGCTCGTGGGCGTTGTCGACGACCACCGTGAGCGCCCCGATGAAGCTGTGGCCGGTACGGAGCGCCGAGGCGAGCACCTGGAGGTTCGGCGCCAGCTGGTCGGCGAACAGGTCACGGACGCCCCGGAGCTTCTTCGCTACCCACCCGCGCGTGATGAGCGGGGTGAGCAGACCGAGCAGGGCGAAGATCGGCGAGATCGCCCAGAGGACGAGCACGGCCACGGTCGTGGCGGCGGCCGTCAGGAGCACCAGCCGGCTCGCGGGCATGTCGATCCGTGCGATCTCCAGCCGCCGCTCGAGCGTGCGCAGGAGGGTGGTGCCCTGGCGGCGCGGCGCGCTTCGGCGCCGGTCTCCGCGATCGGCGTCCGTGCCGGATGGACGTGGCCGCCCGCGAAGTCGTCCGACGCGCTCGACGAGCGTGCTCCGTCGCGGGCGCGCGAAGCCGATGACCGCCAGCGCCGCCAGCCCTGCGATCAGGAGGGCGAGCACGAACGGCGCAGCGGGCGAGGCGACGAACCGCGACCACGACGAGCGGTGGTAGGGCTGCAGCCCGGCCGGCGTCGGCGCGACGTACGTCGTGGTGGCAGCGCCGAGGCCGTCGAACCCGATCGGAGACGTCGACCTCCGAGCGCGGTGCCGCGTCGGAGCGGTAGCGGACGACGTACTCGCTCGCGAGCCTGCGGCCGAGCGCGTCGTAGATGGCGGCCAGCCGCTCGGGCGACGACGCCTCCGCGAACGTGCCGCCGGTCTCCCGCGCGAGCTTCCGGAGCGCGGTCGAGTCGAACGCGCCCGAGCGGAGCCCGACGGCGAAGACGCGGACGTGCCGCGCGCGGGCCTTCGCGATCGCGGCGTCGATGCTCGTCTGGCTGCCGATGTCGGCGCCGTCGGAGAGGAGCACGATCGAGCCGCTGGCGAGCCGCGCCCGCGCGAGGAGCGCGAGCGATGCGTCGACGGCGTCGTGGATGCGCGTGCCGTAGCCGAGCTCCGGCGCCCGTGCGAGCGCGCCGCGCAGGGCCGCAGGCGTCGTTGGTCGGCGGCCTGGACGACCCGGACGTCGCCGTTGAAGGCGACGATCCCGACCTCCTGCTCGCCCTCGCGCCGCGTCACGAACGCGCGCGCCGCGTCGAGCGCGCCGGCGAGCGGTGCGCCGGTCATGCTCTCGCTCGCGTCGAGCGCGAGGACGACGCCGAAGTGGATTCCCGCCGCGGCGACCGGCGCGACATCGACGCCGGTGACCCGCCGGCCGTTCTCGGTGACGCGGACCGACGTCGGGTCGACCGACGCGCGGCCCTGGAGGTCGACGACGTAGCCGCGTTCCGGGAACGGGAGCCGGCCCACGGGCGTGAGCTCGAGGCTTCCCGTGGCCGCGGTGCCGGCGCCCGCGAGCGCGAGGACCGCGACGAGCGCGGCGAGGGTGGCAGGCGAGCGCCCTCATGCCTGGTTCCCCCCGTTGCGCCACGCCGCGTTGGCGCCGTTCGCGCCGGCGCCGAACATCGCCGTCTGCGGCGTGCCGAACAGGTCGTGCGGGAGCTCGATCCCGTGGCGCTCGAACTTCGACAGGAACGTGGGGCGGAGGCCCGTCGGCTCGAGCCGGCCGACCACCGTCCGGTCCGCCTCGACGCGGTCGACGTGGAACTCGAACAGGTTCTGGAGCGTGATCGTCTCGCCCTCCATCCGCTGCACCTCGGTGATCGCGGTCACGTGCCGCGTGCCGTCGTCGAGGCGGTCGAGCTGGACGATGAGGTCGAGCGCCGACGAGACCTGCTGCCGGATCGCGCGGAGCGGCAGCTCGTAGCCGGCCATGAGCACCATCGTCTCGAGCCGGCTGAGCGCGTCGCGGGGCGAGTTGGCGTGCACCGTCGAGAGCGAGCCCTCGTGGCCGGTGTTCATCGCCTGGAGCATGTCGAGCGCCTCGGCGCCGCGGACCTCGCCGACGATGATCCGGTCGGGGCGCATGCGCAGGGCGTTGCGGACGAGGTCGCGGATCGCGATCTCGCCCTCGCCCTCGATGTTCTTCGGGCGCGACTCGAGCCGCAGGACATGCCGCTGCGCGAGCTGGAGCTCGGCCGCGTCCTCGATCGTCACGATCCGGTCGCTGTCCGGGATCGCCGCCGACATGGCGTTCAGCGAGCGTCGTCTTGCCCGAGCCGGTGCCGCCCGAGACGAGGATGTTGAGGTCGGCCTGCACGCACTTGGCGATGAAGTCGGCCGAGTCACGCGAGAGGGTGCCGATCTCGACCAGCTCGTCCATCGCGAAGCGGTTCCGCGCGAACTTGCGGATCGTGAGCAGCGGCCCCGACAGCGAGAGCGGGGGGATGATCGCGTTCACGCGGGAGCCGTCGGGCAGGCGCGCGTCGACCATCGGCGACGACTCGTCGATGCGGCGGCCGATCTGGCCGACCATCTTCGTGATGATCCGCCGCAGGTGCGACTCGTCGGTGAAGCCGAGGCCGGTGCGCGAGAGCAGGCCGCGGCGCTCGATCCAGATCTCGTCGGGGCCGTTGACCATGATCTCGGAGATCGTGGCGTCGGGCAGGAGCTTCTCGAGCGGCCCGTAGCCGAAGATGTCGTCGGCGATCTCGGACGCGAGCCGCGTCGCGGTCCTCGCGCGAGAGCCCCGCCTCCTGGAGGAGCTGGGTGCGGATCTCGGCCTCGACCCGCTCGCGGGCCGCGTCGCCGTCGGACACGTCGAAGAGCCGCGGCCCGAGCTCGCTGACAAGCGCGAGGTGGATCCGGTTCTTCACGTCCGCGAACGGGTCCCGCGCCGAGTCGGGGCGCACCTCGATCGGCGCGCCTGCCTGCTGAAGGCGCTCGTGGAGCTCCATCAGTTGCCTCCCTTCCGGCGCAGCCCGCGCCGGCCGTGCCCTGCGACTCCGCCGGAGCCTGGCCGGCCGCGGCCGCTGCGACGCGGACGTAGTGCTCGGACAGGGAGCGGAACGCCTTCGCGGCGCCGCGAGCGCGGCTCGGCCTCGCTGATCGTGCGCCCGTCGGTGATCGCCCGCGGGATCGCCCGGTCGCTCGGCACGAGCACGTCGGGCTTGCGGCCGAGCAGCCGCTCGACGTCCGCCTGGCCGATCCCGACGTTCGTGTCGGCGCGGTTGAGCACGAGCGTGACCGCGGCCGGGTCGTAGCCCATCTGCGCGAGCGTCTCGAGCCCGATCTTCGTGTCCTTCAGCGAGAGCGCGTCGAGCATGCCGACCACGCACAGCTGCGAGGACGCGTCGACCGCCGCGATCACCTCCGGCGTGAACGCCGGCGGGGTGTCGACGATGACGAAGTCGTAGCGCGCCCGCAGGAGCTCGAACACGGCCCGGAGGAACGCGATGTCGATCGCGCTCGCCTGGTCGGGCCGCAGCGGCGCCAGCAGGGCGCGCACGCCGGACTCGGTCTCGGCGAGGAACGCGTCGACCTTGTCGCCGTCGAGCGAGCCGCCCGCGACCGCGAGGTCGTAGATCGTCCGCTCGGGCCGCAGGCCGAGCGCGAGGCCGACGTCGCCGAACTGCAGGTCGAGGTCGACGACCACCGGCCGCGCCCCGCCAGCGGCGAGGGCCACCGCGAGGTTGCACGTGGTCAGCGTCTTGCCGGTGCCGCCCTTGGGCCCGAGGACGGAGATCATCGTCGCCGTCCCGGTCGCGGGCGCCGCGCCGCGGCGCCGCGCGACCGCCTTCTCGAGCGCGAACGCGAGCTGCGCCTGCGGGAGCGGGAGCGTGATCAGGTCGTCCGCGCCGGCCGCGAACGCCTGCTCCATGAACCCGTTCGGGCTGCCGGCGTGCAGCACGACGATCGGCCGCGTCGGGCCGCTGCCGCGCTGCCGCCTCGACGAGCCCGAGCACGCCGTCCGAGTGGCCCGCCGCGCCGACGATCAGCATGTCGTGCGAGTCCCCGCGACGCGAGCGCCGCCGTCCCGACGTCGGCGAGCCGCTGCGTCCGCGCCCGCGTGCCGGGCGGGAGCGCCTCCTCGATCGGCACCGGGTCGATGCCGTCCTCGAGGACGATCTGGATGGTCAGCGGGAGCGTGCTCACTGCCGGCCCCCGAGCGAGCGCACGGCCGTGATCGGCCGGATGCCGAGGAGCAGCGTCTCGACCGTGACGATGCCGGGCTTGGACTCCTTCGCGCCGACCGCCGGCCGCAGCGACAGCCAGACCTTGCCGTTGTCGGAGGCGAACGCGAGCTGGGCCGCCTGCTCGTCGTTCACGCGCAGGCTGACGTTCGTGGCCTTCGTCCCTCGCCGTCGATCCGGACGACCGGGATGTCGGACATGATCATCCGCAGCACCGGCCGCGCCGTGCCGCCGTTGAGCGGCCGGCCGTCGGCCCCGAGCGGGATCACGTTGAAGCCGGCGTAGACGTCGACGTGGTCGCCCTCCTGCGCCTGGCCGATGAGGCCGTGCGCGGCGTCGAGCGGCACCGACACGATCCGCTCCGCGTCGGTCAGCGCCGAGGCGAGCGAGGTGGCCTCCGTGGAGAAGTCGGACGCCGTCAGCTGCGCGCCCTCGTAGATCTCGCGCGTCGCGACGCGGCCGGTGAGGCTCGCGGGGTCGCTGATCGCGCCCTCGCGGAGCTGGCTCTCACGGATCGTCGTCGCGGTGTACAGCCGCTTGGTCGCAACGACGCTGCCCGAGGTGCCCTTCGGGATCGCGCTGCGGGCCACGAGCACCGTCACCGGCGTCCCGCCCGTCCGCAGGTTCTCGCGGTAGCCGTTCAGGTAGACGAGGATGACGATGCCGGCGAGCAGCGCGGCGATGGCCGCGAGGTACATGCGACCCCCGCCTCGTCGAGATCAGTCTGTGTGCGAATTCCATGGTTCTGGTACCTCCGGGTCGACGTTCACTTGACGAGGGAGACGACGCAGGGCGTCAGGGCCGTGGGATCACAGGCCTCGATGCCGCCGCTGAAGGGGTCGGGGGCGATGTACTTGATGAAGTGGCCCCAGATGCCGCCCTTCTTCATCGGGAAGGGCGGGGGGTCGTTGGTGGCGCACTTCGAGCCGGTCCAGCCGGTCACGTAGAACGCCGCGAAGTTCGTGACGGGGACCTGCGTGTGGCCGCTGCCGTCGAGTGCCGAGAAGTCGGTGATCAGCAGCTTCACGACGCGCGGATCCGCGGCCACGTCGTAGTCGGGCCAGTGGACCGGCGGGCAGCTCGCGAACCGGTCGTCGAGCGCCTTCTCGGTCGGGCCGACCATGCTCCCGGTCTTCGTGTCGGGACGCAGGTCGCCGGGCCGGGCGGCGGCGACGGATCCGGGCAGTACCCGGCCGCGTTGATCTGGTACGGCGTCTTGCAGCCGTAGATGATCGCGTCGCTGAAGTCCGACGCGCCCGAGCCGTCGCACGCGACCGCGCTCGTCCGGCTGCCGCCGGTGAGCCGCAGGACCACGGTCTTCTCGATCTCCGAGAGGTCGAGGCTTCCCTCGAGGCCGACGGTGACGGTGAACGTCTGCGAGCCGGCCGAAAGCGGCGTACGGAGCGCCGGTCGTCGCGCGCCGACGAGGTGAGCGCGAGCTCCTTGATCGGGCCCGACGACTCCTCGGCGCCGCTGTAGACGCGCTGGACGTTCGTGTACGTGGTGGTGACCGGCGCCGCCGGTGGCCGGCTTGTACCGCCAGCGGAGCGAGACGTTCACCGGGCCGTTGTCGGCCGGGATGTCGTAGACGTAGCCGGTCGACCAGTACGGGCCGGTGTTCGTCAGCGCGTGGGTGACGTTCTTGACGTCGCCGCCGTCGAGGGTCGCCTCGAACAGCTGGATCCCCGTCGGGACGATCGCCGTCGACGACTCCATCACGGCCTGCACGGAGGCCGAGCAGGACGTCGCCGGTGCCACGAGGTTCTCCGCGACGAAGAACGGCCCGCCGCTCGGCGCGCACGACGTCGTCACCCAGACGCGCGGCGTCGGCGCCGTCGGCGTCCCGGCGCGCGCCTACGCCGCGGATCGAGGCGAGGCCGATGCCGGAGTTCTCGTAGTCGTAAGCAGACGTAGCCGTCGCCGCCGATCGCCGTTCGACGCCGCGCACGCGCCGCTCTTGCCGCCGACGCCGATCCGCACGCCGACGTTCGCGTTGCCCGGGATCGGACACCGACGTCGGGCCCTGACCAGTAGTTGAGGCCGCCGGCCGGCGTGCCCTTGGTGAGCTCGAACGGGCCGGCGAGGAGGCTGCCGCCGGCGCTCTCGTTCACGTACGTCACCGTCACGTGCTTCGGGTCGACGTCCGGGACCGCGAGCGGCAGCGAGCCCTGGAGGATCAGCGCCTTCAGCAGCTGCACGCGGGCGCGGGCGTTGATCGCCGGGCACGACGCTCGTCCCACCCGGGACGAGGGCGTCGACCATCGAGCCGAGGATGTACGGCACGTCGGCCTCGGTCTGCTTCACGTCGAACATGAGGTGCGGCGTCTGGCACGGCTCCTCGATGTCGACGCTCGAGTCGACGAAGCTGCCGACGGCGAAGGTCTTGCTGTTGAAGACGGGTCGTGACCCGGGCGGCGCCGCCGCCGACCTGAAAGTTGTAGGTGCTCGCGGTGTTGCCCGCGTAGGCCGTGGCGGCGTTCTTGATCGCGGTGTTCGCGCCGGCGACCGTCGCCGCATCCGGCGAGAAGCAGTCGCCGAAGTGCGCGCCGCCGGCGAGCGCGGCGGCGTCTGCCTGCATCTGCAGGTGCCGCTTGTGCACGTACCAGTTGCCGACGTCGATGACGAGCAGCAGCAGGAAGAGCAGCGCCGGCATGAGCACCGCCGTGAGGATCAGCACGCCGCCGCCCTCCGACGCGACGCTGTGCGAGCCCCTCAGCATCCGCGACACCCGCAGTAGGTCGGCAGCCGCTCGAGCCGCATCGTCGAGTGGCTCTCGAGCTTGATCGTCGCGCCGCCGACGAACGGGATCCACTTGTAGTCGGCGCTGACGGTGACCCGCACCGGGTCGCCGATCTTCGCCGGCGTGCCGCTCGGCAGGCAGACGGAGACGGTCGCAGGCGAGGTGACCGAGCCCGTCCCGTCGCGCAGCTCCTTCGACTCGGCCTGCTGCTGGATCCAGGCCTTCCAGTCGCCGCCGGGCTCCGGCGAGTTGCCCAGCACGGCCGCCAGGCGGGAGCCCTCGGCCGCGAGGTGGCTCGTGTCGAGCCAGTAGTTCAGCGCCTTCCCGAAATCGATGAGGGCGAGGACGACCAGGCAGAGGACGGGTACGACGAGCGCGAACTCGACGGCCGCCTGCCCCCTCTCGCTCCGAAGGCGAGCCTTGGTGGACGCCGTGCGGGCTCGCGGAACGCGAACGCGACGGCGTCCACCCTGGCCGCAGCTGGTCGATCGGCGGCGGCAAGGAAGGCCTGCGTCGTCATGGCAATCGTCCTCATGCCGCCGAACACGACACTACGGGGATGAGGTCTGCAGCTTCGTCGCCGGCCGTCGCCATGAAGTTCGTGATGTGGCCGGTGAAACCGGCGACCGCCGCGCGATGATCAGCGGCGACGCCGAGCACCACGAGCGCGTACTCGACCGCACCCTGACCCTCCTCGCGCTTCAGGTAGGCCCACCGAGCGCGAACGTAAGACGCTCGATAGAGCGTATGCATTCGACCCTTACCTCCCCGGTAAGTCGCAGGCCCGCCCCCACGGCGCGACCTGCTGTGTTGGATGACCCCATCCAGTGCGAATGCGGCTCCGCCCACCCACCCTCGAAGGAGCGGAGGGGACTACCCGTTCGGCTCAAGCGTGCCGGCAGGACGTGCGCGAGAGTCCGGCCCGTGACGATCGCGACGTCCGACGGCATCGAGGTCTGCGGCCGACTGCCGCGTCGCCGACTCGTTCGCCGCGCGGCTCCGCGGCCTCCTCGGCACGCGAGGCCTGAAGGCGGGGGAGGGGCTCCTGATCCCGCGCACGAGCTCCGTCCACACCCACTTCATGCGCTTCCCGATCGACGTCGTCTTCCTCGACGGGGAGGGACGCGTTGCGAAGATCGTCCGCGGCCTGCGGCCGTGGCGCTTCGCGGGCGCGCGGGGCGCCGGCGACGTGCTCGAGCTTCCGGCCGGCCACTGCGACCGGGTCGGGCTCCGCGAGGGCGCGCTCCTCGTCGCGGCGCCGCTGCCTATCCGGCGGGTCGAGCCTAGCCCTTCGGGGTTCCCAGCCCGGCGTCGCGCCCGGAATACTCGGCGCGACGATGCGACTCAAGGTCAGCGACCCCGCCGCGATCCCCGACCTCCTCACGGCGCTCCGCCGCGGGGAGTGCGTCGCCGACCGCGCCGCGGGCGGCGTCGACGTCGCGTTCCCCTGGGTCGTGACGCTCGCCGACGCCCGCCAGGCGATCGTCGAGCTCACGTTCTTCGCCCGCACGTGGGAGCTCTCCCACCCGGGGCTTTCCGTCGCGCTCGACGCGTAGGCGCGGGGCTGATCAGGCTGCGCGGACGAGCGCCTGCTCGTGCGCGATCCGGATCGCCTCCGTCCGCGTGGATGCGCCGAGCTTGCGGTAGACGTTGCGCAGATGGAACTTCACCGTCTGGTCGCTGATCCACAGCTCGCTGCGCGATCTCGCGGTTGGTGCGCCCCTGGGCGAGCTGCGCGAGGACGTCGTGCTCCTTCGGCGACAGCCCGGCGCCGCTTCGGCGGGCCTGCCAGCCGGTGGACGTGGACGACACTGCCCTCGACGGTGCCGCGGATCGCGGCGGGGAGGTCGACCGGGCCGATGCGCTTGAGGATGTAGCCCGCGGCGCCGCGGTCGAGCGCCGCCGACACGAGCTCGGGGTCGTCCACCGCGGAGAAGACGATCACGGCCGAGTCCGGCAGCAGGCGCCGGAGCGCGTCGAGGCACGTGAACCCGTCGGCGTCTGGCAGCCGCAGGTCGAGCAGCACGACGTCGGGACGGAGCGCGCCTGCCCGTTCGACCGCCGCCGCAGCGGAGTCCGCCTCGCCGACGACCTCGAACCCGTCGTCGGTCTCGAGGATCGCGCGGACAGACTCCCGCATGAGCGCGTGGTCGTCCACAACGAGGATTTTCAGGTTCAGTGGCCGCATCACTGAATACCTCACGCATTCCTGGTCCCGGCACACCGTCGTATCCCTCGAAACGGTGAACCGCGCGGTTCCGTCCGTTCGGGGAGGGTCGTCTCACCCGATGAACGGTGCCCTGCCGGACCCGATCCCGTTGAATCGCCACATGGATGCCGCCGCGACGAAGCGGGACACGCAGGACGCCGAGGCGGCCCTCGTCCTCAGCTGGCGGTACGGCGTCCTCCGCGAGGCGGGGTACGACCGGGACGACGCGTTCATCCTGGCGCGGGCCCCGTCGACGTCCACGTCGCGGCCGACCTGCTCGCGCGCGGTTGCCCGCCCCGGACGGCGCTGGAGATCCTCCTGTGAACGGCGCCGTCGTGTTCACGCTCTCGCGGCCTTCGGTGCGGCGCTCCTGGCCGTGTGGCTCGACGCGCGCTTCCCGTCGCTCGCCCCGCGGAGCCTCACCGGGCGCCTCGTCGCCGCGGGCGCGGCGTGGCTGCTCGCCGACGGCGCAGTCGCGGCTCTTCGTGCGCGTCCTCGACGACGGCCCCGGTCGAGCCGCGCGAGCTCGTCGCACTCGGCGTGATCCTGCCGGCGCTCGTCGCCACCTTCCTCACCGGGCTGTGGCTGCTGCGGTCGCTCGCCACCGCGGCGAGCACCCGCTGAGCAGCGCCGGGACCACGAAAAAGCCCCGCCGGGGCAGGGCTTCTCCGCTCACTTCTGCGTGGCCTCGTCGCGTCAGATCCCGCCTCGGACGGGACCCCCGCGGCGGCCGACCACCATCCGGTAGATCAGCAGCAGGATGATCGCGCCGATGATCGCCGTGAGCCACGTCGAGATGTCGAAGAACTCGTCGAGCGGGTCGGCGTCGAACAGCAGCCCGGCGACGAAGCCGCCGAGCAGCGCGCCGACGATCCCGATGATCGCGGTGACGATGAACCCGCCCGGGTCGTCGCCCGGCAGGAGGGCCTTCGCGATCGCCCCGGCGATGAGCCCGAGGATGATGAAGGCGATGATTCCCACGTTTCTCCCTTCGTCGCTGTGTCGGGCCGCAGCGGGCCCATCGCGCGGTATTTCCCGGCAGGTCGCAGCGTCAATCCCAGCGTCGCACCGAAAAGGGGGTAGAAGCCGACCGGCGAACCGTGTAGAACCGGCCGGTCACATGCTGCGGCGCCTCCTTCCAGTCCTCCTGTTCGCCGCAGCGCTCGCGGCCCCTGCCGGCGCGGCCGGTGCCGTCCGCTCGTCGATCTTCTACTACCCGTGGTACGGGACGCCGCAGCCACGACGGCTCGTTCATCCACTGGCAGCAGAACGGGGCCGCGCCGCCGGGCCGGATCGCGTCGTCGTACTACCCTGCGCGCGGCCCGTACTCGAGCGCCGACCGGCTCGTCCTCGGCGGCGCAGATGGAGGAGATCCGCCGCGCCGGCGATCGACCAGATCTCCGTCTCGTGGTGGGGCTGGGGCTCGGTCGAGGACCGGCGCCTCGAGCTGCTGCTCCCCGAGGCCGCGGACGCACGGGCCTCGACGTCGCCGCGCACCTCGAGCCGTACGGCGGCCGCACCGCGGCGTCGACGGCCGCGGACGTCGCGGCACCTCCGCGAGCTCGGGATCAAGGACTTCTACGTCTACGGGCCGCAGGACGACACGGCCGAGAACTGGGCCGCCGCGCGCGCCTCGCTGCCGGCGGACGTGCGGCTGTTCGCGCAGACGCACCTCGTCGGCTGGGCCGCCGCCGGGCGCTTCGACGGCGTCTACACCTACGACGTCCTCGTCTTCACCGGCGACCGCTTCGCCCGGCTCTGCGAGCAGGCGCGGAAGGCCAAGCTCCTGTGCGCGCCCTCGGTCGGGCCCGGCTACGACGCGCGGCGCGCGGTCGCCGACGCGCGCGTCCGGCCCCGGCGCCAGGGACGGACGTACGACGGGATGTGGGCGAGCGCGATCCGGGCGGGCGCCGACCTCGTCACGATCACGAGCTACAACGAGTGGCACGAGGGGACGCAGATCGAGCCGGCGCGCGCGCGGCGCGGCTACCACGGCTACGACGGCGCCTGGGGCACGCGCGGGCGGGACGCGGAGCGGGCCTACCTCGACCGCACCGCGTACTGGACGGCCCGGTTCAGTAGAGGGTGGTAGCGAGCCGCCGGCGGTAGGTCGCGCTGAGCGGGTGGTGCGTGCCGAGGTCGGCGAAGAGCGCCACCATCAGCCGGCGGATCCGGTCCCGCGCCTGCGGGTCGGACGCCCTGGCGAGGAGCGCCTCGAACGCCGCCTCGTAGTCGCGGGCGTCGAGCGCCTCGACCACCTCGGGCCACTCGCCCTCGATGCGCAACTCCTCGACGATCCGGTCGGCCTCGCTCGGGCCGCTCAGCTTGTCGAGGAACTCGGCGATGAGCTGCGGCGTCCGCACGCCGACGAACTCGTCGACCACGTGCCCGTTCCGGAACGCCTTCACCGCCGGGATGCCCTGGATCCCGTACTCGCGCGCGAGGCCGGGGTTCGCGTCGACGTCCACCTTCGCGAGCACGACCCGGCCCTCGCGCTCGGCGGCGGCGGCCTCGAGCGCCGGCCCGAGCATGCGGCACGGGCCGCACCACTCGGCCCAGAAGTCCACGACCACGGGGAGCTCGGCCGACCGCTCGATCACCTCGGCGGCGAAGGTCGACTCGCTGACGTCCATCACCGGTGGGAACGCGCGTCGCGGCGCCCGGATTCCGCCGCTCAGAGGACGAACACGTCGGCCGCGCAGCCGAAGACGAGCGCGGCCGGGACGTCGGGCTCGGCCACGCCCGCGAGCGACGGGTGCGCGGTGTCGACCGCCGTGTCGGGCCACGCGTCGAGCCCGAGCGCGGCCGCGCCTTCGTCGCGGCCGACCGCGAGCAGCGCGTCGAGCGGGATCACGTTGCGGCGGCCGGACTGCCGTCGGGCGATCCCTTCCAGCTCGCGCAGCTCCTCCAGCGGGTCGATCCGGACGTTCGAGTCGGAGCCGACGCAGAGCGGGATCTCGCGGTGGCGCAGGCGCTCGACCGGTAGGAAGCCGTCGCCGAGGTTCGCCTCGGTCGTCGGGCAGGCGCATACGCGGGCTCCCGCGCGGGCGAGGAGGTCGAGCTCGGCGCCGTCCGCGTGCGTCGCGTGGACGACGGTCGTGTGCGGCCCGAGGCAGCCGGCGCGGTCGAGCACCTCGATCGGGCCGCGCGCCGTGCTCGGCGAGGCACTCCTCGATCTCCTGCGGCTGCTCGTCGGCGTGCACGTGGAGCGGCAGGCCCTCCGCCGCGGCGTAGCGGCCGACCTCCTCGAGCCACGGCAGCGGGCAGGCGCGCACGGAGTGGGGGGCGACGCCGACGCGCAGGCCGTGCGCTCGGAGCGACTCGACCTCGTCGGAGGTAGGCGGCCGGCGAGTCGCGGCGGAACCGGGGGATCCCGCCGCGCGCGTACGCGACGTGGAGGAGCACGAGCTCGATCTCCGCCTCCTCGGCGGCCTCGGCCGCGGCCAGCGCCTCGTCGTAGCCGAGGTAGTGGAACTCGCCGACGGCGGTGAACCCGGCCGCGCGCATCTCGCGGTACACGGCCGCGTAGAGCTCGCGCACCGAGTCGGGCGTGTGCCGGTCGGCCTCGGCGAGCATCAGCTCGCGCCACGCCCAGAAGTCGCCGCCCTCGGTCCGGCCGCGCAGCGTGCGCTGGAACGCGTGCGAGTGCGCGTTGACGAAGCCGGGGAGCTCGAGCCGCGCGTCCATCGGCACGCAATCGTCACACGTTCGCGCGCTTTCGGCTGGGACCATGTGCTGCGGCGGGGCCGTTGGTCTCAGAGACGAGTCATGGCCCTTCGGGACGCCCGGCAGGAGCGACGGCGCCCGGCCACTATCCTTGACGCGTGGCCACCCGCGCGGTCCCGAGCCCGCTCGCCCAGCTTCCGAATGCGCTCACGGTCGCGCGGCTGCTCCTGATCCCGGTCTTCGTCGCGCTGCTCGTGCCCGCCGAGGGCGGCGAGAGCTGGGCCGCGGCGATCGTGTTCGCCGTCGCCGGCGTGACCGACCAGGTCGACGGCTTCCTGGCGCGCCGCTGGCACGTCGAGTCCGCGTTCGGGAAGATCGCCGACCCGCTCGCCGACCGGCTGATGATCGACGCGGCGGTGCTGCTCCTCTTCTGGCACGACCGCCTGCCGTGGGTCGCGCTGCTGATCCCGGCCCGCGACCTCGCGCTGATCGTGCTCACGCCGCTCGCGATCGGGCGCGGCTACCGCTTCGAGGTGAACCTCGTCGGGAAGGCCGCGACCTGGCTCCTGTACGCGTCGCTCGCCTTCGTGATGGTCACCGCCGCGGGCACCGACTGGCCGCTGTGGATCTTCTGGGCCGGCGTCGGGCTCGCGCTCGTCGTCTCTCGTCGGGTACAGCTGGAAGGCCATGCGGGAGGTGCGGGCATGAAGGCCGTCGTCATGGCCGGCGGCGAGGGCACGCGCCTCCGCCCGCTCACCTCGAACCAGCCGAAGCCGATGGTGCCGATCGTCGGCAAGCCGTGCATGGAGCACATCCTCGAGCTCCTCCGCCGGCACGACTACCGGGACGTGATCGTCACGCTCGCGTTCCTGCCGCAGGCGATCCGCAGCTACTTCGGCGACGGCGAGGCGATGGGGCTCGAGATCGAGTACTCCGTCGAGGAGACGCCGCTCGGCACGGCCGGCTCGGTGCGGCTCGCGAGCGCAAAGCTCGACGACACCGTCCTCGTCATCTCCGGCGACGCGCTCTGCGACATCGACCTGACCGCGCTCGTCGCCTCGCACCGCGAGCGGGGCGCCGTCGGTGACGATCGGCCTGAAGTCGGTCGAGAACCCGCTCGAGTTCGGGATCGTCGTCACCGACGAGGACGGCCGCGTCGAGCGCTTCCTCGAGAAGCCGTCGTGGGGGCAGGTCTTCTCGGACACGATCAACACCGGCATCTACGTGATCGAGCCGGAGGTGCTGCGGCACGTCCCGGACGACCGGCCGTACGACTTCTCGAAGGAGCTCTTCCCGCTGCTGCTCGAGATGGGCCGCCCGATCTACGGCTACGTCTGCGACGGCTACTGGCAGGACATCGGCAACCTCGACCAGTACCGGCAGGCGAACTTCGACGCGCTCGAGGGCCGCGTCCGGCTCGAGGTCGCCGGGCATCCGGCTGCGCGGGAACATCTGGATCGGCGAGGGGGTCGAGGTCTACGACCTCGACGCGATCGAGGGCCCCGCCTTCATCGGCGACAACTGCCGCATCGCCCCGGGAGCGACCGTCGGCGCCTCGACCGTGCTGGGCAACAACGTCACCCTCCGCGAGGGCGCGCGCGTGACGCGGTCGGTGATCGACTCCTCGACGCACGTCGGCCGCAGCGCGCTCGTCGAGGGCGCGATCGTCGGCCGCGCCTGCGACTTCCGCGACCACGCGCGCATCCACGAGGGCGTCGCGATCGGCGACAACGTCACGCTCGGCGCCGAGAGCGTCGTCTTCCCCGGCGTCCGCATCTACCCGTACAAGGAGGTCGAGACCGGCGCGCAGATCCACGAGAGCCTGATCTGGGAGTCGCGCGCGTCGTCGCGCCTGTTCGGCCGCGACGGCGTCTCCGGGCTCGTGAACGTCGACCTCACGCCCGAGGTGGCGATCCGGCTCGCGGCCGCGCTCGGCACGGCGCTCGACCGCGGCGCCCGGGTCGTCGCGAGCCGCGACCCGGCGCCCGCCTGCCGGATGGTCAAGCGCGCGATCATCACGGGGCTGATCTCGACCGGCGTCAACGTCGACGACCTCCGCGCGGCGCCGTCGCCGGTCGCGCGGCACATGCTGAAGATGCACGCCTACGACGCGGGCATCCACGTCGGCACGAGCTCGTCCGACCCCGAGGTCGTCCAGGTGAGGATCTTCGAGCCGCCCGGGATCCAGCTGTCGCCGGCGCTCCAGCGCGAGATCGAGAAGCACTTCACGCGCGCAGGAGCTGCGGCGCTCCGCGTACGACGAGGTGGGGGACATCGGCTACCCCGCGCGCGTCCGCGAGAGCTACGCGCAGGACCTGCTCGAGGCGCTCGACGCGCCGGCGATCCGCGCGCGCGGCTTCCGCGTCGTCGTCGACTACGGCTACTCCGCCGCCTCGTTCGTGCTCCCGCTCGTGCTCGGCCCGCTCGGCGTCGAGGCGGTCTCGGCCCACGGCTTCGCCTCGATCGCCGACCCGGGGCAGGAGGGCTCGGTGCCCGGAGCTCGTCGAGCAGACGAGGCGGCTCGTGTCCGCGGTCGGCGCCGACCTCGGCGTCGTCTTCGACCGCGCCGCCGAGCGCCTCTACCTCGTCGACGAGACCGGCCAGGCGGTGACCGAACGAGCAGACGCTGCTCCTGTTCCTGCGGCTGCTCGTCTCGGACGGCCACCGCGGGCAAGCTCGCGTTCCCGGTCACGGTCACGAGCCTGGTCGACACGATCGTCGGCGGGAGCGGGCTCGAGGTCGTGCGGACGCCCGCGTCGCTCGCCGACCTGACGGCGGCGGCCGCGGGCGACGACGTCGTCTTCGCCGGCGCGGTCGGCGGCGGCTACGTGTTCCCGAACTTCCTCCCGGCCTACGACGCGGTCGCGGCCCTCTGCAAGCTGCTCGAGCTGCTCGCGCCGCTCGACAGGCCGCTCTCGGAGCTCGTCGCGCGACCTCCCGGTCTCGACCGTCGTCCACCGCGAGCTGCCGTGCCCCTGGGCCGCCAAGGGCCTCGTCATGCGCCTCCTCAACGAGCGCTTCGCCGACCGCGACGTCGACGTGACCGACGGGATCAAGGTGAGCGACGAGCGCGGCTGGGTGCAGGTGCTGCCCGACCCGGACGAGCCGATCGTGCACCTCTACGCCGAGGGCGACTCGGAGGAGGGCTCGCTCGAGCTCGAGCGCGAGATCCGCGAGGTGGTCGAGGCGATCGTGCAGGGAGCGCACGCCGAGGAGCGAACCACGGCCTGACGAGACGCTAGACTCTCAACCAGAGGTTGACCCTTAGAGGGGACCCCTGCTTCAATGGGTCCACGAACCCGCGACCCGAAAGGCGTCTCGTGGAAGCCCTGCCCGATCTCGCCTCGCTCTCCGACGATGATCTGAAGCAGCTCATCGACGAGCTCGAAGCGGGAGGAGAACGAGGTCTCGTACCGCCGCCGCATCCTGCACGGCAAGATCGACATCCTCCGGGCCGAGCTCGTCGCCCGGCTCCAGAAGACGGGCGGGAGGAGCGTCCTCGAGCAGGTCGACGTCGAGTCGCTGATCGGCGATCCTCGCCGGAAGGTCGACGCCACCGACCTGAGCGGGCTGCGATGAGCCACATCTACTGCCCCGAGTGCGGCTTCCAGAACCCGGAGGCCGCGAACTACTGCGCCCGCTGCGGCGCGCTGCTCGTGAAGGACGACGCCGGCGGACACGACGCAGACGTTCACGCCCGTGGAGGACTCCGAGGAGGCCGGAGCGGCGGAAGACCTCGGTATCGAGGGGCCGGCGCTCGTCGTCCGCTCCGGCGGCGGCCGCTCGGGCGAGACGTTCCTCCCGCAGGGCGAGCGCACGACGATCGGCCGCTCGCCGGACTGCGGCATCTTCCTCGACGACGTCACCGTCTCCCGCCGGCACGCCGTGCTCGTCGAGCGAGGACGGCGCGCTTCTCGATCGAGGACCAGGGCAGCCTCAACGGCACGTTCGTCAACCGCCGCCGGATCGAGCAGGCGCAGCGGCTGAGCGACGGCGACGAGCTCCAGATCGGCAAGTACCGGCTCACCTTCCTGGCGCGATGACGACCGCGACGACACCGCAGCGCGCGACGCCGCGCCGCCGCAGCGGCTGCTCACGATCGGCGCCGTCTGCCGGCGGCTCAAGCCCGAGTTCCCGGACATCTCGATCTCGAAGATCCGCTACCTCGAGGACCAGGGGCTGCTGCACGCCGAAGCGCACGCAGGGCGGCTACCGGCTGTTCGGCGAGGAGGACGTCGAGCGGCTCCACCGCATCCTCGAGCTGCAGCGCGACGAGTTCCTGCCGCTCCGCGTGATCCGCCAGGAGCTCGATCGCCGAGCGGCGCGGCCGAGCGGCGGAGGCGGCGCGCCGGCCGGGCTCGCTCGACCGCGAGGACGAGGGTCGGCTCGACGAGCTCCTCGACCGCGCGGGCGCCTCCGCCGAGCTGCGCGCGAGCTCGAGGACTTCGGGCTCGCTCGTGCCGCGGACGGAGGCCGGCGACGCGGCTCTACCCGGAGACGGACGTCGACATCGTCGTCCGCCTGCGCGCGCCTCGCCGCCTACGGGATCGCGCCGCGGCACCTGCGGGCCTTCCGCACCGGCAACGACCGCATCACGGGCCTGCTCGAGTCCGTCGTGGCGCCCGCGCTGCGCGCGCGGAACCCCGAGCGCCGGCAGGCCGGGGTGGAGGACCTGCAGACGCTCGGCGAGCTGGCCCAGGAGCTCTCGCAGCTCCTCCTGTGGCGCGAGCTGCGCAACCAGGCCAGCTTGTAGGCTGCGCTCCGTGACGGAGACGCAATCGCTCGACCTCGCCTCGCTCGTCCGCGACGTCCCGGACTTCCCGAAGCCCGGGATCGTCTTCAAGGACATCATGCCGCTGCTCGCGAACGGCCAGGCGCTCCACCAGGCGGTCGAGGAGCTCGCCGAGTGGGCCGAGCCGCGCAAGCCGGACATCGTCCTCGGCGCCGAGGCGCGCGGCTTCATCACCGGCGGCGCGCTCGCGTAGCGGCTCGGCTCGGGCTTCGTCGCCGCGCGCAAGCCGGGGAAGCTGCCGTGGCGGACGGTCAGCGCGAAGTACGCGCTCGAGTACGGCTTCGACGTGCTCGAGCTGCACGCCGACGCGATCGGCAAGGGCCAGCGCGTGCTCGTCCACGACGACGTGCTCGCGACCGGCGGCACCGCGGAGGCGAAGTGCGAGCTCGTCGAGCAGCTCGGCGGCGAGGTCGTCGGCGTGCTCTTCCTGATCGAGCTCGACTTCCTGAACGGCCGCGAGCGCCTCGGCGCGTACGACGTGCACTCGCTGATCAGCTACTGAGCCGAGCCTGCTCGACTCGCAGGTTGCGTTCGGCGTCCGCGCTGCCGATAACAATGGCGAGACGCCATGTTCGACGCGCTGAAGGGCACGTACCGGTTCCCGTGCCCCGCCAGGGGGGAGACGTCCGTGCGCGCTGTCCGCGTTCCGGGTGCTCGACCGGCTCCCGGGCGCGGCGCATCCGGCCGTCTACCACGTCACGCTTCGCGTGCCCGTGCGGGGACGAGCACGCCGGGCTCGTGTCCCACGACGAGCTCGACTGGGCGCCGCTCGGCTTCGGGGGCGACGTCGCCTTCCTCAACCTGATGACCTCCCGGGTCGAGCACATGGGCATCGAGCTGGGCGACCTGGCCGCGCGGCGGATCACGGAGGGCGAGTGGCCCTGGAGCTTCTTCTGCTACCCCGAGGAGCGCCCGCGGCCCGTCTACCCGTCGGCGTTCTGCGTGCTCGCGCCGGGCGACCGCTCGCTCGGCGTGGCCGTCCGCTGCCCCGCCTGCGCACAAGGTCTCGGTCAACCTCGTCACGCACGCGCCACGTCGACCTCCCGTTCCACCACGACCGCGAGGTCGGGGTCGTGCCACACGTCTTCGCCGACGACGCGGCCCGGCTCGTCGAGGAGTTCCAGCGCCGAGCTGTACTCGTCCGGCTTCGACGCGCGCCGCCTCTCGCTGGAGTAACCGACGCCGGGGCCGGGCCGTTTCCCCGGTGTATCCCCGGACAAGGAGAGGACGACGTGTACGGCTTGACACGCGGAACCATGACCCTGATCGGCGTGGCGGCGGCCGGCGCGCTGCTCTGGCTGGCGAGCCAGCTCGAGGCGGACGCGAACGGCGACTACTGGGCCCAGATGGCGCTCGTCGCCGGCGCCGGGCTCGTGATGGCGCTCTCGCAGCTGCTGGGCGGCTGGACGAAGTGGGGCTGGCCGCGGCTCTCCGCGCACGGTCTTCCTGCTCGGCTTCCTGCCGGCGCTCGTCGCCGGCGGGCTCGTGCTCCTGGCGGCGCAGCCGGACTCGAGCGCCTTCGGCGCGGGCTGGGCGGCCGACCTCGGCCTCGACGGCGTCGCCGGGGACCTCACCGGCGTCCTGCCGGCGGTGGCGTTCCTGATCGGCCTCACCTTCGGCTTCGCCTTCGACACGACCGGGCCGCGTCGTCGACGAGGACGAGGTCGTCGAGGAGCGGCCGGCGCGGGCGCACCCGGTCGACCGGCGGGCGACGGACGAGCCCGTCACGGCCGAGCGCCGGGCGCTGCGGCGCGACCGGCAGACGGCCGACGAGTGGGACGACGCGACCGATCCGAGCGCGAGCCGGAGCCGGCTCTGGTGACCGACCGCGAACGGCGACGCCCCGACCACGGACGAGGACGAGCCCCGGCGCCGCGGCCTCTTCCGCCGCTGACCGATCAGCTTCCCGCCCCGGGCGGCCCCCGGGGCGGGGACTCCTCGGATCGACGACCGACGATCTGCGTGCTCACCGGAGCGCGGCGGATCGTCGGGGGCGCTCAGGCCTCGGCGTCGCGCCCGTAGAGGCGCACGTAGAGGAAGATCGCGAACCCCGACACGACCGACACGATAGCGCGGTCGCGCCCTCGACCTCCAGCGCGAGCATCCCGAAGAAGAGGAAGAGCGCCGAGCCCGACGGCCCAGAGGCCGGCGCTGAGGCCGGGGTCGATGCTCGGGGGCCGGAGGTGCACGGCGGCCGATGCTACACGACGACTTCCCCGGCGCCCGTGCTGCGTGTCGGACCAAAAAAAGTTCGCCGAGCCGGTGGCGGTTTCGTCCACCGAACCCGCTGACTTTCGGCTTCCGCCTACGGCCACCGGACGCGGTTTCGACCTACTTCCGCTCCGTGCTCGACGCAAGGGGGACACTACGGGCGGCCGCCGAGCCCCGCAAGGGTGCCGCGAACGGAAAAGTCCGCAATTTGCGACCTCTCCAGGATTGAATACTTCCACAGCCTTTCGTGCAGCTGTGGATAACTCTGTGGACACCGTGGAGGAGCGAGGCGGCGGCGGTAGCGTTGCCGCGATGCGCAGGCGGGCGGTGTGGGTGGGAGGCGCGGCGGTGGCGGCCGTCGTCGTCGCGCTGGCCGCGGCCGGCTGGGGGGAGGAGCCGGGCGCGCTGACGAACTGGCAGGCGCTCGTGCTCGGCGTGGTGCAGGGCGCGACGGAGCTGCTGCCGATCTCGTCGTCCGGACACCTGATCCTCGTGCCGTGGCTCGCCGACTGGACGTACCTGGAGGAGCACGACGCGTTCAACCAGACCTTCGACGTCGCGCTCCACCTCGGCACGCTGGTCGCCGTCGTCGCCTACTTCCGGCGGGAGATCGTCGACCTCCTGGGCGCGTGGCTCCGGAGCGTCGGCGCGGCGGCGCGTGGAGACGCCGCTCGAGCGGACGGCCTGGGTGGTGTTCGTGGCCACGATCCCGGCGGCGCTCGTCGGCGCGCTCGGCGAGAACCTCATCGCCGACCACCTCGGCGAGCCGTGGCAGATCGCGATCAATCTCGCGCTCTTCGGCGTCGCTGCTCTGGATCGCCGACCGGACGCCGGAGCGGCGGGGGATTGCCGACGTCGGCCCCTGGCACGGGCTCGGGCTCGGCCTGGCGCAGTCGCTCGCGCTGATGCCCGGCGTCTCGCGCTCCGGGATCACGATCACGGCGGGTCGCTTCCTCGGGCTCGACCGCGACTCGGCCGCGCGTCTCTCGTTCCTGCTGCTCGTGCCGATCACGGTCGGGGCGGTGCTCTTCAAGGGGCTCACGGACGTGGTGCTCGGCGACCTGCCGCCGGGCTGGGAGGGCCCGTTCCTCGTCGGGACGCTCGCCGCCGCCCTCAGCGGCTTCCTCGCGATCGCCGTCCTGCTGAACTACGTCCGGCGGCACACCTACACGGTCTTCGTCGTCTACCGGCTGTTCGCCGCGGCCGTGATCGTGCTGCTGATCGTCGTCGGGGGCCCGCGGAGCCGGCTTCTGAGCGGGAGGCCGGTCCCGCTCGTCGTCGCGGGCGCCGTCTGCATCGCGTTCTCGGGGATCCTCGTCCGCCTCGCCGACGTCCAGCCGTCGACGGCCGCGTTCTACCGCTGCGCGCTCGCGCTGCCGCCGCTCGCCGCGCTCGCGTTCTGGGAGCGGCGCCGCTACGGATCGCGCGGGACGCGGCTGCGGACGCTCGCATGGGTCGCGGGCGCGTTCTTCGCCGCCGACCTGATCCTCTGGCACCACTCGATCGCGAAGGTCGGAGCCGGGCTCGCCACGGTGCTCGGGAACGTCCAGGTCGTGCTCGTGCCGCTCACGGCCTGGCTGCTGCTGCGCGAGCGCCCGACCCGGCAGGTGCTCGTCGCCGTGCCCGTGGTGCTGATCGGGGTCGTGCTCATCTCCGGCGTCCTCGGCGAAGGCGCCTACGGCGACGACCCGACGCTCGGGGCGGTGTTCGGGATCCTCACGGCGATCGCGTACGCGGGCTTCCTGCTCGTCCTGCGCGCCGGCTCGAACGACGCCCGCCGCTCGTCCGGGGCGCTGTTCCACGCCACGCTCGCCGTCGGCGATCGTGATCGTCCCGGCCGGGCTGCTCCTCGGCGAGCTCGACTTCGGGACGTCGTGGGAGGCCGCCGGCTGGCTGCTCGTCCTCGCGCTGACGTCGCAGGTGCTCGGCTGGCTGCTCATCACCGCCGCGCTGCCGCAGGTGCCCGCGTCGCTCAGCTCCGTCGTGCTCACGCTCCAGCCGGTGATGGCAGTCGTGCTCGCGATGCTCCTGGTCGACGAGGACCCGTCCGGGGTGCAGCTCCTCGGGATCCTCGTCGTCGTCGGCGGCATCGTCCTCGCGACGGCGGGCGGGCGGCGGCCGCGCGAGCCCGGGCCTGAAGCCGGGTAGCGTCCGCACATGCGGTCGCATCTCGTCCTCACGCCGCGCGAGTATGAGGCGAGCCGGGCCGGGCACTTCCACGCGCGTCGGCTCGCGTTCGTGCTCGAGGCGGCCGCGACCGTGCCGGCCGGCGGGACGGCCGTCGAGCTCGGCTGCGGGCCCGGCTCGGTGCTGGCGGACTTCTCCCGAGCGCGACCCGAGCTCAGCTGCCTCGGCCTGGACGAGGACGACGCGATGGTCGCGTACGCGAACGAGGCGCACGGGCATGACGGGCTCCGCTTCGCCGTCGCGCGCGTCGGCCGCGACCCGATACCGGCGCAGGCGGACTTCGTGTTCGCGATCGACGTCCTGCACCACGTCGACGACCCGACGAGCTTTCTCCGTGCCGTGACCGCCGCGCTCGCTCCCGGTGGCGTCGTCGCCATGATCGAGCCGAACTCGCTGCACCCCGTACGTCGCGTTCAGCCAGGAGCGGATGCGCCGCCAAGGTCTTGACGAGGATCACTTCCGGCGCGGAATCTGGGAGCCCGCGTTCGCCGCCGCCGGGCTGCGCGTCGACTCGCGCTCGTGGCTGCATGCCTTTCCCGCGTGCGTGCGGTCGGTCCCGACGCCGGCGGCGCGGCTCGAGCGTCTCGTGGAGCGGGTCCCGCCGCTCGCCGGGAGCGTCGCGTACGTGCTCCGACGCGCATAGTCGCCGAGCGGGTTCGCGCGAGCGTGGCGAGGCCCGGTGTTCGGAGGCCTCGCTCAGCCCCTCAGGATCCTCGTCGTCGTCGTCGTCGGCGTCGTCGTCGCCTAGAGCTCCTCGGCGAGCCCTTGGCGTAGGAGGACGAGGCATCCGAGAAGCCCCGCCCCGAGGACCACGACGGTGAATATGCCCTCGAAGCTCTCGACGCCCTGCGCGGCGTAGACGGGCATTGGTACCGCGAACCACATCAGGTCGTGCTGGCAGTCGTGCCATTCCTCGACGCCCCCCAGGTGCGGTGCCACACAAGGCGTGTCCTTCGTCGCGAAGAACTCTCCCGTCAGGTCCGGCCGCCACATGTTCCCGAGGCTCGGAACCGCGAGCACCAGGACGACGACGAAGACGGCCAGCAGACCCCACACGGGCGCGAGCACTCGCCGGGCGAGCCGTCCAAGCGCCTCGCCGTAGGCGACGAGCGCGAGCAGCACGAGCGGAAGGAGCCATGGGAGCATGAGCCTCGGCCCGTACGCGGACCAGCCGAACGGCGTCCACCAGCGCGCGAAGCCGATCGTCAAAGCGATGACGGCGCCGCCGAGCACGAGCGCGATGCGCCGGTCCAATCCCCGTCCGCGGCGGAGGAACGGCAACACGCACGCTGCGACGAGCAGCACGGTGGCGGCCGGCCAGAAGACGAGAATCCCGCCGCTCGGAGAGACGAGGACCGCCGCCGCGTACTCGAGCGTACGGACGAGGCCCGGCGTGTGGAGCTCCGGCTCGTCCAAGTAGTTCGTGTTCAGAACGTCACCGAACCGGACCACGTTGAAGAGGGATGTCGCCACGAGCGCGACCGTGACGCCTGCGGCGCCCCAGACGGCGTGGCGCTTGATCGGCTCGCCCGTCCTCCGTCTCGCGAGCACGAGCCCGACGAGTCCGAGCGCGACGACGAACGGGTACGACGTCTCTTTCGTCACGCTCGCGCCGAAGGCCGCGAGCGCGACGACAACCGGAGGGGCGCGCAGGACGGTCGCGGCGACGAGCGACACGAGGAGCCCCATCGCGAACATCTCGCCCGCGGTGCTTCGCGCATACGCGAGGGTCGGTCCGCTGAGCAGCACGAGCAGATACCCCCAGAACCAGGCGGGCCGTCCGGTGCGCGCGAGCACCAGCCAGCCCAGGACTATCGATCCGAGCACGCCCGCGACGCTGAGGAGTGTCAGGATCCTCGTGCGGGTCGGGTGGCCGTCGATCCCGAGCCCGATCATGGCGAGGTCGGGGATGTGCTGGAGCAGCGGCCAGTCGCCGAGCGAGCTCGTGAGGCCCCAATCGTTGAGCTCATCGGTGTGGCCGCACCCGACGAAGACCCGGGCCTCCATGCACTGGAGGAACGCGTTCGTCCCGTCCAGGACGAACGGCGTGTCGCCGCCGACGAACGGCCGGGTGATCCAGGTCGCCGCCAGGAATGCGACTGTCAGGGCGACCGCGGCGACAACGAACATGCGGGTCGTCACGCGGCCGTGACCTCATCCGCCGGGGTCTCCACGGTCGGCAGATCGTAGGCCGCCGGGAGGACGCATCGCATCGGCATCGTCGTCTTCGGCTTCATTGCCCTTGCCGGCATCGACACGTACGACGAGCGGACTTGTGCGGTTGAGTGGGCCGTGGTTCTCGGGGGACTGAGCAGGAGGCCGGATAGCACCGAGCCGGGTACACCACCCGCCACGCGGTGTACGTTGCGACGCTGGTGAACGCCACGCGCTGGAACGAGCCACTCGACTTGCGTTGGTTCGTCGGTCTCGTTGTCGTCGCGCTCGCCGTCCTGGTGGTCGCGTTCCGTGCGGCAGAACGGCCCGTCGAGGCGGTCGCCGGTTCCGACGTCACGGGCTATCAGAGGTACGGGTCCCTGGTGGTCGGCGGAGCGGTGCCCTACCGCGACTTCGAGCTGGAGTACCCGCCGGGTTCCCTCGCGCTGTTCGTCCCGCCGGCAACGAGTCTGGTGGCGCGAGGCAGCAGTTGACGGCGCGTCCTGGTCGCCGCTGAACACCGAAGCCCGGCGGTACTACCGCGCGTTCACCTCTCTTGTGCTGCTACTCCTCGCGCTGATCCTCGTCCTGACGGCCGTCACGCTGCGCGCGATGAATCGATCGGTGGGAGCCAGCGATGCTCTCGCTCGCAGTCGTGGCTTGCTCGCCATTGCTCCTGGGGCAGGTCTTGATCGAGAGGTTCGACGTGCTGCCCGCAGCCTTCACGGCCGCCGCACTGGCGGCGTCGGTACGCGGCCACTATCGGGTCGGCGGCGCGATGCTCGGCCTCGGCGCGGCGGCGAAGATCTACCCCGCTCTGCTGATCCCGGTGCTGGCGATCGCCGCGTTCCGGCAGCGCGGCCGAGGGGAGGCTTTGTGGGTGGCGGGCATCGCCGTGGCCGCCGCCGTTGCCGTGGTCCTTCCCTTCGCGGTGGCCTCCCCGTCCGACACATGGAACTCGCTGCAGGTGCAGTTTCGTGGAGGGCTCCAGATCGAGGCTCTGGCGAGCTCTGTTCTCGTGCTGACGAGCCACGCAGCCGACGCGATGGATGTCCGGCCGTTCGAGACTCGCTGCTCAGGGCGCCGGGGGCGGCCTCATCCGCTTCGACCTGGGCGGCCCAGGGGTCGCCTTCGTGAAGGCCACGATGAACGTGCTGCTCGTGGTCGTCCTGTGTTGGCTCTGGGTCGGCCTCTGCCGAACCCGGCTCGACCTCAGAGAGGAGCTGCTTCGCTTCGCCGCGGCAACGGTCGCCGCAGTGCTCGCACTCGGCACGATTCTCTCGCCACAGTACGTCGCCTGGCTGTTCCCGGTGGTGCCGCTCGTGGCGGGAAGGCGGGGCACGGTGGCCGTCGTCGCGTTCGCCCTAGCCGCGTACTTGACCAACCTCTGGATTCCTGACCGGTACTTCGATTATCAGGCGGATCTCGAAGTCGGGCCGACCTCGCTCCTGCTTGGCACGGAATCTCGCGCTCTTCACCGTCCTGCTCGCACTGCTTGTACCAGCTCGGCGCCTCGGTCGATCAGCTGCTTGAGCGGCTGACGAGACGTATTCGTTCGGACTCGAGAATTCCCGACGCCTCCAACAAGACCTTCACTCTCAAACGTCGTTTAATCGAGAGCGCCTTTTTTATGCTTTTACAGCGCTTGATTTTCCGGGTGTAAATGTTTCGCTTTTGTGCGCCAGTCCCCCGAAAGGGGTAACCAGGAGTCCCTGGAACGGGGTATGGTGGCCTCAAGTTGATTAGCGCCCGGTGGGCGTTCGCGGGTAGCGCCGCGCCTGCAGCATCTGCATTTTGAGAGGACGGGATCTGATGATCTCAAAGCGGCAAGCGGCCGCCATCGTTGTGGTGGCAGCCTTTGGAGTGCTCGGCATGTCGAGCGCCGGATTGGCCACGGCGAATGATGGCCCGCCCGGGCAGGGGCCGTGTAATCACGGCAATTCTGGCAAGGAGTGCAAGCCGGACCCGCAGCCCGACCACGGAAAAGAGTGCGACGAGCACGGACCAAACGAGGGCGGGGTCAACGAGGACCACTGTGCTGTCGGCACCACAGAGACCACTGGAACCACTGTCGACACAACAACGGGAACCACCGAGACGACCACTTCGGTCCCTCCGACGGTCGAGACGACGACGACGCCTGATCGGTCCGGGTGCCCGGACGGGTCTCCCGGCACGGCCGGCAAGGACGGCGAGCCTGGGAACGACAACTGCGCGACGATCACGACGGGTGTCGCAACGACAGGGACGCCGACGACGACGACGGACGTCAAAACGCCACCGTCGAAGCCCTCAGCGTTGACGACTCCCTTGGGGCAGCGCGAGACCACGATCACTCCGGCCGCACGGCATGGTGTGCTCGGGGCGGTCTTCGTAGCGAGCGCCAGGGAAAGGCACGACAGCGCCGCGAAGGCGAAGGGCGTTCATGCCCTGCCCTTCACTCCGTAAGGCCGTTCTCATCGTCGTCGTCGCGGGGCTGGCGCTTGCCGGCCCCGCGACGGCTTCGGCCCAACGGATCGTGATCCCCAGGATGAGCCTCGACATGCCATTGGCGGCAGACGTCGATGACGGGCCGTCGCTCTACTACGAGGACCGCGACACGATCGCCGTCGCCGCCCATCGCACGACGCACGGGCACGCGTTCCTCGAACTGCCGACACTTCGGTTCGGCGACGTAGTACGTGTCGGCCGACACACGTTCGTCGTGCGCCACGCAAGGATCGTCAGGCCATGGGAAGTGTGGGTCTTGCGCTACCGCGGGCTCGTGCTCTCCGCTTGCCATCCGGCTGGAAGCTCGAAGTACCGCTACGTCGTATTCGCGGCGCTCAGGCAGTAGCGGCACGGTTCCGAGGGTCTACCCCGGAACGCACGAGAATCGACGTTATGTCAAGTTGACGCACGCGCGGAACTCGATCCCCCGCCGCTGCGGGTTTCCCGAACGAGGTCGGGAGAAATACGCAGTCCCATGGCCGAGCCGGACGTCGTCGAGCGGCTCCTCGACTGGGAGGAGCTGCAGCTCCTCATCGACGGCGCCGAGCCTGCAGGCACCGTGCGCATGCTGCATCTGCTCGAGCTCGTCGAGCCGTTCGAGCTGGAGCCGCTCGAGCTCGAGGCGCTGCGCGACGAGCTCGAGGCCCGCGGCGTCGACGTCGTCGAGGAGGCCGAGCCCGAGGAGGCCGCCCGCCGCCGCCGCCGATCGTCGCCGTCGCCGGAGTCGACGACCGACGCGCTGCAGCTCTTCCTCCGCGAGGCCGGCCGGCACGCGCTGCTGACTGCGGCGCAGGAGGTCGAGCTCGCGAAGGCGATCGAGCGCGGCGACGACCTGGCGAAGCAGCGGATGATCCAGTCGAACCTCCGCCTCGTCGTCTCGATCGCGAAGAACTACCGCAACCAGGGGCTGCCGTTCCTCGACCTGATCCAGGAAGGCACGCTCGGGCTGATCCGCGCCGTGGAGAAGTTCGACTGGCGGCGCGGCTTCAAGTTCTCGACCTACGCCACCTGGTGGATCCGGCAGGCCGTCGCGCGCGCCCTCGCCGACAAGGCACGGACGATCCGGATGCCCGTCCACATCGTCGAGCGGCTGCAGAAGATGAACCGCGCCGAGCGGACGCTCTGGGCGACGCTCGGGCGCGAGCCGACGCTCGAGGAGATCGCCGACGAGGCGAACCTCCCGCTCCAGCAGGCGCTCGAGGTGCGGGCGGCGGCGCGTGCGTCGACGAGCCTCGACCAGCCGATCGGCGACGGCGACGACGCGGTCTTCGGCGACTTCGTCGCCGGCGACGGCCCGCTGCCGGACGAGGAGGTCGAGGTCCACCTCCGCTCAGAGGCGCTGAATGGAGGCGCTGACGGCCCTCCCCAGCCGCGACCGCCAGGTGCTCGTGCTGCGCTACGGGCTCGCCGAGGAGGAGCCGAAGACGCTCGAGGAGATCGGCCGCGTCCTCGGCATCACGCGCGAGCGCGTGCGGCAGATCGAGGTGGAGTCGCTCAGGCGGCTGGCCTGTCTGCGAGAGATGGAGTTCGCTCGCTGAAGCCGAGCGCTCCCCCGCAGAACAGCCACCGAGCCCGCTCCGCCCCCACCTTCCGGATCGCCTCCGCGTAGGCCGCGTCGAGATGCGGCGGCCGGGTCGGCCGGTGCCCGTCGGAGGCGACGAGCGACGCCGTCCCGCTGCGGACGAGGCGCCAGCCGAGCTCGTCGGCGTCCGGGCCGTGGTCGCCGGTGAGCGAGGTCGCGTTCACCTGCAGGAGCCAGCCCCGCTCCGCGAGCTCGTCGGCGAGCGCCGGCCGGTCCTGCACCGCCTGCGTCCGCTCCGGGTGCGCGATCACCGGGCCGCAGGCCGAAGCCCTCGGCGTGCTCGGCGAGCCGGACGAGGATGTCGGCGGGGCCGCTGAACGGCACCTCCATGAGCACCGCGCCGGTGCCCTCGAGCTCGTAGCGGCGCAGGTCCTCGTCGAGGAGCGCCCGCGAGGGCGTCAGCTCGAAGCCGAGCCGCAGCTCGAGCGGCAGCCCCTGCTCGCGCCGCACGCGGTCGAACGCGCGCCGCACCTCCCCCTCGCGCGCGATCGTCAGCGGCAGCTGCGGCCAGACGTGCGGCGTGGCGAAGAGGACGCCCGTGCCGTGCGCCGCCGCGGACGCCGCGAGCTCGAGTGCCTCGCGAACCGTCCCGGCGCCGTCGTCGCCCGAAGGGACGACGTGGCTGTGGACGTCGACGAATCCCATCGCGTCCAGGGTAGCGACGCCGGCCGCTAGGAGCGCAGGTAGTGCTCGAGGTCCGGCGCGACGACGCGCAGCTCGCGCAGCGCCCGCGCCTCGAGCTGGCGGACGCGCTCGCGGGTGATGCCGAGGCCGCTGCCGACCTCCTCGAGCGTCCGCGGCTTCTCGCCGTCGAGGCCGAAGCGGAGCGAGAGCACGTGCCGCATCCGCGGGTTCAGCTGCTCGAGCGCCTCGGCGAGCTCGGTCGCGCGGAAGTTCGTCGCCGTGGTCTCGTCCGGCTTCTCGGCGTCCGTGTCCTCGATCAGGTCGCCGTAGAGGCTCTCCCCGTCGCCCACCGGCGTCTCGAGCGAGACCGGGTCCTCGACGAGGTCGAGCAGCTCCTGGACGCGCTTCTCGGTGAAGCCGCTCTCCTTGGCGAGCTCGGCGACCGTCGGGTCGCGGTTGAGCTTCTGCGCGAGGATCCGCCGCGAGCGCATCACGCGGCGCACCTGCTCGGCCACGTGGACCGGGAGGCGGATCGTGCGGCCCTGGTCGGCGAGCGCCCGGGTCACGGCCTGGCGGATCCACCAGGTCGCGTACGTCGAGAGCTTGAAGCCCATGCGGTAGTCGAACTTCTCGACCGCGCGGATCAGGCCGAGGTTGCCCTCCTGGATCAGGTCGAGGAGCGGCACGCCGGCCTTCGTGTAGTTCCGGGTGATCGACATGACGAGGCGGAGGTTCGCACTCGATGAGCTTCCGCTTGGCGGCCTCGTCGCCGAGGTCCTTGCGCCGGGCCAGCTCGCGCTCCTCCGACGGCGGTCAGCAGCCGGCCGTCGCCGATCGCGCGGACGTAGAGCTTCAGCGGGTCGGCGAGCTCGGGCGGCGTCGCGGCCTCGACCTCGACCTCCGCCTCCTCCTCGACTGCCTCGGCGTCGCCTCGGCTCGGCCGGAGCGTCGTCGTCCGCGAGCTGCGGGAGCAGCTCCAGGTGCGGAGGCTCGGGCGCCGGGTCGTCGAGCCCGGCGTCGAGCAGGGGCTGCCCTTCCATCTGCGTGACCTATCGGCGTTCCCGCGCGTTCCCTTGAGAGGTGCGTGCCTCAGCCCGGTTCGAGCCCGCAGTCAGATGCAAAGTTTTCGTGAATATCGCCGTCTAGTAGCCATCGATGCGTCGAAATCTGCGTCAAACTCACGAGACGGGCACCCGATCGGGTGTCGTGAATGTTCAAGTGATGTCCGAGTAGGAACCTAGATTCATTGTCATGTGCGGCATCGCGGGATACAGCCTCAGCGACGCGAGCCGGATCGACCGGACGCTCGCGGCCCAGGCGCTCCTTGCGGGGATCGCCGAGCGCGGCGCGGACGCGGTCGGGTACGCCTGGCGCTCCGGCATGCCCGGACGTCGAGGTGCGCAAGCAGCGCTCCGGCGCCTCCGCGCTGCTCGAGCGGCTCAGCGTGCCGCAGGCGGCGACGCAGGCGCTGATCCACGTCCGCGACTACACGAAGGGCCACCCGTCGGTCGAGGCGAACAACCACCCGATCCGGCACGGGTCGGTCGTCGGCGTCCACAACGGGATCATCGCCAACGACGACGAGCTCTTCGCCGCCGAGGGCATCGAGCGGCACGACGCCGAGATGTCGGTCGACTCCGAGATCATCTTCGCCCTCGCCGAGCGCGAGCACGCCAGCCCGCACGTGTTCGAGCGCTTCGTCGGCTCGATGGCCACGGCCTGGATGGACGAGCGGCGGCCCGGCGTGCTCTTCCTCGTCCGCGGCGTCGGCCGTCCGCTCTGGACCGGCCACACGCGGCACGAGACCTTCTTCGCCTCCACGCGTCACGCGCTCGAGGTCGTCGAGGACACGCTGCGGATGACGCTCACGAAGCGCGAGGTCGACGAGGGCACGCTGCTGGCCCTCGCGGCCGGGCGCACGGCGTGGAGCGAGCGGTTCAGCCCCGACCGCTCCTACGTCGAGGAGCCGCTCCCGGCCGTCCGCTCCGCCGAGGAGGGGCGCTCCTGCCTCGCCCGGCTCGCCGCGATCGCGGCCGCGGCCTAGCGGCTCAGCGCACCGTTCCGTCCGGGCGCACCTCGGCGCCCTCCTCGAGCAGCGCCTCGCGGACGAGGAACTGGAACGCCGACCACGCCCCGCGGCGCGACTCGAACATCCGGTAGACCTGCCACTCGGTCAGGAGCGCTCGGATCGGCCTTCCGCGCCTGCGCCCAGTCGGCGAACTTCGGCAGGCGGCCGAGCGTGCGGCGAGCGCCGCGCCCTGCTCCACCGCCCGCTCGAGCCGCTCCTCCCCCACCGGGACGTCGAACCCCGCCTCGCGCAGCGCCTGCGTCAGCGAGCCGAACGTGTGCCAGTAGAGCGACTTCGACGGCATCCGCTCGCGGTGCTCGTCGAGGTCGCGCGCGGTCGGCGGCCGGCCGAGCTCCTCCCCCAGCTCGCGCAGCAGCGCGACGAGGTCGGCGCGCGAGAGGCCGCGGCGCGGGACGAGGCCCGCCTGCCGCTTCGCCGCGTTCCACGACCCGAAGCGCTCGATCACGCGTCTGCGGGTGCACCTGCGTCCCCTCGTCCGCCGCGAACTCGCGCATCGTCGGCGAGCGGCCGAGGCGGCCGGCCGAGGCGCGCAGCTCGTCCAGGATCTCCTCGTCGGAGTAGCGGCGGCGGAGGCCGGCGCGGAACGCCTCGAGTGCCGCGTCGTCGACCGCGACGCGAGGCTGCCTGGCGCGCCCCATGCAAGAAGCATAGAGCGCGGTGGAGATTCTGCAACTGCGCCCGATCGGACGCGGCCGCGCGTGCCCTAGGAGGCGATCTTCTCGCGGCCGGCGGCCGTCGCGAGCACCTCGTCGCGCGGCTCGTCGTGCTCGACGCCGTCGACCGGGAGGATCCGCTCGAGCGCGCTCACCGTGCGCGGGCAGAACTGCGTGCCGGCGGCGCGCCGGAGCTCGCCGAGCGCCTCGGCGGCCGGCCGCGCGGCGCGGTAGATGCGGGTCGTCAGCATCGAGTCGAGCGCGTCGGCGACGTGGATGATCCGCGCGCCGAGCGGGATCTCCTCGCCCTGCGAGCCGCTCCGGGTAGCCCGTGCCGTCCCAGCGCTCGTGGTGGTGCCGGATCGCGGGGACGGCGTCGTTGAGGAAGCCGAGGCGGTCGATGATGCGCGCGCCCTCGTCCGCGTGGCGCTGCATCAGCGCCCACTCGTCGGGCGTGAGCGACGCCGGCTTCAGCAGGATCGAGTCCGGGATCGCGAGCTTGCCGATGTCGTGGAAGAGCGCGGCGTGGCCCAGCACCTCGAGCTCGGCCTGCGAGAGCCTCATCTCCCGCCCGATCGCGAGCGCGAGCTGCTGGACGCGGCGCGAGTGGCCGGCCGTGTACGAGTCGCGCGCGTCGACGGTGGCGGAGAGCGACTCCATCGCCGCGGTCGAGCGCTCCTTGAGCAGCCGGTTCGCCTGCTCGAGCGAGACGTTCTGGGTCTGGATCGTCTCGGCCGCCTCGCGGAGCTTCTGCGCCGAGCGCTGCGTGTGCGCGAGGTAGGCCTCCTGCGTCTTGCGCATGAGGAGGAGCGGCACCGCGAACACGGCGAGCGCGTAGAGGCCGACCGACTGGTAGCCGATCGCGATCACGCCGCCGATGAAGCCGTAGGCGACGTAGTGCGGGCAGCAGCCACGCGAAGCGCTCGCGGAAGACGCGCCACCAGCGCTCGTGGCCCTCGAGCGCGAGCGCGAGCGAGAGCAGGCCCATGTTGACGGCGAAGTAGGCCGCGCCGGCGACGATGCCCCCGGCCGCCGTGAGCAGCTTGTGGTCGGCGCCGAGGGCGAAGACTCCGGCGGCCGCGAGCGACGCGAACGTGAGGTTGCCGACGTTGAAGAGGACGCTGTGGATCGGCGGCCGGCGGGCGCTCCACTCGACCGCGACGGTCGTCACGGCGAGCGCGAGCGCGGCCCGCGGGCCGAAGAGCGCGGCGCCGGCGAGCATGCCGACGGCGGAGACCGAGAGCGTGCCCTGGTCCATCACCTCGAGCGCGAGCGCCTGCCCGACGCCGACGAGCGCGATGACCGCGAGGAGGCCGATCCAGTCGGTGCTCGTCCCGAGCGCGGCGCCGAGCGATGCCGGCGACGACGCCGCCGACGGAGACCGTCCCGACGAGGAGCGAGAGCCTGGTCGAGAGCGAGAGGAACCGCGGGCCGTTGAGCGCGTGCGGGCGCGGATGGCGCCGCTCGGCGGCCGGGCGCGCCTCCGGGGCGGCCGGGAGCGGCTCGCGGTGGTCGCCGTCCTCCGGGCACGGCGACGAGCCGCGACTGGCGGTCGGCGGGCATCAGCAGCGGCTCCGAGCTGGCGCCGAGCACGCGGTTGCGGCCCTGGAGCTTGGCGCGGTAGACGGCGAGGTCGGCCTGGTGGATCAGCTCGTTCGCGTCCATCGCGTCCTTCGGGAACCCGGCGACGCCGATCGAGACGGTGGCCCGGATCGGCTCGGACGCGGTCTCGACCTCGTACTCGCGCTCGGCCACGGCGCGGCGGATGCGCTCTGCGATCTCGAGCGCCTGCTCCGGCGGCGTCTCGGGCAGGAGGATGGAGAACTCCTCGCCGCCGAAGCGCGCCGGGACGTCGTAGTGGCGCAGCTGGGCCCGGAAGACCTCGGCGATGCCCTTCAGCACCGCGTCGCCCGCGAGGTGGCCGTACGTGTTGTTGATGTCGCGCAGGAGGTCGAGGTCGGCCATGATCAGCGACATCGGGCGGTTGAACCGCGCCGCGCGCGCGAGCTCCTCGTTCAGCGCGGTCGCGAAGTAGCGCGCGTTGAAGAGCCCCGTCTTCGGGTCGACGCGCGCCTCGGCCTGGAGCTGCGGGACGCTGAGCGAGCGGTGGAGGACGAGGAGCGGCGACAGCGCGACCGGGATCAGCCACGGGTTCGACGTCCAGAACGTCGCGAGCGCGACGCCGAGGCGTCGCGAGCACGAGGTCGGTGGACAGGCTCTCGACGAGAAGAGCTGCGTCTCGCGGAACGAGAAGCCCGCGCCCGATGCGCAGCATCGACGCCGAGCAGGAAGTGGTTCGACAGGACGAACACGGCACAGGCGGCCCCGGCGCCGAGCGCCAGCGCGCGCGTCCTCGCTCGCGATCAACCCGTCCGACTTGAGGATCAGGTGGTACGCCGCCCACGCGCCCAGCGACGTTGAGCGTGAAGTTGCAGATGTTGAAGCTCTGGACGAACCAGGTGTAGCGCTCCTTCAGCCACTCCGGGATGTTCTGGACGAGCCCGATGAGGACGACGAGCTCCGGCGGGAGCAGCAGCGCCGCGGCGAGCAGGAAGACGATCGACGTGTGGAACGACAGGAGCTTCGACTGGAACCGCACCGTGAAGAGCTGCGTGATCGCCGCGGCCGTGCCGAGGATCGCGAAGGTGAGCCAGCCGTCGACGTTCTCCCCGCGCACGAGGTCGAGGATGAACGGCGTCGCTGGCGGCGACCGTGAGCGCGATCACCGACGAGCAGGTATGCGGTGGCGCGCCCCGAGAGCGGGTTCCGCTGCGGCGCGTCGAGCGCGCTCGGCCGCATCGACGGGCTGGAGGTCGCTCGGAATCGCGGTCATGCCGACGCTCTCCTCATCGGCAGGACCGGGGTCGCGCTTGACGGGCCGTTCGTCAAGGGCGGTGCCGGATTCACGACGACGGTCTCCTTCTGCCCCTGACGGGGGCCGCAGGTCCTCCAGAGACGGACGGCACGACGGACCTGGCCCGCCGCGTGCTCCGGAAGGTACGACGCGTGCGACGAGCGGGAATCCCCCGAACGCGGTAGCCGGTGTCGCCGCGGCCGAGTTCCCCCGGAAGGGTGAGGCGTCGCTAGGCTCGGCCCCGTGCGCGTCCCGGTGCCGCTCTCGCTGGAGGTCGCGGCCGCCCGGGCGGCGGGCGCGCTGTCGCGGCTCGCGGGCCGCGGCGGCGGCACGACGCTGCCCGGCAAGCTCCTGTGGAAGGTCGACCCGGGCGCGATCGACCGGCTCGCCGCGCGGCTGCCGCAGGGGTCGGCGCTCGTGTCCGCGACGAACGGCAAGACGACGACGGCGGCGATGGCGGCCGAGATCCTGGCGCGGGCGCGTTCGCCTCGCGCACAACGACTCCGGCGCGAACCTCGTCTCCGGCGTCGCCTCCACGCTGCTCGAGGCGCGCGGGCGCCGAGCTCGGGCTCTTCGAGGTCGACGAGGCCGCGCTGCCCGAGGTGGCCGCGCGCGTGCGGCCGCGGGCCGTCTGCCTCGGCAACCTCTTCCGCGACCAGCTCGACCGCTACGGCGAGCTCGAGCACGTCGCCGACCGCTGGCGCGCCGCCGCCGCCGAGCTCCCCGCCGCGACCGTCGCTCGTCGTCAACGCGCGACGACCCGCAGGTCGGCGTCGCTCGCCGACGCGGGGCGCGAGAGCGTCGCTCTTCGGGCTCGACGACGAGCGGCACGCGCGGCCCGAGCTCCAGCACGCGGCCGACTCGAAGTGGTGCGTCCGCTGCGGGACGGCGTACGACTACCGCGCCGCGTACATCGGCCATCTCGGCGACTACCGCTGCCCGAACTGCGGGCACGCCCGGCCGCCGCTCGACGTCGTCGCGCGGGAGATCGAGCTCGCGGGCGTCGACCACGCGGCGTTCACGCTCGTCACCCCGGAGGCCTCGGCACGCGTCCGGCTCCGCCTTCCGGGCCTCTACAACGTCTACAACGCGCTCGCCGCGGCCGCGCTGGCCCGCGACGCTGGGCGCGCCGCTCGACGAGATCGTGCCGGGGCTCGAGCGCTTCGACGCGGCGTTCGGGCGCTTCGAGCGGATCGAGATCGGCGACCGGCGGCTGCTCATGCTGCTCGTCAAGAACCCGGCCGGCGCGAACGAGGCCGTGCGGACGCTGCTCCAGGGCGAGCCGCCGCGCACGCTCGTGGTCGCGCTCAACGACGCGATCGCCGACGGCCAGGACGTGTCGTGGATCTGGGACGTCGACTTCGAGCCGCTCGTCGCCGGGCTCGAGCGCCTCGTCGCGACCGGCTCGCGCGCCGCCGAGCTCGCGCTCCGGTTCAAGTACGGCGGCCTCGACCCGGCGAGCGATCGAGGTCGAGCCGGCGCTCGAGCGCGCGCTCGACCGCGGGCTCGAGCTCGTCCCGCCGGGCGGCGAGCTCGTCGTGCTCCCGACCTACACGGCGATGCTCGCGCTGCGGCGGGTCGTCGCCGCGCGCGGGCACGTCCGGAACTACTGGGAGCGCGCCGCGTGACGCGGATCGTCGTCGGCCACCTCTACCCGGACTACCTCAACATCTACGCCGACCGCGGCAACATCGCCGTGCTCGAGCGCCGGGCGCGCTGGCGCGGGCACGAGCTCGACGTGCGCGCGATCGGGCCCGGCGACGACGTGCCGCGCGGCGAGGTCGACCTCTTCTACGTCGGCGGCGGCCAGGACCGCGAGCAGGCGCTGATCGCGCCCGACCTCGCCGCGAAGGGCGACGCGCTGCGGGCGGAGGTCGCGGACGGCGCGGCGCTGCTCGCCGTCTGCGGCGGCTACCAGCTGCTCGGCCGCTTCTACCTCGACACCGACGGCGTCGAGCAGCCGGGCGTCGGCCTGTTCCCGCACGAGACGGTCGCCGGCGACCGCCGGATGATCGGCGACGTGCTCATCGAGTGCGAGCTCGACCCCGGGGAGCGGCGGACGGTGGCCGGGTTCGAGAACCACGCCGGCCGGACGCGGCTCGACCCGGGTGCGGTCCCGCTCGGCCGCGTCGTCGCGGGGTTCGGGAACGACGGCGAGAGCGGGTTCGAGGGCTGCCGCGTCGGACGCGCGGTCGGGACGTACCTGCACGGCCCGCTCCTCCCCCGCAACCCGTGGCTCGCCGACTGGCTGCTCGCGCAGGCGCTCGGCGCACGCGGCCGGCGGCGAGCGCGCCGCAGCTCGAGCCGCTCGAGGACGAGCTCGAGGCGCGAGGCGCACGCCGTCTCGTCGCGCGCGCGCGCGCGAGCGCGGCGGCCGCTTCTAGGCGACGCGCTCCGGCGAGGCCGCCCTGGCGCAGCGGAGGATCGCGGCGGCCGAGCGCTCGACGTCCTCCTCCGTCGTGCGCCAGTTCGAGACCGAGATCCGCATCGCGCCGACGCCCTGCCACGTCGTGCCGCGAGAGCCAGCACGTGCCGTCCTCCTGCACGCGCCGGACGACGTCGCGCGTGACCTCGTCGTCGTCGCCGAAGCGGACGAGCACCTGGTTGAGGACGACGTCGTTGAGGATCTCGCGCCCCGTCGCGGCCGTCGAGCTGCTCGGCGAAGCAGCCGCGCGTGGTCGCAGCAGCGCTCGACGAGCTCGGCGACGCCGGCGCGGCCGAGCTGGCGCAGCGCCGCGTAGACGGCGAAGCCGCGCGCCCGGCGCGAGAACTCGGGCGTCCAGTCGACCTGGTCGCGCGGCCGCTCCTCGTCGGCGTGGATCAGGTACGCGGCGCGGACGCCGAGCGCCGCCCGGTGCGACGTCGGGGTGCGCGCAGAAGGCGAGCCCGGAGTCGTACGGGACGTTCAGCCACTTGTGCGCGTCGGTCGCCCACGAGTCGGCGCGCTCGATGCCGGCGACGAGGTGCCGGAGCTGCGGGCTCGCGTCCGCCCACATCCCGAACGCGCCGTCGACGTGCAGCCAGGCGCCGGCCTCGTGCGCGGCGTCGGCGATCTCCTCGAGCGGGTCGAACGAGCCCGTGTTCACGTTGCCGGCCTGGGCGCAGACGATCGTCGGCCCGTCGCCGTCGCGCGAGCACGCGCCGGAGCGCCTCGCGATCGCATGCGGCCCTCGCCGTCGGCCGTCGCGAGCTCGATCTGCGCCCTGCCGATCCCGAGAAGCGCAGCGCGCGGTCGAGCGTCGCGTGCCGCTCCTCGCCCGCGACGATCCGGATCCGCGGCGCGCCCTGGAGCCGTCCGCGTTCACGTCCCAGCCCGCGCGCGCGAGCACGTGGTGCCGCGCGGCGAGCGAGCGCGGTCACGTGCGCCATCTGGCAGCCGGTCACGAACGCGACCGACGACGCCGTCGGGCAGGCCGAGCAGGTCGGCGAGCCACGCGCCCGGCGACCTCCTCGACGACCGCGGCGCTCGGGCCGGCGACGTAGAGGCCGGCGTTCTGGTCCCAGGTCGTCGTGAGCCAGTCCGCCGCCACCGCGGCCGGCAGCGCGCCGCCGATGACGAAGCCGAAGTAGCGGCCGCTCGGGATCCCGACGACGCCCGGCTCGGCGGCGTCCGCGAGCGCCCCGACGACCTCGCGCCGGGTCGGCCGGCCCGTCCGGCAGCGGCCCGCCGAGCGCCTCGCGCAGCTCCTCGACGCGTCGCGTCTCGCGGATCGGCCGCTCCCCGAGCGTCTCGAGGAAGTCCGCGGCGCGGCCGGCCGTCCGCTGGAGCAGCTCGCGCTCGTCGGGTCTACGGCGCCCACAGCGCGCCAAGATACGCAACCGGGTCGCCCGGCTGCCAGCGGCGCAGGAAGCGCTGGATCGGCGGGTGGAGCGCGATCCCGTCGAGGTCGCGGACGTCGAAGAGCCGGTGGCCGCGGACGGCCGCGTCGCTGCGAGGTGACGGCCTCGAGCGACTTCCCGGTGAGGTCGCCGGAGAAGATGATGTGGACGACGTGCTTCGGCGGCTTGCCGGGCGGCGAGATCGAGTCGACGATCGCCACGGGGCCCTCGACCGGGAGCTCGTCCTCGACGCCGAAGATGCCGAGCTCCTCCGAGAGCTCGCGCTGGAGCGCGTCGATGATGCTCTCGCCGCGTCTTGACGCCCCCGCCGGGGAGCAGCCAGTTCTCGCGGCCGGCCTTCTCGTGGCGGATGAGCAGGATCCGGTCGGCCCAGCGGAGGATCGCCGAGACGCGGATCCGCGGCTGCGGCTCGTTCATGCCGGCCGACGACCCGAAGCCGCGCACGCCCCGCTCGCGACTCGGGCAGCTCGTCGACCTCGACGAGCTCGACGCCGGGCACGGGCAGCACGACGAGCTGGGCGATCCGCATCCCCGGCTCGACCGTGAACGGCGTCTCGCGGTCGGTGTTGAGCAGGATCACCCGCAGCTCGCCGCGGTAGCCGGAGTCGACGAGCCCGGGCGCGTTCACGATCGTGATCCCGTGCCGCGACGCGAGGCCCGAGCGCGGCTGGACGTAGCCCGGCGTAGCCCTCGGGGATCGCGACCGCGAGGCCGGTGCCGACCGTCGCGCGCTCGCCCGGGCGCGAGCACGACGCGCTCCGCCGCGGCCAGGTCGAGCCCCGCGTCGCCGGCGTAGGCCTGCGTCGGGAGCACGGCGTCCTCGTGCAGCCGCCGGATCGGCAGCTCGATCACGAGGCGGTCCGGGTCGTCCCGGCCCGCTCGGCGCCCGCGACGAGGTAGCGGCGCGTAGCGGCGCAGCGCCGGGCCGGTGCAGGCGGGCGCGGACGAGCACGCCCTCCTCGGTGTCGCGGCGCTCCTCGATCGGCGTCGCCGATCGCGTACAGCTCCGGCGAGGACGTCGCCCGCGTCGTACGGGACGAGCAGCTGCACCGGCTCGAAGCGGTCGGCGAAGCGCTCGGCGATCCGGTGCTTGAGCACGTCGAGCCCGTCGCCGGTGCGCGCCGAGACCTGCACGCGCGGCCGGGTACGCGTTCTCGAGCCGCCGCCGCCGCAGCGGGTCGACGGCGTCGATCTTGTTGAGCACGAGCTCGACCGGGATGTCGTCCGCGCCGATCTCGTGGAGCACCGCCTCGACGGCCTGCTTCTGCTCGGTCAGCCGGTCGTCCGGCGCGGACGCGTCGAGCACGTGGAGGATCACGTCGGCGACGAGCGTCTCCTCGAGCGTCGCCGCGAAGCCCTCGACGAGCTGCGTCGGCAGGCGGCGGATGAAGCCGACGGTGTCGGTGACGAGGTAGCGGCGGCCGTCGTCCTCGAAGGCGCGCGTGGTCGGGTCGAGCGTCTCGAAGAGCCGGTCCTCGATGCTCACGTCGGCGCCGGTGAGCGCGTTCAGGAGCGTCGACTTGCCGACGTTCGTGTAGCCGGCGAGCGCGACGACGGGCGTCTGCGAGCTGCGTGCGCTGCTTGCGGCGCGTCTGGCGCTGCCGCTCGACGCCCTGCAGGCGGCGCTTCAGGACGGTGATCCGGCGCCGCGCCATGCCGGCGGTCGCTCTCGAGCTGGGACTCGCCGGGGCCGCGCGTGCCGACGCCGGCGCCCATCGCACCCGTGCCGCCGCCGAGGCGCTCGAGGTGCTTCCACATGCCGCGCATGCGCGGGAGGTTGTACTCGAGCTGCGCGAGCTCGACCTGGAGCTTGCCCTCGGCCGTGACCGCGTGCTGGGCGAAGATGTCGAGGATCAGCTGCGTGCGGTCGACGACGCGCGCGTCGAGCGCGTTCTCGAGCGTGCGGTGCTGCGTCGGGTCGAGCTCGTCGTCGACGAGCAGCACCTCCGCGTCGGCCGTGCGGTACGCCTCCTTCAGCTCGTCGAGCTTGCCCTTGCCGACGTAGGTGCGCCGGTCGGGGCGCTGGCGGTGCTGGACGAGCTCGGCGACGGGCTCGACGCCCGCGGTCCGCGCGAGCTCGCGGAGCTCGCCGAGCTCCTCGTCGGCGTCGGCGCCCTGAGCGAGGACTGCGAGCACGAACCCGCGCTCCGGCTCGACGCCCGGAGCGGATTCCGGCTGTCGCAGCGTCACGCGGGGATTATGCCACCCAGGGCAGAATCGCGGCCATGCGCGAGGCCCTCGCCCGCAGGACGCTCGAGCTCGTCGACGTCGCCTCGCCGTCGCGGCAGGAGCAGGCGCTCGAGGCGCTCGTGGCGTCGGAGGTGCCGCTCGAGCCGGTGCCACCGCGACGACCTCACGCTGCTGTACGAGGTGAGCGCGCGGACGGGCCGGCCGCTCGTCCTGCTCGCGGGACACCTCGACACCGTGCCGCCGCAGGGGAACTTCCCCGGACGGCTCGAGGACGGCGTCGTCCACGGGCTCGGCGCCGCCGACATGAAGGCGGGGCTGGCGGTGATGATCGAGCTCGCGCGCTGGGCCGCGCGGAGCAGCCGGAGCTCGCCGTCGACCTCGCGTTCCTCTTCTTCCCGCGCGAGGAGCTGCCGGCCGCGGAGAGCGCGCTGCCGGCCGTGCTCGAGGCGGGCCTCGTGGACGACGCGGCGCTCGTCGTCGTGCTCGAGCCGACGGCGAACGCGATCCAGGCCGGCTGCCTCGGGCACATCGCCGCGACGCTCGTGTTCGAGGGCCGGAGCGGGCACTCCGCGCGGCCGTGGCTCGCCGACAACGCGATCGAGCGCGCGGTACGGGGACTGTCCGCCGCTCGTCGGCCGGCCGCCGCGCGACGTCGAGGTCTCGGGCCTCGTCTTCCGCGAGGTGCTGTCGCGTGACGCAGATCCACGCGGGCATCGCCGGCAACGTCGATCCCGGCGCGCGCGGAGGCGACCCTCAGCTTCCGCTACGCGCCCGACCGCACGCCCGAGGAGGCGGAGGCCGAGCTGCGGCGGCTCGTCGGGGACGCCGGCACGCTCGTGGACGTCGCGAACTCGCCGCCGGCGCGGGTCGTCGTCGACACGCCGCTCGCGCGCAGCGCTGCGCGAGGCAGGCGGGTTCGCGGTCGAGCCGAAGCAGGCGTGGACGCCGGTGGCCGAGTTCTCCGCGCACGGGCTCGACGCGATCAACCTCGGGCCCGGCGACCCCCGCTACGCGCACGCGCGTCGACGAGCAGGTCGACGCGCGTCGCGCTCGAGCGGACCTTCCGCGCGCTGCAGCGCTTCGCCCTCGGTAGCGTCTAGGCGTGCCGCTCTCCCCCGCTCTCGCCGAGCTCGCCGCCTACCCGTTCGTGCGGCAGGACGAGGCGAAGGCGGCCGTGGCTGCGCGGGGGATCGAGCTCCTCGACTTCGGCATGGGCGACCCGAGCGAGCCGACCGCCACGTTCATCCGCGACGCGCTCGTGGCGGCGATCGACGAGACGGCGGGCTACCCGCGCGCGGTCGGCCTGCCGGAGCTCCGCGAGGCGATCGCCGCCTGGGTCGGGCGCCGGTTCGACGTCCGCCTCGACCAGGCGACGGAGGTCATCCCGACGCTCGGCTCGAAGGAGGCGATCTTCTCGCTCGCGCAGATCGTGCGTCGGCCCCGGGAAGCACGCGATCGTCGTGCCGCGAGCCCGCGTACCCGGTCTACGAGCGCGGCGCCCTCTTCGCCGGCGCCGAGCCGGTGTTCGTGCCGCTGCTCGAGGAGCACGGCTTCCTCCCCGACCTCGACGCGCTCGAGGAGGCCGTGCTCGAGCGGACGGCCGTCTTCTGGGTCAACTACCCGAACAACCCGACGGGCGCGCTCGCGCCGCTCGGCCTTCTACGAGCGGCTCGCCGAGCTCGCGCGGCGGTTCGACTTCGTGCTCGCCTCGGACGAGGCCTACACCGAGCTGTGGTTCGACGAGCCGCCGGCCTCGGCGCTGCAGGTCGCCGACCGCACGAACGTGCTCGCCTTCAACACGCTCTCGAAGCGCTCGTCGATGACCGGCTACCGCTCGGGCTTCGCCGCCGGCGACCCGCAGCTGATCGCGGCGATGAAGGCGTTCCGGCCGAGCGTCGGGACGGCGCCGCAGGAGTTCGTCCAGCGCGCGTCGATCGCCGCGTGGGGCGACGAGGAGCACGTCGGCCGCGACGCGCGAGCGTCTACCGGCGCAAGCGCGAGGTCTTCCTCGACCTGTTCGCGCGCAAGGGGATCCGCGTCGCGGCGAGCGAGGCGACGATGTACCTCTGGTTCGCCGTCCCGGAGGGCGAGGGCTCGGAGGCGTTCGCGACCCGGCTGCTGGAGCGCGGCGTCGTCGTCTCCCCCGGCTCGTACTTCGGCCCGGCCGGCGAGGGCTACGCGCGGCTCGCGCTCGTGCCGACGCTCGAGGAGTGCCGCCGCGCCGCCGCGATCCTCGAGGAGGTGCTGTGACCGACGAGCAGGTCGAGGAGCTCGTCGCCGCGCTCGACCGCGGCGAGCGGCGCGTGGCGGAGCAGCGCGACGGCGAGTGGGTCGTCGACACCGAGGCGAAGGAGGCGATCCTCGCCTACTTCCGGCTGCGCAAGGTCGAGCCGGTCGAGATCGGGCCGTTCGCGTTCCAGGACAAGATCCCGCTGAAGCGGCACGCGCCGGGCGTGCGGGTCGTCCCGCCCGGGGTCGCGCGCTACGGCTCCTACCTCTCCGAGGGCGTCGTGCTCATGCCCGGCTACGTGAACATCGGCGCCTGGGTCGGGCCGCGGACGATGGTCGACACGTGGGCGACGGTCGGCTCGTGCGCGCAGATCGGCGCCGACGTGCACCTCGCCGGCGGCGTCGGGATCGGCGGCGTGCTCGAGCCGCCGCAGGCGCGGCCGGTGATCGTCGAGGACGGCGCCTTCGTCGGCTCGCGCTGCATCGTCACCGAGGGCGTCCGCATCGGCGAGGGCGCGGTGCTCGCGCCGAACGTGTCGCTGTCGGCGTCGGTGCCGATCATCGACGTGACCGGCCCGGAGCCGGTCGAGCACCGCGGCTACGTGCCCGCCGCGCTCGGTCGTGCTCCCCGGGACGCGGCCCGAAGGAGTTCCCCGCCGGCACGTTCCAGGTCGCCTGCGCGCTGATCGTCGGCCAGCGCAGCGCGAGCACCGACCTGAAGACGAGCCTGAACGACGTGCTGCGCGAGTTCGAGATCGCCGCGGGCTAGAACCGACGGGAACGGGGGTGGCGTATGGCCGAACATGCGGTGGTGATCGCCGGAGGAGGCCCGACGGGGCTGATGTTGGCGGGCGAGTTGGCGTTGGCGGGCGTCGACGTCGCCGTCGTCGAGCGACGCGCCAGCCAGGACCTCCCGGTTCGCGCGCAGGCGGTCTGCACGCGCGCACCATCGAGGTCCTCGATCAGCGTGGAATCGCCGATCGGTTCCTCTCGGAGGGGCAGACGGCGCAGGTCGCGGGATTCGCCGGGACTTCGTTGGACATCAGCGACTTCCCCACGCGGCACCCATACGGGCTCGGGCTGTGGCAGAACCACATCGAGCGCATCCTGGCCGGCTGGGTCGGCGAGCTGGCGGTGACGATCTACCGCGCACGTGAAGTCACGGGCTTCGCGCAGGACGACACCGGCGTCGACGTCGAGGTGTCCGACGGCCAGTCGCTGCGGGCCGAATATCTCGTCGGATGCGACGGAGGACGCAGCCTTGTCCGTAAGGCGGCCGGCATCGATTTCCCCGGTTGGGATCCGACGACGAGCGCCCTGCTCGCCGAGGTCGAGATGACCGAGGAGCCGGAATTGGGCATCCGCCGCACTCCCTCCGGCATGCATGCCCTGGGCAAGGTGGAGTACGAGATCAAGGACGGCGAGGTGGTCTACAAGAAGGGCGGGACGGTCGGTGTCATGCTGACCGAATCGCAGGTCGGATCGAGCGAGCCCACGTTGCGCGATCTCAGCGAGGGCCTCATCGCCGTCTATGGCACCGACTACGGGATCCACAGTCCCACCTGGATCACCAGGTTCACCGACATGACTCGACAGGCCGCGGCCTACCGCAAGGGACGAGTCCTGCTGGCCGGCGACGCGGCGCACGTGCATTCGCCGGTTGGCGGACAGGGCCTCAACACCGGCGTGCAGGATGCGGTGAATCTGGGATGGAAGCTGGCGCAGGTGGTCGAGCGGACATCGCCCGAAAGCCTCCTCGATACCTACCACGCCGAGCGCCACCCGGTCGCGGCTCGGGTGCTGCGCAATACGATGGCGCAGGTTGCGCTCATGCGCCCCGACGATCGCATCGAGGCGGTGCGCGACGTCGTGTCCGAGCTGCTGAGCATGGACGAGCCGCGCAAACGATTCGCCGCGATGATGTCCGGGCTGGACATTCACTACGACCTGGGCGAGGGACACCCGCTGCTCGGACGCCGCATGCCCGATCTCGACCTGGTCACCCCCGGTGGAACGGTGCGGGTCTTCACCCTCCTCCACGACGCCCGCCCGGTCCTGCTGAACCTCGGCGAGCCCTGGGATTTCGACCTCTCCCCATGGGCAGGCCGAGTGTCGGCGATCGATGCCACCTATGCCGGCGATTGGGAGCTTCCGGCCCTGGGCCGAGTCGCAGCCCCCGCTGCCGTGCTGATCAGACCCGATGGATACGTCGCCTGGGTGGGGGACGGCACGGATACCGGATTGCGCGACGCGCTGACGACCTGGTTCGGATCACACTGACGCCACCCGGACCGCGGGGCCGATCAGCACCGCCCGCCCGTTCTCGATCCGGACGCGGAGCTCGCCGCCCGGGAACTCGACCGCCGTCTCGCCCTCCCCGCCGAGCGCGGCGGCGACCGCGACGGCGCTGCTCCCGACGAGGCCGTCTCCCCCGCTCCGCGCTCCCAGACGCGGGCCCGGATCCGGCCGGGCCCTTCGACGCTCGCGACCTGGACGTTCGTCCGCTCCGGGAAGCGCGGGTGCGTCTCGAGCAGCGGCCCGATCCGCGGCAGCTCGGACGGGTCTCCTGCGACCACGGCGTGCGGGTTCCCGACGTCGACGGGCACGAATCGGACGCCCTCGACCTCCTCCTCCGCGCCGACGGCCACCTCCCCCACCTCCTGCTCCCAGAGGCCGTCGCCGAGCGAACGCACGCGCACGCGACGGCCTGCCGTCACGACGGACACCTCGTCGGCCCCGGTGCGGGCGGCCAGCCACGCCGCCGCGATGCGCGTCCCGTTGCCGGACATCTCCGCCCGCGAGCCGTCCGGGTTCCAGATCGTGACCTCCCCCGTCGGCGAGACCTCGAGGATCCCGTCCGCGTCGCCGACGAGCTCGCGCACGCGCTCCGGCGTGGCCCCGAACGGCTCCCCGACGAGGTAGACGTTGCCATGCGCGTCCCAGCGCTCCACGCCGGTAGTAGACCAGCGGGGCCGGGACGGCCGCCCCGGCCCCGCGCCCGGCCTACGCGAGGTACGCGCAGAGCTCCGGGAAGATGTCGACGTCCCAGTGCGGCGTGGCGAACGGGATCGTCTCGTTGCCGGCGGGGTCGACGACGAAGACGATCCGGCCGACCTGCATCGCCACCGGGCCGTCGCCGCGCGCGATGAAGAGCCGCTCGCGCCCGGCGACCGTCTGCGTCTGCGTGCCGTCCGGGCCGTACTCGTTGAAGACCGGGCCGCCGAGCACCGACGAGATCGACTTGCCGTTCGCCGGGTTCGTCAGCGTGACCGTGAAGCTGCGCTCGACGTGCAAGCGCTCGCGCACGAGCCTGCCGGCGTCGTCGAAGTACTCCCAGACCGTGAACACCCCCTCCGAGTGCGAGGTGATCGGGAAGCCGCAGACGCCGAGCGTGCGCGTGCTGTCGACGTCGGTGTGGGTGACGACGCTCGGCGGCGCGGCGGCCGCGGCCGGCGCGAGCACGGCGGCGAGCGAGCACGGTTGCGGCGAGGAGTCGCACGGGACTCTCCTTTCGGTCGCTGTCAGTGTCATAAGACGTTATGACACTGACGATGGTTAGGCTGTGCCGATGGCGATCGAGCGGCTGTTCGACCCGAGCGACGGGATGGCGTTCGTCGTGCGGCTCCTCAACTCGTGGGACGAGCTCGAGCCCGACCCGGAGCTCCTCCGGGATCCGTCGATCGGCGCCCGCTTCCTCCGGCGACACGGCTTCGACGACGCGGCGGACCGGATGGACGAGGCGGAGCTGGCCGCGCTCAAGGCGCTCCGGACGCGCGTGCAGGCGGCGTGGGACGCACCGGACGACGCCGCCGCGGTCGAGCTCCTGAACGCGCTGGCCGGCGAGGGCGCGGCGCACCGCACGCTCGTCCGGGACGAGGCGGACGCCTGGGCGTTCCGCTGGGACGAGCCCGGCCTTCCCGCGTCGGCGTTCGCACCGGCGCTGTGCGCGGCGACGCTGCTGGAGGAGATCCGGACGCACGGGCGGCGGCGCCTCGGCACCTGCGTCGCGGCCCCGTGCCGGTGCGCGTTCGTCGACCGCTCGCGCAGCCACACGCGGCGCTACTGCTGCGACCTCTGCGCCGACCGCGTCAACCAGGCGGCGCGCCGGCGGCGGCTCCGCGGCGGCTAGTCGAGCCCGAGGATCTCGTCCGCGACCGCGCCGGGCGGCCGGGTCGCGTCGACCAGCCGGATCCCCGGAATGCGCCGCATCCACTTGCGCTGGTAGGCGGCGTAGCGGCGCACGCGGGCGTCGTAGGCGGCGGCAGCCTCGAGCGGCGGCAGCTCGGCGAACTCGCGCAGCCCGTGGATCGTCCGCGGCCGTCGCCGAGACCTCGCCGGCGAGCGCGTCCCGCACCTCGTCGACGACGCCGCGCTCGAGCATCCGCTGCGTCCGCGCCTCGATGCGGCGATCGAGCTCCTCCCGGGGCACGTCGAGGCCGACGATCAGCGTCGGGTGGCGCGTGTCCTCGCTCCAGAGCCGGTCGCGCTCGGGGCTCAGCGACGCTCCGGCCTCGGCGAGCTCGAGCGCGCGGACGACGCGGCGGCGGTCGTTCGGATGGACGGCGGCGGCCGCGGCGGCGTCGACGGCCGCGCAGCTCCGCGTGCGCGCCCTCGGGGCCGAGCTCCTCGTAGCGGGCGTCCCACCGCTCGCGCACCCCCGGCGCCGGCGGCGGCGGGAGCTCGAGGTCGGAGACGCGCGGCGCGGAGGTAGAGGCCGGTCCCGCCGACGACGACGGGCGTCCTCCCGTGCGCGAGCGCCTCGTCGACGGCCCGGTGCGCGAGCTCCTGGTACTCCGCGAGCGAGCCGTCGTGCGAGAGCGGCCAGACGCCGACGAGCGCCGTCGGGCGGCTCCGACTGGTTCGTGAGGATCGGCAGCCCGCGGTAGGCCTGCATCGCGTCGGCGGAGACGAGCTCGGCGGGGATGCGGTCGGCGATCGCCTCGGCGACGTCCGTCTTGCCGGACGCCGTCGGGCCGAAGATCGCGACGCACGCGGCTCATCCGCAGAGGCGGGCGCGCAGCGACTCGACCGCCTCGGGCGCGAGCCCGGCGGCGACGAGGTACGCCTCGACCGAGCCGTGCCGGCGCTCGAGCCGGTCGAGCACGGTCGCCATCGCGCCGGCCGGCGCGGTCGCCACCTCGCCCAGCCTCGGCCGGAGCCGCGTCTCCGTCAGGGCGTAGTCGGCGTCGACGTCGTCGAGCGAGACGCCGCAGAGCCGGAGCAGCAGGGCGGCGACGAGGCCGGTGCGGTCCTTGCCGCCGACGCAGTGGACGACCACGGCGCCGGGCGGCGCCGACGCGACGGCCGCGAGCGCCGCGGACGATCGCCGGCGCGCAGCGCTCGAGCGCCCAGTCGTAGAAGACGACGTACTCGCCGAGCGCGTCCGGCGCGGCCTCGGCCTCGGCGACCATCGCGGCCCAGCCCGGGTCGCCGGGCTCGATCCCGGCCATGAGCGAGACGTGCACGACCTCGACCTCGGCCGCGCGGGGCGGGTCGTCGGCGAGCTCGTCGTCCCGGCGCAGGTCGACGATCCGGCTCACGCCGTAGGCGAGCAGCGCCTCCCAGCCGGCGTCGGTGAGGTGCGCGCGGCTGTCGCTGCGGACGACGGCGCCGAACCGCGTCTCGCCGCCGTCCTCGGTCGCGTGACCGCCGAGGTCGCGGACGTTCGAGCAGCCGTCCCAGACGAGGTCGCGCGCGACGCTCACGCCGCGACGAGCGCCGCCTGGCGGCCGCGCAGCGTCGTCGAGGTCGAGCCCTCGACGAGGACGTCGACGAGCTCGCCCGGCCGGGCGTCGCCGGCGAAGTTCACGGTCGTGTTGCGCCGCGTCCGGCCGCGGAGGAGCGACGCGTCGGTGCGGCTCGGCCCCTCGACGAGCACCTCCTCGACGCGGCCGACGCGCTCGGCGTTCCGCTCGGCGGCGATCCGCTGCACGACCTCGACGAGCCGCTCGAGCCGCTCGTGCTTCACCTCCTCGGGCACCTGGTCGGGCATCGCGGCCGCCTCGGTGCCGCGGCGCGGCGAGTAGATGAACGTGAAGGCGCTGTCGTAGCGCACGGCCTCGACGACGCTCGAGCGTCTCCGCGAAGTCCGCCTCGGTCTCGCCGGGGAAGCCGACGATGATGTCGGTGCCCGAGCGCGAGGTCCGGGATCGCCGCGCGGAGCCGGTCGACGAGCCGGAGGTAGCGCTCCGCGTCGTACGTGCGCCGCATCGCCTTGAGGATCGCGCGACGAGCCCGACTGGAGCGGCAGGTGGACGTGCTCGCAGACGGCCGCGGCACTCGGCCATCGCCGCGATCACGGGCTCGCGGAAGTCCTTCGGGTGCGGGCTCGTGAAGCGGATGCGCTCGATCCCGTCGACGGCGTCGCAGGCGCGCAGCAGCTCGCCGAACTCCGTCCGCAGGTCGGGGAGCAGGTCGCGGCCCCACGAGTTGACGTTCTGGCCGAGCAGCGTGACCTCGCGCACGCCGTCGCCGGCGAGCTGCGTGACCTCGGCGACGATCTCGCCCGGCCGCCGGCTCACCTCTCGGCCGCGCACGGACGGGACGATGCAGTAGGCGCACTTCGAGTTGCAGCCCATCGAGACCTGCACCCAGGCCTGGAAGCGGCGCTCGCGCTGGAGCGGCAGCGCGGCCGAGAACGAGCGCTCCTCGGCGATCCCGAACGCGCCGCGCGCGACGCCCTCGCCGTCGGCGCCGATCCAGTCGGCGAGGTGCGGGATCGTGCCCGGGCCGAAGGCGACGTCGACGAACGGGTAGAGCTCGAACAGGCGCTCGCGCTGCGCCTCGGCGTAGCAGCCGCCGACGGCGACGATCGCGTCCGGGTTCCGCTGCTTCAGCGCCTTCGCGTCGCCCATGTGCGCGGCGAAGCGCTGGTCGGGCTTCTCGCGGATCGTGCACGTGTTGAAGACGAGCACGTCGGCCTCCTCGCGGCGAGGCCGCCTCGCCGAAGCCGATCGACTCGAGCGTGCCCTTGATGCGCTCCGAGTCGTGCGCGTTCATCTGGCAGCCGAACGTCGTGACGAAGTACCGGCGCATCGGCGCGGCCATCGTAGCCGCCGCACCCGCGAGGTTCGGTTCACCGCCTTGCCGCCGGCGGAGGGCGTCGGACCATCGCCGCGACCATCGAAGGAGGCCGCCGTGACGCAGACGATGCAGACCCTCGACGGGCGCGAGATCGCCGCTCTCCGACGACGACGTCGCCGCGCTGGAGGCGCGGCTCGAGCGGGACCGTGATCCGACCCGGCGACCCGGGCTACGACGAGGCGCGCAGCGTCTGGAACGGCATGATCGACCGCCGGCCGGCGCTCGATCGTCCGCTGCGCCGGGACGCCCGACGTCGTCGAGGCCGTCCGCTTCGCGCGCGAGCACGAGCTTCCCGTCGCCGTGCGCGGCGGCGGCCACGGCGTCGCCGGCCACGCGGTCAGCGACGGCGCGATCGTCGTCGACCTGTCGCGAGCTGCGCGACGTCGAGGTCGACGCCGAGCGCCGCCTCGTGCGCGCCGGCGGCGGCAGCCGCCTCGGCGACGTCGACCGCGCGACGCAGGCGCACGGCCTCGCGGTGCCGTTCGGCGTCGTCTCGCAGACCGGCATCGCCGGGCTGACGCTCGTCCGGCGGCATGGGCTGGCTGCGCCGCGCCCACGGGCTCACCATCGACAACCTCGTCGCGGCGGAGGTCGTCACCGCCGACGGCGACCGTCGTCCGCGGCCGACGGAGGACGAGCATCCCGAGCTCTTCTGGGCGCTCCGCGGCGGCGGCGGCAACTTCGGCGTCGTCACCTCGTTCGAGTACCGCCTGCACCCCGTCGGGCCGGACGTGGCCGTCGCGTTCGTGCTCTATCCCGGGCGAGCGCGCCGTCGAGGTGATGGACGCGTTCGCCGCGTACATGGCCGAGGCGCCGGAGAGGTCAGCCCGCTGCTGCTTCCTCGGGCGTGTCCCGCAGGCCGACGATGTTCCCGGCGGAGGCGCACGGGCAGCCGTACGTCGCGATCGCGGGCGTGCATCCCGGCCCCGTCGCGGAGGGCGAGCGAGGTGCTGCGGCCGCTGCGCGAGCTCGGCGACCCGATCGTCGACCTCAGCGACGCGATGCCGTACGTCGAGGCGCAGCAGCTCCTCGACGAGGACTACCCCGACGGCTGGCAGTACTACTGGAAGTCGCTCGAGCTCGACGGCGCTCGGCCGAGAGGTCGTCCGCCGGCTCGTCGAGCACGCGGCCGCCGCGCCGTCCGACCACTCGACGATCGACGTCTGGTGGCACGGCGGCGCGATGGGCCGCGTCCCGGCGGAGGCGACGGCGTTCGGCGCCCGGCCGACGATCCTGCTCGGGTACGAGGCGAACTTCGAGGACCCGGCCGAGGCGGCCGACGAACGTCGCCTGGGTGCGCGGCTCGCTCGCGGAGCTGCGGCCGTTCTCGACCGGCGGCGCCTACCTCAACTTCCCCGGCTTCTTCGAGGAGGGCGACGAGCTGCTGCGCGCGTCGTTCGGCGAGGCGAACTACGAGCGCCTCGTGGCGGTGAAGACGAGTACGACCCGGCCAACGTCTTCCGCTTCAACGGGAACATCCGCCGGCCGCCTCCTGACGCGTCACGGCTGGTACTGCTGGTCGATCGAGCGCACGGTGTCGCCGTGCACCGCGATCCAGACTCCGGTGTCGAGCGGCTCGAAGAGGCGGACATCGCTCGTTCCCCGCAGCACGCGGTCGAGCTCCTCCACCGAGATCGGCGTCGCGCCGAACTGCGCCGCATCGCCCTCCCGGGTCAGGACGCGCACGCGCGCGTCGTCGGGAACGCGGTAGGTGAGCAGGCGGTGGCCCTCCTCGACGACGGTAGTTGTCGTTCGGGACGGGCTCGCCGGGCTCGACGGCGCCGTCCTCGGCCGCTGCCTCGTTCGCCGTCTCGCCCGAGAGGAACCAGGCGGGGTCGAAGCGCATCGTCCAGCCGCCGTCCGCCGCGGGTGAGCGCGGCGATGTGCCCGAACTCCACGATCTCCGCCGGCGGGACGGCGTCCTGCGCAGCCGTGGGCGTCGGTGCGGTGACGGTGACCGTCTCGGCGGCCTCGTCGCCGCCCGCGCAGCCCGCTGCCGCTACGGCGAGGACGAGCGCGAGTGCAGCGACCGATCGCACGCCTATTTCGCGAACTCGACGGCCCGGCTCTCGCGGATGACCGTCACCTTCACCTGGCCCGGGTACTCGAGCTGGTCCTCGATCTCGCGCGCGATCTCGTGGCTGAGGCAGGATCGCGGCGTCGTCGTCGATCTCGGTCGGCTTCACCATCACGCGGATCTCGCGCCCCGCCTGGAGCGCGTAGACCTTCTCCACGCCCTTCTTCGCCGCGGCGATCTCCTCGAGCGCCATCGAGGCGCTTGACGTAGTTCTCGAGCGACTCGCCGCGGGCGCCCGGGCGCGAGGCCGAGATCGCGTCGGCGGCGATCAGCAGCACCGCCTCGACGGTCTGCGGCTGCACCTCGTAGTGGTGCGCCTCGATCGCGTGGACGACCGCCTGCGACTCGCCGTACCGCTTCGCGAGCTGCGCCGAGATGGTCGCGTGCGAGCCCTCGACCTCGTGCGTCATCGCCTTGCCGATGTCGTGCAGGAGCGCGGCCCGCTTCGCCGTCTTCACGCCGGCCTCGAGCTCGGTCGCCATGATCCCGACGAGGTGGACGACCTCGAGCGAGTGCTTGAGCACGTTCTGCCCGTAGCTCGTGCGGAAGCGGAGGCGGCCGAGGATCTTCACGAGCTCCTCGTGCACCTCGCCGCAGTTGGCCTCGAAGACCGCCTGCTCGCCGGCCTGCCGGATCGAGTCCTCGAGCTCGGCCTTCGACTGCGTAGTAGCTCTCCTCGATCCGGGCCGGGTGGATGCGGCCGTCCTCGATCAGCTTCGCCAGCGTGAGGCGCGCGATCTCGCGGCGGATCGGGTCGAACGACGAGAGCACGACCGCCTGCGGCGTGTCGTCGATGATGAAGTCGACCCCGGTCAGGTGCTCGAGCGAGCGGATGTTGCGGCCCTCGCGGCCGATGATCCGGCCCTTCAGGTCGTCGGACGGGAGCTCGACGAGCGAGACCGTGGTCTCGGCGGCGTGGCTCGCCGCGACCCGCTGCAGCGCGTCGGCGACGAGGTTGCGGGCGCGGCGCTTCGCCTCGGCGCGGGCCTCCTCCTCGAGCTGCCGCACGCGGCGCGCGAGCTCGTGGCGGACGAGGTCCTCCGTCGCGCTCGAGGAGGTGCTGCTTCGCCTCGCCGACGGTCAGGCCGGAGATCCGCTCGAGCTCGGCGAGCTCGCGCGACCGCGTCTCCTTCAGCTCCTCCTGGAGCTGCCGCGTGTGGGTCTCGCGGTCGGCCACCCCCTGCTCGCGCCGCGCGAGCTCCTCGAGCTTCGCGTCGACCTCCGTCTCGCGCGCGAGCACCCGCTCCTCGAGCTGGACGATCTGGCGTCGCCGCTCGCCCAGCTCCTGCTCGAGCTCCTCCCGGAGCCTGAGCTCCCGCTCGCGGGCCTCGATCTGCGCCTCGCGCTGCCGCGCCTCGACCTGCCGGTCGGTCTCGGCGAGGAGCGCCTCCCGACGACGGGCGGCGGCGGCGACCGCGGATCCGCTCCACGCGCGGAGGACGAGGACGGCGGCGATCGCTCCGACGACGAGACCCGCGACCAGCGATGCCGATGACGAGCATGGTTGCTCCTGCCTCTCATCCGGCGCAGGAGGCGTCCCGAAATCGGTCGAAGGCCGCGCGGCCGAGCGGCTCCGCGCGACGGCCCGGCGTCACACCCTCAGCGCTGCCTGGTACTCGTCCTCGAGGTCGCGATCGTCGTGGTCATGCGGTTCGTCACTCGTCCGGTTGTGTCGGGAAAAGCCTTCTGTGCAGGAAAAATGTCAATGTGGAAGAGCCGTCATCCTACACGCCGCTCAGGCGTCCGTGCCAACCGCAGCGGCGACGGCGTCCTCGTCGAAGCCGCGCCGCGCCAGGAATCGCGCTGTGGCAGGCCCGGAGCCGCGCTCGGCGACGATGCGACGGGCGCGCTCGCGCTCCGGCTCGAGCCGCGCCAGGGCCGCCTCGACGTCGCTCGGGACCGACGCCGCGCCGCTCGAGGTCCCAGCGGATCGCCGCGTCGCCGTGACCGCGCGCGGCGAGCGCCTCGGCGCGGGCGAGCCGCGAGCCGCGCGTCGTCGACGAGGCCGGCGTCCGCCGAGGCGCTCGACGGTCGCCTCGCGCTCCGCCTCGGAGAAGCCGGCACGCTCGAGGCGGCGCGTCGAGCTCCGCGGCCGCGAGGTCACGGTGCCGCAGCGCCCGCAGCGCCCGCGCGCCGGCGTCGGCACGCCGGAGCTCGTGCCGCAGCTCGCGCAGGCGCGGTCGGTCGAGCTCGAGGCCGACCCGCAGCCCGACCCGCGCGGCCGCGTCGAGCGGGGACGGAGCGCCAGCGCGCCCCGTCCAGCTCGACCTCGACCCGTCCTCCCCGCTCGCGGAGCGCGGTCACGCGCGCCACGGCGGGCTACGCCTTCGCTCCGGCCTCCGCCGTCGCCTCGGCCTCGGCCCGCTCGGCCTCCTCGTCCTCCGCGGCGTCGGTCGCAGCCGGCGCGGCGCCGTTCGTGGCCGGGGCGGCGCCGTTCGCCGACGGCAGGAGGCGCGCCGAGGCGACCTGCTCGTCGCCGAGCTCGCGCTGGATCCCGGCGAGGATCTGCTGCGTCACGTCGGGGTGCTCGCGCAGGAACGCCGTCGCGTTCTGGCGCCCCTGGCCGAGCCGCTCGTCGCCGAAGCTGAAGTACGAGCCCGACTTCGTGACGATCTTCCGGTCGAGGCCCGAGTCGAGGACGGTGCCCTCCCAGGAGATCCCGGAGCCGTAGATGATGTCGAACTCGGCCTGCTTGAACGGCGGCGCGACCTTGTTCTTCACCACCTTCACGCGGACGCGGTTGCCGATCGCCTCCACGCCCTCCTTCAGCGTCTCGATCCGGCGGATGTCGAGGCGGACCGAGGCGTAGAACTTCAGCGCGCGGCCGCCGGGCGTCGTCTCCGGGTTGCCGAACATGACGCCGATCTTCTCGCGCAGCTGGTTCGTGAAGATGCAGATCGTCTCGGTGCGGTTGAGCGTGCCGGCGAGCTTCCGCAGCGCCTGGCTCATGAGCCGCGCCTGCAGGCCGACGTGGCTGTCGCCCATCTCGCCCTCGATCTCCGCCTTCGGCACGAGCGCCGCGACCGAGTCGACCGCGACGATGTCGAGCGCGCCGGAGCGGATGAGCAGCTCCGCGATCTCGAGCGCCTGCTCGCCCGTGTCGGGCTGCGAGACGAGCAGCTCGTCGATGTCGACGCCGATCCGCTTCGCGTAGGCCGGGTCGATCGCGTGCTCGGCGTCGATGAAGGCGCAGATCCCGCCGCGCCGCTGCGCCTCCGCGATCACGTGGTAGACGAGCGTCGTCTTCCCCGACGACTCCGGGCCGAAGATCTCGACGATGCGGCCGCGCGGCAGCCCGCCGATCCCGAGCGCGAGGTCGAGCGAGAGCGAGCCCGTCGACACCGCGCCGATCGAGACCGCGGCGCGGTCGCTCATCTTCATCACGGCGCCCTTGCCGAAGTTGCGCTCGATCTGACTGAGCGCGGCCTCGAGTGCTTGCTCGCGATCCAACCTGATCAACCTCCTAACGGGACGGAATCGAGGACCTCGTACCGCGCCCCCGACGGGTGCAGCCGGGATAGGTAAGCAGCCGCCTCGGACGGAGCGAACGGCTCGAGCGTCGGGGAGCGGCGGCCGGAGCCGCGGGCCGCTCGCGGAAGCGGAGCACGGTGACGTGCGGCGAGCCACGGGCCGCTGCTCGCGCCGGTACGACGCCCGAGCTCCTCGAGCCGCGCGGCCGAGCGTCGTCGGCGAGCGCGGCGCCGCGCCCGTCCTCGTCGTCGAGCACGAGCATCCCGACGCTCCGGGTCTCGCGGTAGCCGACGGGCGCGAGCAGCGGGCCGCGGCGCCGGAGCGGCGACGTCCCGGAGCACGTCGAGCGACGCGCGCCAGGTCGTCGGCCGGGCGCGGGCCGAGGAAGGCGAGCGTGACGTGCAGGTGCTCGGGCGGGACGAGCCGGCCGCGACGGGAGCTCGGCGGCCTGCCAGGCGGCCAGGCGCTCGACGACGTCGGCGGGGAGCTGCAGGGCGAGGAAGAGGCGCAGGCGGTCACCGCGTTCGACGGTACCGCCGGCGCTCACGCGCGTGTGTGCCGACTCTGTGTCAACAGCCGCCGCACGAGGTGGAGCGCCGTCACGGCCGCGCGGCGGCGGATCGCCGTCGCGGTCGCCGCGGGAAGTTCGTCGACGACCGCGTCCTCCCCGTCCGGCCCGGCCACGGCGAGGTGGACGAGGCCGACCGGCTTCTCCGGCGTGCCGCCGTCCGGGCCCGGCGATCCCCGTGACGGCGACCGCGACGTCGGCGCCGAGCCGCTCGCGGCGCGCCGCGCGCCATCGCGCGCGCGACCTCCTCCGAGACGGCGCCGTGCGCGGCGAGCACGTCCGCCGGGACGCCGAGCTCGCGCTCCTTCACCGCGTTCGCGTAGGCGACGACCGCCGCCGACGAAGGCGTCGCTCGAGCCGGGGACGGCCGTGAGCCGCTCGGCGACCATCCCGCCCGTGCAGGACTCGGCCGTCGCGAGCGTGAGCCCGCGCGCGCGGCAGAGGCGCGAGCACGAGCTCCTCCACGCTGCTGCTCGTCGCGGGAGAACAGGTGCGCGCTCGAGCGGCGTCGACGAGGCGCGGCCTCGAGCGCGTCCGCGCGCTCCTCGGCCCCGGGCTCGACGACGAGGTCGACGTGGATCTCGAAGTCGCGGGCGCAGATCGTCGCCTCGACGCCGTCGCCGTCGCCGCCCGCCTCGGCGAGCGCGCGCGCGACCGCGGACTCGCTCGCGCCGAAGAAGCTTCAGCACGCGGCGCCCCGGCGGCGCGGCGCGCGTGAGCAGGCGCCGCATCGGCTCCGCCTCGAGCGCATTCGGCCAGAGCCGCTGCAGCTCCGCGCGGCGGCCCCGGGCAGGACGACGACGACCGTGCCGTCGTGCTCGAGGATCAGGCCCGGCGCCGTGCCCGCGAGCCCGAGCGACGCGCGCGCCCTCCGGCACGTCGCCTGCTTGCGGACGCCCGCGTCGAAGTCCGCGTACGGGCGGCGCAGCCGCTCCGCGATCGCGCGCGAGATGCCGTCGATCTCCGCCCGGAGCGCCTCGTCGACGCGCAGCGGCGCGCCCGTCGCCGCGCGCGACGAGCTCGACCGTGCGGTCGTCGTGCGTCGGCCCGAGCCCGCCGGAGGTGACGAGCAGGTCGGCGTCGAGCCCGTCCGCGAGCGTCGTGCGCGAGCTCGTCCGGGTCGTCGCCGACGATCGCGATCCGCGCCGGCTCGAGGCCGAGCGACAGCGCCTGCGCGGCGAGCCACGGCCCGTTGCGGTCGGTGCGCTCGCCGCGGACGAGCTCGCTGCCGGTGACGGCGAAGTACGGCCCGCGGGCGGCGGTGCTCACGTGGCCGCGTCGCGTGCCTCGGCGGACGCGCGGGCGCGACCCGCCGCGCGACGCCACCGCGACGAACGGCTGCCGTCGCCCGCGCGGCAACGCCACGCGCCGGCCGTTGATCCGCGCGACGAGGTTCTCCGGGATCGTCGCCTCGACCCAGAGCTGCCGCCCGGCCCAGACGAGCTTCGCTGCCCGGGCTCGAGCGTGCCGTCGAAGAGGAGCTTGCCGGCCGTCGAGGCGCCGCGGTAGACGGTCACCCGCGAGCCGGTGCGCGACGCCGGCGAGCTCGAACGCGATCCACGGCGCTTCGACGGCGGCACGCAGCGCGCGCCGGCGCCGCCCGCGGGCGGCCGACGGCTGCGCCTGCGGTGGTGCCGAGGTTCGCGATCCGGTCGGGCTCGTTCCCGCCCCACTTCCAGGCGACGGCGACGAGCGCGGCGGCCGCGGCGATGCCCGGCGAGCGCGACGAGCAGCACGCCCGACTCGACCCGCCGGTGCGCCTGCGACGTGGCCGGGCTGCGGCGCGACGCGCAGCGCGCGAGCTCGTCGTCGCCGGGCGACGTAGCGCGAGTTGAACTCGTCGACGTAGAGCTGCCCGTCGAGGCCGAGGTAGTCGGCGTAGGCGCGCAGGAAGCCCTTCACGTACGTCTGCGCGGGCAGGATCTCGAAGCGCTCGTCCTCGAGCGCGCGCAGGTACTTCGCGCGGATCTTGGTCGCCGCCTCCGCCTCGTTCAGGTCCACGCCCTGGCGGAGCCGCGCCTCCTTCAGGCTGCTGCCGATCTCGAACATCCGCGCGCCAGTGTAGAGCTTCGGCCGATCGGCTAGGCGGGCTCGGCGACTCGAGTGCCGCCGAGTCGCGCCGTGGCGACGAGTCCAGGTACCGTAGAACGCCGAGCGCGATCCCGCCGGCGACGCGCGAGCGCGAGCGCGAGCAGCGCCGAGCGCGCCGGCCGAGCGCGCGCCGAGCCGCGTCGCCGCTCGCGCGACCGATCGTCCGCGCGCACGCCGCTCGCGCCGCGCCGCGCGAGCACGAGCGCCACGAGGCCGAGGACGACGGCCACCGGGATCGCGACCCAGGCGCTCGATCAGCTCGAATCAGCGTACGTCCAGTCGTCTCGGCCACCGCGATCGCCGCCGGGAGCGCCGCGGCGGCGAGCAAGCCCGAGCAGCGACCGAGGCGCGCGCGCTTGCCGTTCCGGGCGATCGGAGTACCCCTTCGTGTACGGCCGTCCGACGGCGGCGGGGCCGACCGAGCGGCCGATCACGCCGACGAGCGCGACGAGCGTGAGCACGTACGGCAGCGTCGAGAGCAGGTTCGCGGAGATGTCGGCCTCGCGCTGGAGCGGGATCGAGAGCGCGCTCGCGAACCCGAACAGGAGGCAGGCCCCGAAGGCGCCGAACGGGTTCCACTTGCCGAAGATGACCGCGGCGAGGGCGATGAAGCCGCGGCCGGCGCTCATGTTCTCGTTGAAGGTGCCGGTGAAGCCGATCGAGAGGTAGGCGCCGCCGAGCGCCGCGAGCATGCCCGAGAGGACGACGCGCGACGTAGCGGACGCCGTAGACCGAGATGCCCGACCGTGTCCGCGGCCCGCGGGTGCTCGCCGACCGCGCGCAGCCGCAGGCCGATCGGCGTCCTGAAGATCACGATCCAGGACAGCGATCAGCAGCGCGAACATCAGCCAGATCATCAGGCTGAGGTTGCCGAAGACGTCGCCGATGAACGGGATGTCCTCGATGAAGCGCGAGGTGCGACGGTCGGGATGCGCGTAGATGTCCGACGGCGTTCCCTGCGTGCCGTAGATGTCGCGGAACAGGTAGCCGGTCAGGCCGAGCGCGAGGAAGTTGATCGCCGTCCCGACGACGATCTGGTCGGCGCGCAGGTGGATGGAGAAGAACGCGTGGATGAGCGCGAACAGGCCGCCGAAGACCATCGCCATCAGCAGGCCGACCTGCCCAGGAGCCGCTCCACGCGGTCGCCCAGATCCCGAAGAAGGCGCCCGCGAGCATCATCCCCTCGAGGCCGATGTTCACGACGCCGGCGCGCTCGTTGATGATCCCGCCGATCGCCGCGAACGCGAGCGGCGTCGCGAAGCGGAGCATCGACGCGATCGAGCCCGGTCGTGAACACGGCCTCGACGGCCGCGTCGCTCTGGCCCTGGATCCACAGGCGCCGACGCGATCGCCGAGCACCGAGGCGACGATCGCCCACGCGCCGAGCTTGCGCTCGTCCCGCATGAACGCGAAGAGCCCGAGCAGCGCGCCCGTGATGCCGACGCCGATCGGCACGCCGGCCGCGTCCACGTTCCACGGCGGCAGCGAGAGCCAGAGCGCGAGCAGGCCGAGCGCGATGCCGCCGATCGCGATCCAGCCGCGGTCGTTCGCCGATCTTCGCGCGCTGCGAGATGGGCGCCTCGAACGTGCTCATGCCTTCATCTCCGGCTGGACGCGCGCCGGGCCCGCCGAAGCCCGAGCGCGCTTGCGCAGCCCCCACGCGGAGACGATCAGGAGCTCGGCGCCGACGAAGAGGATGATCAGCGCCTGGATCATCGTCGCCAGGTTGCCGGCGAGCTCCGGCGGGAAGACGTCCGGGTCGAGCTGGCGCGGTCGAGGTGCCGACCTGCAGCGCGCCGAAGAGCAGCGCGGCGAAGAGGATCCCGACCGCCTTGTTGCGGCCGAGCAGCGCGACCGCGATGCCGATGAAGCCGATCGCGCCGACGTCGAGGTCGTTCGTCGCGACGCGGAACTTCCAGCCGAGCAGGTCGACGGCGCCGGCGAGCCCGGCGAACGCGCCCGGAGATCGCGAGCGCGAGGAAGTAGTTCCGGCCGACCGAGATCCCGCCGTAGCGCGCCGCCTCCGGGTTGAAGCCGACGGCGCGGACCTCGTAGCCGAGCGTCGTCCGGTTGAGGAGCAGGTGAGTAGACGACGAGCGCGGCGAGCGCGATGAAGATGCCCGGCGTGGAGCGGCTGGAGCCCGCTCCCGATCGTCCAGAGCTTCGCCGAGTCGAGGATGTCGTCGGAGCGCGGGATCGATCGGCTCGTCGCCCTGGAGCGGGCCGCCGAGCTCGAACGAGGTACTTCGCCGACGTAGATCGCGATCCAGTTGAGCATGATCGTCGTGATCACCTCGTGCGCCCCGACGGTCGCGCGGAGGATCCCGGCGATCCCGCCCCAGACGAAGCCGGCGAGGAGCGAGGCGGCGACGCAGAGGAGGACGTGGAGCGGCCGCGGCAGGCCCGTCGAGGTGGGGGCCGACGTACAGCGCCGCCATCGAGCCCGACCCAGTACTGGCCCTGGCCGCCGATGTTGAACATCCCGCAGCGGAACGCGAACGCGACCGCGAGCGCGGTGAGGATCAGCGGCGTCGTGATGATCAGCGTCTGCTGGAGGTCGCTCGCACGCGGCCGCGCGTCTCCTGGCCGGTCGAGCCAGAGATACGGGTAGTTGAGCCCCGTGCCCTCGAAGATCGCCTGGTAGGCGCCGAAGCGGGCTGTGGCCCGTGGCGAGGATGACGATGCCGCCGACGAAGAAGGCGAGCACCGCGGCCGCGAGCGGCACGAGCACGCCGCCGGCGCGCGTCGAGAACCAGTGCGCGACCGCCTTCGTGCCCGTGAGCTCCGGCTCCTCGGCCGGCGGCGCGGTGCGGGCGGCCCGGGCGGCGGCTGCGGCTCGGTCACGCGGCCTCGGGCTCCTGCCGGCGCCCGCCGGTCATCGCGATGCCGAGCTCCTGCTCGGACACGGCCGGGTCGTACTCGCCGACGATCCGGCCCTCGTAGAGGACGAGGATGCGGTCGGACAGCGAGAGGACCTCGTCGAGCTCGAACGAGACGAGCAGGATCGCGCGGCCCTCGTCGCGCTCGCCGACGAGGCGCCGGTGGACGAACTCGATCGCGCCGACGTCGAGGCCGCGGGTCGGCTGCGCCGCGACGAGCACGTTCGGGTTGCGGAGACCTCGCGCGCGATCACGACCTTCTGCTGGTTCCCGCCCGAGAGGGAGGCCGCCGGCGTCTGCGGGCCGCCGCCGCGCACGTCGAACTCCTGCAGCAGCCGCTTCGCCACGCTGCGACGAGCCGGCGCGGGAAGAGCCAGCCGAAGCGCGAGTTCGGCGCGTGGTCGTAGTCGTGCAGCGCGAGGTTCTCGGCCAGCGAGAAGTCGAGCACGAGCCCGCGCCGGTGCCGGTCCTCGGGGATGTGGCCGAGCCCGGCGTCGAGCGAATGCTTCGCGCTCTCGCCGGTGACGTCGACGCCGCCGATGACGACGCGGCCCGACTCGATCTTGCGGAGCCCGGCGATCGCGTCGATGAGCTCGCTCTGGCCGTTGCCGTCGACGCCGGCGATGCCCGACGATCTCGCCCGCGCGCACGTCGAAGGAGACGCCGCGCACGGCCTCGAGCCCGCGCTCGTCGCGCACCTGCAGGTCCTCGACCTCGAGCAGCGGCTCACCCGGCTGCGACGGCGCCCCCTTGTCGACGCGCAGCAGCACCTCGCGCCCGACCATGAGCGTCGCGAGGCTGTCCTCGGTCGCGCCCTCGCGCGGCACGGTCTCGATCGTCTTGCCGCGCCGCAGGACCGTGATCGCGGTCGGCGATCGTCGAGCACCTCGTGGAGCTTGTGGGTGATGAAGATGATCGACTTGCCCTCGCGCCTGGAGCGAGCGCAGGATCGCGAACAGCTCGTCCGCCTCCTGCGGCGTCAGCACGGCCGTCGGCTCGTCGAGGATGAGGATGTCGGCGCCGCGGTAGAGCGCCTTCAGGATCTCGACGCGCTGCTGCTGGCCGACGCGAGATCGACTCGATCTTCGCGTCGGGCTGCACGGCGAGGCCGAAGCGCTTGCGAGATGTCGCGCACCCGCTCGCGGCGCGTCGTCGCATGTTCGATGAACGGGCCCGCGTCGTCGGCTCGATCGCCGAGGACGATGTTCTCGGCGACCGTCATCACCGGGATGAGCATGAAGTGCTGGTGCACCATGCCGATCCCGAGGTCGATCGCCTCGTTGCGGCGAGCTGATCCGCATCGGCTCGCCGCGCATGCCGGATCTCGCCCTCGTCCGGGTGGTAGAGCCCGTAGAGGATGTTCATCAGCGTCGACTTGCCGGCGCCGTTCTCGCCGAGGAGCGCGTGCACCTCGCCGGCGCGGAGCTCGAAGTCGACCGTAGTCGTTGGCGACGACGCCCGGGAACCGCTTCGTGATGCCCTTGAGCTCGAGAAGAGGCGCGTCGGCCATGTGGGTGAGAGCGTAACGGGGCGGGCGACGCCGCCCGCCCCGTCGATCGCTGCGGTCCTACTTGCACCGTGTCCGGGATCGTCGATCGTCCCCGGCGATGATCATCTGCTTCTGCTCCTCGATCTCGTCGAGGATCTCCTGCGGCACCTCGCTGCTTGATCTCGCCGAGACCGACGCCGTCGTTCGTCGAGCGTGAACTCGGAGACGCCGCCGCCCTCGAACTCGCCGTTCGCGGCGGCCTCGATCGTCGAGTACACGGCCACGTCGACGCGCTTGACGGCGCTGGTCAGGATGTGGTCGCCCAGGAACGCCTGGTCCTTGTCGACCCCGATGCCCCAGACGCTCTTCTCCTTCGCGGCGTCGAGCGCACCGAGGCCGCAGCCGCCCGCGACCTGGAAGACGACGTCCGAGCCCTTGGAGATCTGGTCGAGCGCGATCTCCTTGCACGGCGCCGGTCGACGAAGTCCTGCGAGTAGCCGTTCAGCACCTTGATGTCCGGGTTCGCTGCCTTCGCGCCCGCCTGGTAGCCGGCGATGAAGCGGTCGACCGGCGGGATCTTCTGGCCGCCGACGCGTCGAGATCGTGCCGGTCTTGCTCATCTTCGCCGCCATGTAGCCGGCGAGGTACCCGACCTCCTGCTCCTGAAGAGCAGGCCCTGGAGGTTCGGCAGCTCGCACGACTTCGTCTCCTCGCAGCCCTCGCCGCCGTAGGCGAAGTCGATGATCGCGAAGTTCGTGTCCGGGAACTGCTCGGCCGCCTGCGTGGGTGGCCTCGCCCATCAGGAAGCCGATCGAGACGATCAGGTTCGAGCCCTCCTCGGCGAGCGTGGAGAGGTTCGGGATGTAGTCCGCGTCGGACTTGGACTCGAGCACACGGCCCTCGACGCCGAGCTCCGACTCGGCCTGCTCGAGACCCGTGTTCGCGAGCTCGTTGAACCCGCGGTCGTTCAGGCCGCCGATGTCGGTCACGAGCCCGACGCTGATCGCCTCGGCCGCCCCGCCGCCGGTCGACGTCTCGCTCGCGGCTGTGTCGCCCGCGCCCTCCTCGTCGTCGTCGCTGCCGCAGCCGGCCGCGACGAGGACGAGCGTGGCCGCAAGCGCAGCGAACAGCCACAGAAGTTTCTTGCTCAAAGAAATACGCCTCCTCTACCCGGTTCCGATGATGCCGCGGCGATCCTACTGAGCGAAGGCGGACGGCGCTACCACCCGTAACGAAGGCTGAACTAGACCTCCTGGGAGGCAAGGACGCGCGCGAGGTCCTCCTCGGTGACCAGCACGCGGCGCGGCTTCGAGCCCTCGTAGCCGGAGATGATCCCGCGGCGCTCGAGCATGTCGATGAGCCGGCCGGCGCGCGTGTAGCCGACGCGGAGGCGCCGCTGGAGCAGCGAGACCGACGCGGTCTGCGTCTGCACCGCGATCTCGATCGCCTTGTCGAGCAGCGGGTCCTCGTCCGGGTCGAAGTCGCCGTCGACGTCGTCGTCCGAGTCCGTGAAGACCTCCGGGAGCTCGAGCAGCGACTCGTCGAGCTGCTGCTCGCGCTGGACGCGCGCCTGCTCGACGACGAGCGCGACCTCCTCCTCCGAGCACGAACGCGCCCTGGACGCGCTGCAGGCGCGAGGTGCCGAGCGGCTTGAAGAGCATGTCGCCCTGGCCGAGCAGCGCCTCGGCGCCGGACTGGTCGAGGATCACGCGGCTGTCGGTCTGGGACGAGACCGCGAAGGCGATCCGGCTCGGGACGTTGGCCTTGATCATCCCGGTGATCACGTCCACCGACGGCCGCTGCGTCGCGAGCACGAGGTGGATCCCGACCGCGCGCGACTTCTGCGCGAGCCGGATGACCGCGTCCTCGACGGCCTGCGGCGAGACCATCATCAGGTCGGCGAGCTCGTCGATGACGACGAGCAGGTACGGGAGCGTGTCCTCGTTCCGCTTGCGGAAGGCGCGGTTCGCCTCGGGGAGGTTGCGCGCGCGCACGAACGAGAGGCGCTCGTAGCGGCGCTCCATCTCGGCGACGACGTTCGCGAGGACGGCGCTCGCCTCCTTCGGGCTCGACACGACCGGCGTGAGCAGGTGCGGGATCGACTCGTAGTAGTTGAGCTCGATCCGCTTCGGGTCGATCAGGATCATCCGCACCTCGTCCGGCGTCGAGCGCAGGAGGATCGAGGTGAGGATCGTGTTGATGCAGCCGGACTTGCCCGAGCCGGTGGTGCCGGCGAGGAGAATGTGCGGCATGCGCGCGAGGTCGGCCCACACGGCCGTGCCCGAGATGTCCTTGCCGAGCCAGACCGAGAGCGGGCTCGCGGTCGCGGGCAGGTCGTCGTAGATGTCGCCGAGCGTGACGAGGTTCGGGCTCGCGTTCGGGATCTCGACGCCGACGGCCTGCTTGCCCGGGATCGGCGCGAGGATCCGGATCTCCGTCGTCGCGAGCGCGTACGAGAGGTCGTCCTTGAGCGCCGCGACCTTCGACACCTTCGTGCCGGGCGCGAGCTGCAGCTCGTAGCGGGTGACGCGCGGGCCGGCGATCTGGCCGACGACGGTCGCGTCGATGCCGAAGTGCGCGAGCGTCTGGACGAGCACGCCGGCGAGCCGGTCGTTGCTCTCGGACGCGCGGCCCTCGGCCGGCTTCGAGCGCTTGAGCACGCGGCGGTCGGGGAGCACGTACTCGGCCGTCGGTCGGCTTCGCGTCGAAGAGGCTCGGGTGGTCGTCGTGCTCGGGCTCCTGCTCGTGCGTGTCGTCCTCCACGAGCAGCGGCGGCTGGACGAAGGTCTCGACGACGTCCGGGAAGTCGTGCTCGGCGTCGACGGGCGGCGCGAGCGGCGCCGGCGGCTGTCCCACGTGTCGGCCGCGGCGGGCTGCGGCTCCGGGCGCGGGCGCTCGCGGCGGAGGCTCTCGGTGTGCGTGCGGAGGACGTGGCCCGAGCGGCGGAGGACGGCGCCGATCGACGCGCCCGAGAGCAGGAGGATCCCGGCGGCGAGCAGCGTCGCCCCGACGAGGGCGGCGCCGGTCGGGCCGACCGCCCAGGCGACGGCGCGCTCGAGCGCCTCGCCCAGCGCTGCCGCCGTGCGAGGCGCCGAGCGTCAGCAGCAGGCCCGGGATCGCGAATGCCAGCCCGGTCCGGAACGGGCGCACGTCGACGAGCCCGCTGCGCGTGACCATGAGCCCGCCCACGACGACGAGCGCCGCCGGCGCGACGTACGCGCCCCAGCCGATCAGCGCGAGCGTCGCGTCCGCGACCGCGCCCCCGACGACGCCGCCCTCCCAGTCGAGGTAGAGGACGCACGCGAGGAAGAGGCCGAGCGCGAGCAGCGCGAGCCCCCAGAGCTCGTGGTGGTGCGCCGGCCGTGCGGCCGCGGTGCGGCCGGCCCCGCGGCGCTTCTTCTTGCGGATCCGCGCAGGGGTCTTCGGGCGCAGTTTCCTCGTGCGCTTGCGGCGCGGCATGGGCGGCACTTCGCCGCCCGCGGCCCGGCTCCTCTACGCGAGCGTCTCGAGCCGCTCGAGCAGGAGCGCGAAGAAGGCGTCGCGGTCGATGCCGACGCCGACGTGGCAGTTCGGCTCGTTCCCCGTCCGCTTCCAGAGGTCGACGACCGTGCGCCCGCGGCAGAGCTCGGACTGGCAGTCGACGACGACGTGCCGGTGCGCGGTCTCGACGATGTCGCCCCGGATCACGTGGGCGACGGCGACGGCGTCGTGGATCGGCGAGTCCTCGCTGCCGTACGTCGTCCGGTGGTAGATCGAGAAGAAGTCGTAGAGCTCGGCGACGAAGCGGCCGACCTTGCCGCCCTCCTCGCGCAGCCGGTCGGCCATCGCGCGGGTCATCAGCGCCTCGTGCGTGACGTCGAGGCCGATCATCGTCACGTCGATCCCGCTCGCGAACACGCGCTGCGCCGCCTCGGGGTCGGCCCAGACGTTGAACTCGGCCGCCGGCGTGACGTTCCCCTCGGCGATCGCGCCGCCCATCAGCACGATCCGCTCGATCCGCCGGGCCTCGTCCGGGTAGCGCGCGAGGAAGAGCCCGACGTTCGTCAGCGGCCCGACCGGGACGAGCGTGACCGGCCCCGGCGCGGCCATGACCTTCTCGGCGATGAAGTCGACCGCGTGGAGGCGGTGCGCGGGCCGGCTCGGCGGCGGCAGGCTCGGCCCGTCGAGGCCCGACTCCCCGTGGACGTGCGCGGCCACCCAGCGCTCGCGGACGAGCGGCCGCTCGGCCCCGGCGGCGACCTCGACGTCGTCGCGCCCGAGCAGGTCGAGCACGCGGATCGCGTTCGCGGTCGTCTTCTCGAGCGTCTGGTTGCCGGAGACGGTCGTGATCCCGAGCACGTCGAGCTCGGGGCTCGCGAGCGCGAGCAGGATCGCGATCGCGTCGTCGTGGCCCGGGTCGCAGTCGATGAGGACCGGGATCGCCATCAGCGCGCAAGTATCGCGTCGATCTCGGCGGCGGTCGGCAGCGACGGCTGCGCGCCGGAGCGCGAGGCGGCGATCGCGCCGGCGGCGCAGGCTCGGCGCAGCGCCTCGTCCCGCGGCCTGCCCTCGAGCAGCGAGACGAGCAGGCAGGCGGTGAACGCGTCGCCGGCGGCGGTCCCGTCGACGGCCTCGACCGGCGGCGGCTCCGCGCGCGCGACCTCCTCCCCGCCCTCGAGCAGCACGGCGCCCTCCGCGCCGAGCGTGAGCGCGACGAAGCCCTCCTGCGGGCCGAGGGTCTCGAGCTCGTAGCGGTTGACGACGAGCAGGTCGACGCGCGCGAGCAGCTCGCGTGGGAGCGCCCGCGCCGGCGCGGCGTTGAGGCAGACGAACCGGGCCTGGCGCGCCGCCTCTGCGACCGTCTCGAGCGGGATCTCGAGCTGGCAGAGCACCGCGTCCGCCTCGCCCACGTCGACGTGCTCCGGCCGGAGCTCGGCGTTCGCGCCCGGCGCGACCACGATCGTGTTCTCGCCGGCGTCGTCGACGACGATCAGCGCGATCCCGGTCGGCGCGTCGAGCTCGACGACCTCCGCGCGGACGCCGTCGCCGCGCATGCGCGTCGAGCACCTGGCGCGCGAAGTCGTCGCGGCCGACGGCGCCGACGAAGCGCACGTCCGCGCCCAGCCGCGCCGCGGCGACCGCCTGGTTCGCGCCCTTGCCGCCGGGGATCCGCGCGAAGCTCGCGCCGGTGACGGTCTCGCCCGGCCGCGGCAGCCGCTCCGTCCGCGCGACGAGGTCGAGGTTCGCCGAGCCGACGACCGCGAGCGGAGACGCTCACGCCGCAAGCGCGCGCAGCTCGTCCGCGGCGCGGCCGAGCAGGTTCTCCCGCAGGTCGAACAGCCCGGCCCAGAGCGAGGCCCGGTCGGGCGTCGAGCCGCATCCGCGCCGCGTCCGAGAGCCCCTCGAGCGCGCGCACGAGGACGGCGAGCTCGAGGTAGGCCTGCGCGACCCGCACCGGCGACGCCTTGACGCCGGCGCGGAGGAGCACCGGCCCCCACTCGACCAGCTCGGCCGCGCTCGGCTCGCCGTACCAGGACCGCCCCGACTCGTTGCCGGCCTCGAGCTCGAGGAGGTAGCGGCCGAGCGGCTCCTCGAGGCCCGCGACGGCCGTCTCGGCCCGGTCGGCGGCGCGGCGCAGCGCCGCCTCGCGCTGTCCCGGCGTGGCGGGATCGGGCTCGCCGCGGGCCCAGCGCTCGAGCAGCCGGCAGAAGGCGAGCGCCGCCACCTCCGCCGCGGCGAGCTGGCCGACGAGCCGCCGCGTCGTCACCTCGCTCGCGCCCTGCTCGTCGAGCACGTCCCGCCAGTCCAGGACGAGGCGGCGCGAGGGACTCAAATCTCGACGACGACGGGGAGGATCATCGGGCGCCGCCCGGTGCGGTCGTAGATCAGCTGGCCGACGCCGTCGTGGAGGTGCTCCTGCAGGAGCTTGATCTCGCGGACGTCGTTGCGGAGGCACTCGTCGAGCACGCGCGCGGCCTCCTCGCGAAGCTCGTCCAGGACGGGGCCGGGCTCGAGGAAGCCGCGGGAGATGAGCTCGGGCTCCGCCGCCGCGACGCCGTTCGAGGCCGCGACCGTGGCGACGAGGATCAGCACGCCGTCCTCGGCCAGGTGCCGCCGGTCGCGGAGCGCGACGTCCTGGACGTCGCCGACGCCGAGCCCGTCGACGAAGGTGACGCCGGCGTCGATCCGGTCGACGATCCGCGGCGCCCGCCCCTGCTCGAGCTCGACGACCGACCCGTTCTCGGCGAGGAGGATCGACTCGGCCGGGAGCCCCGCGTCGGCGGCGATGCGCCCGTGCGCGGCGAGCATGCGGAACTCGCCGTGCACCGGCATCACCGCGCGCGGCCGCAGCAGCGCGATCATCGTCCGCAGCTCCTCGACGTTCCCGTGGCCGGAGACGTGGACGTCCGCGTTCTCCTCGTGGAGCACCTCGGCGCCGTTCTTCGTCAGGCGGTTGATCGCGTCGTGGACGCGGAGCTCGTTCCCGGGGATCGGCTTCGCCGAGATGATCACCGTGTCGCCGCGCTCGACCTTCACCGCCGGGTGGTCGTCGTAGGCGATCCGCGTCAGCGCCGACAGCGGCTCGCCCTGGCGAGCCGGTGCACATGATCAGGACCTCCTCGGGCCGGTACTCCTCGAGGTCGGCCGGCTTGATCAGGACGCCGTCGGGCACGCGGACGTACTCGAGGTTCCGCGCGATGTTGAGGTTCTTCCGCATCGAGCGTCCGACGACGCAGACCTTGCGCCCGCACTCGACCGCGACGTCGACGGCCTGCTGCATGCGGTGGACGTTCGAGGCGAAGGTCGAGACGAGCACGCGGCCGCTGGCGGTGCGGGATGATCTGCCGGAAGGCGACGCCGACGACGCGCTCCGAGCGCGTGTAGCCGGGGCGCTCGGCGTTCGTGGAGTCGCCGAGCAGCAGGTCGACGCCGCGGTTGCCGATCTCGGCGAGGCGGCCGACGTCGGTGCGCTGGCCGTCCACGGGCGTGTGGTCGAGCTTGTAGTCGCCGGTGACGACGATCCGGCCGGCGGGCGTCTCGATCACGACCGACGACGGCGTCGGGGATCGAGTGCGCCACGCGGACGAACTCGAGCGAGAACGGGCCGAGCTCGCACCGGCGCCTCGTTCGGCGCGATCTCGCGCAGCTCGGCCGCGCGCAGCAGCCCGTGCTCGTCGAGCTTCGACTTGACGAGCCCGAGCGTGAGCCGGGTCGCCAGCACCTCGGGCGCGCCGACCTCGCGCAGGAGGTACGGCAGCGCGCCGACGTGGTCCTCGTGCCCGTGCGTGAGCACGACGCCGACGATCCGGTCGCGGCGGTCGGCGAGCCAGGAGAAGTCCGGCAGGACGAGGTCGACGCCGAGGTGCTCGTCGCGCGGGAAGGCGAGGCCGGCGTCGACGACGAGGATGCTGTCCTCGCACTCGAAGGCGGTCATGTTCTTCCCGACCTCGCCGAGGCCGCCGAGGGGGATGATGCGACAGGTTGCAGCGCTCACGGACCGGAGTGTAGAGGCGCAGCCGATCCGGTCCGGGTCCCTCAGGACGGGGAAGCCGGAACGGCCACGGGCGGGACCGGCGAGCCGCCGCAGCTCCGGGCCGTGTCCTAGGCCGCGGCCGGAGCGAGCAGCCCGAGGCGCTCGAGGCAGCCGCGCACGGCCTCGCGCTCCTCGTCGGTGGCCTCGACGAGCGGCAGGCGCAGGCCGCCGACCTCGTGGCCGAGCAGGTTCAGCGCCGCCTTGATCGCGATCGGGTTGACGACCACCTTGAGGATGTCGAGGGCCGGCCGCGAGCTCCTCGTCGAGCCGGCGCGCGCCGTCCACGTCGCCCTCGCGGAACCGCCGGACCAGCTCCTTCACCTGCGGGCCGACGACGTGCGTGTGGACGCAGATCCCGCCGACGCCGCCCAGCTCGAGGAACGGCAGGACGAGGTCGTCGTCGCCCGCGTAGAGGTCGAGCCCGAGCTCGACGATGTGCCGCGCCTGCGCGAGGTCGTCGTAGGCCTGCTTCACCGCGCGGACGGTCGGGATCGCGGCGAGCTCGGTGATCGTCTCGGGCTCGATGTTGACGATGACGCGGCCCGGGATGTTGTAGGCGATCGACCGGCAGCTCGGTCGCGTCGGCGACGGCCTGGAAGTGCGCCACGATCCCGCGCTGCGGCGGCTTGTTGTAGTAGGGCGTGACGACGAGCAAGCCGTCGACGCCCGCGCCGGCGGCGCGCTTCGCGAGCTCGACCGAGTGGTGCGTGTCGTAGGTGCCCGCGCCGGCGACGACGGTCGCCCGGTCGCCGACCTCCTCCACGGCCGTGCGCCAGAGGAGCACCTTCTCGTCGTCGGTGAGCGTCGGCGACTCGCCGGTCGACCCGGTGACGACGAGCCCGTCGGAGCCGTTGTCGACGAGGTGGCGGGCGAGCGCGCGGAAGCGGTCGAGGTCGACCTCGCCGTCGGCCCCGAAGGGCGTGACGATCGCGGTCAGGACCTCGCCGAGCACGACGAGAGTCTACTCCGCCGTCGCCACGGCTCCTCCCTGCGGCGCGGCGGCTCCACGCGAGGCCGAGCGCGACCGCCGCGAACGCGGCGAGCGCGATCCCGGTGAGCGGCATCCCCCAGCTCCGCCCGGACGAGGCGGCCGCGACGGGCTCGTTCGCGAGCGCGAAGAAGGCGTCGCGGCGCACGGTGCGGCCGCCGGCGTAGCTCGCCGTCCCGCGGATGCCGACCACGGCGCGCTCGACGCCGCCGACGGGGACCCGCACCGTCGCGGCGTAGACCCGTCCTCGTGCGCTCCCGGACGGGCGTAGGCGTCCTGCTGTGAGCCGTCGGCGCCGACGACGACGCAGGTAGACGCCGTCGGCGTTGACCGGGTGCGACCCCTCCTCGATCCGCAGGCTCCACACGACCCGAACCTGCGTGCCCGGCTCCGCGTCCGCGGGGATCGGCGTCACGATCGTCGCGGTCACGTCTCCCTTCCCGTACGCGGGAGCGGCGACGAGCGCGGCGACGGCCAGGGTGACGACGGCGACGAGGCGGGCTGGCATCGGGATCCTCCTCCGGTGGCGATGCCCGCTCTACACCGGCGTGCGCGCGCGGGTTCCGGCGAGGTCGAGCCCGAGGATCGCGTACGGGCCGCCGGACGACGCGAAGCGCAGCTCCGGCACGACCGTCACCCAGCCGCGCCCCTCGTACAGCGCGAGCGCCGGCGCGTTGCCGCGTCTGCGTGGAGAGCAGCGACGTCGGCGCGTCCGGATACGACGCCAGGAGCTCGTCGTGGAGCCGGGCGCCGAGTCCGCGGCGTCGCCAGGCGGGCGCGACGTGCAGCTCGGCGAGCTCGACATGGCCGGGACGGAGCCAGCGCTTCCGCTGCGCCGGCGTCATCGCCGCGCGGACGGCGTCGTGCCACCACTGCCCCGGCCCGCCGCAGTAGCCGTAGGCGAACCCGACGATGCGGCCGGCCGGCGTCGACGGCGGCGACGAACGTGAAGGCGTCGCGCGCCGGCGTGGCGCGGCAGGATCTCGCCGACGCGCTCGTCGGTCACCCACGTCCACACGCCCGCGATCTCGGCCCGGCGCGCCAGCACCTCCTCGGGCGCGAGGCGGACGAGCTCAGTCGAGGAGCGCGTCGAGACCAACGGTGACCCCCGGCGGCAGCTGCGGCAGACGCGCGAGCGCGAGGAGCACGCCCGGGACGAACGCCTCGCGCGACGTCGTGTCGTGGCGGACGGTCAGCACCTGCCCCTCCCCGCCGAAGAGCACCTCCTGGTGCGCGACGAGGCCGCGGAGCCGGACGGAGTGGATCGGCACGTCGCCGCCGATGAGCGCGGCCGTCGCCTTCGCCGTGCCCGAGGGCGCGTCGCGCTTCGTGTCGGCGTGCAGCTCGACGATCTCGGCCTGCGGCAGGTACCGGGCCGCCTCGCGCGCGAAGCGCATCATCAGGACGGCGCCGACGGCGAAGTTCGGCGCGTGGAAGACGGCGACGCCCGCCTCGCGCGCCGGTGCGTCCGCGGCCTCGACGTCCCAGCCCGTCGTGCCCACGACCGACGGGACGCCCCGCTCGATCGCGGCCAGGACGTTCGGCAGCGCCGCGTCGGGCGCCGTGAAGTCGACGACCGCCTCCGCCTCGTCCAGCTCCACCAGCGTGTGCCCCTCGCGCTCGAGCGCCGGCCCGAGCACGCGGCCGACCTTGCCGGTCCGGCCGTTGAGGCAGACCCTCACGCCCCTGGCCGCCTTTCGCTCCCGCCCGGCGGAGCCGGACTCCGCGAACGGCTGACGTCGCTCGCGCCGCTCCGGCCGGCGGGCCGTACTTCCGTACTGTCCCACCGTCCTGCGCGCCGCGAGCGACGTCCCAGGAACGTGAGGAACCTCACGCCGCCGCGCGCGCCTCGAGACCGGGGTTCACGCGCGCCACCGCGGTGCGGAACCGCTCCTCGCTCGGCCCGATCCCGGACGCCGAGACGCGCTCGGGCTCGAGCAGGAGCGCGCAGAGCTCCGAGACGGCCGCCGCCTCGACCGCGTCGATCTCGGCGATCAGGCGCTCGGTCGTCAGCAGCTCCGTGTCGGTGACGATCGACTTCCCGAGCCGCGTCATCCGGTTCGAGGTCGGACTCCATCGAGAGCATGAGCCGGCCCTTGATGTTCTCCTTCGCCCGCTCGAGCTCCGCCTCGGCCACGTTCCCGGCGGCGATGTCGGCGAGCTGCTCGGCCACGATCGCGAAGCAGTCCTCGAGGTTCTCCTCGCGCGTGCCCACGTAGACGCCGACGAGGCCGGTGTCGGAGTACTGCGAGACGAAGCTGTAGACGGTGTAGGCCATGCCGCGCTTCTCCCGGATCTCCTGGAAGAGCCGCGACGAGGCCGAGCCGCCGAGGATCGCGTCGAGGATCGAGGCGGCGAAGCGGCGGCGGTCGGAGCGCGCGATCCCGGGTGCGCCGACGCAGACGTGGTACTGCTCGGTCTCCTTCCGCGCGAAGCGGAGGCCCGGCGGCGGCGGCTGCACGAGCAGGTGGCGCGTCGGCGGGGTCGGCGCGTCGGCGGGGACGCGCCCGGCCTCCGCGCGGCCGAGGAGCTCGAGGAGCTGCTCGTGCTCGAGGTTCCCGGCCCCCGCCACGACGATGTTCGCGCCGACGTAGGCGACGCCGTGGCAGCGCGCGACCTCGTCGCGGGAGATCGAGGACAGCACCTCGCGGGTGCCGATGACGGGACGCCCGAGCGGATGGTCGCCGAAGACCGCCTCCGAGAAGAGGTCGTGCACGAGCTCCTGCGGCGTGTCCTCGTACATCGCGATCTCCTCGAGCACGACCTCCCGCTCGTTGTCGAGGTCGTCGAAGCTCGGGGCGAAGACCATGTCGGTCATCAGGTCGAGCGCGGTCTCGACGTGGTGATCGGGCACGCGCGCGTAGACGACCGTGTGCTCGCGCGACGTCGCCGCGTTCAGCTCGCCGCCGAGACCGTCGAACACCTCGGCGATCTCCTGCGCGGTGTAGCGGCTCGTCCCCTTGAAGAGCAGGTGCTCGATGAAGTGGCTCACGCCCGCGTGGGCCGGCGTCTCGTCGCGCGAGCCGGTGCCGATCCAGAAGCCCAGCGAGACCGAACGGACGCTCCCGACATGCTCGGAGACGACGCGCTCACCGGAGTCCAGCTCGGACAGGACGTAGTTCTGCATCGGCGCATCCTAGGCAGTCCCGCCGGGTGCAGGGCTTTTCGGATGCGCTTCCAGCAGGCATATTCCCTTGTCCATGCTGCGTCGACTGCTCGTCCTGGTCGTCGGCATCGCGCTCGCGGTGGGCGCGGCGTGCGTCACCGCGCCCGCGGCGGGGCAGTCCGGGGCGCGGATCGCGCCGGGCGTCGTCGTCTACGGCGTGCCGCTCGGCGGGTTCTCCTCCGAGCCCGCGAGACGCCTGCTTCGCGACGCGCTCTCGCGGCCGCTGCCGGTGGTCGCGGACGACGTCGAGCGCCGCCTCGTGCCCGAGTCGTTCGGGCTCGCCGGCTCCGTGGACCAGGCGGTCGCCGAGGCGCTGGCGGCATCCGGGCCGCGGACACTCGGCGCGAGGGCGACCGTCGAGCGGGAGCGGATCGCGCGGTACGTGCGCCGACTCGACCGGCAGCTGCGGCAGCCGGCCCGCGACGCCCGGCTCCTCGGCGTCGTCGACCTGCGCCCGCAGTTCGCCTCCGCCCAGCCCGGCCGCCGGATCGACCGGAAGCACCTCGCCGCCGCGATCGAGCGGGCGCTCCTCCAGGGCCGGCGCGACCCGGTGGCGGTGCGCTTCGATGCGCGTCGAGCCGAAGCTCCGCGTCCGCGACCTCGGCCCGATCGTCGTGATCGGCCGGTACGCGAACCGCCTGTTCCTCTACGAGGGCGCCGAGCTCGTCGCCGCGTTCCCGGTCGCGACCGGCGAGGCGCGCTACCCCACGCCGCTCGGGACGTTCCGGATCGTGGACATGCAGCGGCACCCGTGGTGGTACCCGCCGCCGACGTCCGAGTGGGCCCGCGGGCTCGAGCCGGTGCCGCCCGGGCCTGGGAACCCGCTGGGCACCCGCTGGATGGGGCTCGACGTGTACGGCGTCGGCATCCACGGGACGCCGAACGCGGCCTCGCTCGGGTACTCGGCCTCGCACGGCTGCATCCGCATGGCGATCCCGTCCGCGGAGTGGCTGTTCGAGCGCGTGCGCATCGGCACGCCGGTGGTGATCGCGCCGGCGTGACGGACTTCGACCAGTCCCCGATCGACGAGGCGATGCCGTTCGGGCCGACGCTCGGCATCGAGTTCACGTCCGCCTCGCCCGAGGAGGTGCGGAGCCGCCTCGCCTGGCGCGCGGATCTCTGCACCGCGGGCGGCGTCCTCCACGGCGGGGCGCTGATGGGGCTCGCCGACGCGGCCGGCGGCCTGCTCGCCTTCCTCAACCTCCCGGACGGCGCGGCCGGCACGGCCACGATCGAGTCGAAGACGAACTTCTTCCGCGCCGTTCGCGGTGGGCACGTGCACGGGACGACGACCGTCCTCCACCGCGGCCGGACGACGATCGTGCTGGAGACCGACCTCCGCGACGACGACGACCGCTTCGTCGCGCGCGTGACGCAGACGCAGGCGATTCTCGGCGGATAGCGACGGCTCGGGACGTACCGACGCGATCGTCGGCTCCGCTCCCTAGACTCCCCCACTTCGCCCGATCCCCCGTTCTGGGGGCGCACCAGTCCCGTACTTCCCGAAGGATCCGAGAACCGCAGAACAGCAGACGTGTGCGGCCGCGTCTGATTTGCCAGGAGGACAGCCGTGACCGCAGCACCAGCCGCCGTTCGCATCGCCCTGATCGTCGCCGCGCTCGCCCTCGTTCCCGCCGCGCATGCGCAGCAGGCGGGCAAGCCCGGGCCGGGCGGAGGAGGCGACATCACGTTCCGCCTCGTCCCGCTCGAGTCCAGCGACGGGGTGCCGCACTACGGCCAGCGAGTGACGTTCGACGTCGTCGCGACCGCCACCGACAGGCCGATGGTCAGCCTCAAGTGCTTCCAGGGCGGGACGCTCGTCTACGCGTTCCAGGCCGGGTTCTATCCCGACTACCCCTGGACGAAGGTCGCCACGCTCCGGTCGAACAGCTGGACGGGGGGCGCCGCCGACTGCGACGCCCGGCTCTACAGGGCCGCGGGTGGCAGCAAGACGACGACGCTCGCAACGCTCAGCTTCCGCGTCAACGCGTAGCCGGCGCGGGAAGACGGAGGAGGCCCCGGCCGAGGCTGGGGCCTCCTTCGTATTGAGCTCAGTTCGTGATCGTCAGGCTCGTCGTCTCGCACTTGCTCGAGCCCGACACGTTCGGGTCGGTGCTCGTGAACACGACGCCCCACGACACGTCCTGCGTGACGGAGACCGTCACCGTCGAGTTGGTCGTCGACCGGATCACCGGCGACGCCGCGTTCGTCAGCGCGAACGTCTCCGCCGCCCGCAGCACCGTGCCGCTGCAGGTCAGACCCGAGTACAACGTGAACGACAGCGAGCCGCTCAGCGGCGCGCCGTTCGCCGACGTCAGCGTTGCCGAGTCGTTCGGCAGCCACACCTGTGCCGAGGCGAGGTTCGTCGTGTCCGTCACGACGAAGCACTCGTTCTCGCCCGAGTCGCTCGACGGGTTGTAGATGTCGCTGCCCCCGTACTCGGCGCGGAAGCAGTAGCGGCCGACGGCGGTCGGCGTGAACGCGTCCGAGGTCGCGCTCGACGTGAACGTCGCCGGGTTCCCGTCGGACACGAGTGCCTTCACGGCCCCGACCTGCGAGCCGCCGCTCCCGCACGTGCCCGAGGCGATCGGGCCGCACACGAAGAACGTCACGCTTCCGGTCGGGTCGCCGCCAGCAGCTGTGCCGGTCACGACCGCACGGTCGAAGATCGACTGCGTGAGCGTGATCGAATGTGTCTCGACCCCGCTCCCGTCGACCGGCGTCGTCACCGTGCTGGTGTTGATCTTCGCCACGATGAAGCACTCGCTGTCACCGGTTCCCGCGTGGGACAACGGGGTTGGATAGTTGCTGTCCCCCGGCCATTCCGCGCGGAAGCAGTAGCGACCCGGTGCGAGCGGGCTGAGAGCGGTGTTCACGGCGGCCGAGATCGCCGACGCCTCGCCCGCGGGCGGGCTCGAGTCGGCCAGCGGGACCGGAGCCCCGACCTGCGTGCCGCCGCTCGAGCAGATACCCGACGCGATCGGGCCGCAGAGGAAGAACGTCACGTTCCCGGTCGGCGTCGGCGGGTTGGCGATTCCCTGGCCCTGGACGACCGCCGTGTCGGTGACGGGCGACCCGGGGGTCACCGTCCCGCCCGCGCCGGCGCTGGGCGTGGTCGTGAGCGTCGCGTCGCACGGGGCGAAGGACTCGATCATGAAGTCCTTCAGCACGGCGCTCGGCGACGTCGACGAGCGCGACTCCACCAGGAAGGTCGAGAAGCACCTGTCCGCGAACTCCGGGACGGAGCTCAGGTTGATGCCGCCCTCGTACAGCCCGCCGGCGGGGAATTGATTGGCCGGCCCGCTCTTCGGTGTATAGGGCCACGGTGAAGGCTCGGTGACGTCGTTCACCGTTGCGCAGAAGTCGTCGTCACTGACGACGTCGCAGTCCTGTGGAGTGTCCTCGTCGCCGACGACGAGGTCGATCGCACCGTCGCTGCCGCCCGAGCCGACCCACTCGAACACCCTGATGGTGGGATGCCCGCCGCCCTGGCTGAAGTCGCTCAGGATGAGGAGGTCACCGATCTCGTGGACGTCGCTGAACGTCCCGACGGCCCCCGAGACCGGCGGCACGAGCACGACCCGGTTCTGGAGGAACCAGAACCCGATCTGCGCGTCGCCCGACTGTGCCAACCGGTCCGCCCCGAAGTAGAGGAGCGTCTCCAGCCCGGCATGGGCCGGGTCCACCTCGGCGCTGTACTGCGCGGCGAAGCCGTGGTTGAGCTCATCCTTGTCCGGCACCGACCCGGACTTCCACCGCCAGCCGCTGATGTCGTCGATGTCCTTCGACTGGCCGCCTGGCTCGGCTCCCGTGAAGATCGTCGCGTCGAGCGGGTCGATCTTCCAGGACACAACCGCCGTGTTCGCCGCGCCGGCAGAGGTACACAGCGGGATCGGCAGCCCCGCCGTGTCCGCCTTGCAGATCCGGTCCCAGTCGTCCGGCAGCCCCGCGCCGGCGTGGTCCGTGATGGCGTCTCCGTCGAGTTCGAAAACCCCGACGTCGTGCACCGCCTGCGCGCCTGCTGTCAACATCAGTGCGACGGCGGCGAGGAGAAGTGTCGGCCCGATCAGCATCCGGCGTCGCCGCCGGCTGCCTGTCGGCCCGAGGAATCGCTGCGCCATGTCAGCCTCCTTCGGAGAGGTCGACCGCGGCCGGAGGGGCCGGGCGCCGCGGAAAGGTCTGCGTGCGACGCTACGAGGCTGTCGCCGGGCAATCCAGACGGCGTCGGCCGTAAGTTCGGCCGGCTGCCACGGCTGTAGCCCGGCCTACGAAAGCCTCTTGAACGCGTACGGCGATTACGTTACAACTGTTACGAGCTAACATTGTGAACGACGCTCCGATCGTCATCGTCGACTCTGATGTCGGTTGGCAGTGCGGCCTGCTGACGGTTGTCCAACGCCTGGGCGTCGATGTGCATGTCGTGGGCACGGCGGACGAGCTCCGCTCCGGGATGGGCGACCGTCGTCCGTCTCTCGTGATCCTCGAGGTCGATCTCCCCGATGCGAACGGCTACGAGCTGTGCCGCGAGCTGCACGACGCCTACGGCGACGACCTGCCGGTCATCTTCGTGTCGGGTCGACGGACCGATCCGAGCGACCGCGTCGCGGGCCTCCTCGTGGGGGCGGACGATTACATCGTGAAGCCGTTCGACCCGGACGAGCTCCTCGCCCGCGTGCGCCGCTCGCTCCGGCGAGCCGGTCGGTCGCGGGAGGTCTTGCCGGCGGGTGGATTCCCACGGGTCGAGTTGACGCCGCGGGAGCACGAGGTGCTGAGCCTGCTGGTCGGCGGACTGACGCAGCAACAGATCGCCGACAAGCTCGTCATCAGCCCGAAGACGGTCGGCACGCATCTCCAACGCATCCTCGGGAAGCTCGGTGCGCACAGTCGCGCCCAGGCCGTCGGCATGGCGCTGCGGGAGGGCCTCGTGGCCGCAACGCTGACCGGCGGACACGGCTAGCGGCGCTTCCCCTCATCGCGGCCCTGTGCTTCGATCGGTTCCGTAGCCGAACCGGGAACGGCGGCGGCCCGTCTCCCCTGTCCGTGGGAGGATCTCAATGAGACAACTCTTCCATCGCCCCGCGCTGGCGTTCGTTGCGGGCGCACTCCTCGTCGCCGCGATCCTCGGCGGCCGCGCGGCCTACGCGGCGCTCGGAGACGACGTCGTCAACGCGTGCTTCAAGCCGTCGAACGGGACGCTCTACCTGATCGGCGGCGACAGCGGCCGCTCCGCGTGTCAGCCGGGCGACATGCCGATCAGCTGGAACGCCCGCGGGCTCAACGGCGTCGACGGTGAGGACGGCGTCAGCGTGACGAGCGTCGCACTCGCGCCCGGCGTCGACGCCAACTGCCCGCTCGGCGGGAGCAAGTTCACCTCGGCGAGCGGCGTGAGCTACGCCTGCAACGGCGGATTCATCGGGCACGAGCACGAGCCCGAACGGCGCCTTCAGCATCAGCCTCGAGGACACTGGGATCGAGCTCGAAGGGCCGACCGGGCACGTTCGACTCACCGCCTCGGGCGTCGCGATCCAATCCGCGACAGCGCTGGAACTCGACGCCGGAGCCGCGCTTTCGCTCGAGTCGAGCGGGACGATCACGATCGACGCCTCAGGCCGTGTCTCGATCACGGGCTCGGTCGTCGACATCAACTAGAGAAACGACGAGGGGCGGCTCGCGCCGCCCCTCGTACACCTCGCGCTCGTCGCGCCTACCGACGATCGCGGCCGCCGCGGCCGCCGCGCCGGTCGCCGCGCGGCTCCTCCGGAGGCCGCGGCGGGGCGTCCTTCGCCCGCTCGATCAGCTCCTCCGGCTGGACGAGGTTCCCGTTCTCGTGCTTGGCCACGAGCTTGAGGCCGATGCGGCCCCGGTCGCGGTCGACCTCCTGGACGACGACGTCGAGCGTGTCGCCGCGGGTGATCACGTCCTCGATGTGGCCGACACGGCCCGGGCCCACGTTCGAGACGTGGAGCAGGCCGTCGGTCCCCTTCTTCAGCTCGACGAACGCACCGAACTGCGTCGTCTTCACGACCCTGCCCGTGTAGGTGTCGCCCACCTCGGGCTCCTTCGTGAGGGCGGTGATCGTCGAGGCCGCGGCGTCCGCGTTGTGGCCGGACGTCGCGTAGATGAGGATCGTGCCGTCCTCCTCGATGTCGATCTGGACCTCGTGATCGGACTCGAGCGAGCGGATCGTCTCGCCGCCCTTGCCGATGACCATCCCGATGAAGTCCGGGTTGATCTTGATCGTCGAGATCCGCGGGGCGTGCCCGGCGAGCTCCTCGCGGGGCTCCGGGATCGCCTCGAGCATGCGGTCGAGGATGAAGTTCCGCGCCCGCGCGGCCTGCTCGAGGGCGTTCCGCATGATCTCCTGCGTGACGCCCGTGATCTTGATGTCCATCTGCAGCGCGGTGATGCCGTCGCGCGTGCCGGCGACCTTGAAGTCCATGTCGCCGAGATGGTCCTCCGCACCCTGGATGTCGGTGAGGATGACGTAGTCGTCGCCCTCCTTGACGAGACCCATGGCGATGCCGGAGACCGGCGCCTTGATCGGCACGCCGGCGTCCATCAGGGACAGCGTCGAGCCGCAGACGGAGCCCATCGACGACGAGCCGTTCGACTCGAGCGTCTCCGAGACGATGCGGATCGTGTACGGGAACTCCTCGGCCGACGGGATCACGGCCTCGAGGGCCCGCTGCGCGAGCGCCCCGTGGCCGATGTCGCGCCGCTTCGGGCCCCGCATGAAGCCCGTCTCCCCGACCGAGAAGGGCGGGAAGTTGTAGTGGTGCATGTAGCGGCGGTCGGTCTCGAGCGAGAGGTCGTCGATCCGCTGGCCCTCCTTGGCGGTGCCGAGGGTGAGGAGCGACATGATCTGCGTCTGGCCGCGCGTGAAGAGCGCCGACCCGTGTGTCCGCGGGCTCACGCGCACCTCGCAGTCGATCGGACGGATCTCCTCGGTGCCGCGGCCGTCCGGGCGCCGCTTGTCGACGGCGATCTTCTTGCGGACGAGGTCCTTGTAGATCGCGTCGGCGGCCTTCTTGACGAACTGCTTCGTGAGCGCGTCCTTGACCTGGGGCGGCTCGCCGTCGACGGTCGCCGGGCCGACCGGGAACGGGAGCTCGACGCCCTCGATGATCCGGTCGAAGAGGAGCGCCCGCTTGGCGGAGCGCAGCTCCTTCGAGTCCTGCTCGGCATCGGTCAGCGCGCGGAGCTCGCTCTCGAACTGCTCGCGCACCGGGCCTTCGCAGGCGACCTGGCGCTGCCGCTCGAGGATCAGGTGCAGGCTCTGGCGCGCCTGGAAGCCGCGGAGGACGTCCTCGTCGGTCGCCTCCATCGTGAGCGGCGGGGCGATCTGCGAGACGATGTCGTCGACGATCGCGGCGGCCTCGCGCAGGCCGTCCTCCTGGATCCGCGTCCAGATCGTGTGGCCGTGCTCGCCCTCGAGCTCCTCCGTCACCGACGGGTCGAGCCACTTCGGCTTGCCGGCCTGCGCCCGGAGCTCCTCCTGCGCTTCGCAGAGCTTGCGGATCTCCTGGTGGGCGAGGTCGAACGCCTCGAGCAGCTTCTCGTCCGGCACCTCGTTGGCGCCGGCCTCGACCATCGTCAGGCCTTCCTTCGTGCCGACGACGATCAGGTCGAGCGCGTTGTCGCCCTCGCTCTCCTGCAGCGTCGGGTTCACGACGAGCTCGCCGTCGATCAGCGCGATACGGACGGCGCCCACCGGGCCGAGGAACGGCAGCGGCGAGATCATCAGCGCCGCGGAGGCGCCGTTGATGCAGAGGATGTCGTGCGGGGTGACCATGTCCGCCGAGAGGGTCATGCAGATGACCTGCACCTCGTTGCGGAAGCCCTTCGGCCAGAGCGGCCGGATCGGGCGGTCGATCATGCGTGCGGTGAGGATGGCGCGCTCGGTCGGGCGGCCCTCCCGCTTGAAGAAGCCGCCGGGGATCTTCCCGGCCGCGTACATCCGCTCCTCGACGTCGACCGTGAGCGGGAAGAAGTCGGCGCCCTCGCGGGCCTCCGTGCGGCCCTGCGCGGTGGCGAGGACCATCGTGTCGCCCTGGCGGACGACGACGGCGCCGTCGGCCTGCTTGGCGAGCTTGCCGGTCTCGAACGAGATCTCGTCCCGACCGACCTGGACCGAGACCTGCTTGAGGCTCTCGGCGGTGGCGATACTCATGTGGTGGGTTCCTCCACTCTTCGAACTGCGCGGAGAGTGGGGACTCGAGCCAGGTCCCGGGGGGAGCTCGCTCGAATCTCCACCCTCCGTGCATGACGGAGCTAGCGGCGGAGGCCGAGCTCCTTGATGAGGGCGCGGTAGCCCTCGAGATCGTGCTTCTGGAGGTAGTTCAGGAAGCGGCGGCGGCGCCCGACGAGCTTCAGCAGCCCGCGGCGCGAGTAGTGGTCCTTGGGGTGTGTCCGCAGGTGCTGCGTCAGCTCGTTGATCCGCTGCGTCAGCATCGCGATCTGGACTTCCGGCGAGCCGGTGTCGGCGTCGCTGCGGCCGTGCTTCTTGATGATCTCCAGCTTGGCTTCCTTGGTGAGGGTCATTGCACCTCCGATTCGGATGACTCCGTCACCCCCGCGCGCCGTGAAGGAAGGACACGGACGGCCGCGGCGACGGTCGCGCGATAAGGTAGCAAGCTGCTGTGGTCGAACGCGCGTTCGCAGCCGTCGACGCGCTCGCGCGCGAGGAATGCGCCCGCTGGGGCGTGCCAGGCCTGGCGCTCGGGGTGCTCGCCGACGGGGACACGGCCGTCCGGGCCTGGGGCGTCGCCTCCCTCGACCGCGACGAGCCGCTCGCGCCGGACGCGACCTTCCGCATCGCCTCGATCACGAAGCCGTTCACGGCCGCGCTCGCGGAGGCGGTGCTCGACCTCGACGAGCCGCTCGAGACGCCCGCCGGGCCCGCGACGCCGCGGCAGCTGCTCGCACACCTCGGCGGGCTCCGGTGCGAGGCCGAGCGGCCGCTCGACGAGTTCGCATCGGTCTCGGAGGCGGTCGCCGGCGCCGGGCTCCGCGCGTTCGGGCGCCCGGGGGAGCTCTGGGTGTACTCGAACGCCGGCTACTGGATCGTCGGGGCCGCGATCGAAAGGGTGACCGGCGCGTCGTTCGAGGCGGCGATGCGCGCGCACGTCCTCGAGCCGCGCGGCCTCGACGGCATCGGCTTCGACCCGCCGAGCACCGCGGGCTCCGAGCCGGTCGCGCCGGGCGCGGTCGAGCACCGCCCTACCCCGTGCCGGACTACCCGGTGCCGCGGCGGCCGAGCGGCGGGCTCGTCGCGAGCGTCGCCGACCTGCTGCGGTTCGCCGACGGCTCCTGGGGCGCGACCGAGCCGCTCGCGGAGCGCCCCGGCGGCGAGCAGGGCCCCGGCTGGATGGTCGAGCGCCGCGGCGGCCGTCGCGTCGTCCACCACCCCGGCTCGGCCGCGGGCTTCCAGTCGATCCTCGCGCTCGTCCCCGACCGCCGCGTCGCCGTCGCCGCGCTCTCGAACAGCGCGCGGGGCTCGGCGGCGTTCACGCCGGTCGTCGACGCGCTCCTCGAGGCGCTCGCGGACGTGCCGCCGTGGTCGCCGGCGCTCGCGGACGTGGCCCCGGAGGAGCTCGAGGCGCTCGCGGGGCGCTACGCGGGGCCGGACGAGGAGGTCGTCGTCGAGGTGCGCGGCTCTGCGCTGGGTGTCCGGCTCTCCGAACGCGATCCCTTCACCGGCGAGACGACGACGTTCCCGGAGTTCCTCGGCCGGCCCACATCGCCCCGGACCTTCGCGGTGCTGGAGGGCGAGGCGGCGGGCAGCTCCTTCGACTTCCCCGGCAGCCGCTTCCGCATGGGCAGCGTGCTCGCCGACCTGGTCCCGTGACGCCGCTCCCGGCGGGCGTCGCGGCCGGCCATCCGGAGACCTGCGCCGCCGGGCTGGAGATCCTCGAGGCAGGCGGCTCGGCCGCGGACGCCGCCGTCGCCGCCTCCCTCGCCTCGTGCGTCGCCGAGACGGTGATGACCGGCCTCCTCGGCGGCGGGCACGCGATCCACTACGAGGCGGCGACGGGAGCCGTGCGGAACCTCGACTGCTTCGTCACCGTGCCGTCGGGCGAGGGCGCGCCGCTCGTCGAGCTGCAGGTGCCGTTCGGCGCGGAGCTCGTCCACTACGCGATCGGAGCGGCGTCGTGCGCGGTCCCCGGCGTGCCGGCGGGCCTCGATGCGCTCTGGGAGTCGTACGGGACGCTGCCGTGGCGCGCGGCTCGTCGAGCCTGCGCTCGCGCTCGCGCGCGACGGCGCCACGGTCACGCCCGCGCACGCGGCCTGCCTGGCGATGCTCGCGCCGGTCTTCACGCTCGACGAGGGAGCGCGGATCTACTCGCCCGGCGGCGCGCTCCTGCAGGCCGGCGACCGGCTGGAGCAGCCCGGGCTCGCCGTCGCGCTCGAGGCGATCGCAGAGGAGGGCGCGGCAGCGGTCTACACCGGCACGCGTCGCCGAGTCCCTCGTCGCGCTCTGCGAGGAGCGCGGCGGCGCGATCACCCGAGCGGACCTCGCCGCCTACGAGGCGCGCTGGTCCGAGCCGGAGGAGGTGGCGTTCCGCGGCACGCGGTTCCTCAGCCGCGGCGGGCTGTCCGGCGTGCCGGAGGCGCTGGCGGCGCTGCCGGCGCTCGAGGGCGCGGGAGAGACGGAACGCGTGCTCGCCCTGGTCGAGCTCCTGGCCGGGGCGCCGACGGGCGACGGCGACACGACGAACGTCGTCACCGCCGACCGCGCCGGCAACGTCTGCGTCGTCACCACGAGCCTCGGGCTCGGCTCCGGCGACTACCTGCCCGGCCTCGACCTGCAGCTGAACAGCATGCTCGGCGAGGCCGAGCTCCTCCTGGGGCCGCTCGTCCCGGGCGAGCGGATGGAGAGCATGATGGCCCCCTCGCTCGCGCTGGACGGGGACGGGCCTGCGCTCGCGATCGGCTCGGCCGGCGGCAGCCGGCTCCGCACCGCGCTCGTCGGCGTCGCGGACGCGGTCCTCCGCGAGCGGCTCGACCCGCAGGACGCGGTCGACCGGCCGCGGTTCCACCCCGTCGGCACCGTCCTCAACGCCGAGCCCGGGGTCGACGAGGACGCGCTCGCGGCGCTGCGGACGGCCGGCTGGGACGTCCGGGTCTGGCCCGGCCGCCACCACTACTTCGGCGGCGTCAGCCTGATTGCGCGTGCCGGCCCGGCTGCGGACCCGCGGCGGAGCGGCGCCGCTCGTACGACGACGTGAGCGGGACGGCCGTCGAGATCCAGCCGAGGTAGCCGCAGTCGGGGCAACCCGGGTTCTGCTTCGGGGTGCCGCCGCCGGACGGCTTCGAGTAGACGGCGCCGCAGTCGAGGCAGCGGACGCTCTCGAGGGCGGACAGCGAGGGATGGGCGGATGCGGGGGCGTTCATGCCAGGAAAGACTCCGAGTGCAGGAAAAACTTGCGGCGGGCTCAGACGGGCCGGACGGCGGCGCGCGTCTCGGCCACGTCCTGCGCGATCTGCGCGACGAGCGCCTCCTCCGAGTCGAACGCCGCCTCGTCCCGCAGGCGCCGCCAGAGCTCGACGACGAGGCGCCGGCCGTAGAGGTCGCCCTCGAAGTCGAGCAGGAACGCCTCGACGCGCAGCTCGCCGCACCTCGTACGTCGGGTTCGTCCCCACCGAGACGGCCGCCCGCGTGCCGAGCGCGGCGCCCGCGTAGATCCCGAGCCGCGGCACGAGCACGCCCGCGGGCGGCTCGAGGTTCGCGGTCGGGAAGCCGAGCCCGGCCCCGCGCGCGTCTCCCGAGACGACGGTGCCCTCGACCTCCACCGGCCGTCCCAGCAGGCGCGCGGCGTCGACGACCTCGCCGGCCGCGACGAGCTCGCGCGCACGGCTCGACGACACGCCCTCGACGAGCGGCACCGGCCGGACGTCGTACCCGAGCGACCGCAGCAGCTCGAGGTCGCCGGCGCGGCCGCGGCCGAAGCGGAAGTCGGCGCCCGCCGCGACGACCGTCGCCCCGAGCGGCGCGAGGTACCGCTCCGCGAACGCGCCGGGCTCGAGCGCGGCGAGCTCGCGGTCGAACGGGACGACGAGCGCCTCCGCGACCCCGAGCTCCCCGAGCAGCTCGAGCCGCCGCTCGAGCGAGCAGAGGAGCGGCACGGGCGCTGCGCCGAGGACGCTGCGCGGGTGCGGGTCGAACGTGACGGCCGCCACGGGAAGGCCGCTCTCGACCGCCGCCGCGACGACCGCCCGGTGGCCGAGGTGCACGCCGTCGAACGTCCCGATCGCGACCGCGCGCGGCCCCGGCCCGAGCTCCGCCGGCGTCCGCGCGACCTTCACGCGCCGTACGCCTCCACGCGCGCGAGCGCCTCCTCCGCCGGGACGACCCGCTCGGGGTCGGCCTCGTCGACCGAGAACGGCCCGACCTCGAGCCGCCGCAGCGTCCGGCAATGACCGCCGAGCGCGTCGGCGATCGCCCGGACGTAGGTGCCCGAGCTGACGCGGAGGTCGAGCGTGACCACGCCCTCCGTATACGCGATGACGTCGAGCGCGTCGACGCGCGAGCGGCGCAGGGGCATCTCGACGGCGACGCCCCTGCGGTGCAGGCGGTACGCGCGCTCGCCGCCGATCTTCACCGCCGAGGCGGCCGGGATCGGCAGCTCGATCTCGCCGCGGAGGGGCTGCGAGCCGCGCCTCGAGCTCCGCGGCGGACGGCGGCTCGTGGCGCTCGAGCTCGTCGCCCTCCGGGTCGCCCGTGGTCGTCCGCGCCGTGAGGTCGACGTCCGTGAGGTAGCGCTTGTCCAGGCCGACGAATGATCCCGCCAGTTTGGTCGCCCGGCCCGACAACAGGAGCAACAATCCTGTCGCAAAAGGGTCAAGCGTTCCCGCGTGGCCCGTCCGCGCGCCGGTCCGCCGCCGCACGTCGGCGACGATCGCGAAGGAGGACGGGCCGGCGGGCTTGTCCACGAGCAGGATCCCCGTCGGCTCGAGGCCGCGGGGCGGCGTCACGCGGTGCGGGCGGCGGCCTGGTCGGCGTACTGCCGCCGGATGAGCTCGGTGATCTCCTCGACCGTCGACTCGGTCGAGAACCCGGCCGCCTGCCGGTGCCCGCCGCCGCCGAAGCTGCGGGCGATCGCCGAGACGTCGATGTCGTCGATGCTCGCGCGCAGGCTGACCCGCCGGGTCGGCCCGGCGTCGCGCGGCGGCTCGCGGATCAGCGCCGCGATCTCGGCGCCCTCGACCGCGCGCAGGAAGTCGATGATCCCCTCGGAGTACGGCTCCTCGGCACCGACGTCGGCGAAGTCGTCGCGCCGGAGCCAGGAGACGACGATCCGGCCGCCGTCGTAGATCTGCGCCCGGTCGAGCGCGCGCGCGAGCAGCTTGAGCTTCGCGAACTGGACGGACTCGTACACGCTCTCGAACACCTTGTGGACGTCCGCCCCGCGCTCGACGAGCTCGGCCGCGAGGCGCAGCGCCTTGGGCGTCGTGTTCGCGTACTGGAACCGGCCCGTGTCGGTGACGAGGCCGATGTAGAGCGCCTCGGCGATCTCGGGCGTCAGCGGCACGTCCAGCTCGAGGAAGACGTCGCGCAGCACCTCCGCGGTGGACGAGGCGTCCGCGACGACGAGGTTGACGTCGCCGAAGCGCGTGTTGTCGTGGTGGTGGTCGACGTCGACCACGAGCGAGGCGCGCTTCAGGAACGACGGGTCGGCGCCGAGCCGCGACTCGTTCGCGCAGTCGACCGCGAGGAGCACGCGCCGCTCGAGGTCCGAGGGAAGGTCGCGCCGCAGGTCGCCGAGGTCCATGAACCGGTACTCGCCCGGGAGCGGCGCGGGCCAGTTGAGGAACATCACCGCGTCCTTGCCGAGCTCGCGCAGCGCGAGCGTGGCGGCGAGGAGCGAGCCGAGCGCGTCCCCGTCGGGGTTCTCGTGCGTCGTGACGAGGAAGCGGTCGTGCCCGCGGAGCGCCGCGGCGACCGCCTGCAGGTCACTCGCCATCGTCGGTGGGGTCGTCGGCGGGAGCGAGCTCATCGATCAGCTTCGACATTCTGACGCCGCGCTCGACCGACTCGTCGTAGGCGAAGGCGAGCAGGGGCGTCCGCCGCAGGTGCAGCTCGCGGTTGACCCTCGCCTGGAGCACGCCGTGGGCGCGCCGCAGCGCCTCCAGGGTCGCGCGCCGGTCCTGCTCCGAGCCGTAGACGCTCACGTAGACGGTCGCCTCGCGCACGTCCTCGGTCGCCTCGACCCCCGTCACGGTGACGAAGCCGATGCCGGGGTCCTTGAGCTCGGCGATCCCTTCGGAGATGACCTTCTTCAGGGTCTCGTTGACGCGGCGCAGGCGGTCGGACACGGGCGCCAGCGTAACGACGGTCAGTCCTCGAGCGTCACCACGTCGCGCGTCGTCCGCGTCACGACCCAGTCCTGGCCGTGGAGCCAGCGGTCGGCCTCGTCGAGCAGCCGCGCCGCCTCGCCGTACTCGCGCGCGACGCACGAGAGCGTGACGGTGGCGCGCTGCCACGTGTCGTGGTGGTCGACCTCGGCGATCGAGGCGCCGACGCGGTTCTGCAGCTGCGCCTTCAGCGAGCGCAGGTGCATGCGCTTGTCCTTCAGCGACCGGCTCTCGGGGAAGTGCAGCTCGGCGCTGAGGATCCCGACCCAGCCCGCGGCCATGTCGACGCCGGGGCTACGCGGTCGAGGCGGGCTCTGCGGGCGCGGCCTCGTCGAGCGCCGTCCGCTCGACCTCGCGCGTCTCGTAGATCTCGAAGACGTCGCCCTCGCGGAGGTCGTTGAACCCGTCGAGGAGGATGCCGCACTCGAAGCCCTCGGCGACCTCGCGCACCTGGTCCTTGAACCGCTGCAGCTGCGCGATCGTCGACTCCTGGATGACCGTGCCGTCGCGGATGACGCGCACCTGCGCGTTCCGGCGGACGACGCCGTTCGTGACCATGCAGCCGGCGATCGTCCCGAGCCGCGAGACGCGGAAGAGCGCCCGCACCTCGGCCTCGCCGATCGTCTCCTCGGTCTGCACCGGCGAGAGCATCCCGACGAGCGCCTGCTCGATCTCCTCGGTGAGCTGGTAGATCACGCGGTAGGTGCGGATCTCGACGCCCTCGCGCTCGGCGAGCGCGCGGGCCTCGGCGTTCGGCCGCACGTTGAAGCCGACGACCATCGCGCCCGAGGCGGAGGCGAGCATGATGTCCGACTCGGTGATGCCGCCGACGCCCTGGTGGATGACGTTGACGCGCACCTCGCGGTTGTGGAACTTCGCGAGCTCGCCGACGAGCGCCTCGACCGAGCCCTGGACGTCGCCCTTGAGGACGAGGTTGAGGTCCTGGACCTGGCCTTCCTGGATGAGGCCGAAGAGGTTCTCGAGCGAGACCCCGGCGGCGCGCTGGCGCTGCGCGAGCTGCTCGCGGCGCAGCCGCTGTTCGCGCTGCTGCGCGAGCTGCCGCGCCGCGCGCTCGTTCTCGACGACGCGCGCGAGCTCGCCGGCGTGCGGGGGTGTGTCGAAGCCGAGGATCTCGACCGGGTCACCCGGCTTGGCCTCGGCGATCCGCTCGCCGCGATAGTCGTTCAGCGCGCGCACCTTGCCCCAGGCGTCGCCGGCCACGATCGCGTCGCCGACCTTCAGCGTGCCGCGGTGGACGAGCATCGTCGCGACGGGGCCGCGGCCGACGTCGAGGCGGGACTCGATGATCGGGCCGGAGGCCTCGGCGCTCGGGTTCGCCTTCAGCTCGAGCGCGGCGTCGGCGACGAGCAGGATCCGCTCGAGCAGGTCGTCGAGCCCCGTTCCCTCCTTCGCCGAGACGAGCGCGAACTGCGTGTCGCCGCCCCAGTCCTCGGGCTGCAGGCCCTCGGCGGCGAGGTCGGCCTTGACCCGGTCGGGGTTGGCGTCGGGCAGGTCGATCTTGTTCACGGCGACGACGATCGGCACCTCGGCGGCGCGCGCGTGGGAGATCGACTCCTTCGTCTGCGGCATCACGGAGTCGTCGGCGGCGACGACGAGCACGGCGATGTCGGTGACCTTCGCGCCGCGGGCGCGCATGGCGGTGAACGCCTCGTGGCCCGGGGTGTCGAGGAACGTCACCTTCCGGCCGTCGACGTCGACCTGGTACGCGCCGATGTGCTGCGTGATCCCGCCGGCCTCGGTCTCGACGACCGCGGTCTCGCGGATCGCGTCGAGGAGCGAGGTCTTGCCGTGGTCGACGTGGCCCATGATCGTCACGACCGGCGGGCGCGGCTGGAGATCCTTCTCCTCGTCGACGAACTCCTCGGGCTCCTCGTCCTCGGCGGCGTGCTTGATGATGATCTCGCGGTCGACCTCGGCGGCGATCAGCTGGACCGCCTCGTCGGAGAGCGACTGCGTGATCTGCACCATCTCGCCGAGCCCGATCATGATCTTGATGATCTGCGCGGCCGGGATCCCGAGCGCCTGCGAGAGGTCGCGGACGGTGACGCCGGACGGGACGGTGACGGGCCCGGTCGGGGCGACGACGGGCTGCGCGGGGCCCTTGGTCTCGCGCCGGTCGCCGCGGCCCTGGCGCTGGTCGCGGCCGCCCGGGCGGCTGCCCGCCCTGGTCGATGACGACGCGGCGCTTGCCGCGCGCGGCACCGGCGCCGCGGGGCCTGATCGGTCTATTCGGTCGCTTCTCGGCCATCAGTCCGTGCTCCAGTGTAGAGGCCCGCGAGCTCCGGATCGACGCGCACCGTCCGACGCAGCGTGCGCGCGAACGCCCGCCGCGCCAGCGCGCGCTCGAAGCAGGCGAGCCGCCGGCAGGTGTAGACGCCGCGGCCGTCGCCGTGCGGCGACGGGGTCAGGGCGCCCTCCCGCGCGACGAAGCGCAGGAGCTCCCGCTGCGGCGCCTTCCGCCCGCAGCCGGCGCACGTCCTGACCGGCTCGTGTGTCACGCCGGATCGCGGTCGCCCTCCACGTTCTCGGCCTCGACCGCGCCTCGCCTTTGCCGGCTCCTCGACCTCGACCGAGGCCACCGGCTCGAGCTGCCTCGGCCTCCTCCGCGCGTGGCCGTCTCGGCGGCGGCCGGCGCCTCGGCGGGCACGGCGGGCTCGGTGCCGGCGAGCGCCTGGTGCGCCGGGAGCCCGCAGTAGCGGGTCCCGGGCAGCGCCGCGTTCGGGCAGCGCTTGCCGTTGGAGAGGATCGCGCCGCAGCGGCCGGAGAAGTCCTCGCCCTCGGCGCCCTCGCCGCCGTAGGCCGCGTCGGCCTCCTGCTGCGCGAACTCCGTGTCGGAGGTGATGTCGATCTTCCAGCCGGTCAGGCGCGAGGCGAGGCGGGCGTTGAGCCCCTCCTTGCCGATCGCGAGCGCGAGCTGGTCGTCGGGGACGATCACGGTCGCCTCGCGCGCGTCGTCGTCGAGCAGCACCTCGCGGACGCGCGCCGGCGAGAGCGCCTTCGCGAGGAAGCGCGCCGGCTCGTCGTTCCACGGGATGATGTCGATCTTCTCGCCGCGGAGCTCCGACACGACCATGCGGACGCGGGAGCCGCGCGGGCCGACGCAGGCGCCGACGGGATCGACGCCCTGGGCGTGCGACTCGACCGCGATCTTCGAGCGGTAGCCCGGCTCGCGGGCGACGCCGCGGATCTCGACGAGGCCGTCGGCGATCTCGGGCACCTCGAGCTCGAACAGCGTCTTGATCAGCTCCGGGTCGCGGCGCGAGAGGATCACCTGCGGGCCCTTCGTGCCGCTCCGCACCTCGGTGATCACGGCCTTGATCCGCGAGCCCTGCTCGTAGCGCTCGCCGTCGACCTGCTCGGAGCGCGGCAGCAGCGCCTCGACCTTGCCGAGGTCGACGAGCACGTTGTTGCGGTCGCCGGCCTGCTGGACGATCCCGGTGACGACCTCGGAGACGCGGTCGATGTACTCGTCGTACATCATCGCGCGCTCGGCCTCGCGGATCCGCTGCTGGATCACCTGCTTGGCCGTCTGCGCGGCGATGCGCCCGAAGTCGTGCGGGGTGACGTCCTCGAACTGCACCTGCTCCTCGGGGACGTCGGACCAGTCGATCTCGAGGTCGTCGTCGTTCAGGAGCACGTGCGAGCGCTCGCCGTTCTCCTGCTCGAGGCGCTCGAGCTCCTCGAGCGCGCGCTCGCGCGCCTCGTCGAGGAGGCGCTCCTCGATGTCCGGCGGCAGCTGGACCGCGTAGACGCGGAAGTCGCCCGCGTCGTCGAGCTCGACGACCGCGTGGCGTGCGGCGCCCGGCGTCTTCTTGTACGCGGCGAGCAGGCCGTCCTGCAGCGCGTCGATGAGCGTCCCGCTCTCGATGCCCTTCTCGCGCTCGATCTCGCGAACCGCGTCGATGATCTCCTGCGTCATGTCCCTACCCCTCGTCGATCAGGTTGCTCCGCACGATGGCCTCGTACGGGATGGTGAAGGCGGTGTCGTCGGCCGTCCGAACCGTGAAGGCGCGCTCCCCGGCCTCCACGACCTCGCCGCGGAACCGCTTGCGGCCGTCGATCTCGGCGGCGGTGCGGACGGCGACCTGGCGGCCGACGGCGTTGGCGAAGTGGGCCGGCTTGCGCAGCGGCCGCTCGAGCCCCGGCGACGAGACGTCGATCGCGTAGCGGTCGAGGTAGTCGCGCAGCAGGTCGGTGACCCGCGCGCAGAGCGCGTGGTCGACCCCCTGCGGGTGGTCGACGAAGACGGTGAAGTGCTCGGGCCCCGTGAGCTCGACCGCCAGCACCTCGACGCCGGGCATGCCGGCCTCGACCGTGCGGACGATCTCCTGCTCCAGGGTCTTCTCCCTGTCGTGTACCTCGGCCATTCGGCTCCCTTCAAAACAAATGGGCGCCCCCGAGCGCCCATTTCGCCAAGCCGGTGAAATGTGGTGCGGGCAGGATAGCAGCGGCGGTAGGCCGTTCGGCCCATCGAGCGGCCTAGCCGAGCGCGATCGCGGCGACGCCGGCGACCACGAGCGCGGCGCCCGCGAGGCGCCACGGCGGGACCGCGCTCGCGCAGCACCGGCGCGGCCAGCGCGACCGCGAACAGCACGCTCGTCTCGCGCACCGCGGAGACGACCGCGGCGGGCGCGAGACGGTACGCGGCGAGGACGAGGACGTACGCGACGAACCCGGCGCAGCCCGCCAGCACGGTGCGCGTGGAGAGCTGCGCACGGAGCCTCGCCGGCCCGGTCGCGAGCGTGGCGGCGACGGTCGTCGGGATCAGGATCAGCAGCAGGTACGGGACGGGGTCGGCGAACTCGATCCCCTCCGCGTCGACGAGCGTGTACGCGGCGATGAGCAGCGCGATCACGACGCCGAACACGACGCCGACGCGGTCGCCGTGGCCGAAGCCGCGCACGAGCACCACGCCCTGCCGCCACCGCGAGCACGCCGGCGACCTCGGAGGCGCCGAGCTCGGCGCCGAACGCGAGCGACCAGGCGAGGACGAGCACCGGCGCGCCGCCGCGGGCGATCGGGTACACGAGCGAGACCTCCGCGCGCTGGTAGGCGGCGGCGAGCGCGAAGAAGTAGACGAGCTCGAGCGCCGCGGACGCGACGAGCCACGGCACCGCCTCTCGCTGGACGTCCCAGGTCGCGACCGCCACCGGCGCTGCGAGGACCAGGCTCGAGCCCAGCGCGACGGCCGTCGCCGCGAGGACGTCTCGCGAGCCGCCGAGGAGCAGGTTCCAGAGCGCGTGCAGGAGCGCCGCGCCGAGCGCGAGCGCGACGGCGCCGCCGGTCACGCCCTCGCCGCGTTAGGAGCCGACGACTTCGACGAGCGCCACGACCGCCACGGCGAGGGCGCAGAACGCCACCGCGCGCGTGCCGTAGCGGGAGACCGCCGAGTTGTGCGCCAGCGCGCCGCCCGCGAGGGCGACGACGCCGCCGAGCAGCGCGAGCGCAACCGCCGGGACGAAGACGACCCAGGCGACGTCGAAGAGCGTCCCGTAGATGCCGTGGTCGTGCACGTGCGCGGCGTCGCGGCGCTCCTCCAGCGCGTAGACGACCTCGCCGACCACGATCGTGAGGAACGCGACCACGGCGACGAGCAACTCGACGTTGAGGGCGCGTAGCCACCAGGCGCGGGGCATGCGCTGGGGGAATCTGCCGGCCAACTCGCCCATCCGACCGCCTCTCCGAACGTCGCTCTCCGACAGAGCGTACGGCAGCCGTGGGCGGAGGGCCAGACCAGTTCTTCGGCCTCAGTTCGCGGCGTAGAGGTCGACCGGGACGCCGTCGGGATCGAGCACCGACGCGTACCGCTGGCCCCAGAAGGCGTCGAAGGGCTCTCGCTCGCCATGGAACCCCGCACCCGTCACGCGCGCGTAGACCTCGTCGACCTCGGCGGGACTCGCGCACTCGAACGCGAGCGCGAGCTGGTTCCCCGTCTCGCGCGACCAGTCGGGCGCGAAGCTGCGGACGGTCTCCTCGGTGTCGAGCATGAAGCGGACGCCGTTCGGGAGGAACGTGTCGATGTGGCCCTCGTCGGGCGTCTCGGGGACGTCGAGCCCGAGCAGCCGGTAGAAGCGGATCGACCGCGCCAGATCCGAGGCGACGATCCCGATCGCGTTCAGCTGCGGCACGACGCGAGCCTAACGAACACGCGGCTCAGCGCACGGTCTGCGAGGCTTCAGCGTCGAGGACGATCGTCACCGGGCCGTCGTTCACGAGCTCGACCTCCATCCTCGCGCCGAAGACGCCCGTCTCGACCGGGACGCCGAGCGCGCGCAGCTCCTCGACGAACCGGTCGTACGAGCGGCTCGGCCACCTCGGGCGGCGCCGCATCGGTGAAGCTCGGCCGGTTTCCCTTCGCCGTGTCGGCGAGCAGCGTGAACTGGCTCACGACGAGCGCGGCGCCGCCGACGTCGAGGAGGCTGCGGTCGAAGCGGCCGTGCCTCGTCCTCGAAGACGCGCAGCCGCGCGATCTTGCCCGCGAGCCGGGCGGCTGCCTCCTCCCCGTCCCCGCGCGCGACGCCGACGAGCACGCACAGGCCGGCCCGATCCGACCCTGAACGTCGCCCGCGACGCGCACCTCCGCGGAAGCGACCCGCTGCACCACCGCCCGCACGGCTGCGGCATACCGGTTCGCAAGCGACAAAGCAACAGACTGTTACTAAGTCGCTTTCAAGCCGTATCGGTCCCGGAGCGATCGGACGGGCGGGATCGCCGCGTGCCCCGTCCAGGGGCACAGCGCATCCCGCCCGTCACGACACGCCATGTGCCGCTGAGAGCAGGTCCTGGCCGGAGCGCCCGCACCGAAGGTGCGCGCGCGCAGGCCACGACGACCACGCCCAACCACGTCCTGCCGTGAGCCGGCCCCTGGCCGAAGGGCGGTTCATCCGCCCGGGAGGCCACGCCCAGGTCCGAATCAGCCACTCAGGAGAAGGAGGGGGCTCGTGGGGGAACCATGGGTTCCCCCACGCTCAATCGAGATCCAGCACGCGCTTCGCGTACTGCTCGCTCCCGGGCCGGAGCGACCGCGCGAGCTTGTAGTGCCCGTTCGCCTCGTGCGAGCGGCCCTGCTTCTCGAGGCAGCGGCCGAGGGCGTAGTGGGCGTAGTCGTCCACCGGCGCGAGCTCGAGCATCGCGCGGAACTCCTCCTCGGCGTCCTCCCAGCGCTGCAGGCGGAAGTACGCGATCCCGAGCGCCTCGCGGATCGACGCCTTGTCCGGCTCGAGCCGCTTCGCCTTCTCGAGCGGCACGGTCGCCTGCGCGGCGCGGCCCTGCTTGAGCCGGGCGCGCCCTTCCTGGAAGAGGTTGTACGTGTCAGACACCCAGGCCTCGGAGGTACGGGACGTTCTCGTGCATCAAGTCAAGCGGATCGGTCAGATCGCGGGTCGGGCCGATCTCGACGCCCGCGATCGCCGCGCCGTCGTCGATCGCGGCCTGGAACGCGCTCGCGAGCTCGTACGGCGCCTCGTCCTCGCAGAGCCGGGCAGTGACCTTCTCGCCGAGGAGCCACAGCGGCGCCGCGGCGAGGCCGTCGGCGCCGTCCTCGCCGAGGACGCGGCGGACGAGCCCGTCGCGGACCTCGAGCGGATAGCGGTGCGGCGGCGAGGGCGGCGGCTGCCGGCGGCCGGCGATGCCGCCGTCGTGGGAGGCCGCGGCCGCGGCGAAGGCGGCGAGGTCGCCGTGCCGGAACACCGTGTCGGCGGCCGTGACGAGCAACGGCGGCTCGGCGCCCGCGTCGAGGGCGCGCTGCACCGCGTCGGCCGAGCCGTCGGCGCGCGGCTGCTCGACGAAGCGGACGTCGAGCCCGAGCCCGGCCACGAGCGCCCGCACCTGGTCGCCGAGGTGCCCGACCACGACCCAGATCCGCTCCACCCCGGCCTCGGCGAGCGCCCGCAGGAGCGTGACGATCACGGGCGTCCGTCGATCGGGAGCACGGGCTTCGGCCAGCGCTCGGTCACCGGCCGGAGGCGCCGCCCCTCCCCGGCCGCGATCACGACGGCGGTGCGGATCACGCCGCTGCGCCGAACCCGAGCGAGCGCACCGAGAGGAAGCCCCTCGCGCGCTCGGCGTTGGTCAGCCGCTTGCGGAGCAGCCGCTCGATCGAGCGCAGCTCGCGCCGGGCCTCGCGCGACGCCTCGGCGGCCCGGGCCGGCGGGGCGTAGCGCGCCGCCGCGAGGGCGTCCGCGAACGCGAAGGCGTCGATCCGGAGCTCGCGGTCGAGGAGCTCGGCCAGCTCGTGCGGGGTCGCGCTGCGGGGCACGGGCAGCCCCTGGTCGAGGAGGTACTCGGCGAGCTCCGCGCGAACGGCGCGCGCGACCCGGCGCGGATCGCGGGTCAGGTAGCGCACCCGGCGGCGCCCCAGCTTCGCCAGGGCGACCCCGGCGAGCGCGAGCACGGCCAGCAGCCCGAGGAGCTTCAGCAGGCTCCCGCCCTTGCGTGCCGCGGCGGTGACCGTGCCGCCGAGGTCGCCCGGGACGTCGCGGCCCGCCTCGGGCCTGCGTCCCCTCGGCCGGCCCCGACGGTGCGACGTTGCGCCGCAGCTCCTGCCGCAGGAGATCCGCGATCGCCGTCTGCACGGCCGGGTTCGACGAGGCCGTCGAGTACGGGCTCGAGACGGCTCCGCGCGTCGGCGTCGGGTCGAACGGGAGCCAGCCCCAGCCCTCGAACCAGACCTCGACCCACGCGTGCGCGTCGTGGTCGGTGACCGTCCAGCGGCGGTTGTCCTCGTCGTAGTCGCCGCTCGTGAACCCGACCGCGACCCGGGCGGGGATCCCGAGGTAGCGGAGCATCAGCGCCATGGCGCCGGCGTAGTGCTGGCAGTAGCCGGCCTTCGTCCGCTCCACGAAGTCGACGAGCGGCGGCGCGCCCGGAGCGCAGGCCCGGCGGCGTCTCGGTGTAGCGGAAGCCGCCGCCCGAGCGGAACCACGACTCGAGCGCGATCACGACCGCGTACTGCGTCCTCGCGCCGCGCGTGACCGACTGCGCGCGCCGGTAGAGCGGGAGGTAGCGGCGCACCGTCTCGCCGACGCGCTCGTTCTCGGTCAGCGAGAGCACCCGGGCCTGGCGGTCCTCGGACCCGAGCGGCGGCACGTCGAACCCCGGCAGGACCTCGAGGAAGTCCGACTCGAGGGTGTTGCGCCGGTCGATGCCGAGCGGCACGCTCGCCAGCTGGCGCGGGCGCGGGCTCGGCACGTAGCCCCAGACCGTGTACTCGTCGCCCCGCTCGAGCCCGCCGTCGACGACGGCGACGTTGCCGTCGCGGTACTCGACCGTGCCGATCCCGCGCGGGTCGAGCGCGAGCGGCGTCCCCGGCGCGACGAGGTGGTCGTCGCGAAGCGCCTTGACCTCGACGCTCGCGCGGACCGGCTGGGAGATCGTCCGGCGCGCGGACCGGCAGGAACGGGTCGTTCGAGAGGTCCTGCGCACCGTCGCTGATCGCGATGATCGACGGCTCCTCGACCCAGCGGCCGTTGCGGAACTCGTTCAGGATCGCCGCGCGCCAGTACTGGCGCCCGCTGCGGCCCGGTGACCGTGAGCACGTCCGTGGGCTCGGACGGGAACTCGATCCCGTCGTAGCTCGCGTCCCAGACGTAGTCGACGCCGACCGGGTCCGCCGGCTGGTCGTACGGGTCCCAGCCCTTCCAGCCGAGGAACTCGCCCTTCGCGACCGCGGGCTGCGCGCCGGCGGCGACGGCGGCGAGCACGACCGCCGCGCCGGCGAGGAGCGCCGGGCGCGGCGACCGCGCGGGCCGGCGCCCGCCCCAGCGCCAGCAGCGAGAGCACGCCGGCGAGGATCAGCGCGCCGAGGCCGATCCGGTTCCCGGTGCCGACGAGCGTCGCGGGCCACGCGGCGCCCGCGACGAGCCCGAACGCGGCGACGAGCGGCCGGCGCGCGGCCAGGCCGAGCGAGACCACGAGGCAGAAGGCGAAGATCGCCGTGAGCACGGCGCCGTGCATGAGCGGCTCCTCGCCGGCCCGGAACGGGAGCGAGACGTCGTAGAACGCGAGCACGCCGTCCTTGAGGTCGCCGACGACGTCGCCGAGGAACCCGAGCGAGAACGGCACGTCGAACGCGCGCGCGAGCGCCACGGGCGTGACGAGGAGCGCCGCGACGAGCCGCGTGCGCCAGGTCGGCGCGAGCGCGGGGAGCAGCGCGAGCAGCGCCATCCCGGCGGCCGCGATCCCGTGGCGGTCGCCGGTCTCGAGCCCGAACCAGCGAGACGCCGAGGAGCAGCGCGGGCACGACGAAGAGGAGGGCCGTCCTAGCCAACCGCGGCCTCCTGCCCGGCCGAGAGCCGCGCCGCGAGGTCGTCGCCGCGCCGGAGCACGGTCACGGGGATGCCGAGCGACTGCAGGCGCAGCAGCCCGGGCTCCGGCGGCGACGGCCGCCCGGCGAACGAGGGCGCGTCGACGAAGACGACGGAGATGCCGCGCCGCGAGGCGGCCCGCTGGACGACGCGCTCGACGAGGTCCGGCGAGAGCCGCGCCGTCACGACCGCGAGGTCGAGCGCGTGCCCGGCCGCGCTCCCGTCGCCGAGGAAGGACGAGGCCGGGGTCACGCCGTTCGGCTCCGCCGCGGCGAGCAGCTCCATCGCGCTCCGCCAGTCGCTGTCCGGCCCGCGGAGGCTGAGCGTCTCGCGGCCCGCGGAGTTGACCACGAGCGCGACACGGCGTCCGCGACGGGCGTGCGCGCGCAGGATCGACCCGGCCGCGCGCACCTGCATGTCGAAGCTCGAGTCCGGCGGCTCGCCGGCGGACGACGCCCGCGGCCGCGTCGAGGAGCACGGCGACCTCGTCGCGCGGCTCGTCCTCGAGCTCCTTCACCATCAGCCGGCCGCGGCGGGCCGTCGTGCGCCAGTGCACCATGCGCAGCGACTCGCCGTGCTCGTACTCGCGGACGGAGTGGAGGTCGAAGCCGGACGGGCGCCGGAGCAGCAGCCGCCGGCCGCCCTGGTCGTTTGCGCCGGCCTCGCTGAACAGCCGGTCGAGCTCGACGAGCCGCGGGTAGACGAGGAGGGCGCCGCCGGTGGTGAGGTCGACCTCCTCCCGCTCCAGCCCGAACGGGTCCTCGAGCACGGCCGTCGTGCGCTCGAACGGGTAGCGGCCGCGCGCCATCCGCGGCAGCACGTAGCGGCCGCCGAGGACGCCGCTGCGGTTCTGCCGGACGAACACCTCGACCGACCCGATCCCGCGCACCTCGTCGACGATCAGCACGTCCGCGGGCTTGACCCGCGCGTCGACGTCCAGCTCGAGGACGACCGAGACGTCCTCCCCCTCGACGTGCTCGACGCCGGCCGAGACGCGCCGCAGCTCCATCGGCCGGTCGAGCAGCCGCACCCAGCCCCACGCGAGCGCGACGGCGAGGAGGAGGCCGACCGCGACCGGGTACAGCGGCAGCGACCCGAAGGCCCAGCCGGCGACGTACAGCCCGAGGCCGAGGAGGACGGCGAGTCGGCCGCGCGCGGTCAGCACGACTGCACTAGACCGGGACCGGCGTCCGCTCGAGGGCCTCGCGGACGAGCTCGGCGCCGCTCATCCCGGCCGAGCGCGCCTCGGGCGCGAGGACGAGCCGGTGCGCGAGCACGTGCTCGGCGACCGCCTTCACGTCGTCGGGGAGCAGGAAGTCGCGGCCCTCGGCGAGCGCGCGCGCCTTCGCGACGCGGAGCAGCGCGATCCCGGAGCGCGGGCTGGCGCCGAGGTAGAGGCGCGGGTCGGCCCGCGTGTGCCGCAGCACGCGCGACGACGTACCGGTTCAGCTCCTCCTCGACGAAGATCGTCCTTCGCCGCGTCGATCGCGGCGAGCACCTCCGCGCGCCGACGCGACGGGCTGCGAGCTTGTCGAGCGGCGACTCGCTCGTCTGCTCGGTGAGCATCCGCGCCTCGTCCTGGAGCGGCGGGTAGCCGACCTCGAGCCGCATCGTGAACCGGTCGAGCTGCGCCTCGGGCAGCGGGTACGTGCCCTCGTACTCGATCGGGTTCTGCGTCGCGATCACCATGAACGGGCGCTCGAGGTCGTAGCTGCGGCCGTCGATCGTGGCCTGGTTCTCCTGCATGCACTCGAGCAGCGCCGACTGCGTCTTCGGCGAGGCGCGGTTGATCTCGTCGACGAGGAGCACGTTCGCGAAGATCGGCCCCGGCCTGAACTCGAACTCGTTCGTCCGCTGGTCGAACACGTTCACGCCGGTCACGTCCGACGGGAGCAGGTCGGGCGTGAACTGGAGGCGGCCGAAGCTGAGCCCGACCGAGCGCGCGAGCGCCTTCGCGAGCGTCGTCTTCCCCACGCCCGGGAGGTCCTCGATGATCAGGTGCCCCTCGCTGACGAGGCAGAGCGCGCAGAGGCGCAGCGTCTCGCGCGGCGCGTGGACGACGCTCGCGATGTTGTCGGTGATCCGCTCGACCGCACGCCCCGCGTCGGAGGCGACCTCGGGCCGAGCTGACGTGGCTCTATCCATGTTCCTCCTCGAGCAGGCGGACGACCTCGTCGAGGATCGCCGCGGCGACGAGCTCCTTCGACGCCTTCGCGATGCGCCGCTCGCCGTCGGGGCCGACGAGCGTCACCTCGTTCTCGGTCGCGTCGAAGCCGATGTCCGTGCGTGATACGTCGTTGAAGACGATCAGGTTCGCGTTCTTGTTGTGCCGCTTTGCCCGCGCGCGCTCGAGCCCATGCTCGCCGACGTCCGCGGCGAAGCCGACGAGGACGCGGCCGTTCGCCGGTCGCGCGCCGAGCTCGCGCAGGACGTCGACCGTCGGCTCGAGCTCGAGCGTCCACGCGTCGCCGTCCTTCGGGCGCTTGCCCTGGATCGGCTCAGGCCGGTAGTCCGCCACGGCGGCGGCCATGATCACGACGTCGGCGTCGCGCCCGCGCGAGCGCCTCGCGCTCGAGGTCGGCCGCGGTCGGCGTCGCGACGAGCTCGACGCCCGCCGGGGCCGGGACGGCCAGGTTGGCGGCGAGCAGCGTCACGTCCGCCCCGCGCCGGCGGGCCTCGTCGGCGAGCGCGACGCCCATCCGGCCGGACGAGCGGTTGCCGACGAAGCGGACGGCGTCGATCGGCTCGCGCGTCCCGCCCGCCGTGACGAGGACGCGGCGGCCCCGCAGCTCGTCGGCGCGGCCGAGGAGCGTCGCGGACGCGCTCGAGGATCTCCTCGGGCTCGGCCATCCGGCCCACGCCCCACTCGCCCTCGCCGGTGTCGCCCTCGTCGGGGCCGACCAGCTCGACGCCGCGCGCGCGGAGCGTCTCCGCGTTCGCCTGCGTCGCCGGGTGCGCCCACATGCGCGGGTTCATCGCCGGCGCGACGAGCAACGGGCCGCGGTGCGCGAGCGCCGCCTCGGTGAGCACGGTGTCGGCGAGGCCGTGGGCGAGCTTCGCGAGCGTGTTCGCCGTGCACGGCGCGACCACGAGCAGGTCGGCGCGCGTCAGGTGCGGGTACGGGTCGTCGTCGAGCGGCTTGCCGCGCGAGCGCCGCGAAGGTCTCGCGCGTGACGAAGCGCTCCGCGCCGGGCGTGACGAGCGGGACGACGTCGTGCCCGTCCTTGACGAGCAGCCGCAGGAGCTCGCACGCCTTGTACGCGGCGATGCCGCCGGTGACGCCGAGGAGGACTCGGGCCATGGGCCCATTGTGCCGACGCGAGGGTGCCGCGACTACCGCTTAGCGCGTGTACTCGTACTTGATCTTGCCCTGGGCGATCTCCTCCAGGGACATCGTCAAGTAGTTCTTCGAGCGCGACTCGACGAGCGGCGGCGGCGCTTCCTCGAAGCCCATGCCCTCGCCGAGCTGGTGGTGGTAGTTGTTGATCTGCCGCGCGCGCTTGGCGGCGACGATCACGAGCGCGTAGCGCGAGTCGACGCGGTCGTCGCCGAGCAGGCTGTCGATGCGTGGATGGATCATGGCCGCGATGGTAGCGGCCGCCGCGAGCTCTCCGGTCGACGAGCCGCTCGAGCTCCGCCGCGGCCCGGTCGAGATCGTCGTTCACGACCACGTGGTCGAACGCGTCGGCGAAGCGCTTCTGCTCCTTCGCGAGCGCGAGCCGCTCCTCGATCTCGCCGGAGCTCTCGGTCGCGCGCTCGCGGAGCCGGCGCTCGAGCTCCTCGAGCGGCGCGTCGACGAAGATCGTGACCGCGCCCGGCACCTCGTCGCGGACGCGCAGCGCGCCCTCGATCTCGAGCTCGAGCAGCGGCGCGCGGCCCCGGCGCGTGGATCCGGTCGAGCTCCGAGCGCAGCGTCCCGTAGCGGTGCCCGACGTACTCGACCCACTCGAGGAGGCCCTCGCTGGCGGACGAGGTCGTCGAACTCCTCGTCGGACAGGAACCAGTAGTGGACGCCCGTCGTCCTCGCCGGGCCGCCGGGGCCGCGTCGTCGCCGAGACCGCGAGCTCGAGCGCGGCCGGGCAGCGCGCCGGATCAGCGCCTGCTCCAGCGTCCCCTTGCCGGCGCCCGACGGGCCGGTGATGACGAAGACCGGCAGCGGCCTAGCGGTTGAAGAGCCCAATCAGCTCGCGCCCGCTGGCGCTCGGAGAGGCCGCCGACGGTCTTCGACTGGCTGATCCGGCACTGGTTGAGCAGCTTGCGCCGCCTTGACGCGCCCGAATTTCGGCACCGCCATGAGGATGTCGAACACCTTCGCGGTCTCGACGTAGTCGGGCGGCTCGCGCAGGACCTCCTCGATCTGGACGCTGCCGTCCTTGAGGTCCTTCTTCAGCTGCGCGCGCCGGACCCGGATGTCGTTGGCCCGCTTGAGGGCCTCCATCCGCTGGTCGAGCGACCGTGCGGGGGCCTGGGCCTGGGTCTTGGGCGAAACCACGAGTGCGGGAGTCTAACACCCTCCGACAGGCTCGTCAATCCGAACGATTTTCGACTATTAGCAGGGGTTTTTCCACATCTTCCACAGCCCTGTGGACGACGTCGTGGGCGACGCCCGACGGCCTCCGCCGGGTCGCGCAGCCCGCCGCGCGGCGAGCTCCGCGGCGAGCTCCGCGCGGACCCGCGCGGGCGCGTCGGGGTCGGCGAAGAGGACGGTCCCGAGCGCGACGTGGGCGGCGCCGGCGGCGAGCAGCTCGAGCGCGTCGCGGCCGGTCTCGACGCCGCCCATGCCGACGATCGGCAGGCCGGTGGCGCGGCGGCAGGCGTGGACGGCGGCGAGCGCGATCGGCTTCAGCGCCGGGCCCGGAGAGGCCGCCGGCGCCGGTGCCGAGCACGCGGCCGCAGCGTGCGCTCGTCGAGCGCGAGGCCGCGGATCGTGTTCACGAGCGAGAGCCCGTCGGCGCCCGCCGCCTCGACCGCGCGCGCGACCTCGGCGATGTCCCAGGTCGCCGGCGAGAGCTTCGCGTAGAGCGGCAGGCCGGTGGCGCGCGCGGCAGGCGGCGACGATCTCGGCGGCCGTCTCGGGCGCCTCGTCGACGTTCGGGCACGAGAGGTTGAGCTCGATCGCGCTCGATCGCTCGTCGAGCCGGCGCACGTCTCGGCGTACTCGTCGGCCGAGAAGCCGCCGACCGAGACCCAGAGCGGGACGCCGAGCGCCGCGCAGCCGCGGCAGGGTCTCGGCGAGGAAGCGGTCGCGGCCCGGGTTCGCGAGCCCGATCGAGTTCAGCATCCCGACGTCGGTCTCGGCGATCCGCACCGGCGGGTTGCCGCCGCGCGGCAGCGGCGTGACGGTCTTCGTCACGAAGGCGTCGAGCGAGCGCGCGACGTCGGGCGCCGTCAGCGCGTCGAGGCAGCCGGAGGCGTTCGAGGATCACGCGGCCTCGCAGAGGACGGGCCCTTCGACGCAGAGCCGCTTCCAGTCGCCGTCGACCTCGACCGCGCAGCCGTAGCAGGCGCCGTAGCCGCAGGCCATCGGCGCCTCCCAGGCGAGCTGGGCGCCGGGCGCGAGCGCGCGCACCGCCTCGAGCATCGGCTCGGGGCCGCAGGCGAGCACGTCGTGGCCGTCGGGCATCGCCTCGGTGACGAGCGCCGGGTCGAGCACGACCTCGGCGTTCGGGACGAGCGCCGCCGCCTCGGCGTGCCACGCGGTGCGGAAGCCGAGCAGCGCCGGCGGGCCGCCGAGCGCCTCCGAGAGGTACGGGAAGCGGCGCGATCCCGATCCCGCCGCCGACGAGCAGCGGCCGCGCGACGTCGAGCCGGAAGCCGTTGCCGAGCGGGCCGAGCACGTGCAGCTGGTCGCCCGGCGCGACGCCGCGAGCGCCTCGCGTCCCGGGCCCGATCGGGTCGACCAGGAACGCCGAGCTCGCCGCGCGGCGCGAGGCAGAGCGTCATCGGCCGCGGCAGCAGCCGCCCGGGCGCCTCGAGCATGAAGAACTGCCCCGGCACGCCCGGCTCGAGCCCGCCGCGGTCGACGCGCAGGAGCGTGTACGGGCCGACCGCCTCGACGCCGACGACGCTACGCGCGCTCGCGTCTCGGCATCGATCCGCTCCTGGAGGGACAGCGTCGGCTGGGCCGCGCGGGCCCTCGCGATCGCGTGCGCCGCGGCCGCCGCGCCGGCGAGCGTCGTGATGCACGGGATCCGCGCCGACGAGCGCCGCCTCGCGGATCCGGTAGCCGTCCGTCCGCGCCTGGCGGGCCCGGTTCGGCGTGTTGACGACGAGGTCGCAGCGGCCGGTGCGGATCAGGTCGACGACGCCGGCCGTCCTTCGTCACCGTCTCGACGGCGAGCCCGGCGGCGGCGAGCGCCCCGGCGGTGCCGGCGGTCGCGAGCAGCCGGAAGCCGAGCCCGGCGAGCGCCGCGGCGACCGGCACGAGCGCGTCCTTGTCGTCGTCGCGCACCGACAGGAACGCCGTCCCGCTCGTCGGCAGCGGGCGGCCGGCGGCGCGCTCGGCCTTCGCGAACGCGGTCGCGAAGTCCGGGCCGGTCGCCATCACCTCGCCGGTCGAGCGCATCTCCGGCCCGAGCACCGGGTCGGCGCCCGGGAAGCGCGCGAACGGCAGCACCGCCGCCTTCACGCTGACCTGCCGCGGCGCGCGCTCGGGCGGGAGGCCGAGGTCGGCGAGCCGCGCGCCGGCGGCGAGGCGGCAGGCGGCGTCGACGAGGTTGACGCCGGTCGCCTTGCTCGCGAACGGCACCGTCCGCGACGCGCGCGGGTTCACCTCGAGCACGTAGACCTCGCCGTCGGCGATCGCGAGCTGGACGTTGAGGAGCCCGACGACGCCGAGCGCCGGCGCGAGCCGCCGCACCGCGTCGCGCGACCTCGCGCTCGAGCGCCGCGGTGAGGGACGGCGCCGGCAGCACGCACGACGAGTCGCCGGAGTGGACGCCCGCCTCCTCGACGTGCTGCATGACCGCCGCGACGTAGGTCTCCGTCGCCGTCGGAGAGCGCGTCGACGTCGATCTCGATCGCGTTCTCGAGGAAGCGGTCGACGAGCGTCGGCCCGTGCGCGTCCCGGAACGCCGCCGCGACCTCGTCCGCCCGGTAGCAGACCCGCATCGCGCGCCCGCCGAGCACGTACGACGGCCGCACGAGCACCGGGTAGCCGATCTCGCGCGCGATCGCGGACGCCTCCGTCCCGGTCGTGGCGATGCCCCACTCCGGGGAGCGCACGCCGAGCTCGGCCGCGAGCCGCGCGAAGCGCTCGCGGTCCTCGGCGAGGTCGATCGCGTCGAACGGCGTGCCGAGGATCCGGAAGCCGGCCGCCTCGAGCGTCCGCGCCAGCTTGAGCGGCGTCTGGCCGCCGAACTGGATCACGACGCCGTCGGGCTGCTCGCGCTCGCACACGGCGAGCACGTCCTCGGCCGTCAGCGGCTCGAAGTAGAGGCGGTCGGAGGTGTCGTAGTCGGTCGAGACGGTCTCCGGGTTGCAGTTGACCATCACGGCCTCGTAGCCCTGCGCCGGAACGACTGCACCGCGTGGACGCAGCAGTAGTCGAACTCGATCCCCTGGCCGATCCGGTTCGGGCCCGAGCCGAGGATGACGACGCGCGGCTTCGTCCCGGTGGGCGGCGCCTCGTCCGTCTCGCCGACCGTCGAGTAGAAGTAGTTCGAGGCCGCCTCGACCTCGCCGGCGCACGAGTCGACGCGGCGGAAGACGCGGCTTGCCCTCCGGCGAGCCCCGTCGCCGCCAGCGCCTCGAGCTCGCGCCGGAACCACGGGTGCAGGTCCTCGGGCAGGTCGTCGAGGCCGTCCCACGGCGTCGCCGCGCCGGGGTCGAGCTCGCGGCTCGCCATCGCCTTCGCGAACGCCTCGGCGAACGTGCGGCCGATCCCCATCGCCTCGCCGACGCTCTTCATCTGCGTGCCGAGCGTCGTGTCGGCGCCGGGGAACTTCTCGAACGCGAAGCGCGGGAACTTGACGACGACGTAGTCGAGCGTCGGCTCGAAGCTCGCGGGCGTCGTGCCGCGTGAGGTCGTTCGGGATCTCGTCGAGCGTGTAGCCGACGGCGAGCTTCGCCGCGACCTTCGCGATCGGGTAGCCGGTCGCCTTCGACGCGAGCGCGGACGAGCGCGAGACGCGCGGGTTCATCTCGATCACGCGCAGCTCGCCGGTCTCGCGGCTGCGCGCGAACTGGATGTTCGAGCCGCCGGTCTCGACGCCGACCGCGCGGATGACCGCGACGGCCGCGTCGCGGAGCTCCTGGTAGGCCTCGTCGGAGAGCGTCATCTGCGGCGCGACCGTGACCGAGTCGCCGGTGTGGACGCCCATCGGGTCGAGGTTCTCGATCGAGCAGACGATGACGACGTTGTCCGCGCGGTCGCGGATCACCTCGAGCTCGAACTCGTCCCAGCCGCGCACCGACTCCTCGACGAGCACCTGGCCGATCGGGCTCTCGCGCAGGCCGCGCTCGACCTGGCGGCGGAGCTCGAGCGGCGTCTCGGCGAAGCCGCCGCCGTGGCCGCCGAGCGTGAACGCGGGCCGGACGACCGCCGGGCGTCGCGATCCCGCGCAGCTGGTCGACGGCGGTGACGACGCGCGAGTCCGGCACCTTCAGGCCGACCGACTGCACGACGTCGCGGAAGAGCTCGCGGTCCTCGGCGCGCGCGGATCGCGTCGATGCCGGCGCCGATCAGCTCGACGCCGAGCTCGTCGAGGACGCCGGCCTCGGCGAGCTCGAGCGCGAGGTTGAGCGCGGTCTGGCCGCCGAGCGTCGGCAGCAGCGCGTCGGGCCGCTCGCGGCGAGCACGCCGGCGACGCCCTCGAGGTCGAGCGGCTCGAGGTAGGTGCGGTCGGCGAAGCCGGGGTCGGTCATGATCGTCGCCGGGTTCGAGTTGACGACGATCGTCCGGAACCCGTCCTCGCGCAGCACCTTCAGCGCCTGGCAGCCGGCGTAGTCGAACTCGCACGCCTGGCCGATCACGATCGGGCCGGAGCCGATCACGCAGATCGACTCGAGATCCGTGCGCCTAGGCATCGCGCAGCTCCTCCACGAACTCGGCGAGGATCGGCCAGGCGTCGTGCGGCCCCGGCCCGGCCTCGGGGTGGAACTGCACCGACCGCGCGCGCAGCTCGGGGAAGCGGAAGCCCTCGACGGTGCCGTCGTAGAGCGAGACGTGCGTCGCCTCCCGCTCCTCCGTCGGCCGCGACCGCGAAGCCGTGGTTCTGGCTCGTGACGAGCACGCGGCCGCTCGCGCGCTCGACGACCGGGTGGTTCGCGCCGCGGTGGCCGAACGGCAGCTTGAACGTCTCGTGCCCGGCGGCGAGCGCCGAGCAGCTGGTGGCCGAGGCAGATGCCGAGCACCGGCGTCCGGCCGAGCAGCTCGCGCACGGTCGCGACCTCGGTCTCGAGCGGCTCCGGGTCGCCGGGGCCGTTCGAGAGCAGGACGCCGTCGTGCGCCGCGAGCGTGTCGGCGTCGACGTCGTGCGGGTAGACGGTCACCGCGCGCCCGCGCCCGCGAGGCGGCGCAGGATCGAGCGCTTCGCGCCGTAGTCGACGACGGCGACGTCGACGTCGCCCGTCCTCGTGGAAGACGTACGGCTCCCGCGTCGAGACCTCGCGCGGCGAGCGCGCGGCCGGCCATCGCCGGCTGGCGCCGGACGGCTGCGAGCGCCTCGTCGACCGACGCGCCGTCGCCGCCGACCGCGATCGCCCGCATCGCGCCGCGCCTCGCGCAGGCGCAGCACGAGCGAGCGGGTGTCGATCCCGGAGAGCGCGACGATGCCGCGCTCGTGCAGCCAGTCCGTCCACTCCGGCCCGCGCGCCTCGCGCATCAGCACCGCGCGGGCGTGCGGCCGGCGCGACTCCGAGCGCTCCGCGGCGACGCCGTAGTTGCCGACCATCGGCGCGGTGAAGCAGACGAGCTGCTCGGCGTAGCTCGGGTCGGTGACGACCTCCTGGTAGCCGGTCATCGCGGTCGTGAACACCGCCTCGCCGAACGCGAAGCCCTCGGCCGCCGACGGACTCGCCGCGGAAGACCGTGCCGTCCTCGAGCGCGAGGAAGCCGCTCACGCGCCGAACACCACGCGGCCGTCGGCGACGGTCAGGCGGACGCGGCCGGGCAGCGTCTCGCCGAGCAGCCACGAGTTGGCCGAGCGGCAGCGGAAGCCGTCCTCCTCCACCCGCCAGGTCTCGCCGAGGTCGAGCAGGACGAGGTTCGCGCGGCGCGCCGACCGCGATCCGCGGCGGCTCGAGCCCGAAGGCGCGCGCCGGGCCGTCGCACATGCGCTCGAGCAGCGTCTCGAGGGCGAGCAGGCCCGGCTCGACGAGGTGCGTGTAGAGCGCCGCGAACGCCGTCTCGAGCCCGGTCACGCCGAACGGCGCCGCCTCGAACGGGACCTCCTTCTCGTGCCGCGCGTGCGGCGCGTGGTCGGTCGCGACGGCGCCGATCGTCGCCGTCGCGCAGCGCCGTCGAGCAGCGCCGCGCGGTCGGCCTCGGCGCGGAGCGGCGGGTTCATCTTCAGGTTCGGGTCGAGCGTGCGCACCGCCTCGTCGGTGAGGCACGAGGTGGTGCGGCGTGACCTCGGCGGTCGCCGCCACGCCCGCCTCGCGCGCGCGCACGAGCGCCTCGACCGACTCGCGCGCGGAGAGGTGCATGAGGTGGAGCGGCCGCCGCTCGTAGGCGGCGAGCGCGAGGTCGCGCTCGACCATCAGGCTCTCGGCGAGCGACGGGTAGCCGCCGAAGCCGAGCTCGGCCGAGACGGCGCCCTCGTGGATGTGGCCGCCGCGCGTGAGGCGTCGGCTCCTCGCAGTGCACCGCGAGCGTGCCGCCCCGCGACGGCGGCGTACTGGAGCGCGCGCCGCATCACGCCCGGCGGACGCGACCGGGCCGGCCGTCGTCGGTGAACCCGGCCGCGCCGCGGTCGGCGAGCTCGCCCATCTCCGTGAGCTCCGCGCCGTCCTGGCCCTTCGTGATCGCCGCGAGGAACCCGGCCGGGACGACCGCCTCGCGCCGCGCCTCCTCGACGAGCGCCCCGAGCACCGCCGCCGAGTCGACGACCGGCTCGGTGTTCGGCATCGCGAGGATCGCGCAGTAGCCGCCGGCGGCCGCCGCGGCGGTGCCGCGTCGCGATCGTCTCCTCGTCCTCGCGGCCGGGCGTGCGCAGGTGCACGTGCGGGTCGACGAACGCGGGCGCGAGCACGAGCCCGGCGCCGTCGACGACGCGGTGCCCGTTCGCGTCGAGGTCGGTGCCGAGCTGCGCGATCGTGCCGCCGTCGACGCGGACGTCGAGCGACCGCGTCCACCCCCGCGACCGGGTCGAGGACGCGCGCGCCGCGGATGACGAGGTCCGCGGCCGGGAGTCTCCTTCCGGAAGAGCATCACGCCACCTCCAGCGCGGCCTCGACCGGCGACCGGCCGGCCCGCGGTGAGCAGGTCGTAGAGCACGGCCATGCGGACGACGAGCCCGGCGCGCACCTGCTCGATGACGAGCGACTGCGCGCCGTCGGCGACGCGCCGCGTCGATCTCGACGCCGCGGTTCATCGGGCCCGGGTGCATGACCAGCTGCCCGGGCCGGAGCCGCTCCGGCGGTGACGCCCCAGCGCGCCGTGTACTCGCGCAGGCTCGGGACGTAGTTCGCGCCCTCCTGCATCCGCTCGCGCTGCATGCGCAGCACGTAGACGACGTCCGCGTCCGCGATCGCGCCGATGTCGTGCGCGACCTCGCAGCCGAGCGCCGCCTCGATCCCGCGCGGGATGAGCGGCGGCGGCCCGACGAGCGTGACGCGCGCGCCGACGAGCCCGAGCGCCTGGACGAGCGAGCGCGCGACGCGCGAGTGGAGGACGTCGCCGACGATCGCGACGTGCAGGCCCTCGAGCCGGCCGAGCGCGCGGCGCATCGTGTAGAGGTCGAGCAGCGCCTGGGTCGGGTGCTGGTGCTTGCCGTCGCCGGCGTTCACGATGCGCGCGTCGGTGGCCGCGGCGACGAGCTGCGGCGCGCCGATCTGCGGGTGGCGGATCACGATCACGTCCGGGTCGTAGGCGGCGAGCGTGAGCGCCGTGTCCTTCAGCGACTCGCCCTTGTCGACCGACGAGCCGGTCGCCTTGAGCGACATCGTGTCGGCGGAGAGGCGCTTCGCGGCGAGCTCGAAGCTCGACGAGGTGCGCGTCGACGACTCGAAGAAGAGCGTCACGACGAGCCGGCCGCGCAGCGTCGGCAGCTTCTTCATCTCGCGGTCGAGCGACGGTCTCGAAGCTCGCAGCCGTCGCGAGCAGCCGCTCGACGTCGTCGCGGGAGAGGTCGGCGACCGAGATCAGGTGCCGCCGCGGCGGCGAGGTCGGCGGGCGCAGCTCGTCCCGCATCACGCGGACGTTCACAGGGATCCCTCCTCGGGGCTCGCGACGAGCAGGACGCGGTCGACCTCGTCCACCTCGACGAGCTGGACCTGGACGCGCTCGCCGCGGCACGTGGGCAGGTTCTTGCCGACGTAGTCGGGGCGGATCGGCAGCTCGCGGTGGCCGCGGTCGGCGAGCACGGCGAGCTGGACGCGGGCGGGCCGGCCGTAGTCGAACAGCGCCTCGATCGCGGCGCGGATCGTCCGGCCGGTGTAGAGGACGTCGTCGACGAGGATCACGGTGCGGCCCTCGAGCGGGAAGTCGAGCTGCGTCGCGCGCACGACCGGCTGCGCGTGGAGCGGCGCCTCGCCGCCGCGGATCTGGACGTCGTCGCGGTAGAAGGTGATGTCGACGGCGCCGGACTCGACCTCGACGTCGCTCCGCTCCGCGATCAGGCGCCGCAGGCGCTGCGCGAGCGGGACGCCGCGCGTGTGGATGCCGACGAGCGCGACGTCGTCGAGCGCCTCGTTGCGCTCGATGATCTCGTGCGCGATCCGGGAGAGCGTGCGCCCGATCGCGTCGGCGTCGAGGAGGACCTTCCCGGCCGCGCCCGCGCCGACGGTCGTGTTGCCTGTCATTCGCTTCCTTTCCGGCCTCTCTGGACCGAGTTAAAGGAGGTCGTGTCGGGCCAACCCTAGCGCGGCGAGCGGACGGCCGAGCGACCCGGTCCTGCTTTCATCGCTCCCCGGTGCGGGTGGGCCGGACAGCCTCCTGGGCGCTCGCGGGAGCGCTCGTCCTCGGCGCCGCCGCGCTGCGGTACGCCGGCGCGCGCACGCTCCCGACGCCGTGGATCACGCCCGACGAGACGCTCTACGGGATGCTCGGCCGCTCGCTCTGGAGCGACGGCCGGCTGGCGGTGCTCGGCGAGCCGGTGCCGTTCTACAGCCTCCTCCACCCCCTCGCTCGTCGGGCTCCCGCTCGAGCTCTGGGACGGGCTGACGGGCTACCGCGTCGCACAGGCGCTCGGCGCGCTCGCGATGGCGGCGACGGCGCTGCCGGTGTTCGCCTGGGGACGGACGCTGATGCGGCCCGGCTGGGCGCTCGTGGCCGCGGTCCTCACGGTCGCGATCCCGGCGCTCGCGCTCTCGGGGCTGCTGATGACCGAGACGCTCTTCTACCCGCTCGCGACGCTGGCCGCCTGGGCGCTCGCGGCCGCGCTGGAGCGGCCGACGCTCGCCCGGCAGGCGCTGCTCGTCGGGGCGATCCTGCTCACGTGCGCGACGCGGCTGCAGGGCGTCGTCTTCCTGCCGGTGCTCGTGACCGCGGCGGTCGCCTTCGGCGTGCTCGTCCGCTCGCCGCGGACGGCGCTGCGCCTGTGGCCGAGCGCCGCCGCACTCGGCGCCGTGGGCCTCCTCTGGGCGGGCTGGCGGATCGCCCGGGACGGCGGCGCGGCCGGCGTCCTCGCCGGCTACCGCGACGCCGCCGACCGGTCGCTCGCGCCCGCCGACGCGCTCGTCGACGTCGTGCGGCACCTCGGCGGCGTCGTCTGGGTCGTCGGCCTCGTCCCCGTCGTCGCGCTCGTCGCGCTGCTCGTGCTCGCGCGGCGCGAGGTGCCGTCCCCGCGCGACGCGGCGCTGCTCGCCGTCGCCGGCTCGCTCGCCGTCTGGCTCGGGCTCGAGGTCGGGCTGTTCGCGACGAACTACGTCGAGTACCTCGCCGAGCGCGACCTCATCGCCGCGGCGCCGCCGCTGTTCCTCGTCCTCTGCCGCTGGCTCGACCTCGGCGCGCCCGGGCGGCGCCGCGTCCTCGCGAGCGCCGCGTTCGGAGCCGTGGCTCTCGTCGCCCTGATCCCGCTCGACTCGTGGGTCGACCCGACCGCGATCCCGAGCGCGCCCAGCTTCGCGATCCTCGATCGGATCGGGCCCGGCTCGCTCGGCTGGGTCGTCGCGGCGGCCCTGGCCGCGCTGGTCGTGCTCCTCCCGCGACGGCTGCTCGTCCTCGTGCCGGCCGTGCTCGTGGCGGCGTTCGCGGCCGGGTCCGTCGCCGCGGCGGACCAGGCCGAGTCCGAGGCGCAGCTCATCTACGACCGGCTGCTCGCCCCCGACGCCACGTGGATCGACCGCGCGAGCTCCGGGCCGACCGCGTACCTGTACGACGGCGAGGGCAACTGGAACGGCGTCTGGGAGCTCGCGTTCTGGAACCGGCGGATCTCGTCGGTGGTGACGCTGCCGGACTCGCCGCTCCCGGGGCCGATGCCGCAGCGCGAGCTCGCGATCGCGAGCGACGGCACGACCGATCCCGTGTCACGCGCCGCCTACGCCGTCGCGGCCGACGGGATCGAGCTCGCCGGCGAGCCGGTCGCCCAGGCACGGCAGCAGAACACCGCGCACCAGGCGCTCGTGCTGTGGCGCCTCGACGGCCCGCTGCGGCTGCGCTCGCGACGCACGGGCGTGTTCGGCAACGGCGACATCTACGGCGCGGGGCGCCTCACCGTGTGGGACTGCCGGAAGGGGCGGCTCCTCCTCACCGTGCTCGGCAAGTCCGGGAAGCCGATCCAGATCGTCCAGAACGAGCAGCTCGTGCGCACGCTCGACGTGCCGAACGGCAGCTCGCAGTTCGTCGCCGTCCCGGTGGACGCGCGCCCGCTCGCGATGGGCCCGTGCATCTTCGACGTGAAGAGCGACGGGATCTTCGGGACGACGCAGTTCCGGTTCGAGCGCTAGATCCGGCGCGCCGCCGCCAGCAGCCAGCGCAGCTCGTACTCGCTCCGCTCGGGCAGCTCCGCCTCGGCGCGCGCAAGGCCCTCGGCACGCTCGGCCTCGTCGAGGAGGCGGATCGTCGAGATGAAGCCGCCGCGGATGCGCTCGACCGCCTCGTCGCGCCCGAGGCTCGCGTGCTGGACGAGCCGCACGGGCGGCTGCGGCTCGAGCCCGGCGTCGGCGAGCTCGTCCCGCAGCTGCTCCGCCGTCGGGAAGCGCTCCCGGTCGAGCCGCAGCAGCGACGGGAAGAAGCGGTTGAGCCAGTACCGCTCGAAGTGCTCGTGGTCGAAGGTCGCGACGACGAGGCGGCCGTCGGGCCCGAGCACCCGCGCCGCCTCGGCGAACGCCACGCGGCCGGTCGACGAGATGGGCGACGAGCCGCATCACGACGCGCTCGAACCAGCCGTCGCGGAACGGGCAGCGCCTCCGCCCACCCCTGCTTGAGCCCGACCGATGACGGCACCCGCGCCCGTGCGACCTCCAGCATCTCCGGCGACGGGTCGACGCCCCAGACCTTGGCCGCCCACCGCTCCGCGAGCGCCGCGGCGAAGGCGCCCGTGCCGGTGCCCGCGTCGAGCACGCGGCGGCCGCGGAGGTCGCCGAGCTCGACGAGGCGCTCCGCGAGCTCCCACCAGTTCGCGTCCTGTGGGCGGAGCTCGTCGTACGACGACGCGAGCTCGCCGAAGTCGGGCGCCGCGCGCGGTCAGTCGTCGAACGGGTCGTCCGGCTCGGTCTGGGCCTCGATCGCGTTCTGGGCGGCCTCGAGGTCGGACTCCTCGACGAGCACCTTCTGCGGCGCGTCCTCGATCGCGGCCGGGTGGTGCTCGACCGCCGTCTCGAGCTCCGACGTCGATCCCCGCGTTCCGCGAGGATCGCGCGGAGCTCCTCCGCCTCGGTGATGTCGCCCGCGACCGTGAGCTGCACCAACCTCTCCATCGCGAGGTGATCCTAGGCGACCTCGGCCGGCTGCGTCTCGGTTCGCCGCTCCCGCGCGACGCCGCCCTTGACGAGCCGGGGCGAGCCGCGCTCCGGGAAGGGCAGCTCGACGACGTCGAAGTCGCGCGGCACGATCGTGTCCGGGAAGACGGCCCGGGCCTCCTCGGCCACGTCCCGGCCCGAGTAGCGGTTCGAGACGTGGGTGAGCGCGAGCAGCTTCACGTCGGCGTCCCGGGCGAGCTCCGCCGCCTGCGACGCGGTCGAGTGCAGCGTCTCGACGGCGCGCTCGCGCTCGTCGTCGCAGAACGTCGCCTCGTGGACGAGCAGGTCGGCGCCGCGCGCGGCCTCGAGGACGATCGTCGCTCGGTGCCGTGTCGCCGGCGAGCACGAGCCGCCGGCCGGGGCGGGCCCGCCGAGGACGTCCTCCGGGCGCACGACGCGGCCGTCGGCGAGCGTCACGGGCTCGCCGCGCTGGAGCGCGCCGCGCTCGGGCCCCGACGGGACGCCGAGCGCGTCGGCCGCCTCGACGTCGAAGCGCCCCGGCCGCTGCTCCTCGACGAGCGCGTAGCCGACGCGCGCTCACGCCGTGGCTCGACCGCGAACGTCTCGAGCGCGTAGCCGTCGCGCTCGAGCCGCTCGCCGGGCCGCAGCTCGACGAGCTCGTACCCGTACGTGAGCCGGCCGAAGATGCGGCGCAGCGCAGCCGAAGAGCTCGCGCGAGCCCGGGCGGGCCGTAGATCGTGATCGGCTCCTCGCGGCCGCGCAGCGCGAAGCTCTTGAGCATCCCCGGGAGGCCCGAGGTAGTGGTCGGCGTGGTAGTGCGTGAGGAAGACCTCGCGCAGGTCGAGGAGCCCGATCTCGGAGCGCAGCAGCTGCCGCTGCGTCCCCTCGCCGCAGTCCACGAGCAGCCGCTCGCCGCCGCGCCGGACGAGCAGCGAGCTGGGCGCGCGCTGGGCGGTCGGCATCGAGCCGGCCGTGCCGAGGAAGACGACGTCGAGGTCCACGCCGCCAGTCTAGGAGTGCGGCGGCTAGGCGGAGGGAGCACGAGGCGCTGCCCCGGGACGATCGTCGTGCCGCGCAGGCCGTTGCGCTCGCGGAGCTTCCAGATCGCCGCCCGCGGGTCGCCCGGGTAGTTGGCCGCGGCGATCGACCAGAGCGTGTCCGTCGCCTCGACGACGTAGACGCGCTCGGGCGCGGCGCCGGTGGACGGCCGCGCGAATGCGGCCCAGAGGACGACGAGGACGACGAGCGACGACGAGCGACCCTGGCGAACATGTGTTCGATGATACACGAACGCCTGTTCGCGTCAAGCGTCGAACGCGATCAGCTCCGGCTCGATCCTGCCCGCCGCCAGCCGAAGCTCCAGCATCGAGTGCCCGGTCGACGCGCGGCGCCGCTCGGTCGGGCTGCCGGGGTTGAGGATCCACACGTCGCCTACGCGCTCCACCTGCGCCACGTGCGTGTGCCCGTAGACGACGGCGTCGCAGCCGGGGAACCGCGAGACGAGCCGGGCCTCTCTCCCCGCCGCAGGCCCCGGCACGTGGGTCATCCCGATCCGGACGCGCTCGAGGTCGACGACGCGCTGCGCCGGGAGCAGCGGCCTTCAGCGCGGGCTCGTCGGCGTTGCCGGACACCGCCATGACCGGCGGGCCGAGCGCCCGCAGCTCTTCGAGGAACCCGAGCGAGGAGAGGTCGCCGGCGTGCAGGACGAGGTCGGCTGCACGCAGCCGCTCGACGCACGCCGCGGGAGCACGCGCCGCCCGCGGGGCAGGTGCGTGTCCGCGATGACGGCGACGAGCGCTACCGGACCGTGTACGGCGCGCTGACGAGGACCGTCGTCCGCTTCGGGTTCGTCGCGGCCGCGACGCGGACGGCGGTGACGTAGCGCCCGCCGCGTGCCGGACGCCGGACGCGCAGGCGCGGCGTCCGGTACGCCTTGACCGTGCCCTTCGCCTGCGGCGCCGCCGAGACGCCCTGCAGCGCCCGCGCGATCGCGGACGCGAGGCGCCACCGGGAGGATCGCCGCGCGGTAGGTGACGTCCTCCTCGGCCGACAGCGACACCGAGCGGACGAGGCCGCGGCCGCCGAAGCGTGCCTGCAGCGCCGAGCACGCCCGTCGCGTGGCGCCAGCTCACCGGGAACCCGGTGCAGCCATCCTCGGCGCACGGACGCGATCGCGGCCCGTCACGAGCGGGATGGAGTCTTTCGGCGACCCGTCGGCGCGGATGAGGCCGCTCTGGAAGCGGTCGCGGTCGTCCTCGTCGAGGAGGTGGAAGAGGTTGAGCGCGGCCACGGACGGGTCGCACGCCGCCATGCCGGATCGACTGCGCGTAGTAGCGGCCCTGCGTCAGCTCGTCGATCGCGCCGACGTTCTCGGCGCCGGTAGTACGCCTCGCCGAGCGATTCGGTCTGCCAGCCGAGCTCGTCGAGGTAGACGTCGAGGCCCTGCTCGAACGTCGGCTGCGCGGTGCCGTTGAAGGCGTCCCAGAACGCCTGCTTGAGGCGGTCCATGTTCGGCCATGCCGATGTTCGGCCAGCGGTAGCCCGTCGCCGGCCCGTGCGTGTTCAGCAGCGGGTACGGGATGCTGGCTGATCGAGTCCATGAGCGGCCGGTTCCGCCTGCTCGCGCGCATGCGCCGCGCCGAGCGACTGGAGGAAGCGCACCGGCGAGGTGGAGACGTTCGACGCGGCGCGGCACAGGTCGTTGCCGCGCGGCGAGAGCGCGACGCCGACGACCTCGATCGCGCCGTTCACCGTCTTGAGCGTGTCGTACATCGTCGCCTGCGCGCCGGAAGTACGACTGGCCCGACGCGTTGCCGCACCGGGCGGTGAACTGCGGCTGCCAGAAGCGCGGCTGGTTCGGCTCGTTCGGCGCGATCCAGGTGCGTGATCGGTCGGCCAGCGCCGCGCGGCCGTCTGGAGCCAGGTCGAGAACGCGGCGAGGCCGATCGGGCGTCGCGAGCGAGGACGGCGCGGCGCTGGTAGACGGCGATGCCGAGCTTCACGCCGTAGTCGGGCGCGAGCGCGACGAGGCGGTCGATCTCGTCGGCCTGCAGCAGCAGCGTCGGGTACGGCGGGGTCGAACGTGAGCGAGATCACGTTCCGCGTCATCCCGAGGTCCTGCGATCGTCTGCAGGATCCACTCGGGGGACGCCTTGCCGAAGTCCTCGGTGACGCCGTAGTCGGCCGCGCGGGCCGTTCCCGCCGTGGCTGCGACGAGGGCGCATGCGAGCGCCGCAGTCAGTGTCTTCATCCGCAATGGTTGCCCTCTACTCGAAGTTCCCCGGAAGCCGCCGGGTCGCGACCGCCACCAACCTTACGACGGGATGGCGACGGCGTCGAGGACCCTGGCGGCGCCGAAGCGTACCGGGTCGTCCGCCGGACGGCCGGTCTCGGCCTCGGCCGCGGCGATCGCGGCCCGCGCCGCGTCCTCGTCGAGCCGGGCGCGTGTTGAGGGCGATCGCGGCCACGCGCGCCGGCCGGGCGGGCAGCGTCGAGCGCTCGTAGAGCTCGATCAGCTCGGGCAGCGGCGGGATCGGGTGCTCGGGGCGGTCGTCGATGTGCGGTCGCCCCGGCGAGGTGGCAGAGGACGAGCACGTGCGGGACGCTCCCGTGCAGGAGGCCCATCGTCACGCCCGAGTAGTCCGGGTGGACGAGCGAGCCCTGGCCCTCGACGACGAGCAGGTCCTCGCCGCCCGCGCCGCCAGCCCTCGACGACGAGCCGCTCCGCCGCGCCGGCGAGGAAGTCCGCGACGACCGCGTCGACGGCGATCCCCCAGCCGGCGATGAGGATCCCGGTCTGGCCGGTCGGGACGAAGGCGGAGCGGAGGCCGCGGCGGCGGGCCTCGAGGTCGAGCTCGAGCGCGACCGTCTTCTTCCCGATCGCGCAGTCCGAGCCGACGGTGGCGACGATCGCGGGCGGGCACGCGGAGGTTCTCGCCCGTCGGGACGTTGAGCCCGGCCGGCGGCCGGCGCAGGTCGCGGAGCTCGACGCCGTGCGCGCTCGGCGAGCGCCGTCAGCTCCGGGTCGTCGCCGAGGAACTCGTGCAGGCCCGACTCGACGTCGAGGCCCGGCGCCGATGCACTGCTTCAGCAGCTCGCGCCAGGCCGGGGGGAAGCGCCCGCCGGACGTCGCGACGCCGACGACCGCCGTGGTCGGGCCGAATCCGAGCGCGTCCTCGACGGCGCCGACGATCGGCTTCCCCTCCATCGTCTCGCCCGCGCGCGTGGAGTCGAGCACGGCGACGACGTCCTCGCCGCGGTAGCGGAGCGAGGCCGCGCGCCGTCTTGCCGTGGTGCGGGTCGGCCGAGAAGCCCTCGGCGAGGATCAGGTACCGCTTGCGCGGCGCCGCCTCAGTCGTCGTCGCCGCCGCCGCGGCCGCGGTTCCGCCCTCTGCCCCTCGCCGCTCCCATCGTCGCCGCCATCGATCGTCGCGTGGTCGGCGGTCGGCGTCGATTCGGTCGGTCGTCGTCCGGGTCGTCGTCGTCGCGCGGCCGCGTGGTCGTCGCGCGCGCGGCGCGAGGCGCTCGCCCGCCGCGAGCGAGGTCGCGGGCAGCGCGATCGTGTCGCTCGCGAGGAACGACGCGGCCAGGCCGAGGAGCGCGGCCGCGGCGAGACCCGCGACCGCGAGCGCGATCGACCTGCGCGCGCCCGCTCACGCGACCACCGGCTCCCGGCCGGGCACCGCGGCCGACGCGGCCGGGAGCGACAGCTCCGCCCGCGCGCCGCCGCCGGGCAGCGACTCGATCCGGGCCTCGCCGCCCCAGCGCCGCGCGAGCGTGCGGACGATCGCGAGCCCGAGGCCCGTGCCGGGCGCGTCGCGGCCCGCGGAGCCGCGGGCGAACCGCTCGAAGACCCGCTCCTCCTCCCCGGGCGCGAGGCCCGGGCCCTCGTCGGTGACCGCGACGGACGCGACGCCGGCCGCCGTCCGCGCCTCGACCGTCACCGTCGTCCCCGGCGGCGAGTAGAGCAGCGCGTTCTCGATGAGGTTGTCGAGCGCGACCGCGACGTCGTCCTCGGAGGCCAGCGCGCGCCCTCGCCGGGCGCCGCGACGAGGCGCCGGCCCGCCGCCTCGGCCTCCGGCCGCCAGCGCTCGCAGGCCGCGTCGGCGGCCGCGGCCGAGGTCGACCGACCGCCGACCGCTGGGGCGCCCCCTCGCGGGCGAGCGCGAGCAGGCCGGTGAGGAGCTTCGCCAGACGCTGGGTCTCGTGCTCCGCGGCCTCGAGCTCGCGGGCGAGCTCCGGGTCGTCCGCCTTCAGCTGCGCCGCCTCGAGCCGGAGGCGGAGGCCGGTGAGCGGCGTGCGGAGCTGGTGCGACGCGTTCGCGACGAACTCGCGCTGCGCCTCCAGCACGCGCTCGAGCCGTCGCGGCCATGTCGTTGAAGGCCGTGGCGACCTCCTGCTGCTCGGTCGGCCCCGCCACCTCGGCGCGCGCGGAGAGGTCGCCGTCGCCGAGCCGGTGCGCCGTCCGCGCGAGCGAGCGGAGCGGCGCGCGCAAGCGAGCCCGCGAGCAGCCACGCGAGGGCGAGGCCGAGGGCGAGCGCGGCCACGGCGATCGCGCCGACGGCGATGCGGTCGCGGCGGATCGCGCGCGTCGACGGGGCCTGCGCTGCGCGTGATGCGCACGGCGCCGACGCGGTTGCCGTCCCGCGACGACCGGGACGGCCGTGTAGAGCAGCTCGTCGCCGAGCGTGTCGCTCGTGCGGCGGCCCTGCTCGACCGCCGCCGTCGGCGAGCACGGCCGCGATCTCGGGCCGGTCGGCGTACGAGCTGCCCGAGCAGCCTCGGGCCCTCGGAGTCGGCGAGCAGCCGGCCGCGCGGTCCGACGACGACGACGCGGCCGCGGACGTCCGAGCCGCGCGTCCACGACCAGCCGCTGCAGCTCGGCCGGCCGTCCGAGGATCCCCGCCACGCTCGCCGCGACGAGGTGCGCCTGCGCCGCGCCCTGCGCCTCGACCTCGGCCTCGACGCGGCTCGAGACGCTGAGCGCGAACGGGACGGCGAGCGCGACGAGCACGAGCACGAGCACGTACGCGAAGGCGGCGAGCGAGCCGAGCGCGGAGGCTCACGCGGTCCTCCTCGGGCGCCGCGAGCCGGAAGCCGACGCCGCGCACGGTGTGCAGGTAGCGCGGCGCCGCGGGGTCGTCGCCGAGCTTGCGGCGGATCCCGCTCACGTGCACGTCGAGCGTCTTCGACGAGCCGAACCAGGTCGTGTCCCACACCTCCTCCAGCAGCCGCTCGCGCGTGACGACGCGGCCGGCCTCGCGCGCGAGGAGCAGCAGGACGTCGAACTCCTTGCGCGACAGCTCGAGCGGCTCGCCGGCGAGCGTGGCCGTGCGGCCGCGCCGCGTCGACCGCGAGCTCGCCGACCTCGACCGGCGCCTCGTCCGCGACTCCGCGGCGGGCGCGTCCGTCGGCGCGGCGGAGGACGGCGCGGATCCGCGCGGCGACCTCGCGCGCGCTGAACGGCTTCGTCACGTAGTCGTCGGCGCCGAGCTCGAGCCCGACGATCCGGTCGGCCTCGTCGCCGCGGGCCGTGACCATGATGATCGGCACGCGCGAGGTCGCGCCGCAGCTCGCGGCAGACGTCGAAGCCCGGAGCCGTCGGGGAGCATCACGTCGAGCAGGACGAGGTCGGGCTCGGCCGCGGCCGCCTGCTCGAGCGCCGCCGCGGCCGTCGCGGCCACGACCGTGTCGAAGCCCTCGCGTCCGAGGGCCTCGGCGAGGGGCGTCGGTGATCGCCTCCTCGTCCTCGACGAGCAACACGGTGCGGCGTCCGAGGCGCACCACGGAAGGATTCCACGGCAGGTCGCGTCGCACACCGGAAGGGCGGCCCGGCGGGAAGAGGGAGGTCCCGGGCCGCCTCTCCGCGTGCGCGTCTAACGCGCGACGAAGCTGCCGCTCATGCCCTTCTTCGGCGTGCGAGCCGACCGCGCACCAGAACCGGTAGCGGACGCCCTTCTTGAGCGTCATCGTCAGCCGGACGCTGCGGCCCGGCGCGAGCATCGGCGAGCGCTTGCTGACGCCGCCGCCGCTGACCCGGAAGTCGTGCCCGTCGTCGCCGGCGTTGCGGACGACGAACGTCACGCGCCCGGCCTGCGGCGCCGTCGAGAGCCCGATGCCGGTAGTCGCGCTCGGACACGCGCACGGTCTGGGCGGACGGCGCCGCCAGCGCGGGCACGGCCGCGGCGATCACGGCCGCACCCGTCGCCGCCGCCAGCAGGATCGTCTTCGTCATTCGCTTCCTCCTCAGTCGTCGTCGCCGCCGCCGTGGCCGCTGTTCGAGCCGCTGCGGTCGTCGTCGTGGTCGTCGTCGTCGCCACCGCCGCCCGGGCCGCGGTTCGAGCCCTGGCGGTCGTCGGCGTGGTCGTCGTCGTCACCGCGCGTGGTCGTGGTCGCCGCGCCGGTGCACCGCGGGTCGTTCGCGTGCTCGGCCTCGTCGCACGGGCCGCTCACGTCCTCGACCGTGGTCCCGGCCGTGGTGTCGTGCCGGGCGTCCCGGTCGCCGCACGCCGGTGCAGCGCGGGTCGTTCGCGTGCTCGGCCTCGTCGCACGGACCGCTACGTCCTCGACCGTGGACGCGGCCGTGGTGGTCGTCCCCGTCGTCTCGGCGGTCGTCGTGCCCGGCACGGAGGCCGAGGCGAGACTGAGCCGTGGCTCCGGGTCGTTCCCGGCGGTGAGCTGCGCCGCCGCGATACCGCCCGCCACGAGCGCGACGGCGACGAGCAGCATGGGAACGAGCTTCGTCATGTCACTCCTCCTTCGGGTCGTCGTCAAGGACGATCCGAGCGTGCCCGGCCGGTCCCACAGGCGGGCAAAACGAGCCCAGGAAGGAGGAAAGCCTCGGTTAAGCCTTGGCGGCGACGCCGAGCCCGGGCGCGTCGGCGGGCGTCTGCACGCCGTCGACGAGCTCGACGCCGGGCCACGGATCCTCGGCGAGCAGGAGGTTGCCGTCGAGGTCGACGTGGTCGCAGAGGCTCCCCATCTGCGCGCCGGCGGCGATGCCGAGGCCCGACTCGACCATGCAGCCGAGCATCACGCCGAGCCCCAGCGCCCGCGCCGCGTGCGCCATGCGCACGGCCTCGCGGAGGCCGCCCGACTTCGCGAGCTTGATGTTGATCCCGTGCGCGATCCGCCCGCAGGCGGCGACGTCCTCGAGCGTGTGGCAGTCCTCGTCGACGTAGACCGGCAGCGGCGAGCGGCGCCGCAGGTCCTCCCCGCCCGACTCGCCGGCCCGGAGCGGCTGCTCGACGTACTCGACGCCGAGCTCCGCGAGCTGCGGGATCGCGTCGAGCGCCTCGTCGAGGCTCCAGTACTCGTTCACGTCGACCTGCAGCGGCACGTCGGTGACGCCGCGCACGGCCCGCACGCGCTCGACGTCGAGCCCGTCGCCGGCGCCGAGCTTCAGCTTGAAGCGGCGGAAGCGGCCGGCCTTGTCCTCGGCCTTGCGCGCCGTCTCGTCGGGGTCGCCGATCCCGAGCGTCCACGAGGTGGGCGGCCCGCCGCGGCGGAGCCCGAGCTGCCGCCAGGTCGGGACGCCGAGCAGCTTTCCCTGGAGGTCGTGCAGCGCGCAGTCGATCGCCGCGCGCGCCGCCCACTCCCGCCGCGGCAAGCCGGTCGAGGATCTCGTCGAGCGCGAACGGGTCGTCGCCGAGCGCGTCCGCCGCCTCCTGCGCGTACGCGAGCGCGGAGGCCGCCGACTCCTCGTAGCGGTCGATCGGCGCGGCCTCGCCGTACCCCGTGACGCCGTCGTGCTCGATCGCGACGACGACCGTCTCCGCCTCGTCCTGCGAGGAGCGCGCGATGCGGAACGTCTCCGCGAGCCGCAGCGTCTGGATCCGGGCCTCGAGCCGCACGCGCGCACCCTAACGAGAGATTGCGTTCGCTATCGCGGAGTCGTAGCGTCCCGCGCACCCCTCGGGAAGGAGAGAGCAAGATGCGACGTCTCATCATCGCGGCCCTCGCGGCCGCGGCGGTCACCGCGGCGACGGCGCCCGTCGGATCGGCCGGGCAAGGCGCGACAGCCCGCGGCCTCGGCTGCGACTGGACGGCCGGGCGCCGGCACGTTCAGCACCGTTGCCCACCTCGGCCGCGGCGCCGCCGGCCGCGCGCGCGATGCGGTCCTCTACAGCACCGCGTGCGCGACGACGACAAGGCCGCGGACAAGGCGAAGACCGGCGGCGGCCCGGTGACGATCCCCGTCTACTTCCACGTCCTCATCGGCGCGGGCAACGTGGGGAACCTCACGAACGCGGAGATCGCCGACCAGATCACCGTCCTGAACCTCGCCTACTCGGGCTTCTACGGCGGCGTCGCCACGCCGTTCCGCTTCCGGCTCGACGGCGTCGACCGGACGGTCAACCCGGCGTGGTTCGCGATGGAGCCGGAGTCCGCCGAGGAGCTCGCCGCGAAGACGGCGCTCCGCCGCGGCGGCCTCGGGACGCTCAACATCTACTCGACGAACGGCGCGAACGACGCGTTCCTCGGCTGGGCCTACCTGCCGAAGGACGCGAAGCGGGTCCCGGTCGTCGACGGCACCGTCATCCACTGGGGCTCGCTCCCCGGCGGGCCGATCGAGGGCTTCAACCTCGGTCACACGGCCACGCACGAGGTCGGGCACTGGCTCGGGCTCTACCACCCGTTCGACTTCGGCTGCAACCGCAACGGCGACTTCGTGCAGGACACGCCCGCCGAGGCCGAGCCGTCGTTCGGGTGCCCGGTCGGCAAGGACACGTGCAAGGACCCGGGCAGCGACCCGATCCACAACTACATGGACTACTCCGACGACCCCTGCTACTCGGAGTTCACCGCCGGTCAGACGAAGCGGATGGAGCAGCACTTCCGCCACTACCGGGCGATAGCGGGACCGATCGAGAGGGCCGGGCGACCGGCCCTCTCGTCTCGATATTGCATCCTCGACGGTTCGCCTCTACCCTCCACGCGCAGCGGTCCACGACCAGGGGGGAACGGACATGACGATCCACGCACGTGCCGCCGGCGTCCTCGCGACGGCGGTCACGGCGCTCGCGGCGCTGACCGCGTCGCCGGCGCTCGGCGGCGCTCCGGCGGCGGCAACGCCGCTCGATTGCGCCGCGGCCTTCGACAGCCTGAACGCGCTCACGGCCTCCGCGCTCGCACGCGGCGGCGAGCGGACGGAAGCCGACACGCAGTCGCTTCACGTCGAGGTCCCGGCGGCGCAGCAGGGCAAGGGCGGCAAGTCGTTCCGCGCGAGCGTCCCGGTCTGGTTCCACGTCATCACGGCGGGCACGACGGGCCAGGTCTCGCAGGAGGCGATCCAGCAGCAGCTCTGGGTCCTGAACGCCGGCTTCGCCGGGATGGAGGGCGGCGCCGCGACCGGGTTCCGGTTCGAGCTCGCGGGCGTGACGCGCACCGACAACGCCGAGTGGTTCTTCGCCAAGCTCGGGACGAACCCCGAGCGCGCCTTCAAGCAGACGCTCCGCCGCGGCGGGGCCGAGACGCTCAACGTCTACACGAACGCCGGCGGCGGAGCCCTCGGCTACGCGTACCTGCCGGGCGACTACCGCGAGCGGCCGTACGTCGACGGCATCGTCCTCGACTACAACACGCTCCCGGGCGGCCCCTACGGCGAGCAGTTCTCGCTCGGCAAGACGCTCACGCACGAGGCCGGCCACTGGCTCAACCTCGAGCACACCTTCTACACGGGCTGCTCCGACCACGGCGACTACGTCGACGACACGCCGGCGCAGAAGAGCCCGACGAGCGGCTGCCCGATCGGCCGCGACAGCTGCACCAAGGACGCGGGCATCGACCCGATCCACAACTACATGGACTACTCGTTCGACTCCTGCTACTTCGAGTTCACGCCCGGCCAGGCGGCTCGGATGCAGGACGCGTGGCTGTTCTTCCGCGCAGGCAAGTAGGGCTCGAGCCGAGGGCCGGCCTCCGGGCCGGTCCTCGGCTTCGACGTTCAGGGACGCGATGAGAAGAGATCACAGCGGCTCGCGAGTCCCGTCCGCCCCGCTCCGCGGGCGGCACGTCGTCGTGCGACCCGCCTCGCTCGACGACGCACCGATGCTGGCGACGTGGCACGCCGATCCCGACGTCAGGAGGTTCTGGGACGACCACACGTTCACGCCGGAGGAGATGGAAGCGCGCCTTCGGCGCCCGCACGTCGACGCGTACATCGTGGAGTGCGACGGTGAGCCGGTCGGGTACCTCCAGGCCTGGTTCGGAGACACGGCGGACGTCGGCGGCCTCGACATGTTCCTGATCCCGGCAGCGCGGGGCCGGTCGCTCGGGCCCGACGCGGCGCGCACGCTCGCGTCCTACCTTCTCGCCCACGCGGGCCGGACGCGGGTGACGGTGGACCCCTACGTCTGGAACGAGCGCGCCATCCGCGGCTGGCGGAACGCGGGCTTCCGCGCCGTGGAAGAGCGCGAGCCCGACGACGAACACCTCCACCGATGGCTCCTGATGGAGTTCGACCTTCCCCAAGGAGCCGCGGTCAAGACCCCGGGAGGTACGTGAGGAGGACCACTCCGGAGTCGAACCGCTTCACGTCGTCGAGCTCCATCCGGATGGTTCCCCTGTCGCCGAGCACGTGGACGTTCCCCTCGCCCCAGACGAGCGGGTTCACATAGACCTCGTACTCGTCGATCAGGCCCTTCTCGGCGAGGGCGTACGCGAACTCGCCGCTCCCGTGCATGAACAGGTCACCGTCGACCTCGTCCTTCAGCCTCGGGATCGAGTCCTCGAGGTCTCCCTCGAGGAGCGTCGCGTTCCACTCGAGCGCTCCGGACAGGGTGCTGGACCCGACGTACTTCGGGATCGGGTTGACCATGTCGGCCCACTTGCCCGACTGGCTCGGCCAATATCCGGCCAGCCCCTCGTAGGTCTTGCGGCCGAGCACCAGCCCGCTGGATCTCGCCTGACGCTCGAACGAGTAGTCGCCGTGGTCTCCGTCCGGCTGCACCCACTCGCCGACCGGGTCCACGACGCCGTCGAGGGTGGCCTGTGCCGTCGCGATCAGCTTTCCCATCTCGATTCTCCTTCGGTCACGGGAGCACTCTGAAGAGCCGCCTCTACCCATCGAGCCGAAGGGGAAGCGCGAATCCGACGCTCGGCGCCACACGGTAGGGTCGCGCCGTGCCCGAGGCGCAGCTCAAGAACTCAGGCTCAGGGCTCGCACCCGCCACCGAGGGCTGGTTCGTCGTGAACGTGCGCGATGCCGAGTGGTGGTTCGCGGACAGCAGGGGCGCTCGGTGCAGCTTCGAGAGCGAGTACGGCGAACCGGCGATCGAGTTCCCACAGCTCGGGATCAACGTCACCGTCCTGGAGCCGGGACAGACGACCCTCTACCACGCAGAGTCCTCGCAGGAAGCGTTCCTCGTGCTCTCCGGCGAGTGCAAGCTGCTCGTCGAGGGCGAGGAACGACTCCTCCGGGCGTGGGACTTCTTCCACTCGCCCCCGTGGACCGAGCACGCCTTCGTGGGCGCGGGCGACGGGCCGTGCATGATCCTGATGGCCGGGGCACGCGGGCCTGCGACCCAGTCCGAGGAGTCGCAGGTGCGGTACCCGGCGTCGGAGCTCGCCGCCGGCTACGGCGCAAGCGTGGAAGAGGAGACCTCCGATCCGGCGCAGGCGTACGCGACAGCCGAGTGGTTCCGCCGAGAGCGGCCCCCGTCCTGGGACCGCCTCCCCTGGGCTTAGCCGACGCCGCGAACGGGATTCCTATGCGCCCGGCAGGATTCGAACCTGCGACCTCGCGCTCCGGAGGCGCGCGCTCTATCCCCTGAGCTACGGGCGCGGGGACGACGGCAGTGTACCGCCCCGTTTCCGACCCCGGCCCTGCGGCTACCTTCAGGGCGTGAGGCTCGTGCCGCTCGCCGCTCTGGCCGCGCTCGTCGTGCCGGCGCCGGCGCTCGCGGGCGAGATCGAGGACGCGGCCCAGGCGCTCCGGTCCGGACCCGGTGTACGTCGATCCGCAGGCCGAGCGGGCGATCACGCCCGTCGAGGCCGACCGGCTGCGCGACCGGATCCGCACCACCGAGGCCGGGCCGCTGTACGTGGCGATCCTCCCGCAGGACGCGGTCGAGGAGGCGGGCGGCGACCCGGACGGCGTCGTCGAGCAGCTACACGACGAGCTCGGCCGCGACGGCACCTACGCCGTCGTCGTCGGCAACTCGCTCCGCGCGGGCAGCACCGACGTCGAGGGCACGGGCGACCTCGCCGCGCAGGCCCTGGAGCAGCACCGCGACGAGGGCGTGGCGCCGACCCTCGTCGCGTTCGTCGACGCCGTCGGCGCGGAGCGGAACCCGGAGACGGCGCGGGACGGCGGCGGCGGCTTCCCGTGGGTGCTCGCGCTCCTCGTCGGGATCCCGGCCGTCGTCTTCCTCGTCATCAGGCGGCGCCGGAGCCAGGCGCGCCAGGCCGACCTCGCGGAGGTGCGCAAGGAGGTCGAGGCCGACCTCGTCGCGCTCGCCGACGACGTGAAGGCGCTCGACGCCGACGTGGAGCGGCCCGACGCCGACCCGCGGGCGAAGGAGGCGTACACGCGCGCGCTCGACCGCTACGAGGAGGCGTCGCGGGCGTTCGAGCGGGCACGCTCCGCCGAGGAGCTCGAACCGGTCGCCGCCGCGCTCGAGGAGGGCCGCTGGGAGATGGCCGTCGCGAAGGCGCTGCTCGAGGGACGTGAGCCGCCGGAGCGGACGCCGCCGTGCTTCTTCGACCCGCGCCACGGGCCGTCGGTGGCCGAGGTCGAGTGGGCGCCCGCGGGCGGCACGCCGCGGCCGGTACCGGTCTGCGAGGACGACCGGCGCGCGCTCGAACGCGGCGAGGAGCCGTCGATCCGGGAGGTCAGCTCGGGCGGCCGGCGCGTGCCGTACTGGCAGGCCGGGCCGGCGTACGGCCCGTACTCGGGCGGCTTCTTCGGCGGCGGCATCCTCCCGGGGATCCTGATCGGCTCGATGCTCGGCGGCGGCTTCGGCGACCCGTTCGGGGGCGACGACGGCGGGGACGACGTCGGCGACCTCGGCGGCGGCGACTTCGGCGGGGACTTCGGCGGCGGCGGCGACTTCGGGGGCGGCGGCGGCGACTTCTGATGGGCGGCGGCGGGCGGTACCGTCGCTCCGTGCGCACGATCGCGATCGCGGCCGTTGTGGGCGCCGTGCTCGCCGCGGCCCTCGTCGGCGCGGCGCGGCGGGACGATGCGACCGCGCAGACGGCGCGGCCGGCGCTCCTCGTCGGCGGTGCGCGGGTCTTCGACGGCGTGCGGCTCGTCGCCGGGAACGCCGTGCTCGTGCGCGGCGGCCGCGTCGAGGCGATCGGCGGGTGGAACGCGCTCCGGCCGCGGGCCACCCGGACGAGGCGCTTCCCGGGCGCGACGATCCTCCCCGGCGTCGTCGACCTGCACGTCCACCTCGACGCGAGCTACGGCGTCCGCGGCGGCGTCACCACGGCCCGCAACCTGGGCGAGCCGCTCACCTCCCTCCCGCACCGCCCCGACGTCCCGGGGCGACAGCGGAAGCGGAGCGCAGGCCCGATCGTCAGCGTCCCCGGTGGGTACCCGGCCGTCCACTGGGGCGACGGGTTCGAGCTCGACGTCGGGCCGCAGTCGGCGGAGCAGGTCGTCGCGACGCTGGCGGGCCGGCATGCCGACGTCGTCAAGATCGCGCTCGAGCCCGGCCCGGGGAACTGGCCGATGCTGACCGCCGAGCAGGTGCGGGCGCTCGTCGCGGCGGCGCACGAGCGCGGCCTCCGCGTGACGGCGCACGTCCAGGGGCGGCGCGGCCTCGAGATCGCGATCGCCGGCGGCGTCGACGAGCTCGCCCACATGCCGTGCGAGGACCCGCTCGCGGAGGAGCTGCGCGGGCTCGCGCAGCGGGACGTCCCGATCGTGGCGACGCTGCGGGTGCAAACGGCGCGCTGCCGCTGGCGGGTCACGAACACGCCGCGCGTTCGCGGCGGCGGGCGGCACCGTCATGTACGGCAGCGACTACGGCGTCCCCGGCGTGCCGCTCGGGATCGACCACGGGGAGCTGCGGCTGCTCCGCCAGGCGCTGCCCGACAACCGCGCCGTCCTCGTGGCCGCGACGTCGGCCGCCGGCGCAAGGATCGGCGGCGGCGTCGGCCGCCTGGCGCCCGGCGGGCCCGCCGACCTGTTCGTCGTCCGCGGCAACCCGCTTCGCGATCTCGACGCGCTGAAGGACGTCGCGCTCGTGCTCGTCGGCGGAGCGGCGCCCAGGATCTAGCGCGGCGGCCGGCGTCGCCAGCGGTGCAGCTGCTTCGACTTGCCGACCGACTTCGGCACCTCGGGCGCGGGCGGCGGATCGTGCTCCTCGAGCCAGCGCCCGGCCTCGTCGTCCGGGTCGACCCCGGTCGTGCGCTCGCGCTCCCCGCGCCGCTTCGCCGCCTCTCGCCGCCGGTCGGCCATGCCCCAAAGCCTAGGCGGGCGCCCCCCACGCCGGCGCCGGCACGCCGATCGCGCGGTTCAGGAGCCAGCAGGAGACGGTGAGGAGGACGACGCCGACGGCGACCGCGAGCATCTGGCTCGGTTCGGCGAGCAGGCCGGAACTGACGATGATCGTCGTTGCACCCGCCGGCGGGTGCGCCGAGCGCAGAAGCCGGAGGACGCCGCCGGTGAGCCCGACCGACAGCGCGACCGCCCCCACGCGCGCGGGCGTGATCCCCTCGACGAACGCGCTCGGCGCATCCCAGAGCCCGAACGCCGCGAGGGACACGGCCGCGGCCACGATCGCCGTGAGGTGGCCGACGATCGTGTTGCGCGGGCTCGCGACCTCCGCGAGCGGCGTCTCGAAGCACAGGAACGCCGTCGCGCCGAGGCTCGGGAAGACGAGCGGCTCGGAGACGATCCAGGCGATCGTCCCGCTCACCGCCAGCGCGAGAAACGACCCGATCGCGGTCACGACCGCGTTCCCGCGGTTCCCCCAGCGCCGGTAGAGCAAGGCGCTCAGCCCCGTCCGGCCGGGCACGCCGACGAGCGAACCGCGCCGCTGCAGGACGCGAACGGAGGCGTCGCCGAACTCGGCGAGGGTGTCGACCTGCCGCTGGGAGTCGATCACGTGGCGGCGACCGTACCGCGGCCGTCGGCGGGTAGCCTCGGCCGCGATGCGCCTGCTGGTGGCCTACATCCGCGTGCTGAACCCGCGGCTCCCCCGCTCCGTCCAGATCCTCCAGGCCGGCGGCCTCGCAAACTCGTTCGGGAACGGCCTCGCGATTCCGTTCCTCTTCATCTACCTCCACAACGTCCGCGGGATCCCGCTCGGGACGGCGGGCCTCGTGATCGCGACGAACGGCGCGGTCAGCCTCGTCGCGGGGCCTGTCCTCGGGGCGATGATCGACCGGGTCGGCGGCCGCAGGGTCCTCGCGTTCTCGCTGACGACGATGGCGGTCGGGTACGGCCTCTACCCGTTCGTGACCGAGCCGTGGCAGGCGTTCGGCGCCGCCGCGATCGCGGGCATCGGCAACGGCGGCTTCTGGCCGAGCCAGTCGAGCCTGATCGCCGGCCTCACGCCCCCGGACAAACGGCACACGGCCTTCGCGACGCAGCGCGTGATGATGAACCTCGGCATCGGGCTCGGAGGACTGGTGGGCGGCCTGATCGCGAGCGCCGAGAGCCCCGGGACGTTCCAGACGCTGTTCCTCCTCGACGCGGTGACGTTCCTCGTCTTCGTCGTCGCGCTCGCGTTCGTCCCCGACCCGCCGCGCCACGCGGCCGACGGGCACGAGGGGCGGCCGGGGAGCTACCGCGACGTGCTCCGCCACCGCATCTTCGTCGGCGTGCTCGCCCTCAACTTCGTCTTCATCTTCGCCGGGATGGCGCAGCTCGAGACGTTCCCGGCCTACGCGAAGAACTTCGCCGGCGTGAGCGAGCTCGGGATCGGGATCGCGTTCTTCGCCAACACGCTCGTGATCGTGCTGGCGCAGCTCCCGATCGCGCACGCGCTGTCGGGCCGGCGGCGGATGCCGACGCTGGCGGTGCTCGGGGTCGTCTGGGCCGGATCGTGGGCGCTCGTGCCGCTGGCCGGGACGTGGTTCGAGGGTGGAGCCGCCTTCGCCGTGCTCGTGATCGCGATCACGGCCTTCGGCATCGGCGAATGCCTCCACGGGACGGTGCAGGCGCCGCTCGTGGCCGACCTCGCGAACCCGCGGCTGATCGGCCGCTACATGGCGCTCTCGGCCTGGTCGTGGAGCGTCGCCTTCACCCTCGGCCCGGCCGCCGGCGGCTACGGCCTCGAGCACGCCCCGCAGGCGTTCTGGCTCGTCGCCGCCTCCGTCTGCCTCGCGGCCGGCGGAGCCGCCCTGCTCCTCGAGCGCGCGCTGCCGCGCGGTGTTCGCCGGACGCCCGGGCGCGCGCCTGGCGAGGAGGCTTTCGGGGTACCATCGGGAACGCAGATGCCGACGATGGATGACCCGCTCAGTACCAATGCCCACGCTGCCCCGGATCCGGCGCACGCGACCGCGGCTGGCCTCGAGCGAGGTCACGGCTCCGCCTGAGCCGCGGCTCGCCGAAGTCACCGCGCACGGCCTGACCTGGGTCCATCTCGACGCGCCGCATGCTCGGGGAGGCAACCGAGCTCGCGGAGCGCTTCGGCTGGCACGAGCTCGACCTCGAGGACGTCCTCTCGAAGCGCCAGCGGCCGAAGATCGACGAGTACCCGGACTACCTCTTCTCCGTCCTCCACTTCCCCCGCTACGACAAGACGATCGGGCGCCTGAACGCGGCCGAGCTCGACGTCTTCCTCGGGCGCGACCACGTGGTGACGCTGCCGAACGTCGAGCTGCTGCCCGTCTCACGGCTCTTCCACCGGGTCGAGGACGACCAGCGCCTGCGCGACGACCTGTTCGGCAAGGGCTCGGGCTCCCGCGTGTCCGTTCTGGCGGCGGCAGGGATTCCGCCGCGGCGCGCGCGGCAGACAACCGGCCCGCCGCCAGGTGGACAACCCCGTCAAACAGGGTCCAGATATCAAGGGTCATCGCGTTGTGCTCCCGGCGGGCTTGCGCTGTTCCGTCGGCGACCTGGGCCGCAGCGTCGTCCAACCGGCCGACCACCGCCAGCATGGCCGCGTAGTTGAGTGCGGCCGGGAAATGAGCTGCGGTCACACCACTCGCGCGGGCCAGCGCGCAAAGCTCCTCAAGACGGCGTATCGAGCGGGCCGCATACCCCTCCCCACCGTCGAGCAAAGCCAGGGCGACATCGGCCACGATCCTGGCCTCGAGATCACCGGTCGACGCGGCGGCCGCGGCAGCTTCGTTAACTGCCGCGCGCGCTTCCCCACGTGGGTCGTGCACCATCAGGTTGTAGGCCAGCCACCCCAGATGCCGTGCCCGGGTGACCCCGCTGATTTCGCCCAACTGCAGCGCCCGGCGATTCTCCTCCACGCGCCGCTGCGCACTGTGCTTGGTGAGCGTCGCGCGGCGCAGGCGAATCTCGGCCTCCTCTTGGGGCGACGCCACCGCCGAGAGCGCCGCAACGGCCAACTCTTCGGCCTCCTGATAGCGGCTGGCCCGGTTGAGCAACCCCACCGTTTCGGCCACCAGTAGCCCGCGCTCAGCGTCATCGGCGGGCAACAGCTCCAACGCGCGCTGGCTCAAGTCCGCGGCCGCACCGGCATCACTGTGGCCCACCGATTGCGCGGCCTGGCGCAGCGCACTGATCGCCTCCCGGTCCCCGGGCTCAGCACTGCGCGCCAGCTGGGTGGCCACCTCGGCCGGCGCCGCGCCCATACCCAACATGATCGACGCCGACTGGCGCTCCATCGCGCGCCGCACCGACTGCGGCAACGACGACTGCCGGGTGGCCTCGCGCAACAAGTCATGCCGAAACCGCAACTGCTCACCGTCGTCGACCAGCAGATCCGCGCGCACCGCCTCCTCCAGCGCCGACATCAACGACGCCGGCTGGCGCTCCAGCATCGCGGCCAACAGACCAGCCGAGAACCGGTCCGGCAACACCGCAGCTACCCGCACCACCTCGCCGGCACCGGCGGAGAGGCGGTCGAGTCGCTGCTGCATACTGGCGCCCAGCCGTCGCGGCAGCCCGTATCCGGTGGCCACCGCACGCCCGCCGCGCACATCGAGCCGGCCCTCCTCGCCCAGACCCCCCACCAGCTCCCCGACCAGGAACGGATTTCCGTGCGCCTTGGCGGCCAGATCCAGCAGCGACGCATCGGCGTTAGCCCGCACCGCGTCGCAGACCATCTCGGCGACCGCGCTCGGCGACATCGCCGCCACCCGCACAACCGTGGCACCCGTGCGGTGCAGCACCGACAAGGTCTCCTGCACCGCCGGACCGCCGGCCCCGCTGCGGGCGGTCAAAACCCACAACACCGGCACACCCGGGCGCGCGGTGGCCAGCGACCGCAGCGCCAACAACGTGCCGTTATCGGCCCAGTGGATGTCCTCCAGCACAATCGCCAGCGGGGTCGCGGCGGCCGCCGCATCAATTGCGTCGGCCAGATCGTGCACCACCCAATACCGCAGATCGGCCGAGCCACCCGGCCGGCGCAACGCGTCGGCGTCGCCAATCGGAGGATCGGCGCGCAGGGTGGCCATGAACAGCGCGAAAAACGGCACCGTCTGCTGATACTCGAATGCCTCACCGAACAAGGTGCGCACCCCGGACTTGTCGGCCAGCGCCATCACCTCGGTCAGCAACCGGCTCTTGCCGATGCCCGCCGGGCCCTCGATGACCAGCACGCCCCCATGCCCCTGCACCAGCGCCGTCACCAACGCGCCGATCACGTTCAACTCGCCCGCCCGGCCCCGAATCGGCGGAGTCACGAGCTGGCCGCCGACGTCAAAAAGGCCGGTTGAAGGCCCCACCGGGTGTCCCGTCTACCATTTGCTGCACTGCCACTGCAGTGCACGTCATTGTAGGCATCCGCCCATCCACGCGGAACACACGTCGATGCTGCTCAGCGTGCACCGCCATCGAGGGCTGCGCCCCGCGCCGACAGCCGAACATCAGCGGCAACGACCACGCATGGCGGGTGATCGCGCGGGCAAGCAGGACCGCCAGTTCATCGGCGCGCTGGTAGCGCCGCACTTAGCCCGCATTAAGGGCCTTAGATTCAAAAAACGGCATTGTCAGGTTGGTGAGCCGGGAAGGTGAGGTGGGGCAGGATCGACGATCGTGACCGCCGCAGGCTCGTCGTATAAAGGGTTCCGGTTTCCACCCGAGATCATCAGCCATTGCGTCTGGCTGTACCACCGGTTCCCACTGAGCTTCCGCGACGTGCAGGAGCTGATGCTCGAACGTGGTGTCGACGTGTCCTATGAGACGATCCGGGCCTGGTGCGAGCGGTTCGGGCAGCAGTACCCGAACGAGCTGCGCCGCCGTGGTCCGCGGCCGGGCGACAAATGGCACCTGGATGAGGTGTTCGTCCAGATCACCGGCGCACAGCGGTACCTGTGGCGCGCGGTCGACCAGCACGGCAACGTGCTCGACATTCTGGTCCAGTCGCGCCGAAACGCGGTGGCCGCCAAGAAGTTCTTCCGCCGACTGCTCACGGGCCTGCGGTACGTGCCCAGGGTGATCGTCACCGACAAGCTCGCCAGCTACCAGGTGGCGCACCGCGAGCTCATGGCGTCGGTGCCGCATCGCCGGTCGACGTACCTGAACAACCGCGCCGAGAACTCGCACCAGCCGACCCGGCACCGCGAGCGGGCGATGAAACGCTCACCTCGCCCGGCATGCGCAACGATTCCTGTCCGCGTTCAGCCCCATCTCGACGCACTTTCGGCCCCGTCGGCACCTGCTGTCGGCGGCCGACTACCGACAGGTGATGGCCGACCGCTTCGCGGTCTGGAATGAGATCACCGGGGCGACGACCACGGCCGCCGCCTGACTCGGCGACTGGGACAGGACGTTTCGTCCAAGCCACGGCTCATCACCCCGAAGCATCACATCGGCCAATTAGGTTGGCTCAAGTTGACAATGCCCCTCGGCGACGCGCTGGTGTTGACCGCGGATGACGAGCTAATCAAGGACCGATGAGCCTGCGCTACGAGGGGAACAACCAGGTGTCGTGGTCCGAGCGGCCGTCCGCACGGATGTACCACTCGTATCCGAACGAGGCGAGGAACACGTCGTCGGGCATCGTGAGGAACCACGAGGTCTCGCCGATCTGGCTCGCGTGCTCCCTCATCGCGGCCCGCTTCACGCCGACGAACGCCCGGACATCGACGACCGTCGTGATCCGCTCGACCGGGACACCGATCTCCAGCTCCTCCGGCGCAGCTTCGGCCTCGTCCTGGAAGACCCCTGAGTACTTCCTGATCAGCTCGACGAGGTGGTCGCGGTCGGCGGTCGCCTCGTACATGCGCACGCCGTCGACGACCGCTCCGGCCCGCCGGCCCACCCGGTGCACCTGCATGTGGTCGGGATGGCCGTACACGCCGCGTTCGTCGTAGGTGGTGAGGACCTCGGCCCCTTCCTCGGCGAGGATCTGCGCAAGGCGCGCCGCGGCCTCGTCGATGTCGGCCTGCCAGAACGACGTGGGATCGTCGTTCCCCGGCGTGTCCGCCATGCCCGAGTCGCGATACCCGAGGAACGCGACGCGCGCGACACCGAGATGGCGTGCGGCGGCCCGCGTCTCCGCTTCGCGACGCTCACCGAGCGACTCGCCGGGCCGCAGGAACCCGGGTTCGACTTCGCCGAGCTCGCCGAGGGTCGCGAGCACGAGCACGACGCGGTGGCCCGCGGCGGCGGCACGAGCCATCGTTCCCCCGGTGGCGATCGTCTCGTCGTCGGGATGCGCATGGAAGAAGACGATCGTCCCCGGTGGCACGGCACCATCGTCGCACGTCGGCCCTGTGATCGTTCAGCGGTTGGCGGGCGGAGGCGGTCGGGTTCCCCGCCGTGGCCGGCCCGCCGGTGTGGATGTCGACGCGCGGGCTGCTAGACCTGTTGGCCGCCGCGCAGGCACAGCGTGACCAGGTGCTGGCCGCGTTGGCGGGCGACGAGCTGCATTGGGGGGCGCGGCACGAATGGGCGGCGATCGTCGACAAGCTCGCCGCCGGCGAGCCGTTCCGGCTGCGCCGCGGCGATGAACTTCGCCAAGCACCCGGCGCGCCGCTACGGGCGCCGAGACGATCTGCTCGTACTGCGCGAGGACGACGAACTGGGACTGCTGATCAACCACGAGGCCGGGCGCCGGGAGCGCCGCCGATCCGCGTAAACCCCAACCCGAGGCCGGCTCAGCGTCACCGCGCGGCGGCACCGTGACTAGCTCGGCGGCCAGTACGACCGCAGCCAACGATGAAAGGTGCTGACGAGAGTACGGTTCGTTGATCTGATGGGCTCCGGTATGGTCACAAACCTAATTCCGACCCGGTATTTGACGGCTAATTCCGACCCGGTA
>CAVTFO010000016.1:0-201302 GCA_963733995.1 uncultured Thermoleophilia bacterium
CGGGCTATCTGCTCTACCACGTCCTCGACGACCTCTTCGACTACTGCTTCCCGATCCTCGACAAGATCGGGCACAAGCTCGATCGGATCGAGGACGAGCTCTTTGAGGGCGCCTCGCAGGAGGTCGTGCGCACATCTCCAACGTGAAGCAGGAGATCATCTCGTACCGCAAGATCATCAAGCCGGAGCGCGCCACGCTGCGCCTGCTCGAGCGCCGGGTGGAGCGGTTCCTGCCGGAGGACCTCGAGATCTATTTCGACGACATCGTCGACGCCTCCGAGCGCATCTGGGACCTGCTCGACAACTACAAGGAGGTCGCCGACGCGCTCGAGCAGACGAACGAGTCCGTGATCTCGCACCGCCAGAACGACGTCCTCCGCCTGCTCACGATCATCAGCGTGACGGTGCTGCCGCTGACGCTGATCACGAGCGTCTTCGGGATGAACGTCCTCTTCCCCGGCGAGGGGACGCACGAGGCGTTCTGGATCATCATCGCGCTGCTCGTGGCCACGCTCGTGGGCATGGTCGCGTTCTTCCGCTACAAGCGCTGGCTGAAGACGGGCAACGGCTCAACCAAGCCCTCGACGACTCTTCGACTACTTCTACCCGATCCTGATAGGATCGGGCCCGAGCCGGGCCGAATCTAGGACGAGCTCTTCGAGGGCCCCCCCCAGGAGGCCGACCGCGACATGTCCAACGTCAGCAGGCGTCATCTCGCTACCGCAAGATCAACGAGCCCGAGCGCGCCTAGGTTGCCGCTGCTCGAGCGCCGGGGTCGAGCGGACCGGCGGATCACCTCGAGATCTACGTCGCCGACAACTCGATGCCGCGGAGCGCATCGGGACCTGCTTGACAACCGCAAGAAGGTCGCCGACGCGCCGGATCAGACGAACGAGTCGGTGGATGGCGCACCGCCAGAACGACCTCCGGCCGCCTCCGCTCCACACGCCATCAGCGTACGACGTGTCCCGGAGACGCATCGCGAGCGTCTTCGCCATCCACGTCCTCTTCCCCCGCGAGGGGCCCACGCGGCCTTCTGGCTCCATCATCGCGCCATACCGCGGCCATGATCGTCGTCATGGTCGGCTTCTTCCGCGACAAGCGCTGAAACATCAGCCGAAACGGCGTCGACGCTCGATCAGCTCCTGCTCCGCTGCCACCGGCCGAGCATATCGAGCCCATCCCAACAGGACGCCGGCGGATCACCCGGCGTCGATCAAGTGCCGAGCAGGTCCCACGCGCCGCGCTGTCCAGCGCCTTAGCCCGGGCCTCCCACGGCCCACTTCTCGGCCGCTGCCTCGAACTCCACGCGATCTCCTCCTGAGAGCACTCGCGTCCATAGGCGCCGACGGTCGGAAGTCCCGAGGACGGCGCTCGCACGACGCGACAACGATGTGAACTCGTCCGAGATCCGGAAGCGCGAGGCGAGCTGGTTGGCATCTCCCCGGGGTACGAGTAGCGCATCAACTTCCCGGTCGCCGACCCCTGGTACGACTACCTCGCGATCCCGATCGCGCCGCTGATTCTCCTGCTGCAGTTGGCGAGCATCTTCTTCTCGGACAGAAGAGTGCGGTGGACGGTCGGGCTCACCTGCTTCGCCGCCCTGATCGTGATGTTCGTCTACGTCGCGTCGGTCGATTTGGCTCCCGATGAGGGGGCGAACATCGGGCAGGGGTGATGCTGCTCTGGGTCCTCTGTTCGGTCGCGCTCCTTGCGGCTGCGGTGTTCCGCGAGGTGGTCGCCGCCGTTGCGCGGCGTCGTGACGCGGCCGCGTGGAACCGGATGAGCCGGCGCCGCACGTCGCCAGGCGCCAAGCCGCGAGCACGCCGAGCGATTGACCCGATCGTGTCCTAGCGGGCGAGGTGCGCACCGGGCACGCTGCCAGGCATACAGCGATCCGCTCCCAGGGATACCTCAATCACAGCTGATCGCCTGCACCGGAAGGTCTTTATGCGCAAGCTCATCATCCCCGCCGCCTCTATCGTTGCGCTCGCAGTCCCGATCGCCCCCCGTTCGCCAGCGCCGCCGCCGACGCCAACGGCGTCGTCACCGTCTCCAAGGGCGACATCCAGACCGCGCTCGGGCTAGGAACAACGCCGCCATGCAGGCGTTCCAGAAGGACGCCATCAAGGTCGCCGACGCGGCACCGAGCGCATCACCGTGCCACCGCGACGTCTGCGAACATGCGGCACCGCGCACCAACAGCCAGAGCGCACTTCCGTATACGGGCCGGCACCGAGCCGACCGTGCCGCCGATCACCAACCCGATCGGCTGCAAGTTGACCACCGGCTGGAACATGACCGGTGTCAGCCGCGAGCGTCGTCACCGTCGGCCGCGGGACGCACCGCGCTCCAGTACACGGCTACGCACCGTCGAGCCGCGCCGGTACTTCGCCACACGTGTCCAGCCAGACCGGCACGACATCACGGAGCCTGCGTCAGCGGCGTGCCGCAGCCGACCACGCCAGGTCGTTCACGTGTCAGCGCGCCTCGGTCAGGCAACGTGCGTCACGACTCCGTACGTGGCCCCGGCCGTCTGATCCAACTCCGCACCACAGCAACCCACCCGGCACCACAGCGGCGCCCCCCGGCTTCACGCAGCGGGGGGCGCTCGCTCGTTCAGACCCGCAAACCAGGTACGCTACACCACCCCGCGCCGAGAAGATATCGTCTCCTCGATCAATCCACGGAGGGGAGGACGGGAATGAACAGGTTCGTTCCGCTTGTGGTGGGGGCGCTGCTCGTCGTGCTCGGCACCGCCGGTGGCGCGTCGGCGCAGGTGACCCCGCTGACCGTGGCGCCGACGCCTGCGGACACCGACAGCGTGCTGCTCCTGCACGGCGCGTTCACGTATCCGGGCTACTGGTGGGACCACACGGAGCTCACGGCCGCCGTGCAGGCGCATCCGAAGGTGTCCGCGGACTCGCTCGCTGCCGTGCATCAGGCGATCGCGGACTGGAACGCCGCGCTCGAGGAGGAGTTCGGCGGCCTGATCACGCTGACCGACGTGACCGACCAGTACACCGCGAAGCACAAGGCGGACATCGTGCTGCACTACAACCCGACGGCCGGGGGCACGGTGTTCGGCGGCTACGCGATCTGCGGCGACCACAAGTGCCCGAACGTGATCGTCCGCTCCGACCTGCCGCCGAGCCTCGGGCTCGATCCGTACTCGCCGCAGTACCTCTACTACGTGACGATGCACGAGCTCGGCCATGCGCTGGGGCTCGGCCACGGCGAGCCGCTGCTCGAGTCCACCGACCTGATGGGCTACGGCTGGAGCCGGGCGAACGGGATCGTGCCGACGCTGTCCGAGTGCGACCTCGAGGGGATCGGGGTCGTCTTCGCCTGGGCCCTCCAGGGAGTCGACCCGTACCCGCCGACCGACCCGCGCGTCTTCTGCCACGACTAGATCGCGCTCCCGCCCGAGGGGACACGGTTCCCCTCGGCGGGACGGGGCGGGCGGGGCGAGCTCGGCTCCGTCCTCGCCGCCCGCGGGGCGGAGCGTCGCTCGCCCCGACCGCAACGGGAGTAGGCGGTCTCCGAGGAGATGCCGCGAATCGGGCGACGCTTCCGCCGCGCCCGGCGAAGATCACTCGTCCCAGGGAGACCGCGCCCACGCGGTGGGTGCCGCGAATCCCCTTTCGTAGGGGTACAGCGTTCCCCCGTTCGGCCGATGCCTTCTGCGCGGCGAGTCCCTCGCCGGTTGCGGCAAAAGGAGCCCCTCGATGAACCCCGGCGTGTCGACCCTCCAGCTCTTCGCCCACTCGGACGGCTCGGCGCCGCCTGCGCGCCTCGGCGACCTGCTCGTCCGCAAGGGCCTCATCACCGACGCCCAGCTGACGCAGGCGCTGACCGAGAGCCGCACCACCGGCGAGCTCGTCGGCCAGGTGCTCCTCCGCCACCGCTGGGTGTTCGAGGACGAGCTCGCGCGCACCCTCGCCCAGCAGTGGTCGCTGCCGTACCTCAACCTTCTCTCCGTCGGCGTCGACTGGGGCGCGGCGCAGCTGCTGCCGGCCGAGGTCGGCCGGCGCATGGCCGCCATCCCCGTGCGCTTCCTCGGGGCCGGCGTCCAGGTGGCGTTCGCGGACCCGTCCGACGAGACGGCGGTCGAGGCGGTGCGGGAGCACGTCGGGCCGGTCTCCCTCGCGGTGGCAGAGCTCTCGCACATCGAGCTGCTCTGGAACCGCGTGAAGTAGCGCCACGCAAATCCTTCACCGTTCGCGAACATGATCCGTCGGGCCGACGCGCGACACTCTGCGCGTGCGACGCCTCGCCATCATCGCCTCCTCGCCGTCCTCGCGCTGCTGGCGGGCTGCGGCGGGGACTCCGACGACGACACCGCCTCGCCCGGCGGCTCGACGCCCACGGGGACGGCGCCGGCGCCGACCACGGCGACCGATCCCGAGCCGGAGCCCGCGCAGAGCCGCGTCGCCGTCTACTTCATCCGCGGCGAGAAGCTCGGCGTCGGCGCGCGGCAGGCCGAGGGCGAGGCCGTGGCGCGGGCCGCGCTCGAGGCGCTCCTCGCGGGGCCGAGCGACGAGGAGCGCGACGCCGGCCTGACGACGGAGATCCCGGACGGGACGGAGCTGCTCGACCTCGCCGTCGCGGACGGCACCGCCACGGTCGACCTTTCCGGCGCGTTCGACGACGGCGGCGGCTCGGCGTCGATGCAGGCGCGCGTCGCGCAGGTCGTGGCGACGCTGACCCAGTTCCCGAGCATCGAGCGCGTCGCCTTCCGGCTCGACGGCGAGCCGGTGACGGCGATCGGCGGCGAGGGCGTGGCCGTCGACCCGCCGCTCGGCCGCGGGGACATCGAGGCGCAGACGCCCGCGATCCTGGTCGAGTCGCCCGCGGTCGGCGAGACGGTCTCGTCGCCGCTGACGATCCGCGGCACGGCGAACACCTTCGAGGCCAACTTCCGCGTGTCGGTCACCGCCGCCGACGGCACGACGCTCTACGACAGCTTCGTCACGGCCACGTCCGGCAGCGGCGTGCGCGGCACCTTCGACGAGACGTTCGCGCTCGAGGACGCGACCGCCGGGCCCGGTCACGCTGACCGTGTGGGAGGACAACCAGAGCTCGGGCGAGGGCGGCACCCCGCCAAGCTGCACGTCGTCGAGATCCCGCTCGCGCTCGCGGGCTAGCGAACGCGCACGCGCCGTGTGAGCGGCGGCGCCGCCTCGCCCTCCCAGGTGACGCTGACCGTCACGACGAGCGTCGCGCCCCTCGCAGTCGCCGGTAGCGCGCCAGGCGCAGGCCGGCCCGACCGGGCGAGGACGCGGCCGCGCAGCCGTGCCGTGCACACGAGCGTCGTGGGAGGCTCGCGCGAGCCGTCGCTCAGGACGACGCCGACGGCGGCCACGGCTCGCCGCGCCGGCGCGGACGGGCCCGACGTTCGCGGTCACCCGCGCGATGCCGGGCAGCGCGAAGGACGCAGGCTCGATCTCCGGCGCGTGGTCGCTCGTCCCCTCGAAGTCGAGGTCGCCCTCGGACGCGACGACGGTGAAGTCGAACGCACGCGAACCGCGGAGCGCGGCACGTCCCAGCGTGACGGTGAGCACCGCGCCGGCGTACGAGGCGCGCACGGGGGCGCCGGCGACCTCCTGCCAGAGCGCGTCCTCCCACGCCTCGAGCCTGGCACCGGCGGCGTCGGCACGGACTGCGAGCTCGGTCCCCTCGGGGCCGGTGGTCTCGTCCCGGTCGGCGTCGAGGATGATCGAGACGAGCTCCGCGTCGCGTGCGAGCGTCGGCGCCCCCGCGAAGCGCACGACGAACACGACTGCGCCGCGCGCCCGCGTCGACCTCGACCCGGACGACGTCCGGAGCGTCCCCGTTGTCGCCTTCCTCGTCGACGCACGACGACCGGCTCGGCCGCGAGCGCCGGCGAGACGGCGGCCAGCGCCGCGGCGACCGCGGCGAGCACGACAAGCGAGCGCATCTGCCCCGATCCTGCGCGCCGACACGGACATCTTCAACCATCCACTCGCATAGGCTCACGCGCCGTGACGAGGCAGCTGTGGGCGCCGTGGCGGCTCGAGTACGTCCAGGCGGCGGACGAGCAGGACGGCTGCGTCTTCTGCACCGCCGCGGCGGGCGACGACGCGGAGCGGCTCGTCGTCCACCGGGGCGAGCGCGCGTTCGTGCTCCTGAACCGCTTCCCGTACTCGTCGGGCCACCTGATGATCGCCCCGGTCCGGCACGTCGGCGCGTTCGAGGCGCTCGAGCCGGACGAGGCGGTCGAGATCCACGCGCTCGCGGCCGACGCGCTCGCGGCGCTCGCGCGCCGTCTACGACCCGGAGGGCTTCAACCTCGGCTGGAACCTCGGCCGCGTCGCGGGCGCCGGGATCGTCGACCACGTGCACCAGCACGTCGTCCCGCGCTGGGCCGGCGACACGAACTTCATGCCGGTGCTCGCCGACGTGAAGGTCGTGCCCGAGCACCTGGACGAGACGCGGCGGCGGCTCGCCGCGGCGTGGCCGCGCCGATGAGCCTGCCGCGCGAGCTCCTCGAGCTCGCCGAGCACTCGAACACCTACACGCCGCTCGGGGCCGGCGAGCGGCGGCTCGAGGACCCGCGCTTCGTCGTCTGGCTCGGGCCGTCCAAGAGCCCGTGGTCGACGGTCGTGCAGCGGCTGCGGCTCGGGGACGACGTGGACGCCGCCGTCGCGCGAGATCCGGGAGCTCCTGCACCGGCTCGACCGGCCGCGCCGCTGCCAGTGGGAGGTCTCGGGCTCGGCGACGCCCGCCGACCTCCACGAGCGGCTCGTCGCGCTCGGGTTCGAGCCCGACCCGGAGCCGGAGGTCGTCGGCATGGTGCTTACCGACGAGCCGCCGCCGGTGCCCGCCGGGCGTGACCGTTCGCCGCGTCGAGACGCTCGCCGACTACGCCGCCTCGCAGGAGATCGCGCACGTGGCGTTCGGCGTCCCGGAGGAGGACCGCGTCGCGATGCGCGAGCGCGACGCGGCCGGCTTCGAGCAGCTGCTCGCCTCACCCGACGCGGCGCTGTTCCTCGCGGAGCTCGACGGCACGCCGGTCGCGAGCGCCCGCGCGACCTTCGCGCCGCGCCGGCGTCGTCCTGAACAGCGGCGCGACGCTCCCGGCCGCGCGGGGCCGGGGCGCCTATCGGGCGCTCGTTCGCGCGCGCTGGGAGGAGGGAAGGCGCCGCGGCACGCCCGCCCTGGTCACGCAGGCGGGCGCGCAGTCGCGGCCGATCCTCGAGCGGCCTGGGCTTCGTCGAGGTCGCGGAGATCCGCGTCCTGCTCGACGGCCCGGCCGCCGCGTAGGGGGCCGGTCGGCCGCCGCCCTGCTAGAGGAGCCAGATCAGCAGGAGGATGACCAGGATGAGAACGATGATCCCGGGGATGTACACAAGCGTCTCCTTTGTTCGCTCTCTTGTTGGAGGGACGCCCTCGGGAGGCGTCCGTCGAGAAGAACAACGAGCGAGCTAGCCGAGGAGATACGCGGCAACGAGCACGAGGCCGAAGGCCACGCCTGCGGTGAGCACCATTGCCTTCATGCCGAACGTCACGAGCCGCATGCGCTGAGTGTTCGCCGGTCGGCGCCGAGCGTCCATAGGCCGTTCGGCCCATTTTCGTGACGATCCGCCCTATCTCCGCCCCAGCGGCATCCCCAGCAGGCTCGGGAGGGCGGCGACGGCGCGGGCGGGCGGCGAGCCGCGGCCGCCGCGCTCCTCCGCGTCCTCGACCGCGAGCGCGGCGCGGCGGACGAGCGCTCCGCCGAGCCCCTTCAGCGGCTCCGGCGGGAGCGCGGGCGGCAGCGGGCGCACGAGCGGGAGCCGGGCCCACTCGTCGTCGGCTCCGAGCACCCGCGAGGCGAGCGCCTGCGCGAGGAGCCAGCTCGGCCCGACGCCGCTGCCGGAGTAGCCGGCGGCGTAGTGGACGCGGTCGAGCGCGCCGACGAACGGGAGCTGGTCGGACGAGACGTCGATCGGCCCTCCCCACCCGTGCGTGACGCGTGCGCCGGCGAGCCCCGGCAGCAGGCGCCTCAGCCCGGCCTCGGCGCGCGCGATCGACGCGGGGTCGGTGAACAGGCGCTCACTCGAGCCGCCGGCCGACGGCGATCGGGCCGCCGCCGCTGCCCATGACGACGCGGCCGTCCGCGGTCGTGCGGAAGTAGTGGACGAACATGCGGCCGTCGACGATCGCCTCGCCCCCGGTCCAGCCGATCTCGTCGAGCAGCTCGGGCACCGGCTCGGTCGCGACGCAGAAGCTGCCGAACGCGGTCAGCCGGCGGGCGAGCGGCGGCCAGGAGGAGGCCCAGGCGTTGACCGCGACGACCACGTCCCGGGCGCGCACCGCGTCCGTCCGCGGTCTCGACCTCGCCGGGCCGGACGCGCCGCACCGGCGAGTGCTCGTGGATCGCGATGCCCGCCGCCTCGGCGCGCCGTGCGGAGCGCGCGGGCGAGGAGCGCCGGCTGGACGGTCGCGCCGTGGCGGACGAAGACGCCGCGGCGGAAGACGGGCGACGCGCACCTGCGCCGCGACCTCGTCCGGCGCCGAGCGGCACGGCCTCCTCCGGCACGCCCGAGCGCCTGCGCCGCGGCGACGACCGCGTCGACCGACGCGTCCTGCGCCGGCGCCGCCGACACCTTCAGGAACCCGCCCTCGACGAGCCCGACGTCCTCTCCGAGCGCCGCGCACCGCCGCCAGCGAGCCCTCGGCGGCGCGGGCGAGCCGGAGCGCCGCCTCGTCGCCGAGCCGCTCGCGGAGCAGCGCCAGGCGCGACCAGTACCCGTGGAGGAACCCGCCGTTCCGCCCGCTCGGGCCCGTGCCGCAGACGCCGGCCTCGAGCAGCACGATCCGCAGGTCGGGCGCGCGCTCCGCGAGCGCGAGCGCGGTCCAGAGCCCGGTGTAGCCGCCGCCGACGATCACGACGTCGGCGTCAGCGGTGCCGGCGAGCGGCGGCGCCGGCGGGTCGGGCGGCGCCTCGTCGAGCCACAGGACCGCTACCACGCGCTCGGCTTCGTGATCGTCCCGTTGGCGTCGGCCAGCTGCGGCGGGAACTGGCTCGCCGCGAGCACGCCCTCCCGGATCGGCTTGTGGAACGTGACCGCGCGGATCAACTCGACCGCGTAGCGCTTCTCCGGCAGCGGCAGCAGGAGCCCGACGGGCAGCCCCAGCTGCCGCCGGACGATCCGCACCGCCGGGACGAGATCCGAGTCGTTGGAGACGACCACGGCGACCTCGTAGTCGCCGCGGAAGCCGTCGGCGAGGAGCAGCGCGGCGAGGTGCACGTCCGCGCCCTTCGCGCTCGTTCGCGTGACGGACACCAGCTCGTCGGGCCGCCCGGCGACGGGGAGCCGCAGCCGGTCGAAGCGGGCCGAGGCGTAGTGCACGGTCAGGCGCGGCAGCGTCTCGAGCGCGCGGATGTAGGTCTGCTGCCGCTGCGCTCTCGTCTGGTCGCGCGGCGTCGCCACGCGAGCGGTGAAGTAGCGGATGCGGTTGATCCGGTCGCGCGGCAGCAGCAGCCGTGACAGCGCGCGCAGGTCGAGCCACTTGTACGGCGTGCCTTGGAGCGCGCCGTAGTAGAGGTTGATGCCGTCGACGTACACGTTCGCCCTCACGGCAACCCCAATCTACGCAGAGACCGCCTCGCGGCGGTCTCGCACCCCACCACCGAAGTGGTGGAGGGGATGTGTTTCGAGCCTACCAGCGGTCGTGCATCGTTCCCGACGTGTTCGACCACGTGAGCGATCCACGTCCGCGACCGCGAGGCATCGGAGCAGCTTCTATGCGCGCGTCCTCCGCGAGCTCGAGGTCGAGCCGACGTACAGCGGCGACGACTTCCCCGAGTGGGACGACTTCGCGCTCGCGGAGGCGACGCCCGAGCAGCCCGCCACGACGGGGCTCCACGTCGCGTTCGCGGCGCCGACGCGGGAGCACGTCGACGCCTTCTGGCGCGCGGGCGTCGACGCCGGGCACCCGTCCGACGGCGAGCCCGGGCCGCGACCCGTGTACGGCGGCGACTACTACGGCGGCTTCCTGCTCGACCCGGACGGGAACAGCGTCGAGGCCGTGCACCACGGCGCGCCGGCGCGAGGGGAACCTCGACCACCTCTGGATCCGGGTCGCCGACGTCGCCGCCGCGACCGGCGTTCTACGACCTCGTCGCCCCGTTCGGCGGCTTCCGTCAGGGCGAGGAGCGGCCCGACGAGGGAGCCGCGCTCCCGCACCGGGTGTTCTTCGGCGGCTCGAGCGGCTCGTTCTCCGTCGTCTCGGGCGGCGAGCCGACGCGGCATCTCCACGTCGCGTTCCCGGCGCAGCGAGAACGCGACCGTGGACGCCTTCCACGCCGCCGCGGTCGCGGCCGGCTACCGCGACAACGGCGGGCCGGGAGAGCGTCCCGAGTACCACGCCGGCTACTACGCGGCCTTCGTGCTCGACCCCGACGGCACGAACGTCGAGGTCGTGTGCCACAACCGCTAGGAGCGCGAGGCTCCGGATCCGCTCGGCCACGAGCCCCGGCGCCTCGAGCTCCACGTGATGGCCGACACCCTCGACGAGCTCCAGCGTGGCGCCGGGGATCGCGTCCGCGAATCGACGCGCCGCCTCGGGCGGCATCACCTCGCTGTGTGAGCCGGCCATGACGTGAACGGGGCAGCGGACGCGAGGCAGGAACGTGAACGGGTCGACGGGCTCCGTGGCGAGGACGCGCCGGTCCCAGCGGTAGCGCCAGCCGCCGTCGACGGCCTCGAACGAGCGCTCGGCGAGGTCGGCGTCGACCACGACCGGGTCGAGGCCCTGGCCGAGCGAGGCCATGAGGGTCTCGCGGTCGTCCACCACGCGCTGCGACGCGCTGCGCGAACGCTCGGAGAACGCCGCGTCCCGGTCGGTCCAGTCGCTCTTCACGTCGATGGCGAGCACGGCGGAGACGCGCTCGCTCCTGCTCGCGGCCGCGAGTGCGATGTAGCCGCCGAGCGAGTGCCCGGCAACAGGCGCGGTCTCGAGTCCGACGGCGTCCATCACGGCGTAGAGGTCGTGCTCGTAGTCGGCGTACCGGTAGGAGTCCGCGTGCGCGCTCAGACCGTGGCCGCGGAAGTCGAGCGCGATCACGCGCAGGCCGTCGAGGTGCGCCACGACGCGGCGCCAGTAGCCGAGGTGGCAGGTCAGGCCGTGGAGCAGGACGACCGGCGGCCCCGTGCCCGTGTCCTCATGCGCGAGGCGGCGCCACGCGGGGAAATCTACGCCCGAGCGGACCGCAAGATCGCGTGCGCGTCCGGGTCTTCCCTCCTGCGGGTCGGGTCGCGGCAGCCGGCAGCGGTTGGCCGGCGGTCGGCTCTCGGGAAGCCGTTCCTCCAGCGGCCCGGCCCGCGGCCTCTCGGCCGCCGTCAGCGCGGTCGTGCGGAGAGGCGGCCCCGACCGAAGCCGGGGCCGCGCCTCGCTCGCGCTAGCCGCCGGCCTTCGCCGGGTTGCAGGCCTGCCCGGGGCCGCCGCCCAGGGGGCCGACCTCGCGCACGATCTGGCCCCACGACTGCGTCCGGGGAGCGGACGAGTCGCCGAGCACGTACTCGTCGTTCTGACCCGAGTAGGCGCACTCCGACTTGCCGTGCAGCGCCGCCTCCTCGGAGCCGGCGATCCACTTGCCGTTGCCACCGATCTCGCCGGCGAGAGCCGGCCCGGCACTCATGCTCATGATCGCGATCACACCGATCACAGCGCCAAGCATCCGCTTGCGCATTCACTACCTCCATGTAAGTGGGCGCGCGTGGCGCGCCCTGCCGCAGAAGGCCGGAAACTAGTTTCGGCCCCGGGCCGGGTCAACCGCCCGACAGGCTAGGAGCGGGACGACGGCGGCGTCTGCCAGACGGAGACGTGCGACGTGCTCTCGCTCGTGAAGGGCTCGCGCGTCCAGCCGTCCCAGCGCTCGCGCAGCGACATCCCCGCGAGCTGCGCCATGAGGTCGAGCTCCGCCGGCCACACGTAGCGGAACGGGACGGAGTGCAGCTCGAGCGCCCCGTCCTCCATCCGGTAGTGATGCGAGATCAGGCCCTGCGCCGCGACGTCGTACTCGTCGAAGCCGAGCCTCGTCGGTGCGAGGGTGAAGGCCCGCACGCTCTCGCCCGGCGGGAGGCGCCGCAGGTTCGGGACGCCGACCTCGACCACGAAGCACCCGCCGGGCTCGAGGTGGGCGGCGACGTTGCGGAAGCAGGCGACCTGCTCGGCCTGCGTCGTCAGGTTCATGATCGTGTTGAAGACGAGGTAGGCGACGGTGAACCGGCCGTCCACGGTCGTCGTGGCGAAGTCTCCGATCGCCACGTCGATCTCGTCTCCGCCCGGCTTCGCGCGGAGCCTCGCGACCATCGCCTCCGAGAGATCGATCCCGCTCACGCGGATGCCGCGCCGGGCGAGTGGCAGCGCGATGCGGCCGGTGCCGATCCCGAGCTCGAGCGCCGCGCCGTCTCCGGCCAGCTCGGCGAGGAAGTCGACGACGGGTCGACGACGGCCGGCTCGAACATGTCGGCCTCGGAGAAGTCGTACCGCGCCGCCACGCGCTCGCCGAAGTGGTCCTCGGGCACGACCGAACTCTAGGGTCGAACGGGGTCGTCCAGCGCCTCCACCAGCGTCACCCGCAGCCGCTCGAGCTCGTCCGCGATCGCCTTGCCGGGCTGACCGCAAGTTCGCGCCCTCGCACGGGTCGTACTCGGTGCGGGCCGGCATGCGCGCATTGGCCCAAGCGGCCTGGGTTAAGAGCTTCCCGGGGAGAGCTCACGCAGCAGCCGGCCCGCCCTCAGATCCGCTTGCACCCCGCTTGCACGCCAGCGCAAAGCCAAGTGCGAGCATGGCTCAGCCCGAGCCGAACGCGCACCCATCGGCGTTAGGCGCGCGTACCGACGCCGAGCCGGAGCGGCACGTCGGCGCCGAGATCGGGCTCTCTGACGTCCGTGAACCCGGCCCGCTCGAGCCGCGCAAGCGCGTCCGCCGCAGTCGTGACGGAGCCACCCGAGCGCAAGATCCGGAGCTGGTCGACCGCGGTCTCGAGCGAGCCCTCCTCGCCCAGCGACGTGCTGACGACGAGCTCCCCGCCGGGACGAAGCAGCTCGTGAATCCGCCCGATCGCGCCGTCCAGCAACGCCTCGGGAATGAAGAACGACGGCAGCCACGCGAGATCGAACCCGTCCTCGTCGCGGAAATCCTCGATCGTGGACACGACAAGCGTGACACGCGAACCGAGGTCGGCGGCTTCGACGTTTCGCCGGGCGATCTCCAGCGCGGGCTCCCAAGGGTCGATACCGACGACCGTGCTCTCCGGATAGGTCCGGCAGAACGCGATCGCGAGCCCAGCGACTCCGGCCCCGACGTCGAGGATGCGCACGCCCGGCGCTCCGAGTCCCGCGGCCTCGAAAAGCTTCGCGACCACGGCCGACGCGGAGCCCTGGGCCTGGAGCAGCACAGGATCGGTGTAGCTCCAGCCAGGCTCGCGAAGCGGGTTCTCAACGAGGTCAAGTGCTTGGTTGAGGTACGAGCGAGCGAACGCGACGACCACCGCACGTTCGTGCTCGTCGAGGCCGTCGTAGATCTGACGCGCGTCGAGGATGTCCGCGACACGGTCGAGCTGCGCGCGGACGCCGGGGTCGCCCTCGTCACCTAGCTCGTTAAGCCGCAGCCGCGCAGTCATCGCCGCGAGCGCGTCGGCGCTCGTCAGCAACCGGTTCGTGAGCGCCATGGCCTCGTCGAGCGCCATCTGGTGCGACCGTACACCAACTCTTTCGAACGTTGGCCCTCGCCAGCCGCCAGACGTCGGGTGTCCGCAACTGCCACTAGTCGCCGCGGCCGCCGGCTGGTACTCCTCGCCCATGGCGTTCGGCAACCGGACGGCTGTCACGCTGGTGATGGCGGCCGTGGCCTTGCTGCCGATGGCCTGCGGCGGCGGCGACGACGAGGGCGCGATGCGCGCCACGCTGACCGACGATGGGTGCACCTACGAGGGAGACACGTCTCCGGCTGCCGGCATGTTCACGATCGAGGTCGAGAACAAGACCGAGTTCGTCAGTGTCTTCACGCTTGCCACAATCGCCGAGGGCTCCACGATCGACGACCTCGAGGCGTACATCGAGCAGGCACAGCGGCAAGTCGCGCAGAACGGCAGGCTTCCTGCGCTGCCGTCGTTCTACGAGCAGACCGTCCGCACCGGCGTCGAAGCCGGAGAGACCGGCACGATCCCAGTCGACGTCACTGCCGGCACGTATGTCCTCAGTTGCATCGTCGACGAACTGCCGACCTGGCGCGCCTACGTCGCGGAGCAACTCGACGTGACCGAGTAAGCACCCGCCGTCGATGGTCACCGTGGGACACAGGCGGGCGCCCGAGCGGCTCGATGCGCTCGCTGATCGTTTGGGGCACTTGAAGGGCACGGCCGCAACCGGCGAGCGGGAGGCCTGAGACGATAAAACCCCCGTTCTGCGGGGGTTTCCGTGAGAGCGGGCGATGGGACTCGAACCCACGACACCTGGCTTGGGAAGCCAGTGCTCTACCAACTGAGCTACGCCCGCGCGCGACCCGGAGTGTAGCCGCGCAAGTCACTCGATCAGGGGTCGCAAGACGCCCGCGCCGAGCCGACGATGTGAGCAGGCCGACGGGCGGCAGTCGGGGTCTTTCGCGACCGAAAGGGAGGCCGCATGCGTCAGCGGCTACGGATCGAGCAGGGGCAGACGATGGCCGAGTACGGCGTCATCCTCTCGATGATGACGGCCACGATCATCGCCGCCCTCCTGTTCTTCAGTGACGAGATCCGCAACGGGATCATGAGGGCCGTCGCGCTGATGACCTAGTCCCTCGGCGCGGGCCCGTTCGGGGATACTGCTCCCCGGACGGACGACGCGCTGACAGGAGGGACGATGGACGTACAGCAGCTCGAGTCGACCGCGCGAGCGCTGGTTGCCGAGGGGAAGGGCATCCTCGCCGCGGACGAGAGCGACGGCACGATCAAGAAGCGATTCGACTCGATCGGGATCGAGTCGACGGAGGCCAACCGCCAGGCCTACCGCGACATGCTGTTCACGACGGACGGCGCCGAGGAGTACATCTCCGGCGTCATCCTCTTCGACGAGACGATCCGCCAGAACGGCGCTCGACGGGACGCCGTTCCCGCAGGTGCTCGACGCGTCGCGGGATCATTCCCGGGATCAAGGTCGACCTCGGCGCGAAGCCGCTCGCGCTGTCCGACGGCGAGACGATCACCGAAGGCCTCGACGGGCTGCGCGGGCGCCTCGAGGAGTACCGCGAGCCTCGGCGCGCGCTTCGCCAAGTGGCGCGCGACGTACTCGATCGGCGGCGGGAAGCCGTCCGAGTACTGCGTCTGGACGAACGCCCACGCGCTCGCCCGCTACGCGGCGCTGTGCCAGGAGGCGGGAATCGTCCCGATCGTGGAGCCGGAGGTGCTCCAGGACGGGACGCACACGATCCAGGAGTCGGCGCGTCGCGACGGGACGCGTGCTGCAGGCCGTGTTCACCGAGCTCCACGACCAGCGGGTCGACTACCGCGGGATCCTGCTCAAGCCGAACATGGTCCTCTCGGGCTACGACGCCTCGGACCGCGCCGACGTGGACGCGGTCGCCGAGACGACGCTCGAGGTCTTCTACCGGCACGTCCCGGCCGCGGTGCCCGGGATCGTCTTCCTCTCCGGCGGCCAGACCGACGAGGACGCGACCGCGCACCTCAACGCGATGAACGCGAAGGGGCCGCACCCGTGGCAGCTGTCGTTCTCGTACGGCCGCGCGCTGCAGGCGCCTGCGCTCAAGGCCTGGGGCGGCAAGCCGGAGAACGTCGAGGCCGGGAAGCGCGCGTACTACCACCGCGCGAAGATGAACGGCGCGGCGCGGACCGGGACGTACGCGCCCGAGATGGAGACCGCCGCGGTGGCGTAGGCGATTTCGGTCGTGGCCGGGGTCTGACCCCGGCCATGGCCCCTTCTAGCGGTATTCGCGGCCGGTGAAGCGCGCCAGCTTCTCGAGCGCGTGCTCGGCCTCGATCCGACGCACGGTCCCCGAGCGGGAGCGCATCACGAGCGAGTCGGTCGTCGCGCCGTCGCGCGTGTAGCGCACGCCGCGGAGGAGCGCACCGCCGGTGACGCCCGTGGCGGCGACGAAGACGTCCTCGCCGGCGACGAGGTCGTCGGTCGTGAGCACGCGGTCGACGTCGTAGCCGGCGTCGACGAGCTGCTGCCGCTCCTCGTCGTTGCGCGGCCACAGGCGTCCCTGCAGCGCGCCGCCGAGGCACTTGATCGCCGCCGCGGAGATGACGCCCTCGGGCGTGCCGCCGATGCCCATGAGCATGTCCACCCCGCTCCCGCCGTGCGCGGCCGCGATCGAGGGCGCGACGTCGCCGTCGCGGATGAGGTTGACGCGGGCGCCCGCCTCGCGCAGCTCCGCGATCAGCTGCTCGTGCCGGTCGCGCTCGAGCACGACGACGTTGACCTCCCGCGGCGTCTTGCCCTTGGCCTCGGCGACGCGCGCCACGTTCTCGGTCGGCGTCGCGTTGATGTCGATCGCATCCGCCGCCTCGGTCCCGACCGCGATCTTGTCCATGTAGACCGCCGCGCCGGGGAAGAACATCGAGCCGCGCTCGGCGACGGCGATCACCGCGATCGCGTTCGGCTGCCCGAGCGCGGTCAGGCGCGTGCCCTCGAGCGGGTCGACGGCGACGTCGACCGCCGGGCCGCGGCCCGAGCCGACCTCCTCGCCGTTGAAGAGCATCGGCGCCTCGTCCTTCTCGCCCTCGCCGATCACGACGACGCCGCCCATCTCGACCGTGTCGAGCATCGACGCGCATCGCGTCGACCGCCGCCTGGTCGGCGCTCTCCTTCTCGCCCCGGCCGATCCAGCGGCCCGCGCCGAGCGCCGCCGCCTCGGTCACGCGGACGAGCTCGAGCGCGAGGTTCCGGTCCGGTGGCCGCGCGGTCGAGGACACGGCCCGCGATCCTAGTGCCTCGTCCAGTGATGCCGTCGCGGCATGCATCGCTGGACGGGGCACTCGAGCGCAGCAGAGGGGCGACCGCCGCAGCGTCGCCCCTCGGGGGGAGACTCTACTTCGAGGCCCTGACGGATGGAAGCGGCCGAACGGGCGGTGCCTCGACCGGCGACCCCTCGTCCGGCTCGGCGACGACGACGAGGAGGCCCGCGGCGACGACGAGCAGGCCGCCGACGATCACCGTCCCCGTCAGCGGCTCGTCGAGGATGGCCCAGGCGAGCAGCGCCGCCGAGACCGGCTCGAGGTACGCGAGGATCCCGATCGCCTGCGCCGTCACGCGCCGGAGCAGCCAGATGTAGAGGAGGCCCGACAGCGCCGTGAAGACGACGCCGAGCAGCAGCACCCAGGCGACCTCGGCGCCCGACCGGGAGCACCCGGCCCGCGCCGAGGAGGAACGGCGCGAGGCAGACGGCCGCGGCGGCGTAGTTCCAGAACGCGATCGTCGGCGGCTCGAGCGTCGCGGTCAGCCGCTTCGTCGCGATCACGAGGGCCGCATACGTGCCCGCCGCCGCGAGCCCGAGCACGACCGCGACCGGGTCGAGCGCCTCGCCGCCCTCGTCCCCTGCGAGCGCGATCAGCGCCAGGCCCACGGCCGCGGGCGCGAGCGCGACGAGCGCGACACGGCTGCGGCGCTCCGGCAGGAACATCGGCGCGAAGACGGCGAGGAAGATCGGCGCCGTGTAGACGGTCAGCACCGCGACGGCGACCGACGAGCGCTTGATCGCCTCGAAGAAGAGGAACCAGTGCGCGCCGAGCATCGCGCCGACGAGGAGCACGCGCCACGGCCGCTCGGGGAGCCGCAGCAGTTCGAGCTTCCGCGCCGCGGCGAAGATGAGGAACACGGCCGCCGCCGCGAGCGCGAGGCGCCAGAACACGAGCACGCGGGCGTCGAGGTCGACGCCCGCGACGATCACCGAGATGATCCCCCAGGAGGCAGCGAGGCCCGCGACGGCGAGGTTCCACCGCACGGGCCCCGATGCTACGGGCTACGCCGCCGCGGCCTCCACGAACCTGCCGAGGACGAAGTCCCAGCCCTTGTCGTACCCGTCGAACCCGTCGCGCGCCGTCTCCTCCGGCCAGCCGCGGTGCTCGAGCTCGACCCGCGTGGTCTCGCCGTCCTCGGTGAACCGCACCTCGACCTCCGTGAGCGGCCGCTGGGGATTCACCCGCCACGCGAGCACGAACCGGCTCGGCGGCTCCCAGACGAGCACGTCGGCCCAGTCCGCCTCCTCGCCGCTCGTCGAGACCTCGTACAGCCGCCCGCCCGCGCGCGCCTCCCAGACGAGCTCGGCCACGTCCGCCTCGTGGATCGAGTGCGTGAGCGTCGGCCACCAGCTGCCCACGCCCGCGGTGAACAGCTCGAACGCGCGCTCGAGCGGCAGCTCCACGCGCACCACCTTCCGCACCGAGAGCGTCGCCGTCTCTGCCGTCATCGTCGTGCCTCCTCCTGCGCCGCCGCCGCGAAGGCGGCGAGCGCGTCGCTCCAGAACGAGTCCAGGGCCGCGCGCAGCTCGTCGAGCCCGTCCGGATCGAGCCGGTAGAGCCGCCGCGTCCCGTGCTTGCGGGCGACGACGAGCCCGGCGTCCTCGAGCACGCGCAGGTGCTGCGAGACCGCCGGCCGGCTCACCGGCAGGCCCTCCGCGAGCTCCCCCACGGCCTTCGCGCCGCCGCGGAGCCGCTCGAGGATCGCCCGCCTGGTGGGATCGCCGAGTGCGTCCATCGCCCTTCCGTAAGCCATGACTTACGTAAGTGTACGCTTACGGAAGGGTGCGGTCAACCCCCTGGTCGCAGTCGCCGCGCTCCGGAGTACCGTTGAGCGCGTGGACGACGAGCTCCAGCGACTGCTCGAATCGCGCGCCCGCGCTCGTGGCGTGCAGCGACGCCGCCCGCGCGGAGCTCGGCCGGGCCCTCCACGACGGGGCCCAGCAGCGCGTCGTCGCGGTCTCGCTCCTGCTGCGCGCGCTGAAGGGCCGGCTCGACGACGCCGAGTCCGCCGCGCTCGTCGACCAGGCGATCGAGGAGCTCGCGCTGACCGGCGAGGAGCTCCGCGAGCTCGCGCGCCGGCTCCACCCCGTCGCCCTCACCGACCGCGGCCTCGCGCCGGCGCTCTTCGCCGCGTCGACGCGCGCGCCGGTCCCGGTCGAGCTCGACGTCCCGGACGAGCGCTTCCCGGGCGAGATCGAGCGCGCGGCCTACGACGTCGTCCTCGGCGCGATCGAGTGCGCGGGCGACGCCGGCTCGCACCTCCAGGTCTCGCTCGCGCAGCAGAACGGGCACGTGACGCTCGACGTGAGCGGCTGCGGCGAGCTCGGCGGCGACCGGCTGTGCGCGCTCGCCGACCGCGTCGAGACGATCAACGGCAGCCTCGAGGTCGACGGGCCGGTGCTCCGGGCGCGGTTCCCGGTCGCCGCCGGCTGACCTACATCCGCTCCGGCGCCTCGACTCCGACGAGGTCGAGCGACCGGGCGAGCACGTGCCGCGTCGCCTGCACGAGCGCGAGCCGGAACGCCTGCTCGTCGCTCTCGAGCACGCGGTGCTCGTGGTAGAAGCGGTGGAAGTCGTCGGCGAGCCCGATCGCGTACTCGGGCACGGCGTGCGGCCCGCGCCGCTCCGCCGCCTCGCGCACGAGCGCCGGGAAGTCCGTCAGCCGCTTCACGAGCGCGCGCTCCTCGGGGGCGAGCGCCGCCGGCGGCTCGGCCGAGACCGCCGCGTCGCCGGCGTTCCGGAGGATCCCGGCGATCCGCGCGTGCGCGTACTGGACGTAGTAGACCGGGTTCTTCTGCGTCTTCTCCTTCGCGAGGTCGACGTCGATCTCGATCGTCCGGTCGGGGCCGCGGTTGACGAGGAACCACCGCGCCGCGTCGATCCCGACCTCGTCGACGAAGTCGTCGAGGAAGACCACGTCGCCGCGCCGCTTCGACATCTTCGCCTGCGTGCCGCCGCTCGTCAGGTGGACGAGCTGGTAGAGCAGCACCTCGACCCGCTCGGGGTCCTTCCCGAGCAGCGCGGCCGCGGCCTTCAGCCGCGCGACGTACCCGTGGTGGTCGGCGCCGAGGACGTAGATCGCGCGGTCGAAGCCGCGGTCGAGCTTGTCGAGGAGGTAGGCGACGTCGGCCGCGTAGTAGAGGAACGAGCCGTCCGACGAGCGGACGAGCGGCCGGTCCTTGTCGTCGCCGTACTTCGACGTCGGCGCCCACAGCGTGCCCTCCGCCTCGTACGTCTCGATCCGCTGCAGCACGTCCGGGACGTGCCGCGCCATCTCGCTCTGCAGCGCCCACGAGTCGAAGTGGATGCGGAAGCGCTCGAGCGACGCCTCGATCTGCGCCCGCATGCGCTCGACCGGGTCGCCGGGGAGCCGCGCCAGCTCGGCGACGTAGGCGCCGTGGTAGCCGTCCTCGGGCGGCTCCTCCCCGCGTCCGGCCGCCTCGACCGAGGCCCGGAAGCGGTCCATCTGCGCGCCCTCGTCGTTGTAGTAGTACTCGCGCTCGACGTCGTGGCCGGCGAACTCGAGCAGGCGCGCGACGGCGTCGCCGTAGGCGCCGTTCCGGGCGGAGGCGACGGTGATCGGCCCCGTCGGGTTCGCGGACACCATCTCGACCTGGATCCGCTCGGGCGCGGTCGCGGAGCCGGCGCCGTAGTCGCTGCCCGCGCTCGAGGATCTCCGCGAGCGCCTCGCCGTACCAGGCCGGCGAGAGCCAGAGGTTGACGAAGCCCGGGCCGGCGACCTCCGCGCGCTCGACCGCGTCGAGGCCCTCCGCGGCGCGCGCGTACTCCTCCGCGAGCTCCCGCGGCGGGCGCCTGACGTCGGCGCGCCTGCCGCAGCGCGACGTTCGTCGCGAAGTCGCCGTGCTCGGGGTTCGCCGGGGCGCTCGAGCGCGACCGGCTGCGCCGAGCGTCTCGGCGAGCGTGGTCCGGAGGCGTTCGACGGCGGTCACGGGTGGCGTATCGTAGAGGCGTGGACGAGGACTCCCAGGAGCGCCACCTCAACCTTCACCTCGATCCGGAGAAGCACCTCGCCGGCGTCTACGCGAACTTCGCGAACGTCAGCTTCTCCGACTACGAGTTCACGATCACGTTCGCGCGGATCGAGCACGAGGTCGACGAGGGCGAGATCCCCGGAGCGGTCGTGGCGCGCGTGAACATGTCGCCGCGGTTCGTCGAGGAGCTCCAGGCGGCGATCGCCGACGCCTGGTCGAAGTGGTCGAGCCGCGAGGCGATCAGGAACCTGCCGGAGGCGCCGCCGAGCTCCTAGCGGCGCGGATCCGATCCTCGGTCGTCGGGTGCGTCGCGAGCAGGATGCGCGCCCACGCCGGCGGCGACGGGATCGTTGAGGTTGGTGCGGACGAAGCGGCGGAACGTGGCCTCGGCCGCGGCCGGCTCGCCCGTCGCCGCCAGCCCGAGGTGGTCGGCCTCGGCCTCGTAGCGGCGCGAGACGGCGTTCGTCAGCGGCAGCACCGCGAGCTGGAGCAGGACCACGACGAGCACCGCCTTCGGCACCTGGCCCGGGTCCTCGAGGCGCACGGCCCGCGACAGGATCCAGACGAGCGGCGGCGCGAGCAGCACCAGCCAGCCGAGCCCCTTCCAGACGTGGTGCGCCTTCACGTGCGCGAGCTCGTGCGCGGCGAGGAAGCGGATCTCGTCGTCGGTGTAGCGGCCGTCGAGGAGCGTGTCCCAGAGCACGACGGTGCGCGTCGCGCCGAGCCCGTAGACCTCCGCGTTCACGCGCGTCGTCCGCTCGCTCGCCCGGCGCACCTCGACGCGGTCGACCTGCACGCCGAGCCGGTCGCCGAGCGCCCGGATCTCCGCGGCGAGCGCCGGGTCGTCGAGCCGGTCGAGCTTCGGCGCGAGGACGAGCGGCTGGAGCAGCACCGACGCGGCGCCGACGACGACGAGCGCCGGCGCGCCGACGAGCCACCAGCGGCGGCCGAAGCGCCGCGCGAGCAGCATCCCGGCCGCGAGCGCGACGCAGGCGAGCACGACCGAGCCGAGGAGCTCGAGCCACGGGTTCAGCACCAGCCGGTCGAGGTAGCCGGCGTCGGAGAGGCCGTAGCGGCGCCGCCACCACTGCGCGGCGACGGCGACGGGAGGCGCGCGAGCCACACCGCAGCGAGCACGACCAGGAGCACCTGCAGGCCGCGCACCACGGCCGGCCCGCGCGCGCGGCGCGCCAGGCGCGGGCCGAGCGGGACGAGCGCCGCGAGGACGGCGAGCTCGACGACGAGCCCGGCGAGCCAGAGCAGCCGTGCCCCGCGCGCGTACGCCTCCGCGCGCTCGAGCACGTCCGTGTCGAACCGGACCGGCCCGTCCCCGGTCTCGCCGACGTCGGCGCGCCAGAGGAGCGTTGCGGCGAGGAGCCAGCCGAGTACGGTTCCACTTCCGATGGCCCACCGCATCGCAGTCATCTCCGACGTCCACGCTAACCTCGCCGCCCTCGAGGCCGTCCTCGCGGCAATCGACGAGGAGGGCGTCGAGGAGATCTGGTGCCTCGGCGACACGGTCGGCTACGGGCCGCGCCCCAACGAGTGCTGCCGGATCGTGCAGGAACGCGCGACGCTCTGCCTCGTCGGCAACCACGACCTCGTCGCGCTGGAGAGCGCCGGCGTGGACGTGGCCGAGTTCAACCCGGATGCGGCCGCCGCGGCCCGGTGGACGACGGCCGCGCTCGACGAGCACTCGCGCGCGTTCCTCGAGTCGCTCCACCCGGAGGCGTGGCGCGAGGGCGCCGCGATGTTCCACGCGAGCGCGCGGGACCCGGTCTGGGAGTACGTCCTGACCGGCGAGGCGGCGCTCGGCACGTTCGAGGCGACGCAGGAGGCGCTCGTGCTCGTCGGGCACAGCCACGTCGCCCTCGCGATCTCGCTCGACGGCGACCGCCTCGAGGGCGGCGTGGCAGCCGGCGGCACGGAGATCCCGCTCGACGGCGCCCGCCGCCTGCTCAACCCCGGCTCCGTCGGGCAGCCGCGCGACGGCGATCCGCGCGCCGCCTGGCTCCTGCTCGACCTCGACGCGAGGTTTGCCGCCTTCCGCCGCGTCGAATACCCCGTCTCGGAGACACAGCGCGAGATCCACGACCGCGGCCTGCCGGCCTCGCTCGCGGAGCGCCTCGCGCTCGGCCACTGACCGAGGAGGACGGATCCGCACAGCACCCGGTAGCGCAGGGGTCCTCCCTCTCCTCGTCGCGGTCGCGCTCGCGGGCTGCGGCGGGGGCGGCGGAGAGGACGAGGCCTCGGCGCCTACGCGGCCGACCCTCGCAGCGGCGACCGCGGACCGGCTGGTGGCGCGGTCCGACACGATCGCGCTGAAGCTCGCGGCCGGCGACGAGTGCGGCGCGGCGCACGAGGCGGACGCGCTCGCCGCCGACGCCATCGCCGCGGTCAACGCCGGGGAGATCCCGGCCGTCTACCAGGAGGAGCTCGTCGCGCGGACGCAGGAGCTCGTGAACGCGGTCAACTGCCCGCCGCCGGTCGTCCAGCCGGAGCCGCAGGCGGACGAGGACGAGGACGACGACGGGCCCGGGCGCGGCAAGAAGAAGGGGCACAAGAAGAAGGACCGCGGCGGCGGGGACGACGGATGAGCTCCGTCGCCTTCGCCGACCGGTACCGCGTCGAGCGGCCGCTCGGCCGCGGCGGGATGGCCCGCGTCGACCTCGCGCGCGACGTCGAGCTCGACCGGCTCGTCGCGGTGAAGGTGCTCGCCGACAGCCTCGCCGGCGACGCGGAGCTGCGCGAGCGGTTCGTCCGCGAGGGCCGGCTCGCAGCCCGGCTCGCCCACCCCAACGTGGTCGGCGTGCTCGACGCGGGCGAGGTCGACGGGCTGCCGTTCATCGTCATGGAGTACGTCGACGGCGAGACGCTCGCCGACGTCGTCCGCCGCGAGGGCGCGCTGCCGTGGGACCGCGCCGTCGGGCTCGCCGTGCAGGCGCTCGACGGGCTCGAGCACGCGCACGCCGCGGGGCTCGTGCACCGCGACGTGAAGCCGGGGAACCTGCTGCTGCGCCGCGACGGCCAGCTCAAGATCGGCGACTTCGGGATCGCGCGCGCGGTCGAGCTGTCGGGGCTGACGGAGGCCGGGACGATCCTCGGCACCGCGGCCTACCTCGCTCCCGAGCAGGCGCGCGGCGAGGAGGTCGGCCCGGCCGCGGACGTCTACGGGCTGGCCGCGGTGCTGTACGAGCTGCTCACCGGGCGGCCGCCGCGCCAGGTGGCCTCGCTGGGCGAGCTCGTGGACGCCATCGCAGACTCCGATCCCGCCGGTGCGCGACCTGGCGCCGGACGTGCCGGAGCGGGTCGAGGAGGCCGTGATGAGCGGGCTTGCCGCCCGCGCCGACGCCCGTCCCACGGCCGCCGGGCTCCGCGCCGCGCTGACGCTTGCCCGAGACGGCCGACGGCGTCGGAGCAGGCGACGACGGTCATCCGGCCACGTCCGTCGGCGCCGCGCCCGCCGCCGCGCGCCGTGGCTCGTCGTGGCGCTCGCGACCGTGGCGATCGCCGTGGCGGGCTTCCTCGCGCTCGACGAAGACCCGGCCCCGGCCGAGGAGCCGCGGCAGACCCCGCCCGCGCCGCGGGGTCCGCAGGCCGGCGCGACGCCGGAGGAGACGGCGCGGAACCTGTCGGAGTGGCTGCGCGCCAACGCGCGCGGCGGGACCGGCTAGACGAGCTCGAGGTTCGGGCCGGCGGACGCGACCGCCGCCGGCTTCGCCTTCTCGCCGAAGGTGATGCCCTCGCGGGCGAGCGCGAGCTGGACTTCCTCGCGCGCCTTGTAGATCCGCCACTTCACGGTGGCGAGCGTGATCTCGAGCGAGTCGGCGATCTCCGTGTAGGACATGCCGACGACGTCGCGGAGGAGCAGCGCCATCTTCAGGTCGACCGTGAGGTTCTCGACCGCGCGCCAGACGGCGTCGATCGCCTCGAGCCGCTCGAACGGCGCGTCGAGCACCTCGAGCGGCGGCGCGTCCTCGAGCGCGACGAGGTTCCGCGGCCGGCGCTCGCTCGCGCGGAGCTCGTCGAGCACGCGGTTCTTCGTCACCTGGAACAGCCAGGTCGTGAACTTCGACCGCAGCGAGAAGTTCGGCAGGCCCTGGAAGACCCGGACGAACACCTCCTGCGTCAGATCCTCGGCCAGCTGGCGATCGCCGCCGACGAGGCGCATCACGTAGTTGAAGACCGGGACCTCGTACGCACGAACGATGAGCGAGAAAGCTCGCTCGTCTCCCCGCTGCGCCTTCCGCAGGACGCCAAAATCAGGCTGCGCGAGTGACAAGGCGCGGCGGAGTATAGACGGGTTTACGCCAAGTCGGCCAGCCCCGTCCCGGTCATCTCGGCCGGAATGTCGATCCCGAGGTATTCGAGCGCCGTCGGAATCAGGTCGGAGAGCTCGCCGCCCTCGCGCAACCTGACCTCCGGATCCGTGACCACGAGCGGCACCGGATTGGTCGTGTGGGCGGTATGCGGGCCGCCGTCGGCGTCGATCATCACCTCGGCGTTCCCGTGGTCGGCGGTGACGAGGCAGATGCCCCCGGCGGCGTGCACCGCGTCGACGACCCGCCCGAGGCAGGCGTCCGTGGTCTCGACGGCCCGGATCACGGCCGGGATCGAGCCGGTGTGCCCGACCATGTCCGGGTTGGCGAAGTTGACGACGCCGAACGCGAAGCCCGCGCCGATCTCGCCCGCGAAGCGGTCGGCCACCTCCGCGGCCGACATCTCCGGCTTCAGGTCGTAGGTCGCGACGTCTCGCGGCGACGGGACGAGCACCCTCACTCTCCCCGGGCCACTCGCGCTCGTCGCCGCCGTTGAAGAAGTAGGTGACGTGCGCGTACTTCTCGGTCTCGGCGGCGTGGAGCTGCCGAAGGCCGTGGCCCGCCAGCACCTCGGCCATCGTGTTCCGCACCTCCTGCTCCGGGAAGGCGACCGGGCACGGGAAGTCCGCGCGGTAGCGCGTCATCGTCGTCACGTCGAGGCCGCGCTCGAGCAGCCGCTCCGTGAGCTGGCGCGCGCGGTCGGGGCGGAAGTTGAAGTGGATCACGGCGTCGTCGCGCCCGAGCGCGGGCGCCTGCGGGTAGACGAGCGGCTCGACGAACTCGTCCGTCACGCCCGCGTCGTAGCTCCGCCGCACGTCCGCCACCGGGTCTGTGCCAGCCGTCCCGGCTCGGTCCGCGATCGCCGCGACTGCGCGGTCGGTGCGCTCCCAGCGCTTGTCCCGGTCCATCGCCCAGTAGCGGCCCATCACGTCCGCGATCCGCTCGCGCGGGAGCTCGGCCAGATCGGCGACGGCCGATGTCGGCGAGACGTCGCGTCCGTCCGTGAAGGCGTGGATCCACGTCCGCTCCGCCATTCCCTGCTGCTCGGCGAGCCGCAGCAGCGCCTGCAGGTGGTCGAGGTGCGAATGGACGCCGCCGTGCGAGACGAGCCCGAGCAGGTGGACGTCCCCGCCCCGCTCGCGTGCGCGCGCGAACGCGCCGACGAGCGCCTCGTTCGCGAAGAAGCTGCCGTCGCGGATCGCGCGGTTGACGCGCTGGAGGTCCATGTCGATGACGCGGCCCGAGCCGATCGTCAGGTGCCCGACCTCCGAGTTCCCCATCTGGCCGGCCGGGAGCCCGACCGCCTCGCCGCTCGCCTTCAGCGTCGTGTGCGGGTACTGCCGCCAGAGCCGGTCGAACACCGGCGTCGCCGCGAGCTCGACCGCGTTCCCGGGGCCGGCCGCCGCGCAGCCCCACCCGTCGAGGATGACGAGCGCTACGAGAGGGACGCGGCTGCCTGGCAAATCGCGAGGAACGAATCGGGGTCGAGGGACGCCCCGCCGACGAGCGCGCCGTCGACGGCGGGCATCGACAGCAGCTCGTGGGCGTTCTCGGGCTTCACCGAGCCGCCGTAGAGCACAGGGACGTCGGCGATCGACTTGACGAACTCGTGCGCCTCCTGCGCCAGCTCCGGGGTCGCGGTCCGGCCCGTGCCGATCGCCCACACGGGTTCGTAGGCGATCACGTAGTCGTGCCCCTCGCACGCGTACGCGATCGCCTCGCACTGGATCTTCAGCACGAGCTCGGTGTCCTCCGACTCGCGCTGCTCGAGCGTCTCGCCGACACAGGCGATCACGTCGAGGCCGGCCGCCAGCGCGGCGCGGGCGCGGCGCGCGACCATCTCGTCGGTCTCGCCGAAGAGCTGCCGCCGCTCGGAGTGGCCGACGAGCGTGCCCGAGACGCCGAGCTCGACGAGCATCTCCGCCGCGACCTCGCCGGTGTACGCGCCCGTGGGGCTCCCAGTGCGCGTTCTGCGCGTAGACCGAGACCTTGTGGCTCTGAGCCACTTGCTCCACCGCCGTCGCGAGCGACACGGCCGGCGGGCAGACGACCACGTCGACGCCTTCCGGCGGCTCGAAGCGCCTCGAGGAAGGCCCGCGTCTCGGCCGGGCCCTTGAACATCTTCCAGTTGCCCGCGACCAGCAGCCTAGCGGCTTGGGTCACAGGAGGCCACCCGAGTCCGTCACAACCTCTCACGGCGAGACGCCTCGGGGATCGCGGCGACGCCGGGGAGCTCCTTGCCCTCGAGCAGCTCGAGCGACGCGCCGCCGCCGGTCGAGATCCACGAGATCCGCTCGGCGACGCCGAGCTCGTTGACGGCGCGGACGGAGTCGCCGCCGCCGACGACCGAGTACGCCGAGCCGTTCTCGGCGACGGCGCGCGCCACCGCCTTCGTCCCGCCGGCGAACGCCTCCCACTCGAACACGCCCATCGGCCCGTTCCAGAAGATCGTCCGCGCGCGCGAGATCTCCTCGGCGAAGCGGGCCTCGGACTCCGGGCCGATGTCGAGGCCGAGCCAGCCGTCCGGCAGGGCGTCGAACGGCGTGACGCGGTGCTCCGCGTGCTCGTCGAACGCCGCGGCGGCGACGACGTCGTCGGGGAGCACGACCGGGAAGTCGAGCGGGTTCTCCTCCCGCAGCTCCTCCGCCATCTTGCCGCCGACGACCACCGTGTCCGCCCGGCTGCCGAGGTTCTGCAGGACGCCGAGCTTGTCCTCCACCTTCGCGCCGCCCGCGATCGAGCACGAACGGCCGCTCGACCTCGCCGAGGAGCCGACCGAGGTGCTCGAGCTCGTCGAGCAGGAGGAAGCCGGCGTAGGCCGGCAGCAGGTGCGCGACGGCCTCGGTCGAGGCGTGCGCGCGGTGCGCCGAGCCGAACGCGTCGTTCACGTACAGGTCGCGGTCGTCGGCGAGCTCGCGCGCGAACGCCTCGTCGTTCGCCGTCTCGCCCGGCATGGAAGCGCGTGTTCTCGAGCACGACCAGGCGCTCGTCGGCCAGGTGCCGGCGGAGCTCCTCCTCGACCGGGCGCATCGAGTACCTCGCGCGGTCCTCCTCGCTCTTCGGCCGCCCGAGGTGCGAGCAGACCGCCACCTCCGCCGCACCCTCGTCGAGCAGCCAGGCCAGCGTCGGCAGCGCGGCCACGATCCGCGTGTCGTCGGCCACGCGCCCGTCCTCGAGCGGGACGTTGAGGTCGGCCCGGACGAGCACGCGCTTCCCCCGGACGTCGGCCTGCCGGACGGAGCGCGGACGATGCACTAGAGCCGCGTGACGAGGTCCACGAGCCGGCACGAGTAGCCCCACTCGTTGTCGTACCAGCCGAAGACCTTCGCCATCGGGCCGCCGTACGCCATCGTCAGCTGGCTGTCGAAGATGCACGAGTACGGGCTCTGGTTGATGTCGGTGGAGACGAGCGGGTCGGTCGAGTACTGGAGGATCCCCTCGAGCGGCCCGTCGGCGGCCGTGCGGAACGCGTCGTTGACCTGCTCGGCGGTCACGTCCTGCCCGAGGTGGACGACGAAGTCCGTCAGCGAGCCGGTCGGGATCGGCGCGCGCACCGCGACGCCGTCCACGATGCCCTTCAGCTCGGGCAGCACGAGCCCGATCGCGCGCGCGGCGCCGGTCGAGGTCGGGATCAGGTTGATCGCGGCGGCGCGGGCGCGGCGCAGGTCCTCGTGCGGGAGGTCGAGGATCCGCTGGTCGTTGGTGTACGCGTGGATCGTCGTCATGAAGCCGCGCTCGATCCGGAAGGCGTCGTGGAGGACCTTGGCCATCGGGGCGATGCAGTTCGTCGTGCAGGAGGCGTTCGAGACGATGTGGTGGGTGTCCGGGTCGTACTGGTCGTCGTTGACGCCGAGCACGACCGTGAGGTCCGGGTCGGTCGCCGGCGCGGAGATGACGACCTTGCGCGCGCCGGCGTCGAGGTGCTTCTGCGCGCCCTCGCGCTTCGTGAAGAAGCCGGTGGACTCGACGACGACGTCGACGCCGAGGTCGCCCCAGGGGATCGCGCCGGGCTCGCGCTCGGACAGCAGCTGGAACTCCCTGCCGGCCGCGCGGATCGTCCCGTCGCCGACCTCGACCCCGCCCTCGAGCGGGCCGAGGTTCGAGTCGTACTTCAACAGGTGCGCCATCGTGGCGACGTCGCCGAGGTCGTTCGCCGCGACGATCTCGACGTCCGCGTCCCGCGCGACCGCCGCGCGGAAGAAGTTCCGGCCGATCCGGCCGAAGCCGTTGATGCCCACACGCGTTGCCATCGATCCCCCTGGTCGGAGTCGTCTGCTGAGTCCGCGGCGACTCTAGCCAAGCCCCTCCGGCCGGGACTCAGTAGTCGGCCGTACGCCGCTGAACCGGTGCAGAGGAAATGCGGCGGGCCCGAGAGAGGAGCTCCGAGGACGATCTCCTCGCCCGGTTTCTCCGCACCCAGGACCGTGGCGACGGACGGGGTCTGAATCCGGCGCCCGACGAGTGCGGAACCCGCCGCAGTTGGTGAGTATGACTCAGATCGCGTGGCGAAAACCAGCGGACTTGTGCAGAACTTGTTCGACAGGCTGGCGAAGTTGAATCGGAGTCACGATGCTAGACTCTCATCCTCGGCCAGCGCGACCACCCGCTGGAGCCGCCGGTGCACGGACGCCTTCGTCGCGGGCGGGTCGCACCGGCGCGCGAGCTCGGCGAGCGGCGCCGACGGGTGCCGCAGCCGGAGCTCGGCGACCTCGCGCAGCGGCTCCGGGAGCGTCGCGAGCTCACCCCGCGACGCGAGGAGCCGGACCGCGCGGAGCTGGACGTGCGCGGCCCGGCTCGTGCGCACGAGGTTCGCGTGGTCGGCGTTCGCGAGCCGGTTCGCGCGCGCCCGCGTCTCTCCCATCACGGCGCCCTCCTCGAGCTCGAGCACGACGCCGCCGGCGCCCGCGAGCGCGAGCGTGTCCTCGACGGCGGCGCGGCCCTTCGCGTACGCGACCGCGTGCCGGCCGCGGTCGGCGACCGCGAGCGGCGCGAGCTCCGCGAGCAGCCGGGCGCCCTCCATCCCGGCCGAGCGGATCTCGAGATGGAGCGCCGGCGGGCCGGTCAGCGAGCCGGCGCCGAGGAGCGCGCCGCGGACGTACGCGCCGCGGCAGCACGCGCGGGCGACGACCGAGCGCGGCGGGAGCTCGCGCGGCGCGAGCCCGTCGTCGAGCACGCCCGCCTGCCGCAGCACCTCCACCGCGCGCTCGTCGCCCGGGACGTGCAGCTGGTAGCGCGTGCCCCGCTCGAAGGCGCGGCGGCGGTACGTCCGGATCTCCGACTCGACGCCGAACGAGCGCAGCAGCGCGAACGCGCGCCGCGCGACCGCCGAGGAGGCGAGGTCGAGGTGCAGCGAGACGCGCGCCGCGGCCGCGGAGGTGGACGCTCCCGGCCGTGTGGAACAGCCCGGAGAGCTCGGCGAGCCGGTCGCACTCGCTGCGCGGGTCGATCGCGGCGAGCTCGTCGCGTAGCTCCTCAGAGAGCGACGCCATCGAGCCTCAGCAGCCGTCGCTTGTACTCCTCGCCGAGCGAGCCGTAGCCGCCGATCCCCGAGGCGGAGACGACGCGGTGGCACGGGACGATGACGGCGAAGCGGTTCGTGGCGCACAGGGTGCCGATCGCGCGCGCGGCTCCGGGGGATCCGGCGAGCGCCGCCAGCTCGCCGTAGGTGACGACCTCGCCGCGGGGCACCCGCCGCAGCGCGTCCACCGCCGCGAGCTGGAACGGCGTGCACCCGTCCAGCTCGAGCTCGACGTCGAGGAAGTCGTCCTCCGCGCCGGCGAACCAGTCCCGCATCCGCTCGGCGAGCGGATGGACTTTGTGGCTCTGAGCCACTTGCTTCGGACGCGGGTGCTCGGCCTGGACGACCCGGTCGCCGTCGAGCCAGACCTCCCCCACGCCCCAGCCGGGCGCCTCGAAGGCGGCGTAGGTGACGCGGGTAGGGGCGACCTGGCGCACGGGCTCCGCCGTAGAATCGCCGACGGATGGCACTCCACGCGATCCAGCGCCCGCCGCCGCCCCAGAACGAGCCGGTCAAGGGCTACGAGCCGGGCTCGCCCGGAGCGCGGCGAGCTGCAGGCGCAGCTGCGCCGGATGGAGGCCGAGCGGCTCGAGCTGCCGATGGTGATCGGCGGCGAGGAGGTGCGCACCGGGAACACGTTCGAGGCGGTCATGCCGCACCGGCGCAACCACGTCCTCGCCGAGGTGCACGCCGGCGGCGCGGCCGAGGTCGAGCGCGCGATCGACGCCGCGGCCGAGGCGTGGAAGACCTGGTCGCGGACGCCGTGGGAGGAGCGCGCCGCGGTCTTCCTCCGCGCCGCCGAGCTGCTCGCCGGCCCGTGGCGGCAGGTGCTGAACGCCGCGACGATGCTCGGCCAGTCGAAGACCGCGCACCAGGCCGAGATCGACGCCGCGTGCGAGCTCACCGACTTCTGGCGCTTCAACGTCGAGTTCATGACGCGGATCTACGAGGAGCAGCCGGTCTCCTCGCCCGGGATCTGGAACCGGATGGAGTACCGGCCGCTCGAGGGCTTCGTCTTCGCGGTCACGCCGTTCAACTTCACCGCGATCGGCGGGAACCTGCCCGCGAGCCCGGCGCTCATGGGCAACACGGTCGTCTGGAAGCCCGCGTCGACGGCCGCCTACTCCGCGCACTTCACGATGCAGATCCTGCGCGAGGCCGGCCTGCCCGACGGCGTGATCAACCTCGTCTACGGCGCCGGCGCCGAGATCGGCGACCCCGCGCTCGCCTCGCCCCAGCTCGCCGGCGTCCACTTCACCGGCTCGACGCCCGTGTTCCACTCGATGTGGAAGACGATCGGGAGCAACATCGCCGACTACCGGAACTACCCGCGGATCGTCGGCGAGACGGGCGGCAAGGACTTCATCGTCGCCCACCGCACCGCCGACGTCGACGCCGTCGCGGCCGCGATCGTGCGGGGCTCGTTCGAGTACCAGGGCCAGAAGTGCTCGGCCGCGTCGCGCGTCTACATCCCGGAGTCGATGTGGCCGCAGCTGCGCGACCGGCTCGCCGACGAGGTCGGCTCGATCGCGATGGGCGACGTCGGCGACTTCTCCAACTTCATGGGCGCGGTGATCGACGGCAAGGCCCTCGCCGGGCACCGCGAGGCGATCGAGCTCGCGCGGAACGCGAACGACACGGAGATCCTCGTCGGCGGCACCGTCGACGACAGCGAGGGCTTCTTCGTCGAGCCGACGGTCGTGGTCACGCGCGACCCGAAGATGAAGCTCATGCAGGAGGAGCTCTTCGGCCCGATCGTGACCACCTTCGTCTACCCGGACGACCGCTGGGAGGACACGCTCGAGCTCGTCGACGAGACCGCGCCGTACGGGCTCACGGGCGCCGTCTTCGCGCGCGACCGGCAGGCGATCGAGGACGCCGACCGGGCGCTCGAGTACGCGGCCGGCAACTTCTACGTGAACGACAAGCCGACGGGCGCGGTCGTGGGCCAGCAGCCGTTCGGCGGCGCCCGCGCGTCCGGGACGAACGACAAGGCCGGCTCGATGTGGAACCTGATCCGCTGGGCGAGCCCGCGGACGATCAAGGAGACGTTCGTGCCGCCGCGGGACTACCGGTACCCGTTCCTCGAGGCCGACGGCGACGGCCGCCCGCCCGCCTAGGACACGACCTCGAAGGCCCAGGCCGCCGCGGCGGCGGTCTCGGGCGTCGTCGCGAAGCGTCGTCGCGACGTGCCAGCCCTCCGGGCAGCTCCGACTCGACCTCGTGCCGCACGCGGGCGCCGAAGGGCCCCTCGTCGTCGCGCCGGAGCGGCAGCGGCTCGCCGTCGAGCCACAGCAGCGAGCGCTCGAGCGGGCCGGACGCGTCGAGCGTGGCCGCGAGGGTCGGGGTGCCGTCGCTCTCGTCGAGGTGCCCGGGCAGGAGGCCGATGGCGACGGCGCCGCCGAGCTCGACCCGCCACTCGCCGTCGACGCGCCGGAACGCGGTCGCGTACGCGTAGGGCTCCTCCTCGTCGTCGACGACGCGCGTGCCGGTCACGGCCGCGACGCCCCAGGGACCGACGCGGCGCGCCAGGATCGCCTTCGGCGGCCCGGTCTGCCGGGCGAGGTCGTCGCGGAGGTCGGCGGCGAGGCCGCGGTGGAACTCCGCGTACGTCGGGCCCATCGTCTCCTGCGTCTGCGGCGACAGGGCCGCCCACAGGGCCCGGTCGTCGCCGCGGTCGACCGCCTCGAGGAAGTCGACGAGCGCCTCCCCGACCGCGGGCTCCTCCGCGCCGGCGACGGCGGCGACCGGCGTGCCCTCGTCCTCGTCGTCGGCGCCGCCGCACCCGATGCACGCGAGCGCGAGCAGCGCCACGAGCGCGAGCCTCATCCGCGGCCCGCCTTGTGCAGCTGCGCGTAGATCGACCGCGCCGTCTTCGCAGGCACGCCGGGCACGCCCTCGAGCTCCTCCGGCGTGGCGGCCAGCACGCCGTCGACCGAGCCGAAGTGCGCGATCAGCGCCCGCCGCCGCGCCGGCCCGACGCCCTGGAGCGTGTCGAAGATCGACTCGAAGCCGCGCTTCTCGCGCCGCTGCCGGTGGAAGCCGACGGCGAAGCGGTGCGCCTCGTCGCGGATCCGCTGCAGCAGCTGCAGCCCGGGCGAGCTGCGGTCGAGCCGGATCGGGTCCGGACTGGCCCGGGACGAACACCTCCTCCTCCCGCTTCGCGAGCGCGATCACCGCCACGCGCGGGAGGTCGAACCGCTGCATCGCCTCGAGCGCCGCCGCGAGCTGGCCCTTGCCGCCGTCGATCACGACGAGGTTCGGCGGCGAGGCGAACGACTCGTCGTACTCGTCCGCCGACACGTCGCCGAGCCGCGCGAACCGGCGCGAGACGACCTCTTCCATCGAGGCGAAGTCGTCCTGGCCCTCGACGCCGCGCACCGCGAACTTGCGGTAGTGCGCCTTCTTCGGCACCGCGTCCTGGAAGACGACCATCGAGCCGACGACCTCCTCGCCCTGGATGTTCGAGATGTCGAAGCACTCGATCCGGAGCGGGAGGCTCTCGAGGTTCAGCACCTCGCGCAGCTCCTCGAGCGCCTCGACGCGGCGCTGGCGCTTCTGCTCCGCCGCCACCTGCTCGGAGGTCAGCGCGAGCCGCGCGTTCTCGGACGCGAGCTCCTGCAGGCGCCGCTTCTCGCCCCGCTCGGCCACGCGCACCTCGACGCGCGAGCCGCGCCTCGCCGAGAGGAACTCCTCCAGCGCCGCGACGTCGCCCGCGTCACGCGGCACCACGAGCTGCGGCGGGATGCTCGGCGCGGAGCCGTAGTACTCGACGCAGAACGCCTCGAGCACCGTGGTCAGGTCCTGCCCGGCCACGTTCTCGAGGTGGAAGCTGTGCCGGTCGACGAGCTTGCCGCCGCGGAGCGGGAAGATCTGCACCGCGGCCCGGTCGCCCTCGGCGGCGATGCCGATCACGTCGACCGTGCCGACCGAGCGCCGGTCGGCCGCCTGGCGCTCCGCGAGGTGCTGCACCGACTTGAGCCGGTTCCGGTAGCGCGCCGCCTCCTCGAAGCGCTCCTCGCGCGCGGCCCCGCGCATCCGGTCCTCGAGCTCGGCCAGGATCGGCGCCGACTCGCCCGAGAGGAACTCGACGACGCCGTCGATGATCGCCCGGTAGTCCTCCTTCGAGACGTACCCGACGCACGGCGCCCGGCAGCGCTCGATGTGGTAGTCGAGGCACGGGATCCCGGAGTGCCGCCCCGGCTTCGGGCCCTCGCAGGGCCGGAACTGGAAGACGCGGTTGAGGACGTCGAGCGTCTCGCGCACCTTCTTCGCGTTCGCGTACGGGCCGAAGTACCAGACGCCGCGCCGGTGCCGCTCGCGGGTGAACATGACGCGCGGGTAGTCGTCCTCGACGGTGACGGCGATGTACGGGAAGGACTTGTCGTCGCGCAGGCGGATGTTGAACGGCGGCCGGTGGCGCTTCACGAGGTTCTGCTCGAGGTGCAGGGCCTCGGCCTCGGTGCCGGTGACGATCACCTCGACGTCCTCGACGCGCGCCGGCAGCTGCGCGATCTGGGCGCGCGTGTCGGGCGTCCGCTGGAAGTACGAGCGAACGCGCGGGCGCAGCGACTTCGCCTTCCCGACGTAGAGCACCTCGCCCGTCCCGTCGCGGAAGAGGTAGACGCCGGGCTTCGCCGGGAGGCCCTTCAGCTGGCGCTGCGACGTGCTCGGTGGCCATGGCCGAGCCAGCGTAGCCGCCTAACGAATCCCGAATACGCCCCGAATACGCGCCCGCTACCTTGGCGGCATGAAGGGGGTCTTCGTCGCTGTGTTGGCGCTCGTCTTCGCCGCTCCGGCGGCCGCCGGCGGCCCGTCCCTCGTGGTCGGCGTCGCGGAGGACTCGCCCAAGCAGGCGACCCTCACCGCGGCCAAGGCCCGGGTGACCATGGCCCAGCTCGCGGGCGTGCGGCAGATCCGCGTGACCGCCCAGTGGCGGCCCGGCCTGACCGCGCCGCCCGACGGCGAGCTGGCCGCGCTCCGCAACGCCGCCGACGCGGGCCGCCTCGCCGGGATCCGGATCGTCGTCACGGTCTACCCCTTCGGCTCGAGCGTGACGCCGCTGACGCCCGCCGCCCGCGCGGAGTTCGCCTCGTATACCGCCGCGGTGGTGCGGGCCGGCTTCTCCGAGGTGATCGTCGGCAACGAGCCGAACATCAACCGCTTCTGGATGCCGCAGTTCGCCGTCGACGGCTCGAACGCGGCGGCGACCGCCTTCCTGCCGCTGCTGGCCGAGGCGTACGACGCCGCCAAGCGAGCCGACCCGAATGCGGTCGTCTGGGGCCTCGGCGTCTCGCCGCGCGGCTCCGACAACCCCGCGCTCGCGCGGCACACGCACTCGCCGACCGGGTTCATCCGCGACCTCGGCACCGTCTACCGCGCGAGCGGCCGGACGACGCCGATCATGGACGGGCTCGCGATCCACCCGTACGGCGACAACTCGAGCCAGGGGCCGAAGGACTCGGCGCACCCGAACTCGACCACGATCGGGATCGCCGACTACCCGAAGCTCGTCCGCCTCCTCGGCGAGGCCTTCGACGGGACGCCGCAGCGCGGCACGTCGCTGCCGATCCTCTACGACGAGTACGGCGTCGAGACGCAGATCGCGGCCGACCGCGCCTCCCTCTACGACGGGAACGAGCCGGACACGACGCGGCCGGTCGACGCCGCCACGCAGGCGCGCTTCTACCGCGAGGCGATCGAGATGACGTTCTGCCAGCCGACCGTCACCGGGATCTTCCTCTTCCATCTCGAGGACGAGAAGGCGCGCGCCGCCTGGCAGTCGGGCCTCTACGACGTCGCGGGGCGGCCGCGGCCGGCCGTCGAGACCGTCCGCGCCGCTGCCTCGGCCGTCCGCCGCGGCGTCGCCGCGCGCTGCAACCTCCAGCTGACGCCGCGCGTCGCACTGCGGCGGCTGCCCGATCCGACCGCCGTCGCCCTCCGCTTCTCCTCGAACCTCGACGCGAGCTACCGCGCGCGGCTCCTGCGCGAGAACGGCACCGTGGCGGGCTCGACCTCCGGGCGCATCGTCGGCGGGACGCAGAAGGTCGTCCGCGTGCGCCGCCCGAGCGTGCGCGCGGGGCTCTTCCGCTGGGAGGTCACGGCCCGCTCCGTCGCGAACCCCGCGCCGGCGAAGCCCGTGCTCTCCAACCCGTTCCGCCTGAGCTGACGCGTACGATTCGGCCCGTGGAGGGCCAGTACGTCGCGTACGCGTTCTACCGCGTCGACCCCGCGTGGCGACGCTTGCCCGTGGAGGAGCGGGCCGCGCACAAGGACGCCTTCGCCGAGGTCGTCGAGGACTTCGCCGGGCGGATGGACGGGCTCCGTGCGTACTCGGTCACCGGCGTGCGCCCCGACTCGGACTTCTTCCTCTGGAAGATCACCGAGCGCTACGAGGACCTCGGCGAGCTCGGCGCGGCGCTGAACGGCACGCCGCTCGCGGGCTGGCTCGAGACGCCGTACTCGTACCTCGCGACGACGAAGGCGTCGCAGTACACCTCGGCGCGGCGGGCGCGGAAGGTCGTGCCGCAGGGCTCGCCGTACCTCGTCGTCTACCCGTTCGTGAAGGTGCGGCCGTGGTACGCGCTCTCGGTCGAGGACCGTCAGCGCGCGATGGACGAGCACATCCGCATCGGCCGCGAGGAGTTCCCCGGGATCAAGAACCACACGAGCTACTCCTTCGGGATCGACGACCAGGAGTTCATGACCGCGTTCGAGTGCGAGGAGCCGGCGGACTTCATGCACCTGATGCTCCGGCTCCGCGACAGCGAGGCCTCGGCCTACACCGAGCGCGACACGCCGATCTTCGTCGGGCAGCTCGCGGAGATCCGGGCGTGCCTCGACGCGCTCGACGGCGCGTCGGCCCGCGTGTCGGCCCCGTAGCCCGGCCCTCTAGACGACGCGGACCGTCCGCTCACATCCCGTAGCTGCGCTGGTCGCGCCAGGTGCGGAACATCGCGTACCCGCAGATCCCGAGCGTGAGCAGGAACGCGACCGCGCCGAGGCCGCTCGCCCCGAACCAGAAGAACACGCCCAGGTCGACGACGATCACGAGCACCGACCCGTAGAAGACCCAGCGCGCGCGGCTCCCCCAGGTCTCGATCTCCCAGCGCAGCCGGTCGCGCCAGAGCAGGTAGAGGACGATCGCGAGCGCGATGAAGAACGCGATCCGCAGGATGAGCGCGAGCGCGTTGAGCGTCGCCTGCAGCTGGAGCACGACGACGACGAGCGCGATCAGCGCCACGATCCCGAGGCCGCGCACGGTCGGGTTCATCCGCGAGAAGAAGCCCCTCATGCGCCGCCCGTCGTCCAGGCCCTGATCCCGAGCGCGGCGGCGAGCAGCGTCGCGACGGTGAACCAGAGCAGCCGTGCGCGCGGCTCGCGCGGGGCGTAGATCCAGGGGCTCAGCACCGCGGCGAGCGCGAGCGTCCCGTAGACGTAGTGGAGGTCGTCCGGCGCGCGCCGGTCGTCGCCGAGGAGGAGCAGCCCGACGGCGACCTGCGCGACGAGCAGCGTCTGCGCGAGCGCGAGCAGCTGGCGCGAGAGGGCGCCCGGGTCGCCGCCGGCGCGCGTACACGACGATGCCGGCGATGCCCGCGACCCCGCAGACCGCGACGAGCGAGTACGCGAGCACGCGGTGCGCATCTAGCATCGTCGCCGCACCCTACCGAGTGAGGTTCACGTGATCGAAGCGGGCACCCCGGCCCCCGAGTTCGAGCTCAAGGCCGACGACGGCTCCACCGTGACGCTCGCCGGCCTGCGCGGCCGCCGCGTCGTCCTCTACTTCTATCCCAAGGACGACACCCCGGGCTGTACCGCCCAGGCGTGCGGGATCCGCGACCAGTGGCAGGACTTCCGCGGCGTCGACGCGGTCGTGCTCGGGGTCAGCCCCGACGACGAGGCCTCGCACCGGCGGTTCAAGGAGAAGTACGGGCTCCCGTTCACGCTCCTCGCCGACGAGGACCACGCCGTCGCGGAGCGTTACGGCGTCTGGGGCGAGCGCACCATGTACGGCAGGACCTACATGGGCATCAAGCGCTCGACGTTCGTGATCGACGAGGACGGGACCGTGCTCTCGGCGATGTACGGCGTGAAGCCGGACACGCACGCGGAGCGCGTGCTCGCCGCGCTCGCCGGCTAGGCGCGTCTCAGTAGTAGTGGCGCCGGCCGCCGACCATGCGTCCGGTTGCGCCGAGCAGGTAGAGCACCAGGCCGACCACGATCAGGATGATCCCGATCGTCCAGAGGATGCCGACCCCGAAGATCAGGCCGAGGATGAGGCAGATCAAACCGAGCACGATCATCGCGCCGAACCTCCGTGGTCGTTGACGGCTGCTCTTTCCCGCGCGCCCCGAATCCAACCGCGGCTGCGTACGATCGCGACGTGTCGAACAGCCGGCTCGTCTACTCCACCGACGGCGGCGACCGGCGTCGCGACGAGCCCGAGCGGCCCGAGCCGAGCGGCGCCGGCGACGGCATCGTCCGCGTCTCCCGCGAGCGGAGCGGCCGCGGCAAGGTCGTGACGGTCGTGCGCGGTCTCCCGCCGGGCGACGCTGAAGGCCGTCGCGAGCGAGCTGAAGCGGCTCTGCGGCTCGGGCGGGTCCGTGAAGGACGGCGCGGTCGAGCTCCAGGGCGACCACCGCGAGAAGGTGGCGGCGCACCTCGAGGCGCGCGGCCTGCGCGTCCGCTAGCGGCTGCTCGACTCGGCCCAGAGGTCGACGCCGCTGTCCACCGCGAGGCGGTCGATCTCGCCGAGCTCCTCGGGCGTGAGCGGCGGCCCGTCGAGCGCCGCGACGTTCGCCTCGAGCTGCTGCACGCTGCTCGCCCCGATCAGCGCCGAGGTCACACGCGGGTCGCGCAGGATCCACCGCAGCGCGAGCTGGGCGAGGCTCTGTCCCCGGCGGCCTGCGACCTCGTTCAGCGCGCGCAGGCGGCCGCGGAGCTCGTCCGTGAGCAGGCCCGGGTCGAGCGTGCCCGGCCGACTCGCGCGCGAGCCCTCCGGGATCCCGTCGAGGTACTTGTCCGTGAGCAGCCCCTGCGCGAGCGGCGCGAAGGCGATGCAGCCGACGCCGAGCTCCTCCAGCGCGTCGAGCAGGTCGGGCTCGATCCACCGGTTCAGCATCGAGTACGAGGGCTGGTGGAGGACGAACGGCGTCCCGAGCTCCGCAGGATCGCGGCGGCCTCGCGCGTCCGCTCGGCCGAGTACGACGAGATCCCGACGTACAGCGCCTTTCCCTGGCGGACCGCCGTGTCGAGCGCGCCCATCGTCTCCTCGAGCGGCGTCTCGGGGTCGTGCCGGTGCGAGTAGAAGACGTCGACGTAGTCGAGCCCCATCCGCCGCAGCGACTGGTCGAGCGAGGCGAGGAGGTACTTGCGCGAGCCCCACTCGCCGTACGGGCCCGGCCACATGTCGTAGCCGGCTTTCGTCGAGACGATGAGCTCGTCCCGGTACGGCGCGAGGTCGTCCTGCAGCAGGCGTCCGAACGTCTCCTCCGCCGAGCCGTACGGCGGTCCGTAGTTGTTGGCGAGGTCGAAGTGGGTGACGCCGAGGTCGAACGCCCGGCGGACGATCGCGCGGCTCCGCTCGAGCGGCGCGTCCTCGCCGAAGTTCTGCCAGAGCCCGAGCGAGATCGCGGGCAGCTTCAGCCCGCTGCGACCGCAGCGGCGGTACTCGATCCGGTCGTACCGGTCGGAGGCGGGCTCGTACGCCACGCGGGCGTTCTATCGCATCGGGCGGATCCGTGAAGGAAGTGTTCGGATCGGCGGCGCCCGGCATCAAGGCCGTGCGCTTCGGGCATGAAATCCGTGGGTTCCGGGGCTGCGGTCATAGCGGTCATGCGGCACCGATTCGGCCCGAGCTCCTAGGGGAGAGTGAGCTCGCCCCGGAACCCACTCACGGGCGCTTCGACACGTGCCGATGTGGAGGCGATGCCACGCGCGCTCGCCGTACTCGCCGCCGATTCGGTTCCGGTCACACCTCCGCAGGCTCGGGGTCGGGCCGAACGAGCACGGTGTCCACGACCTTGATGACCTCGTCCACCGGAAGATCCGCGCGCTGCGCGTGCTCGCGGATCGCCTCCTCACTCGTCGCCTGGTAGATGCAGACGGTGCCAACGGCGGAGTCGCCTTCGTTGAGCACATAGCTCCGGATCCACCGGATGTCGTCCGACATCTCTTCGTCACCGACCTGCCTCGAGCGCTCCGCAGCCACTTCCAGCTCGGCACCCGACCGCCATCCACTCCGACGAAGAATCACGTACGTATCCATGCCGCAGGCTCCTCCCGACGTTTCAGAAGAACGTGGCAGACCGCGCCGGAGCCGTCAACCGAAGCGATGCTGAAGCGCCGGACAGCCTGAGCCTGAAACCACCCACGACGGCTCGAGGCCTCAGCCGTGTCGGCCGACGCGAACGGCGGGGAGGGCTCCGACATCGTCCTTCGACAGGGCGAGGTACACCGCGTCGCTCTCGACCCTGGCGACGGCTCCGATCGGGATGGTGACCTCCTTCCGTCCCCAGAGATGGCCGCGCTCGAGGACGACGTGCGTGATGTGCTCGTCCGCGTCGACCACGAAGCCGTCCACCTCGCCCAGTGAATGGCCGTCCGCAGAAATGACGGCGCTCGCCCGCCGAACCTCGACCTCGCCCTTCGGCACGCGGTCGTAGTGCACGGTGACGTGGGATTCGAACTCGCCCGGATACGGGTTCCCAACGTCAACACTGCCGTAGTACGGCATCGCGAGGACGTTCTCGACGCCGACATCCCAGTCGGGATCCTCGGCGGGGCTCTCACCGAGGCGGAGGTAGGCGACCTCGTGCACGGACTCGAACCCGTGCGCCTCGTCCAGGGTGCACGCCAGTTCGATCTCGCGCTCTTCGGTGTCTCGGCCTTTCGCCAGCCCGATGGGCACCAGCCGCGCCTCTCCCTCGGCTTGCTCCGGCTGAACCACGAGATGCGTCACACGCTTCTCGAGCGGGTCGATGACGATGTCCGCCAGCTCGCCGTAGACCCCGTCGGTGCAGCGGACGCGATTGCCGATCTCGAGGCGGATGTCTCGTCTCCTCTCCATACTGGCGGGACGGGCGGAGTCTACGAGCGTTGGCTCGGCACTCGCCACGGCCCGGAGTGGGCACTATCCCACGGGGTTGTGGACGTGAAGGAACGCTTGCCCGCGCCGGCGCGCGTCGTCTTTGCAGATGACGATGCCATCTTCCGCGAGTTGCTTCGCGGGCTGCTTCGCTTCCTTCCTCATGTGACCGTCGTTGGCGAAGCAAGTGATGGGATAGAGGCTGTCCGACTGGTGGCGCAGCACTACCCCGACACTGTGCTGCTCGACGTCGACATGCCGCGTCTGGATGGCTTGGCAGCTGCCGAAGTGATCCGAAGCTTCCGCCCGCGGACGCGGCTGATGCTCCACACCGGCGCGCCCGATGACGAGAAGCGGCGACGCGCGAAGGCTCTTGGACTCCCGCTACTCGACAAGCGGCAGCTGAACGAGACCACTGCCCTCGTCGAGGAGTACGCGGTCTCGGACCAGCATTCGATCGCGGCCGACATTGAGCCGCTGGTGCTGCTCGCACTGGCGGGCCGTGCGCAGGAGGGCGTGCTCGTCGTGAAGGCAGACGAATCGATCCCGTTCTACAACCCGGCCGTCGCATCCGTGCTCGACCTGCCCTTTCCGCCCGAGCAGGTGAGCCTCGCCGATCTGCGCGCTCGCGGTGTGCTCGGGCTGCGCGCCGATGGGTCGCCGTACCCCCTGGACGAGCAGCCACTCGCTCGCGCGCTCACGGGACGAACGCCCGTCTCCGACATTGTCTATCTTCGCGCCGCCGAAGGAGCTCTCCAACCCTTCGTGATGACCTCACTGCCGTTCTTCAACCCGGACGGCGAGCTGATCGGAGTGGGCAACTACGTAACCGCCGCACGCGCACCGACCGCCTAGCGGTTGCGCTGCGTTCCGCGGATCGCGCCCGGAAATCCACGACGCGAGACTGGCGTGGCTTCCTAGGCGCGTCGCCCGCGGACGTAGCGGAACAGGGCCAACGCGACGACGACAATGATGACGATCCAAAGCCAGGTCGGCACGGTGATCCCTTTCGTTTGGGAACTGAGAGGCCACTTGCGCGCCTGCGCCCCACGCGTGGCGCGCAAATGGCCTTCGTGCAGCGTCTCTTCCAGGAGAAGGGACCGGCGTAAGTGCGACGCGGATCCGAGCGCGAGGTCCAGGCGCCCAACCGTTGTAGCAATTTGTGACATCGATTACAAATACGCGGTACTGTGGACAGGCGTGCTCGTCCCGTAACGCCGTTCTCCTCGGGCCCAGGGTTTCGCCCCTAAGCGCACAGCCGCAACGGCGCGAAGGAGACGACACTTGACCCAAGACACAGACGGCACCGACGGCATCTGCGCCCGCTCACCGCGCCGGAGGAGATCGAGCGGCTGACCCTCCACGCTCTCCTTCAGGGACAGAAGCTCCTCGAACTCGAAGCAAGAGTGCGGCAACTCCAGGGTGCGCTCGACTCGCGACTCATCATCGAGCGCGCCAACGGGATCCTCGCCGAACGCTACGACCTCTCATTCGATCAGGCATTCGCCCTGCTGCGCGAGGCTGCCCGCAGCAGCCGGCGGCCGCTGCAAGAGCTGGCAGCGAGACATGGTCAAGGCGCCTCGCCGATTCTCCCCTGCGGAGATCGTCGAGGGCCTCAGGCGGCTGGATTATCAGTAGGCAGCGAAGTCGTTCCGGATCTTCGCGAGCGCGTTCATCGGTTTGTGGTGTTCCGGCCGGACGATGCCGAGAGGCGTCATCGAGCACCTGATCAATCAGCGCCTCGATCTTCGTGAAAGCCGAGGGGTCAGGCATTCGTTTGGGCACTGACTCGGCCTGATCTGGCTATGCGGATGAGAGGACTTGAACCCCCACGGGGTTCCGAGAGCAGTGGCGGGATCTGGCGAATCGTGGCCTACGCAGGGCTTTTGTACGGCGGCAGGAGCCTTCGAAGGTCGATGGGCCTGCGTTCGCGGACTGAGCGCGGACAAGAATCGAGCCGTGCGCCGCTGACGTTGCGGCCACGCCCAGCTGCGGGGAGTGCAGACCGTATGGCTCGCAGGCGACCCGCGACGCAGCAGGCGCACCGCATCGACGGCGAGCGGGGTCGTGCTCGTCGCGGTGGTCGCCCGCCACTGGGTCGTCGCCTCAGGATCGTAGGGGCGGCGCGGCCGCACGCCGCCCCCGCGAATCGCCGCGATCTAAGGCCTTAGGCTGGCGTGGCCGCCGCCTTGGCCACTGCGGGCCGCGGCAACACCGGCGCCGGTTCGCGGCGGCGAAGAGCGCCACCGGAGGCGAGGACGATGAAGCCGATGCCGCTGAGCAAGAGGGCGATGCCGACGACGATGCCGAAGAGCGCCATCTGCTCGGCCATGTAGCTGACGTTGAGCGCGGTCGAAAGCGCGGTCGCGGTCACCCATGTTTCGCGGGCACTGTTGGAGACCGGGTTCCCGCTGGCGTCCTTCAGGGCGGCCGCCTCGTCACTGGTGCCGGCCGGGCTCTCCGGATCAGCGGCGGAGACGAAGCGCCCCATCTGCGCATACGTCAACCCGCCCGCGCCCTCGAGCGCGTGCTCACGCATCACCTGCGCGAATGCCCGCGCCTGCTCGCCGGTCTTCACAGGCTGCTCGGCCCACTCGGAGGCGTACTTCGCGACCGCCGGATCGTCGGCGGCGCCGAAGCTGATCTGCTCCTGGCTGAGGCTGTCTCGCACGGTGGTGCGGCCGTCAACGCCCATGTAAATCGCCGCAGCACCGAAGATCACGAGCGCCACCCCGGCGATGATGCCGGCAACGCTGAATAGCTTCCTCATGTCACTCCCTTGTCGAACGGTCGGGAGAGGAGGAAAGCTCCCCCTCTACACCAGAGCCCGTTTGGGAGTCGGCAAACCTTGTCCGACGGCTACCGCGCGAGGTCTAACGCACCCCTATTCTCCCCAGATTGTGACTTTTTTACACAAAAACGTCTGTTGCGTTGGTCTTACGTCTCGCGCGAGCCGCGGGCGTGTCCGGTCGGGCTAGCGGGATTCCCAGTGGAACTCCTCGCGCGCAATCGCCGGGCGTCCCGTCAAGGAGCGGCCCCCAAACGCTGAACGCGGCCGAGCGGGTCGGGTCGCCGACGAGGTCACTGACAAGCCCTTCGATGCCCGAGCCCTCGAAGACGAAGACTGCTGCCTCCTCGGCGAGGAAGACGCTGTGCCGCCGAAAACCGGCCTCGCGGAGCTCGTAAGCCGCACCCTCCGCGAGGATCTGACTCGCTCGCTCGCGGGAGCCTGGCCTGAGCTTTGCGACCACCGCTACCCGCTCAATCCCGTGGCCGCCGCGGGGCGGTACATCTCCTCGCTCGACCTCGTTGCTGCGATCCGACATTCGTGGATGACTCCTTTCGACTCTCGGTGTCTCACGCAGGGTATGAGGCCAGCGAAGGAGCCGGATGAGATCGTTGCCTCCGGTTTCGGCGTGTCGGGGTCTCATCGGGGAGCGGACGTCGACTTAGCCGATGAAGGCGCCTACTTCGCCTGCACACCGGAGACGCGGAGGCGTAACCGCGCCGGTCCCGTGGTTGCGCCGTCCGGTGCGAGGGAAAAGGGCCGGGTACCGCCGCCGGAAGAGCTGTTTACGCACTGAGCACGGACTAGAACGACCTCGCCCGCCAGGAACGCCCTGCAAATCGCGTTTATGCGGATGAGAGGACTTGAACCTCCACGGGGTTCCGTGTGGCGTGCCGAGAACTGGCGAATCGTCGCGGTTGCAGGCGTTTCTCGCGAATCGTTCGGCACGCCACGGCGGGAATCCGGCGGGTTTGTGGACTAAGCGTGGACTGGGCGCTGGCGGTGGTACGCGGAGTTGACCCAATCGTGTCCTGGCCCGTGAGGTGCACCTCGCACGCTCCCAGGCATAACGGCGATCACGCTCCCAGGGATACAGCAATCACAGCTGAGCGCCTGCAAGACCCGGAGGAAGTAATGCGCAAGCTCATCACCGCCATCTCTGTCGCGGCGCTCGCAGTGAGTATCGGAACATCGTCGGCTTCAGCGGCGGCGTCGAAGTGCGCCACGATCAAGGACGGCACCATCAAGGCCGCGACGGGCGAGACCATCACCACGGGCACCGACCAGTACGGCTACAACTACCAGGCCCACTCGTTCAACGGCACTTACGACGGCTTGGATCGCAACCTGGACGGCTTGTACTACGGCGGGTACGCCGACTACGCCGACGACAAGATCGTCATGAAGTGGAGCGACAACTGGCTCGCCAACGTCGACTGCAACAAGGACGGCAAGCTCGACCGTGGGCTCGTTGACGGCGAGGTTGGCGGTATTAGCCTCGGCTGGACGACGAACCACATCACTGGCGACTACGCCGGCGCTGACGGCGAGCAGCACGACTACACGATCTTCGAGAAGATCGAATACGTCGGCGCAGGCGGCTCGCTGTGGGGCGGCTACGAGGTCACCCAGAGTGTCGTCAACGACTCTTATGCCGGTCTCAACGGTGTTCAGAGCAAGGTCAGCTCGCCCGGCTTCGGTAACGGGAAGACCGCCTGAGCTTCACCAGCAAGTAGACGCACATACGGGCAGAGGCTGGGGTGCGAAAGCACTAGCATCCCGGCCCGCCTCAAACTTCAACGATTCGAACCAGCGCCTCTCGGCTTACGCAGCGGGGGGCGCTCGTCGTTTTTCGTTCCGCAACCGTGACGCTCGAGCACTGACGCCCTTCGGGTGGTCAGGGGTTGCGGGCTCGCAACCTCGGCCACCAGTTCACGTCGACGTCCGCGGCTCCTCGAGCATCAGCATCCCGCGCACCGGGGAGTCGTCGTCGAGGTACACGACGTCGTAGTAGCCGCTAGCCGGGCATGGGCACGGGCTCGTCGCTCACGGGCGTGATCTCGGCAACCGTCACTCCGGCCCCCGGCTGCAGGAACCGCTGGAGGTGGACGATGTCGTCGGTCTCGACGACGAGGTAGATCGTGTGCTGCGGAAAGGCGAGCCAGAAGCCGTGGATCTTCACGTCCTCCGACTGAGCGTCGAAGAGCGAGCGGGAGCCGCCCTTCCCGTACGGACAGTCCTCTGGCGCGTGCGTCTGCTTGATATGGAAGAGCATCCGAGGTCCTCCTCTGCGCGTCCGTTCACTACGAGGCGCACGACGCTACACCGTGGGCCTCGGCCGGGCAGCGTTCCAGGGGCGGAGGACGCTGCTCCACTCGCCGTCGTCGCCCACGTTGTCCATTCCTGGATCCGCTAGCTTGATTGCTATGCGGCTGCCTGCGGCAAGCTGGCGTGGTCGCGCGACCGTACGCGGCGTGCTGGCGGTTGCGCTCATCTCCTTCGCCCTGGCTGGCGTGATCGCCGTGGTCGCGCTCGCCGACCACCACCGCAAGAACGCGCAGTCCTTGGGCGCGATCGAGGCGAGCTGGTACTGCGGCTTCAAGGGCACGCGTTGCGACGAGCTTCAGGACGAAGACCTGCAGCGTGGGTGGCACCACCGCGAGCAGGGTTACCGGATCGGCTTCTTCTCCCTCTCGTCCGGCGGGATCACCGCGGTTATCGCCGCCTTCGCGCTTGCGCGGGCGGCCAGGCGCTCGGCCCGCAGCACCGCATCGGCTTAGAGCGCCGGTTTGGCGCCGAGCCTGAACTCGACGTCTGGCGCTCCACCCTGCCCGCACGGTCAGCGCACTACCTCTTCCGCGCCTTCCGACAAGTCTTGGAGTACGCCGTCGCGATGGGCCTGATCGAAGCCAACCCGACGAGCCGGATCAAGAACACACGGGCGACCGTCGACCACCGCCAGATGCGCCCGTTCGAGACCTGGGACGCAGGTGGAGGCGATCAGCGCCGAAATCGACCCGCGGTACGCGGCGATCCCGACCGTGCTCGTCGGCACCGGGCCTACGCCCGGAGGAGCTGTTGGCGCTGGAACGCCGCGACCTCGACCTCGAACGACGGGGTCTCAGCGTCGAGCGCGTCTACACGCAAGGCGTGCTGAAGGACTGCCGGCGAAGTCGTCGCGGCAACGCCGGCGGGTGCCGCTCCGCCGGCGCGTCGTCGAGGCGCTCCAAAGCGCTGCCGCCGAGGATCGACACGCCGCTCGCTGTTCCCCGCCGCGAGAGGCGGCTACATCGACGGGGAGAAGTTCCGCTACCGCGACTGGACGCCCGGCGCTGCGCGCCGCCGGGCATCGACCACCGCCGCGTCTACGACTGCCGCCACACGTTCGCATAGCTGGGCGACTCGCGCGGCGGCGTCGCGGCTGTTCCTACTCTGGCCAGGATCATGGGGACGAGCAGTCGCGCAGCTCGACGCTCACCTACGGCCACCTACTCGGCGACTCTGAGGACTACCTGCGTGGCCTGCTCGACGCCTACGACGACGTTTACGGACTGAGCGCGGACCTGCGCGGACGGCTCGAACGCAGAAACCGCCTGCAAATCCCGAAGATGCGGATGAGAGGACTTGAACCTCCACGGGGTTGCCCCCACACGGACCTGAACCGTGCGCGTCTACCAATTCCGCCACATCCGCGCGGCGGGGCCAGTGTAGCCGCCGTCCGGCGCCGGCTACCCGGAGCGCCAAAGCGGCGATATCGGATCCCTCACAATTGCTGCGTACCATGCCTCCGCCTTGGTCCGGGGTCTTGTTCTCGCCGTGCTCGTCTTCGCCGTCGCCGCGCCCGCGGCGCACGCGTGCCGACCGCCGCGTCGAGGTGATGGTGGAGCTCGACGGGCCGCCGCTCGCGCGCGCCGTCGTCCAGAGCCGAACGCTCACGAGCGCGGCGAAGCGGCAGCGGCTCGACGTCCGCTCGCCGCTCGCGCGGACGTACACGGCCGGGCCTCGGAGACGAGCAGGCTCGCATCGAGGCCGCGATCGAGCGCCTCCCCGGCGCGACCGTCCGCCGGCGCTACCGCATCGTCCTCAACGCCTTCTCCGTCGTCCTGCCGGAGTCCGGGCGTCGCCGCGCTCCGCCGCGTCGACGGCGTCCGGCGCGTGGCGCCGGTCGTCCGTTATCGCTCCGGCCTCGACCGCAGCCCCGCGCAGATCAATGCGCCCGCGCTCTGGGGCCCGGAGCCCTCCCGCGGCGGCAACGGGATCAAGATCGGGATCCTCGACGACGGCGTCGACCAGACCCATCCGTTCTTCAACCCGGCCGGCTTCGCGTACCCGCAGGGCTTCCCGAAGGGGCAGACGGCGTACACGACGCCGAAGGTGATCGTCGCGCGCGCGTTCGCCCCGCGCGGCCGGCGTGGCGCAACGCCGCGAAGCCGTTCGACTCGGAGAACTCCGAGCACGGCACCCACGTCGCCGGCATCGCCGCCGGCAACCGCGGCGTCTACCCCGGCGCGGCCCGCGGGACGATCTCCGGGATCGCGCCGGGCGCCTGGATCGGCAACTACAAGATCCTCACGATCCCCACGCCCGGGCTCGGCCTCAACGGCAACTCGCCGGAGATCGCCGCGGGGATCGAGGCCGCCGTCGCCGACGGCATGGACGTGCTCAACCTCTCGATCGGCGAGCCGGAGACGGAGCCGACGCGCGACATCGTCACCGCCGCGCTGGACGCCGCCGCCGACGCCGGGGTCGTCCCGGTCATCTCCGCCGGGAACGACTTCGACGACTTCGGCGAGGGCTCGGTCGGCTCGCCGGGCACGCACCGCCAAGGCGATCACGGCCGGCGTCGGTCACGACCGCGCGAATCCGGCCGCGCCGACGTCGTCTCGAGCTTCTCGTCCGCCGGCCCCACGCCGAGGTCGCTGCGGATGAAGCCCGACGTCGCGGCCCCCGGGTCGAACATCCTCTCGTCGGTCCCCGCGAGCGAGGGCACGTGGACACGCTTCTCGGGGACGAGCATGGCCGCGCCGCACGTGAGCGGCGGCGTCGCCCTGCTCCGCGCCCGCAACCCGTCCTGGACGGTGCAGCAGCTGCGGTCGGCGCTCGTCCTCACCGCGCGGCCCGCCATCTGGAACGGGGCCGAGGCGCCGCCGACCCGCGTCGGCGGCGGCCGGATCGACCTCGCGCGCGCCGCGACGCCCCTCGTCTTCGCGAGCCCGAGCGCCGTCTCGTTCGGCCTCCTGCGCCCGTCCGCCTCGGCGCAGGCGCAGGTGCTGCTGACGGACGCGGGCGGCGGCGCCGGCACCTGGAACGTGGCGCTGACCGCCGGCGCGGACGCGGTTCGCGTGCCGGCAACCGTGAGCGTGCCCGGCACGCTCACCGTGAGCGCCACCGTCCCGTGCCGCCGCGGCGGACGGCGAGCGGACGGGCTGGATCGTGCTGAGCCGCGGCGGCGAGACGCGGCGGATCCCGTTCTGGCTCGGGATCACCGTGCCGACGCTGCCGGCGCCGAGCGCGACGCTCACGCGCCCGGGCGTCCACCGCGGCTCGACCGCCGGCCGCCCGCTCGCGCGTCTCCTCGTACCGCTTCCCGACCGGCGGCGGCGCCACGCTCGCCGGGCCGGAGCAGGTCTTCCGCGTGCGGATCACGCGTCCGGTCGCGAACTTCGGCGTCGCGATCGTCTCGCGCGCCCGCGGCGTCACCGTCCAGCCGCGGATCGTCCGCGCCGGCGACGAGGGCGCCCAGGTCGGCTACACGTCGCTGCCGCTGAACATGAACCCGTACATGCCGGAGTACCGGCGAGCCGTCGCCGGCGTCCGGCGCGAACGTGCCCGCACCGGGCGCTGTACGACGTCGTCTTCGACTCGCCGACGGCCGCCGGCGCCGGCGCGTTCTCGTTCCGGTTCTGGCTCGACGACAAGACGCCGCCGCGCGTGCGGCTGCTCACGCCGAGCGCCACGTCGAACGGGACCGTCGTCGTCTCGGTCACCGACGCCGGCTCCGGGGTCGATCCGTCCACGCTCCACGCCTCGATCGACGGCGGCGAGCGGACGGCCCGGCTCGTCCGCGGCCGCCTGCGGATCCCCGTCGGCGGGCTCCGGCCCGGCCGTCACACCGTCACGGTGCAGGCGTCCGACTTCCAGGAGACGAAGAACGACGAGAACGTCTCCGCGATCCTCCCGAACACGTCGCGGCTCACCGCGACGTTCACCGTCCGCGCCGCTAGCGGCGCTGCTCGTCGTCGATCGTCGGGAGCTGCGAGAGGTCGCGCTCCACGCTGGCGGCGAAGTCCTCGGACTCCGTCCGCTCGGTCCGCTCGGCCGGAGCAGGCGCAGGTTCGCCTTGCGCCGCTCGCGGTCGCGCATCCGGCGGCCGTCGACGCCGAAGCGGTGCTCGAGCCGCGGCCACTCCGCTGCGACGAGGATCGCGACCGCGCACGCGAGCAAGGCGACGAAGACCCAGCTCACGGGGCAGAGTCTACCGGCCCGCGGCCCGAAGTCGGCACGGTCGCCGTCCTAGAACGGGGACTCAGGTTCCGCTACGTTTGGCCGATAGAAGCGTCATGACCCTGACGATCCTCGCCATCTACGCTGCTCTGGCCGTGTCGCTCACGCGGGCAGTGCTCGTGAAGCTGCAGGTCGTCGCCCCGACGTGCGCCGGTTGCGGGCTCCCCCGCGAGCGCCGGAGCATGGGCGAGCAGATCTGCGGCTGCGGGCGCGCGCACTAGCTAGAACGGCAGCACGGGCAGATCCCACCGCAGCGCGGCCGCGACGAACGCGGCGATGCCGACGAGGACCGCGCCGATGAAGAGCGCCGCGCTGGAGCGGCGAGGCTTTCTTCGCGGACTCCTCCAGCTGGTCGACGCGGTCGACGAGCCTCTCCACGAGGCGCTCCACGCGGTCGAACTCGAGCGCGAGCATGGCGAGGCCGACGAAGATCAGCAGGAAGCCGGGGCCCGGGACGAGCGGGAGGCTGAGGACCATCCCGGCGAGCACGAGCACGATCCCGACGATCAGCCAGACGAGGCGGAACGGCCTTCGACCGCTGCTTGTGGCGCTGCTTGCGCTCGCGGAGCTTCTGGATCCGCGGGTGGGTCTCCTGCTCGGCCATCGCGACCGTAGGGTAGACGGGGCGGCCACGGATACGATCCCGGGGTGCGGGAGATCGCGTCCGAGCTCGAGCGGTTCGCGGCCGGCGGCCAGCGCGTCGCCCTCGCGACCGTGGTCGACACGCGCCGCTCGGCGCCGCGGCCGGTCGGCGCGAAGCTGCTGATCTCGTCCGGCGGCGAGCTCGCGGGCTCGGTCTCGGGCGGGTGCGTCGAGAACGAGGTCTTCGGCGTCGGCCAGGAGGTGCTCGGCGGGGCGCCGCCGCAGCGGCTCGAGTACGGGATCACGGACGACGTCGCGTTCGGCGTCGGGCTGCCGTGCGGCGGCGAGATCGACGTCTTCGTCGAGACGCCGGACCCGGCGCTGCTCGCCCGGGCCGCGCGTGCCGAGGAGGAGGGCGAGCACGGCGTGCGCTTCGTCGTCCTCGACGGCGACCGCGCCGGCGACAACCTGCTCGTGCTCGAGAGCGGCGAGCGGCTCGGCGACGGCCCGGAGGAGCTCGCCGGGCTCGTGCACGACCTCGTCCGCGGCGGCCGCAGCACGATGGTCGAGGTCGACGGCGTGACCGTGTTCGCCGATCTGGTCGGCCCGCCGCCGCGCGTGCTCGTCGTTCGGCGCCGTCGACACCGCCGAGTCGCTCTGCCGCCTCGCGTCGGACCTCGGCTGGCGCACGGTCGTCGGCGACCCGCGGGCGAAGTTCGCCACGCGCGAGCGCATCCCGAGCGCCGACGAGCTGATCGTCGCGTGGCCCGAGGACGTGCTCGCGCAGGTCGGCGTCGACCACGCGACCGCCGTCGTCGTGCTCACGCACGAGGAGCGCTTCGACGTGCCGGCGCTCGCCGGCGCGCTCGGGACCGAGGCGTTCTACATCGGCGCCCTCGGCTCGCGGCGCGCGCAGGAGGCGCGGCGGGAGCGGCTGCTCGAGGCCGGCGTCTCCGAGGAGGCGCTCGACCGGATCTCGGGCCCGTGCGGGCTCGACATCGGCGCCTCGACGCCCGCCGAGACCGCGCTGTCCGTGCTCGGCGAGATCGTCGCGATCCGGGCGTCGCGCAGCGGCGGCCGGCTCAAGGAGTCGAGTGGGCGTATCCACGCCGACGTCGCCTAGCGTCGACCCGGCGCGTTCTCGCGCGGTACGCCGACCTGATCGTCGGCTTCGGCGCGAACGTGCAGCCCGGCCAGATCGTCGAGGTCCGCGCCGACCTCGAGAAGCGCGCGCTCGTGCACGAGATCGCGGCCGCCGCGTACCGGCGCGGGGCGAAGTTCGTCGACGCGAACTGGTTCGACCCCTGGGTGCGGCGCGCACGGATCGAGCACGGCAACCCGGACACGATCGACTTCGTCCCCGACTGGCACCGCGCGCGCGTGCTCCAGCTCGGGGAGCTCCGCTGCGCGCGGATCGCGCTCTCGCCCACGGGCCCGACCGGCGTCGTCGCCGACCTCGACCCGACGCTCGCCGCGCGCGAGCCGTTCCCGTTCATCCCCGAGTACTTCCGCGTGATCGACGACAACACCACGAACTGGACGGGGTCGCCCGGGCCCGGTGGGGTACTGGGCGGAGCTCGTGCACCCGGAGCTCGAGCCGCGACGCGGCGCTCGCGAAGCTCTGGGAGGAGGTCGTCCACGTGATGCGGCTCGACGAGCCCGACCCGGTCGCCGCGTGGCGGGCGCGGTTCGAGGAGCTCGACCGCGTGACGCGGCTGCTGAACGAGCGCCGGTTCGACTCGCTGCGGTTCCACGGCCCGGGCACCGACCTGACCGTCGGCCTCCTCCCCACCTCCACCTGGGACAGCGGCGACTCGACCACCGTCGACGGCATCGTCTTCGCCGCGAACGTGCCGACCGAGGAGATCTACACGGCGCCGGACCCGGCGCGGACGGAGGGGCACGTGACCTCGACGAAGCCGCTCGTGCTGAAGGGCGGGCACGACGATCCGCGGCCTGCGCGTGCGGTTCGAGGGCGGGCGCGCGGTGCAGATCGACGCGGACGAGGGCGCCGAGGCGCTTCGGGCGCGCGCCGCGTCCGACGAGGGCGCGGCGCGGCTGGGCGAGGTCGCGCTCGTCGACCGGCGCGGCCGCATCGGCCCGCTCGGCACCGTCTTCTACGACACGCTGCTGGACGAGAACGCCGCGAGCCACATCGCGCTCGGCTCGGCCTACCTCGACACGGTCGGCGACGAGGACCGCGAGCGCGTCAACCGCAGCAACGTCCACATCGACTTCATGATCGGCTCCGACGAGGTCGACGTGACCGCGACGACGCGGGAGGGCGACGAGGTGCCGCTCCTCCGCGGCGGCGACTGGCAGCTGTAGCGGAACCGGCACGGAGTCGGCACGGACGCGCGCGTCGGCTGCGGGTAGCGTGGTCCGCCGCGTTCGAATCGGTCTCAGAGACGGGTCACGGCCGCTTCGGACAGGGTCAGTAGACCTGCATCGGCAGGCCGGCCAGCGGCTCGCCGCCCTGCTCGGTCACCAGCCACGTGTCCTGCATGTACAGGCACGTGCGGCCGTCGGCGCCGATCACGTGCGGGTGCATGGAGAAGACCATGCCCGCGGCCAGCTCCGTCTCGACGCCCTCGCCGATCTTCGGGTGCTCGATCATCGTCATCCCGATCGAGTGCCCGGTCACGTGGCCGAGGTGCCAGCCGCGGTCGGTGAAGCCCTTCGCCACGGCCCGGTGGACGTCGTGCGCGGTCGCGCCCGGCCGCATCGCCCCCTTCGCCGCCTCGAAGTACTCGACGTAGGCGTCGAGCATCCGCCGCTCCTCGTCGCCCGGCGTCCCGAGCGCGCGCGAGACCTCGACCCAGTGCCCGCCCGGGCCTGCGATCTCGAGCGACGGCAGCGTGAACTCGCCCAGCACGAGGTCGTCGCGCGCGAGGAGGAACTCCGGCCCCTGCAGCACCATGTTCATCGTCAGCCGCCCGCAGCCCTGGGCCACGAACCACTCCTCCGCCGGCGCCATCACCTCCGCCGCCGTCCGCCCCGGCGCCCAGGCCTCGCGGAAGACGTGGAAGCCCTCGGTGTTGATCCGCACCGAGTCGCGCACCGACGCCAGCTCCGCCTCCGACTTCACCGCCCGCGCGTGGTCGAACTCGACGTCCCACGGCACGACCTCGACCGCGCCGTCGAGCGCGCGGAAGTCGCGCACCGTCATCACGTAGTCGATCCCGTAGACGCCGACGCGCAGCCCGCGCAGCCGGTCGGCGATCCACTCGCCGGGCCGGTCGACGAACACCTGCTCCTCGATCCACGTCGTCCCGTGCTCGCCGACGTAGCGCGCCTCCGAGGGGAACACGATCGCCGGCTCGCCCTCGCGCGGGAGCACGACGTACGCGTACCGGTGCACGATCGTGAAGCCGCTCAGGTACGTGACCGCGCCCTCGAAGCCGCTGTACTCCGAGCCGGAGACGACGACCGCGTCGAGGCCGTCGCGCGCCATCGCGTCCCGCACGAGTGCGTAGCGCCGCTCCGCCTCGCCTACGCCCACGACCGCTCCACCCCCTTGACGAGCGCCGTGATCGCCTCGTTGAGCGGCGTCGGCACCCCGAGCTCCTGCCCGAAGCGGACGATCCCGCCGTTGAGGTAGTCGATCTCCGTCTGCCGCCGCGCCTCCACGTCCTGGAGCATCGAGGCCTTGTGGTCGTACGCCACCTCCGGCTTCGCCGCGTGGTCGATGAGCGCCTCCGGGTCGGCGTCGAGGACGATCCCCTGCGCCGCGGCGACGGCCTTGCCCTCGTCGACGAGGCCCGAGACGAGCGCCCGCAGCGCCGGGTCCTCGCACACGCGCCCGTGGGTCAGCCCGGTCAGCGCCCCGACCGGGTTCGTCGACGCGTTGAAGATCACCTTGCGCCACTGCGGCCCGCGCGCGTCCGGGACGGCCGTCGCCGGCATCCCCGCGCGCGTGCACGCGTCGGCGAGGCGCTCGACCTCCTCGAGCGCCGCGGGCCGCGGCTCGAACGGCCCGAAGGTCGTGTCGCCCTTCACGTCCCACTGCACGTGACCCGGCTCGAGGATCTTCCCGGCGGGGAACGTCGTGCCGCGGATCACGCGCGGGACGTGACGCGCGATCGCCTCCTCGTTGCCGATCCCGTTCTGCACCGAGGCCACGGCGCCGTCGCGGAACGCCGCCGCGGTCGCCTCGACCGCCGCCTCGGTGTGCATCGCCTTCGTCGCCACGATCCCGAAGTCGCACGGCGGGACGCTCGGCCGCGTCCGACGTCGCCCGCGGCCGGCCGACCACCTCGCCCGCGCCGGAGAGCCGCAGCCCGCCCGCGTTGATCGCGTCGACGTGCGGCTGCGAGACGTCGAACGCCCAGACCTCGACGTCGTCGAGCAGCGACAGGTTCGCCGCGAACAGCGAGCCGACGGCCCCGCACCCGACGACGCAGATCCTCATCGCGACCGCACCCTACGCAGCCGCAACTCCCGCCCGCCGGTGAGACCGGACGGCCGCAGCACGAGCACGAGCGCCATCAGCGCGGCGACGACGACGAGCCGCGTCCCGGCCGGCACGTCGAGCGTGACGCCGAGGTCGACGCCCTGCTCGGCCTCGCCCAGGAACGAGTCGACGGCGCTGACCGCGAGCGCGCCGACGACCGCTCCCCAGAGGCTCGTCGCGCCGCCGATCACGAGCATCGCGAGCGTGATGAACGTCAGCTCGAGATAGACCTGCTCGGTCGTGATCGAGCCGAGCATGTGCACGTAGAGGCCGCCGGCGAAGCCGCACAGCGCGCCGGAGAGCGCGAACGCGACCAGCCGCTGCCGGTGCACGCCGATGCCGGCCGCCTGCGCCGCGGCCGGGTCCTCGCGCGTGGCGCGGAGCATCCGCCCGGGCCGGCTCCGCTGGTAGGCGAACGCCACGCAGACCACCGCGAGCGTGCCCGAGCGTCGCCTGCAGCGCCTCCGTGGTCTCGGGCACGAGCGAGAGCGTCGTCGCCCCCGGGCCGATCTTCGTCCACTCGCGGAGCAGGTTGTGCGTGATCTCGAGCACGGCGAAGGTGGCGATCCCCGCCGCGAGCCCCGACAGGCGCATCAGCGGCAGCCCGACCGCCGCGGCCAGCACGCCGCCGACGAGGGCCGCGAGGCCGAGCGAGACGAGGTTCCCGACGGTCGTGTCGCGCAGGAAGGGGAACAGGTCGGGGAGCACGCGCCGCCTTCAGCTCGAGCGGGACGGTGAGGACGCCCGCGCAGAACGCGCCGACGGCGACGAAGCTGATCTGCCCGAACGAGAGCACGCCCGAGTTGCCGACGAAGACGTAGATCGCGACGACGATCGCCACCGAGACGATCGCGTCGAGCACGTGCACCTCGGTCGAGCGCGAGACGACGGTCGCGAGCAGGCCGACGAGGACGACGAGCAGCGCCGGCCCGAGCAGCTCCGTGAGCGACTCGAGGCGCCTCACGCCCGCTCCGCGGTCGTCGCGCCCCGCGGCGCGAACAGGCCGCCGGGCCGGAGCAGGAGCACGAGGATGACGAGCGCGAACACGGCCGACGGCAGGAACACGGTCTTGTCCGTCGGGAGCGCGCCGTTGATCACGCCCGTGGCGAAGCCGATCGCGAAGCCGCCGAGCGTCGCCGTCCAGAGGCGGTCGATCCCGCCCACGACGACGCCGACGAGCACCACGATCGTCTCGGTGAGCGCGAAGTTGGGCGTGACGAGCGGCGAGCGCGACGCTGAGGATCACCGCGACGATCGCGGCGAGGAGCGCCGACAGCAGCACGGCGACGCCGATGACCCGGTCGGCGCGCACGCCGAGCTGCCGCGCCGTGCGGAAGTCGGCCGCGGCCGCGCGCATGTGCAGCCCGATCGTCGTCCGCGCGAGCAGGAGCGCGAGCAGCCCCAGCGCGATCACCGCAGCCGCGATCGCCACGAGCGTCACCTTGCGCACGTCCACGCCGCCGACCTCGATCGCCTGGTTGAGCGACCCGAAGCCGACGACCGACTCGCCGATCGTGTCGTCGCGCAGGTCGAGGATCAGGGCGATGCTCTGGAGCAGGAACGCGAGCGCGAAGGTCGTCACGAGCATGACCGCCGGCGACTGGCCCCGCAGCGGCCGGAACACGGCGAGGTCCATCGCGGTCGAGAGCGCGAGGACGACGACCACGCAGGCCGCGACGCTCGCCGCGGCGGGCCACGACGAGGTGAACGCGAGCGTGTACGCCCCGGCCATCACGAGCTGCCCGTAGGCGAAGTTGACGAGGCGGAGCACGCCGAAGACGAGGCCGATTCCCGACCGCCATGAGCGCGTACACGGCGCCGAGGCCGACGGCGTCGACGATCGTCTGCGCGTCGACGACGGCGAGCGGGGCTCATGCGAGGTACGCCGCCACGAGCCGGTCGGTGGCGTCCGCGTCGGCGGGGCCGAGCGTGGCGCGGAGGGCGCCGCTCGCGAGCACGTACGTGCGGTCGGCGAAGGCGACGGTGCGCTGCGCCCGCTGCTCGACGAGGAGGATGGTCACGCCGCGCTCGCGGATCCCGGCGAGCACGTCGAAGACGAGGTCGACGATCTTCGGCGCGAGGCCGAGCGACGGCTCGTCGAGGAGGAGCAGGTCGGGCTCGGCGACGAGGCCGCGCCCGATCGCGAGCTGCTGCTGCTGGCCGCCGGAGAGCGTCCCCGCGGGCCGGCGCCGCCGCTCCGCCAGCACCGGGAACTGCGCGTAGACGGAGTCGAGCGCCGCGGCCGCGCCGTCCGCGCGCCGCCCGGCGAGCCCGAGCCGGAGGTTCTCCTCGACGGTGAAGTCCGGGAAGATGCGCCGCCCCTCCGGCACGAGCGCGACGCCGAGGCGCGCCACCTCCTCGGGCCGGCGCCCGCGCAGCGACCGGCCGCCGAGCCGGATCTCGCCCGCCGCGCACGGGACGACGCCCATGACCGCGTGCAGCGTCGTCGACTTGCCGGCGCCGTTCGGGCCGATCAGCCCGACGATCTCGCCGCGCCCCACCGCGAGCGTGAGGTCGCGGACGGCCGCGACGGTCCCGTAGCGGAGCTCGACCCCGTCGAGCGCGAGCAGCGGCTCGGCTCGGTCACTCGTCGGTCTCCTGCACCGCGCTCTCGCCGAGGTAGGCGGCGGTGACGTCGAGGTTCGCCCGCACCTCGGCGGGCGTTCCCTCCGCGAGCGTGCGGCCCTGGTCGAGCACCTGGATCCGGTCGCACACGGCCATCACGAGCGCCATGTTGTGGTCGATGAGGAGGACGCCCGCGCCGTGGTCGTCCCGCACGCGCCGCACGACGTCGGCGAACTCGGGCACCTCCGGCTCGGGCAGCCCGGCCGCCGGCTCGTCCATGAGCAGGAACCGCGGCTCCGTCGCCAGCGCGCGGGCGACGCCGAGGCGCCGCTCGTCCCCGTGGGCCAGCGACGACGCCGGCGCCTCCGCCCGCTCCTCGAGCCCGAGCAGCCCGAGCAGGCGCGCGGCCCGCTCCCGCGCCTCGCGGGCTCGCGCGCCGGACCCGAGCGCCGCCACCTCGACGTTCTCCCGCACCGACAGCGCCGGGAACGAGCGGCTGTGCTGGAACGTCCGCGCGAGCCCGGCGCGGGCGCGGCGGGCCGGCGCCCAGCCCGTCACGTCCCGGCCGCTCAGCTCGATCGTCCCTCCGGTCGGCGTGTCGAAGCCGCTGAGCAGGTTGACGAGCGTGGACTTGCCGGCGCCGTTCGGGCCGATGAGCCCGACGACCTCGTGCCGGTGCAGCTCGAGCGTGACCTCGTCGAGCGCCCGCACGCCCGCGAACGCGCGCGACACGGAGGAGGCCCGGAGCGTGTCCCCGGGCCTCCCCCGATCCTCGGCGACGACCGCCTCGGTCATCCCCCCAGCTCGGGGACGACCTTCGCGGTCACGCCCTCGACGTACTTGCCCTTGTTGTTCTCGATCTCGATCACGCGGTACTCGCGGCCGAAGACCGTGTGCAGCTCCGGCGAGAAGTTGACGTTGCCGGAGATCGTCTCGACGTTCTCGAACTGCTCCATCTGGTCGGCGAGCGCGGCGCCGTCGGTGGAGCCGTCGGCCCGGTTGATCGCCTCGACGACGCCGTCGATCGCGGCCGCGCCGGTGACGAAGCCGCCGGTGCCGGGCGCGGCGCCTGCGTCGGTGAGGCTCTGGATCAGCGCCTTGACCTCCTCGCTCGGGTCGTCGCCGAACACCGACGCGAACGTGACGGCGTGGTAGTTCGTCACCTGCGGGTCCTTCGGCGCCCAGTAGGTGCCGTCGCCGGCCCACGAGTTGAGGATCGGCGTGTCGTTCCCCAGCGAGCGCAGGCCCGAGACGAGCGCAGGCAGCTCGCCGAAGGCCGTCGAGGTGACGACGACGTCCGCGTCGGCCGAGTCGAGCCGGCTGACCGCGGCGTTGACGTTGTTCGCCCCGGTCGCGTAGCTCTCGCGCGCGACGACCTCGCCGCCGAGCTCGGTGAAGCGCTTGTCGAACGCCTCGACGACGTTCTTGAAGTAGACGAGCAGCGTGTTCGTCGCGAGCGCGGCCGTCTTCCAGCCCTTGCTCCAGGCGTACTCGGCCATCGCCGAGCCCTCGTCCTGGGCGACGTTGCCGAAGCTGAACGCGAGCTTCCCGGCCTCGCCGAAGCGCTTCGGGCCCATCTGGTCGGTGCCGATGCACGGCGCGACGGCGAGCGTGCCCTGGCCGATCGCCTCCTGGACGACCGGTGTCGCGAAGTCGACGTCGCAGGTCACGAACATGATGTCCGCGCCGCCGTCGAGGAGCGACGTGGCGCACGCCTTCGCCTTCGCCGGGTCGTTGTTCTGCGTGTCGCAGGTCTTGATCTCGAGGTCGCGGCCGTCGACGCCGCCTTCCCCGTTGATCTCCTCCGCGCGGATCTTGCGCCGCGGCCAGCGCCGGGCCGTCGAACGGCGCCATCTGGCCGCTCGAGTCGTACGCCCAGCCGATCGTGATCGGCCCCGACTCCTGCGCGCCGCCGCCGGTCTCCGCCGCCGTCGCCGCACCTTCCGCCTCGCCGGACTCGTCGTCGTCGCCGCCGCAGCCGGCCGCGACGAGCGCGAGCAGGACGACGAGCGACGCGAGCGCCGCCCAGCCGGTCCTCCGCCTCATTGCTGTCTCCTCTCGGATGGTTCGGATGTCCCCTGCTCCCCCCACGCGGCCTCCTTGGCCTTGATCAGTCGGTACAGCGCGGTGTGCAGCGGCACGGGCACGCCGAGCCGCTCTCCCTCCCGGACGAGCGAGCCCGTGATGAGCTCGATCTCGGTCGGTCTGTGCGCCTCGACGTCCTCGAGCATCGAGGGGTAGTGCGCACTCCCCCGCTTCGTCGCGAGGACGTTCATCTCCCACGGGTCGTCGTGGAGCTCGATTCCCGCGGCCGCGGCCACGGCCTTGCCCTCGTCGACGAGGTCGCGGACGAGGTGGCCGAGGTCGGACGGGTGCTCGAGGGCGGCGAAGTGCGCGTCGTGCGGCAGGCCCGTGAGCGCGGCGACCGCGTTCACCGTCGCGTTGAAGATCAGCTTCGACCACTGCGCGGGCCGGAGGTCCGGCAGCGCCTCGGCCTTCAGCCCTGCCGCGACGAGCAGGTCGGCGGCCTCCTGGACGCGGTCGAACGGGACCCGGTCGTACGGGCCGAGCCACGTCTCGGTGTCGAGGATGTACTCGACGTGCGTGTCGTCGTGCCGCGTCCCGCTCATGAACGTCACGCCCGAGACGAGCGGCCAGTCGCCGTGCCGGCGGACGATCGCCTCAGCGCCGAGGCCGTTCTGCACGGTCATCACCGTCGCCCCCGGGAAGTGCCCTTCGAGCGCGGTCGCCGCGGCCTCGAGGCCCGTCGCCTTCGTCGCGACGATCGCCAGGTCGCACGGCGGCAGCGCGGCCGGGTCGGCCGAGGCGGTGACCCTCGCGTGGAGGTCGCTGCGGCCCGAGACGTGCGAGCCCCTCGGCCTCGAGCGCCTCCGCGTGCTCCCGCCGCCGGGTGAGCACCGAGACGTCGCAGACCTGCGCGAGGTGACCGGCGTAGAGGCTTCCGATGACCCCGGCCCCGACGATGCAGACTCGCTCGATCACGCCGTGGAGAGGCTCCGCATGCTCGGGTGCGATCTTTGATCAAATCTCGCGGCCGTGTCAAACTCAGCGCCTCGTGGTCACGAGCGCGCACCGACGGCATCGCACCCTGGCCGAGCGCGCGCTGGCCGACCTGCAGGAGGCGATCCTCAGCGGGGAGCTCGCGCCGGGCACGCCGCTCCGCCTCGAGGCGCTGGCGCGCTCGCTCGACATGAGCCCGATGCCGATCCGCGAGGCGGTGCGCGAACTCGAGCGCCTCGGGCTCGCCGAGCACGTCCCCCACCGCGGCGCGCGCGTCAGCCGCGTCTCGGTCGAGGACCTGCGCGACACCTACGCAGCGCGGCTGCTGCTCGAGTCCGCGGCGATCCGCCTCGCCGCCGGCCGCTTCACCGACGAGCACGCCCACGCCGCGCGCGCGTCTCTCGACGAGCACGTGGCCGCCTTCCGCGCGGGCGACGACGTGCGCTCGCGGGCCGCGCACGCCGACTTCCACTTCGGCCTGTACGCCGCCTCGGGCTCGAGCTGGCTGCCGCGCCTGATCCGCCCGCTCTGGGAGAACAGCGAGCGCTATCGGATCGCGTCGCTCTACGACCGCGGCTCGCTCGAGCGCCGCCGCGCCGAGCACGAGCAGATCCTCGACGCGTGCGTCGCCCACGACGCCGATGCGGCCGAGGACGCGCTGCGGGCGCACCTCGTCACGACCGAGGAGCTCATCGCGCGGCACATGGGCTCCGCCCTGCCCGTCTAGGCGCGGGGCCGCTCCTCGACCCGGTCGACCCAGGCCGCGAGCCGCGGGTGTCGCTCCAGGCCGAGGTGGTCGACGAGCACCTGGTGGAAGCGCTCGTCGTCGCCGGCCGGCATGCCCTGCCGTCCGTACTTGAGGAACGGGAACGCGGTCACGTCGGCGACCCCGAACTCGCCGAACAGGTACTCGCGGCCGGCGAGCAGCGCCTCGAACCGGTCGAGCGAGGCGGTGAGCCGGCGGCCGAGCTCGTCGACCCGAGCCCGGTCGGGCTCCGGCTTCGCCAGCTCGTCGGTGAGGAGGTTCGGCGGCCGCTTCCAGACGAGGTTGAACCAGTCGAGGAACGTCTGCACCTCGGCCCGGCGCGCCTCGTCGGCCGGGTAGAGCGGCGGCTCCGGATGCCGCTCCTCGAGCCAGGCGAGGACCCGCGGCGAGTCGACGAGGATCTGCCCGTCCGCCTCGACCACCGGCACGAGGTCCTGGCCGGAGACGGCGCGCACGGGCGAGCGGTCGGCCGGATCGACGTCGACCCACTCGACGGCGATGCCCTTGTGCCCGGCCGCGAGCGCGACGCGCTCGACGTTGGTGGAGAACGGGATGCGGTAGACGCGGATCAGATCGACGCCGTGCACTCGATCTCGATGAGCAGCCCGTCGACCGCGAGCCCGGTGACGCCGACGATCGTCTGCGCCGGATGGCCGGCGCCGCCGGTCACCTCGTCGACGGCGCGCGTGATCGTCTCGTACTCCGTCGGCTGCAGCGTGTAGATCGTGCGCCGGACGACGTCGTCCCAGCCGGCGCCGGCCGCGCGGAGCGCGATCTCGACGTTCCGCATCGCCGCCACCGTCTGGGCGAAGAGGTCGTCGCCGCCGACGATCCCGAACGCCGGGTCGAGCGCCACCTGGCCTGCCACGTAGACGGTCCGGCTCCCCTGCGCCTCGCTGAGGTGGCTGAAGCCGGGCGCCGGGTGCAGCTCCGGCGGGTTCGCGTCCTTGCGCGGCACGCGGCGATCCTATCCGGCGACCAGCAGGCGGAACTCGTCGTCGGTGACGAGCCCGCGCTTCTCCGCGCCGAGGCGCTTCACCTCCGCGAGCACGCGCCGCTCGTCGTCCTCCGTCAGCTCGAGGCCGAGCTCGGCCGCCTTGATCCGGATCGAGTCGATCCCGCTCTTCTTTCCCAGGACGATGCCGCGCTCCGCCGCGACGAGCTCGGACGAGTACGGCTCGATCGAGGGCGGGTCGTGGAACTGGCTCGCGACGGCCCCGCTCTCGCGCCGGAAGAGCGTGTCGCCGACGAGCGGGCTTCCACGGTGCGAGGTCGTAGCCGGCGGTCTCGCGCACCCGGCGGGAGACGTCGCGCGCGCGGTCGAGTCGGAGGTTCGACTCGACCCCGTACAGCGCGCGGAGCGCCAGCGCGACCTCGGCGAGGTCGGCGTTGCCGGCGCGCTCGCCCATCCCGTTGACGGTGCCGTGCACCCAGGACGCGCCCGCACGCACGGCGGCGACGGCCGAGGCGGTGGCGAGCCCGAAGTCGTCGTGGCCGTGGAAGTGGACGGGAACGTCGAGCCGCTCGACGGTGCGGCCCACGCGCTCGGCGACGGCATCCGGCGACGCGATCCCGAGCGTGTCCACCACCGCCACCTCCTTCGCCCCGGCCTCCACCGCCGCCGCGTAGACCTCGTCGAAGAAGCCCGGATCGGCGCGCGTGGAGTCGACGCCGAAGAAGCAGGCGTGGATGCCGTGCCCGTCCGCGAACCGCATCGCGTCGCGGATCCGCCCGAGCATCGTCTCGCGGGAGACCTCGATCGCCTCGAGCTTGCGGTCGGAGATCGGCGACTCGATCACGGCCGCGCGGACGCCGAGCTCGGCCAGCGCCTCGAGGTCGGCCGGGACGGCGCGGGCGAAGCCCCATACCTCCGCGCGCAGGCCGGCCGCGGCGATCAGCTCGACCGCGCGCCGGTCGTCCTCCGAGACGCGCGGGAAGCCGGCCTCGATCCGGTCGACGCCGAGCTCGTCGATCGCGCGGGCGAGCTCGAGCTTCTGCTCCGGGTCGAGGACGACGCCGACGGTCTGCTCGCCGTCGCGCAGCGTCGTGTCGTAGAGCCCGACGCGGCCGCCGATGCGGTGGGCGTCGTTGATCGGGCCGGTCCAGATCAGGTCGCTCACGAGGCCCGCTCCGCGACGACCACGCCGTCCGGGAAGCGCGAGAGCTTCTCCGCGCCGTCGGCGGTGATCAGGAAGTTGTCCTCGACGCGCAGGCCGCCGCCCTCGGGCCAGTAGATGCCCGGCTCGATCGCGAGCACCATCCCCTCCTCGATCGTGCCGCCGCCGGCCTGGTGCGCGTACGGCGGCTCGTGCGCGCGGGCGCCGACGCCGTGGGCGATCGGGTGCGTCGGCTGGCCCGGGTAGCCGGCGGCGGCGATGCCGTCGCGGACGAGCCGGTCGAGCTCCGCGAAGGAGGCGCCGGGGCGGCAGTGGTCGATCGCCGCGCCGTAGATCTCGAGCAGCTGCCCGAGCAAGCCGCTCGTAGCGCGGGTCGAGGTCGCCGGGGCAGACGTTCTTCGTGTGGTCGCACCAGTAGCCGTCGGCGCAGACCCAGATCTCGAACAGCGTCGGCTCGTGCTCCTGCACCGGCCGGTCGCCCGTGGCGGTGAACGTGCGGATCCCCGGGCCCGACCAGACGAGCGAGAAGCCGTGGGCGAGGTCGACCTTGCCCTCGAAGCCGGTGCCGTTGGCGTGCACCCAGCCGTTCCACATCGCCCCGACCTCGGACTCCTTCATCCCGGGCCGGAGCCGGTCGCGGCAGTGCTCCATCGCGCCGGCCGCGAGCTCGTTCGCCAGTCGCATGCGCTCGAGCTCCTGCGGCGTCTTGATCGCGCGGGCGCGGCTCAGGAGTGGCGTCGCGTCGGCGACCTCGGCGCCGAACGCGTGGAACCAGTCGCGCGTGAACGTCGTCGGCTCGCCGACCATGCGGTCCGCCGCCTGGGTGCCGAGGGAGAGCTCGAGGCCGACGCGCTCGACGCCGTGCCGGGCGAGCGCCGCCTGCGCCGCCTCGGTCGTGCGCGCGAGCGGCGGCCGGGGATCGTCCGGGTGGTAGCCGCGGATGAAGCTGACGTCGTCGGTCCAGGCCGTCCGCGCCGCGTCAGCCTCCGACGCTTCGATCGTGATCAGGGTCGGGTCGCCTTCGCGCGGGAAGACGACCGCGTCGTAGCCCTTCATGCCCCAGAAGTTCGTCAGGTAGAGGACGTTGTCGGGCGCGCGGGCGACGATCGCGTCCAGGTCCGCCTCGGCCATGAGCGCCCGGACGCGGTCGAGCTTGGCGTCGTCGCGCGGCCAGGGCATCAGGCGTCGCCCCAGGGCCGGATCCGCGGCGGCGGCGGCGTCCCGTGCGCCTCCTCCCAGCCGACGACGGGATTCCGCAGTACGCCGATCCGCTCGATCTCCGCCTCCATCACGTCCCCGGGCTTGAGGTAGAGGCGCCGCCGCTCCTCCTCCGACTTGAAGCCCGCGACGCCCGCGACCGTGCCCGTGGAGAGGACGTCCCCGGCCGCGAACCCGAGCGCCGAGAAGTTCGCGAGGATCTCCGGAATCGTCACGCTCATCCGGCCCGAGTGCGACTCCTGCCGCACCTCGCCGTTCACGCGCAGCTCCATCCCCAGGTCGTGCGGGTCGGGGATCTCGTCGGGGGTCACGATCCACGGGCCGAGCGGGCAGAAGGTGTCGATCGCCTTGCAGAAGCTGAACACGCCGGAGCGCATCTCGCCGCGCTGGATGTCCCGGGCGGTGATGTCGTTGAAGATCACGTAGCCGCCGATGTAGTCCGCCGCTTCCTCTGCGGTGAACCATTTGCCCGCCTTGCGCAGCACGACCGCGAGCTCGAGCTCGTAGTCGAGCTCGTCGGTGAGGTGCTCCGGGTAGACCACGGGCTCGTCGGGCCCGACGATCGCGTCGACGTTCTGGAAGAAGTTGATCCACGGCGCGATCGCGTGCGACCAGTTGACGTTCCGGGACTCCTCCTCGTGCTCGCGGAAGTTGCCGGCGGTGTGGAAGAGCTTCCGCGGGCGGATCGGCGCCTCCAGACGTGCCTCGGCGAGCGGCACGCGCTCGCCGGTCTCGTCCGCCCCGCCCCGCTCGAACCACGCGACGCGTCGACGGGACGTCGAGCACGGCGATCTCGTCGCCCTCGACATGGCCGACGCGGCCGCCGTCGAACGTGACGAGCCTCACGCGCAGACCCTCCGGGCCACGCCCGCGTAGACCTCGGCCGTCCGCACGAGCCCCTCGACCTCGAGGCTCTCCCCCTTGCCCGGCTCCATCAGCCCGGTCGAGGTGCCGTAGTTCACCGTCGGGACGCCGTAGGCCGTGAGCGCGGACGCGTCGGAGAACCAGCGCGGCACGTCGCGGCCGGGCGGCTCGCCGAAGACCTCCTCGTGCGCCGCGTCGATCGCGCCCACGAGCTCGTGCCCCTCGTCGATCTCGGCGCCCGGCGCGGTCACGTAGACCTCGGCGTCGACGTCCCAGTCCGGATGCGCGAGCTGCAGCTCGCGGGCGAGCTCGAGGACGGCGCGCCGCGCCTCGGCCATCGGCTTCGTCGGCGGCACGCGGACGTCGAGGAAGACGCTCGTCCGCTGCGGCGTGCGAGACAGGCGCCACTCGAAGCCGCCGCGAATCGCGCCGACGGATGCGATCGCCGGCACGCCGCGGTACGCGTTCGCGGCGTCGCGCGCCCAGGCCTCGCACCACTCGCGGATCGGCTCGAGCAGCTCGCCCATGCGGAGCACGGAGTTCGGGCGGCCCTCGCTGAACGCGGTGTGCACGAAGTCCCCGCCGACGCCGATGCGCGCCCACAGCGAGCCGAAGTGGCCGAGCACGACCTTGCCCTCCGTCGGCTCGCCGAGCAGGCACATGTCCGCGACGCCGCCGTGCGTGACGAGGTGGCGCGTGCCGGCCGCGTACCCCCGGTACTGCGCGCCCTGCGCGTCGCCGTACTGCGTCTTCTCGATCTCGCCGCAGACGGCCGCGACGACCACGTCGCCGCGCAGCTGCTCGTCGCGCAGCGCCTCGAGCGCCGCGAGGTAGCACGCGAGCGCGCCCTTCATGTTCGAGATGCCGAGCCCCCAGATCCGGCCGTCGCGCTCGACGCCGACCGGCTGGAAGCCCTCCACGCCCTGCGACCACGGCTCGCGGCCCGAGTACGAGGTGTCCATGTGCCCGTTCAGCATCAGCGTCTTGCCGCCGCCGGTCCCCGCGCGCGTCGCGAGGACGTTGGCGCGGCCCTCCTCGACCTGCTGCAGCTGCACCGAGCAGCCGAGCGCGCGCAACTCGCCGGCGATCCAGTCGGCCATCGCCTGCTCCTCGCCGGTGAAGCTCGGAATCGAGACGGCGTCCGTCGCCCAGCCCACCAGCCGGCGCTCGTCGACGCCGCTCACGAGCGGAAGTGGGGCAGCACGCGCTCGCCGAAGAGGCGGATCTGCTCGTGCCGGTCCGCGCCCCAGAGCTCGAGCATCACGTGCGTGCAGCCCGCGTCGCGGTACTCCTCGATCGCGGCGACGCAGTCCTCCGGCGTCCCGGCGATCGGCTTCGCGCGGTCCAGCAGCGAGTCCGTCACCTGCTCCTTCGCGGCGAGCCGCCCGCCCCGCTCCATCGCCTCCGCGACCGGCTGCAGCTCCTCCATCTCGATCTCGGCGAGCTCGAGCAGCGTGTCGGCGGAGCCGCGGATGTTCTGGAACTTGTTCGCCAGGTACATGCCGGCGATCTCGCGCGCCCCGTCGCGACCGGCGTCGCGGTCCTCGCCGATCGACGCGACGACGGTGCAGCCGATGTCGATCGTGTCCGGGTCGCGCCCGGCAGCCTCGACGTTCTCGCGGACGTGCCGGACGAACGCGGGCGTCGTGATCGACGGCGTCAGCAGCCCGTCCCCGAGCTCGGCGGCGAGCGCCTGCATCTTCGGGGCGGTCGCGGCGACGTACACCGGCGGCGCGCCGCGTCGGCGACTCGGCCTCCGGAGCGAGCGCCGGCACGTCGGCGCTCCACGTGTCGCCCTCGTACGCGAACGCGTCCCCGCCGAGGACGCCGCGGACGATCGTGACCGCGTCGCGCATCGGCCCGAGCGTCTTGTTCGTCTGCATCCGCGCGTTGTTGAGGAAGATCTTCGACGTCCCGAAGCCGAGCAGGAAGCGGCCAGGCCCCGCCGCCTCCTGGACGACGCGCGCGTCCATCGCGACCTGGACGGGATGCCGCGTGAACGGCGAGATGATCCCCCAGCCGATCGTCAGCCGCTCGGTCTCGCGCGCCATCAGCGCCGACACGACGGTGGAGGAGCGCGCCTCCATCCCGTGCTTCCGCCACCACGGGTACGCCTCCGCGAGCCACACCGTGTCCATCCCGGCCTCGTCCATCACGCGGGCCGACTCGAGCATCTCGTCGAGCGGCTCCATCGTGAGCTGCATGACCCCGATGCGGAACGGGATGCTCAGCGTGGAGTCTTCGGTCGAGGTGGTCGGACCCTCGGGATCCTCGGAGTAGGACTCGGGTGAGAGCGGGCTGATGCCCTCGCCGGCGCCGCTCGTGCCCTCCGCCGGCTCGGCGTCGGGCGTGCGGGCTCGCGCGGGCGCGGCTCCCGTCGCCGGCACCCGCAGCGGCGTCGACCTGCTTCTCGAGAGCGTTGAGGACGGCGCCGACCTGCTGGTTGACGATCGGCTGGAGCACGCGCTGGCCCATCGCGCCGACGGGGCCGGCGATGGACACGTCCGCCTCCCACTTCATCGTCGTGCCGCCGCCGTCGGACTCGGCGAGGTTGAAGGCGGTCTGCATGGACAGCATCGCGCCGACGCCGGTGCCCTTCGCGTCGAGCTTCGCGTACTCGGGCGCGCGCTCCTCGACCTTGTCGAACTTCATGCTCATGCGCAGGCCGCCGAGCCCGAGCGGGATCTTCACGTTGGCGCTCCAGTGCCGGTCGTCCTGGACGTCGAAGCTCTCCACGCCCGGCATGAGCGCGGCCATCTTCGCCGGGTCGTTGAGCACCTCCCACACGGTCTCGCGCGGCGCGGCGAAGGCCCTCTCGCCTTCCACTCTCATCGGCTCTCCACCTCCACGTAGGCGCGCGACTCCTCCGGCCGCTGCAGCAGGTCCCAGACCCGGTGGTAGGGGTTGTGCGAGTCGCGGACGATCGGCTTCCCGCGCTCGCGCAGCGCGTCCTGGATCGCGGCGCAGATGGCGTGGATGCCGGCACCGCCGCCCTCGCCCATGCCCTTCGTGCCGAGCGGCGTGAACGGCGACGGCGACTCGACGAAGCCGTTCTTCAGGGGCGGCATGTCCAGTGCGTGCGGCACGTGGTAGTCGTAGAAGTTCGGCGTGAGCAGGTTCCCCTCGTCGTCGTAGGTGAACGTCTCCCACATCGCCGCGCCGATCGAGTGCGCGGTGGCGCCGTGCACCTGTCCGTCGACGATCCGCGGGTTGATGCGGCGACCGCAGTCGTCCACGGCCGCGTAGTCGACGAGCTCGTACCACCCCGTCTCGGGATCGATCTCGACGATGACCGCGTGCACCTGCGACGCGTACGTCAGCGTGAGGTTGCCGAACTTCCGCTCGACGTCCGGCACCTGGAAGTTCGGCCGGTAGACGTAGCGGCAGTTGAGCGTGACGCCGAGGTCCTCCGGGAGGCCCGCGTTGTTGGCGTTGATGATCGCGCCGAGCGCCATGAACGGCAGCGCCACCTCCGGGTTCTCCCGCAGGCGCGCGAAGCCCTCGGCGAGCTCGATGTCGTCGGGCGTCGCCCCGAGCACGACTGCCGCGAGCTTCTTCATCTCCCCGGCGAGCAGGTCCGACGCGCCCTTCACCGCGCCGAGCCCCGTGACCGCGAACTGCGAGGCGTACGTGCCGGAGAAGCCCGCGTGCGAGTTCCAGTACGAGTCGTGGCCCGCGCGGACGGTGACGTCGTCGGGCGTGCAGCCGATGATGTCCGCGATCACCTGCGCCGCGGTCGTCTCGTGCCCCTGCCCCTGCGGCGCCGTCCCGAGGGTGCAGACCACCTCGCCGAAGATGTCGAGCTTGACCGAGGCGACCTCGTTGTTGCCCGAGAACTGCAGCTCCGGGTTGATGAGGCGCGACTGGCCGAAGTTGTTCGTGCCGGAGTCGAGCGTCGAGCCGATGCCGAAGCCGAGCAGCTTCCCGCGCGCGGCCGCGTCGGCGCGCCGTGCCTCGAGGTCGCGGTAGCCGATCAGGTCGAGCGCGATGTCGAGGCTCTTCGCGTAGTCGCCGGAGTCGTAGACGCAGCCGTTCGGCGTCTCGTACGGCATCTCCTCGGCCTTGACGTAGTTGCGCTTGCGGATCTCGACCGGGTCGAGCCCGAGCTCGTGCGCGACGATGTCGATGATCCGCTCGGTGAACCAGAGGTGCTGCATCCGCGAGTAGCCGCGGTTCGGCGACACCGGCGCCTTGTTCGTCATCACCTGCGTGTAGTCGAGCCGGATGTTGCGCCAGCGGTAGCACCCGGGCGTGACCTGCGACCAGATCACCCCGCCGAGCGGCTCGTAGCGGAGGAACGCGCCCGCGTCGTCGAGCGCCTTCGCGCGGAAGCCGAGCAGCGTGCCGTCGGCCTTCACGGCGACCTCGACGTCCAGGAACCAGCGCTCGTTCCCGTGCGACATGTTCTGGTGGAAGTCGGTCCGCCACTCGGTCCAGTTGACCGGGCGACCGAGCTTCCGGGCGAGGAGGCAGCACGCGACGAGGTGCGGGTGCGAGGTGATCTTGTTGCCGAACCCGCCGCCGATGTCCTGCGAGACGAAGCGGAGCTTGTCGAGCCCGACCCGCATCGCCGGGCCCATCATGATGATCGCGAAGCCCGGGAACTGGTTGTTGGACTGGATCGTCCACTGCCCGATGCCGCGGTTGTACTCGACCACCGCGCCGTCGAGCTCGAGCGGCGTCGAGTTGAAGCGGTCGAAGTGGAGCTCGCCGATCCGCACGACGTGGTCCGCGCCCTCGAGCGCGCCCTCGATGTCGCCCCAGTCGTAGACGCCGTGCCAGGCGAGGTTGCCGCCGGCCTCGTCGTGGACCACCGGCGCGTCGTCGTCCTGCGCGTTGCGCGCGTCCGTGACGACCGGCAGCGGCTCGTACTCGATCTCGACGAGCTCGCCGGCGTCGCGCGCGAGCTCGCGGGTCTCGGCCACGACCGCCACCACGGGCTCGCCGACGAAGCGCGCCTTCCCGACGGCGAGGGCGTAGTCCTTCACGTTCGAGCCGGGCGGCGACGAGATCTGGAAGAACGGGTCGGTGAGGATCGCCACCTCGTCGCCGGTGAGCGTCCCGTACACACCGGGCGCCTCGAGCGCCTTCGAGACGTCGACCGAGCGGATCTTCGCGTGCGCGTACGGCGAGCGGACGAACCAGACGTAGCCCATCCCGTGGCGCTTCACGTCGTCGACGAAGACGCCCTGTCCCTGGACGAGCCGCCGGTCCTCCTTGCGCGGCGTCGAGACGCCCATGAACCCCTTCTGTGGCGCCTGGACGTCCTCGCGGACGGTGCTGCTCACGCCTCCACCTCCGCTTCGGTCTTCCCCTGCGAGGCGGCGACGACCGCCTCGACGATGTTCCAGTAGCCGGTGCAGCGGCAGATGTTGCCCTGCAGCGCCTTCCGCACCTCGCCCTCGGTCGGCTCCGGGTTCGCGCGGAGGAGCGCCGTCGCGCTCATCAGCATCCCCGGCGTGCAGTAGCCGCACTGGAGCGCGTGCCGCGCGCTGAACGCCTGCTGCAGCGTCGACAGCTCGTCACCCTCGGCCAGCCCCTCGACGGTCTCGATCGAGGAGCCGTCGGCCTGCACCGCGAGCATCATGCAGCTCTTCACGAGCTGCCCGTCCACGATCACCGAGCACGCCCCGCAGTTGCCGGTGTCGCAGCCGATGTGCGTGCCGGTCAGATCGAGGTCGTCGCGGATCAGGTGGACGAGCAGGCGCCGGGTCTCGACCTCGGCCTCGTAGCGCGCGCCGTTCACCTCCACGCTGACTCTGGCGCTGCTCACGGGATCCATCGTCGCGGCTCCTTTACCGGGTCAGGGCTTGCTGGACGGCGCGGACGGCGAGCACCTCGGCGAGGTGGCGGCGGTAGTCGGCCGACGCGTGGACGTCCGCCGGCGGGTCGAGCGAAGCCCCGCGCACGGCCGCCCGCACGCTCTCCTCGTCCGTCCCCTCCGGGCGGACGAGCACGGGGACGGCGTCCACGCACCCGATCGCGATGCGCGGCTCGCCGTCGAGGTTGGCTGCGGCGTTGACGATGCAGGTCCCGTCTCGGCCGAGGGTCACCGCGGCGAACCCGTCGCGGCCGCCGGCAGGGAGCGTGATCGTCGTCAGCAGCTCGCCGGGCGCGACCGCGGTCAGGTAGACGCCGAGGAAGAAGTCCTCCGCCGCGACCTCGCGCTCGCCGTCGGCGCCGCGGATCGTCATCCGCGCGTCGAGCGCCGCCACGAGCGGCGGGAAGTGGTTCGTCGGGTCGTTCGAGCAGACGTTGCCGCCGATCGTGCCGCGGTTCCGCACCTGGACGTCCGCGATCGCGGCCGCCACCTCGGCGAGGACCGGCCTCGACTCCGCCACGGCGGGATCGAGCATCAGCTGCGTGTAGGTCGCCATCGCGCCGAGCTCGAGCCCGCCGTCGCCGCTCCGGGCGATGCGGCGCAGCTCCTCGAGCCGGTTGAGGTCGACGAGCACGTCCGGCGACGCGGCGCGCGCCTTCATCACGTTCAGGAGGGTCTGGCCGCCTGCGAGAGCCCGCGCCCCCTCGTCGGCGCCGAGCAGGCGGATCGCCTCCTCGACGGTCTCCGGGCGGGCGTATTCGACCTCGCGGAGGAGCACGGACGTAGTTTGATCAAATCGCCTCGCAGCGTGTCAAGATCGCAACCGGTCGATTCGCGGGAGGTGGAGATGGTCGACGCGGTGTTCGTCGGCAGCGGCATCAACTCCATGGTCGGCGGCGCGCTCCTCGCCCGGGCCGGCTGGCGGGTCTGCATCCTCGAGCGCAATCCCTGGCTCGGCGGCGCGATCCACACCACCGAGCTGACGGTGCCGGGGTTCCGCCACGAGGTCTTCTCGAGCTGGCACCCGCTCTTCACCTCGTCGGGCGCATACGCCGAGCTGGGCGAGGAGCTCGGCCGCCGTGGCGTCGAGTACCTCAACACCGACCTCCCCACTGCCACGCTCTTCCCGGACGGCGAGGCGGCGTTCCTCACCACCGACCTCGACGCGAACGTCGCGGCGCACGGCGACGAGTGGCGCGCGATGTTCGACGAGCTGATGGGGAACGCCGACTTCGCGTTCGGCGTCCTCACCACCGAGCTGTGGTCGGGCGCGGGCTTCTCGCTCGCGGCGAAGGCGTACCGGAAGCTCGGCCGCCGCGGCCTCGTCGAGTTCAGCGGCACGGTGCTCGGCGAACGCACGGGACTGGCTGGGGGCGACGTTCCCGTCGGAGCGCACGCACGGGCTGCTGGCGCCGTGGGTGCTCCACACGGGACTCGGCCCCGACGCCGCTTCGTCCGGCTTCATGTGCCAGGTCATCGCGGCGGCGCTCCAGCTCGGCGGCATGCCGGTGCCGCGCGGCGGCGGCTCGGTGCTCGTCGACGCGCTCGCGGGAATCATCGCGACGCCGGCGGCGAGACGCGAACGGACGCGGAGGTGGCCGAGGTGCTCGTCGGCGACGACGGGGCCGCGCGGCGTCCGGCTCGTCTCGGGCGACGAGGTGCTCGCCGGCCGCGCGGTCGTCTGCAACGTCACGCCGGACCAGCTCTACGGCCGGCTCGTCCCGGTCGGCGTCGTCCCGTCGGCTCAGGCCGAGGCCGGGCGGCGGTACCGCTTCGGGCGCGCAGGCATGCAGATCCACTACGCCCTCTCCGAGCGGCCCGACTGGCAGGGGGACGAGCGCCTGATCCGCACGCCGATCGTCCACCTGACGCCCGGGCTCGACGGCGTCTCGCGCGCGGTCAACGAGGCCGACCGCGGCCTCCTCCCCGCCGAGGCGACGATCGCCGTCGGCCAGCCCATGGCCGTCGACCCGTCGCGCGCGCCCGACGGCTCGTGGATCCTCTGGCTCCAGCTGCAGGAGCTGCCGCCGCGGCCGAAGGGCGACGCCGCGGGCGAGCTCGACGTCGGCGACGGCACCTGGACGGAGGAGCTCCGCGAGGCCTATGCCGACCGCATCCACGCGCGCGTCGCGCGGCACGTCCCGAACCTCGACGCCGCCACGCTCGCACGTCGCGTCTACTCGCCCGCCGACCTCGAGGCGGCGAACCCGAACTTCGTCGGAGGCGACATCTACTCGGGCGCGCTCTCGCTCGACCAGAACCTCGTCTGGCGGCCGCATCCGTCCCTGCCCGGCCACCGGACGGCCGTCCCGCGGCTCTGGCACATCGGCGCGAGCACCCACCCCGGCCCGGGGCTCGGCGCCGGCTCGGGCACGATCGTCGCGCACGAGCTGCTCCGGCCGCCGCTCGCGCGCCGCGCCCTCGACCGCCTGCCGTTCGTGGGAGGCCGCGGGTGACGCCGCGGCTCTCGATCTCGCAGATCACGACCGTCGGCGCCCCGTTCGCGGAGGACGTCGCCGCCTACGCGGCGGCCGGGGCCGAGGGCATCGGGATCTGGGAGATGAAGCTCGGCGACGACGACGGGCGCGACCTCGCGCTCGTGCGCGACGCCGGCCTGACCGTCGACGCATTGCGTGCCCGCGGTGCCGTCGATCCTGCCCCTGCCGCTGATGGAGGGGCCGCTCGAGGCGGACGAGCGGATCGAGTCGATCTGCGCCTCGGTGCGCCGGTTCGCGGCGTTCGACCCGGTGTGCGTGCTCTTCCTCACCGGGCCCGGCGGGCCGCACGCGACGGTCGTGGACGGGATCCGCCGCATCGCCGAGGCCGGGCGCGAGGCGGGCGTCCGCGTCGCACTCGAGCCGGTCCAGCGCGAGTACGCCGAGTACTGGACGGTCGTCAGCGACGTCGGCCCCGCGCTCGAGCTGCTCGCCGAGGCGGCGGCCGACGACATGGGCGTCCTCGTCGACACGTGGCACCTCTGGAACTCGCCGACGCTGCTCGACGACCTTCGCGCCAACGTCGCGCGCATCGCAGGCGTTCACGTCGCCGACTGGCGCGACCCGACACGGAACACGAGTGACCGCGCCTTCCCGGGCGAGGGGGTCGCCGACCTCCCCGCGATCCTTCGCACCGCTGGACGACGCCGGCTACCGCGGCTGGTACGACGTCGAGATCTTCAGCGACGCCGAGGAGGACAGCCTCTGGGCGCTTCCGGCGGACGAGGCGGCTCGCCGCGCCCGCGAATCCTTCGACCGGGTCTGGGCGGCCGCGACCGGGACGGAGCTAGTGGCTCTGAGCCACTAACTCTCCTTCGCCGGGAGCACCGTCCCGCGAACCTCGCCGAGGGCGACGCGCCCGCCGGCCAGGCCGCGAAGCACGACCTCGTCACCGTCCTCGAGGAAGCGCTCGCCCCGCCAGCGCTCGAGCAGGCTCCCCTCCGAGCCCGGCTCCGGCCCCGAGATCGTCCCCGACGCGCAGAGGTCGCCCGTGCGGACGGAGGCGCCGTTGGCGGTCAGGTGCGCGAGCTGCTGCGGCATCGACCAGTAGAGGTGCCGCGCGTTCGTTCGCGAGACGATCTCGCCGTTCAGCTCGACCTCGAGCTCGACGTCGAGGTTCCACGGCTCGTCGGCGGCGAGGTACGGGAGCGGCGGCGGGTCCTGCTCGGGGCCTGCGACGCGGAACGGATCGAGCGCGTCGAGCGGCGTCACCCACGCGCCGATCGAGGTCGCGAACGACTTCCCGAGGAAGGGCCCGAGCGGCTGGTACTCCCACGCCTGGACGTCGCGCGCACTCCAGTCGTTGACGAGGACGACGCCGAAGACATGGTCGCTGAAGCGCGGCGGTGGCAGCGGCTCTCCCAGCGTGCTGCCGGCGCCGACGACGAACCCGAGCTCGAGCTCGACGTCGAGCCGCTGCGACGGACGGAACACCGGCTCGTCCGCGTCCGGCGGCTTGGCCTGTCCCCACGGCCGCCGAACCGGCGTGCCGCTGACGACGACCGTCCCGGCCCGGCCGTGGTAGCCGACCGGCAGCCGGCGCCAGTTCGGGAGCAGCGGGTCGGAGTCGGGCCGGAACAGGCGCCCCATGTTCGTCGCGTGCTCGAGCGACGAGTAGAAGTCGACGTAGTCGGCGACCGTCGAACGGCAGATGCAGGCGGACTGAATCGAGCGGGACGCGTCTCCGCGGCGCCGCGTTCCACCGCGTCGCGGACACGCGCCCGCGTCGCCTCCCACGCCGGCCGCCCGGCCGCCATGAGCGCGTTCAGGGTCGACGCGGCGAGCTCGCCGCCGAGGTGCGACAGGTCGACGACCTCGTCGCCGAGCCTCGTCCCGATGCGGCGCTTCCCGTCGTCGACCGAGAAGACCCCGTACGGGAGGTTGTCCGGCCCGAAGCCGCTCACAGGAGCCCGAGCGCCTCGAGGTCGTCGACGGGCTCGGCGACCGAGCAGCTGCCGAACGAGACGAAGACGTCGCGTCGCACGCGCGCGATCTCCGCTGCGTCGGCCTCGTGCCCACGCCACGCGAACCGGCCGTCACCGAGCCCGAACGCCGCCGGATCCTCGTCCGCAAGCGCCCGCTCCTCGTCGCCGAACGTCGCCGCCGCGAGCAGATTGAGGAACCCGTGTCGACCCGGGGCCGCGAGGGGATGGTGCAGCCCGGCGGTCGCCTTGAACGGCACGCGCAGCTCGCGGCAGCGCCGGACGAACGCGGCCAGCTCTGCCACGGACGGCGACGACGCGCCGCCGCACCGGACCTTGGCGCGCCGGCCGAGCGCCGCGACCTCGTCGAGCCAGTCGAGCCCGTCGACCGGGCGCTCGACGTAGACCTCGTCGACCGGGACGTCCACGCCCGCGGCGGCCGTCGGCGGCAACTCGATCGCCTCGACCCGCGCGTCGTCGAGCGGCACCTCGACGTCGTCGAGCACGACCGTGAGCCGGAGCGGCACGTCGCCGAGCTCGCGCAACTGCGACGACCGCGCCACGAACCGACCGACGAGCCAGGCGCCGTCCGAGGCACGGACCCGCGCGTCCTCGGCGAGCGCCTCCGGGACGCTCAGCGACGCGGGCGGAAAGAGCGCCGCGTGGTCGACGATCCCCTCGAGCGGATGCATGGATCGGACCATAGAAAACGGCCGAGACGGGGCGCTTTCGTCCACCCTGCCAATTGACGCTCCGCTTGCGCGGCGTGCCTCTCGGCGGGGCTTCGACCTACTTGCGTCCCGTGCTCGGCGCAAGAGGAAACCTAGACGCCTTCGGTGCGCGTCGCAAGGGCTCTGAAAACGAAAAACGTCGCAAAATGCGCGCTTCGCGTTCCGTCGCCTCTACAGACAACATTGCAAGCAAAAATTCACCGAGCCGGTTGCGCTTTCGTCCGCCTCGCCGGTTGACCATCCGCTTCCGCGTACTGCCCCTCGGCTGGGCTTCGACCTACTCGCGCCCCGTGCTCGGTGCAGAGGGGAATGTAGTCGGATGGTATGCCGTCCGCAAGGGCAGACGGAGCGGGTTTTTCCCGCAAAGTCCGGGCGTTTGTCAGCCTCGGCTCGATGCAGGCGGGTTCCGGCAAGTCCTGGTGCGCGGAATTCTTGGCGGCCCGGAGACTAGGAGGCCTTCGACCTTCTGGTGGCGTACCTCACGACGCCTGCCGCTGCGAGAGCGAGGAGGAGGATGATCGTCAACTCCGGCGATCCGATCCCTCCTAGCAGCGAGAGCAGCAGCAGGAGGACGATCGCCACGCCGACGAATGTCGCCAGCACCCACACGAGAACCGCGGAGGATACGCGATACCGGTCAAGACCTTCCGAATTCCTCCGTTCCTCGAGCCCGAAGCGGGCAGCGGTCGTTACGATCCTGCCGTGGGCCCGGCGAGGAGATAGCGGTCAGACGCGGCGACTGCCGCGCGTGATTGGCGCAGGCGCCGAGGCTGCTTTCGAGCGGCTTTTGGACGCTTCATGCCACCACTACGACTTGGAGGTCCACGGAATGAATCGTCAGAACCTGTTCTCCGACGTATGGGACGGAGCGGACGAAGAAGACAGGACTCGGAATCGAGTCTTCTGGCGGCCGGACGACGCCAGGATGGGAGCAACGCTGTACGAACTCGGCCCCGACGCGCCTGAGGCGCGAATCCACATGCACTTCGGAGCCGAAGAGATGTTCTTCGTCCTGAGCGGGCGTCCCGTCCTCCGGACCCATAACGGCCAAGAGGAACTGACTCCGGGCGATTTCGTCTTCTGCCCCGAGGGGCGGGCAGGGCTCCACACGTTCAGCAACCCCACCGAAGAGCCCGCTCAGATCCTCGCGATCAGTGCCGGGAGCTTCCCGGACGTCGTCGCCTACCCGGAACACGGATATGCATGGGTGGCGACTCGCGATCCCGATCCCGAGCTACTCGCGAAAGGCGGCGACCCCGGCATCATCGCTCGCTTCGAGATCCCGATCGAGTAGACGACTCGGCCGTTGTCGGCCAGCGCTCGACACGACGAAGAGGCCGCGATAGCGGCCTCTTCGTGAGAGTCTGGCGACGTGAGGGCGACTTTTTGGGGTCAAGCACCCCATCAGGCTTAGCTATGCGGTTTCCGGCGGGGGCCTGCGCCTAGATGGCTACGAAGCCGAGTCACCAGACCGCCGTCGCCGGAGAGCACCACCGCGGCCACGGCGACGAAAAGCACGAGCACAAGCGGCAGCAATTGCGACACGAGATCGAGTGTCGTCCTTCAGTCTGCGAGTCGACCCGCCCAGGCGGGCAGACGTTGCCGCACGAAAAGGTGGCTACCGGCTCGGCGACAACGCCTTGGGGGTCGCCCCCTGGGCTCACCGCAAGGTTCGGGCTCGTCGCGCGTCTACTAAGCGGAAGCAGCTTCTTGGGCGCGGCCTGGGCGTCTGGGTAGACGCTAGGGGTGATTCCTCCTAGCAGCGCCGCGCCCACCTCTTGCGTGGTTGCAGCCCCTCGGTCGCGACCGACGTTGTCGGACTGAGATGACGGATCTCGTCGTCGTCGCGAGGGCCTGGACGAACGCACGTGCCTAGCGGTAGCGGGCGGGCAGGCCGTTCATCGCGTGGAGGCAGGCCTCGGAGGCGACCTGTTGGAAATCGGGGCGGAACGTCTGGCGCTCCATCTCGAGCACGACCTGTGCCGGCGTCTTGCCGGCCGTGTCGATGTCGTAGTCGCGGCCGATGCCGGCGGCCGTGATTCCGGAGCAGGTCTCGTATTCGGCGAGGTACACCCGCCTCTCCTCGGCGCTGTGCCCAGGTGTGGCCTCCGGCTCGAAGGCCGAGCTCTCAACCGCAGCAGGGGCCGGGGCCGCCGTTGGATCCCAGGCTGCCTCGCCCAGGAGTGCGACCGTCGCGTCCAGCGCCTCGCGACACCCGCGCGAGGCAGCATCACGCAAGCGCGGTTCCCAGCCGCTTGCCCAGGCGGCCGCGATCGCCGCTGCCGTCGTCCCCGCGAAGCCGTGCGCGGCCGCGAAGTCGGCGACCGACGTCGTCGTGCAGGTCGCATGGCCGTCCTCGTATGCCTCTACCCGTGCGGACTTGAGGGCGGCGGGATCAGCCCAAGTCGCATCCTGGTGTCCAGCTGTGGCGCCAGTCTCGGCGGCCTGTCGGTCTCCTCCGCGCACGCACTCCCCGCGAGCACGATGGCCGCGAGCGCCACCGCCGGGATCGCGGCATGCCGCATCCCAGCGGACACTACTACCGCGCCGGGCCGATGCTCGTCCAAGGCTGTACGCGAAGGACGGCGACGAGCTCGGCATTCGCGAGTTGCCTGGACGGGCGAGTCCCGGTCCGGCACCGGTCCACCGCCTGCTCGTTCGTACCCTTCCCGGCACCCCTGACCCACGGAGTCATGCGGTTTCCGCACGACCAAGAGGGGCGCAGCTCCCCGGGTTGGACTAAAAGCAGGCTGCAAACATGGGGGGTTCCTCGATCGGGGACAGCACCGGGACAGCACCGTCCGATTCTGTCCGGTCAGTTCGGCAGCTTCGCGTAGTCGATCTCGGCCTCGTCGACGAGCACGTGCGTATACGTGTTCGCGGTGACGGTGAGGTCGCGCTGTCCCACGAACTCGGCGATGCGCGCCCACGGGACTCCGCGAAGGTGGAGCAGCGAGATCCGGCGGTGACGGAGGTCGTGCGGCGACCGCAGCGGGATGCCGGCGGCCTTGCACGCTTTCGCGATCGACGTCCGCAACGCGTCGGCGCCACTCGAGGCGAACAGCCGCGCGGTGAGGTCGCGATCTTCCCGCGGCGGCAGGCTGGCACGGATCTGCTCGTCGAGGGCTTCCGGCAGCTCGACCCACAGCGGCTTGCGCGTTTTGGTGGTGGCCGCGCGGAGCCGGACGCGCTGCCGGCGCTCGTCGTAGTCGCCGACGAGCGTGAGGTCGACGCTTGACACGCGCGCGCCTGACCAGTCGAGCCAGAGCAGCGCGAGCCGGTGCTTCGAGGGCAGCAGCCGGTACACCGTCTCGATGTCACCGGCGCTCGGCGGGTTGATCTCCTCGGGCTCCTCGCGCGGCAGCTTGATTGACCGGTCGCGCGCCGGGTTCGGCGAGATCGCGGCGTGGTCGAGCACCATCGCCGCGGCGCCGAGCGTCTTGCGGATCGTCTCGCGCGCCGTCGCGCGCGCATGAAGCTTGGCGACGACGTCGATGAACGCGGCCGCGTCGAGCTCGTCGAGCCGGCGCGCGCCGATCAGCGGGAGCAGCTTGTCGATCTGGATTCGGTGCTGATCGGCGGTCGATGCGGCGACGTCGACGCGCGCGGAGCGCCAGGTGCGCGCGGCCTGCTCGAACGTCGGCGAGGTCGGCTCGAGCGTGGGCGGCGCAAGGTCGGGGATACGGCCCGCAGCGATCTCCTGCTCGACATAGCCGGCGCGGATCGTCGCGAGGCGCTTGGTGCGAAGCTGCCGGCGAAGCGCGTCCGCTCCTCGCGGCCGCCGGGTCTGCTTCGTCTCCGTCGACAGGCGAGCGATCGGACCAGTCCGACCGCGAGCTGTGGCTACAGCCATTGACCCCTCCTACCTTTAGGAATTACGCCGCACGTCCTCGCGCGGTGTCGTGGCTCAACGGCGCTCCCATGCGAATCGATACGGCTCGCGTGACGGGTCTAGCGTCCTTTCCCGGGATCGCACGCCTAGCCGCGACGCGCCATGCCCTGCCTGATCCTGTCAGCCAGGCCGGCGATGGTCTCCAGCGCGAGCTGCGGCGCGAAGTCTTGGAGGCCGCCGACCGCGCTGACGAACGGGCTCGGCCACTAGGATCGAATCGCGGCGAGGTTGCAGAGACCGTCGTTCGATCCGAGGAGGGGTTCATGTCGGTCGATCCGATCCAGCCGTGGCCGTTGGTGCGGCGTCCCAGCGACCGCTTCCCCGTCCGTCCGTTGCAGCAGCTCCTGCGCGCCCGAGGTGAGACGGTGGCCGTCGACGGCATCTTCGGGCCGCGCACTGAGGCGGCCGTCAAGGCGTTCCAGCGGAGTCGGGGCCTCGTGGCCGATGGGATCGTCGGGCCTCGGACGTGGGAGAAGCTCGTCGTCCAGGTCAAGCGGGGCAGCACCGGCGACGCCGTGCGTGGCGTGCAGGAGGTGATGCGCTTCCATGACCAGTCCGACGGTGAGGGGCCGCCGATCCACCTCGACGGGATCTTCGGCCCGCAGACCGAGCAGTTTGTGCGGGGCTTCCAGACCGCGGTCGGCACGACGTCCGACGGCATCGTCGGCCCGATCACCTGGCGCGCGCTGGTCAGCGGGATGCTGTCCGGCTAGAGCGGTTGGGCTGCGCCGACCCCGGTGGGCGCCGCCGCGGCGCACGACCGCGACCGTTTCGTCGCAACCGCAACCGAGGCGCGCGCGCTCGAGCTCGAGATGGCCGCATTCGCGCGCCGCGTCGGCCTTCAAGATCTGCGGCAGCCGCGCCTAGCCGCTCGGGAACGGAGAAGCCCCCGGCGCGTGAGCGCCGAGGGCTTCGTCCACTCCTGCACCATCCCGTCGGGGTCTTAAACGGCACAGGCAGTGACGAGGCGTGGTTTAAGGCCAAGCATCTCGCCAGGTCACGGTAGGCGCGACCCTCGGGCGGTCGCACCTACGACGCTACTTCTTCGAGCGGGCGGTCGAGCGCCGGTTGGTGGTCGAGGTGCTGCGCGCTGTCGAGGTCGTCGACTTCCGCGACGCGGAACGGGTGCGTTCCTTTAGATCCGCGACGAGCCCGCTCGGCTCCTTGGGGAGCCCGGCGTCCTTGCGCAGCTTGGCGGCGATCTCCGCGATCTCCTCGGGCGCGTAGTCGGGCGCGAACACGGCGGGTTGCGGCGGCAGGTCGTGTGCCGGAGCGCCCTCGGGGGCTTCGTCTACGACCTCGAGCGGCTCGTTGGTCTCGGGGTGCGGTCCGGTGAAGACTGCCGCGAGCTCGCGGTAGTCGTCGGGGGAGAAGCGGTAGAGCCGCAGGTGCTCGCCGCGCTTGATGTGCGGCTTGCACTCGGGGATCTTCTCCGTCGGGATGCGCGGCGTCGGGAACAGCTTCATCAGGTCGGCGCCGGTCAGCCGCTCCAATGCCCGCGCGTAGGCGACCTGGTGGACGCCGCCGCGGACAAGGAGGTAGCCGGTGAGCGCGCGTGCGGCCGGGTGCTCGACCATCTCGTACACCTTCAGCTTGTTGTTCCGCGCCCCCGTCTCGAGGAAGAAGTTGTGCGTCAGGTCCTCGACGAGGTCGCCCGAGGCGAAAACGTAGTCCCCGGTCCAGGGACGTCCGTTCGCATCCTGAGGCAGCGCGCCCTGGCCGCCGGCGAGGAAGTGGTGCGGGTTGCCGATGCCCTTGACCGCGGCGAGCGCGCCGCTCGGCGCCCGGCCGTCGTCGGTGGGCGTCGCGCCCGTGAGCATCGTGTTGACGGTCGTGGCGACGAGCTCGACGTGACCGAACTCCTCGGCGGCGATGTTCGCGACGAGGTCGAAGAATGGCCGCGCTCCCTGGCGGCCGCGGAAGTTGAACGACTGGAACGTGTAGTTCATGAACGTCGACATCTCGCCGAAGCGCCCGCCCAGCAGCTCCTGCACGGCGGCGGCGCCTGCGGGATCGGGATCGGACGGCGGCGGCAGCTCGAGCTGCAGCCGGTCGATGCGCAGAATCATTTGGTGACCCCCTCGGTTCGTGGAAAGGCGCTGCTTCCCGGGCACGACCCTGCTAAACGATCCGGGCATCGATGACTGGCGGGGGCCGGGCGCGAGCGCCCGACCCCACACCAGGTCAGAACGTCGGACTGTTGCCGCCTGAGCGAGACGACTCGGTCGCGCCCTCGGAGACTCCCTGTGCCCGGTCCTGCAGGCTGGAGGCGAGCTCCTGGCCCTGCTCGAGGCCGGTCTCCTTGGCCGCGTCGGCGGCCGCCGACGCAACTTCGCGCCCACGCTCGACCGCTTCCCCGGCGGTCTCCTTGGCTGCGTCGACGACGCGATCGGAGAGCTCGCCCAGGCTTACGCGCCCGGACTGGGCCGACCGGAAGCTGGCAGCCGGCAGAGGGCTAGCACCGTGGCGATGACGCTCGGCGCGGCCAGCTACATGCGGAGTGCCTGCGCCGCTGCTTCCCGCCGGAGGGTTTCCAGCTCGAGCAGCTGCGTCTCGGCGCGCTGCGAGAGGGCGGCGAAGTCGAAGCCGGGCAAACTCGCGAACTCGGGTAGCCCGCGGAGCGCCTCCCACAGGGCACGCTTCCCGGCAACGCCCAGCGACAGACCCTCGAGCTCATACAGCCGGCTTAGCGGCGAGTACCCGCGTAGCTGCCCGTTCAACTTGAGCCGGCCGAGCCTTTCCGCTGACCAGGCGAGCCCATCCTTCGTCTTCGAGGGCCGCCTGCCGAGCACGGCGAGCAGGCGCTGCAGCGTGGCCCGATCGGCGTCGATCTCGACGACTAACCGCTCGAGCGCGTCGCCGGTCGGGGTTCCGCGGTTGCTGCGTGCCGCGCGCTTGGCCAACTCGAGGCCCGCCGTCGAGCCCGCATGGTGGTCGACGAGGTAGATCTCGAGGAAGCGGCCGCCCATATTGCCCTCCCTCCCTTGCACGATCGGCCGCAAACCTTGGCGCGCCGGCTGGGCGACCGTGCACGTATCACTCTCTCGCGCGCACGCGCGCGCGAGATCCGCACACGGGTGGCGCCACCGGGCGCACGAACACCGTGACTCAGGCCCGATGCGTAACGCGTGCGGCGTCTGCATCGTTGCGAGGTTGATGCAGCTACGGCGGAAGCCGACGTGGCGGGCAGCGGCGCAACGCGTCGCGAATGTGACGCTGGTCTTGTGGGCTGCGGTGGCGGCTGTCGGTGTGCTGTTGGTCGTCAACGTCATCCGCTGAAACCAAAATCAGCGTTCGCGCGTTGTACGCACGCTCGATGTCCGAGGGCTACTCAAAGGAGAACACGTGGGGATCATCGCTTTCATCATTCTCGGCCTGCTTGCGGGTGCGATCGCGAAGGCGCTGCTGCCGGGTGACGATCCCGGCGGGTTCATCGTCACCGCGATCATCGGCGTGGTTGGCGCGCTCCTCGGCGGGTTCCTCGCCGGGGTTCTCTTCGACGCCGACCCGATGGACGAGTTCTTCGACATCTCGACCTGGCTCACCGCGATCGTCGGGTCGATCGTCCTGCTGCTCATCTACCGGCTGGTGGTCAGCCGCCGCGGCGGCCCCGTCCGCTCCGGCATCTAACCGAGTCCGACCCGCACGGCGAGGGAAGCGCCTGCTCCCCTCGCCGTGCCCTGCTTGCCCGGACCGACGGCATGAGGAGGTAGCGCCAGATGTTCAGACTTCGGACGATCGTTGTGATGTGGCTCGCGCGCGTGGCGTGGAAGCTTCTGAGTTCCGCGTATCGACGGCGTCAACGCCGCCGACTCCGGACAGTCTCTTAGCTACACCGAGCAGGCTGGGGCGCACCGCGGCCGAGGGTTGGAACCGGGACGAGCGTTCGGTGGTGTCGTAGCTGGTACCAACCATGTCGAGCTCTCCCCGCGGGTTTGTACCGTGCTCGGCGGCTTACGTTGGCGGTCCGCCGACTGCCGCTTGCACCGCGACCGCACAAGGACCGTGACGTGTCGCGTGTGGAAGCGCGTGAGGGTACGCGGCGAGTGGACGAGCTCGAGTGCCGATCCGGCTCGGCAGCTTGGCTAAGGCGCGCTGAGACCCGCGCGTAGCAGGGGAGCAAGTGCAAGGGAACTGTTCGGAACGCCGCGAGCCGGCATCAAATGCCGTCCATCGGGGATCTACGAGGCGGGGTCCGGGGCTGTGGCCTGACGGCGTTGCGGCACCGACTTGGCCTGAGCTCCTTCCAGGGGAAAGCGAGCTCGCCCCGGCCCTGCCTTCCCTTCGTTCGGGGCCGCGTACCTGTCGTGGCACGCGAGTCGTTCTTAAAAAGAGCGCAGAGGGCGCGCCGTCAGAGCGCCCGAACGCCGCTGTTGCGGCGCCCCTTTGCGAAGCCGCCGACTTAAGGGGCGTGCAGCGTGGAGAAGCAGAGGGCGCGTCTTGCAGCCCTGCTGGAACGGTCTGAGGCGATGCTCGCCGAAATAGCCAGCCGCGACGACCCGAAGCTGTTCGGCGCGATCGGCGACCTGCAGCAGACCGTCCTCCAGCTGCGCGCGCAGCTCACCGCACTCGACAACCACGCGCCACGCATCAACTCCGACGAGTGAGCAGCGGCACCGCGCGTTTCGCGTTCGCGGCGTCCCGCGTTACAGTTTTGTTCCTCTCGGACGAAAAGGACTTACGGCATGTCTCTCATGCCAGGAGACCTAGTCAAGTTGCTCTTGCCGGTCGCTCACTATCCGGCCGGGACTACCGGCCGCGTGATCGCCGTCCAAGACGAGGCAGACGAGTGCGTCATGGAGCTCAACGACGGACGGCAATTCACCGTCGCCATGTCGGCACTCGAGTCCGAACGGTGGGCCTCACTCGGCATGAGCCAACCCGAGCCCGAGTCTGCGTGACCTAGCTCAGAGGGCGGTGAGGGGGCGGCGCCTTCTCCAGGTTGCGCTCGCCGCCCTCACCGATTTGGCACCAGACCCCGCAGGGCCACAGACAGCGAGATCCAGAAAGACGGAGACCCCACAAGACCCCGCCTCTCGTAAGTGGCTTATAGCACTAGGTGTGTGGCCGATTTAGTGGCCCGAACCGCGCGTGAGTCCCGCTGCTTCGCGTGCGAGCCGGTTTGGCGGTAGGGCGGCGGCGGTAGCTGGGCGGGTGTGACGACGTCCGATGAGCGCAAGGGTCTCAATCAGGGTGTGTTCCGGGCTGCGAATGAGAAGCTCGAGCAGAACGCGAAGGCCCTGGTTGGTGCGGAGCCCGAAGCGGCGGTTCCGTTCCTCTGCGAATGCCCGCGCACGGAGTGCACGGAGGTTGTGCTGGTGACGCTCGCCGAGTACGAGGTGGTTCGTTCCGTTCCGGAGCGGGGAATCGCGAAGTTGGGCCATGATGACCCCGAGGTCGAGAACGTTGTCGCTCGCAACGACCGGTTTGTGATGACGGAGAAGTTCGGTCGGGCTGGAGAGGTTCACGCAGAGCAGGATCCGCGGTCATGACCGTTGAGCCGCCTGACGAACGTTCCAGACGCGTTAGCCACAACGAGGCGCTGTTCCGCCTGGTCAATGAGCAGATCGAAAGCGTCAACGAGGCGTTCTCGAAGACCACCAGCGTGTTCACGATCGTGTGCGAGTGCGGAGACCTCACGTGCATGGAACAGGTCACGGTGTCCCATGCGGTCTACGAGAAGACCCGGGACGACTCGACGCATTTCATCATCAAGCCTGGTCATCAGGTTGCTGACGTCGAGGACGTGATCGAGACGTGCGACGAATTCGCGATCGTCGAGAAGACTCCCGCCGCCGCACGCCAGGTCGCCGAAGAGACCGACCCCAGGACCTGAGACGCGGCCGAGCGGCCCCGCTCGCAGGGCTGAAATCAGTTTGGCGACCCCGGGAAGGGGCATACTCAAGGTGCCAGGGCCGCCCGCTTCCGTGCCCTTCTTCGTGGAACCGCCAGCGTCGCGCTCAGGCGGGTGCCCAAGAGGACCTTCCCCGGCGACAGCCATCAATCCGAGGGGAGGCTCCCAAATGGAGCCCGACACAAGCCAGGAGCGCGAGATTCGCGCCGCGCGCAACCAGGCGATGTTCCGCGCCGTCAACGAGAAGATCCGCGAGCTCAACGAGGCATTCGCCGCCGCCGCAGGCACGTTCACGATGGCCTGCGAGTGCGCCGACGCGACCTGCCTCGCCATGATCGAGATCGCGCCGGCCGACTACGAGGCGATTCGCGCGGACCCGCGCCGATTCGCAGTGCTGCACGGGCACCTGGACGCCGACATCGAAGACGTCGTCGCCGAGGCCGACGGCTACCAGGTCGCCGAAAAGCGCGGGGAGGCCGCCGCCACAGTTAGTGCGTTGACGCTGCCGCAGGGCGGCGTCGATGGAAACTGACCGCCTCGCCTGGCTTCTACGGCTCACGCGCGCCTGCGACGACTCCCTGGCTGACCTAGAAAAACACGACGGCGCCGGCGTCGACACGCTCAAGCACGACATCCAAGAGCTACGCAACCGCCTCCAAGCAGAACTCGACGGCGCCAGCTAGGCCAAGCGAGGGGCCCCTCGATTCAGGGCAACAGCGCCGCGGGTGGGGCTCTCCACCGTAACTCGGTGAGCCGGATGAACGTTCTAGATGCAGCGAGGCTCGAACCGCATCTATGGGCTCAGCGACGAGCCGATCCACCGCCCCCAGATCCCTGGCGCAATCCGACTTTCTAGTGGGGCTCTGCCAACGCTTTGGGGTGATGAGTGGCGATTCACGACAAGAACACGTTGCTCTGCGGGCTAGCCGCCAGCGACATCCCGCGCCTCGCGGAGCTATACGACCAACATGCGCACGTTGCTTGGCAGGCGGCCCTTAACTGGGCGCACGATGAGGTCGCAGCCGAGGCCGCTGTCAACGCCGCGTTCCTCAAGCTCGGGCGGCGACCGGACCGCTCCGACCCGCGCAGCCTCGGCGTGCGCGTGCTCGCCGCCATGCGCGCCGAAACTCTTCAGGGGGCCCCCAAATGACTCGCACCCACAAGGCGATCAACCTCGCCGGCATCGTGCTACCCGCCCTCGGTGTCGTCGCCGCGGTCGTGCTGCTCTGGGGCCGGATGGTCGGCGTCACCGAGCTCGCGATCCTCATGGTCGGGTACCTGCTCACCGGCGTCGGCATCACCGTGGGCTACCACCGGCTCTTCACACACCGCGCATTCGAGACTCGTCGCTCGGTGCGGTACGCGTTCGCGGTGCTCGGACAGATGGCCGTCGAGGGCGACGTGCTCGCGTGGGTCGCGGATCACCGCAAGCACCACCAGTTCTCCGACCGAGACGGCGACCCGCACAGCCCGCACGCGAACTACGGCGAAAGTGCGCTCGACGCACTCCGCGGGCTCTGGCACGCCCACACCGGCTGGTTGTTCAGCGAGGCGGGCCGCGCAGACCAGGCGCGCTACGCCAGGGACCTGCTGAAAGACAAGGGCATCCGCGTTATCGCAAGGCTCTTCCTGCCGCTAGTGATTGTCTCGCTGCTCCTACCCGCGATCGCAGGGTGGCTGCTGATCGGCGGCTGGTACGGCTTCCTCGCCGGCCTTTTCTGGGGCGGCGCCGTTCGCGTTTTCCTCCTCCACCACGTCACGTTCTCTATCAATTCGATCTGCCACTTCTGGGGGCGGCGTCGCTTCGTGTCGCGCGACGAGTCGCGCAACGTCTGGTGGCTTTCCTGGATCTCGTTCGGCGAGTCCTGGCACAACAACCACCACGCATTCCCCACCTCCGCGTTCCACGGCCTGCGCAGGTTCGAGATCGATCCGGGCGGCTGGGTGATCTGGACGCTTGAAAAGTTCAACCTCGCATGGAACGTCGTGCGGATCCCGCCTGGCAAGCAGGGCGAGAAGGTCGTCCGCCGTGCGGCCTAGCTAGGTCGCCGCACCGCGTGCGACGTCTGCAAGCTCCCTGCGATCCCAACCTTCTCGACGAACGCGAACTGGTCGAGGATGACGAGAACGGTTTCGGCTCCCGCGGCGACCGACCTGGCCTCGTGACCGGGAACGTTGCCGCGCTGGCGCGCAACTGGCGCGCATCGCAAAAACCCGCTGCGGGAATCAGAACCGCGAAACGTTCCCGCCGACACCTAGGCAATCCGTGTCGGAGGGCTGCGCCTCGCGCCCGGTGGCCCGCACTGGTCGCCGTCTGCGCCTCGGTGAGTTCTGCCAGCTCCGCTTCGCGTCGAGAAGCTCGACAAGCCAACGTAGACCGCGCGACTCCGTCAGGAAATCGTTCGCCGGGCAGTTTCCGGGAGCGTGGCCGGGGAAGCACCCCTTTTCGACGATGCCTACAGAGGAGTCTCGATGAACTCACATGACGAGGAGAACCGCGAGCCCGAGCCTGTCGACCCCGACGAGGTGGAGGACACGGGCTTCACGGGCGGCGGGGGTCCCGCGTCGGTCATCTATGGAGATGGAGAGGACGACAAGGCGGACGAGACCGCCGAGGAGATGCTGAAGGCGCCCGACGAGAGCGACTGAGGCGGCCGCATGCAGGCGCGCCGCGGAAAGGTACTCGCCCTCGTCGTGGCGGGAGGCGAGGGCGAGCGGCTGAAGCCGCTGACCGAGAACCGCGCCAAGCCCGCGCTGCCGTTCGGAGGCGTCTACCGCCTGATCGACTTCCCGCTCTCCAACTGCCACCACAGCCGCGTTTCCGACGTCTGGGTGATCCAACAGTACGAGGCACACACGCTCTCGGAGCACCTCGCCAACGGCCGGCCCTGGGATCTCGACCGGACCTGGGGCGGCCTGCGGGTCGTGCACCCCACCACAGGAGACGAGAGCGGGTTCTACAAGGGCAACGCCGACGCGATCAACCGCAACCGCACGGCGATCGAGCGCTTCGACCCCGAGCTGCTGCTCGTTCTCAGCGCGGACGGCGTATACAAGCTCGACTACGCCAAGGTGCTCGAACGTCACGTCGAGCGGCAGGCGGAGGCCACGGTCGTCACGACGACCACGACCCTCGAGGAGGCCTCCCGGCTCGGGACCGTGACCGTAAACGGCGAGGGGCGCGTCACCGGCTTCGAGTACAAGCCGGACGACCCGAGCAGCGAGATCGTCACGACCGAGGTCTTCGTCTACGACGCGCAGGTGCTCCTCCGTACGCTCGCCGAGCTCGAGGAGGAAGGAGAGGAGTTGTCGGACTTCGGACACTCGCTGCTCCCCCGCCTCGTGGAACGGGGCAAGACGTGGGCATACGACCTCGATGGCTACTGGCAGGACGTCGGCACGCTCGAGAGCTACTGGCAGGCGCACATGGAGCTGCTCGAGCCCGAACCGCCGCTGCGACTCGACGATCCGGAGTGGCCTATCCTCACCCGCGCGTCACAGCGTCCACCGGCGCGAATCGAGAAGCCTGCGAGCGTCGAGACAAGCCTGATCTCAGCTGGATGCACGGTGCGGGGCACTGTCGTTCGCTCCGTGCTCGGGCCGGGCGTGGTCGTAGAGGAGGGGGTTTCGGTCGTCGACTCCGTCGTGCTCGGCCGCTCCCAGGTCGGGGCAAACCTCGAGCGGGCGATCGTCGATCTCGGCGCCGATGTCGTGCGGACGGCGACGGGAGGAGACGAGCCGGCCGTCGTCGCCTGAGCCTTGCTGGAAGGCGACGGGATCTATTCGTGCATGCCATCGACCACGAGCGGTTGGGAGTACTAGCGCGGGGTGAGTGACCGCGGCCGCCGTCTTACACGCAGCAGCGATCAGCCGGGCACGCGTGGCACGCATGGCCGCGTCGGGCCGGTCCCGCTGACGAACTCGACGTAGGCGCACGCGGCGCATCAGAACGCGAGCTCGGGCCGGTCTTCGCGCTCGGAGTCGTCGACCCGTTCGACGTGCGGTTCGCCGACGATGACGTCGCCGCACTCGGCGCAGACGAGCATGAGCGAGGAGTACCAGGCGGCGGCCGCGGCGGCTGGTTGCGGGAACAGATGGAGGCCGTCGACAGAAGTGCCCCGTCCCGGCCAGGGCTCGTTCCGCCGCGGCCGCCGCTAGCCGCTCGCTCCGACCACCGCCGTTCCGCCGTGCCACGGCCGGGGATCCGGCTTGAGCAGCGAGTACACCACGACGTCCTGGTTGCGACCGTCGTTGTAGAACGCCCCGCGCGCCGTGCCCTCGAGCACGAACCCGCACTTTTCTGCGATGCGCCGCGAGGCGGCGTTCTCGGGGACGATCACGAGCTGGATGCGGTGCTGCTTCTTCGTCGCGAAGAGGTAGTCGACGAGAAGCTGCACCGCCTCCGTGACATAGCCGCGGCCGGCGAGCGCCTCGTCGTAGAGCTGGTAGGAGAGCTCGAACGCGTCCCAGTACGAGATTGGCTTGTAGAACTCGATATGGCCTGCGATCGCGCCCTCGCGCGTGACGATCACAAGCATCCCCTTCTCGCGCTCCCAGAACCCGTTCTCGGCGAACTCCCGTCTGAAGCCGGACTCCGAGCCGACGCCGAGCGGGAAGTAGGGGCCGCGGTTCGAGATCGTCACGTGCGCGTCGTACAGCGCGTCGAGATCGGCCTCACGGATCGGACGGAGTGAGATGCTCGTGCCCTGCAACACCGCCGCAAGTATCGCGCGTCACCGACACAACGCCTCATGCTCGATCGCGCCGCCAACACGGCTACCCGGTACGCCGCTAGATCGCGCGTTTCGCCGGGTCGTCCAACCTGGATGGCGTTGGGAGCAGCGTACGGCCGATCCCGGTTGCGGTGAACGTGGGAGTGTTGGCGGGGTTTCTCGTCCCCGCAGTCGCTGCGCTCAGCCCTGAAGCGAGACGCGGTCGCGTTGCGAGGCGCGGCGCCCTCGATGTGGAGGGCGCCGCACCGTGGTTGTCTATGTCAGTTGAGGCCGCAGGTGGAGCCGCCGTCGATGCGGTAGAGGTGGATCGCGTTGCCGTCGGCGTAGGAGTCGGTAAACGAGCCCGCAGCATTCACGGGAACCGTGCGGTTCTCACCGAGCACGGTCGCGGTGGCCGCGCCCACGCAGAGGAGCGAGAACGACGCCGTGGAGGAGACGTTCTCGGTCGAGCCTGCGAGGACGTAGAAGTTCGAGCCGTCCCACTTGGCGAGTGCCTTCACGTTCGGGCTTGGCGATGAACCCGAGGTGAGCGAAGGCCCGTTGAGCGCCCGCGCGATCGACTGGATCTGCTGGTTGACCGCCTTCACCGTCGGACGGATCGCCGCGCCGCAGCCGTCACGCAGCACATGCTGCGACTGGCAGCCCCCTCCGAAGTTGTGGTTGAAATAGAGGATCCCGCGGGCCCCGGCGATGATCGAGTGCCACACCGCGGCGCGGATCTGCGGCCCGTTGATCGTCGGCGCGTCGTTCTCGGTGAACGGGTGGCCGACCTCGATGAAGTTCCACACCGGCCTGCTCCGCGCCGGCGAGACGACGCTCCGCACCCGGCTGACGACGGCGCCGTAGTTCGACGCCCGCCGACACTCGGTCGCCGTGAGCGCACGCGTCCAGCCGGTGAACATCGCACCGCCCTCGCTGATGCCGCACACGTGCGGGTCGGTGAACCAGTACACGTCATCCGACGGCAGGTCGACCGCGTTGACATAGCACGCCGCCTCGGCATGCGTCTCCCAGAAGGCGACGCCCTTGCCGAAGTTGTTGTACCGCATGCGGCCGTCGGCCGGCAGCGCGTCGCGCATCGCCTTCAGCTCGGCACACCCCGGCGCCGGGTCGCGCTGCATGTCGATCTCGTCCTTGAAGCTCCCACGCCGCCGTCTCGCTCGACACGGCCGGGCTCGACCGCCATTCCCCGCTCTGGAGGAACGCCTTCATCCCGTTGCTACGTACGAGCGAGAGGCTGCTGTTCGCCGTCAACACGACATACGTGTTGAGCCCGACATCCTTGTCGAGGTTGACATCGTTCTGCGACGTCACGCTCTCGAACCACACCCCGATCGGGAAGTACGAGGCGTCAGTGGGAAGCCCATTCGTGAACCGGCCGTAGTAGCCCGGGCCACCGTCCACCTGCTCGAGTGTCGGTGTCGGGGCTGTCGGCGAGCACGTTGCCGTCGGAACATTCACCTGGGCCTGAGCCGACCGGTTGCCGGCTGCGTCGAACGCCACCACCGCGAACGCGTAGGACGTCCCGCACATGAGCGATGTCAATGTGGCCGACGTGGTCGGGACGGTGGTGGCTCTCACGCCGTTTTGCAGGACGTCGTAGCCGGTCACGCCGACGTTGTCGGTGGACGGATTCCACCTCAGCGCGACGTTGGACTGGCTCACTGACTCGACGGCGAGACCGCTCGGAGACGTGGGCGCCTGCGTATCCTGCGTATCCGGCGGGTCCGGCGGGTCTCCGCCGGGCGTGACGGGGGTCGCCATGTCGCGCTGGATCTCCGTCTCGGACAGCGCGTGGTCGTAGACCCTGACCTCGTCGATGTCGCCGCCGAAGTACCGGCCGAAGAGGCTGTCGCCGCCGAACTGGAGCGGACCGCCGGTGTTCTTGATTTCGCCTCTATCCACACGACTCCCCGCCAGACTCCCGTTGACGTACAACCGTACGGCCGAGCCGTCGTACGTCGTGGCCAGATGCGTCCACACATTCGACGCTAACGGCCCGTCCCCGTAGGCGTTCCTGTCGGGTCCGTTCCCGAAGATGCCGCCGCCGGCCGGCACTCCCCGGTCGGAGTCCGCCATGAGGTAGTAGTCGTCGTTGCCCTTGTAGATCACGTCCCGCCACCCGCCGAGCGTGGCCGTGGGACGCACCCACGCCTCGAGAGTCATCCCCGTCGCGAGCTCGAGCGAAGGCGCGCTCGGAACGGTCACGATCGAGCCGACGCCGTCGAACGACAACGCACCGCCGAACCTCCCCGAAGACGTGCGGGTGACGCTGGTCAGCGTCCCGTTGTTGCCGCTGCCCGACTGATCGACGACCTGCGGGCCCGACGCCTCATCGAATGACCACGCACCAACAAGACCGGCCGTCCCCTCGACGGCCGAGGCGGTCGGGGTGAAGCCGGCCCCGGAGAGGGAGACGACGATGAAGGCGCTCAGGGCTAGCGTTCTCGCAATTTTCGGCATGGCAAGCACTTCCTCTCGAGGGAGCGCCGGACCGCGCAGCAACACACGCCGAGAGGTCGGCTCTCCCGATTGGGTGTTCGGAGGGCGCTGCGAGTGATCGACGACGCCGGACTACGCGGAAAGGCGACGAACCACGTCGCAGCACATACTTGTGCTGCGGTGCAAGGCCGCAGTTATTCGGAGTGGGCTAAGGGAATCGCCTATCTTTCGGCAGCGTCTCCAATCGGTGACAACAGTTACCAACCCCCATTGCGCGCCGCCCTAACACTGCTTCAAAGTGGCCGACGCTACTTTCACCACGCCCCATAGCCGCCTGGTCCGAACGTAAACGCGGGTCCGGTCGGCAGACCGTGTCTGCTCCACGGTCAGGTCGACGGCTTCGCCCACCCGGATCGGCCTCGAGCGATCGCTGCGTCCGCGGACTTGCCACCAGCTCACCTGGCCCGTGCTCGCCGAGGCCGCCGAAGCGAGGTCCGGGCGTAGCACGGCACCAGTGCAAGGAAACTGGAGTGAGCCCCGCAGAGCCGGCAACAGGCACCGGCACGACGGTCGAGATCCCGCGCGAAGGCGCGGCTGCACCACGCGGAGCGTCGCATGGCTCCGTTTGGCGGCCCGGCCGTGGCCCTGCGCATGCTTCCCGCAAAACGGTCGCGGCGGGAATGGGGCCGAACGGCCCATTCGTCCGACTCGCGGGCTGCCTGAACTCCGTGGCTTCCGCAGGCCAGAAAAGCTGCGCCGAAGACTCGACGGGTGGAGCCTCCCGGGCTTGTCAGACTGTCGCGTGGACGCTTCGACGGTGATTTAGTTCAGTTCTGGAGCGCCCGCGCGCCGTCATCTGCATCGTGCTTCTGCTCGGCGCCGCGGGCGGCATTGTCGCCTTGGAGGGATGGCACGGCCCGGTTCTGCTGTCGCTGTCGGCGGGCCACGGAATCGACACGGGAGACCTTCTTGCGTTCCCGCTCGTGGCGCTTGCGGTCGCCGTGGCGCGTGGCCAAGCTGGCGATCGGGTTCTGTGGCGTTGGCCGGCACCGGCGTCGGCGATCACCTTGGGCGCTCTTCTGTTGCTCGCCGGTGTTGTGGCGAAGGCTGGTGGCGGCCCGCTGGTGCCATCGGGCGGCGGGACGTTGGGCGGCAGGGTCCTTCTGACTAGCGGCACCACGCCTCTCCCGGTCGGCCGCTGGTCGGGTGTGGCGGTCACCTACGACGGCGCCACGCTGCGGCTGTACGTCAACGGCCGACAGGTCTCGAGCCGGGCCACCACCGGAACGATCCAGACGCCTTCGAATCCAATGTGGATCGGAGGTAACCGCCCCTACGGCGAGCACTTCCATGGCCTGATCGACGAGGTCCGCGTCTACAACCGGGCCCTGTCGGAGAACGAGATTCGCCGCGACATGGGCATGCCGATCGCGCCGGCCGCCGGTTTGGTGGCGGCGTATGCGTTTGACGCCGGATCCGGCGCGACCGCCGCGGACGCATCCACTAGCCACAACACCGGGGAGATCAGGAGGGCGACCTGGGCTCCGGGCCGGTACGGCGACGCGCTCCGCTTCGAAAGCGACGCCACGGCTGTGCGGATACCGGCGTCCCCATCGCTGAACCTGACAAGGGCTATGACCTTGTCGGCCTGGATCCGCCCAACCGCACCGCAGTCCGGTTGGCGGACGATCGTGCAGCGACAGGCCGACGCCTACATCCTGGCGGCGAGCAGCGATCGCCAGAACCGCGTGGGATGGATCGACGACGCGCGTGCCGGGTTGGTCGCGGCCGCGACTGCGTGGTTCTGCTTGGTGATCGCGACCGCGCGGAGTCCGTGGACCACCGCTCGACGCCGGTCGTGGTGGCTGCCGGTGGCGCTGTTCACGCTCGGCTCGCTCGCCGACGCCGCGCTCGCGCCCTCCGGCACGCTGATCGGGCCTGCCCTTGTGGCGCTCTGGCTGACCGCAACCGCGACGGGCCTCGTCCCGCGAGCGAGCTTCCTGGTGTCCGCGGCTGTCTGCATTAGCCTGACGATCGGCTCGATCGCGGACGTCGCAGGCTTGGAAGCGACCTTGGCTCGCGGCAGCGGCGGCACCGCCCGTACGGTGGCGCTCGGAGGGCTGTTCGCGCTCGCTGGCCTCATGCAGCTCGCCGCGACGGCTGGACCCAGCCGCAGTCCCGCAAGCGGAGATCACGGCACAAGCGGGCCTCTCGGAGAAGACCCTGGCACGTTGTAAACCTGGAGGGAGGGAGGGCAGCCGGGGTATGCGGCCTGCCAAGGGCTATGCGCAAGTTCTGAGCCGCAGACGGGTCTCGCTAATCGTGGGTCGGCGCGCGCGCCTGGCGCGGCCGCCAGCTTGCTCTATGGGGGAGCAGCGCGCCGCCGGCCCTCGGGTTGGGTTCAACCCGGGGCGAAGACCCCACGTTCCCCACCCCCGGTTGTGAACCCTAAGAGCGTAGGAGCCGGCTCCGCTCTTTCTCGATGAAGACGTGGTCGAAACAGCGTCTAGCGGCGCTGGACGGGACACGGTAGAAGTCACGCCATGCTCGTCTGCGTGGAGTGCGAACGTGAGAGCGATGACCCGACGGGTTGGCGGGCGATGCGGTGCGAAGATCCGGACGAGGGTGACGCGGCTGGCGTTCTTCTGCCCGGAGTGCGCCAAGCGCGAGTTCGGCGACTAGAGAGACGGCGACACGGCGACGCTTACTTCAAATGCGTACGAGCGAGTCGTCGCCAGTGTGGAAGTAACAACTTGGATCTGAGCGACGACGCATGGGCGCGGCGCCCTGCTGCCGAACACCCCGGCCCCGGTGGTCGTCCCGACCGTCTGATCCAACCCCGCACCAAACAACAACCCGCACCACAGCAGCGCCCCCGGCTTTACACAGCGGGGGGCGCTAGTTGGTTCGGGCGCTACCGTCCGGAACGTGGCCCCAACGCACGGGCCGAATCCTCGCGAGCGCGAAGAGCACCTCGGCCGGGAACGCGGGAGGGTAGATCCGATAGCCACCCTGGTTGCGGATGACACGGCCGCGCTCGACCTCGTCGCGGAAAACCTTCTCGAGCTGCGCCGGCCTCGGCGAGCGGGCGGCGAGCTCGTCGATCGTCACGGCCCGCACAGGCTGAGTCTACGACCACTGTTGCCCGGGCTGGCGAGATCCCGGGACAGCACCGGGACAGCACCGTTCGTTCAAAAGCGACTGTTGCGGCACCCCTGACCCACGGTTTCATGCGGTTTCCGCATGACCAGAAGGGGCGCAACTCCCCGGGTTGGACTCGAACCAACAACCCTCCGGTTAACAGCCGGATGCTCTGCCAATTGAGCTACCGGGGAAGGAGCGGGCGAATTGTAGCCCAGGGTCAGGCGAATTCGCGGAACCGCGTCCGCACCTTGGCGAGCGCCTGCTGGAGGTCCGGGCAGCCGGTCCTCGGCGGCCGTCTCGAGCTCGCGCTGGAGGTTCCGCTCGCGCAGGCGCAGCAGGAGCTGCTCCGCCGTCGCCTCGTCGATCGCCTCCACGGCGGCGCGCGCGTCGAGCGCCGCGACGAACGCGGCCAGCTCGTCGTCCGGCTCCCCGAGGCCGAGCAGGTGCTCGACCGCGCGGCGGTGGAGCTCGACGTCGAAGTGATCGGCCCCGAGCTCGGCGAGCACACGCGCGAGCGAGGGATGCGCCCGCACGCCGGCCAGCGCGCTCTGCTCGAGCCGCTCGGCCGCGTCGAGGAGCTTCGGCGAGACCGGGCCCGAGCCGAAGGACGTGGTCCGCTGACGCCGCTCCGGAGCTGCACGGTCAGGCCGAGCTTGTCGTTCGCGACCCGCCACGCCTCGTGCCGCTCCGGCGACTCCGGGATCCCGTTGAGCACGTCCTGCACGCGGACGTACGCGTGCTGCCGGTCTCGCGCGCGCGAAAGCTCGAGGCGCACGCGGTGCACGGCGTACGGCTCGGCCGCGGCGAGGTGCGACTCGAAGCCGTGCGGGTCGTCGGCCGGGTCGGTGCCTTCCGGCAGCGACACGACGCGGATCTCGAAGCCCTGCGCCAGGGCGAGCTCCATCCCGCGGAGCGTCGCCTCCTCCCCGGCCGCGTCCGCGTCGAAGCAGAGGAACAGGCGCTTCGTCAGCCGCGACAGCTCCCGCAGCTGGCGCTCCGTCAGCGCCGTCCCCATCGAGGCCACGACCGGCTCGAGCCCGGCCTGGCGCAGCGCGATCACGTCCGTGTTCCCCTCGACGACGATCGCGCGATCCTGCTTCGCCACCGCGGCCCGGGCAAGGTGGAGCCCGTAGAGGACGTGGGACTTGCGGAAGAGCTCGCTCTCCGGCGAGTTCACGTACTTCCCGCGGAGCGGGTCGTCCTCGCGCAGCTTCCGCGCCTGGAAGCCGATCACGCGGCCGCGCGCGTCGGTGAGCGGGAACATCAGCCGGCCGCGGAAGTAGTCGGTGCTCCGGCGCGTCGTGAGGCCCGCCGCGGCGAGCTCGACAGGCGCGTATCCGCGCTCGCGCGCCTTCGCCACGACGCCGCTGCCGATTCGGGCGAGAGGCCGAGCCGGAACTCGCGGCAGACGGGCTCGCCGAGCGCCCGCGACGAGAGGTACGCACGCGCCGCCTCGCCTCGTGGCGACTCCCAGAGGTAGCGCTCGTAGAACGCGGCCGTCTGCTCCAGCAGCGTGTGGAGACGGTCGCGGCGCCGTCGCTCCGCGTCGGCCTCCGGCGACGCCTCCTCGTACTCGAGCGTCACGCCGAAGCGGTCGCCGAGCCACTCGATCGCGCCGACGAAGTCGAGGCCCTCGAGCTCCTGGACGAAGCGGATCGCGTCACCGCCGACGCCGCAGCCGAAGCAGTGGTAGGTGCCACGGTCCGGCGAGACCGAGAAGGACGGCGTGCGCTCGTCGTGGAACGGGCAGAGCCCCGTGTAGCGGCCGCCGACCTTGCGCAACCGCGTGCGCGCCTCGACGAGCGTGACGATGTCCGCGGCGGCCTTCACCGCCTCGACGGAGGAGTCCTTGATCCGCGCCATCAGCCGAGCGTCGCCGCGAAGTTGAGGGCGAAGCGGTCGGTCATGCCGGACGAGGTAGTCGACCGCGTCCTCGACCGGGTCGCCGCGCCCGACGAGGTGCTCGAAGATCCGCCGCACGACCTCCATCGCCCGCTCGTGCTCGGGCCGCGTGTGCGGGCCGAGGTAGACCCGCTCGAACATGAACGCGCGCAGCGCCAGCATCGCGGCGCCGACCTCGTCGCCCTGCCGGATGTCGCCGGCGCTGCTCCGAGGTCTCGACGAGGTCGTGCACGAGCGTGTCGATGCGCGTCGACCCGGTGGGGCCGAGCACCTCGATCTCCTCCTGCGGCAGCTCCTCCGGGAGCAGGATCCCGAAGCGGATCGCGTCGTCGATGTCGTGGTTGATGTAGGCGACACGGTCGACGATGCGGATGATCTTCCCCTCGTGCGTCGCGGGCTCGCCGTCGCCGGTGTGGTGGAGGATCCCGTCCCGCACCTCGGCGGTCAGGTTCAGCGACTCGGCGATCCGGTGCGACTGCTCGTTGTGGCGGAAACGGCGGCCGAACCGCTCCCGCAGGAGGGCGTCGAGCGCCTCCTCGCCCGCGTGCCCGAACGGCGTGTGCCCCGTGTCGTGTCCGAGCCCGATCGCCTCGGTGAGGTCCTCGTTCAGCCGCAGCGCCCGCGCGACGCCGCGTGCGATCGCGGTCGTCTCGAGCGTGTGCGTCATCCGCGTGCGGTAGTGGTCGCCGGCCGGGTCGATGAAGACCTGCGTCTTCCCCTTCAGGCGGCGGAACGGCTTCGAGTGGAGGATCCGGTCGCGGTCGCGCTGGAACGGCGTGCGCAGGCCGCACTCGTCCTCCTCGCGGAGGCGGCCGCGCGTCTCGTACGAGCGGACCGCGAACGGAGAGAGCGCATGCTCCTCGTGCTCGCGGACACGCGAAGCGAAGGCGTCCGCGACTCTGCCTGCGAGTTCCGTCACCGGTCCAGGGTAGTCGCCCGAGCGGTCGTCAGAGCTCCTCGCCGAAGGTCGAGAAGGCCGTCATCGACGTCGCCCGTGTTGCGCGTTCCCCGCGGCTCGATGAGGAGGACGTGCGTCTCCTCGTCGGCCTTCGGGCAGTGCTCGACGCCGCGCGGGACGACGAAGAGCTGGCCCGGCTCGAGCACGACGTCGCGGTCGCGGAGCTGGATCGTGAGCCGTCCGGCGAGCACGAGGAAGAAGTCGTCGGTCTCGGGATGCGTGTGCCACACGAACTCGCCCTGGACCTTCACGAGCATCAGGTTCAGGTCATTGAGGCGGCCGACGATGCGCGGCGACCAGCGCTCGTCGAACCGCGACAGCGCCTCCGCGAGGTCGACCGGCGCGTCCACCGCTAGAGGATCACCGGGACGGTGCCGCCGTCGGCGCTCCACGCGGCGCCGGTCACGTACGCCGCCCGGTCCGAGCACAGGAACGCGATCACCGCGGCGATCTCCTCCGGCTCGGCCAGCCGCCCGAGCGGACGTCCGGCACCGACCGCGGCCAGCACGTCGTCCCGCCCCTTGCCGGTCCGCGCCGCCTGCTGGTCGGCGAGCCCGCCCTCGCCGAGCCACGCGTCGGTGGCCGTCGGGCCGGGCGTCACGGCGTTGCACCGGATCCCGTCCTTCGCGTACAGGTCGGCGACGAGCCGCGAGAGCGACAGCACGGCCGCCTTCGTGACGGAGTAGTCCGGCATCGACGTCGACGGCCGCTTGCCGGCGGTCGAGGAGACGTTGACGATGACGCCGCCGCCGCGCTCGCGCATCCCGGGGATCGCGGCGCGGATCGCGCGGACGTAGCTCATGACGTTGAGCTCCCACGCCGCGGCCCACTCGGCGTCGTCCACCTCGAGGAAGTCACGGTGCACCGCGACGCCGACGTTGTTGACGAGCACGTCGACGTCGCCCGCCTCGGCGACGACGCGCTCGGGCTCGCCGGCGACCGACAGATCGGCGCGGACGTGCTGCGCCTCGCCGACGCCGGGGGCGTCGCTGCGGCCCGTCGTCACGACGTGCGCGCCCTCCTCGGCGAGCAGTCTCGCGGTCTCGAGCCCGATGCCGCCGGTCGAGCCGGTGACGAGGCACCTGCGGCCGCTGAGCCCGAGATCCATGCCGCTAGCGTAGTGGCGGCGATGGCGACGACGATCCTCCTGGCGCGGCACGGCGAAACCGACTGGAACGCGGCCCGCCGCGTCCAGGGGCACACGGACGTCCCGCTCAACGAGCGCGGCCGTGAGCAGGCGCGCGAGCTCGCGGCGGAGCTCGACGACGAGCCGCTCGACGCGGTGTACGCGAGCGACCTGCTCCGCGCCCACGAGACGGCGCGGATCGTGGCCGAGCGGAAGGGCCTGGACGTGATCGTGCTCCCGGAGCTGCGGGAGCGGCACTTCGGCACCTGGGAAGGGCTCACCGACACGCGAGGTGCTCGAGCGCTACCCGCAGGCCCGCGCCGGCTCGTGGGGCGACGGCGAGACGCGCGAGGAGCTCTCGCGCCGCATCCTTCCCGCGCTCGAGCGCATCGCGGAGTCGCATCCCGACGGCCGCGTGCTCGTCGTGGCGCACGGCGGCCCGCTCCGGGTCGCGCTCCACGCCGCGGGTGCTGACGGCGCAGGCGAGATCGTCAACTGCCACGTCGCGCGGCTCGCGGTCGGCGAGGGGCGCATACAAGCGCTTGACTAGACGTCCGTCTCGTTGATCGCGGCAGCCGCCGTGTGACACGGTCGCCTTCACGCTCGCCGCAGCCGTGCGGCAGAGCGGTCGAGAGGAGGGCGTATGCGGCGAATCCTGCTCCTCGGCGCGGTCGGGTTGCTGATGCTGCTCGTTGCCGTGCCTGCGGGCGCGGCCACGACGAAGGCGTTCAGCGCCGACTTCCGGGAGTTCTTCGGCAAGGCGCCGGCACACCCGTGCGCGAACGCCTTCACGTGCGGCGTCGGCACGGTCGCCGGGTACGGCGCGGCGACGTCGCAGTTCGAGATCGTCGGCTTCGGCGGCTACGACCCCGAGACCGGCTGTGGGCCGACGACCGTGCAGCGGACGATCTCGCTCGCGGACGGGTCGGGGACCATCGTGCTCGCCGGCACCGGGACGGTCTGCTTCCCGGGCCGGTCGTTCGAGACTCCGGGGGCTTCGTCCGGCCACTCCTACGGCAATCCCGGCGCTGCTCGAGCTGACCTGGACCGTCAGCGGCGGCACCGGTGTGTTCGCGGGCGCGACCGGGAGCGGCACCGAGCGCTTCCGCAACGCCGGCGACTCCGGGAACGCGAGCCTGAGCGGCACCCTGACGCTGCCGTGAGGCGCGTCGGGCCGGAGCGCATCCGAGCGCTCCGGCCCGGCCGGCCCGATCCGCTAGCTTCTGCTGGAGGCGGCGCGTGGAGGACTACACCAACAAGTACAAGGGCGAGCAGGTCGAGGTCGCGCTGTTCGGGGGCGAGTACCAGGAGGGCGTCCTCACCGCGTACTGCTACGTCGAGGACGTCGCGCACATCGAGCTCAACGGGCACATCCTCGTGCCGCTGCAGAACGTCGCCTCGCTCCACTGCTCGAGCCGCTGCGACGCGCCGGCCGACCACTGGCCGCCGCGAGGGCTGACCGAGGACGAGCCCTCGGACGACGACGAGTCGTAGCGCGGTGCGCGCCGCCGCGGCCCGCAACATCCTCAAGGTCCTCGTCCTCTTCCTGCTCTTCTGCGGGCTCGCCGGCGGGCTCGGGTGGCTCCTCGGCGAGCTGCGCCTGCTGTCGCTGTTCGTCTTCGCCGCATCGCTCGTCGCCGCGACGTTCTGGGCGTACGGCGATCGCTTCGTGCTCGGGATGACCGGTGCGCGCGAGCTGCCCGTCGGCGAGGCGCCCGCGCTCCACTCGACGGTCGAGCGCGTCGCGGCAGTGCTACGGATCGCGAAGCCGAAGATCTGCATTCTCCGCGACGGGCATCCGCGTGCCTACGTCGTCGGCCGCGGGCCTGCAGGCTCGACGCTCGCCGTCTCCGAGGGCCTCCTGGTCGCGCTTCCTCCCGCGGAGCTGGAAGGCGTGCTCGCGCACGAGCTCGCGCACGTTCGGACCCGGGACGTGCTCACGCAGACGATCGCGGTCATGCTCGCCGCGACGCTCATCGAGACCTCGCGGATCGGCGGCTTCCTCGAACGGACGCTGCTCTTCGTCCTCGGCCCACTCGCGTCCGCGTTCGTGCACGCGCTCCTGTCGGCGCGGCGGGAGTTCGTCGCCGACCGGATCGCCGCCGACGTCTGCGGCTCGCCGCACGGCCTCGCCGACGCGCTGATCCGTCTCGAGCAGGCGACGGAGCTCGTCCGCTTCCAGGCGTCGCCGGCCACCGAGCCGCTCTACACGATCGACCCGTTCCCCGAGGACGGGCTCGCCGGGTTGTTCGCGACGCATCCGCCGGTGGCGGAGCGGGTCGCGCGGCTCCGGGATCTCGATCCGGAGTGGCGCGCGAAGCTCCGCGCGGCCTGAACGACGAAGGGCCGCCTCGCGGCGGCCTCTTCGGAAAGGAAAATCGGCGGCGACCTACTCTCCCGGGCCTGAAAAGGCCGAGTACCATCGGCGCAGACGGGCTTAACTTCTCTGTTCGGAATGGGAAGAGGTGTGGCCCCGTCGCTATGACCGCCGAACTTGTCGAATGTGCCGTGCCAGACTTCAGTCCGGCTCGGGTGCATTTCTGCGCCTCGCGGCACCCTCAAAACTCCATAGCAACACAACGTGTTCAAAATCAAGACCTCGAGCAATTAGTACGGGTCCGCTAAACACATTGCTGTGCGTGCACGTCCCGCCTATCAACGTGGTGGTCTCCCACGGCTCTTACTCCCTCAAGGGGATGGGGAACCTCATCTTGAGGTGGGCTTCCCGCTTAGATGCTTTCAGCGGTTATCCCATCCAGACGTGGCTAATCAGCAGTGCCGTTGGCACGACAACTGATACACCAGAGGTCTGTTCGTCTCGGTCCTCTCGTACTAGAGACGACTCCTCTCAAGTTCCCAGCGCCCATGGCGGATAGGGACCGAACTGTCTCACGACGTTCTGAACCCAGCTCGCGTACCGCTTTAACGGGCGAACAGCCCGACCCTTGGGACCTGCTCCAGCCCCAGGATGCGACGAGCCGACATCGAGGTGCCAAACCGGGCCGTCGATGTGGACTCTTGGGCCCGATAAGCCTGTTATCCCCGGCGTACCTTTTATCCGTTGAGCGACGGCAATTCCACTCTTAACCGCCGGATCACTAAGACCTGCTTTCGCACCTGCTCGACTTGTCAGTCTCGCAGTCAAGCTCCCTTATGCCTTTGCGCTCTACGCACGATTTCCAACCGTGCTGAGGGAACCTTTGTGCGCCTCCGTTACGTTTTAGGAGGCGACCGCCCCAGTCAAACTACCCACCTGACGCTGTTCCCCTGCCGGATCACGGCCAGGGGTTAGAAGCCCAAACTCCGAAGGGTGGTATCCCAAGGTTGCCTCCACGAGAGCTAGCGCTCCCGCTTCACAGGCTCCCACCTATCCTGGACAACGCAGTCCAGACTCCAACGTCAAGCTGTAGTAAAGGTGCACGGGGTCTTTCCGTCCAGCCACGGGTACTCGGCATCTTCACCGAGACTCCAATTTCACCGGATCCCTCGTTGAGACAGCGCCCAAGTCGTTACGCCATTCGTGCAGGTCGGAACTTACCCGACAAGGAATTTCGCTACCTTAGGACCGTTATAGTTACGGCCGCCGTTTACCGGGGCTTGGATTCAAGGCTTCGCCCGAAAGCTAACCTCTCCTCGTGACCTTCCGGCACCGGGCAGGCGTCAGCCCCTATACGTCGTCTTTCGACTTCGCAGAGACCTGTGTTTTTGGTAAACAGTCGCTTGGGCCGTTTCACTGCGGCCCCCTCGGGCTCGACGGAGTAAATCCGCTTCACCCTACCGGGGCGTCCCTTCTCCCGAAGTTACGGGACCATTTTGCCGAGTTCCTTAACGAGGGTTCTTCCGATCGCCTTGGTATTCTCTACCTGCCCACCTGTGTCGGTTTTGGTACGGGCACGCTCCACCTGCCTAGAGGCTTTTCTCGGAGGCATGGCTTCAGGAACTTCGCTCCTTTCAGAGCTCGGCGTCCCGTCTCAGGCTTGATGGGCGACGGATTTCCCTATCGCCCGCCCTACGCGGTTACCCCAGGACGACCATCGCCTGGGATTCCTTAGCCTACCCCGTCCCCCCATCGGTCATAACGGTGGATACGTGGTACAGGAATATCAACCTGTTGTCCATCGCCTACGCCTTTCGGCCTCGGCTTAGGTCCCGACTAACCCTGAGCAGATTAGCTTTACTCAGGAACCCTTGGGCATTCGGCGGAGGTGTTTCTCACACCTCTTTCGTTACTCATGCCAGCATTCTCACTTCCCATGCCTCCACGGCTGGCTTACGCCGCCGCTTCGCCGGCATGGGAACGCTCCCCTACCACTCCGAGCAAGCTCGAAGTCCGTGGCTTCGGTTCCATGCTTGAGCCCCGTTACATTTTCCGCGCCCGACCACTTGACCAGTGAGCTGTTACGCACTCTTTGAATGGTGGCTGCTTCTAAGCCAACATCCTGGTTGTCTCTGCAATCGGACATCGTTTCCCACTTAGCATGGAATTAGGGACCTTAGCCGACGGTCTGGGCTGTTTCCCTTTCGAGCACGAAGCTTATCCCTCGCACTCTGACTGCCACGCTCTGGAATGCCGGCATTCGGAGTTTGCCTGACTTCGGTAAGCGGGTAAGCCCCCTAGGCCAAACAGTGCTCTACAACCGGCATTGAACGCGTGACGCTATACCTAAATATATTTCGGGGAGAACCAGATATCTCTGAGTTTGATTAGCCTTTCACTCCGACCCACAGGTCATCCGCCCCGTTTTCAACCGAGGTCGGTTCGGTCCTCCACGGGGTCTTACCCCCGCTTCAACCTGCCCATGGGTAGATCACTCAGTTTCGGGTCTACCTCCAACGACTAAAGCGCCCTATTCAGACTCGCTTTCGCTACGGCTCCGTTTCCTTAACCTTGCCGTTGAAGAGTAACTCGCTGGCTCGTTATGCAAAAAGCACGCCGTCACAGGACAAGCCTGCTCCGACCGCTTGTAAGCACACGGTTTCAGGTACTATTTCACTCCCCTTCCGGGGTACTTTTCACCTTTCCCTCACGGTACTAGTTCACTATCGGTCGCTGAGGAGTACTTAGCCTTACGGGGTGGTCCCCGCAGATTCCGACCGGGTTTCCCGTGCCCGGCCGTACTCAGGTACTCGTCCAGAGAGGCTGCTGTGGTTTCGCGTACGGGACGATTGCCCTCTATGGTGCGACGTTCCAGTCGCTTCCGCTACCACGCAACTTTGTAACTCTCCGACCCGCCGGCAGACGGATCAAGACGAGCCCTACAACCCCACTGCGACAACGGCTGCCGCCTATCACGTCGCAATGGTTTGGGCTCTTCCCTTTTCGCTCGCCACTACTCAGGGAGTCGAGGTTTCTTTCCTTTCCTCCGGGTACTAAGATGTTTCAGTTCCCCGGCTTGCCTCCTCCTGCCCTATGTGTTCAGGCAGGGGTACACGCGCATTACCACGTGCAGGTTTCCCCATTCGGAAATCCCGGGATCAAAGGTTGGTCAGCACCTCCCCCGGGCTTATCGCAGCCGCCCACGTCCTTCATCGGCTCTCAGCGCCAAGGCATCCACCGTGTGCTCTTGTTCTCTTGATCAGAAAGAACACGTTGATGCCGCTATGGAGTTTTCAAGGTGCGCACGGGCGCGCGCCCGTCCAGCTCGAGAAGGCCGCTCGCGGCGGTCTCTCAAAACTCAACAGCGTGTCGGAACCCGAGGTCGACGTTATTCTAGGCGACCCGAATGATCCGGACGAACGACCGGCAGAGCCGGCCGACATCGACGGGTTCGGGAGCCCCCGGAGTGAAGTGCTCCGGATTCCCTAGAAAGGAGGTGATCCAGCCGCACCTTCCGGTACGGCTACCTTGTTACGACTTCACCCCAATCATCGACCCTACCTTCGACGGCTGCCTCCCAGAGGGTTAGCGCACCGGCTTCGGGTATTGCCAACTTTCGTGGTGTGACGGGCGGTGTGTACAAGACCCGGGAACGTATTCACCGCGGCATTGCTGATCCGCGATTACTAGCAACTCCGCCTTCATGGAGGCGAGTTTCAGCCTCCAATCCGAACCGGGACCGGCTTTTTGGGATTCGCTCCCCCTCACGGGTTTGCAGCCCTTTGTACCGGCCAATGTAGCACGTGTGTAGCCCTGGACATAAGGGGCATGATGACTTGACATCATCCCCACCTTCCTCCGATTTGTCACCGGCAGTCTCCCTAGAGTCCCCGTCTTTCACGCTGGCAACTAGGGACAGGGGTTGCGCTCGTTGCGGGACTTAACCCAACATCTCACGACACGAGCTGACGACAGCCATGCACCACCTGTGCACAGGCCCCGAAGGGCTGCCGTGTTTCCACGACATTCCTGTGCATGTCAAGCCCAGGTAAGGTTCTTCGCGTTGCGTCGAATTAAACCACATGCTCCGCTGCTTGTGCGGGTCCCCGTCAATTCCTTTGAGTTTTAGCCTTGCGGCCGTACTCCCCAGGCGGGGTGCTTAATGCGTTAGCTTCGGCACGGAGGGAGTCGACACCCCCCACACCTAGCACCCATCGTTTACGGCGTGGACTACCAGGGTATCTAATCCTGTTCGCTCCCCACGCTTTCGCGTCTCAGCGTCAGTACCGTCCCAGAGAGCTGCCTTCGCCATAGGTGTTCTTCCTGATATCTGCGCATTTCACCGCTACACCAGGAATTCCACTCTCCTCTTCCGGACTCTAGCCAGACGGTTTCCATCGACGTCTCGAGGTTGAGCCTCGAGTTTTCACAACGGACCTGTCTGGCCGCCTACACGCTCTTTACGCCCAATAAATCCGGACAACGCTTGCCCCCTACGTATTACCGCGGCTGCTGGCACGTAGTTAGCCGGGGCTTCTTCTGGAGGTACCGTCACCCTCTGGGCTATTCACCCGAGTAGCTTCGTCCCTCCTGAAAGCGGTTTACAACCCGAAGGCCTTCTTCCCGCACGCGGCGTCGCTGCGTCAGGGTTTCCCCTATTGCGCAAGATTCCCCACTGCTGCCTCCCGTAGGAGTCTGGGCCGTGTCTCAGTCCCAGTGTGGCTGATCGTCCTCTCAGACCAGCTACCGATCGGAGCCTTGGTGAGCCATTACCCCACCAACAAGCTAATCGGCCGCGAGCTCGTCCTCGGCCAGAGGCCGAAGCTACCTTTTCCAGCCGCTCCGAAAAGCGGATGGGCCATCCGGTATTAATCCGGGTTTCCCCGGGCTATCCCGGTGCCGAGGGTTGATTACTCACGTGTTACTCACCCGTTCGCCGCTGTCCCCAGGCCCGAAGGCCTGGTTCTCGCTCGACTTGCATGTGTTAGGCGCGCCGCCAGCGTTCGTCCTGAGCCAGGATCAAACTCTCCGTGAAGAAACTGAATTGCCCCGAAGGGCAAATCTCTTCAGTCGAGCTTGAGCTCAAAGTGTCTCCCTCCGAAGAGGGTGACGGGATTTGAGCCTCTCGTCCTGAACGTCGGCAAAGCCGGCGCCCGGGACTCGAGGTCTCGGCGTTCGTTCACGCTGTTGAGTTTTCAAAGACCGCGCCGGCGAGCCGACCGAAAAAAAGCCTCCGACTCGCGCCAGAGGCCTCCAGTGAGCAGATGAACCGTCGTATCCGCTGCGTCCGAAGGCGCTCCAGTCGTGGTCGGGAACCGTGCCGCCCTTGCGGACAGCCAAGGGATAGTAGCAACGTGTCGCCGAGTGTCAAGCGTCGCGCAGCCGGACGAACCGGCGCTTTCCGGCCTGGACGAGCGCATTTCGCAGCCGCTCGCGCGGCACGTCGAGGTCGTGCACCGGCTCGCCCTCGATGCGGACGGCGCCCTGCGCGATGAGTCGCCGCGCCTCGCTGGTCGTCGGCGCGAGGCCCGTGTCGGCGAGCACGCGCGGCAGGTGAACCGGATCGTCGGGCGGCAGCGGCGCCTCGGGCACGTCCTCGGGCGCGCCGCCCTCGCGGACGACGCGCGTGAAGTGCGCCTCGGCCTCGCCGGGCCGCATCCTCCCCGTGTGAGCGGCCGACCACGAACCGCGCCAGCGCGAGCTTCGCCTCGAGCGGGTCCGCGTCGGCGGGGAGCTCGCGCTCCCACACGAGCCGGTACCAGTCGGCGAGCATCCCGTCCGGGATCCGCATCGTCCGGCCGAACTGCTCCTCCGGGGCCGCGGTGAGCGGGATGTTGTTGCCGACCGACGAGCTCATCTTCTCGCCGTCCCACGAGAGGAGCAGCGGGTTCGTCAGCACGACCTGCGGCTCGAGCCCGTAGGCCTCCATCACCTCGCGGCCGGCGAGCAGGTTGTAGAGCTGGTCGGTGCCGCCGAGCTCGACGTCGGCCTCCACGGCCACCGAGTCGTACGCCTGCATGAGCGGGTAGAGGAGCTCGGAGACGGAGATCGGCTGCTGCGCGGCGTAGCGCTTGGCGAAGTCGTCGCGCTCGAGCAGGCGCGCGACCGTGACCGTGCGCGTCAGGCGGACGACGTCGGCGAACGTGAGCTGCGAGAGCCACTCGCCGTTCCGGCGCACCTCCGTCCGCGCCGGGTCGAGGATCAGCAGCGCCTGGTCGAGGTAGCTCTGGGCGTTCTCGTCGATCTCCTCGTCGGAGAGGATCGGCCGCTCGGCGGAGCGTCCCGACGGGTCGCCGATCCGCGTCGTGTAGTCGCCGACGATGAGGACGCCGGTGTGGCCCTCGTCCTGGAACGCGCGCATCCGCTGCAGCGGGATGCCGCGGCCGACGTGGATGTCAGGTGACGTGACGTCGATCCCGAGCTTCACGCGCAGGGGCCGGCCGAGCTTCAGCTTCGCCTCGAGCGCGCCCTGCGGCAGGACGTCGACGGCGTTGCGGGTCAGCTCGGCGATCGGCACCCGGCGATTGTAGGGACGCCTAGAAGCGGGTACGGGAACACGCTCCACGCGGCGGCGCCGTACCAGACGCCGAAGGCGAGGCTCGCGACGCCGAGCACCGGCGCGACGTGGCCGAATGCGGCGGAGACCGGCCGGCTGACGAGCGCGCGTCCGAAGCCCGTCGTGAGCAGCGTCATCGACACGGCCGTGAAGAGCGCGAGCAGGCCGAGCGCGAGACGGCGAGGGCGGTCGTCTCGACCGACGCGACGATGAGGATGCCGACGCCCGCGCTCCCGCCCATGCCGTGCACGAGCCCGATCCCGAAGGCGCCGCCCGCGGTGCGGACGCCGTGGGCGTCCAGGTGCGACTGCACCGTGAGGCCGCCGGCGTGCCAGCGCAGCAGCAGCCGCACGGCGAGCACGACGATCAGGGCGGCGACGGCCGTCTCCGCGAGCTGCTGGACGCGCTCGGGCAGGTAGGCGCCGAAGAGGAGGATCGGCAGGCCGAAGAGGAACAGGGTCGCGGCGTGGCCCAGCCCCCAGGCGACGCCGAGGCGCGCCGCGTGCCGGGTCGCGCGCTCGCGCGACGAGGCCACGAGGGTCGTCACCGCCGCGACGTGGTCGGGGTCGGTCGCGTGCCGGAGCCCGAGCAGGATCGCGACGAGCGCGACGAGGACGAGGCTCGTGCCGTCGGAGTAGGAGGCGATTGCGTCGTCGAGGCCGAACATCGGGGGCTCCTTTCAGGCGAGTGTGACGAGTGCGCGGGCGGTCATGGCGAGCCCGAGCGCGAGGACGAGGACGGCGCTCACGGCAGGGAGCGTCCGGACGAGGCGGCCGTCGAAGCCGACGCGCGAGAGCGCGCCGCGCGCGGCGACGGCGATGAGGCCGATCCCGGCGATCGACGCCGCGAGGCCGATGCTGAAGGCGACGATGAGCACCAGGCCGAAGCCGACGCGGTGCAGCGAGATCGCGCCGAGCAGGACGACGAGCGCGGTCGGGCACGGGACGATCCCGCCCGAGATCCCGACGCCGAGCAGGCTCCGGCCGGAGAGCCCGTGGTCGTGGTCGTGGTGGTGGTGATGTCCTCGCGCGTGCGCGCGCGCGTGCGCGACGCGGGAGCGCACGACCCCCACTCCGACGCCGACGACGAGGAGCGCGGCGACGAGGTTCAGCCAGGGGTAGAGCTGCTCGGGGAGGAGCACCGAGGAGAGCGCGAGCGTGACGAGGCCGAGCGCGAAGACGCCGACGGTGTGGGTCGCAGTGACGATCCCGCCGAGCAGCAGCGCGTGGCGCGCGGTGCCGCGCGCGCCGACGAGGTAGCCGGCGACGATCGCCTTGCCGTGCCCCGGCGAGAGCGCGTGGGCGGCGCCCCAGAAGAGCGCGAGCAGGAGCGAGACGGCGATCACGCCGGCCGAGAGGTCGCCGGCGACGAGGGCCTCCGCCCGCCCTGGCGGATCGGGGCGCGCGGCGAGCGCGGGAGGAACGCCCGCCGCGTCCCCGGGGACGACGGCCGCCGTCGCAGCGCGGACGTCGAGCGGGTCGCGCGTCGAGTAGCTCCGCAGCGCGTCGCTGACGCTGCGGGCGGGGACGTCGGAGCGCACGATGCGAGCGCCCCGCTCCGCCCGGACGACGACCTCGCGCCACCCGAGCCGCCCCTCGAAGCTGCGGTCGCGGAGCGCGAGCCGGCGTCCGGCAGGCCCCGCGTCGTAGACCGCGTCGAAGCGCAGCGTCTGGAGCCCGCCGGCGCCCGGGCGCGTGTGGACCTCGGACGCGAGCGGCCGCAGCGGCACGCGGGCGCCGTCCACACGGACGTCGAGCCGACGGCCAAGCTCGGCTGCGAAGCCCTGCGCGCGGACGCGGGCGCCCTCCTGGACGGTCGGGATCTCGGCGAGGTCGAGCGCGTAGCGGACGTACAGCCGGTCGCCCGAGACGACGGCCTCGGCGTACCGGTTGACGGTGAAGTTGCCGAGCGGGTGCGCGGCGGCCGTCGCGGGCAGAGCGAGCGTCAGGAGCAGCAGGGCGAGCGCGAGGCGCTTCATGCGGCGTACCTCCTGGCGACCGGCGCCCAGATCGGCGAGAAGTGCGGGTTCAGCGCGAGCGCGCGGCGGAAGGTGCGGCGCGCATCCTCGCGGCGGCCGGCGCATCGCTCGGCCATGCCGAGGTGGAAGAGCTTCGAGGCGTCCTGCGTGCCGAGGCGGAGCGCGCGCCGGGCATGGCCGAGCGCCTCGTCGCAGCGACCGGTCCGCGTGAGCGCCCAGCCGAGGACATCGTCCGCGTCGATGCTCGGCCGCTCGCGGTGCGCCCGCCGCGCGCGGACGACCGCGTCGCGCAGCCGGATGCCGTGGTCGACGTCGAAGAGCGCCGTCTCGAGGTCGGTGCGGACCCCGTTGGCCCGGAGCACGCGCTCGATCGCGCCGACGAGCCGAAGCTGCGGGCGCGCGTCGAGCCCGGAGGCGACGCGGACGTCGGCGAGCGTCCCGACGAACTGCGGCAGCGGCACGCGCTCGGTCGCGCGGCGGGCGAGCGCGAGCGCCCGGCGCGCGATTGCCGGACGCGAGCTCGATCCGCGCCAGCACGTCGAACGCGTAGACGTACCCGGGGAAGGCCGCGAGCGAGGCCTCGGCCGCACGCCGCGCGGCGGCGATCTCGCCGAGCCCGAAGTGGAGCTTCGCGACCTCGAGCTGCGCCCAGGCGCGCGGCTCGCCGAGCGGCGCGGCGTCGACAGCGAGGAGCATCGCGTCGAGCGCCTGCCGCGGCCGGCCGATCAGCTCTCGCGCGTGCGCGACGCGCGCGTACGCCGCGAGCCCTGGCTTGCGCGCCGCGAACGCGTCGTAGCTCGCGAACGCGGCCTCGTAGCGGCCGAGCTCGAGCTGCGCGTCGCCGACGATGCCGAGGGTCGGCGCCACGTCGGGTGCCAGGCGCTTTGCCCGGTGGCCGAGCACGAGCGCCTCGCGGAAGCGGTGCTGGGAGAGGGAAACGGAGGCGAGCGCGGCCGTCGCCTGGGGATCGGACGGGGCGAGGACGAGCGCACGACGCAGCGCGTCCTGTGAGCGGGAGAGGTACGACGCGTCGGCGGTCTCGCGCCAGCGCTGCTGCAATCCGAGCGCGTGCCGCGTGAGCGACTCGGCGTCGTCGGCGGACGCGCGGGCGCCGTCCTCGCGCACCACGCCGCCGAGTGCGAGGGCGGCGGCGGCGAGTGCCGCCGCCGCCCCTGCGAGGAGCAGCCGTCTCACGACTCGTATCCCTGGTGGGGTGTCGCGAGGTACGGGAACTGCGCGAGGAACGGCTTGTCGTTCGCGTCGACGCCGTCGCCGAGCATGTTGTTCGGCGTGCGGTTCGCGTTGCCGCCGCAGAAGCCGAAGCTCTCGACGATCGGGCCGACGACCGGGCCGTAGCCGCACGCGAACGCGCGGAGCTCGATGTCCGGCGTGTCGTCCTCGAGCCGCCGGCCGTTCGGGAAGCCGGCGAGATCGCCGCCGACCGCGCCGAGCCGGTTGCCCGCGCCGACGGGCGCCGTCGGCGCAATCGACGTGTTGAGCCGGATCAGGTCGGCCTGCGTCGAGCCCGTGAAGTTCACGCCGGGGACGCCCGTGAGCAGGACTGCGACGAGGTCGCCGCGACCGGTCGTGGGCGCGTCGTCGAGCACCGGGTAGAGCAGGTTCTCGAGCGCCGTGACCTCGGGCTCCGTGTACTCCGCCGCGAACCGGGCGTCGTCCTCGGGCTCCGAGGCGTTCCAGCGGTCCTTCCGGCCGAGCGGGATCACGACCTCGTTGACGAGCGGGTTCGCGAGCCGCGACACCTGCTGCCAGGCGCCCGAGGCGTCCCGCATCCCGTCCTCGCGGATGATCGTGACCTTCTGCCGGCTGGCGCTCGCGTACACGCCGATCGTGGGCCGACCGAACGCGGCCAACTGCGCCGTCGGCACCTGGATCGCGATCGTGTGAGTGTTGTAGCCGCGGACACCGTCGACGCCGGCAGTGGCGCCGAGCGGGATCACGTGGAACGGGTTGAACGGCCGCAGCCCGGCGAGGTCGAACACCGAGCCGAGGTCGACGAAGAACGGGTCGTCGCGCTGGCCGGCGAAGACCTTGATGCCGCCCGGGAGCTCCGACACGGCCGCCGCGGCGAGCGCGTCGTAGTTCGGGGTCGAGCGCGGCCCGATGTTCACCGGCGGCGTGGGCAGGCCCTCGCCGAGCACCTGCCGGTTCCGGCCTTGCACGCGCGTGACGGAGTAGGTCTGGCGGATGTTCCAGTCCGGATCCGTCAGCGACGTGATCGGGCCGGTGTTGTAGAGGAAGGTGTCCGGGTTCCGCACCTGCGTGCGGAAGCGGAACTCGTACGTGACGTCGTCCTCCGCGTCGCCGTCGCTGTCGACGTGGAGCGCGTAGAGCACGTCGTCCCCGAACTTCGCGAAGTTCGGCCCGCCGGCGGGCTCCTCGAGCGGGACGTAGTTCGCGACGACGGTGACCGAGTCGCGCCGGTCCGGGCTCACGAACGCGTAGACGTCCGTGTTGTCCGCCGTCGGGTCCTCGCTGATCACCGGGGCCTCCCGGTGGCTCGAGGCGGGTGCCGCTTCCGGCCGCGGCCCGAACGCGAGGATCGCGCAGAGGGCGAATCCCGCTGCGGCGATCCCGATGAGGCTCCTGCGGTTGCTGACGACCTGCATGGCCGTCCCCCTTTCTCCTCCCGTGAACGTGGCTGGTTCGCGCCGGGGGCGGATCCGGTTCGGTCCGCCCCCGGTCGCGTGCGCCGTCAGCCCGTCTTCGGGAAGGCGACGCCCTTCGTGTTGTCGAAGCCGGCCCGCGGGTCGGGCTCGTACGGGAACGCCGACAGGTTCGTCCGGTCGTTCGCGTCGACGCCGTCCCCGAGCGGGAGGCTCTTGCCGATGAGCGCACCGGCGACGGCGCGCTCCGCGATGTCGATGACGTCGTCCTCGAGCCGCCGGCCGTTGGGCCAGCCCTGGAGGTCGCCGCCGAGCACGCCCAGCCGGTTCGGCTTCGCCGAGACCGGCGTCGACAGGTTCAGCCGGAGCATGTCGGCGAGCTTCGTCCCGGTGTTGTTGAGGTTCGGGACGCCCGTGAGGAGCACCTGCACGAGGTCGTCGCGGTCGGTGTCCTTGAACGGGCCGAGCGACGGGTACAGCTGGTTCAGCAGGCTCGCGAGGATCGGCGCGCGGTAGTAGCGGGCGAACTGCGCGTCGTCGTCGGGCCCGAGCGCGTTCCAGCGGTCCTTCTGCGGCGTCGGGATGATCACCTCGTTGATCAGCGGGTTGCCGAGGCGCGAGACCTGCACCCAGCGCGTCCACGGGCGCGGCCCCTGCTTCGACTCCCGCACCGACACCTGCTGCCGCTCGGTCGACATCCAGACGCCGATGACGTGGTTCGGGGTGTCGAGCCCGGCGATCGGGAGCTGCAGCGCGATCGAGTGCACGCCGTAGCCGGCGAAGAAGTCCCGCCCGCCGCCGGTCGCACCGGTGCCGTTGCGGATGGCGACGAGGTCGAAGATCGCCCCGATGTCGCCGAAGAACGCGTCGTCCCGCTGCCCGGCGAAGACCTTGCCGCCGCCGGGGAGGTCGTGGACGCCGGCCGCCGCGAGGGCGCGGTAGTTCGGGGTCGAGCGCGGGCCGATGTTGTTCGGCGGCGTCTCGAGGCCCTCCGCGATCACGGTCGCGCGGCCGCCCGCGATGCGGGTGACGCTGTAGGTCTGAGCCGTGTTGCCCGAGGAACGCGACCGGGTCCTTCGTGCGGAAGCGGAAGCGGTACGAGACCTCGGGCTTCCCGTCCCCGGTGCGGTCGATGTGGAGCAGGTACCTCGCGCGCGGCGAGAACGTGTACCAGTTGGGGCCGGCAGCCGGATCCTCGGCCGGGATCCAGTTGCCGACGATCGTGACCGTGTCCGGGCGGTCCGGGCTGCGGAACGCGTAGAGGTCGGTCGCGTCCGCGGACGGATCCTCCGCGATGAGCGGTGCCTCCCGGTGACTGGAGGCGGACGCGGCTTGCGGCTCGGCTCCGCGGACGAGGACGGCCGCCGTGGCGGCGGCCACGAGCGCGACGGCGAGCGCCGTCAGTGCGGCAGTGCGCATGACTCTCCTTTCGGTCCGGCGGCGTCGGGGTCGAGATCGGAGCCGCCGGTCGGGGCGCATTCGCCCTCCGCCCCGGTCCGGTTCGGACCGAACCGATCGGCCGCCGCGGACGAATCAGACGCGACATGGGCACGCTCACGACCCAGGCCACCAGGCGGCGTACGCTGCGGCCGGTGGCCGACCTCGCGCACCTCTCGGACGAGGCGCTGGTCGCGCTCGTGGCGCGCGGGGACGACGGCGCGCTCGGGGAGCTCTACGACCGCTACGGCCGCGTCGCCTACGGCGTCGCGCTGCGGGTGCTGCGGGACCCGAACCTCGCCGAGGACGCGGTGCAGGAGGCGTTCGTCGCGCTCTGGCGCACGGCCGCGCGGTTCGTCCCGGAGCGTGCCCGCGCGAGCACCTGGCTGCTCACGCTCGTGCACCGCCGCGCCGTCGACGCCGTCCGGCGCGAGCAGCGCCGGCGGACGGAGCCGCTCGAGCAGGCGCCCGACCCGGCCACGGCCGGCGCGGACGACGACGCGCTCCTCCGGTTCGAACGGGAGCGTGTCCAGGACGCGCTCGCCCAGCTCCCCGACGCACAGCGGGAGGCGCTCGAGCTCGCGTACTTCGGCGGGTTCACGCAGGCGGAGCTCGCGGACCGGCTCGGACAGCCGCTGGGTACGATCAAGAGCCGGATGTTCAGCGGGCTGCGGCGGCTCGCGGAGCTCCTCGGCGAGGGGGAGCAGGAGGACGCATGGACGCCCACGAGCTGATCGCCCCCTACGCGCTGGACGCCCTCGACGCGGACGAGCGCGACGAGTTCGAGGCGCACCTCCGCACGTGCGAGCGCTGCCGCGCCGAGCTGCCCGATGCTGCGGGAGGCGGCGGCCGCGATGGCCTTCGCCGCCGAGGCGCCGCCGCCGCCGGACCGGCTGCGCGGCCGGATCCTCGACGCAGCGCGCGCCGAGCGCTCGAACGTCGTTCCCCTGCGCCCGTGGAAGACGGTCGCCTACGTCGCCTCCGGTGTCGCCGCGGCCGCCGCCGCCATCGCGATCGGGCTCGGGGTCTGGGGCGTGTCGCTCTCGGACGACCTCGACGCGCAGCGCCAGGCGTCCGCTCTCCTCGCCGACCCGAACGCGGAGGCCGTCTCGCTCGACGGCGCCGACGGTCGGCTCGTCGTCTCGCCCGACGGGCAGGCGGCGCTCGTCGTCTCGCTCGACGATGCCCCGGCCGGGAAAGACGTACGAGGCGTGGGTGATCCGCGACGGTGACGGCGACTCCCGCCGGCGTCTTCGAGACCGAGGACGGCCGCGGGATCCACGTGCTCGACGAGCCGGTCGCCGCGGGCGAGACGGTCGCGGTCACGCTCGAGCGCGACGGCGGCGTCGACGCGCCCTCCGGCGACCCGCTTCTCACGGCCACGCTGAGCTGACCGCCGAACCGGGAGCGCGCTCCCGGCGAATCCGTCCCGACCACGCGATCGACCAGGAGGGACGGAACATGACTCGCACGACACTCGCGCTGCTCGCCGCAGTCCTCGCGCTCGCCGTCGCGGCCGCCGGGTGCGGCGGAGACGACGACGAAGGTGCCGCGGCCGGCGACACGACGATGACGATGGCGGGCCACGAGATGGCCGCCGCCTCGAGCTCGAGCACGGCGGCCGACACGCGCGTGACGCTCGACCGGCTCCTCGGCGAGCACGCGATGCTCGCGATGTTCGCCACGCAGAAGGGGCTGAAGGGCGAGGACGACTTCGAGGCGATCGCCGGCGCCCTCGACGCAAACAGCCAGGACCTCGCGAAGGTCATCGGCTCGGTCTACGGCGACCAGGCGGCGAAGACCTTCCTCGACGGCGAGCTGCTTTGGCGCTTCCACATCAAGCAGTTCGTCGCCTACACCGTCGCGCTCGCGAAGCAGGACGAGGCGGCGCAGCAGGAGGCCGTCGGCAAGCTCATGGGCTACGTCGAGGCGCAGAGCTCGTTCCTCGCCGACGCGACCGGGGCCGACAAGGCCGCCGTCCGCGACGCGCTCTCGATGCACGTGCTGGAGCTGAAGGGCCAGCTCGACGCCTACGCGAAGGGCGACTACGAGCAGGCGTACGCGCTCGCGCGCGAGGCCTACGCCCACATGTTCGCCACGGGCGACGCGCTCGCGGCCGCGATCGTCGCGCAGGGGAAGGCCTCCTGACCCGAGGCGGCGACCCGAGAGGCCGGCCGTGTGCGGCGCGGCCGGCCTCGGCGGGACGGATCGTCACGCTCTCGGCACGAAGCGGTCCGGCGCGGCTCCTAGACTCGCCCGGGTGACCACCGACCTGCGGTCGCCCCTGCGCGAGCTCTTCGGCTTCGACGACTTCCGTCCCGGACAGGAGGAGGTCGTCCGCGGCGCGCTGGCCGGACGGGACACGCTCGCGCTGATGCCGACGGGCTCGGGGAAGTCGCTGCCGTACCAGCTCGCGGCGATGCTCCTCCCCCGCCCCACGGTCGTCCTGTCGCCGCTCATCGCGCTGATGAAGGACCAGATCGACAAGCTGCCGCCGGCCGTCGCCGCGCGGGCCACGGTCGTGAACTCGTCGCTCGCCGGCGGACGAGGTCGAGGCGCGGCTCGGCGCGCTCGCCGCCGGCCGCGTGTCGCTCCTGCTCGCCGCGCCCGAGCGCCTGCGGCGGCGCGACTTCGTCGAGACGCTCGCGGCCGCGCGGATCGGCCTCGTCGTCGTCGACGAGGTGCACTGCGTGAGCATGTGGGGCCACGACTTCCGCCCGGACTACCTGTTCATCCGGGCCGCGCTCGCCGAGCTCGGGGAGCCGCCGGTGCTCGGCCTCACCGCCACCGCCACCCCCGACACCGAGGCCGAGATCGGCCGCGCGCTCGGCCGCGACTTCCACGTCGTGCGCGCGAGCGTCGTCCGGCCGAACCTCCGCCACGCCGTCGACGCCGTCGACTCGGAGGAGGACCGCAAGCGGGCGCTGCTGGCGCGGCTCGCGGGGACGGACGGCCCGGCGATCGTCTACGCCCGCTCCCGCGAGTCGTGCGAGAGGCTCGCGCGCTTCCTCCGCGGCCACGGCGTCCGCGCGCTCCACTACCACGCCGGGATGGAGCCGGACGAGCGGACGGCGGCGCAGGACGCCTTCCTCACCGGCGCCATGCGCGGTCGTCGTGGCGACGACCGCGTTCGGGATGGGGATCGACAAGCCCGACATCCGGCTCGTGCTGCTCTACAACCTCCCGGGCTCGCTCGAGGACTACGTCCAGATGGTCGGCCGGGCGGGGCGCGACGGCCGACCGAGCGACTGCGTGCTCTTCTCCGGGCGGCGCGACGCCCCGGCGCTCCGCCGGTTCGCCGAACGCGACGTCCCCGAAGCGGACGCGCTGCGCGACCTGTACCGGTCCCTGCGTACGCGCGCCGCGGACGGCGTCGCCGTCGCGTCCGCCGACGAGCTCGCGGAGGACGAGCACGACCCCCGCGTCCTCGTCGGCATGCTCGAGCAGGCCGGCCTCGTGCGCCGCGGCTTCGACCGCGGGCGTGCGATGAGCGTCGAGCTGCTGCCGCCGCCCGCTGGACGCCGGCCGAGCGGATGGCGCTGCCTCCTCGCGCGGGCGCGGGCGCAGGCGCTCGCGCGCGCGGACCGGATCGCCGCGTTCGGCGAGTCGCACCGCTGCCGACAGGTCGAGATCGCGGAGCACTTCGGCGAGGCGGCGGCCCCGTGCGGCGTCTGCGACCGCTGCTCCGGCGCGGCGGCGCCTCGCGCCGTCACCGCGCGAGGCGCCCGCGCGCGAGCTCCCCGCCGACATCGCGGGCGCGATCGTCGACGCCGTGCGCTCGCTCGACCGGCCGCTGGGGACGAGCGGGCTCGTCGCGACGCTCTCGGGCTCGGTCGGCGCGCCGCCCACGGGCCGCCGGAGCCGGTCGTACGGGCTGCTCGCGGCCGCGCCGCCGAGCCGGATCAAGGGCTGGATCGGGACGCTCGTCGCGAGCGAGCACCTCGAGCGGTTCACGAGCGAGGACGGGTATCCGCTGCTCCGCGCCCGGACGCACCGACGAGCCGCTGCCCCGGCTCGGGCGCGCCGGCGTCCGCGGCCGCCGGCGCCCGACGGCGACCCGCTGTTCGAGCGCCTGCGCGCCTGGCGGCTCGAGCGCGCGCGGGAGGAAGTCCGTGCCCGCCTACGTGGTCTTCTCCGACAAGACGCTGCGCGAGATGGCGGCCGTGAAGCCGGCCGACGCGAGGGAGCTGGCAGCCGTGAACGGCGTCGGGCCGGCGAAGATCGAGCGCTACGGCACCGAGGTGCTGGACCTCGTCGCAGCGTTCGCCGCCTGATCGAAGGCTAGAATCCGGCCCTTCGCCGTGTTCACGCGAAGGCCCACTCAGGCGCCGCGCTCCGCGCGCGGGCGCCGGATCCGCAAGCTCCGCCTCCTCGCACTCGCGAGCGTCCTCATGCTGCTCGGATTCGCGGCGTTCACGTTCGGCCTCGTCGCAGCGGTCGCGAGCGAGGTCCCGTCGCTCGATCCGGCGCGCCAGCAGGCCCGCGAGCTGAACGGCTACGTGTACGCGAACGACGGGAAGACGATCCTCGCGGTCCTCCGCGGCGACGAGAACCGCGTCCTCGTCGACTCCGACGACATCGCGCCGATGATGAAGCACGCGATCGTCGCGATCGAGGACCGGCGCTTCTACGACCACCGCGGCGTCGACCTGCGCGGGATCGTGCGCGCGGCCTGGGAGGACGTGCGCAACAAGGACGCCGTGCAGGGCGGCTCGACGATCACGCAGCAGTACGTGAAGAACGCCTACGCGGGGAACGAGCGCACGATCGCGCGCAAGGTCCGGGAGGCGGCGCTCGCGTGGCAGCTCGAGAACCAGTGGCGCGACAAGGACCGGATCCTCACCGCGTACCTGAACACCATCTACTTCGGGAACGGCGCGTACGGGATCCAGCAGGCGGCGCGGATCTACTTCGGGCACGGCGCGAAGCGGCTCTCGGTCGCGGAGTCGGCGCTGCTCGCCGGCATCCCGCAGGACCCGTCCCACTACGACCCGGTCGCGAACCCGGACGACGCGCTCGCGCGGCGGAACCTCGTGCTCCGGGCGATGCACGACCAGGGCTACATCACCGCCGCCGACCTCGCCGCGGCGCTGAAGGTGCCGCTGCCGAAGCCCGAGGACGTGCGCCAGCCGGGGACGCAGAGCCCGCACGCGCCGTACTTCACGAACTACGTCACCGACCAGCTCGTCGACCGCTTCGGCGCCCCCAAGGTGTACGGCGGCGGCCTGCGCGTCACGACCACGATCGACCTCGGGCTGCAGGAGCTCGCCCGCAAGGCGATCGCGGAGCACCTCGACGACCCGGAGGGGCCCGAGGCGGCCCTCGTCGCGCTCGACCCGAAGACCGGCAACGTGCTCGCGATGGTCGGCGGCCGCAACTACCGCGAGAGCCAGTTCAACCTCGCCGTCCAGGGGCAGCGGCAGCCGGGCTCCGCGTTCAAGCCGTTCGTGCTCGCGACCGCGCTCGAGAAGGGGATCAGCCCCGGGACGACGATGACCTCGTCGGAGCGGTCGATCTCGCTCGGCGACAAGCTCTGGACGCCGCACAACTACGAGGACTCCTACCTCGGGCCGATCACGCTCGAGACGGCGACGGTGCACTCCGACAACGCCGTCTACGCGCAGCTCGCCGCGCTCGTCGGGCTCGACGACGTGATCCGCGTCGCCCGCCGCGATGGGCGTGACGAGCCCGATGAAGCAGTACTTCTCGCTCGCCCTCGGGACGCAGGTGGCGAACCCGCTCGAGCTCGCGCGGTCCTACGCGGCCTTCGCGAACGGGGGCTTCCGGCTCGACATCCGCGGCCGCAAGCCCGGGACGACCTGGAACCGGCCGCGCGCCGTGGACGCGGTCGAGGACGCCGAGGGCAACGTCGTCGACGACTTCCAGCAGCAGCCGCGGCGCGTGCTCTCGGCGCGGACGGCGTCGACCGTGAACCGGCTGCTGCAGGGCGTCGTCCGGGAGGGCACGGCGACGCGGGCGGCGATCCCCGGCTGGAGCGTCGCGGGCAAGACCGGCACCACCGAGAACTACGGCGACGCGTGGTTCGTCGGGTACACGCCCGAGCTCGTGGTCGCCGTCTGGGTCGGCTACCCGAAGGGGCTGCGGCCGATGCTGACGGAGTTCGACGGCGAGTCGGTCACCGGCGGCTCGTTCCCGGCGGAGATCTTCAAGACGTTCGCCGAGCAGGCGCTGCCCTACCTCGGCAAGCAGCCGGCCGGCTTCGACCAGCCGCCGTCGGACTGGGTCGCGCCGCTCGCGGTCGTCCAGCGCGACGGCCTCCTCCAGCGCGACAACGGCAACTGCCGCAACGCGTACACCGTCCTCTACTTCGGCGGCGCCGGGCCGAAGCGGACGGCGAACTGCAAGCCGAACGAGGTCGAGGTCCCGAACCTCGTCGGCCGGAAGCTCGCAGGCCGCGGAGCAGCGCCTCGCGGAGCAGCCGCTCGGGTCGGTCGTGCTCTACCGCCCCGCCGAGCCCGGCGAGCCGCTCGGGCGTCGTCGTCGAGCAGATCCCGCGGAAGGGCCGCGCCTCGGCGTACGACGAGATCCAGCTGTGGCTCGCGAAGCCGATGCACGGCGTCATCCCGCGCGTGCAGGGGCTCACGCTCGGCACGGCGCGCCAGAAGCTCGGGCGGCTGAAGCTCGACGTCCGCGTCGCGTCGTGGACGGACGGGCCGCCGTTCCGGGTGATCTCCCAGGTGCCGCAAAGCGGGCGTCGCGGCGGAGCCCGGGATGCGCGTCAGGCTCGTCGTCGCGCGAGGATAGAAGCCGAGTTAGTGGCTCTGAGCCACTAACTCCTTCCTTCCGCGCGCCGTGGCCCGCGGCTGACGTAGCGCGAGCCGGCGACGAGGTAGCGCCAGGGCCGGTCGGCGGCCTTCGTGATCCCGACGCGCGTCGTGCGGACGAGCTCCGGCTCCGACGTCCGCTCGCGGAGCTCGAACGGCGGCTCGTCGAGCGGCAGCGCGTCGTGGGCCCGGGTCACGCCCAGCGCCTCGCACAGCCTCCCGGGCCCGGCGCACAGGAGCCGCTCGTCCTCGAGGCCGCGGCGCGCGCGCATCTCCTCGAGCCCGTGCGTCGGCGCGAGCGCGCGAAGCAGGACGGCGCTCGCGACCCCCTCCCCTTCGCACACGAGGTTCAGGCACCAGTGGAACCCGTACGAGCGGTACACGTACGCGTGCCCGGGCGGGCCGAACATCGCCGCGTTCCGCGCCGTCTTGCCGCGGTAGCCGTGCGCCGCCGGGTCCTCGTGGTCGTAGGCCTCGACCTCGACGATCTCGCCGCCGACGCCGTCGACGAGGAGCGTCACCCCGAGCAGCTCCGGCGCGACCTCGTGCACCGAGCGCGCGAAGAACGGGCGGCGGATCATGTGGCCTGCGCCGTTTCGCGCGCCGCCCGGGCGTCGTAGCGGGCGAGCGCCGGGAACAGCAGGCCGATCGCGACCGTGCCGACGACGCAGAGGACGCCGCCCGAGACGACGGAGAAGCGGATGCTCGTGAGCGACGCGACCACGCCGGCCTCGACGTTCCCGAGCGTCGGCGTGCTCGCCACCTGCGCGAACTCGATCCCGGCGAGGCGGCCGCGCATCGAGTCGGTCGTGGCCGTGAGCATGATCGCGCTGCGGAAGAGCGCGCTGATCAGGTCCGCCCCGCCCGCGACCGCGAGCAGCACGAGCGCGACGGGCAGCGTGTCGACGAGGCCGAACGCGGCGATCGCGACCCCCCAGATCCCGGCCGCGACGAGCACGGCCAGGCCCTGGCGGCGCACGTGGCTCGTCCAGCCGGAGGTCAGCGAGCAGAGCAAGGCGCCCGCGTAGGGCGCGGCATAGAGGTAGCCGGTCGTGGCGGCGCCGCCGCCGAAGTGCTCCTCCGCGAGCGCCGGGAAGAGCGCGCTCGGCATCCCGAAGATCATCGCGTTCGAGTCGACGAGGAACGAGCCGAGGACGACGCGGTGGCGCTTCAGGTAGCGGAAGCCCTCGAGCACCGACCGCAGCCCCGGGCGGTCGGCGTCCGCGGCCGGCGCGATGTGCGGCAGCACGAGCAGGCTCAGCAGCGAGGCGCCGAAGCTCACGACGTCGAGCAGGTAGGTGAGCGGCAGCCCGATCGCGGCGATCAGCAGCCCGGCCATGGCCGGGCCCGGCCACCGCGCCGAGGTTCGAGTAGAGGCCGTTGAGGTTCGAGGCGGCCACGATCTGCTCCTCCGGCACGAGGTGCGGCGTGAGCGAGCGCATCGCGCCGACGCCGAGGCAGAAGAACGACGCAGCGAGGAACGCGAGCACGAAGAGCGCCCACACGCGCGGCTCGTCCAGCGACGAGTTCACGACGAAGCCGATGCCCGTGAGCAGGAGCAGGCTCTCCGTCCAGAGCAGCAGGCGCCGGCGGTCGACGGCGTCCGCGATCGAGCCTCCGACGAGCGGTCAGCGTCAGCAGCGGCACGAGCTCGACGAAGCTGACGAGCCCCACCTGCAGCGTCGACCCGGTCAGCTGGTAGACCTGGTACGGGACGGCGACGCCGACGATCTGGCTCCCGATCGTACGACACCATCTGGCCGAGCCAGAGCCAGCGGAACGGCCGGGACGTCTTCAGCGGGCGCGTGTCGATCGCGACGCGCGCGAGCAGCTCCCGCAGCCCGGGCCGGTCGGCGCCGGGCGGCGTCTCGGGATGCGAATCCACCGAGTGCCCTAGAAGAGGCGCTCGGCGTCGGCGGGCCGCGCGGTCGACTCGAGCAGGCGCCGCGCCCGCCGGGTCAGGTCGTTCAGGTCGACGCGGCCGCTCTCGGCGTCCTCGACGATCTTCTCCGCGAGCGCGAGCGCTTCCGCGAGCGCCGGCGCGACCGCGTCGGCCCGGACGCCCATCTCGAGCAGGATCGTCCGCTCCGTGCGCGAGGCGATGATCGGCTCCGCGATCCCGTCGACCCAGACGCGGGTCCGGCGGCCGTCGCCGCGCTCGCCGCCGGTGAGGGGCTCGAGCGCGTAGATCCGGTCGGCGCGCGCCCACTTGCCGAACCCGAGGAACACCATCCGCGCCTCCACAGCGGCGGATTATCCCCGACGCGTCGGGACGGAACCAGAAGGCATAGATCGCCGTCGTCGCCAGCAGGATCACGAGCCAGCCTGCGGTGAGGTCGGGCCGGATGACGCTCGGCGCGTGCCAGTCGACCCACTCCCGCTTCCACAGCTGCTCGTTCCACGCATCCTGGAGCGCGTTGGCGAGGCCGTACGCGAGCATCAGCGACAGGTAGGCGCGCAGCGGCCGCCCCGCCGGCGCGCGCGAGAGCAGCAGCGCGACGAGCGCGAGCACCACGCCGCCCATGCCGTGGTGGAAGCCGACGTGGACGGCCGCGAGCCCCTCGTCGCGCACGGCGGGGATCTCCTCGCCCATGAAGAGGTCGCCCGGGAAGTAGGAGCCGACGTCCGCTGCCAGCCACGGCAGCGCCACGACGAGGAGCGCGACGGCGAGGACGAGCCGGAGCCGGTCGCCGCGCGCGCGGCGGACGAAGGCCGCGCGGTCACGCCGCACCGCCGCCACCGTCAGCGCGAACGCGATCCCGACCCCGAGCGCAGGGATCGCGTTGACCCAGCGCGCGTCCAGGTCGTCCTGGTCGACGACGCCGGGGACGGCTGTGACGGCGCAGAGGGCGATCGCGCCCCAGACGAGCAGCCTCGGCCCGCCCGCGACCACGGCGAGCGCGACGGCGGCGAGCGCGATCGGGTAGTTGAGCAGGACGAGCGTCCGGCCGAGGCCGCTGACGAGGTCGCCCCCATCGTCGACGTTGTAGAGCAGCTCCGGCTGGAGCCGCGAGTACGTGACGAGCGTCGCCGCGGCCTCGAGCCCGACCACGAGCCAGGCGACGAGCGCCTCGCCCAGGCCGGGCCTGCCCGCGCGCACGGCGCTAGCCGAGCGCCCGTTCGAGGGCCGCCGCGACCCGCTCCTGGTCGGCGGCGCCGATCCCCGTGTGGAACGGGATCGCGAGCGTCCGCCGCGCGAGGCTCTCGGCGACGGGGCACAGCCCCTCGGCGAACCCGTAGAGCTCGCGCATGTACTGCTGCAGGTGGATCACCGGCAGGTAGCGCGCGCTCTGCACGCCGTCCGACTCGAGCGACGCGATCACGTGCTCGCGGTCGATCCCCTCGTCGAGCTCGACCACGTAGACGAACCAGGAGCGGACGTGGTCGCCGTCGTCGGCGAGCGGGACCGTGAGCCCGTCGACGCCGTCGAGGAGGTCGGCGTAGCGGGCCGCCGCGGCCGCGCGCAGCTCGAGGATCGTGTCGAGCTTCTCGACCTGGGCGACGCCGATCGCCGCGCGGATGTCGTCGAGCCGGTAGTTGAACCCCAGGCGGGCATGGTCGAGCCAGCCGCCGGCGTCGGCCCGCCCCTGGTTCCGGAGCGAGCGGAGCAGGCGCCACTCGTCCTCGGAGTGCGTCGTCACCATGCCGCCCTCGCCCGTCGTGATCTGCTTGTTCGGGTAGAAGGCGAAGACCGCGGACGGGCCGTGGGAGCCGACGCGGCGGCCGCGGTACTCGGCGCCGAGCGCCTCGCAGGCGTCCTGGACGAGGGCGAGGCCGTGCTCCTCGCACAGCGCGCGCAGCGGGTCGAGCTCGCACGGGTAGCCGAAGATGTCCACGGCCACGACCGCCTTCGTCCGCGGCGTGATCGCGGCCGCGACGGCGTCCGGGTCGAGGTTGTACGTCCGTGGGTCGACGTCCGCGAAGACGGGCTCCGCGCCCTCGTACAGGAAGCAGTTCGCCGAGGCGGCGAACGAGTACGGCGACGTGATCACCTCGTCGCCCGGCCCGATGCCGGCGATGTGGCAGAGCAGGTGGAGCCCCGCGGTCCCGCTCGAGACGGCCGCTGCGTACGGCGCCCCGACCGCCTCGGCGAAGACCTCCTCGAAGCGGTCGATCGTCGGCCCGAGCGAGAGCCGGCCCGAGCGCAGCACCTCGAGCACGAGCTCCTCCTCGCGCTCGTCGAGGTACGGCCCCGAGAGCGGGACGGTCCCGCGCTCGGTCTCGGTCACGCCTGCGTCGGCGCGGGCACGACGCGGTCGAGCCAGTGCGCCCAGCGCTCCGTCCGGCCGCGCACCGTGTCGAGGTACGCCTCCTGGATCGTGAGCGTGATCGGGCCCACACCGATCTCGTGGTCGTCGACCGACCGCAGCGGCGTCACCTCGGCGGCCGTGCCGCACATGAACACCTCGTCCGCCAGGTACAGGTCGGAGCGGATGATGTTCTGCTCGCTGACGACGTAGCCGAGGTCCTGCGCGATCTGGATCACCGTGTCGCGGGTGATGCCGGGCAGGATCGACGTCGAGAGCGACGGGGTCGAGATCTCGCCGTCCCGGACGACGAAGATGTTCTCGCCCGAGCCGTCGGCGACGTAGCCCTCGGCGGTGAGCAGGATCGCCTCGTCGTAGCCGGCGCGGTTGGCCTCGGTGACGGCGAGCATCGAGTTGAGGTACACGCCGGTCGCCTTCGCCACGTGCGGGATCACGTTCGCGCCGATGCGCTGCCAGCTCGAGATCTTCGCGCGGATGCCCTGGCGCAGCCCCTCCTCGCCGAGGTAGGCGCCCCACGGCCAGCTCATGATCACGGTGTCGACGGGGTTGTCGCTCGCGGCCACGCCGAGCTCGCCGTAGCCGTAGAACGCGATCGGCCGGAGGTAGCACTCGGACAGGCCGTTCGCGCCGATGAGCTCGAACGTCGCCTCGCGAAGCGCCTCGACCGTGTACGGCAGCTCCATCCCCAGCAGCCGGGCCGAGTTGTCGAGCCGCTTCAGGTGCTCGTCCAGCCGGAATACGGCCGGCCCGTCCGCGGTCTCGTAGCAGCGGATGCCCTCGAAGACGCCCGAGCCGTAGTGGAGCCCGTGGACGCCGACGTGGACCTTCGCGTCCGCCCAGTCGACGAGCTCTCCGTTCATCCAGATCTTCGCTGTCTCTTGCACGACTGCTCCTTTTCCGCAGGCCCGCCGGATGTTAGGCGGCGCCCCCGACGACGTCCATGGCCTGTGCGCGCGAGAGGCGCACGAGCTCCGAAGGCTCGATGCCCACGATGTGCCGATCGGAACCGGCGCCCGCCCAGACGAGCTCGCGCGTGAGGAGCGAGCGGTCGACCAGCACGGTGTCCACGGCGGGCAGCGGGAACGGCGCCACGGCCCCGGGCGTGAAGCCGGTCGCCTCCTCGATCTCGCTCCCGCGGGCGATGCGCAGGTCCGCGCAGCCGACCGCGCCGGCGACCTTGTCCGCGTCCGCGCGGCGGTCGCCCGGCACGAGGACGACGATCGCGCGTCCGTCGCATCGGAACACGAGTGACTTCACGATGTCGCCCAGCGCGCAGCCCACCGCCTCGGCCGCCTCCTTCGCCGTCGGCGTTCCCGCGGAGAACTCCTCGATCCGGGCCTCCGCGCCCGACTCCTCGAGGAACGTGGCCACTCGCTGGACCGGCTCGGGCCAGTCGGACACGATCGGAACGGTACCTGGGCGCGGCGTCTAGACGGCGCCCGCCGGCCGTCGCACAATGGAGGTCGCTGCGGCGGGCATCCGAGCGACGGAGGACCGTCATGACCGAGTGGTGGGAGCAACCGTACGAGCGCGGCGAGCCCGCGGACCTGCCCGGCTTCCCGCAGGCGATGTACCCGCCGGACGCCGAGGAGCAAGGGTCAGAAGCCGAAGTTCAACGCCGAGGAGGTCCTGGCGTACAAGCGGATCGTCTCGCGCCTCGGCCGCTGGAAGTGGGATCCCGACGGGTGGGACGAGGAGTACTCGAACGCCTTCGCCCACGGCGCCGGCCCGAACGTGAGCGAGTCGGGGATCGCCGGCGTCCAGCGGCAGGCGGACATCGACGCCGGCGACCGGATGGCTCGACGAGAAGACGTTCGAGGTGCTCCGCTCGGTGAGGATCCCGTCAGGGCTGCCGCACGCCGGCGAGCTGGCGATCGACGGCCCGGCGCGGAAGCTGCTCAAGGAGGCGTACGAGGCGTACAAGCGGGCGCGCGTGTCCGGCCCGGACGCCGTGCGGGTCACGCTGTCGCCCGGCGAGCCGCACTGGGGCGGGGCCGGCGACGTGCTGACCCAGCTCGTCGAGCCGTTCATGGTCGAGCGCGGCCTGCCCATCGGCTCGGGCAAGCGGACGCCGGAGCGGAACGCTGCGATCGGCGGCTCGCCGACCTCGGACCACCTGACGACGAAGTCGACCACGGCGGCGCGGGACTTCCCGACGTTCTCGGGCGAGGACGACGCGCGGGCGCTCGCGAAGGCGCTCGGCTGCACGACCTGGCAGCCGAACAGCTTCGACGCGTTCACGTGCTCGGCCGGCGGTCGCAGCTGGCGCGTGCAGCTGCTGTGGGGCGCCGACATCAAGCACGGCGACCACGTCCACATCGGGATCTCGCCCGCGTAGACGCTCGAGCAACCGGCACACTTCGGCACGGGTCCGTGACGCATGCGCGCGCGTTTTCGGCGTAGGCTCGATGCCAGGCAGGCGGGCGGGTCGGGTCCCTGGGTTACCCGCGTGCGTGTGCGAGGAGGTTCACTTGCGGTTCCGGAGGCATCGGACGGCCGGGATCGCCGCGTGCCCCGACCGGGGCACAGCGCATCCCGACCGTTGGAGATGACAAGCAGCAGCTCCAGGAAGGCGCCCAGGTAGATCTGGTTGTCCTTCCCGTCACCGGCGATGTACGCGGCCGGGTCGTCGAGAACGGACTGGAACAGAGCGAGTGCGCCGATCGACGTGACGAACGTGACCAGGAAGAGCACTCCGAAGATCCGCGCGTTCCTCTGGTCGGCGGCCATCTGACTCGGCGTTCACCGGGCGACGCGATCGCAAACCCGAAGACTCAGGGCGGAGGGGTCAGCGGGGAACCATGGGTTACCCCGCTCAGCGAAGCGTCACGAACCGAACGTCGTCGAACCCCTGGCCGCGGAACTGGTCGCGGAGCTCGGGCGGCGCCTCGGAGTCGATCGAGAGCGCCATCAGCGCCTCGCCGCCCTGGCGCGAGCGCGACACGGCCATGTTCGCGATGTTGACGCCGGCCTCCCCGAAGAACGTTCCAACGCGCCCGATCACGCCCGGCACGTCGGGGTAGCGGAAGAACACCATTCGCGGCGCGAGCTCGATCTCGAGCTGGAAGCCGAGCGCGCCGACGAGCCACGGCCGGTTCTCGCGGCCGATGAGCGTGCCCGATCACCTCCACGTCGTCCACGGCGACGCGGACGAGGTTCGTGAAGTCGCGCGCCGCGGCGCTGCGCTCCTCGCGCACCTCGATCCCGCGCTCGGCCGCGATCACCGGCGCGTTCACGTAGTTGACCGGCTGGTCGACCCGCCCCTGGAAGGCGCCGTTCAGGGCCGCAACGGTCAGCAGCCGCGTGTCGTGCTCCGCGAGCCCGCCGAGGTACCCGAGCTCGATACGCGCGGCCCGCCCCTCCGCGAGCTCCATCGCGAGCCGCCCGAGCGTCGCCGCGAGCGGGATCGACGGCCCGAGCACCTCCAGGTCCTCCTGCCCGACCGTCGGGATGTTGACCGCGTTCGTGACGAGCCCGCCCTCGAGCGCCGCGACGACCTGCTCGGCCACGATCACGCCCGCGCGGTCCTGCGCCTCCTCCGTCGAGGCCGCGAGGTGCGGCGTCACGACGACGCCGTCGACCTCGAGCAGCGGCCCCGCATACGGCTCCTCGGAGAAGACGTCGACGGCGGCGCCCGCCACTGCGCCCGAGCGGAGCGCTTCGACGAGCGCGGCCTCGTCGACGAGCTCGCCGCGCGCGGCGTTCACGATCCGGATCCCGGGCCGCATGCGCGCGAACGCCTCCGCGCCGAGGATCCCGCGCGTCTCGTCGGTCAGCGGCAGGTGCACCGTGAGGAAGTCCGCGGCGTCGTAGACCGCCTCGGGCGACTCCGCCACGTCGACGCCGAGCTCCCGGAAGCGCTCGACCGAGACGAACGGGTCGTAGGCGACGACGCGCATCCCGAGGCCGAGCGCGCGGCGCGCGACGAGCTGGCCGATGCGACCGAGGCCGAGCACGCCGAGCGTCTTGTCCGCGAGCTCCACCCCGCCCCACCGCGACCGCTCCCAGCGGCCCGCCTTGAGCGCCGCGTGCGCCTGCGGGATGTTGCGCGCCAGCGCGACGAGCAGGCCGATCGTGTGCTCGGCCGCCGAGACGATGTTCGACTCGGGCGCGTTCGCGACGACGATCCCGCGCCGCGTCGCCGCCTCGACGTCGACGTTGTCGACCCCGACGCCGGCCCGCCCGATCACGCGCAGACGCTCCCCGCGCTCGATCAGGTCGGCGGTGAGCTTCGTCGCCGAGCGGATGACGATCGCGTCGTAGGCGCCGATGATCTCCGCGAGGTCGGACTCCGGGTCGACGTCGACCTCGAAGCGCGAGCGCAGGAGCTCCACGCCCGCGGGCGCGATCTCCTCCCGGATCAGAACCTTCACGCCGTCGCGTGCTCGAAGGCGTTCAGCGCCGCGCTCACCGCGACGCCGCGGTCGACCGCGACGCCCGCCGCGACGAGCCCGTCCTCGACCGCCGCCAGCGCCGTCGTGATGTCGAACAGGTCGAAGTAGCCGATGTGGCCGATGCGGAAGACCTTGCCGGCCCACTCCCCCTGCCCGCCGATCAGCTGCACGCCGAGGCGGTCGCGCAGGTCGAGCAGGAACGCCTTCACGTCGAGCTCCTCCGGAGCGCGGACGGTCGTGACGACGGCGGCACGGTCGTCGTCCGGCGAGGCGAGCTCGAGCCCCATCGCCTTGATCCCCTCGCGGCAGGCGCGGCCGAGCCGGACGTGGCGGTCGAAGGCGGCCTCGAGCCCTTCCGTCGAGGATGAGCCCGAGCGCGACGTCGAGCGCCTTGACGAGGGTCACGGCGGGCGTGAACGGCGCGTCGAGCTTCCGCTGCGCGACGAGCGTGCGCTCCCAGTCGAAGTAGAAGCGCGGCGCCGACCCGGCCGCCTCCAGCGCCGCCGGGGAGACCGACGCCATCCCGAGCCCGGGCGGTGCCATCAGCGCCTTCTGCGAGCCGGACACGACGACGTCGAGGCCCCACGCCGCGGTCTCGAGCGGCACCGCGCCGAGGCTCGACACGGCGTCGACGACCACGAGCGCGCCCGCGTCCTTCGCGACCCGCGCCAGCGCCTCGACGTCGGCGACGACGCCGGTGCTCGTCTCGGAGTGCACGAGGTAGACGGCCTTCACCGGGCCGCTCCGCTCGAGCTCGGCGGCGAGCGCCTCCGGCGTCGGCGTCTCGCCCCACGGCGAGGCGCAGGTGGACGAGCTCCGCGCCGTACGCGGCGACCATCTCGGCCCAGCGCTCGCCGAAGTTCCCGGCCGAGACGACGAGGTGCCGCTCACCGGGGTCGACGAGGTTCGCCACCGCCGACTCGAACGCGCCGGTTCCCGACGCGGTGAAGAGGAGCACGTCGTCGTCCGTCCGGAAGACCTCCTTCAGGCGCCCGAGCACGCGGTCGTACGTCCGCGCGAAGTCCGGGCCGCGGTGGTGCACCACCGGCTCGGCCATGACCGCCAGCACCTCCGGCGGGACGGGCGTCGGGCCCGGGGTGAAGAGGTAGCGCTTCTCGCGGCACGGGCCTCGGAGCCTAGCCGAGCCCGCGGCGGTCGCTCAGCGACCCGGGCGGTGCCCCGAGAACGACATGACCTGCTGGAACGTTGGCCGGTTCGTCAACCGCGCCGTGTCCGGCAGGAAGCCGAACGCGATGCGCTCGCGGGTCGCGTCCGACCGCCACGCCGCGACGTCGGGCCCCTGCGCCGCGGCGAGCTCGGCCGCGGCTGCGTCGATCGCGGCCCACAGCGAGGCGCGGCACGCCGCGAGATCGCCGCCGCCGCAGTAGGCGCGGGAGTAGCGCGGCGGCCGGCGGCCGACCGAGGAGCGCGCGGAGGTCCTGCTCGACGTAGCCGTACCACCCGGACCCGTACGAGCTGCCGTCGGGCGCGGGCCGGTCGTCGCGCGTCTCGAGCTGCGCGAGCCGCCCGGTCAGCGGCCCAGCACGGGCGCGAGCACGGCGTCCGCGAGCCTCGGCCAGGCGGCGTCGAGGACCGCCGCGCCCGGGCTGTCGATCCTCCCGTCGAGCTCGCGGTCGAGGCGGCTCGACACCCGAGGCGTTCCAGGCGGTGACGGCCGCCGCGGCCTGCATCGCCCGCGCGGAGGGCGCCGGCCCGGTCGCGAGCACGTCGCGCATCGAGCGGCCAGACGACGACGGCGCGAAGATCCTGGGTGGCGGCGGCGTTCATCGCGCCGACCATCGAGGCGAGCGTGTGCCGCCGCCGCGACGGCGATCCCGCGCTCGAGGAGCTGCACGCGCTGCACCGACCCCCACGAGAACTGAGTCGTCCGCGGCCGCGAACCCCGCCGCCGGGCGGTTGTTCCAGTTCACGATCGCCCCGCTCGCGGGGTCGACCGCCTGCGGGTGGCCCGACGCTCCGACGAACCCGCGCCAGTCGTGCTCGCCGGTGCCGCGGGTCGGGAGCGCGCCGCTGGCGCCGACCGCGCGGACGGGGAGCCGGCCCGCGCTGTACATCGCGATGCTCCGGTCGTCCGCGTAGAAGAGGTTGAACGTCATCTCGAGCTGCGAGGCGACGCGGAGGAACGAGCGCGCGTCGCGCGGCCGGTTCGCGTTCAGGTCGGCGAAGAGGAACGCGCTCAGGATCTCGCGCCCCCGCGTGGCGCGCTGCGACGTCAGCGCCACCCGCGTCCCGCCCACGGTCGCGTACCCGAGCACGGGGCCGTGGACGGTCTCGCGGACGAGGATGCGCCGGTCCGGGCCGCTCCGGTTCTGCAGCGTCCCCGCGTCGAGGACGGTCATCGCGCGGCACTCGCCGCGAGTAGAGGTAGTGCAGGTCGTCGCCGCCGCAGAGCGTCTCGGCGAAGGTGTCGACGATGTCGAGGTTCGCCGAGGTCGCGCTCCACGCGTAGTCGCGGCCGCGTCCGAGGAGGACGTACATCGAGATGCCCGGGAACGCGGCGCCGCGGGCGTCGATGCCGCCGCCGTGCAGGTCGAGCTCCATCAGGATCTGCGGGTACGAGTGGCCGACCTGCGGCCCGGCGACGAACAGCGGCCGGCCGGTCGCGGAGCGCGAGCGGCCGACGAGCAGCGCGTTCGACATCTGCCGGCGCGCCGACGGCGTGCCCGCGCCGGGCACGAGCGGCTGGAAGCTGCCGTCGTCGAGCACGACGTCGCCGCGCCGCCGGGCGCAGCGCGGTGCCGTACGGGAACCGCCGCGTCACCGAGACGGGCGCCGCGGCGTTCTGCGCGTCGCGCAGGTCGTTCCACACCGCGTCGCCGGCGGTGCCGCCGAGCCGGTCGCGGAGCGCGTCGAGGAAGAGGGCGCTGCGGCTCTCGTCGCCGCCGCCGACGCCGAAGACCGAGCCGATGAGCGCGGCGACGGCGACGACGTCGTTCCGCGTCCACGGCGTGATCCCGTAGCCGGCGCGCGTGTTGAACGCGTTGATCCCCGCCACGTACGCGTCGACGTCGGCGACGACGCGGCGTCCGCGGGCGCCCTGGGCGCGCAGGAGCGCGATCTGCGCCGTGAGCCGCGCCTCGGTCTCCGGCGAGGGCGTGAACGCGGTCGCCGAGTTGGCGAGCGCGAAGGCGTCGAGGCCGGGGACGTCGAGCGCCGCGACCCGGCCCGGCCCGCGCAGCAGGTTCATCAGCAGCCCGCGGTCCTCGGCGGTCGCCCAGCCCGCGCCGAACATGACGTCGCTCCGCGTTCGGCCCGTGACGTGCGGGACGTCCCAGCGGTCGCGCCGGATCGTGACCCCGGCCCGCGGCCGCACGGTGCGCACGACGCGGCCGTCGGGGCCGAACCGCGCCGACTTGAAGAAGCGCTGGAGGTCGGCCGCGCTCACGTCGCCCTGCTTCGGGCGTGAGGCCGTCGTAGAGCGCGAGCTGGTCGCGCGCGGTCGGCGGGAAGGTGAGGCTCCCCGACTGGCCCGGCGGCAGGACGTTCCGCGCCACGGCGGCGAAGTCGAGGCGCTCGGCGGCGTCGGCGGGGACGAGCGCGACGAGCGCCGCGGCCGCCACGGCCGCGGTGAGCAGCGCACGCGTCATGGTCCGACCCTACTACGCTCCGCGGCCGTGGACGCCCTGCTCGCCTTCGCCGCCGCGCTCGTGTCGCTGCGCCTCGACGGGCCGCCTGCTGCAGCGCTGGCGCGAGCGCCGGACCGCCGACCTCGCGGCCTGGAGCGCGTCGCTCGCCGCGTTCGCGGCGGCCTCCGCCGCGCTCGCCTGGGGCGCCGCCGCCGGCTGGAGCGAGCCGGCGTTCCGGGCCTACTACCTCTTCGGCGGCCTGCTCACGGCGGCGCTGCTCGGCGCCGGGTCGCTCCTGCGCTACGGCCTCCGCTGGGCCGCGCCGGTCGCCCTCCTCTACGCCGGGCTCGCCGCCGGCGTCGCCGTGGCCGTGCCGCTCCACGGCTCGTTCGGCGCGGAGACGATCCCGGAGGCGCAGGAGCACCTCGACCTCTTCCCGGCGCGGATCCTCGCCGTCGCCGGCAACAGCCTCGGCACGCTCGCCGTCGTCGCCGTCGCGGTCGCGACCTTCCGCCGCCGGCCGCGCGGGAACGCGCTCGTGCTCGCCGGGGTCGCCGTCGCCGCGCTCGGCAGCGCCCTCTTCGGGCTCGGGATCGCCGGCACGGCCGCGTCACTCGCGGTCGCGGCGGCGCCTCCTCTACGGCGGCTTCGTCGTCCGCGGCTAGCCCGTCCTCGTCCGGAGCGCCGCGCGAGCGCCACCAGACCCAGGCCCACAGCCCGACGATGGCGACGACCCCGCTCAGCTCGGCGATGAGGCCGGGGGTGCCGCCGTGGGCGAGGACGTCCACGGGCGCAAGCGTAGTCGATCGAGAAGTAAAGATTATGGACAGTACCCCGCACGAGCATCCTGCCGGAATCGGTACCCTGCCCGCTCCGGAAATTCAGGCGCCGGCTCTGAGGGGCTCTGCGGCCTCGAGCCACCCGGCGCCGTCCGTGTCAGCGATCCAGGAGGACTCCTTGCGGAGAGTCGTACCTTTTGCGGTCGCGGTCGCCGTCGCGCTGCGCGCTCGGTGCCGTGGCCCTCGTTCGTCCAGCAGCTGCCGAGGAAGGCGCTGCACAGCCCGCCGTCGACCGAGGCGCAGACGCGCGAGCGCAAGCTCGCCGTGGCGCACGCGGCCTCCCAGGTGCGGAGCATCACGCGGTACCGGAAGCAGACGTGGGCCTGGCAGAAGCTGATGCGCAAGCCGCCGCACGCCGACCGGCAACGGGAATCTGCTGGCGAGCGACGTCGTGTACCGCCAGTGGGTGCTCGAGCTGTGGCGCAAGCGCGAGCTCGCCGCCCGCCGGAAGGCGCACAACCCGCCCCGCCTCCGCGCCTGGAAGTGCATCCAGCGCCACGAGGGGCCGTGGAACGACCCGCACGCGCCGTACTACGGCGGCCTGCAGATGGACATCAACTTCCAGCGGCTCTACGGCGCCGGAGCTGCTGCGGCGCAAGGGCACGGCCGACAACTGGACGCCGCTCGAGCAGATCTGGGTCGCCGAGCGGGCGTACCGCTCCGGCCGCGGCTTCTACCCCTGGCCGAACACGGCCCGCGCCTGCGGCCTCATCTGACGAGCTCGGGCCCGGCCTCCGCGTCCACCGGCTCCGGGTGGACGCGGCGGGCGGGGCTCGCGAGCACGAGCCCGGCGGCGAGCGCCCCGAGCACGAGGCACGTGAGCCAGAGCGCGCCCGGCCGCCACGCGTAGAGCGCCGTGCCGAGCAGCGGCCCGGCCACGAGCCCGATCCCCCACGTGAAGGACCACGCGCCCATGTAGCGGCCGCGCAGCCGCTCGGGGGCGAGATCCGCGACGTAGGCGCCCGCGACCGGCGAGCTGACGATCTCGCCGAGCGTCCAGATCGCGACTGTCACGGCGAACGCGAACGCCGTCTCCGCGAAGCCGGTCAGCGCGAAGCCGACGCCGACGAGCAGCCACCCGAGCGCGATCACGGGCTGCGCGCGGAAGCGCCGCGTCACGGTCGTCAGCGGCAGCTCGACGAGCACGATGAGGATCCCGTTCAGCGCCGCGAGCGTCCCGTAGAGCGCGAGCGAGAGGCCGGCGTCCTGCACGGCGAGCGGGAACGTCGCGGAGTGCTGCATGTAGACGAAGGCGGCGGCGACGGAGCCGGCGAGGAAGAGCAGGAAGCCGCGGTCGTGCACGACGGCCGGAAGCCCTCGCCCCTGCGCTCCTCGTGCCGCGCGATCCGCTGCCCGTGCGGGAACGCGGCGAGCGCGACGAGGCCGTAGACGACGGAGGTCGCGGCGTCGGCGACGAACAGCGCCGTGAACGAGCGCTCCGCGAGGAGCCCTGCCGCCGCGGGCCCGGCGGCAAAGCCGAGGTTGATCGCGAGGCGGTAGAGCGCGAACGCGGTGAGCGGTCGCCCTCGCGGCGTGAGGTCGGCGAGGAGCGCCGCCGGAGGCGGGCCGGTACGCCTCCGCGGCGAGCCCGGCGAACGCCGCGAGCGTGACGATCAGCGGCAGCGTCTCGGCCTGCGACAGCGCGAGCATCGCCGTCGCCGAGGCGAACATCGAGAGCGCGATCGAGTTCCGGCGGCCGAGGCGGTCGGCCAGGTGCCCGCCGACGAGCGAGGCGCCGACGCTGCCGAGGCCGTAGGCGCTCACGGCGAGGCCCGCCTGCGGCGTCGTGTACCCCTGGTCCTTGAGGTACAGGACGAGGAAGACGATCACGAAGCTCCCGAACCGGTTGACGAACGTGCCGGCGAACAGGAGCCACGCGGTCGGCGGCAGCTCGCGCAGGCTCTGACGGAGCGTCACCGTCCGACGCTAGAGAATCCCGCGGATGCTGCGCATGGTCTCGGGGCTCTTCTTCTTCCCGCGGGGCGGGTCGTCGCACCTGGCGCGCTCGCTCTCGCGCTCGCTGGGGGCGCTCGGCGACCGCGTCACGCTCGCCGTCGGCTCGGTCGGGGATCCCGGCGGGCGCAGCCACGCGCTGACGTTCTACGAGGGGATCGACGTCGTGCCGGTCGACTACACGCCGGGCCGCGGGCCTGCCGTTCCAGCCGTCGTACGAGGACCGTCCCGACGCGCCCGATCCCGTCTTCGCGGTCGAGCCGGACCAGACCTACGAGCGGCTCGGTCGACGTCTGGAGTCGACGCGCTCGTGCGCGCCGGGGCCGACGGCGCCGACGTGCTCCATCTGCACCACCTGACGCCGATCCACGAGGCGGCGCCTGCGGCGGTTCCCGGACGTGCCGGTCGTGACCGAGCTGCACGGGACGGAGCTCGGGATGCTGCGCGAGATCGACGCGGGCGCGGCGTGGCCGTTCGCCGCGGAGTGGGCCGAGCGGATGCGGCGCTGGGCCGCGGGCTCGCGCGCCCTCCTCGTCGCCCCGGGGATCGCCGACGAGGCGGCCGAGCGGCTCGCGGTGCCGCGCGAGCGGTTCGTCGAGCTGCCGGGCGGCGTCGACCTCGAGCTCTTCGACCGGCGCGCGGTCGACCGGGTCGCGTTCTGGCGGCGCTGGCTCGTGGCGGAGCCGCAGGGGTGGGACGAGTCGGGGATCCCCGGCACCGTCCGCTACGCGCAGGCCGACCTCGAGCCGATCGAGGCGGGCCGCCCGCTCGTGCTCTTCGTCGGCCGCTACACGGCGGTGAAGCGGCTGCCGCTCCTGCTGCGCGCCCACGCCCGCGTGCAGGGCGCGGTCGGCGACCGCGTCCCGCTCGTCCTCGTCGGCGGCCATCCGGGCGAGTTCGAGGGCGAGCATCCGCTGCAGCTCGCGCACCCGGGCGTCTTCCTCGCGGGCTGGCACGCGCACGACGACCTCGCGGACGCGATCAACGCCTCCGACCTCGTCGTCCTCCCGTCGCGCCACGAGGCGTTCGGGCTCGTGCTCGCGGAGGCGATGGCCTGCGGCGTGCCGGTCGTCGCCACGGCCTCGCAGGGGCCGTCCCGGATCGTCGACGACGGAGAGACGGGCTGGCTCGTGCCGGTCGACGACGAGGACGCGCTCACGGCCGCGCTCGTCGAGGCGGTCGGCGACGAGGCGGAGCGCCGGCGCCGCGGCGGGCTCGCGCGCGAACGTGCCCGCGCCCGCTACGGCGAGGTCGGCCGTCGCGCGGAGCGTCCACGAGACGCTCGCCCGGGCCGCGACGGCACTAGAGTGAGGCCATGCGCCGGGCACTCCTCGTCGCCGCGTTCACGGCGGTGCTCGCGCTCCCGGTCGTGGCGGCGGCCCGCGACGGCGCGGAGCCGCCGACGTGGAACCGGGACGTCGGCCCGATCGTCCTCTCGAAGTGCGCCGGCTGCCACACGGCCGGCGGGATCGCGCCCTTCGCGCTGACGAGCGCGCGCGACGCGCGGCGGCACGCGACGCGGATCGCCGAGGTCGTCGCGGCCGGACGCATGCCCCCGTGGATGCCGGGCCCCGAGTCGCCGCCGTACCTCGGCCAGGGACAGCGGCAGCTGACGGCGGCCGAGAAGGCGACGATCGCGGCCTGGGTCGACTCGGGCGCGCGCGCCGGCACCGGGACGGCTCCGCGCCGCCCGCGCGCGGCGGCCGCGCCGGCCGGCTCGCGCACGATCACGCTGACGCCGAGGCGGCCGTACATGCCGAAGGCGAACGCGTCCGACGACTACCACTGCTTCGTCCTCGATCCCGGTCTGAAGCGCGACGCCTGGGTGACCGCCGCCTCGATCGCGCCCGGCCGTCCGGCGCAGGTGCACCACGTGATCCTGTTCGAGGCCGCCGGGGCGCAGGCGGCGACGGCCGCACGCCTCGACCGCGCCTCCGGCGGCCGCGGCTGGACGTGCTTCGGCGGCCCGAACCTGGGCTTCGACCTCGCCTCACCGAACGCCCGGCTGCGGTTCGGCTCGCCGCAGTGGCTCGCCGCCTGGGTGCCGGGCCGCAGCAACGACGCGCTGCCGGGCGGGCGCGGGATCCGCGTCCGCGCCGGTGCGAAGGTCGTGATGCAGGTGCACTACAACCTCGCGAACGGCGTCGGAGCCGACCGCTCGCGCGTCCGCCTCCGGCTCGCCCCCACCGCCAAGCCGCTCGAGACGATGCTGCTCGCGGCGCCGGTCGAGCTCCCGTGTCCCGCCGGGACGAACGGCCCGCTCTGCACCCGCGAGGCCGCGCTCGCGCACCTGCGCACGGACTACGGCTCGTCCTTCCTCCCCGACGCGCTGCTCGCGTTCTGCGGCCGGGCGAACGTGACCGCGACGACGACGTCGTGCATCCAGCGCGCCGACCGGCCGCTCACCGTCTACGGCGTCGCCGGGCACATGCACGTGCGCGGCCGCGACATCCGCGTCGTCGTCGACCCGGGGACGCCGGACGAGCGGACGCTCCTGCACATCCCGGCCTGGAACTTCCACTGGCAGGACACGTACTCCCTCCGCGAGCCCGTCCGCGTCGAGACCGGGCATGCGATCGGCGTCCGCTGCCGCTTCGAGAACAGCGAGCGACCGCTACGTCCTCTGGGGCGAGGGCACGCAGGACGAGATGTGCCTGGGAATGCTCCAGGTCGCGCTCGGATAGCGCGGAGGCGGCGGGCCGCAGCCGCCGCCCCCGCGGTCACACGGCGAGAAGTCGCTCGAAGAAGGAGCGGTAGCGCTGGAGCGCCACCCGCAGGTCCTCCGTCGAGGCCTCCTCGCCCCGGTTCCACTGCTCCTCCAGCGACTCGCGCTCGGACGCGAACGTCCGCGTCACGTTGTCGAAGACGTCGCTGACGAGCTGGTCTGCCTCGCGGACGGCGTCCTGCGGCTCGTCGACGAACCGCGCCTGCAGGCGCTCCCAGCGCTCGCGCAGCTCGGACGCGTCGTCCTCGGCGAGGATGGGCTGAACCTCGGCGGCGCTCATCGACGCACCTCCTCGCGGCTCGTCCACCTCGCGCTCGGGCTCGTCGGCGTCGTGCGTCTCGACGAGCTCCGCGAACAGCGCCCGGTAGTGCACGATCGCCTGGCGGAGCGACTCGGTGTCGCCCTCGCCGCGCACGGTGCGCCGCGCGAGGTCGTGGCCCTGCCGGTAGTTCTCGACCACGTCCGGGTGGTCGACCGACAGGTCGGCGGCACGCTGGTCGAAGTCCTCGACCGGGTAGCCGCGCTCGCGCATGACCGACTGGATGAGGTCGTCGGCGTCGCGGATCGCGGCTTCCGGGTCGTCCACGAACCTCGCCTGCGTCGTTTCCCACTCCCGGGCGTAGCGCTCGCGCGCGTCGGGCGAGAGCGGCCGGATGTCGAACTCGTCGTGCCGTTCGCGCCGCTCGCGCAGCTCGGCCTCGGCCTCCCGCCGCGACGGCGCCTCCGCGACGGTGCGGTCGTACTCCGGGCCGAAGCCCTCCTGGAGCTGCTTGCGCCGCCGGTTGGCGGTCACGGCCCACAGGAGCGCCGCGACCGCGACGACGAGCGCGACCGCGATCACGATCCAGACCCACGTATCCATCGAGAACCCCTTTGCTCGGGACAGCTGGTGCCGCACAGCGGCAGGGGCGGGGATACCCGGGCGGATCGTTCGTTAACCGAGCTTCGCGCGAACGAGCTCGGAGACGACCTTCGCGTCGGCGCTGCCGCCGGTCTCCTTCATCACCTGGCCGACGAAGAAGCCGAGCAGCCCCTGCTTGCCGCCGCGGTACTGCTCGACCTGGCCGGGGTTGGCCGCGAGGATGCGGTCGACGAGCGGCTCGAGCTCGGCGACGTCCGAGACGGACTCCTGGGCGAGGTACGGGTCGGCCGAGAAGCCGGGGTCGCCGGCATGCGCGATCGCCTCGTCGAACGCCTTCCGCGGGATCCGCTCCCGCGCCTCGACGAGCTTGCCGAGCTCTGCCGGGTCGACCGTCGCCGGGTCGACGCCCGCGCCCGCGAGCTGGTTCATGACGACGTTCGCGACCGCGCGTCGCTCGCCCGGCGTCGCCTCGTACAGCGCGTCGCGGCCGTTCGTCACGAGCCCCTCGGCGAGGCCGAAGTCGAGCTCGGCCTCGAGCCGCCGGATCCGCGCGCCGGGGAGCTCGGGCAGCTCGGCCCGCATCCGCTCGACCAGCTCCGCCGTCGGCTCGACCGGGACGAGGTCCGGCTCCGGGAAGTAGCGGTAGTCCTCGGCCTCCTCCTTCGAGCGCCGCGCGGTGAGCGTGCCGGTGTCGACGTGGAAGTCGTACGTCTGCTGCACGACCTCGCCGCCCGACTCCCACACGCCGATCTGCCGCGCCGCCTCGGCCTCGATCCCGCGGCCGATGTGCGTGAACGAGTTCATGTTCTTGATCTCGGTGCGCGTGCGGAGCTCGTCCGACCCGGCCGGTCGCACCGACACGTTGGCGTCGACGCGCAGCGTGCCCTTCTCCATCTCCGCGTCCGAGATCCCCGTCTCGACGATCGTCTGCCGCAGCAGGCGCAGGAACCGCACTGCCTCGTCGGCCGAGTGCAGGTCCGGCTGGGTCACGATCTCGACGAGCGGCGTCCCGCCGCGGTTGAAGTCGACGTTCGAGTGCGCGGCGCCGCCGATCCGCCCGCCGTGGCCGCCGACGTGGATCGTCTTCGCCGCGTCCTCCTCGAGGTGCGCGCGCACGATCCCGACGCGGGCGTCGCCGTCCGGGCCGGGGACGAGGAACTCGCCGTCGAGGCACAGCGGCTGGTCGTACTGGCTGATCTGGTACCCCTTCGGCAGGTCGGGGTAGAAGTAGTTCTTCCGCGCGAAGACGGCGCGGTCGGCGATGCGGCAGCCGAGCGCGTGGCCGAGCTTGACCGTCCACTCGATCGCGCGCCCGTTCGGCACCGGCAGTGCCCCGGGGTGCGCGAGGCACACCGGGCACGTATGCCGGTTCGGCTCCGCGCCGTAGCCCGACTCGCAGGCGCAGAACATCTTCGTCCGCGTCTTCAGCTGGACGTGGATCTCGAGCCCGACGACGGTGTCCCACTCAGCTCGCGCCATCCGAGCTTCTCCTTCGCCTCGCGGCAGCGCGTCCTCGACGTTGCCCCGGACCTCGACCATCGCGAGCCGGTGCTCGAGGACGCCGCGCATCTTGATCAGCCACAGCTCGCGCTCGCCGGCCTCGAGCTGGAGCTTCAGGTCGTCGACGAGCACGGCGCGCGAGCCGTCGAGGATCCGCGGGCGCGTCCCGAAGACCCGCTCGACGGCGGGGACGAACTCGGCGGCAGGGTCGTCGAACCGCCTCATCGGAGCCGCTCCGGGACGGTGTCGAAGCCGAGCGCGCGCTCGAGCGCGTGGCCGACGCGGAAGAGGGCGTTCTCGGCGAACTGCGGCCCGATCAGCTGCAGGCCGACGGGCAGCCCCTCCGAGAGGCCGACCGGGACGTTCAGCCCCGGCAGCCCGGCCATGCACGACGGGATCGTGAGCAGGTCGGACAGGTACATCGCGAGCGGGTCCTGCGTCCGCGCGCCCAGCGGGAACGCGACCGTCGGCGAGGTCGGCGAGACGAGCAGGTCGAAGCGCTCGAAGGCGGCCGCGTGCTCCCGCGCGATCACGGTCCGCACCTTCTGCGCCTGGCCGTAGAACGCCTCGTAGTAGCCGGCCGAGAGCGCGTACGCGCCGAGCATGATCCGGCGCTTCGGCTCGTCGCCGAAGCCCTCGTCGCGCGTCCGCTCGACCATCTCGTCGTACGACTCGCCCTCCGCCCGCAGCCCGTAGCGGACGCCGTCGTAGCGCGCGAGGTTCGAGGAGGCCTCCGCCGGGGCGATGAGGTAGTAGCAGGCGAGGCCGTACTCGACCGAGCGCGGGAGCTCGCACTCGTCCACCTCGGCGCCGAGCTCCGCGGCGAGCTCGATCGCGCGGCGGACGGCGTCGGCCACGCCCGGCTCGATCCCCTCGGCCTCGTTCATCTCCCGCGGCACGCCGATGCGGACGCCGTCGAGGCGCTCGCCCTCGGGCAGGACGACCTCGGGCACGTCGACCGTGGTCGAGTCGCACGCGTCGCGGCCGCTGATGATCCGGTAGAGCAGCGCGCAGTCGCGGACGGTGCGCGCGACCGGGCCGATCTGGTCGAGCGACGAGGCGAACGCGATCGCGCCGTACCGCGAGACCGTGCCGTACGTCGGCCGCAGCCCGACGTTCCCGCAGAGCGCCGACGGCTGCTTGATCGAGCCGCCGGTGTCGGAGCCGAGCGCCCACGGCGCCAGACCCGCCGTCACGGCCGCGGCCGAGCCGCCGCCGGACCCGCCCGGGACCCGCGTCGGGTCCCACGGGTTGTGCGTCGGGCCGTACGCGGAGTTCTCGGTCGACGAGCCCATCGCGAACTCGTCCGTGTTGGTCTTGCCGAGGACCGACAGGCCCGCGTCCTTGCGCGCGGCGGATCACCGTCGCGTCGTAGATCGGCCGGTAGCCGGCGAGGATCTTCGAGCCGGCCGTCGTCTCGATGCCCTCGGTGAGGATCACGTCCTTCACCGCGAGCGGGATCGACGTCCCCTGCGGCTCCTCGACGACGCGCAGGTAGGCGTGCAGCTCGCCGTCGCGCTCGCCGATCGCCTCGAGGTAGGCGGCGTGGAGCTCGGCCGCGGAGACCTCGCCGCGCTCGACGAGGCCGATCGCGTTCTCCGCGGTCAGTCGCAGCGTGTCGATCACGATTCGCGCACCGCCCCGGTCGGCGGCACGCGGAAGGCGTCGTCCTCCACGAGCGGCGCGTTCTCGAACACGCGCTCGAGCGGCCACGACGGCCGCGGCTCGTCGTCGCGCCAGACGTTGACGACATCGAGCGGGTGCGAGGTCGGCGGGACGTCGCCGAGCTCGAGCTCCGACACCGTCGAGACGGCCTCGAGGATCGCGCCGAGCTGCTGCGAGAAGCGCTCGACCTCCTCCTCGGTGAGGTCGAGACGCGCGAGCCGCGCGACGTGCAGCACCTGCTCCCTGTCGATCGCCATGCCTCTGATCCTCCCAAAAAAGAACCGGGCCCCTGTCGGGGCCCGGCGGCTTGCTGCGGTTCCCGAGAGTGGCTTAGATCGCCTGGACGTTGGCCGCCTGGGCGCCCTTGGGGCCCTGGACGACCTCGAACTCCACGCGCTGGCCCTCGGTGAGGGACTTGTAGCCCTCACCGGTGATCGCGGAGAAGTGGACGAACACGTCGTCCCCGCCCTCGCGCTCGATGAACCCGTAGCCCTTCTCGTTCGAGAACCACTTGACGGTGCCCTGAGCCAACCTTCCTCCTTAGTACTGCGACGGCCCGGGCACCGAGCCGCCGTCCGTTGCGAAGCGCGCGAACCATAACGTCACCCTCCGGGGTACGCAAGAACCCCTCTGCGGTACTTCGCTGCGCGCACCGCGTTGCGCAGGAGGAGCGCGATCGTCATCGGCCCGACGCCGCCCGGAACCGGCGTCATGCGGCCCGCGATCGCCATCGCGCCCGGGTCGACGTCGCCCACGAGTCCGGCCTCGGTGCGGTTCATGCCGACGTCGATCACGGTCGCCCCGGGCTTGACCATCTCGGGCGAGACGAGGCCCGCCACGCCGACCGCGGCGACGAGCACGTCGGCGTCGAGCGTGTGCCGCGCGAGCTCGACCGTGCGCGAGTGGCAGATCGTCACGGTCGCGTTCGCCTGGAGGAGAAGGTGTGCGACCGGCTTGCCGACGATCGCGCTGCGCCCGATGACGACCGCCCGGGCGCCGGTGAGCGGCACCTGCGAGACGGCGAGGAGCTCCATGATCCCGAGCGGGGTCGCGGGAACGTGGCCCGGCGTGCCGAGGTAGAGCAGGCCCGCATTGAACGGGTGGAAGCCGTCGACGTCCTTCGCCGGCGTCACCGAGCGGATGACCCGGCCCTCGTCGATGTGGTCCGGGGAGCGGGAGCTGGACGAGGATGCCGTCGACCGCGTCGTCCGCGTTGAGGCCCGCGACGATCCCGAGCAGCTCCTCCTCGCTCGTCTCGGCCGGAAGGCGCAGGTCGTGCGCCTCGATCCCGACCTCGGCCGCGGCTTTCTGCTTCAGGCGGATGTAGATGTCGGACGCCGCGTCGTCGCCGACGAGCACGGTCGCGAGGCCGACGTGCCCGAGCTCCCGGACCTCGCGCGCCACCTGCTCGCGAATCCGCTGCCGCGATCGCCTTGCCGTCGATCACCTCGCCCACGGCGGCGGACGTTAGCCTCTCCCCGCGATGGCACGGCTCCCGCGCAAGAACGACGACGCCTCGATCCGCGCGCGCCAGGAGGCGCTCGGGCTCGACGGCGAGGTCACGTCGTTCGACCTCTCGCCCTGGACGGGCGCGGCCGAGTCGATCACGGGCGTCGCGGTCGTCCCCGTCTCGGTCGCGCAGCTCCGGGTCTCGCTCGGCCGGTACGAGCTCTCGGACGACGGCGACGTGGTCGAGACGGGCCGCGGCGAGGAGGACGTGGTCGTCCCGCTCGCGCACACCGAGGGCGGGCTGACGGCGTCGGTGCAGCGCGGCGCCAAGGCGGCGGCCGAGTCGGGCGGATTCCGAACGTACGTGGTTTTCGACCGGATCACCCGAGCGTCCTGTTTTGTGTGCAAGTCGGCGGACGAGGCGCTGACGCTCGCGCGCTGGCTCGAGGGCGAGGTCCCGGCGATGCGGGCCTTCCTCGAGGCGGCGGACGTCCCCGAGCTCTCGCGGTACGCGCGGCTGCGCGAGGCGAAGACGCACGTCGTCGGCCCGATGTGTCACGTCCTCTGGCGCTGGACGACCGGAGACGCGGTCGGGCCGAACATGATGACCCGCAACGCGTACGCGCTGAACATGGGCTACGTGATGCAGCAGGCGCCCGTGAAGCCGGAGCGGGCGATCCTCGAGGCGAACATGGGCGGCGACAAGAAGCCGTCCTTCGAGTTCTTCCAGTCGGGGCACGGGAAGACGGTGATCGCCGAGGCGACGCTGACCGAGGAGGCCGTCCGCCGCGTGCTGCGGACGACGATCGACGACCTGCTCGAGCTCGCCTGGGCGGGCACGCACGGCGCGGTCGCGTCCGGGATGCAGTCGGTGGCGTTCACCCCGGCCTCGGCGATCGCGGCGGTGTTCGCGGCCACGGGCCAGGACCTCGGGATGGTCGGCACCTCGTCGATGGCGCACGGCGTCGGCCGGCGCGTCGAGGGCGGGCTGAACGTCTCGATCCGCTTCCCCGGCCTCGAGGTGGGGACGGTCGGCGGCGGCACCACCCTCCCCTACGCCCGCGACTGGCTCGCGCTCATGGGCTGCGGCGGCCCCGGCACCGTCTACCGGTTCGCGCAGCTCGTGGCGGCGACGGCGCTCGCGCTCGAGACGTCGGCGTCGGCCGCGATGGCCACGGCCGGCTCGGAGAACTTCTTCCGGGCCCACCACGAGCGCGGCGGCCTGCGCTGATGCTCGCGCTCCTGTTCCAGTACGACGCCCGCGACGACGCCGAGTTCGAGCAGGTCTACGGCCCGAAGGGCGAGTGGGCGGAGTTCTTCCAGCACCGGCGCGGGCTACATCGGAACCGAGCTGCTGAAGGACGCCGAGACGCCCGGCCGCTACCTCGTGATCGACCGCTGGGAGTCGCGCGAGGCCTACAACGCGTTCGTCGAGGCGAACCGCGACGAGTACATGCGCCGCGTCGACGAGACCGCCTTCCACTACGAGCGGGAGCTGCGGCTGGGCACGTTCGAGAACGTCTGGTGACGGACGCTCGCATTCCGCCGCACCACGACCCGAGCTGCTTCGGCTGCGGCGACCCGGCGGGGCTGCGGATGCCGCTGCCGCTCGAGGAGGGCGCGGACGAGTACGAGGCGTTCCTCCACTTCGCGGAGCGCCACCAGGGCGGCCCCGGGATCGTCCACGGCGGGATCGTCGCCGCCGCGCTCGACGAGGCCGCCGGCCTGCTCGCCACCTGGTACCGGTTCCCCACCGTGACGGCGCGGATCTTCGTCCGCTACCGCCGGCCCGTCCCGATCGACACCGAGCTCCTCGCGCGCGCCCGGGTCGAGTCGGCGCGCGGCCGGCGGATCCACGTCGAGGCCGAGCTCGTCGACGGCGACGAGGTGCTCGCCGAGGCCAGGGCCGCGTTCCTCCACGTCCCGCTCGAGCACTTCCTCGCGACGCCGCAGGGACGCGAGGCGGGCCGCCGCTGGCGCGAGCGCCTCGGCTAGCTCTTCCGGTGCGACCCCGAGACGGCGGTCGCGAGCCCGAGGCCGATGAAGACCCCGCCGGAGACCCAGCGCTGGAGCGACAGGTGCTCGCGCAGCCACCCGGCGCCCGTCCCTGCGATCAGCGCCCAGACGCTGTCGCTGACGAGCGCGAGCACGACGAACACGCAGCCCGAAGATCACGAGCTGCACCGTCACGTGGCCGGCTCGCGACGTCCACGAACTGCGGCAGGAAGGCGAAGAAGAAGAGCGCCGTCTTCGGGTTCAGCACGTTGACGACGACCCCCTGGCCGTAGATCCGCCGCAGGCCGCGCTCGCGCAGCTCGACCCGCGCCTCGTCGCGCTCGAGCAGCCTCCGGATCCCGAGCACGACGAGGTACGCCGCGCCCGCGTACTTCACGACCGAGAAGGCCGTCGCCGACGAGAGCACGAACGCGGAGAGCCCGATCGCGGCCGCGAGGACGTGGACGAGCCCGCCGGTCGCGATCCCGAGCGCCGAGACGAGGCCGGCGCGGCGACCGCCGTCGACGCTCTGTCCGACGATGTAGAGCACGGCGGGGCCGGGAACGACGATCAGCGCCATCGCCGCGGCCGTGAAGAGCAGCAGGGTCGTGGGCTCCGGCACGGCCTGACGATACCGGCACCCTCGAACGAGGGATCGAGCCGCGCGCCGGGGCGCCTGCCGATACCCCGGCGGACCCATCTGCGGCGGGGTCTCGACAATCGGGAGGGAAACCGATGCTGAGAGTCGTCCTGGCCGTAGGCGTAGCCGCGTTCGCCATGGTCGCCGTCCGCAACGGCGACGTGCTCGAGCGGACGCACCTCGTGGGCGGCTGCAGTGCGATCGCGACGCCGTCCGGCGAGGCGGGCGCGTGGCAGGCCTGTCGTCCCGGGAAGCTCGAAGGGCCGCCGGACCTGTCGCGCAAGTCGTGCAACCGCCGCGGGCTCGTCGCCGAGGTCGAGCTCTGGCGCTGCCCGGCTCCGCTGGCCGCAACCCGCTCGGGCAGCACCTAGCCGCCGCACACACCGGAAGCCGGGCCCGTCCGCTGGCCCGGTTTCCCGTTCCCCGGGGCCGGGGTACGACGCGCCGATGAGATTCAGGCGCGGCGCGAGGCTCGACCCGGGCCAGGTGACCGACATCCGCGGCCGGCGGCTCGGCGGCGGCGGCCTCGCCGTGGGCGGCGGCGGCGTCGGGCTCGGCGTGCTCGTCGTCTACCTGCTGATCTCGCTCCTCACCGGCGGCGAGGGCCTCGGTCAGCTCGTCCCCGCTCGACGAGCAGGCGGTGGGCCAGGGCGACACGCCGAGCGAGGTCTCGCAGGAGTGCCAGACGGGCGAGGACGCGAACGAGCGCCAGGACTGCCGCATCGTCGGCGTCGTGAACAGCGTGCAGAAGTTCTGGGACGACGTCTTCACGCGCAGCGGCGAGCGCTACCCCTACGTCGACACGGTCTTCTTCACCGGGCAGGTGCAGACCGGCTGCGGCCTCGCGACGCTCGCAGGTCGGGCCGTTCTACTGCCCGCGCGACCAGCTGGTCTACATCGACCTCGACTTCTTCGACGAGCTGCAGTCGCGCTTCGGCGCAGGCGGCGCGCCGTTCGCGCAGGCGTACGTGATCGCGCACGAGTACGGGCACCACGTCCAGAACCAGCTCGGCGTGCTCGACCGGATCGGCGGCGACCGGCAGGGGCCGGAGAGCGCCGCCGTGCGCTCCGAGCTCCAGGCCGACTGCTACGCCGGCGTCTGGGCGGCGAACGCCGTCGAGCAGGGTCTCCTCGAGGAGCTCACGCAGGCAGGACATCAACGCGGGGCTCGACGCCGCCTCGGCGATCGGCGACGACCGCATCCAGGAGCGGACGCAGGGGCAGGTCACGCCCGGAGACGTGGACGCACGGCTCGTCGGAGCAGCGGCGGCGCTGGTTCTCCCGCGGCTACGAGGAGGGGCGGCCGGCGGCGTGCGACACGTTCACGGGCTCGATCTGACCGGATCGAGCTGACCGCTGACGGAAGCGGAGACGCGTCGGGTAGGTGGGCCAGTTGCCGCCTCTCCCGACTCCACCCTTCAGTGCGGTTTCAACGCGACGCGTCTCGGCTTCCGGATGCTGATTGTGAACCGGCGCGGACGGCGCGCACACTGGCCGAACGGGTGGAACGGCTCAGGCCGCGCCTGCCTCCCGCTCGGCGCAGTCGGGGCAGAAGACGACGACCTCGACGTCCTCGCCGTCGTAGCCGCCGACGACGAACGCGCGCCAGCCCTCCGCACCCTCGCGTGCGGCCGCCCCACACTCCGTGCACGTGACGGCGGCCGGTCGGGGACGGTGGGCGAGCATGGCGTCTCTTCTCTCGGCTTGCGACAACCGCGGAACGGTCACCCCTCGAGGGCCTGAGGTCAAGTTCCGGTGAACCGTTTTCTGCGCACTTTGCGCCGAACATCACGCGGGCCGCTCGAGGACGCTCTGATCCCTCGTGCGATGCCGTCGCCGCGTGCGGCGCCTCGGCGCCGCCCTAGTTCCAGGTCAGGCCGCGGAGCTGGTCGAGGTCGAGGTTGCCGCCGCTGAGGACGGCGACGACCTTCGCTCCCTCCGGCGCCTCGACCAGCCCGTTGAGGAGCGCCGCCACCGGCGCCGCGGCCGCGCCCTCGACCACGACCTTCGTCCGCGCCAGCGTCCAGAGCAGGGCGGCGAAGATCTCCTCGTCGGGGAGCGTGACGATGTCGTCGACCATCCGGCTGACGATCGCCAGCGTCTTCTCCCCGACCCGCTTGACCTTGAGCCCGTCGATCGCGCACTCCACGTGCTCCAGCTCGATCCGCCTGCCCTCCGCGACGCTCCGCTGCATCGCCGGCGCTCCCGACGACTCGACGCCCACGACGCGGACGTCGGGGTTGACCGCCTTCACCGCGCTCGACACGCCCGAGATCAGTCCCCCGCCGCCGATCGGGACGACCACGGTGTGGACGTCGGGCAGGTCCTCGATGAGCTCGAGACCGAGCGTTCCCTGGCCGGCGATCAGCTCGAGGTCGTCGAACGGGTGGACGTACGTCAGGCCCCGCTCCGCGACCAGCTCGAGCGCCTTCTCGTTGGCCTCGTCCCAGATCGTCCCGTGCAGGACGACCTCCGCGCCGTACCCGCGCGTCGCCTCGATCTTGGCCGGCGTCGCGTTCTCCGCCATCACGACGACCGCGCGGATGCCGTGCAGCGCAGCCGCGAGTGCGACGCCCTGCGCATGGTTGCCGGCCGACGAGCAGATCACGCCCGCCCGCTTCTCGTCGTCGCTCAGGTGCGCGAACTTGTTCAGCGGGCCGCGGAGCTTGTACGAGCCCGTGCGCTGGAACGACTCCGCCTTCAGGTAGACGTCGAAGCCGGTCGCGGCGCTGAGCGAGGCAGACCCGAGCAGCGGCGTCCGTCGCGCATGCACCGCGACGTGCCGCTGGGCCTCGCGGAACACGTCGAGCGACAGATCCGTCGCGAGCATCGTGCGAGCCTTCCTCCCTGCAAGGCGCCGACCGAAGTCGACCGTGTACCAGGTATCGCGGACCGAGACCAAACGGTATCGGGAGAGGCGAGAGGGCGGGCCGCCGGAAAGCGACCCGCCGCCCTCACGGCCTACCTACGGTCCCGGGGGGAGCGCTCCCGTGTGGAAGCCTTCCAGGAAGTACACGCACTCGGCGCGGTTCTTCGCCGTGTACGCCGGGTTGCCGTAGAAGCTGTACGGATAGCCGCCGAACACGTTGGCCTCGAGGAACTTGCAGTTCTCGACCGCGGCCGCGTTGCTGGGGAATGCACCCTGCAGCAGCGCGTCGATGCCGACGCTCGCGACGGTGCTCACGCACCCGCCGCCGCTGCCGACGAACTCGTTCAACTCCGGGATCGCTCCACTCCGGCAGATCTTCGACGGGTTGTCATCGTTGCCCGCGAGCGCGGTCGGCACAGCGACGACGGCCGCGAGTGCGACCAGCAACGCGAGGATGCCTCGCCTCATGCTTTCTCCTCTCATCGAGATTGCCGCTACCGCTTCAGGCACTCGAGCGGCGGTGGCAGGTTGTCCTTCTGCTTCGCCCGGACGCTGTAGAGGTCGCCGGGATGCTGCGCCCCGTCGAACAGTCCGGGGTTGTCTTGGATCAGGTGGTTGATGTCGTCGCGGACGCCCAGCGCCGCCAGGAACGCCGAGCACATCCCCCATGTTGCTCGCGCCCGCTTCGTACGGACTCTGCCCCGGTGCGGGCGGATCGGCGACAGGCTGACGCGGGACCGAGACACCTCTCGATTCACGCCGACGGGCTCCTCGTAAACCCGGCTTGTAGGTCATTCCCGGGTGCGGCGAGCGCCTTGGGCGGCCGATGCCCGCAAACCCTTAGGGTGAGCGGGTTCCGCCTGTTCTAGCCAGAAGGCGCCTACCGGAGTCGAACCGGTGTACCAGGTTTTGCAGACCTGTGCCTAACCACTCGGCCAAGGCGCCGGGGCACCTACTGTAGCCCGCGTGCTCGCCGCCCTCCTCGCCGTTGCGCTGGCTACGGCAGCCGCCGCCGACCGTCTGCCTCGACCCCGGTCACGGCGGCCGCGCGAACGCGGCGACCGAGCCGATCGGGCCAGGATCGTCCTCGCGCAAGGTGATGGACGGCGGCGGCGCGACCGGGGTCGCGACGCGCCAGCGCGAGGCCGACCTCGCGCTCGACGTCTCGCTGCGGTTGCGCGCGGCGCTCGTCCGGGAAGGGATCCGGGTCGTGATGACCCGCACGTCGTCCACCGGCCTCAGCCCTGGGAACGTCGCGCGCGCCCGCACGTGCAACCGCTCCGGGGCGGCGCTCATGCTCCGCATCCACGCCGACGGCTCGAGCGACGCCGCCACGCACGGGACGCACACCCTCCGCCCCGCCCTCCGCCGCGGCTGGACCGACGACATCCACGCCGCGAGCCGGCGCGCCGCGCTGCTCGTGCAACGCCGCCTCGTCGCGCGGCTCGGCTCCCGCGACCTCGGGATCCAGGAGCGCTCCGACCTGACCGGCTTCAACTGGGCGGACGTCCCGGTCGTGCTCGTCGAGCTCGGGTTCCTCACCAATCCGCGCGAGGACCGGCTGCTCGCGACCCCCGCCTACCGCGCCCGCGCCGCCGCCGGCCTGCGGGACGGCGTGCTCGCCTTCCTCGGCCGGTGAAGGTCGTCGCCGCCGCAGCGCGGACGTTCCGGCTCTACGCGGTCGCGCTCGCGGTCGCCGCGGCGCTGATCGTCGCCGCGTTCGTGGACGACGGCGCCCCCGACGACGGCGCCGGGTGGCTCGGCCTCGCCGTCGTCGCCGCCGTCGTGGCAACCCCGGCCGTGCTCGTCTTTCTCTTCTCGGCCGCGCTCGCGAGCCTGGCCGCGTTCCCGGAGACGGGTGCGCTCCGCTCCGGGCGACCTGCGCGATCACGGCGTCGAGGCGCAGCGGCTGTTCGCCCGGCGCGGCTTCGGCAGCCTCCTCCTGCTGCCGTTCCGCCTGCTCCGCCTCGGCTCGGGCACGCGGGAGACGCTGATGCCCTACGCGCCGCTGCTCCCGCTCGTGAGCGTCACGTTCCTCGCCGCGACCGGCCTCGCCGCGCTCGCGGGCCTCGGCGTGCTCCTCCTCGCGCTGTTCGCGCTCGGCGACCTCGCCGGCTAGCTTCGGCGGAGTGCGGCCCATTCGACGGCCGCCAGCTTCGCCAGTCCGTGAACCGAGAGGTGCTCGAACCGGTGCGCCAGATCGGACGGCGCGAGGACGATCCGCCGCGCAGCGCCGCCGTCGTAACGGCACGTCGGCACGGACGCGCACGCCGCGGCGAAGGCCGCGTGGTACCCGTTCGTCATCCGGCGCACGTAGGCGACGTGCTGCGGCACGACCTTGCCGGTTCGCGGCGCGAAGATCGAGCACGGACCTCTCCCGGCGTGCGTGAGTCGCGTGCCCAGGTCGAAGCTCGAGACGGCCCGCACGTACGAGTCGAGCGTGCCCCATTGGCTCACCACGAAGATCCGCGCCGTCGGCAGGCCGGCAGCGAGCGTCTCGAGTGCCGCAGCCACCTTCTCCCGGTACGCGGCGAAACGGGTCGCGTCGTCCCGGCCGTCGCACTGGACGTCGTTCTCCATCACCTGGACGAGGACGAGGTCGGGCTTGGTCGCGATCGTGACGGCCTTGCGGACTTGCGACGACAGGTCGTTCACCGTCGCGCCGTGGGCGGCGAAGTTGAAGTTGTGCCCGCGAACGGCAGGGCTCGCGGCGAGCAAGCGCGCGTAGATGCTCCGGACCGCCGGGTTCGTCCCGGTAGCCCACGAGTTGGCGCGCGCGTCCCGGAACGGATGGCTCGTGTCGGAGGCGTAGCCCGTCGCGCCGCCGTCCCCGAGGACGGCGATCGCACGCGGCGACGCGGCGTCGTCTCGAATGGTCCCCGCGTGTGTCAGCCTGGCGATCGTCGCGGCTGCGACGATCGCCGCTGTCAGCGCTGCTCTCATGGGCATGGTGCACCTCCTGTCTGTCATGCGTTGCGCCCGATGCACTCGAGCCGGAAGCGCTCGACGCGGACGGTGGTGAAGTCGGCGTCCCAGACGATCACGACGTGCGCTCGGGCACGGTCGCCGTCGGCTCTCGTGAGCACGTCGTTGATCACGAAGATGCGCTCGTGGTCGACGCTGACCTCGATGCCGTGCCCGACGTAGCCCGAGCTCGTGATGATGGTGCGGTCCGCGTGGTAGGTGTTGCCGCCGTGGCTGTGGCGGTACTGGGTGCCGAAGATCTCGACCGTGTGGTCGCGCCCCGTGCAGGGGTCGACGTCGACGAATACGTCGTGGAGCGGGAACTCGGTCGGCGCGTCCGCCGCCGCCGGCGCGGCAGCGATCAGGCCGACGACGAGCGCGAGCAGCGGAAGCGCCTTCATCGCACGTCCTTTCGGTCTCGGGTCATCGGCGAACCGGCCCCCAGTCGGGCTCGTAGACGGCCGACATGCCGAGTCACGCGGCGCAGGCCGGTGCCGTTCGCGGCGCATGACGTAGAGCGCCGGATACGGCGTCTCGTTGAAGCGGGCGAACGCGATCCACTTCCCGTCGGGCGAGAACGAGCCAGTGAGGACGGTCTTCGGCGACGGATAGTCGGTGAGCCTGGTCAGGCCCGAGCCGTCGGGGCGAATCGTGTGGAGGTTCCCGTGATGCCGGTTCGTGATCGAGACGGTCCGGAACAGGATCCGGCTGCCGTCCGGGGACCAGTCGGGGCTGTCGCCCGCGTTGAGGCTCCACGGCGTGAGCTGCCGGAGGATCCGAGCCGTCGGAGTCGACGACGAAGAGCGCGCGCCGGTTCGGCGGGTCGGCCGTCGCGAAATGCTGGACGTCGAACACGAGGTGCTTCCCGTCCGGCGACCAGGCTGGGTCGACGATGTCGACCGAGAACGGCTTCGCTCCCTCCGACAGGTGCGTGAGCCGGCGTGCGCCGCTCCCGTCGGCGTTCATGACGTACAGCTCCGCGTACTCGACTCGGTGCTCGCGAAGCGCGCCGATGCTGCCGCCGAAGGCGATCCGCTTCCCGTCCGGCGACCAGGCGGGGAAGCCGCGGTCCTGGCACGCACCCGTCTTCCGCAGGCAGTCGGGGCCGAGCCGCCGCTGGTTCCGCCCGTCGGCGTCGATCGTCCAGATCTCGCACTTGGCGGCGCAGCGATCGAAGACGATCCGCTTCCCGTCCGGCGACCAATCCGGGTTGTTGGCCTCGGACCGCTTGATCCAGGGCAGCTTGTGCTCGCCGGTGCCGTCGGCGTCGACGATCCAGAGTGACGGGAAGCGTGCGTACACGATCTGTCCGTTCCGTCCCGGCGTAGTCCCGTGTGCCGGCACCGTCGCGAGGATCAGCGCGGCAACGGGGCAGGCGACGAGGAGCAGGCGACGCATGCCCGTCCCCTCAGCTCAGGGCCGCCACGATGGCCGCGCAGCCCGGCGGCCGCTGGCCATGCTCCCGCAGGACTTCGAACGAGAGGAACTCGTCGGTCGCCGAGTCGAAGGTGAGCCGGAACTCGATGAGGCCCACGTCGATCACGATCACGGGGCCGTTCAGCAGCTTGAACTTCGGCGAGGGGCCGCTGTTCGTGCAGCAGCACCGAGTACGTCCCGTCGCCATTGTCGATCGGTGCGCTGGAGCGCCGCGCGCTCCGGTCGGAGTGGACCTCCATCGACGTACCGCTCGCAGTCGCCGTGAACAGCGTCTTGACGTTCACTCGCTCGAGCCCGAGCTCCGCTCGCGTCCTGCGAGAACGACGCCACGACGTCGTCGACCGAGGTCCCCTCGATCCCGCACCAGCGCATCGTCGAACTGCTCGCTGGTGAAGTGGACGTGCTCCTGGACGACAGGCGGCCCCGCCGCCGCGAGCGTCGGGCAGTGCAACCACGACCGCGGTCGTGACGCAGGCACGGCCGGCAGTCACGAACCTATGCATTGCTCGCTCCCTTCGGACTGTCTCGCCGTCGCCGACGCGAATGCACTCGACGATCCGCTCGGCCGGAAGGCCAGCGCGGACGACGCCGGAGCGAACGAGCTCGCTCGACGGGCCGTCGCAGAGCGAGAGCACGATCTCGTCGTCGCCGACGAGGATCGAGTCGATGCACCGAACGGTCCCTCCGGAGGCCTCGAGCCGGGTCATCGCCGCCTCGACCGCCGTTCGCGTGACGCCGGGCCAGTAGCTCTCGACGAGGTACGTCTTGCGTCATCCCCGGCGACGCTACGCCGAGCCGGGCCGGGCCGAATCGGGAGATACCCTCGGCCTATGCGAGCGGTGCCCGCGCGTTCTCCCGCTCGGCGAGGCGCAGGCCGAGCTCGGCGCGGGAGCGGATGCCGAGCTTGCGATACGCCCGTGACAGATTCGCCTCGACCGTCTTCTGGCTCATGAACGCCGCGGCGGCGACCTCGCGGTTCGTCAGGCCGGACGCCGCGAGCTCGGCGACACGCTCCTCCGTCGCGGTGAGGGCTCGCCGGGTCGGCTGCGCGAGCCGAGGCGTGCGAGCTCCGAACGGGCGCGCTCGCGCCCAGAGCAACGCGCCGATCTCCTCGCAGATCGCGAGTGCCCGCTCGAGCGATCTCCCTCGCCGCCGCCCTGACGCTTCATGCGCCGCTCGATCCGGCCCTTCGACCATCAACGTGCGCGCAAGCTCGAGCGGCATCGGCACGCGTTCGTGCTCGGCGAGCGCGTCTTCCACCGTCACGAGCGCATCCGTGAGCTCGTGTCGTGCAGCCAAGGACAAGCGCACTGCACCGTTTGGCTCGTCGGCGCGCGCCCAAGGGCGGTCGAGGGCGACGCCGCTCGAGCGCAGCAGACTCGGTCAGCTGCTCCGCCCGCTCGAGCTCGCCCGACCGCGACGAGCGCCTCGACCTCGTCTGGGAGGAAGCCAGAGGTGGCTCGGTTCGGCGTGCTCCCGCGACCGCGAAGAACTCGGTGACCGGCTCGAGCGCCCGCAACGTGGCCGCGTGCGTCGCCGAGCGAGACTGCTCGAGGAGGCCGAGCGCAATCGCCGAGCCACTCGACGACGAGGCAGAACTCCGCATCGCCCATCGCGTCGACAGCGCAGCGGCGACCCGCTCACGGCACCGCTCGGCGGCACCAGCGTGGGCGTCGAGTACCGCCGAAAGGGCGAGCGCGTGCGCCATCCATCGTGCCGCCCAGGGCTGCGGTCTGGAGTGCCCTCTTCGCCGAGCGCCCGTCGCGGCGCCGAGGTCGCCCGCCAAGCATTCGAGCCAGGCGAGGTGCATGGAGAGCAGCGGCAGGTCGGTGTCCTCGCCGCGCTCGAGCAAGCGGGCACGGAGCGGATAAAGGAGCGTGCGCGCCCGCTCGAAGTCACCGGCGTAGAATGGCGAGAAAGCCGGCGATCGAGCGTCGGCCTCAGCTCGATCGCGGCTATCCGTCATCGAGATCCTCGAGCTCGAGCGCCCGCGCGAGGCACTTGTTCGTCGACGCCGTCTCCGAGCAGGAAGTCCGCGACGAGCTTTCTCACGGCCGAGCGCAGTCGAGAGCAGGGTCGGATCGCGAAGCTCGCTCAGCGTGCGCCAGCGGCCGCGTCCGCATGCGGCCGTGCGGCCTCGTGGTCGAGCGAGACGGCGCAGCGCCACCAAGGTGAGATCCAGCTCCACGGAGCACCCGCAGATCGGGACGGTCGCCGGCCACGTCGGCGGCGGCGTGCAGGAGGGCGATCGACTCGCCGTAGCGCTCCTCGCGGAACCGGACGAACGCGAGCAGGCGAAGCGCCGGCGCCCGGATCGGCTGGCTCGCTGGCGTCCTCGATCACGCCCGACAACAGCAAGCCCGCGCGGGTGAGAGCGCCCGCGTGGGCGTATGCCGCCGCGGCGCCGAGTGCGCGGCGAAATGTCGCCGGACGGGCGCGATCCGGGCGTGAGCTCGACTCGCCCGCTCCTGGAGCTCGCCCGCGATCTCCGGTGCGCCGCGCGAGCGCGCCCGGCTCGGCCGCGCGGTCGAGCTCGGCCGCCACCCGCCCGTCCGGTTCGGTCGCGTCGCGAGGCCGAGGTGGCGCGCACGCTCCTCCTGATCCGGTTCTCGCCAGCGCCAGCTCCGCGTGCAGCTGCGCGTCGCTGCACGCGGCGAGCTCGCGGCGTAGATCGCGGACGCGAACAGCGGATGCGCGAAGCGGACTCCGACCGTACGGGTCGACCGTGACGATCTCGACTTCCTCCGCGACGGCCAAGTCAGCCGATGCGATCGAGGAGGTCCGTCGTGGGCTGCGACATCGCCGCCGCTCTGAGCAGCGGCTCGTCGAGCCGACTCGGGGAGCCGCGCGAGCGGCGGTCCGACGAGCTGGCGCAGGTCGTCCGGGATCGGCCACGCCTCACGCGGCGTCCGGTCGCCCGGCGTCGTCGAGCACGACGCGCCATCTCGAGCGCGAAGAAGGCGTTCCCGGCGCACGACTGGTGCAGGCGAAGGAGCGTGGGCCTCGGCATGCTCCAGCCCAGGCGCTGCCTGACGAACTCGGTGGAGCGCTGCGGCGCTGAGTGGTTCGAGCCGGAAGCGGTCGGTCCGGTCGAACCACGTCGCCGCGGTGTGTTCGGAGTCGATCCGGGCCGCGGCCAGGGCGCCGACCGGAGCACCGTCCAGCCGACGACCGGTGAAGGCGAGCGCGCGGGCCGAGGGACCGTCGAGCCACTGCACGTCGTCGATCGCGACGAGCGTCGGTCGATCGCTCGCGAGCGTGCGCAGGACCGTCGTGAGTCCCGCGAAGACGGCGCGCGGGTCGGGAGGCGCGCCCGATCGCCTCCCGTCGCAGCAGCGCGACCTCGATCGCGTCGCGCTGCGGCGCCGGAAGCTCGTCGAGCACTTCCGTCATCGAGCCTCGGCGAGGATGTCCGCGAGGCCTGCATACGAGAGCGAGGCGTCGGCCTCGGCCGGGCGGCTCGTCGAGCACGCGGTAGCCGCGATGTTCCGCCGAATCCACGGCGGCGCGCCAAACCGTGGTCTTTCCGATCCCTGGCTCACCCTCGAGCAGGACTGCCGCCGATCCCGAGGTCAGCGACTCGAGGAACAAGTCGAGACGGGTAAGCTCCCGCTCCCGACCGACGATCTCCACCTTGCGAGCAGTCTCGATCCGCGCGAACGCGCGGTCAACCCCTGGTTCTTAGGCTGCGACCCCCGTGAACTGCGGGATCACGTCCTGCCCGTACGCGCGCAGCGTCTCCTCCTGCCGCTCGGTCATGAGGTAGATGTTGAACTGGTCGACGCCGATCGACTCGAGCTCCTTCAGCTTCGCCGTGATCTGCTGCGCGTTCCCGAGCACCGAGAAGCGGTCGGCGATCTCGTCTGGCACGAAGTCGCCGTGCTTCGCGCCGACGCGCGAGTGGTCGTCGTAGTCGTAGAACTTGCGCTGGAGGACGTAGTCGGTGAGCGCCTGCGGGACGACCGAGCCGTCGGCGCCGTAGCGGTCGATGAGGTCCTGGACGTGGTTCGAGACCATGGCCGGGAACCACTTCGTCTGCTCACGCGCCTCCGCGATGTCGTCCGAGACGTGGCTCGGCGCGCCGACGATGCACTTGAGCTCCGACGGGTCGCGGCCCGCCTCCTCGGCGGCCTTCCGGGCCGTGCCCATGATCCACTGGATGATGTCCGGGTCGGCCAGCTGGATGATCACGCCGTCGGCCACGCGGCCCGCGACCGCGAGCGCCTTCGGCCCGTAGCCGGCGACCCAGAGCGGGATGTCCGGCAGCGCCTCCCGCACCCACTTGAGCTGGAGCTCCTTCTCGTTCCAGCTCACCTCGCGGCCGTTCATGAAGTCGCGGATCATCGCGCAGCGCCGCTCGAACTCCGCCACCTTCACGGGCTGCTGGCCGATGTAGCGGCGCGCCGAGTCGCCGCGGCCGATCCCCATCACCATGCGGCCGTCGGAGATGTCGTGCAGCGTCGCGTACATCGAGGCGAGCACCGTCGGCTCGCGCGTCCCCGGGTTCGTGACGAAGTGGCCGAACTTCATCCGCTTCGTCCGCTCGACGGCCATCGTCAGCAGCGGCGTCGACTCCTGCCAGAGGACGTGCGAGTCGTACGTCCAGCCGTACTCGAAGCCCTGCTCCTCGGCGAGCTCGATCAGCTCGAGGAAGCGCGCGTACGGGGGATCGGGCAGGACGGTGACGCCGAAGCTGAGCATGGAGCCTCCTGGATGCCGGGTCGCGAAAGGCGAGCATAACGCCGGAAACCGGGCGGGTTGAACGCGATTTCGGATCCGATTGTCGGGTACAGTCCTCCGGTTCCGTTCCCGACCCGAGGAGTGTCCGTGGCGAAGATGCAGTCGAGGCTGCCGGAGGCGGCGAAGGTGTACGACAACCCGAGCCCGGAGGAGCTGAAGGCGCTGGCTGCGGAGATGCCGAACGCGCGGCGGACGGCGTTCGGGAACCTCAACGTGCAGACGGAGGTCGTGAGCCGCTCGAAGGGCTCGACCTTCATCGTCACGGACGAGCCCGACGGGCAGAACCAGGCGATCTCGCGGGAGGAGTACCTCGCGTGGGCCGAGCGCCAGGACGCCTACATCGCCGGCCGCGAGATGGTGATCGTCGACGGCTACATCGGGCACGACCCGGAGTTCCGCGTCGCCGCGCGGCTCTACGTCGAGGCCGCGAACGCGAACATCGCGGGCATGCAGCAGCAGCTCTACTTCCCGCTCGAGGGCGACGAGGCGTTCGAGCCCGAGCTCTGCGTCATCTACACGCCCAACCTGAAGGCGGAGGGGTACGCGGACGACCGGCTCATCGCCGTCGACCTCGAGGCGGGCCTCACGCGCGTCTTCAACTCGGACTACTTCGGCGAGTCGAAGAAGGGCGGGCTGCGGATGTGGAACAAGCTCGTCTACGACCGCGGCGGGCTCCCGCTCCACGCCGGCTGCAAGATCATCCCCACCGACGCGGGCGACAGGGTCGGGCTCATCGTCGGGCTGTCCGGCACCGGCAAGACGACGACGACGTTCACACGGCAGAACGGCTCGCTGCCGGTCCAGGACGACTTCGTCGCGTGGCTGCCGAACGGCCGCATCGCCGTCACCGAGAACGGCTGCTTCGCGAAGACGTTCGGGCTGAACCCGGAGGACGAGCCGACGATCCACCGCGCGGTGACGCAGCCGGAGTCGTACCTCGAGAACGTCTCGCAGACCGGCGACGGACGTCGACTTCTACGACACCTCGTACACCCAGAACGGGCGCGCGACGTTCCCGTTCCGCGTGATCGAGGCCGCTGCCGAGCGCGAGATCGAGCGCGCCGACTTCCTCCTCGTCCTCAACAAGAACGAGAACATCATCCCGGCCGTCGCGAAGCTCGAGGGGCCGCAGGCCGCGGCCTTCTTCATGCTCGGCGAGACGCAGGGCACCTCCGCCGGCGGCGCCGACGAGGCCGGGCAAGTTCCTGCGCGTGCCCGGGACGAACCCGTTCTTCCCCGCGCTGCACGACCTGCAGGGGAACCGCTTCCTCGAGCTGCTCGAGGAGCACCCGCTCGAGGTCTTCCTCCTGAACACCGGCCGTGTCGGCGGCGCGGAGTCGGTCGACGGCTCGAAGAAGGTCAAGATCCGCCATTCCTCGGCGATCGTGAAGGGGATCGCCGAAGAGACGATCGAGTGGGAGCGCGACCCCGACTTCGGCTACCTCGTGGCCGCGCGCGTGCCGGGGATCGACGCCGACGACCTCGACGTCCTGCAGCCGCGGCGACTCTACGAGGCCGCGGGCCGCATGGACGAGTACGAGCGGCACGTCGCGCAGTTCAAGCGCGAGCGCGCCGAGTACCTGGCGCAGTACGAGAGCCTCAGCGCCGAGATCGTCGACGCGGTGCGCTAGGCGCGGCGAGGACGGCCAGACCGGCGAGCGCCGCGGCGACGGCGAAGCCGACCCGGCCCTCGCTCGGCAGCGAGAACGTGAGCCCCAGGAGCGGCGTCCCGACGAGGACGGCGGAGATCGCCCACGAGTTGACGAAGCCGATCGCGGCCCCGGGAGCGTCGGGGCGGAGCCGCTGCGCCTCGGTGAACACGTAGGCGAACGGGATGCCCGCTGCGAGCCCGGCGAGCAACGCGCCGAGCCCGAGGAGGACGAGCGGCAGCGGCAGCGCGAGCAGGGCGAGGCCGAGCGCCAGCCCCGCGGCGCTCGCGATCAGCTCGGGCCGCGCCCGCTCCGGGTGGCCGCGCAGGAGCGCGCCGCCGAGCGGCCTCGTCACGATCCCGGCGACGAGGAGCAGCGCGCCGACGACCGCCGCGACCGCGCGCGGCTCCCCGTACCGCTCGAGCAGGGGCACGACCCAGTTCGCCGCGATCACCGACAGGCCGAAGCTGCCCGCGTGGATCAGGCCGAGCCGCACGAGGCGGCGGTCGAGGACGAGCCCGGACGCAGCCCAGGCGTGGCGCGGGTCGCGCGGGGCCGCGAGCAGGACGGCGGCGGTGACGAGCGCGGCGGCGAGGCCCGTCCAGTACGGCGCGCGCCAGTCCAGCAGGCCGACGAGCTGCGGCGTGATCGCGATCGCGAGGCCGCCGCCGGCCATCGTCGACGCGCCGTAGAGGCCCTGGAGGGCGGGGCCCGCCGCCGGTCGCGCGCACGTAGTCGGCGCCGGCGACGAAGCCCGCGCCGCTCCCGATCCCGATCACGAGCCGCGCCCCGCCGGCGAGCCACGGGTCCGGCGCGAGCAGCGCGAGCACGTTGCCCGCGGCGCAGCAGGCGAGCGCGGCGAAGCCGACCCGCCGCGCGCCCCAGCGGTCGGACGCGCGGCCGGCCGGGATCTGCGAGACGAGGTGGGTGAGGAAGAGCGCGGTCGTGAGCAGGCCGACGACGGGCAGCGACGTCTCGTACGCGTCCGCGAGCGGGTCGGCGACGGCGCCGACGTTGGCGATGTTCCAGGTCACGCCCGCGCCGAGCACGAGCGCGGCGACGGCGGCGCGGCCGGGTCGCGCTAGCCGCGGGCGGCGACCCAGGGGATCGCCTTCGTGGCGAGGCGGTCGAGCGCCTGCACCGCCAGCTCGAGGTGCTCCGGCTTCGTGTCCTCGAGCTTCGTGTGCGAGAGGCCGCGGAGCGACTGGACGAAGAGCATCACCGTCGGCACGCCGGCGCGCGCGACCTCGGCCGCGTCGTGGAGCGGCCCGCTCGGGAGCCGGTGCGACGTGCCGGAGACCTCGCGGACGGACTCCTCCGCGAGCTCGATCAGCTCCTCCTCGAACAGGATCGGCTGGATGTTCCAGATGCGCTCCCAGGCGACGTCGATGTTCTCCTCCGCCGCGAACCGGTCGGCCGCCTCCTGCGCCTCGCGGAGCATCGACGCGAGCGTGTCGGCGTCCATGTGCCGCTGGTCGAGCAGCTGCTCGGCCGTCTCGACGACCGAGGTGACGATCCCCGGCTTCGTCACGACGCCGCCGCTCGTGCAGACGGCGCCCCCGCCCGCGCGCGCGGCGATGTCCCGGATCTCGAGCGCGAGCTTCGCGGCGCCGGCGAGCGCGTCGCGCCGCTGGTCCATCGGCGTCGAGCCGGCGTGCGCCGCCTGCCCCGTCCACGTGAAGCGCGAGCGCTCGACGCCGAACGTCCCGATGACGGCGCCGAGCGGCAGGTCCATCGACTCGAGCACCGGCCCCTGCTCGATGTGCAGCTCGAGGTAGGCGGCCGCGTTCGCGAGCTGCGACCGCGCCTCGAGCGCGCGGTCGAGGTCGACGCCGTGCGCGGCGAGCGCGTCGGGCAGCGCCGTCCCGTCGCGGTCGCGCAGCTGCCGCAGCTCGTCCTGGTCGGCCATCGTCCCCGAGGCCGCGGACGAGCCGAACAGCGAGCGCCCGAAGCGCGCGCCCTCCTCGTCGGCCCAGTCCACGAGCCGGACGGTGACCGGCGGCGTCCCCTCCTCGGCGAGCCGGCGCATGACCTCGACGCCGCCGAGGACGTTGAGGCAGCCGTCGAGCCAGCCGCCGTTCGGGACGGAGTCCATGTGGCCGCCGATGAGCAGCTCGCGGTCGGAGTCGCCGCGGAGCGTGAACCACTGGTTCCCGGCCTCGTCGCGCTCGTACTCGAGCCGCGAGGCCGTCGAGCTTCGCCGCGGAGCCAGTCGCGCCCGCGCTCCCAGGTCTCCGTCCACGCGACGCGCTGCGCGCCGTTCTCGTCGCCGGTCAGCTCGCGGAGCTCGCGGAGCTCGTCGACGGTGCGGGACGGCTGGAGCGGCACGCGCCGGATCCTAGAGCGCCGCCGCCTCCCGTTTCCAGCGAGGCCGCCCGCGGCGCCACACGCGCGAGAAGAGGAGGAACGCGACGAGCGGGACGAGGATGTACGCGAGCCGCTGGATGTAGACGTGGACGACGACGCCTTGCTCGAGGTCGCCGTTCAGGCGCAGAAGCCAGAGGTCCGCGCTCCACGGGTCGAAGCGGCCCCAGTGCGCGGCCCGGAGGAGCAGGATCTCCCGCTGCTGGAGGACGGCGACCAGGAGGTACGCGATCGCGGCGGCGACGAAGCCGGCCCGCGGCCGCCAGCGCCGCGGCCGCCCCGCCTCGACGTCCGCGTACTCGCGCGCGACCACGGCGGCGTCACCTGCGCGCGCGACCGCCTCTTCCGGGCCGACGTCCTCGGAAGCCGCCCGCAGGTGCCCGCGGAGCTCGCGCCGGATCGCCCGCCGGCGCTCTGCGGGCGCGTCGTGCCGCAGCCGGCGGCTGACCGCCCAGACGTATCGCTCGATGGTGAGGTTATGCCCTCGACGGGCCTGACATCTGCGCTGCCTGCCGAGACTGCGCGGCTGTCCACGTCGCCGCCACGCCGAGACGACCTCTGCCGTCGTCTCGTTTAGGTTCCGCCTCGATGGCGTCGACCGCCCTTCGCCGCACCGGGGTCTTCCTGCTCGTGCTCGCCGGACTCTGGGCCCTCTGGGAGGGATTCAAGTGGGTCGGCGAGCGAACGGAGCTGACGATCGGCACCTTCATGGTCAACGACGTCACCTTCCCGCACCTCCACGACATCATCGGGCAGCTGTTCGAGCCGTCGCGGCGGAACGGGCCGCTGCTGATCGAGGTGCTCTGGGACGCGGCGCTGTTCACCGCCAAGGAGGCGGTCGCCGGCTTCCTGCTCGGGGCCACGATCGGGCTCCTGATCGGGATCGTCCTCCACCACTCCCGCCTGCTGCAGCGCGGCTTCCTGCCGTACATCGTCGCCTCGCAGACGGTGCCGATCCTCGCGATCGCGCCGATGGTCGTCGTCTACCTCGGCGGCGAGCTGCAGGCGCCGGCCTGGGTGTCCGTCTCCGTCATCGCCGCCTACCTGACCTTCTTCCCGGTGACGGTGAACACGCTGCGCGGCCTCGCCTCGGCCGACCCGCAGCGCGCTCGAGCTGATGCGCTCCTACGCCGCCTCGAACTGGTCGATCCTCTGGCACCTCAAGCTGCCCGCCTCCCTCCCGTACCTCTTCGCCGCGTTCAAGGTCGCGGCGACGGCGAGCGTCGTCGGCGCGATCATCGGCGAGCTGCCGTCGTCCATCCAGGACGGCCTCGGCGGCGCGATCATCAACTTCAACCAGTACTACCTCAGCTCCCCGCCGAGCCTGTGGGCGACGAACCTCGTCGCCGCCGCGCTGGGGATCTCGTTCTTCCTCGTCGTCGTCCTCGTCGAGAAGCTCGTGGTGCGGCGGGCGCCGGAGTACCTCGCGTGAGCGCCGCCCGAGTCGGTCGTCTCGATCCGCGACGTCGTCGAAGTCGTTCGTGCGGCGGCCAGGTGCAGGCGCTCGAGGACATCTCGCTCGAGATCCGGCCGCGCGAGTTCGTCTCGCTGATCGGGCCCGTCGGGCTGCGGCAAGTCGACGCTGCTGCGCATCGTCGGCGACCTGATCACGCCGACCACGGGCGAGGTGACCGTCAACGGGAAGCCGGCCCGCCAGGCACGGCGTGACCGCGACTACGGGATCGTCTTCCAGGACGCCGTCCTCTACGACTGGCGCACGGTGACGAAGAACATCGCGCTGCCGCTCGAGCTCGCCGGCTGGAACCGCGCGCGCCGGCAGCAGCGCGTCGGCGAGATGCTCGAGCTCGTCGAGCTGACCGGCTTCGAGGGCCGCTACCCGTGGCAGCTCTCCGGCGGGATGCAGCAGCGCGTCTCGATCGCGCGCGCCCTCTCGTTCTCCCCCGCGCTGCTGCTGATGGACGAGCCGTTCGGCGCGCTCGACGAGATGACGCGCGAGCGGCTGAACGGCGAGCTGCTGCAGATCTGGGACGAGACCGGCTGCACCGTCGTCTTCGTCACGCACTCGATCGCCGAGGCCGTGTTCCTCTCGACCCGCGTGGTCGTGATGTCGCCGCGGCCCGGCCGGATCGCGCAGATCGTCGAGGTCGACCTGCCGCACCCGCGGACGCAGGACACGCGCGAGGACGCGCGCTTCTTCGAGCTCGTGACCGAGGTGCGCGAGGCGCTCCACGGCGGCTCCGGGCGGCCCGCGCCCGTGCGGAGCGTGGAGGCGGACCGCTGAGCGCCACCTCCCCCGTCCCGGCCGCGCCGGTCGCCGGCGAGGCCCTGCTCGGACGCACGATGCGCGGGCTCCGCGGCTGGATCCCGGCCGTGATCGTGTTCGTGCTCGGGATCGCGCTGTGGGAGGGGTACGTGAAGGCGTTCGACGTCCAGCGCTTCCTGCTCCCCCCGCCCTCGGACATCTCGCAGACGTTCTGGGAGGAGCGGGCGGTCCTCTGGCACGCGGGCTGGTTCACGTTCAAGGAGGCCGTCGGCGGGTTCTTCATCGGCTCGACCGCCGGCGTCCTCGCCGCCCTCGTGTGCGCCCGCTGGCGCCCGCTCGGCCGCGCGCTGATGCCGTACATGATCGCCGCGAACGCCGTCCCGATCATCGCGTTCGCCCCGATCACGAACCAGTGGTTCGGGCTCCTGAACCCGCTCTCCAAGATGATCATCGCCGCCGTGCTCTGCTTCTTCCCGGTGATGGTGAACACGCTCCGCGGGCTCACCTCGGTGCGGCCCGCAGTCGCTCGAGCTGATGCGGAGCTATGCGGCGAGCGACTTCACGATCTTCCGCCGCGTGCGCATCCCGAACTCGCTCCCGTACCTGTTCGCGGCCTTGAAGGTCGCGAGCGTGCTCGCGATGATCGGCGCCGTCGTGGGCGAGTACTTCGGAGGCTCCCAGGAGGCGCTCGGCGTGCAGATCCGCAACTCGGCGGCCCTGTTCCGGTTCGAGACGGCGTGGGCGGCGATCCTCGTCGCCTCGATCCTGGGGATCGCGTTCTACCTCGCGATCGGCTTCGTGGAGCGGGCCGTGCTGCGATGGGAGCGAAGGGGCGAATAGTCCGGGTCGTACGAGCAAAGGAGAGAGGGATGAAGGACCGGAGGTGGCTGTGGCTCGCGGCGCTGGTCGCCGTGGCGGCGTTCGCGCTCGCCGGGTGCGGCGGCGACGACGACGAGGGCGGCGGCACGACCGGCGCCGGCACGGGCGAGGCGGCGGAGCAGCCGAAGGACAGCGTCACGCTGCAGCTCAAGTGGGTCACGCAGGCGCAGTTCGCCGGCTACTACGCCGCGCTCGAGCAGGGCTACTACGACGCCGAGAACCTCGACGTCGAGATCAAGGTCGGCGGGCCGGACATCACGCCCGAGCAGGTGGTCGCGTCCGGGCAGGCCGAGTTCGGGATCGACTGGCTGCCGTCGCTGCTCGCCACGCGCGACCAGGGCGGCGACCTCGTCAACATCTCCCAGGTCTTCGAGCGCTCCGGCATGACCGAGGTGACCTGGAAGGACAGCGGGATCACCGACGTCGCCGGGATGAAGGGCAAGAAGGTCGGCGTCTGGTGCTGCGGCAACGAGTTCGAGCTCTTCGCGGCGCTGACGAAGAACGGCATCGACCCGAAGGACAAGAGCGACGTCACGATCGTCAACCAGCCGTTCGACATGAACCTGTTCCTGCAGCGGCAGGTCGACGCCGCCGCGGCGATGACCTACAACGAGCTGGCGCAGGTGCTCGAGCAGGAGAACCCGGAGACGGGCCAGCTCTACACGCTCGACGACCTCAACGTGATCACGATGGAGGAAGCCGGCACCGCCATGCTCGAGGACGGCGTCTTCGTGCGCGGCGACTGGATCGCGGAGGAGGGCAACGGCGACATCGCCACGCGCTTCCTCAAGGCGTCGCTGAAGGGCTGGATCTTCTGCCGCGACAACCCGGAGGACTGCCTCCAGATCGTGCTCGACAACGGGCCGACGCTCGGCGAGGGCCACCAGCGCTGGCAGCTGAACGAGATCAACGCGCTCATCTGGCCGAACGAGGGCCAGTTCGGCGTGATGAACAAGGAGGACTTCGACCGCACGGCCGGAGATCGCGGAGCAGTTCGGCGTGATCAAGCAGGCCCCGTCGGCGGACGCGTACACGACCGAGTACGCCGAGGCCGCGCTCAAGGCGCTCGAGGACGAGGGCGCCGACGTGAAGGGGTCGAGCTGGGAGAAGGAGGACGTGGAGGTGACGGCGGGCGGCAACTAGCCCGCTCCCTCGCGCTGGCATCGCGTGGCCGCCCCGGGCGATACTCGGGGCGGCCACGACTGTCTCGGAAGGGGTGGTTCCCGGATGTCGGTTCTGATCAAGGGCGGCCGCGTGATCACCGCGGCCGACGACTACGTCGGCGACGTCCTCGTCGAGGGCGAGCGCATCTCGCTGATCGGCGAGTCGCTCGACGTCGAGGCCGAGCGCGTGATCGACGCGTCCGGCAAGTACGTGCTCCCGGGCTGCGTCGACCCGCACACGCACCTGGACATGCCGTTCGGCGGCACCGTCACGGCGGACGACTTCGAGTCGGGCCACACCGCGGCGGCGTTCGGCGGCACGACCACGCACGTCGACTTCTGCATCCAGCCGCAAGGGCGAGACCTTCGCCTCCGCGCTCGAGACCTGGCACGGCAAGGCGAACGGGAACGCGATCATCGACTACGGCTTCCACATCGCCGTCACCGACCTCGCGAGGGCGGGACGCTCGAGGAGCTCGCGGCGCTGCCCGACGACCAGGGCGTCACGTCGTACAAGCTCTTCATGGCCTACAAGGGCGCGCTGATGGTCGACGACGAGACGCTGTACCGCGCGATGGAGGTCGCGTCGAGATCGGGCGCGCTCGTGATGGTGCACGCCGAGAACGGCGACGTCATCGACATCCTCGTGCGCGAGGCGCTCGAGGCCGGCAACACCGACCCGGTCTACCACGCGCTCACGCGCCCGCCCGAGGTCGAGGGCGAGGCGACGAACCGCGCGATCCAGCTCGCGCACCTCGCCGGGTCGCCGCTCTACGTCGTCCACGTGACCTGCCGCGAGGCCGTCGAGCCGATCGCGGCTGCGCGCGGAGAAGGGCTGGAACATCTGGGGCGAGACGTGCACGCAGTACTTCTTCAACTCGCTCGACGACATCAGCGAAGCCGGACTTCGAGGGCGCGAAGTACGTCTACTCGCCGCCGGTGCGCGACAAGTCGAACTGGGACGTGCTCTGGAACGCGGTCCGGCGCGGACGCGCTGTCGGTGATCTCGACCGACCACTGCGCGTTCACGTGGGGCGAGCAGAAGGCGATGGGCCGCGACGACTTCTCGAAGATCCCGAACGGCGGGCCCGGGCTCGAGAACCGGCTGCACATGATCCACGAGTTCGGCGTCCGCTCGGGGCGGCTGACCCTGAACCGGATGGTCGAGCTGCTCGCGACGAACCCGGCGAAGCTCTTCGGGCTCTACCCGCGCAAGGGCACGATCGCGGTCGGCTCCGACGCGGACATCGTGGTCTTCGACCCGGAGCAGCGGCACCTGATCACGGCGGCGGGGCAGCACTCGAAGTCGGACTACAACCTCTACGAGGGCACGGAGGTGACCGGCACGCCGGAGCTCGTGCTGCGCCGGGGCGAGGTGCTCGTCGAGAACGGGCAGCTCGTGGCGCGCCCGGGGAGCGGCCAGTTCATCCGCCGCGCCCGGTTCGGGCAGGAGCTGCGGGCGACCGCTGTGCATGCCGGTACGCGTGAGGCGCACCGGCCTGGCCGGGGTCAGACCCTGCCGCTGCACGTCCACGGCCTGACGCTGTCGGGTTCCAGGCTGCAGGAGGCCGCTCGGGTTCGGCTTCCAGAGCCACGCGTGGAGCGCGTAGAAGGCCGGCAGGCCGAAGCGGTTCGGGGACGGGATGGGGTCGAACGTCGCGTCCGAACAGCTCCGGCGGCGACGCGCCCTTCCAGTCGGCCTGGAAGACGACGTACTCGAGCGCGACGAGCTTCAGCGACCCGTCGTTCCGCGGCTCGTAGACGAGCGCCTCCGGGGCGGTCGGCGTCGATCGTCCCGTCGAGCAGGGTCGTGTTCACCATGGTGCACGCCCATGCCGCCGTCGCCCGGCTGCGGTGATGCACGTGTTCCCGGAGAGCTCCGGGAGCCGGAACGAGTAGCCGGCCGCGATCGCCGTGTCGAGGTCGTGGAAGCGCGCCGTCGCGGGCTTCGCGTCGGAGGTGCCGCCGCCCGCGAGCGCCGCGCCGGCCAGCACGAGCGCCGGCAGGACGACGAGGACGGCCAGGCGACGCGCGCTCATGCCGCCACCGGCTGCGGGTCGGGCCGCAGCGATCACGGTGTCGGCGACCGCGATGATCTCGTCGACGGGCAGGTCGGCGACCGAGGCGTGGCGCCGGATCGCCTCCGGGCTCGTGGCCTGGTAGATGCAGACCGTGCCGACGGAGCCGCCGCCCTCCTCGAGCACGTAGCTCCGGATCCAGCGGATGTCGTCGGGCATCTGCTCGTCGCCGACCTGCTTCGACCGCGCCGCGGCCTCGCCAGCTCCTCGGCCGACCGCCAGCCGCTCCGCCGCAGGATCACGTAGGTGTTCATCCGCTCCTTCCGATCGTGGACGCGTTCGAGGCTACGACCGGCCTCGCGCGGCCGACATCGGCGCGATTGCCCATGTTGGGCCGGCCGTTACCGGTGTTTGAGCAGCCCGAGCTCGGCGGCGGCGGCCACGGCCTCGCCGCGCGTCCGCACGTCGAGCTTGCGGAGGATCGCCGAGACGTGGTGGTCGACCGTCCGCGTCGAGAGGACGAGCTCGGCGGCGATCTCGGCGTTCCGCAGTCCCGGCGGCGACGAGCTGCAGCACCTCGAGCTCGCGCGCCGTGAGCGCCGGCCGGGTTCGCGCGCGTCGCCGGCCGCGGCCCGCGCGGGACCGGCGCACGCCGCGCGCGTGGAGCGCCCGCCGGACGAGCCGCGCGGCCGGGCCGCGCGCCGAGCGCGGTCGAGCTCCGCGAGCGCCTCGAGGAGCGCCGTCCTCGTCGTCCGCCTCGCGCGAGCGCGCGCGCCGCCTCGTACGGGCAGCCGCGCGCCGCCACGCCGCCGCGGCGCCGCGCGCGTCGCCCGCGAGCTGCAGCCGGTACGGCTCCGCGATCCACTCCGGCGCCTCGTCGAGCGCCCCGGCCTTCCACTGCCAGTACGCGAGCTCGCCCGCGAACCAGAGGTGCCGCTTCTCGAGCGCGAGCGCGTACGACGGCCTGCGCCTCCGCGACCGTCCGCTCGCGGTCGCCGGCGAGCCAGGCCGCCTCCGCACGCGCGCGCGTGGACGTGCCCGAGCCGCTGCAGGTGCCCGCCCGCGACGCGCGAGCTCGAGCGCCTCGTCGAGCGCCTCGCCAGGCGCCGGGGTCGCCGCGCCGCGCGCGGACGCGGCCGAGCGCGATGAGCGCGGTGATCCGCGCGATCGGCTCGGCCGGGCGGCCGAGCACGGCGCTCGCGGCGTCGCGTCGCCTCGTCCCAGCGGCCCCGGTAGACGCGCGACGCAGCGCGAGCCACGGCGGTCGGGTACGCGAGCGTCGAGCTCGTGCTCCTCGGCGAACGCGACGCACTCGCGCAGGAAGCGCTCTGCGCGCTCGAGCTCGTACATCTCCGCGAGGCCCGGTGCCGAGCATCGATGAGCGCCGAGGTGACTCGCGAGCTCGAGGCCGTGCTCGCCGCGCCGAGCTCGAGGCTCTCGCAGGAGCGCGGATCCCGCGCTCGATCTGCGCCCGGCCATCAGCGTGCGACGGTCCCGACCATGTTCAGCGCCGTACGACGAGCGTGTCGACGTCGCCCGAGCCGCTCGGCCAGCGTCGACGCGCGCTTGCGCCCCAGGCGACCCCGGCGGCGTTGTCGCGGCGCGAGCATCGCGCGCGTAGCGCCTGGTCCGCGTAGGCGAGCGCGAGCTCGCGGCCCGGCGGCAGCGACTCGAGCACGGCGATCGCGCGCGCGGCTCGCCGCCTCGGCCTCGGCGTTCCGGCCGGCGCGGATCAGTACGGCATGCGTCAGCCGCGACAGCGTCGCCGGCCCGCCGCGAGTCGGTCACCGAGCGCCGCGGGCGAGCGTCGATCGCCTCGCGTCGCGCCGCGATCGCACTCGCTCGTAGGCGCCGGTCAGGCTCCGCCTCGCGCCGCGTACGCGGCGAGGAGCTCGGCCCGCTCCGCGTCGGGCAGTCGCGTCGGCGTGGCGGAGCGCCCGCGCGTACTGCGCCGCCGCCTCGCGGTGCGCGCCGACCGCGGCCGCCCGATCGCCCGCGGCCGGCGCGTGCTCGAGCACCGCCGTCGCGTCGCCCGCCTCCTCGGCGTGGTGCGCGAGCCGCGACGTCGTCGCCCGTGGCGGCGACGAGCGCGCGCAGGATCGCGCGCGTGCAGGGCGCCGGCGCCGGTGCGGCGGCGACCGCGCTCTCGACGGCGAGACGCGCGAGCTCGTGCCGGAACGCGACCGCGTCGCGCGTCCGGCCCGCAGCACGCCGGAGCGCGAGGCACGCGTCGAGGTGCTCGAGCTCGTCCGGCGCGACCGCCTCGAGCAGCCACGAGCTCGGCGCGGCCGGGCACGACGGCGACGACGTCGAGCAGCCGGCGTGCCGCCGCGCCGAGAGGCGCGGTCCGGGCGAGCACGGCGTCGCGAACCGTCTCCGGCAGCGTCGCCGCCGCCGGCCGCGAGCATCTCCGTGACGTAGAACGGCGTTGCCCTGCGTGTGCGGCGGTGGATCGCGTCGGCGTCGGCGCCGTGCGGCTCGGCGAGCTCGCGCACCGCGTCGAGCGAGAGCGGCGGGACCGTCAGCCGCACGACCCCGGGCGCCGAGGCGAGCTCGCCGAGGACGGCACGCAGCGGGTGGTCGCGCGGCAACCTCGTCGTCGCGGTAGGTCGCGAGCACGAGCGACGGCGTGCCGTCGATCCGCCGCCCGAGCACGCGCACGACGTCGAGCGTCGCCTGGTCGGCCCAGTGCAGGTCCTCGAGCGACGAGCACGCGTGGCACGCCGCAGCTCGTCGAGCGAGCGGCCGCGGCGACGCGACGCGGCTCGGCCCCGCTCGACGGGCCGCGAGCGTCGCCCCCGACGTCCGAGGCCACGTCGAGGAGCGGGCCGAGCGGCGTGGCGTCGAGGCTCTCGCAGACGCCCCAGCAGGACGCGCCCGTCCGCCGCGCCGCGAACGCGCGCACGAGCGAGGTCTTCCCGACGCCCGCCTCGCCGCCGACGAACACGAGCCGGCCGCCGTCCGCGCGGAGCGCTGTCGAGCCGGCGCGAGCAGGTCCTCGCGCTCGAGGAGGGCGGACACGCAGCCATGGTGCGCATCCGCTGTCCGGGATTCAACCGCGGACACTAGGCTGCGCCCCGTGCCGCGCCGCCTCAGCCTCACGCCGCCCGACGCGCAGGCGATCGCGGCGTCGCTCGCGAAGCTCCGCACGAGCTTCGGCGTCGCCCTCGACTTCCCGGAGGAGGTCGTCGCGGAGGCGGAGGACGCCGCCCGCGCGACCCCGCTCCCGGACGCGGACGAGACGGCGATCCCGTTCGTCACGATCGACCCGCCCGAGTCGATGGACCTCGACCAGGCCATCCACCTCGAGCGGCGCGACGGCGGGTACCGCGTGCGCTACGCGATCGCCGACGTGGCCGCGTTCGTCCCGCCCGGCGGCGCGATGGACGCCGAGGCGCACGCCCGCGGCCAGACGTTCTACGCGCCCGGACGCGGACGCGCGCCTCTACCCGAAGGCCGTGTCCGAAGGGGGCGCGAGCCTGCTGCCGGGCGAGGTCCGCCCCGCCCTCGCTCTGGACGATGGACCTCGACGAGACGTCGGAGGGCGTCGCCGTGGAGGTCCGCCGCGCGCGCGTCCGCAGCCGCAGCAAGCTCGACTACGCCGGCGTCCAGCGGGCGCTCGACGACGGCACGGCGGACGAGTCGCTCGCGCTCCTGCCCGAGATCGGGCGGCTCCGGCAGCAGCGGCAGGCGCGGGTCGGCGGCGTCGACCTGCCGATCCCCGACCAGGAGGTCGAGCTCGCCGACGGGGCGTACCGGCTGACCTACCGCGCGCTGCTCCCGGTCGAGGACTGGAACGCGCAGATCTCGATCCTGACCGGGCAGGCGGCGGCGCTGCTGATGCTGCGGGCGAAGGTCGGGATCGTCCGCACGCTGCCCCAGGGCGACGACTACGCGGTCGGGCGGCTGCGGCGCACGGCGGCGGCGCTCCACGTCCCGTGGCCGGAGGAGCAGTCGTTCGCGGACTTCCTGCGCGGGCTCGACGCGAGCGTCCCGGCGCACGCCGCCGTGCTCGCGAAGTCGACGGTGCTGCTCCGCGGCTCCGGCTACGCGGCCTTCGACGGCGACGTCCCGGAGCACCCGCGGCACGCCGGCATCGGCGCCCCGTACGCGCACACGACCGCGCCGCTGCGGCGGCTCGTCGACCGCTACGTCGGCGAGGTCTGCCTCGCGGTCTCGGCGGGCACGGACGTGCCCGACTGGGTCCGCGCCGCGCTGCCGGACCTGCCCGAGACGATGGAGGACTCGAACCGGCGCCAGCAGGGCTTCGAGTCGGGGATCGTCTCGCTCGTCGAGGCGGCGGTGCTCGCGGGCAGCGTCGGCGAGGTCTTCGAGGCGGTGGTCGTCGACGCCGACAAGGACGGCGAGGGCGGCTCCGTCCAGCTGCGGGAGCCGGCCGTGACGGCGCGCTGCTCGGGCCGGGACCTCCCGCTCGGGCACCGGCTCGACGTCCGCCTGGTCGAGGCGGACGTCGAGCAGCGCCTGGTTCGCTTCGAACCGGCCTAGCGGGTCTGCGGGAAGCCCAGGTCGACCTTCGACGTGGCCGGGTCCGGCCAGCGCGAGGTGACGACCTTGCCGCGCGTGTAGAAGGTGATCCCCTCCGGCCCGTAGATGTGCGAGTCGCCGAAGAGGCTCGCCTTCCAGCCGCCGAACGAGTAGTAGGCGACGGGCACCGGGATCGGCACGTTGATCCCGACCATCCCCGCCTGCACGTCGAACTGGAACTGGCGGGCGACGCCGCCGTCGCGCGTGAAGATGGCGGTGCCGTTGCCGTACGGGTTCTCGTTCACGAGCCGGACGGCCTCGTCGTAGGTGCCGACGCGCGTGACCCCGAGCACCGGCCCGAAGATCTCGTCGTCGTACGCCTTCATCCCCGGCTTGAGGTCGTCGAGCAGGCTGACGCCGAGGAAGAAGCCGTCGCCGTCGGGCGCGGTCTCGCGGCCGTCGACGACGACCGTGCCGCCCTCCTCGGCCGCGCCCGCGATGTACGACGCGACCTTGTCGCGGTGCTCGCGGGTGACGAGCGGGCCCATCTCCGAGTCCGGCTCGAGCCCGTTGCCGACCTTCACCTTCGGGATCCGCTGCTTGATCGCCTCGATCAGCGGCTCGGCCACGTCGCCCACGGCCACGACCTGGGAGATCGCCATGCAGCGCTCGCCGGCCGACCCGTAGGCCGCGGACACGGCCGCGTCGGCCGCCATGTCCACGTCGGCGTCGGGGAGCACGATCATGTGGTTCTTCGCGCCGCCGAGCGCCTGGACGCGCTTGTCGTTGGACGTGCCGGTCTCGTAGACGTACTTCGCGATCGGCGTCGAGCCGACGAACGAGATCGACGCTGACGTCCGGGTGCTCGAGCAGCCGGTCGACGGCGACCTTGTCGCCCTGGATCACGTTGAACACGCCGTCCGGGACGCCGGCCTCCTTCAGCAGCTCCGCCGTGAGGAGCGACGCCGACGGGTCCTTCTCCGACGGCTTGAGCACGAACGTGTTGCCGCACGCGAGCGCCGGCGCCCACATCCACATGGGCACCATCGCCGGGAAGTTGAACGGCGTGATCCCGGCGGCGACGCCGAGCGGCTGCCGGATCGAGTAGACGTCGATCCCGGTCGAGGCCTGCTCGGAGAAGCCGCCCTTCAGCAGCTCGGGGATGCCGCAGCAGTACTCGATCACCTCGAGCCCGCGCTGCACCTCGCCGAGCGCGTCGGAGAGGACCTTCCCGTGCTCGGCCGTCAGCAGCCGCGCGAGGTCCTCGCGGTGCTCGGCGACGAGCTGCCGGATGCGGAAGAACGTCTCGGTGCGGCGCGAGAGCGAGATCGGCCCGCCAGGCGGGGAACGCCTCCTTCGCGGCCGCGATCGCCGCGTCGATCTCCTCGAGCGACGCGAAGTCGACGGCGCCGGTCTGCTCGCCGGTCGCCGGGTTGTAGACGGGGCCGCTGCGGCCCGACTGCCCCGCCACGGAGCGGCCGCCGATCCAGTGGCCGATCCGCTTGATCTCGCGCTCCTGCCCGCTTCTCGGGGCCTCTGCGACTTCGGTCATCTGCGCCTCCTCTTGGTCTCCGGAGCAGGGTATCGCCTCCCTCGTATCAGCGATGGCCCGCGCGCCCGGGCACGCCTACGGTGAGAGGAAGCCGCTCCCGTCGAAGGGAACCACGTGGAACGACGCCGTCTCGTCCGCCCCACCCGGCGCACCGCCGTCTCGGCGCTGCTGCTGCTCCTGCTCGCGCTGGGCGCGTCGCCCGCCGGCGGTGCCCGCGCGGACGAGGTCGAGCTGATCGTCGGATTCCGCAACGGCGTCACGGCGGCGGGGCAGGACCAGGCAGTGCGCGGCGCCGGCGGCACCACAGGAAGGCGCTTCGGCCGGATCCGCGCGCGCGTCGTCCGCGTCCGCGGCGCAGCCGCCCGCGCGGCGCTCGAGCGGAACCCCGAACGTGCGCTACGTCGAGCCGAACCGCCGCGTCTCCCTCGACGCGCTCCCCAACGACACGCGCTTCGGCGAGCTCTGGGGCCTCCACAACACGGGCCAGACGGTCGGCGGGCTGCCCGGGACGCCCGACGCGGACGTCGACGCGCCCGAGGCCTGGGACGTCACCACCGGGGCGGGCGTGACGGTCGCGGTCATCGACACCGGCGTCGCGCTCTCGCACCCCGACCTCGCCGCGAACGCCTGGCGGAACCCGGGCGAGGTCGCCGGCAACGGGGTCGACGACGACGGCAACGGCTACGTCGACGACGTCGTCGGCTGGGACTTCGTGCAGGAGGACGCGACCCCGCAGGACGGGCACGGGCACGGGACGCACGTCGCGGGCACGGTCGCCGCGGTGGCCGGCAACGGGCTCGGCGTCGCCGGCGTCGCGCCGGGCGCGCGGATCATGGCGCTGCGGATGATGGGCGCCGACGGGACGGGCACGACCGCCGACGCCGTCGAGGCGCTGCTCTACGCCGCCGCCAACGGCGCCGTCGTCGCGAACAACTCCTGGGGCGACACCGAGGACTCGCAGGCCGTGCGCGACGCGGTCGCCGCCGCCGACGCGGCCGGGATGCTCGTCGTCGCCGCGGCCGGGAACAGCGCCGGCGACAACGACGCCGACCCGCACTACCCCTCCGGCATCGAGCTGCCCAACGTCGTCTCGGTCGCCGCCACCGACAACCGCGACGCGCGTGCCTGGTTCTCGAACGTCGGCCGGGCCACCGTCGACCTCGCGGCGCCCGGCGCCTCGATCCTCTCGACCTGGCCCGCCGAGCGGCTACCGCGTCCTCGACGGCACCTCGATGGCGACGCCGCACGTCTCGGGCGCGGCCGCGCTCGCGAAGGCGGCCTTCCCGCAGGCGACCGCGGCCGGGCTGAAGGCGCTCCTGCTCCGCACGGTCGACGCGCGCTCCTCGCTCGCAGGGCTCGTCGCCAGCGGCGGGCGCCTCAACGCGAACGCGGCCGTCCGCTGCGCCGGCGGGCCCCAGGTGTGGGTCGACTCGCCCGCGTCGCTCGTCCTCGAGCAGGGCCGGCCCGTGCCGCTGCGCGTCCTCGCCGGACGCTGCGGCGACCCGGCCGGCGTGACCGTGACGGCGACGGCCAACGGCGTCCCGGTCCCACTCGCCGCGCGCGGGGACGGCGTCTTCACCGGCAGCGTGACGCCCACGGTCGCGGGCACGTTCACCGTGGCCGTGACGGCGTTCGCCGGAGACGCGACCGATACGCAGACGCTCACCGGCGTCGTGGACGCGACGCTCGAGGCGGTCGTCGGCGGTCCCTCCGTCACGCTGACGGCCGCGGCCGGGCAGAACGTCCGCGTCCGCTTCGCGGGCACCGCCGGACAGCGGCTCGCGGTCCGGGCGTCCGGCGTGACGCTGTCGAGCTCGACCCTGACGGTCACGGCGCCCGACGGCTCCACCCTCGTGCCGCCGGCGTACGCGTTCACGAGCGGGACGTTCCTCGAGCCGCGCACGCTCCCCGCGACCGGCGACTACGTGCTCCTCGTCGACCCGCAGGGAACCGCGACCGGCTCGATGACGCTGACGCTCTACGACGTGCCGGCCGACCAGACGAGCCCCGCGACGGTCGGCGGGCCGCCGGTCACGGTCGCGAACGCCGTCCCCGGCCAGAACGCCCGCGCGACCTTCGCGGGCGTCGCCGGCAGGACGCTGAGCGTCGGGCTGACCTCGACGTACCAGGGCGCCAAGGTGACGGTGCTCGCCCCCAACGGCGCGGCGCTCGCCGCGGCCACGTACCTCTACGCCAAGTCCTTCGTCGAGCCGCTCGTCCTCCCCGCCTCCGGCACCTACACGCTGCTCGTCGACCCGCAGGCCGCGGCCACCGGCTCGGCGACGGCGACGCTGCACGACGTGCCCGCCGATGCGACGGCCGCGGCGACGCCGAACGGCGCGCCCGCGACCGTGACGACGACCGTTCCCGGGCAGGGCGCCAGGGTCGCCTTCGACGGCACCGGGTCGACGCGCGTCAGCGTGCGCGTCTCGGGCGTGACGATGGCCGGCGCGCGCGTCTCGCTGCGGGCTCCGGACGGCACGACGCTCGTCGCGCCCGTCTACGTCGGCGCCGCGGGCGGCTTCGTCGAGCCGACGCTCCTGCCGGCGAGCGGCTCGTACACGCTCGTCGTCGATCCCGCGGCGGAGGCGACCGGCTCCCTCACGCTGACGGTGTCGCTCGTCCCGCCCGACCTCGCGCTGACGGCGACCATGGGCGGCAACGTCCGCGTGACGACGACCGCGCCGGGCCAGAACGCGCGGGTGCGGGTGAGCGCGACGGCGGGGACGGTGCTCGCGCTCAGCGCCACGCAGGTGACGATGACGAGCGCCACGCTCCGGCTGGTCGCGCCCGACGGAGCAACCCTCGGCCCGACGACCTACGTCTTCACGAGCGGCGCCTTCGTCGAGCCGCGCGTGCTCCCGCTCACCGGCGAGTACGAGCTCGTCGTCGATCCGCAGACGGCGGCGGTGGGCGCGCTGACCGTCACCTTCCTCGAGGTTCCGTCGGACGTCACCGCAGAGGCGACGGTGGCAGGCCCGGCGGTGACGGCGACCGTGACGGTTCCCGGCCAGGGTGCCCGCGTCTCGTTCGCGGCCCCGGCCGGTCGGACCGTCACGGTCGCACTGACCGGCATCACCGTGCAGTCGTCGAAGGCGTCGGTGCTCGGGCCGGACGGCGCGGCGCTCCTCCAGAACCAGTACGTGTTCACCTCGCCGAAGAGCCTCACCTTCACGACGACCGCCGCGGGAGTCCACACGCTGGTGCTCGACCCGCAGGGCGCGGCCGTCGGCCGTTACACGGTCGCGGTCCTCTAGCGGAACGCGTCGACGTCGACATCCTCCGGGTCGGGCTCGTCCTCGCCGACGACGACGTTCCAGCCCTCGTACTCGCCGCCGTGGGCGGCCGCCGCGCCCGCCACGCGCTCGCGCACGCGCAGGAGCTCCGCTGTCGCGGGGAGCGTCGGCCGGGTCGCGTAGGCGACCCAGCCGATGCGCTCGTCCTCGGGCTCGAGGTCGACCACGAAGCCCTCGCGGCGCAGGTCCGCCGCGAGCCCCTGCGCCGTCGAGGCCACCTCGAAGTGGAGGTAGTGCTCGACGGGCAGGGGCGCGGAGAGGTCGAACCCGGCCATCCTCAGGTCCTCGAGGTACTCCTCGATCTCGGTCGGGTCGTGCATCTCAGACCTTCCCCAGACTCCTCCACTTCTGGTAGATCGACCGCACCTGGCCGTCGAACGTCGACGCAGCCTCGGCCGCGGTCATCTTGTCCTGCGCCACCGCGGCGAACATCTGCGGGATCGAGGAACTTGTTGAACACCTCGTCGACTGCGGCGTTCGCGAAGCCCGGATGGCCGACGTTGGCCGTGTAGCGCTGCGCGATCGTCGTCAGGACCGTGTACTTCCCACGCGGCCGCGCGCGGTCGGCCGCCGCGGCGCGGCGCATGGCGCGGAAGCCGCCGCGGACGCCGTTCTCCCAGGCGGGGAAGTTGTAGAAGCCGGAGTTCGCGAAATGCGGCCGGTAGTTCGTCTGCGCGTCGACGAGGAACTTCTTCGCCATCGCCTTGTTGCGGGCGAACTTCCAGATCACATAGACGCCCATCACGTGCTCGAGCCCCATCCGCGCGACGGCCCTCGAGGGATCGGCGCGATGAACGTGTTCCCGTTCAGCTCGGCGGTTCGCCGCCGTCGTCACCCACGGCGGGCCTTCCAGCGTGCGCGCGATCGAGATCGCGTTGAGCGCGAGCGAGAGCCGTCCGGAGATGTAGGCCTGGTTGTTCGAGGCCGCCGTCCAGCCGAACACCTCCTGCGTCATCCCGCGCTGGTAGATGTCCCGCATCGCCCGCAGCGCGTTGACGTGCCGGCGCTGCGGAGGGTGACGCGGCTTGCCTGGTTCTGGAGGAACCCGCCGTAGCACATCATCAGCGCCAGGTTGGCCATGTTCGAGTCGAGCTCCTGGGACATGCCGATCCCGACCGGGTGGCCGGCGCTCTTGAGCGGCTTCGGCCGACGGCCGGATGTCCTCCCACGCGTTCGGCGCCCGGCCGACGTTGCGCCAGATGTCCCGCCGGTAGTGCACCGGGTCGGGGACGTAGTTGTCGGGGACGCCGAAGTACTTCTTCGTACTGCGGGTTGTACGTCGACTTGTAGCCGACCGTGCCCCATCTTCCCGATCTTCCGCGTGATCTCCTGGACGATCTCGTTGGCGAGCACGACCTGGTCCTCGAAGGCCGCCGGCGGCGAGAGCAACTGGAACAGGTCGTGGCCACTCTGGGCGGAGACCTCCGCGGCGGCCCGGGCCGGGAGCTCGGCGAGGTTCACGTGGTCGACGATCACCTCCGTGTCGTTCCGCTGGCCCCACTGCTTGACGTAGGTGCCGTCGAACCACGTGTCGTATGCGGGGACGAAGTGGCTCCACTGCATGATCCGGAGCGTCCCCGCCAGCTGCTTGCCCGCGTAGCGCGGCGCCCCGTAGGCCGAGGTCTTCGACACCGCGCCGCCGTACGCGACGACGAGCGCGCCCGCGGCGCCCGTGCGGACCAACTCGCGTCGCGTGGTGCGCCGCTCCACCACCTCCTCGGGACCGAGCTTCGTGGTGTCGTCGGCCATGTCCGCCTCCTTTCCTTTAGCGGAACGCACCGCCGGTGAACCCGGCGATGAACCGGTCGAGAAAGACGTTGTAGAGCAGTGCCAGCGGGATCGCGGGCAGCAGCGTCGCCGCCATCAGCGAGCCCCAGAAGAACACGTCGCCGCGGATGAGCTCGGTCGGCACGCCGGCCGAGATCGTCCGCTCCGTCGACGTCGAGATGAAGGTGATCGCGTAGACGTACTCGTTGACGACGAGGGCGAAGGTGAAGATCACCACGGTCAGGAGCCCCGGGAGCGAGATCGGGAAGACGACGTACCGCAGCGCGCGCAGGCGCGAGCAGCCGTCGACGAGGGCCGCGTCCTCGAGCTCGCGCGGGATCGTCTTGAAGAACCCCATCATCAGCCACGTGGAGAAGGGCACCGTGAACGACGGGTACACGAGGATCAGCGACCAGAGCCGGTCCTGCAGCCCGACCTCCGCGACCACGCGCGACAGCGGGAGGAACAGCAGCGTCGGCGGGACGAGGTAGACGAGGAAGATCCCGACCCCGAGGGTCTGCCCCCACCGGCCGGAGAGGCGGGCGAGCGCGTAGCCCGCGGGCATCGCGAGGACGAGCGTGATGAGCACGACCGCCCCGCCCACGATCGCCGTGTTCAGGAGCCACGTGGGGTACTGCGTGTCCGTGAAGATGAACTTGAAATGGTCGAGCGTGGGCGAGCCCTCGGCCCAGCCGAACGGGTTGTTCTCGAGGTTGAAGAGGTCGGCGTCCGACTTCAGCGCGGTCTGGAGCATCCAGTAGAACGGGAACGCCGCGACGAACACGAACGGCAGCACGACGGCGTAGACGAGGACCGAGCTGCGCAGCCGCCGCGTCCTCACGAGACCTCCACCCGCCGCGCGAACACGAGCATCAGGATCGAGACCGCGGCGAGGATCGGGAGCAGGAACAGCGCGACGGCGGCGCCGGGGCCGAGCGACTGCGACTCGACGCCGGTCGCGTAGGCCCACGTCGTCAGCATCTGGGTCGAGTTGAACGGCCCGCCGTTCGTGAGGATCTTCACGACGGCCATGTCGGTGGCGGTGAAGACGATCCCGAACAGCACGGCGATCGTCGCGATCGGGAGCTGCAGCGGCAGCGTCACGAACCAGAGCTTCCGCAGGCCGGTCGCGCCGTCGATCGCGGCGGCGTCGTCGACCTCCTTCGGGATCGACGCGAGCCCCGCGATCATGATCACCGTCGCGAACGGCAGCAGCCGCCACGCGTGGGCCGTGATGATCGCGGCCATCGCCAGCTTCGTCTGACCGATCCACTGGAGGTCGGTGGTGAAGTCGATGAACCCGAGCTTCCAGAGCACCCAGTTCACGACGCTGAACTGCGAGTCGAAGATCCAGAGCCACCCGAGCGTGCTCAGCGCGACGGGCGCCGCCCACGGAAGCAGGATCAGGAACCGGAAGAACCACTTGCCGCGGAAGTCCTTGATCAGGAAGTGGGCGAGGAACGCCGCGCAGACGACGACGATCACCTGCGAGACGATGGTGAAGAAGAACGTGTTGCGGAGGGCGTCGCGGAAGACCGGGTCGTGCCACTGGTTGGCGAAGTTCTCGAGCCCCACCCAGTCGCCGCGGAGCGAGCCGGCGGTGGCGTTCGTGAACGCGAGATAGCCGGCGAGGAGCAGCGGCCCGCCGACGAGCAGCGCGATGTAGAGGACGGCGGGGGCGATGAGCGCGGTCGCGAGAACGCGCGGGTTCTCGAGCGCCTGCCGGCGCCTCCGCGCCGGCCTCGAGGCGGCGGCGGTCGCCACCCGGGGATCCTAATGTGTCGATTCCGTTTACGCTGCGGGTCGATCGTGGCCGAGATCGCGCTCGAGCGGGTGACGAAGGTCTACCCCGACGGGACGAAAGCGGTGGCCGAGCTCGACATGGAGGTCGGCGACGGCGAGCTCGTCGTCTTCGTCGGTCCCTCCGGCTGCGGCAAGACGTCCGCGCTGCGGATGATCGCCGGCCTCGAGGACATCACCGAGGGAACGATCCGGATCGGCGGCGACGTGGTCAACGACCTGCCGCCGAAGGACCGCGACGTGGCGATGGTCTTCCAGAACTACGCGCTCTACCCGCACATGACGGCCGAGGACAACATGGGCTTCGCGCTGCGGATGCGCGGGCTGCCGAAGCAGGAGCGGACGCGGCGCGTGCACGAGGCGGCGCGGCTGCTCGGGCTCTCGGACGTGCTGCGCAAGCGGCCGCGGACGCTGTCGGGCGGCCAGCGCCAGCGGGTGGCGATGGGCCGCGCGATCGTGCGCGAGCCGCAGGCGTTCCTGATGGACGAGCCGCTCTCGAACCTCGACGCGAAGCTGCGGGTGCAGATGCGCGCCGAGATCGCGCGGATCCAGCGCGACCTCGACGTGACCACGATCTACGTCACGCACGACCAGAGCGAGGCGATGACCCTCGGTGACCGGGTCGCGGTGATGCGGCGCGGCGAGCTGCTGCAGCTCGACACGCCGCAGACGCTCTACGGCGCGCCGGTCAACCTCTTCGTGGCCGAGTTCATCGGCTCTCCCGCGATGAACCTCGTCGAGGCGGAGCTCGGTCGGGACGACGGCGCGCTCGTCGCCCGCTTCGGCGAGCACCGGCTGCGCGTGGCCGACTCGCTCGCCGCCGCGCGGCCGGCCCTCGCCTCGTACGTCGGCCGGCGCGTCGCGCTGGGGATGCGGCCGGAGGACCTCGAGGACGCCGCCCTCGTTCCCGGCGCGCCCGAGGACGAGACGTTCGACGCAGTCGTCGACATCCGCGAGGACATGGGCTCGGAGATCTACCTCCACTTCGCCGTCGCCGCCGAGCCGGTGACGACCGCGGACGTCCGCGAGGCGGTCGAGGACGCGGCCGTCGAGGCGCAGCAGGAGGAGGCGCGGCGGCACGGCGACCCGTTCGTCGCCCGGGCCGGACGGGAGTCGAGCGCGCGCGAGGGCGACCGGGTCCGCATCCACGTCCGCACCGATCGCCTGCACGTGTTCGACCTCGAGACGGGCGCGGCGCTCTACGGCTGAGCCGGGGGTAGGATCGCCGCATGGCGACCATCGAGACCGATCCGCACAGGGCGAGCAGATCGTCGCCGACGCGAAGGAGCACGTCCTCTACTCGTGGTCGGTGCAGGACGCGATCAACCCCATCGCGGTCGCCGGCGCCGAGGGACGGCACTTCTGGGACTACGACGGGAAGCGCTACCTCGACTTCGCCTCCCAGCTCGTCAACGTCTCGATCGGCCACCAGCACCCGAAGGTGATCGCCGCGATCAAGGAGCAGGCCGACCGGCTCTGCACGATCGGGCCGCCGATGGCGTCGGAGTCGCGCTCGCGGCTCGGCCGGCTGCTCGCGGAGGTCACGCCCGGGCGACCTGACGATGTCGTTCTTCACGAACGGCGGCGCCGAGGCGAACGAGAACGCGATCAAGCTCGCGCGCTGGTACACGGGCCGCCACAAGGTGATCGCGCGCTACCGCTCCTACCACGGCGCGACGGGCGGCGCGATCACGCTCACCGGCGACCCGCGCCGCTGGCCCGCCGAGCCCGGGCTCCCCGGGGTCGTGCGGATGTTCGACCCGTACACGTACCGCTGCCCCGCCGGCCATCCCGACCCGTGCCCGGTCTGCACGGGCGCGCCGCACCTGGAGGAGATCCTCCAGTACGAGGGGCCGGACACCGTCGCGGCCGTGATCCTCGAGACGATCACGGGCACGAACGGGATCATCGTCCCGCCCGACGGCTACCTGCAGTCGATCCGCGAGACGTGCGACCGGCACGGGATCCTGCTGATCACGGACGAGGTGATGGCCGGCTTCGGCCGCACCGGCAAGTGGTTCGGCGTCGACAACTGGGACGTCGTCCCGGACATCCTGACCGTGGCGAAGGGGATCAACTCCGGCTACGTCCCGCTCGGGGCGATGATCGTCCGCGAGCCGATCGCGCGCTGGGTGCGGGACAAGTACTTCGCCGGCGGGCTCACCTACAGCGGGCACCCGCTCGCGTGCGCCTCCGCCGTCGCGTCGATCGAGGCGTTCCAGGAGGAGGGCATCGTCGAGCAGGCCGCCGCGTCCGGCGAGCTGTTCCGCGACCGGCTCGCGCGCGCTGCAGGAGGGGCACCCGTCGATCGGCGAGGTCCGCGGGCTCGGCTGCTTCTGGGGGCTCGAGCTGGTGCGGAGCCGGGAGACGCGCGAGCCGCTCGTCCCGTTCAACGCCACCGGCGAGGCGGCCGCGCCGATCATGCGCGTGGCGAAGGCGGCGCTCGACCGCGGCCTCTACCTGATGGTGCACTGGAACGTGGTCATGGTCTGCCCGCCGCTGACGATCACGCCCGAGGAGCTCGACGAAGGCGTCGCGATCCTCGACGAAGTGCTGGCGATCGCGGACGAATACGCCGCATAAGAGCGGGTTCCCGCGGCGCGCGCGGGCGTCGTACACTCGTCGTATGCGGCCAGACCAGGTGTTCCCGCCGCTCGAGCCGGCGACCCTGACCATGCTCTTCACCGACATGGTCGGGGCGACGACGCTGATCCGCGAGCTCGGCGCCGACGCGGGCGCCGTCATCGAGGGGCACGAGCGCGCCGTCGCGACGGCCACGGAGGCGGCCGGAGGGGTGGTCGGGGACTTCGTCGGCGACAGCATGCTCGCGGTCTTCCCGACGGCCTCCCGCGCCGTCGCCGCGGCGGTCGAGGCGCAGCGCCTGCTCGCCGCGACCGACTGGCCGACACAGCGCCGGCGTGACCGTGCGCATGGGGCTCGACACGGGCGAGCCGACGGTCGTCAGCGGGCGCTACTTCGGCAAGGCCGTGAACCGGGCGTCGAGCATCTGCGAGGCCGCGCACGGCGGTCAGATCCTGCTCTCGCTCGTCACCGCGGAGCTCGCCGCGGACGGGCTCGCCGACGAGATCGGGAGGCGGGATCTCGGGGAGCACCGGGTGGGCGACGGCCGCGTGCGGTTGTTCCAGGTGCTCGCACCCGGCCTCGAGGAGTCCTTCCCGGCGCCCCGCCGCGTCGGGCATGTGACCACCGGGTTCGCGTTCCCGGCCGGAACCGTCACCTTCCTGTTCACGGACATCGAGGACTCGACCTTCCTCACGCGCGTGCTCGGCGACGAGTGGCACGTCGCCCACGCCGACCACCGGAGCCTCGTCCGCGCCGCCGCCATCGCGGGGGGCGGCCAGGAGGTCGACACGCAGGGCGACTCCTTCTTCTTCGCATTCGCCCGGGCGCGCGATGCCGCGGCAACCGCGATCGCGGCGCAGACGGCGCTCGCCTCCCATCAGTGGCCGCGGGGCGTGCCGCTCCGCGTGCGCATGGGGCTGCACACCGGCGAGCCCGACCTCGGCGACGAGGGATACCTCGGGCTCGACGTGGTGCGCGGCGCCCGGGTCTGCGCGATCGCCGACGGCGGCGAGGTGCTGCTGTCGGAGACGACCCAGGCACTGCTCGGCGGGGACGAGCTCCCCGGCGCGCGCCTCGAGGAGCTCGGCGTGCACCGGCTGAAGGGCCTCAACGAGGATCACCGGCTGTTCCGCCTCGCGATCGACGGGCTTCCGGTCGGCGGCCGCAGCGGGCGCACGCGCGTGGCGCCGCTCACCCGCGCACTCCCCTAGCGCCCGCCCGCAGACTTCGTCCGCGATGCCCGACGCCGTCGTCATCGGCGCGGGCCCGAACGGGCTCGTCGCCGCCAACCACCTCGCCGACGCCGGCTGGTCGGTGCACGTGCTCGAGGCGCAGCCGGCCCCGGGCGGCGCCGTCCGCTCGGCCGAGCTCACCGAGCCCGGCTTCGTCCACGACGTCTTCAGCGCCTTCTACCCGCTCGCCGTCGCCTCCCCCGCGCTGACGGCGCTCGAGCTCGAGCGGTGGGGCCTCCGCTGGCGGCACGGCCCGCTCGTCCTCGCCCACCCCTCGGCGGAGGACGGGACCTGCGTCGTCCTGTCGCGCGACCTCGACGAGACCGCCGCCTCGCTCGACGCGTTCGCGGCCGGCGACGGCGACGCCTGGCGCCGCCTCGTCCGGCTGTTCGAGCGGGTCCGGCCGCACCTGTTCCGCGGGATCACGACGCCGCTCCCGCCGATCCGCGCCGGCGCCGGGCTCGCGGCGGAGCTGCGCGGCGACCTCCCGCGGTTCGCGCGCATGGGGCTCCTCGGCGTCCGTCGCCTCGCGGAGGAGGAGTTCCGCGGCGCCGGCGCGGCCCGGCTGCTCGCGGGGAACGCGCTGCACGCCGACCTCTTCCCGGAGCAGGCGCCGAGCGGGTTCTACGGCTGGTTCCTCACGGCGCTCGGCCAGTCGGTCGGCTTCCCGTTCCCGGAGGGCGGCGCGCAGCGGCTGACGGACGCGCTCGTCGCGCGGCTGCTGGCGCGCGGCGGCTCGCTCACGTGCGACGCGCGGGTCGAGCGCGTGCTGGTGCGACGCGGCCGCGCCGTCGGCGTCCGAACGGCCGACGGCACGGTCGTCGAGGCGCGCCGGGCCGTCCTCGCCGACACGCTGCCGGGCGCGCTCTACGGACGTCTGCTGGAGCCGGAGCACGTGCCGGCGCGGCTGCGCGACGACCTGCGGCGCCATCAGCTCGACACCGCGACCTTCAAGGTCGACTGGGCGCTCGACGGCCCGATCCCGTGGCGCGACGAGCAGGCCCGGCGGGCGCCCGTCGTCCACGTCGCCGACTCCGTCGACGAGCTGACCCGGTCGAGCGCCGAGCTCGCGCAGGGGCTCGTCCCGGCGGCGCCGTTCCTCGTCCTCGGCCAGTACGCGCTCGGCGGCGCGGGCGACACGACCCGCTGCCCCGAGGGCAAGGAGGTCGCGTGGGCGTACACGCACGTGCCGCAGGCGATCCGCGGCGACGCGGCCGGCGAGCTGACGGGCACGTGGGACGAGGCGGAGGTCGCGCGCTTCGCCGACCGGATCGAGGCCCGCGTCGAGGCGCTCGCCCCCGGTTTCGGCCGCCTCGTCCGCGCCCGCCACGTGCTCGCGCCGCGCGACCTCGAGGCCCGCGACGAGAACCTCGCCGGCGGCGCCCTCCACGGCGGCACCGCGCAGCTGCACCAGCAGCTCCTGCTCCGGCCGACGCCGGGCCTCGGCCGCCCCGAGACGCCGGTCGCCGGCCTCTACCTCGCCTCCGCTGCCGCGCATCCGGGCGGCGGCGTCCACGGAGGCCCCGGCGTGATCGCCGCGCGCGCCGCCCTGCACGCCGGCCGGGCGCGACGGATCGGGCTGCTCGTCGGCGCGGCCGCCGTGCTCGCCGTCCGCCGGCGCTCCTAGGCTCGACGGGGATGGAGAGCGAACGCTGTCTCCGCTGCAGCGCCGCGATGGAGTGGCGCCACGGCACGTGGCAGTGCCCGCGCTGCCGCTTCAAGCTCGGCTGCTGCGAAGGAGACCCGCAGACCGTGTGCGAGGCGCCCTACTCGGCCGCGCCGGTGTCCTCGGGGGAGAGCTCCCGCTCGAGGTAGAAGGCCAGGTGGCCGTCGGTCTCGATCACCTGGACGAGCTGCCAGCCCTTCCCGCCGAGCTCGTTCAGCTGCCCTTCCGCGCGCGCCTTCGGGCCCACTCTGAGGACGAAGTACTCGAAGCGCCGCAGGGGGTTCTCGTCCCGTCGGCGCCGCAGCTCCTCGAGGCGCGCCTTCTCCGCGCGCTCCTCGTCCGACTTCAGCAGGGCCATCGCGCAAAACCCTAGCGTTTAGAGGCCTAATGTGAATTAGCGAGCACGCACGGATGTGCGCCTGCACGGCAGCGCATCGCGGCGCCGCATGCGGCACCAAGGCGGCCGGCCTTGGCACCGCACGCGTCGACCACGCTGCTCGGTGCAGACGCACCCCGCACGCACTCCTAATCCACATCAAGCCTCTACGCTTCGCAGATGGACGAGATCGGCCTGTTCCCGCTGGGCATGGTGCTCCTGCCCACCGAGCGGGTCCCGCTGCACATCTTCGAGGAGCAGTACAAGGAGCTGATCGGCGAGTGCATCGAGCTCGAGCAGGAGTTCGGGCTCGTGCTCCAGGACGACGACGGCATCCGCGAGATCGGCACGCGGGCGGCCGTCGTGACGGTGCTCGAGCGCTTCGACGACGGGCGGCTCAACGTCGTCGTCGAGGGCCGCGAGCGCTTCCGCGTCGTCGCGCTCACGTCGGGCCGGGCGTTCCGCACGGCCGACGTCGAGCCGCTCGACGACCTCGAGCCGGACGCGGACGAGGGCGCGGTGGGCACAGCGGTCGAGAACCTTCGCCGCGTCGCCGAGCTCGCCGGCACCGACGCGGAGAACCTCGACCCGGTCACCGACGCGCCGTCGTTCGAGCTCGCGGCGCGCGTCGAGCTCGAGCCGAAGCTGAAGCAGGGGCTGCTCGAGTCACGCTCGGAGGACGAGCGGCTGCGCCGGGTGGCGCGGCTGCTCGAGGGCGCGGCGCAGGCGCTCGAGGCCCGCGCGGAGCGGGCCCGGATCGCCTCGATGAACGGCCACGTGAAGCTGCGGCCCTAGAACACGCGGTTGCGGCCGCCGGTTAGGGTCGCGCCGGTGCCGCGGCGTGTGGAGACGAGGGTCGCGGCCGCGCTCGCGGCCGTCGTCGTCGCGGTCGCCGCGTTCCACCTCGCGCTCGCGCCGGACAGCCCGCCGGGCTTCATCCGCGACGAGGCCGCCTTCGCGGTGAACGCGGCCACGCTCTCCCGCTCGCTGGAGGACCAGGACGGCGCCCGCGCACCGCTCTTCTTCACCTCGTTCGCGGACTGGAAGCCGCCGGTGTATCCGTACGCTGCTCGCCGCGGTCTTCCGCGTCACGGGCCCCGACGAGGACGTCGCGCGCGGGCGTCGCGACCGCGGCCGTGCTCGCCGCGCTGCTCCTGCTCGGCCTGCTCGCGTGGCGCCTCACCGGCTCGGCGCTCGTCACGGCCCTGTCGCTCGCCCTGGCCGGCACGACCCCGTGGCTGTTCGAGCTCGGCCGAGTCGCGCTCGACATCGCCCTGACCCCGGTCGTCGTCCTCGCGCTGCTCGTCGCGGTCGAGTGGGCGCGCCGTTCGCCGCGGGACCCGATCCTGCGCGGCGTCCCGGTCGGGCTCGCGCTCGGGGTGCTCGCCTACACGTACGCCGCCGGGCGGCTGCTCGCGCCGCTGTACGCGCTCGCGCTGATCGTCTTCGTCTCGCGGCCGGGGCTGCGCTTCCTCGCCTCCGCCTGGACGACGCTCGCGGTCGCGCTCCTGCCGATGGCGTTCTACGCCGAGCGACACCCGGGCGCGCTGACCGCCCGCTACGAGGCGACGCGGTTCCCGGAGCAGCCGTCCGCGCTCGCGAGCGTCGGGCACGGGCTCGCGAACTACGTCCGCGACCTGAACGTCTGGCGCTGGGTGCGCGACGGCGACCCCTCGCCGTACATCCACGTGGCGGGCACGGGCCAGCTGTACGCGGCGACGGTCGTGCTCGCGGTCGCGGGCGTGGTCGTGCTCGTGCGCGGCCGCCGTCTCGACGCATGGTGGCTCTACGTCCTCGCGGTGCTGCTGCTCACGCCTGTGCCGGCGGCGCTCACCGAGGACCGACTCCACTCGACGCGCCTCGCACCTGTCCCCGCGATCCTCGCGGTCGTCGCGATCCCCGGGCTCGCCGCGCTCGTGGACGCGGCCCGCCGCGTGCGCTGGGCGCAGGTCGCCGCCGCGGCGCTCGTGCTCGTCACCGTCCTGCAGCTCGCGCGCTTCGTCGACGTCTACGCCGAGCGCGGCCGGAGCTCGCGCCTGGCGCTGTTCGAGGCGGACGTGCCGGCGCTCCTCGAGCGCGCGTTCGCCCGCGAGGGACCGGTCTACGTGGACTACGACGACCGGGCGGCGCTCACGCACGCGCAGTGGTACGCGGTCGCGCACGGCCTGCCGTTCGAGCGCGTCGTCCGGCTCTCCGACGGGGCGATCGCGCCGACCGGCGCCACCGTCTTCGGCCGCGTCCAGGCCTGCGACTACGTCTGCCGGCGGATCGCCTCGGCCGACACGTACTGGGTCGCCGAGGCGGTCGGGCCGAAGCCGGCGTGAGGACGGCCGCGTCCTGCGGAGCCTGTTACGTCTCGCGCCGCAGCCGCATCGCCGCCGCCGTCCGGTTGGCCACGCCGAGCTTCCGGTAGACGCGCGAGAGGTGGAACTTGATCGTCGTCTCGGTGACCCAGAGCTGCCGCGCGATCTGCCCGTTCGTGAGCCCGTCGGCGACGAGCTCGAGGATGCGACGCTCCGCAGGCGAAAGCGCCGCCGTCCCGATCTCGCTCGTCTCCACCATCGCAGGCCCCTCTCCTCGCGCCGCCGTGTCCACAGGACGCCGCCGGCCGGCGCTGTCTTCCCACAGCCGGGCCGCGAACGAGGGATCAACCCTTCCCGGGTCCGGCCGATGAGAGGGGCGAGGGCCTGCGGCCATCGACTCCTCCACTCGCCCTCGCCTCCGTTCGTCCCATGATCCTGGACCTGCTCCCTCTGCTCGCTGTTGCGGTCGTGCTCGTGCTGCTCCTGCTGGAGGTCTGCGGGTGCGCCGCGGGCGGCGGCCCTGACGGCCTAGGGGAGCAGCGCCTCGAGCGGCAGCTGGAGCTCCGGGTCGGCCGCGAGCTCGGCCTCGGCCTCGGGCGTGAGTGCACGGCGTCGCGCCCGGTCGCCTCGCCCTCGGCGTTGTCCTCCTGCGAGGCCTCCGACCAGGCTGCCTCCGACCAGGACGCTTCCGACCACGCCGCCTCGTTCCACGCGGCCTCGCTCCAGGCAGCCTCCGCCCACGCGGCGTCGGCGCCGTTCTCCGACCACGCCGCCTCCGACCAGGCAGCTTCGTTCCAGGCGGCCTCGCTCCAGGCGGCCTCCGACCACGCGGCCGCGTCGAAGACCGGAAGGTTCCCGCCCGACGGATCGGCGGCGAGGAACCGGTTGAGCGCCAGATTGGGGTTCGGCGCGCTCTTCACGCCGACGGCACGCACGGCGTTGACCTCGCCGCGGCCCTGCTGGAGCAGCGGGCCCTTCGGGCACGCGTCGCGCCGTCGCCATGATCGCGCCCTTCACCTGGTCCGGCGTGAACTCGGGATGCCGTGCGAGGACGTAGGCGGCGAGGCCGGCCACGACCGGGGCCGCGAAGGACGTGCCGGAGAGCTGCAGGTACCCGGGTGCGACGACCTTGTCGGGCTTCTCCGCCACGAGCGTCGAGCTCATCGGCACCGGTCCGACCATGTACCGGCCCGGGGCGACGACGTCGGGCTTCGCGAAGCCCTCGAGCGTGTACCCGTACGCCGACCAGTGCGCGATCGAGTCGTCGCCGAGGTTCGCCTTGTTGCCGAGGTCGAGCGCGCCGACGGTGAGCACGAACGGGTCGTTCCCCGGCGCGTGCACGACGCCGCTCGGGCCGTCCTCCGTGCCGTAGTTGCCGGCGGCGGCCACGACCGTGACGCCGCTGAACCACAGCTTCTGCACGGCCCGGTTGAGCGGGTGGTAGCGGATGCTGAGGATCGACGCCGCGTGGAGCGAGAGGTTCGCGACGCGGATGTTGTACTGGGCCTTGTTCTCGAGGATCCACTCGCAGGCGGCGATGACGTCGCTCGTGAACGCCATGCCGGTCTCGTCCATCACGTCGAGGTCGACGAGCGGCGCGGTCGGGGCGGCGCCGGCGTAGCCGGGTGCCTCGCCCGCGGCGATGCCGGCGACGAACGTGCCGTGGCCGCGCGAGTCGCGTTCGCTGCCGCTGCTCGCGTGGCCGAACGTCTGCCGCACGATCACGCGGTTCCCGAACGAGGCGTTGTCCGTCTCGATCCCCGAGTCGACGATCGCGATCGCCGGCATCGCGGGCCCGGACGTCGGCCCCGCGGGCCAGAGCTTCGTGAGCCCGTTGGAGCTCGGCCAGAGCTGCGGACGACGAGTAGCCGGTGGTGTGCACCGGCGTGTCGAGGGTGACGATGAGGCCGGGGACGTCCGCGGAGCTTCTCGACCTTGTTCGCGGGGATCTCCGCGGTGACCATGCCGAGCTGCTCGAACTCCTTCTTGACCGAGCCGAGGGCGTTGATCGCCTTCTTCGAGAGCTCGGCGCCGGGCACGGCCTGGATCACGACGTCGAGCTTCTTGCCGTTCGCCTTGCCCGCGGCCTGGAGGACGCCGGGCGCGACGTACGAGGGCTTGTGGTCGCCCGCGCCGGCGGACAGCGGCAGCGCCAGCGCGACGGCGGCGGCCGCGACGACGCCGAGTCCGCGTCGTCCCAGCGCGCGCCGTGCTCGCCGCCGCGGTTCCCGGTCCCCCACAGCGCCGACGAGCGGTGCTCGCCGCCGCGGTTCCCGGTCCCCCAGAGCGCGCTCGAGCGGCTCCCGTCCGCCGTGACCCCGTTCGTGCGTCCCATCAACCCTTGCCCCCTTCCGCGCCCCGTTCGCGGCGCCGCAGTCAACGGCCAGAGTCTGGGGTCGGATCGCAGCGCCGGCCCTCCCCCCGACGGGGGAGTCGCGGGGCCGCGACCGCAAGTTCCCTCGGACGAGGGATCGGGCGCGGCCCCTCGCGGGGTCGGCGTTCCACGGCGCGGGCGTTTGCCGCCGCATCGGCGCCGCAGCCCGCCGGTTTACCGACCGTCGACCCCTGAGGGGACGGATCGGCGCTCGCAGGCTACGACCTCGTCCGCGGGCGGTCAAGCTGGGATACTCCGCCGTTGCCGCACTCCTGTTCCACACGAGAGGAGGTACGTATGCCGCGTGTCTTCCCAGTGGCCGCCGCCCTCGTCGTTCTCGGCATCGCGACCCTCGTCGCCTCGCCGGCGGGCGCGATCATCGGCGGCACACCCGACACGGCGAACCGCTTCCCGAACGTCGGCGCGCTGCAAGGCCAGTTCGCGCCGGGGCAGTGGTTCCAGTTCTGCAGCGGGACGCTCGTCAGGCCGAACGTCGTCCTCACCGCGGCCCACTGCACCGATTTCCTTCAGGAGGTGGGGGACGACGGCCTCGGCCCCGACGACCTGCGGATCACGTTCTCGCCCACCCAGGCCGCCGGCGCGCCGACGTACGCCGTCGACCACATCGTCACGAATCCGGCCTGGTTCACCCGGCCGATCCTCAAGGGGAACTCGAAGCACCTCGGCCTGGCGTCACCCGCTGAGGACATCGCGCTCGTGTTTCTCGCGAGCAACGTGGCGGGGATCACGCCCGCTCCGATCGCCGGGCGCGGCTACCTCGACGGGCTCGATCTCAAGGCGTCGACGTTCACGGCCGTCGGCTACGGCATCGACGACTTCGTGAAGGGCAGCGTCATCTCGAACCAGCTCGTCGCGCTCGACGACGGCACACGCGCGTACCGGACGGTGTCGACGGTCAGCCGGCACGACGCGTTCCCCGACCGGTTCGTGAAGATCACGCAGAGCCTGTGCTTCGGCGACTCGGGCGGGCCGCTGTTCCACGGCGCCACCGTCGTCGCGATCAACACCTGGACGTACAGCCTGCGCTGCGAGGGACCGAACGCGTCCTACCGCGTCGACTCGGCGCAGGCGCAGTCGTTCCTCGACACCTACCTCGAGCGCGTCCCTGCCGAGGGCCCCGTCCTGCGGGGCCCTCGGCCAGGTCGTACACGGTTCGCGGATTCGCGGGAGATCTGCGACCATCGTGCGAAGCAAGCTGGGCCGCCCCTCCGTAGGGCTGCCGTGGCAGCGTGTCCGGTGCTCCTCCCAGAGAAGCCGGCCGCCGGCCCGGCTGCCTAGCCTCCCGCGCGCCTTGCCAAGATCGCACGCTCTTCCGTTCGGTCAGCTCGCCGTCGCCGCGCTGGTGGCAGCCGCGGCCGTGCTCGCCGTTTTCCTGGCGCGCGGAGAGCTCGCAGACCTGATTCGCCGCCTCTTCCTGCGGCTCCGTCCGGAGGACGTGCTCGAGCTCGTCGTCTGGCTGGTCGTCATCGGGCTCGTCCTCCGGCTCGCGCTCCGGTACGAGCGGGTCGAGGCGCTCGGGCGCGGAGCGGCACGCGCGGTTCCGCGTGCTCGAACGCGTTCCGACCGAGATCGTGCTCACCGCCGTGGTCGCCGTCGCCGCGGGATTCCGGATCGCGCTCGCCGGCGCCAACAGCATTCCCCGCTTCCTCCCGGACGAGCTGCTCCACGCGGACCTCGCGAAGGGCTTCGCCTTGCACGGGCAGCCGCTCGTGCGAGGCGAGTTCGAGCTCGGCCGGACGGTCTTCTTCCCGCTCTTCGCCAGCCCCGCCTACCGGTTCGCCCCGGACGGAGCCGCCGCGTTCGAAGCCGTGCAGTGGATGAACGCGATCGCGATGGCGCTCGCGGCCGTGCCCGCCTACTTCGTCGCCCGCCGCATCGTCTCGCGAGGCTGGAGCCTCGTCGTCGCGGCCTTCGTCGCCTTCGCGCCCTGGACCGCCTACTCCGCCCTCATGCTGACGGAGCCGCTCTTCTACTGGCCTTCACGACCTTCGCCCTCGTCGTCGTACGGATGCTCGAGCGACCGACGTGGTCACGGCAGCTCGTCATGCTCGCGGGCTCGGCGTGCTCGTGGGCGTGCGCTCGCAGGCGCTCGCGCTGACGGCGAGCGTGATCGGGGCGATCGTCCTTAGCGGCGCCGTCGAGCGTCGGCTGCGGCAGACGCTCGTCGTCTACCGGCCCACCCTGATCCTCCTCGGGCTCGCGCTGCTGGCTGGGAGCCGTCCTCGCCTTCTCGGGCCTGCCGTTTCCGACCAGCGACTACACGGCGATCTGGGCGGAGCGCTTCGGTGTGATCGACCTCGGCAAGTGGGCGGTCTGGAACCTCGCCGTGTACGGGCTCGCGACTCGGCGTGATCCCGCTCGTCGCCTTCCCGCTCTCACTCCGTCGCCTTCTGCGACGCGGCGCGTCCGAGGCCGAGCGTGCGGTCGGCGTCGCGTCGGTGTCGCTCTTCGCCGGCGTGCTGCTCTCGGTGGCCGTGCTCTCCGCGAGCCCGCGAGGGCCACGGGATCCTCCACGACCGGACGCTCTTCTACGTCACGCCGCTGGTTCTCGCCTGCTTCGCGCACTGGCTGACGAGCGGGCAGCCACGGCCGCTGTTCGCCACCGCGTCGTCGTCGCCGTCGCGGTCGGGATGGCGGCGACGGTCCCGGAGCGGGTGCTGCTCGAGACCAACAACGTCGAGGGCCTCGTGCCATCGGTCGTCCAGGGGCTCAAGGAACACGAACCGGGGGTCGCGGCCCAGCTCTGGGTCGTCGGCCTCACGGCGCTCGGCTGCGGAGCGCTCGTCGTCCTGCGGCGGTCGCTCTTCCCGCTGCTGGGGGTGGCGCTGGCCTTCGCGGTCGTCGCGGCCGCGAACGACTACACCGGTCCGCTCGACTCGAGCAGACTCGTGCGCTCGGCTGGGTCGATCGCGCGCTGCCCCGAGACGCCGAGGCGACCCTCGTCCACATGGGCTTCACGCGTCCCGACCAGCCGTGCCGCGAGCTGGCCGACTACGAGCAGCAGGGCCTCGTCCTCTGGACGGAGTTCTTCAACAGGGACGTCGGTCGGGTCGTGCACGTCTCCGAGCAGGTCAAGCGCGACCTGGTCACGTCGCCCGAGGTCACGGTCGGGCGAGGAGGCGTCATCTTCAAGGACGGGCGGCCGTTCGCTCCGCCCTATGCAGTGCTCGACTCACGGCAGCCGATCGTGGGCGACCGGCTCGCCCGCTTCGACCTTGCGAGCCTCGGCCAGATCTTCCCGGACGGGGCCTCGCTGACGCTGTGGAAGGTCGACCCGCCACTGCGGCTGCTCGCCCACGCCCAGCCGCTCCCGCCGCGCGCCGACGGCGGGGAGTGTTGAGCGCGCGTTTCTGAACCCGCTGCGTGCGTGGACGGAAGGGTGATGGCCTCCCGCGGCGGGGAGGCCATCACGCTGCTGTCGCGGTCAGGTGGTCGAGCGCCTTACGGGAGCTCGTCCCACGCGGGTGGCGCGGTCACGGCGGCGAACGCGTCGACGATGCCGTATCCGTAGAAGCCGTTGAAGTTGAGATCTCCCTCGCAGAGCGCGTTGAACTCCGCCGGCCGGCCCTCATTGGCGTAGCTGAACAACCTCGGCTCGGGACACGCGTGTTCGGCCGCCGAGCGGAGGAGCAGGCTCTCGACCTTCGCCGGTTCCAGTCGCACGCCGGGATGTGACGGGTCGTGCTTGCCGAACCGGCTGACGATCAGTGCGGCGACCCCCACGGCGTGTGGCGAGGACATCGACGTGCCCTGGAGGTACTGGTAGTAGCCGCATACACCGGCGGCGTTGCAGTCCTTGATCGTGCCGGCCGCGACACCCGCCGGCGTCACGTTGCCCGCCGCGTCGACTCGGCCCAGCTGCTGCAGCCGTGTCTTGGGGTAGGTGGACAGGACCTGGTTGGCGTTCATGCGGTACTGCGGGGTGCCGAAGAAGTCCCGGAAGTATCCGCCCGGAGCCGACACGGAGATCTGCTCGACGCCGTAATTGGAGTAGTCCGCCTTGGCTGTCGACGGACCGAGCGCCGAGACGCCGATCACGTGCGGGCCCTCGACCGGGAGGTCGACGCAGGTCGCGTTGTCGATCGGGCGGGGGTACGTCGTGCCGGGTGGGTAGTCGGGGCTGCTGACGTCGGTCCGCGGGTGCCCGAGGTCCTCGTGGTTATTGCCGAGCGAGCCGACGAGCGTGACTCCGTGATCGTAGGCGTAGTTCAGTGCCCGGTTGACCGCCGCGATGATGGCCCGCTGCTCGGCCTGGGCCGCTGGTGAGTCGGCCGGGTTGGCCGTGCAGTTGTAGAGCCAGGGGTCGATGTAGAACGACATGTTGACGACGTCGATTCCGTTGTCGGCGGCGTACGTCAACGAGTTCACGACCGGCTCGAGGAACAGGAAGCCGGAGTCCTGGCCGCCCTTGAGCTCGACCAGTGTCACCTTGGGGGCGACGCCCGCGACGCCGAGCCCGTTCGCGGCCGCGGCAACGATGCCCGCGACGTGCGACCCGTGGCCGTTGTCGTCCTGACCCACCGGGTCGAGACAGCTCGGCACCTCACACGGCCCGTCGATGTCCGGCTTGTCGGGTGCGAAGTTGCGGGACAGCGCGAAATCGAGGTTTGGGGCGAGGTCCGGGTGACTTGCGTCGATGCCGCTGTCGATGATGCCGACAGTGACGCTCCGGCTCCCCGCTTGTTTCGCGTGCGCGGCGTTGGCGCGCACCATGGCCATGTTCCACTGCAGACTTTCGAGCGGTTCGGCGCCGGCCGCCGCTGCGGCACGCTACCGTTTCCACCGGCTGCTGCCGGGCGCCCTCTTCCTCGACCGCGTCGCGATTAACGGCGGCGTCCGGTACCTGACCGATCGCGCGGTCGGTGGCCGCGCCGATCAGCTCCGGCGCGTCGATCGCGGCCTGGGCGAAGTCGCTTGTCGCCTGGACCGAGAACATGCCGACGTCGTCGTTGCGGGAAACGATCGCCCCGCCGGCCCGAGTGATCGCCGCGGCTGCGGCAGCGGTGCCGACCCCGTCCTCCGCGATGACCGTGTAGTGGATTTGCTCTCCGGTCGGGATCGCCGACGCGCTCACTGGCACGAACGCCATAACGGCCAGCGTCACCCGGCGAAGACAGTCGCGCTTATGCGTGTTGCCGACATCTGTACCTCCGACTGGGTTGCCGACTATGACACAGCTACGGGGCCGTGCCGCTTTCCAGGAACCTTCTCTTGAATATCCCTTGCGCCGGGCGAACTGCACGCACTCTGAAGCGCCTTCAACTGCGCTCCCGTCCGCCTCACAGATTCGGGTGATTGCGGGCAAGCGTGGGGGTTTGGGCACTCGCTCGCTTCCAGTTCCCATTCGATGAAGCCCGCAGGTCCTCGTCAGGCGCAGTCCTCACACCATGGAAATGCTCGCGCCGCGGCAGTCGAGCTCGGCGGCTACGCGGGCGAGGCGGTCGACGAGGTCGTCATCCAGCTGCCGATGCATGTCATGAGGCGCCGGCCGCAGGCCTGCGCACGGGCGAATGGAGCAGCGTCAGCCGCCCATCGGAGTAGGCCCGATCAGTCCCTCCGATCGAAGCGCATCCAGGGACCTGCCCTGCTTGCATCAGTAGGCGACGACCCACAGGAAGGATCACCCATGACTCGACTCGTTCAGACCGTCCTGATCGGCGCCCTGCTCGCGGCCCTGGCGGCGCCGGCGGCCTCGCCTGGAGGCGGCCCAGTGACAAAGCAGAACGGCCAGAACGCGCTGTTCAGCGACTTCACGTCGATCTGCGCGGTCCCCCCGGGTACGCGAACTACGGGAACTGCGGCGGACACCCTCACGTACGCGAACGTGAGCGGCCACATCAACGCCGTGCAATCGAAGACGGGGCGCTGGAATCTCGGGGTCAGCTTCGCGGGCTCGAGACCGGCCGGTCCTACAGGCTCTGGGGTAACCGGCAAGCCGCCGAGCCGAGCCCGGGTGCGGTCGACGGATTCTTCGAGATCGGCATCGGGGTCGCCGACCTCGATGGGCGAGCTCGCGTTCAGCTACCAGACCGCCGATCCCACGTACCTTGGCTTCGACCTGAACATCCTCGCGAGGAACGAATTCGCGAGATCACCGTCACAACGTCGTACTGGTCAAGCCAGCGGATCCAGGTGCTCAACGCGGACGGCACGCTCTACGTCCCGAGCGGATAGCTACA
>CAVTFO010000017.1:0-78433 GCA_963733995.1 uncultured Thermoleophilia bacterium
TCATTTCGGGATGCTGGCACCCTGGTGATTGCGTCCTCTGACCACGATCATCTCCTTCCGAGATCGATAGCGAGGCAGCCCAAGGAGGTCAGAAGATGTGGAAGCCAGGCGTCGGGAAGGGATCCAGCTCCGCGGCGAACAAGCTACATCTCGCACAAATGCCTGGTACGCTCGCTCCCCGAGCAAAGGAGGCCTCTATGGTCAGCCGAACGGGATGGCCGGGGGGCGTTCTCGTCGTTGCGGCGGCGGTCTTCTCGCTCGCCGCTCTCGCCTTCACCGCGTCCGCTGCCTCCTCGCAGAATCGCTCGCCGCAAGCGACGAAGGCATTCCACGCGACGAAGGATTGCTCGGGCTTCACCGGCCTCCCCGGTGCCTTTTGCACGTTCAGGTCATCGAACGTGAAGGCAGTCAAGGTGGGCTCGAGGATCTTCTACTTGCAGATGGCCGGCAAGACCGCGCTCAACAGCGACATCGCCATTCACGTCGGGCCCGGCACCTTAGCAACCGGCCATTGCCTCCTTCGTTTCGCGACCGGGGTGGGACTGTGCACGATCTCGGGCGGCACGGGAAAACTCGCCGGGTTCCACGCCCGTGTACGTGTCACGGCCGATTCGTCGATCCCCAAGCTGTGGCACTTGGACGGGACGTACAGCTTCAGACAGAGCTAGAACCGGTGGGGAATCGGCCGGTGAGTGAGCGGGGCCGACGGTGGCTTTCGTCGCTCTCGGCCAAGTACATCGCCGTGTTCGCACTGCTGGTCGCCGTTCCGGTGATCTGTACGAGCGTCTACCTGCTCTACTCGTCCTACCAGGACAACAAGCGCGCCTTGACTCGGCTGCAGCAGGAGAAGGCAAAGTCGGTCGCGGTCACAATCGACCAGTACTTCGACGACCTGACCAACAGGATGACGGCGATGTCGGGTCGCTACCTGTCCTTCACCGCACTGGGCTCGGTGCTTCAACCCCTGCTCAGCGACAACGCCACCGATGCGTTCTACATCGACAGCACCGGGCGGAAGACGCTCGCAAGCGCCGGCGGCGGGCTCGCCCTGGTCAAGGGAAGCTTCCTCCACGATCGTTCGGTCGAGCAGGCGAGGGCGGCGGGAGTCTCCTTCGGTCCCGTGTACGCGCCGCGGCTCGCTTTTTCCGAGCCAGGAGCACGATCGATGGAAGTGATGGTCGCAGAATCGTATGACCGGTCTTTAGCCGAATCACCAGCCAACGGAGTCGTCGGCGCGACGATCGACCTCGGAGTCATTCAGGACCTTGTCAGGCAGACGCGGCTCGGGACGTCCGGGTACGTCTACGCGGTCGACGCCGAGGGCGTCCCGATCGCCCACCCGAACGCGTCCGCCTTCATACACCATTCTCTGGCTCTTCCTCAGGTGACGGAGGCGCTGGCGTCGTCGAGTACGGGATCGACGGTCGGCCGTAACTTCCGCGGCGAAAAGGTGTTGAGCACCTGGGCGACCGTCGAGCCGGTCGGTTGGAAGGTGTTCGTCGAGCAGCCCGAGAGCGCGGCGTTCGCACCGGTCCGCGGAAAGATCTGGCGGACTGCGCTCCTGCTCGCGGCCTTCCTCGCGGCGGGGGTCGGCCTGAGCGTCTTGCTCGCTCGCCGTCTCGTCCGCCCGGTCAAACAGATGCGGACGGCAGCGGCCCGGATCGGCGCGGGCGCCTACGACGAACGGATCCAACTCGACCGTCGGGACGAGTTGGGTGGCCTTGCAGACGAGTTGAACGGGATGGCGGCGAGCCTGCAGGCATCGGTCAGAGGGCTTGAACAGAGGGTCGAGGACCGCACGCAGGAGTTGCAGCAGGCGCTCGCAGAGCTCTCGCAAAGGGGCAGTCAGCTCGAGGTCGCGAATCGGCACAAGAGCGAATTCCTGGCCAACATGTCGCATGAGCTGCGGACGCCGCTGAACGCGATCATCGGTTTCTCGCAGGTGCTGCGGCAGCGGTTGTTCGGGGAGATCAACGCCAAGCAGGAGGAGTACCTCGACGACATCCTCGCGTCGGGAAACCACCTCCTCGACCTGATCAACGACGTGCTCGACCTGTCCAAGGTCGAGGCCGGGCAGATCGAGCTGGAAGTCGCGACCTTCTCGCTCCGCGAGGCTCTGGAGCGCGGCGTGGTGATGGTGCGGGAGCGGGCGACGAAGAACGGCGTGCGCCTCTCGCTCGAACTCGCGACCGACGTCGATCTCGTCGACGGTGACGAGCGCCGCGTCCGGCAGGTCGTCTTCAACCTGCTCTCGAACGCGGTCAAGTTCACGCCGAGGGGCGGAAGCGTCGTCGTCGCGTCGGCGCGGGAGGACGGAGAGGTGCTTGTGTCGGTGACCGACACCGGGCCCGGTATCGCCGTCGACGACCAGGAACGGATCTTCGAGGAGTTCCAGCAGACGGACGTCGGCGTGCGGCAGCGCGAGGGCACCGGCCTCGGACTCGCACTCTCGAAGCGCCTCATCGAACTGCACCGAGGCCGCATCTGGGTCGAAAGCCGGGCCGGACACGGCAGCCGGTTCGTCTTCACGCTTCCGATCGAGAAGGCAGGCCGCAATGGCGGGTGAGCGCATCCTCGTCGTCGAGGACAACGAGACGAACATGAAGCTTGTCCGCGACGTGCTGCAGGCAAAGGGGTACAGCACGCTCGAAGCGACCACGGGCGAGGATGCGGTCGAGCTCGCGCGGACGCTCGACCCGGCGCTCGTGCTGATGGACGTGCAGCTGCCCGGGATCGACGGCATCGAAGCCCTGGCGCAACTCCGTGGGGACGAGCGAACCTCCGCGATCCCCGTGGTCGCGCTGACCGCGCAGGCGATGAGAGGCGACAGCGAGCGTTTCCTCGATGTCGGATTCGACGGCTACCTCTCCAAGCCCGTCGACGTCGTCGAGCTGATCCGGGTCGTCGAGAGCAGTGCGATCGCGAGTGAGCGGCCCGCAAAGATCCTCGTCGTCGACGACGGACCGGAGAACGTGCGCTTGCTGGAGGCGGTGCTCGTCCCTCGGGGCTACGAAGTCGTGACCGCGACCGACGGCCTGGCGGCGCTCGACCTCGTCGAGACGGAGGAACCCGACCTGATCCTCCTCGACGTGATGATGCCCGGCCTCGACGGCTACGCCGTGTGTCGCCACCTGCGTGCGAACGACGCCACCGCGGTGCTCCCGGTGATCATGGTCACGTCGAGCATCGGCCAGGAGAAGAGGAAGGCGATCGAAGCCGGCGCGGACGACTTCATCCCGAAGCCGTTCAACCACGACGAGCTGCTCACGCGCGTGCGGTCGCTGCTCCGGATCAAGCGCTACCACGACACGATCAAGGCGCAGGCGGCCGAGCTCGCAGAGCTCAACCGCACACTGGAGTCGCGCGTGCAGACCCAGGTCGAGGAGCTGCATGCGTCGCGGAAGCGGCTGGTGCTGGCCGCGGCGGCCGATCGCGGCAGTATCGAGCGCGAGCTGCACGACGGCCTCCAGCAGCGCCTGGCCGCACTCGCGGTCGAGCTGCAACAGGCTCGGAGGCTCGTCGACGTCCATCCCGCCGCGGCGGGTGCCCTGATCGACGAGATGGCAGGCGAGGTAGCGGAGGCCCTGGATGCGCTGCGGGCCTTGGCGCACCGGATCCATCCTCCCCTGCTCCAAGCGGGCGGGCTTCGCGCTGCACTGCGCACCACGGCGGCGATGCTCGGCGTGCCGACCCACGTGCAGGTTCAAGAGGGAGTGACTCTCCCGTCCGAGCTTGCCGGGGCCGTGTACTTCTCCTGCGCCGACGCACTCGAGCACTTCGGCGAGAGCGCGAAGATCGCGATCACCGTCCGCCAGAAGGAGGGGGCGGTCGTGTTCGAGATCGTCGCGGAAGGCTCCGACTCAGCCGACCTCACCGCGATGCGCGACCGCCTGGAGGCGCTCGGCGGCCGGTTGACGGTCGAGTCGGAGCCGGGGCACACCGGCATCACCGGCTGGCTGCCCAGCTCGGGACGAGCCTAGCCGTTCTCCGCGAGGTAGAGAATCACGGCCTTGACCCGCCTGTGAACCGCCGGCTCCCACGTCAGCCCGAACTTGAGGAAGATCGAGTGAATCACCTTCTCGACCGAACGCTCGGTCAGGAAGAGCGTCTCGGCGATGGCCGCGTTGTTCTTCCCTTCGGCCATCTCGCGAAGCACGTCGCGCTCGCGCGGCGTCAGCTCGTTGAGCGGGGACTCGTCGCTCCGACCGCTCTCCGCGACGAGGGCTTCGACGACCTTGGCGTCGACCACGGAGCCGCCCCCTGCGACCGCGCGGATTGCGCCGACGAACTGGTCGACGTCCTCCACCCGCTCCTTGAGGAGGTAGGCGCGACCCGCACTACCGCGGTCGAGGAGTGCGAGCGCATAGCTCGGATTCGCATACTGGCTGAGCACGACGACGCCGACGTCGGGGTGCGTGTCGCGCAACCGCTCGGCAGCCTGGATCCCCTCGTCGGCATTCCCGGGCGGCATTCGAACGTCGGTGACAACGACGTCCGGTCGCTCAGCGTCGACCGCGTCGAGAAGGGAATCGAGATCGGTGCAGACGGCGGCGACCTCGACGTCGGATACCGGCTCGAGCACGCGCTGCACGCCTTCGCGGACGAGGTAGTGATCGTCCGCGAGCACGACCCGAATCACAGGGAGAGAATATGCCGGTGCCCGAGCCTCCTCAAGACGGGCGGCGGCCGGAATCCCTGCTCGTCCTGATCGTCGACGACGACGCGAGGAACCTGAAGCTCGCTCAGGACGTGCTGCTCGCCGCGGGATTCCGGACGCTCGTCGCCCGGAACGGCGCGGAGGCCGTCGCGCTCGCCGTCGATCAGCCTCCGGACGTCATCCTGATGGACCTCCGACTGCCGGACATGGACGGGACGGAAGCTGCCGGGATCCTCGCGGACGGGGCGCGGACAGCGGCTATCCCCGTGGTCGCGTTGAGCGCGGTCGAGTTCGAAGGAGACACCGCCTGGCTCACACGCGCCGGATTTGCCGGCTGCCTGGAGAAGCCGATCGACGTCGAGAGCTTTCCGCACCAGGTACGCCGGTTCTGCGCCTGACGCGGCGTCACCGTGCTGGCATCCCGCGTCGAACGGGGGCTGACACCGCAGACGCAGCTCGGCCTCAGTGCCACGCTGAGGGCCGTTGGCCTGCAGCACCCGCTGCAGGCGTCACACCAGGGAGGAAGTCATGAAGAAGCTTCTCGTGCTCGTCGCGACGGTCGTCGGGGTCGTCGCGTTCGGAGCGGTGCAGGCGTCCGCGTCCAGCGCGACGCAGCGGAGCGGAGCCCTCCACGTCACGAAGGAGTGCTCGGAGTTCAACGGCACCGCCGGCTCCTTCTGCACGATCACGTCGTCGAACATCAGCGCAATCAAGCGCGGCATGAGAGTCGTCTACCTCCAAGCACCCGGCGACGGCGCGCTGGACAGCGACATCGTGCTCTCGTCCGGAAACGGCCCGGCTGCGTTCGGCCACGTCGTGCTCGACCTCTCGACGGCCCAGGGCCGCGTGACGATTTCGGGCGGCAACGCGAAGTTCAGAGGGTTCCAGGCCGATGTCGTCGTCTCGGTCGACGCGAGCGGGGTGTGGCACTGGGACGGCACCTACAGCTTCGGCCAAGGCAACGACGACGACGATTGACGGCGACGCGCACGCCGCAACGACCGAGAGCCCTGCTGACGCAGGGCTCTCGCCCCGCCGCGTTCTGCCGCTCCTCCGCGCCTGACGCCGCTCTAGACTCGTGGGCGTGTTCGACTACGCGGACCGGAGGCGCCGGCTCGCCGAGCAGATGCGCCGGGCCGGGATCGATCTCCTCTTCCTCCCGCCGTCGTCCGATCTCGAGTACCTCACGGGCGTCGAGCGCGTGATCCCGACGTTCGGCCAGTCGCAGTACGCGCACGGCTGGGTCGCGGGAGCGTTCTTCCGGCCCGAGCGGGAGCCCGTTTTCGTCCTGCCGCGGATGATGACCTTGTTCGAAGTGGCCGGTGAGCTGCCGGGCGAGCTGGTCGTCGTCGGCGAGCGCGACGACGGGCCGGCCCTGTTCGACGCCGCGGCGCGCGGCCTCGGGTCGGCGACGACGCTTGCGGTCGGCGACCGGACGTGGGCCGAGACCCTGCTCCACCTCACGCGAGCCGTCGCGGCCGACACGGTGGTCACCGGCTCGCCACTCGTGAACGGGCTCCGGCGCACGAAGTCGCCCGAGGAGATCGCCGTGATGGAGCGCGCTTGCGACGTCGTCGACGCGACGATGAGGGCGGTCGCGCCGACGGTGCGTCACGGCGTGACGATGCTCGAGCTCGTCGAGGAGGTCGAGCACCTGATGCGGCTCCACGGCTCGCGCGTGCCCTCGTTCACGACGCACGTCTTCACCGGGTTCGGCGAGGGAAAGAGCTCGGCGGACGCCACGCGCACGGCGCCCGCCGAGGAAGGTGACGTCGTCATGTTCGATTCGGCGCGGTCGTCGACGGGTACTGCTCGGACTTCGGCCGCACCGTGTGCGTCGGCGAGCCGGATGCCGGCGGTCCGGCGAGGCATACGAGCTCGTGCTGGCGGCGCAGGAGGCCGGTCGGGCCGCGCTCCGGCCGGGGGTTCCCGCGAACGAGGTCAACCGTGCCTGCCGACGGCCGATCGAGGAGGCCGGCTACGGCGCCGAGCTTCAAGCACCGCATGGGTCACGGGATCGGCATGGACGTCCACGAGCCGCCGTTCGTCTCCGAGGAGGACGAGACGCTGCTCGAGGCCGGCATGACCTTCACCGACGAGCCGTCGATCCTCGTCGACGGCCGCTTCGGCGTCCGGATCGAGGACGTGGTCGTGTGCGAGGCCGAGGGGGGCCGCAAGCTCAACCGCTTCCCGCCCGACCTCGTCGTCAACGCCTGAGCGGGGCGGCCGCCCTTCGACGGCCGCCCCGGTTCGAACGCGCGGCCTACCCCGCCGGCTGCGGCAGGCGGACGTCGATCGAGTAGAGCGGGTTGAAGACGGCGCCTCGGAGATCGCTCGTAGCGGCGAAGACCTGTGTCGGCTGGATCAGCGGGAAGTACGGGCCCGACTGGTTCAGCCGGCGTTGGATCGCGCCGTAGATCGGCGCCCGAGCGCGGTCGTTGGTCGTGACGCGGGCCGTTGCGGCCAGCCGCTCGAGTGCCGGATCGCCGCCCTTCGGCCAGCCGACGCGCACGCCGACGAGCTCTCCCGGCATGAAGGCGAGGTAGTCGGCGGGGTCGGGGTAGTCCGGTCCCCACAGCGACAGGCCGAACGCCATCGTCCCGCCGCGGTACTTGTCCAGCCACGTGCCGACAGGCGCGCCGGCGAGCTCGACCTTGACCCCGATGTCCTGGAGATTCGCCTGCACGCGCTGCGCCAGCGTGGCGAACGCGACGCCGTTGATCGTGAGGTCGCTCGGGTACTCGAGCGTGAACGTCTGCCCGCCGACACCCGACGCTGCGAGCTCGCTGCGCGCACGCGTGAGGTTCCGGCTCACGGCAGCCGACGCCGGCAGCGCGCCGAGGAACATCGAGGGGATGATCCCCCTCGCCTGGATCGCGCCGGGGCCGGCGAGCCGCACGAAGGACGGGTAGTCGAGCGCGTACCGAACGGCGGTCTGGAAGCGCTTGTTCGACGTCGCGGTCGAGATCGAGGGGTTGTTGTTGGCGAACAGCCAGAACACCCAGGTCGACGGCTGCGTCCGCACCCGGACACGGCGGTTCCCCCGCAGCGATTGCGCCTGCTGCGCGGAGAGGTCGATCGCGACCTCGTGCCGGCCCCGCTGAACGTTGATGAACTGCGTGGCGGAGACCATGTTCCGGATCACGACCCGCTCGAACGCGGGCTTCTGTCGCCCAGTACCGCGGGTTCTGGTCGAGCACGATCTGGGACGTGGTGCTGTACTGCCTCAGGAGGTACGGCCCGCTTCCGGCGCCCACCGAGGCCGGGCGAGTTGAACCATCGCTCGGCCTTGTCGGTCTTGTCCGCGTTCGGCCCGTCGGTGGCACCGTGCCGCCTCGCCAGCCTCGAGTTCACGATCCCGAGAGACGTGTTCGCGACGATCGACGGGATCGCGGTGTTCGGCGTCCTCGAGCGGAGCACGACCGTATACCGGCCGCGCGCAGAAGGCGTCACGCCCGCGAGCAGGAACGCGGGGTTGCCCTTGAGGTTGATCAGGCGCCGGAACGAGAAGACGACGTCGGCGGCCGTCATCGGCGTGCCGTCGGCGAACCGGATGTCGCGGCGCAGGTCGAACGTATACGTCCTCCCGCCGCCGGTTGCCCGGTAGCCGCGAGCCGCCATCAGCACCGGACGCGAGACGTCGCCGCCTCTGAACGTGAGCAGGGTGTCGTAGATGGCGCGGTCGACGATCGAGGCCGTCGGCTCGAAGGCCCGCTGCGGGTCGGACGTCCTGATCTCGAAGGAGCGATCGACGACGAGCGTGTCCTGCCCCTGCGCAGCCGACCCGGTCGAGGTCGCGTACGCCGCCGTTCCCGCCGCGAGCGCGACACCCACGGCGAAGGCGATCTTGCTCCGGACGCCGAGTGGCATGTCGTCCTCCTTGCCTCGAAGGGTGAGGGCCGACATTACTCGCCGCTCGCAGCGGGCGCGAGCCGGGCGGCCTTGGCCGCGGGAGGCAACGGGCGGCTCGCCCGGCCGTTGCAGCCAGCAGGCGGCCGACCGGGCCGGGGCGAGCTCGACGAGTAGCGGCTCCTCGGACGGGCACCGCTCGAACGCGTACGGGCAGCGCGGATGGAAACGGCACCCGGTCGGCGGTCGCGAAGGGTCGGGGACCTCGCCCGGCAGCGCCTCCGGCAGCGTGCCCGCGCCGTCGGCGTGCGGGACGGCGCCGATGAGCGCCTCGGTGTACGGGTGGAGCGGCGTCGCCCACAGCTCGCGCGTCGGCGCGACCTCGGCGATCCGGCCGAGGTACATGACCGCGACGGCGTCGGCGACGTGGCGCACGATCGCGAGGTCGTGCGAGATCAGCAGGAGACCGAGCTCGAGCTCGCGGGCGAGCTCGACGAGGAGGTTCGCGATCTGCGCCTGCGCGGACGCGTCGAGCGAGGCCAGCGGCTCGTCGAGGACGATCACCGACGGGCTCGGCGGCGAGCGCGCGGGCGATCGCGATGCGCTGCCGTTGCCCGCCGGAGAACTCGTGCGGGTAGCCGCGCGCCGCGCCTGCCGGAAGGCCGACCTGCTCGAGGAGCTCCGCCACCCGCGCGCGCCGCTTCGCGCGCGAGGCGACGCCGAGGACGGCGAGCGCCTCACCGATCTGGTCGCCGACCCGACGGCGAGGGTTGAGCGACGAGAACGGGTTCTGGAACACCATCTGGAGACGCGCCAGCTCGCGCGGCCGCGCGCGCCGGGTCAGCGGCCGCACCTCCTGCCCCTCGAACCGGATCGTCCCGGAGACGGGCGCGACCATGCCGACGGCGGCACGCGCGAGCGTCGACTTGCCGCAGCCGGACTCGCCGACGAGGCCGACGATCTGGCCGCGTCCGACGGCGAGGCTCGCGCCGGCGACGGCACGGACGGGGCCGACCCCGCGCCGCTCGTACTCGACGACGACGTCGTCGAGCGCGAGGGCGGGCGACTCGATCATCCGCGCAGGGGGTCGACGGGGCAGGCGAGCGACCGTCCGTTCACCGGGACGAGCGGCGGAACGGCCGTCGCGGCACGCCTCCAGCGCGTAGGGGCAGCGCGGGTGGAACGCGCAGCCGGGCGGGACGTGCCGCGGCGCGGGCGGCGCCCCGGAGATCGGCGACGAGCGGCGTCGCCGACGCCTCCGGGTGCGGGAGCGCGTCGAGGAGGCCGCGCGTGTACGGGTGGCGCGGGCGCGCCGAGCACGTCCGTCCGCGACGCCGGCCTCGACGACCCGGCCCGCGTAGAACACGGCGACGCGGTCGGCGATCGCCGAGAGGACGCCGAGGTCGTGCGTGATGAGGACGATCGCGAGGCCGGTCTCGCGCCGGAGTCGGTCGAGCAGGCGGATGATCCCGGCCTGGACGGTGACGTCGAGCGCGGTCGTCGGCTCGTCGGCGACCAGCAGCCTCGGGCCGCAGGCGAGCGCCATCGCGATCGCGATCCGCTGGCGCATGCCGCCCGAGAACTGGTGCGCGTAGGCGTGACAGCGCGCGCTCGGGATCGGGGATCCGCACCTCGCGCAGCAGCTCCAGCGCGCGCAGCGGCGGCGTCCCTTCGGCCGAGCCCGAGGTGGAGGCGGACGTGCTCGGTGAGCTGCGTGCCGATCGACAGCATCGGGTGGAGGGACGTCATCGGATCCTGGAAGACCATCGCGAGCTCGCGGCCGCAGATCCGCCGCAGCTCGGCGCGCGGCAGCCGGAGCAGATCGCGCCCCTCGAAGACGGCGCTGCCGCCGACGGCCGCGCCCGGCGGCAGCAGCCCCATCAGCGCGAGCACCGACATCGTCTTCCCGCTGCCGCTCTCGCCGGCGATGCCGAAGACCTCGCCGGTCTCGACGCTCGTAGTCGATCCCGTCCACGACCGTCGCGGGGCCGGCCGGCGGTCGGCAGCCGGACGCGGAGGCCCTCGACCTGGAGCAGCGCGCTCACATCCGCTCCGTCGACTCGCGCGCCGTCCGCGGGTCGAAGACGTCGCGGAGGCTGTCGCCGACGAAGTTGAACGCGAGCACCGCCGTGAAGATCGCGAGCCCGGGGAACGTCCCCATCCACCAGAACTGGAAGTACTGCGTGCCGGTCGCGACCATCGAGCCCCACTCGGGCGTCGGGCGGCTGGGCGCCGAGGCCGAGGAACGAGAGCCCGGAGAGCAGCAGGATCGCGTTGCCGACGTCGAGCGTGGCGAGCACGAGCACGGGCCCGACGACGTTCGGGAGCACGTCGCGCACGAGCGCGCGCCGCGACGAGGCGCCGAGCAGCCGCGACGCCCAGACGTACTCCGAGTCGCCGACCGAGAGGACGAGGCTGCGCACGACGCGCGCGTACGACGGCCACGCGACGATCACGAGGGCGAGGACGGCGTTCGTCAGCCCGCGGCCGAGCGCCGCCGTCACGACCATCGCGAGGATGATCGCCGGGAACGCGAAGACGAGGTCGGCGCGTGCGCATCACGAGCGCCGTCCGTCCAGCCGCGGAAGTAGCCGGCGAGCGACCCCGAGGACGCCGCCGATCGTCGAGGCGAGCACGACGAGCAGCAGCCCGAGCGGCAGCGAGATCCGCGCGCCGTAGATCACCCGGGAGAAGACGTCGCGCCCGAGCTCGTCGGTGCCGAACAGGTGGTCGGCCGACGGGCGGCGCGAACGGCACGAACGTCTGCGCGAGCGGGTCGTACGGCGCGATCAGCGGCGCGAACACGGCGACGACGAGCCAGCCGACCGCGATCGCCGCGCCGACGATCGGCGAGCGGCTGCCGCCACGCCGGCGCGGACCCGCCGCGGCTCGACTTCGACGCGGATCGGCCTCGGGGACGACGGTCGCGCTCATGTGACGCGGATCCGCGGGTCGATGACGCCGTAGAGGACGTCGACGACGAAGTTGATCGTGATGTAGACGACCGCGACGAAGAGGCTGACGCCCATGATCGCGGGCAGGTCGAGCGTCACGGCGCTGCGGTACGCGTACTGCCCGATCCCGGGCCACGCGAAGATCGTCTCGACGAGCACCGTCCCGGTGAGCACGTTCGCGAAGACGAGCCCGATGACCGTCACGACCGACGGGAGCGCGGCGCGGAGGACGTGGCGGCGGAGCACGATCCCCTCCGGCAGGCCCTTCGCGCGGGCCGCGCGGACGTAGTCGTTGCCGATCACCTCGAGCACGGCCGAGCGCGTGTAGCGCGTCAGCAGGCCGACGCTGTAGGCGGCGAGGACGAGCGCGGGCAGGATCAGGTGGTGGAGCGCGTCCCAGGCCGTGCTCCACTGGCCGGCGAGCAGGGCGTCGACGGTGTACATCCCGGTCTTGTGCGGCGGCGCGAGGACGCCGGGATCGAGCCGGTCGCCGCCGGGGAACCAGCCGAGGCGGAAGAAGAAGACGTAGAGCGCGACGAGCGCGATCCAGAACGTCGGCATCGAGATGCCGGCGAGCGAGACGACGCGCAGCGCGTGGTCGGTCGAGCCGGTTCCGGCGGACGGCGGCGGCGACGCCGAAGCTGACGCCGACGACGACGGCGACGAAGCGTCGAGAGGATCGCCAGCTCGGCCGTCGCGGGGGCGTACGTGGCGAGGTTCTGCCGCACCGGCTGGTGGTCCTGGAGCGACTCGCCGAGGTCGCCGTGCAGGACGTTCGTGAGGTAGCGCCAGGTACTGGACGGGGACCGGCTCGTCGAGCCCGTAGCGCTCCTCGAACGCCTGCACAGCGGCCGGGTCGGCGGCGGCCTGCTCGCCGAGGTTGGCCGCCACCGGGTCGCCGGGCACGAGCTGCGTGAACCCGAACGCGACGAGCGTGATCCCGAGGCACAGGAGGACGAGCGCGGCCGCACGCCGGAGGACGAAGCGGACGAAGGGCGGACCAGGGACTTGCGGGAGGGTCACGCGCAGGCCGTCGATCGTAACCGCGCCTTCGCGATGCCGTGATGGCTTCCTGAACCGCGTGCGCTAGCCGCGTCAGCAGGTGCGGACGACGACGAGCTTGTCGACCGCCGACTCCGCGCCCCAGACCTCGCAGCGGCGGCCCAGCTGCTGCCGCACGGCCGCGTCGGCGCTCGGGATGGGGATGCTGCGGAAGCGCAGCGTCCGCGGGTCGAAGCGGACGATCGCGTTGGCGCCGAAGTCGGTCAGCCAGACGACGTCGCTGCCGTCGACGTAGACCGAGTACGGCTGCGGATTCGAGCCGGGGAGCCGCCACTCGCGCCAGCGCCGCGTGCGCGGGTCGTACCGCGCGACCTTGCCCGCGTTCCACTCGCTCACCCAGATGCGGCCGCGGGAGTCCGCCCACGCGCGGCGCGCGCCCTGGCCGCGGGTCGGCGGCTGGAGCACGGTTGCGCGCCCCGTGCGGCGGTCGATCCGGCCGAGGTAGCTGCCCGCGAGCGACGCGTAGTAGACGAAGCCGTCCCGGGCGGCCGTGATGCCGTACGGCCCGCGACCGCGGGGCGCACGGAACACCTTCATCGCTCCCGTCCGCGGGTTCAGGCGGCCGTAGATCCCGCTCTGGCCGGTGAACCAGAGCACGCCGGTGCGGTCGAAGACGGCCGTGTTCAGGTTCGCGTAGCCGGTGCTCGCAGGGAGCCGGAACGCGCGGACGGCGCTCGTCCGCGGGTCGACGCGGACGATCGCGTTGAGTCCGCCGTCCGTGATCCACGGCGCGCCGTCCGGGCCGACGATGACGCCGTGCGGCGCCGAGCCGTCGCCGAGCGGGATGTGGCGCGTCCGCCGTGTCCGGGTCGAGATGGCCGAGGGCGCCGCTGTGCTGCGCCGTGTACCAGACGCCGCCGTCGCGCGCCGGGGCGACGTCGTGCGGGTGCGTGCCCGCCGGCACCGCGTACTCCCGCACGGGGAACGTCGGCGCCTGCGCCGCGTCGCCCTGCCCGGCCGCTCCGGCGAGCGCGAGCACGGTGGCGAGCGCGAGGACGAGGCGACGCCTCATGCGACAGTTGTAGCGAACGGTGGCGTCTCGCCTACGCGGCGGCCGCGGCGGAGCGCGGCGCGCTCGGGCGGCGGCGGGCAGCTCGAGGCGGGCGTCCGTGTCCGCCTCGTCGGTCGGGTCGACCTCGGCGGCCTCGGCCTCGGGCGGCGCCGTCCCACGGCACCTCGACCTCCTCCGGAGCGGGCCGGGTGGGAGGACCGGCTCCTCGTCCCACGGATCCGCCTCCGCCTCGGCGCCGGGCTCGGGCTCGGCCACGACCTCGGCTCCTCGACCGGCTCGTGCTCGGCCGCGGGCTCGGGCTCCTCGGTCTCGACGGGGACGATCCGCACGTGGCGCGGCGGCTCGGGCCCGTCCTCGGCCAGGGGCTCGGGCGTGGCCTGCCGGCGGCCCCAGAAGCGGCGGCGGCGCGGCTCCGGCTCGGTCGCGGCCCACGACGCGACCGCCGCCGGCGGCCGCGCCCGGGGCCTCCACGGGCTCCGGCTCGGGCTCCCGCTCGGGCTCGGTCGCTCGGCTCTGCCTCCGCGACCGGCTGCGGCTCGGGCCAGACGTCGGCGACCGGCTCCGGCTCGGGTTCGGGCTCGGGCTCGGGCTCGGGCTCCGCGATCGGCTCGGGCTCGGGCTCGCTCTCGGCCTCGGCCTCGGGCTTCGGGCTCGGCTCCGGCTCGGGTCGGCTACGGGTTCGGGCTCCTCCGCCACCGGCTCCGGCTCGGGCTCCGGCTCGGCTCCGCGATCGCCTCGAGCTCCGAGGCCTGCGTGTCCTCGCCCACCGGTGCCGGAACCGGCTCCGGCTCCGGGCGACGACCGGTGCGATCGGCGCCGGCTCCGGCTCCGCCACCCGCCGCGTGGCGGCGGGAGGACGGCCGGGGCCGACGGACGCGGCCGCGCCACCGCCAGCGCCAGCTCGCCCAGGCCGACGAGCACCCAGGACGCGAGCACGAGCGTGACCACCCACCCCGTCGCGAGCCCCGAGAGGCCGGCGGCGAGCGCGACGGCGACGATGAACGCCGCCTCGACGACGATCCGAGGCATCGCGTCGAAGGACGCGCGCCGCTCCGTCCGCCACGTCGTGCGCCGCCGACGTGGACCACGGCTGGCGCGCGGCCGGGATCGGCCCCCACGACGCCGAGCGCAGCGCGCGCAGGTCGTCGCGCAGCGCCGCCGAGTCGCGGCGGAACGCCTCGACCGACTCGAGCACGCGCAGGTTCGCGTCGAGCTGCGCCGCGTGCCGGTAGAAGGCGTCGAAGGCCTGCTCGACGGAGCGGCGGTCGTAGCCGCCGTCGACCCGCTTCAGGTCCTCGACGCGCGGCAGGCCGCGCGCCCCTCGCCCTCGTTCGCCGCACCGGGCGTGTTCCAGCCGAAATCGGACATCCTCGAAGGAACCAGTATGACGACGGGCTAGGAAGCCCTCTCGTAGAGACCGACCGGCAGCTCCTCGAGCAGGTCGCGCGCGCCGCCGGCGTCGACGGCGTCCTTCGACGCGCCGGGACGGAGCGGCACCACGACGAGCACCTCGCCGCCGCGCCCGAACGCGCACACGTCGGGGCCTGCTTCCACCGGCTCGTAGCTCCCCGCGAACGCGTCCGGACGGCGCGCGCGCAGCGCCAGCGCCTCGCGCACGACCCGCAGCTTCGGCGGCGGGTCGGCGAGCGCGCGCCGATGCGCCTCCCAGTCGACCGGGCGCCGGTTGTCCGGGTCGACGAGCGCGAGCAGCTCCAGCTCGTCGCCCCAGTAGAGGTCGGGGATCCCCGGCGCCGTGAGCTTGAGCAGCGTCATCCCGAGCGCGATCCGCCGCCCCGCCTCCGCGAGCCGGAGCGCGAAGGCCTCCACGTCCGGATCGGACAGGAGCGCGACCGCCGCCTCGACCACGCGCCGCTCGTGCGCCTCGTCGGGCGCGAGCCAGCTCGTCGTCCGCTTTCCTTCACGGAGCGCCTTGCGGAGGTACGCCTCGAGGCGATCCGCGGTCAGCGGCCACGCGCCGACGACCGTCTGCAGCGCCAGGTAGCCCTCGTTCGGGTCGTCGAAGGCGCCGACCTTCGCGCGCGCCAGCCGGGCCCACTCCTCCGGCACCGCGGCGAGCGCCGCGAGCCGCGCGCGCACGTCGCCGCTGCGCTTCGTGTCGTGCGTCGTCGTCGCGAGCAGGTGCCGCGGGAAGCGCTCGGCCCGCTCGAGGTTCGCGCGGTGGAAGGCCTCGACCGGGAGCGAGAACCGACCGGGGTCGCCGCCGACCTCGTTCAGCGCCGTGAGCCGGAACCAGCGGTAGAACGCCGTGTCCTCGACCCCTTTCGCCATGACCGGCCCGGTCGTCTGCTGGAAGCGCGTGACGAACTCGGCCGGCGCGTCCGCCTCGAGCAGCAGCACGCGCCGCAGGTCCTCGGGGACGGGAGCGAGCGCCTCGCGGTCGTCGGGCTCGACCCGCCCCGACCACGGCTCGACGTAGGTGCGGTAGACGTGGAGCGACGCGGCCGCCTCCGCGAGCCCCGGATGGTCGACGAGCTGCCGCAGCCGCTCGAGCTCCGGCCGGAAGGTCGTCCGCGCCTGCTCGAGCTTCGCCTCGTCCGCAACGGCCGCGAACGGCCGCCGCTCGCCGGTCAGCTCCTCGTAGAGCCGCGTGAGCGGCTCCTCGCCGGCCGGGTCGACGAAGAGCGCCGTGACGTCGTTCGCGAACTCGTAGCCGGTCGTCCCCTCCACCGGCCAGTCGCGCAGGCGCTCGCCCGGCTCGACGATCTTCTCCACCCAGACGTGCTCGACGCCCTCCGCCGCCAGCCGCTCGAGGTAGCCGCGCGGGTCGGCGAGGCCGTCGGGATGGTCGATCCGCAGCCCCTGGACGAGGCCGTCGCGGACGAGCTCGAGCACCTTCCCGTGCGTCGTCGCGAACACGTCCGGGTCCTCGACGCGCACGCCGCCCAGCTCGCCGATGTCGAAGAAGCGCCGGTACCAGCCGGTCTCCTCGTCCCAGTCGAAGAACCGCCGCCGCAGCTCGGGGTCGCGCCAGAAGCGGTTCTCGTCGCTCGTGGCCATGTGGTTCGGGACGACGTCGAGCAGCACCCCGAGCCCGGCCGAGGCGAGCTCGCGGAACGCCGCCTCGCCGCCGAGGTCGTCGCTGATCCGCGTCGGGTCGACGACGTCGTAGCCGTGCGTCGAGCCGTGCGTCGCCTGCAGCGAGGGCGAGAGGTACAGGTGCGAGACGCCGAGGTCGCGGAGGTAGGGCACGACCGCGAGCGCGTCGCGGAAGGTGAACGCGGGCGAGAGCTGGAGGCGGTAGACCGCGCGCCAGGTCACGCAGCCGTGCTCCGCAGCACGACCGACGAGCGCCCCTCGAGCGGGCACGAGGCCGCGTGCCGGGAAGACGTCCCCCTCCGCCTCCGGCTCGAAGGTCGAGAGCTCGAGCGACCAGCGGCGCCCGAACCGGCGCGGCGGCAGCGTGAAGACGACCGGCCCGTCCCACGCGTTGAAGAGGAGGAGGAACGAGTCGTCGACGACCGGCTCGCCGTCGGGCGCCGGCGTCGGGATCTCGCGGCCGTTGAGGAAGACGCCGAGGATGTGCGCGTCGCCGCGGCGCCAGTCGGCCTGCGTCATCCGGCGCCCGTCGGGCCGGAACCACCAGACGTCCGGCGCGCCCGAGCCCATGCGCTCGCGGCCCTCGAGGAAGCGCTGCCGGTGGAAGACGCGGTGGTCGAGGCGGAGGCGCATCACCCGCTTCGCGAACGCGAGCAGCTCCTCGTCGGCCTCGTCCCAGTGGAACCACGACAGCTCGTTGTCCTGGCACCAGGCGTTGTTGTTCCCGCGCTGGGTGCGGCCGATCTCGTCGCCGCCGAGCAGCATCGGCACGCCCTGCGAGAGCAGCAGCGTGACGAGGAAGTTGCGCACCTGGCGGCGCCGCAGCGCGACGATCTGCGGGGTCGTCGGTCGGCCCCTCGACGCCGTGGTTCCACGAGCGGTTGTCGTCCGTCCCGTCGCGGTTGCCCTCCCCGTTCGCCTCGTTGTGCTTCTGGTCGTACGAGACGAGGTCGGCGAGCGTGAAGCCGTCGTGGGCGGTGACGAAGTTGATCGAGGCGAACGGCTTGCGCCCGTCCTCGGCGTAGAGGTCGGAGGAGCCGGTGAACCGCTGGGCGAAGGCCGCGACGGACGCCTGCCCGCGCCAGAAGTCGCGGACGGTGTCGCGGTAGATCCCGTTCCACTCCGTCCAGAGCACCGGGAAGTTGCCGACCTGGTAGCCGCCCGGGCCGACGTCCCACGGCTCGGCGATCAGCTTCACCTGCGAGAGCACCGGGTCCTGGTGGATCGATGTCGAAGAAGGCCGAGAGGCGGTCGACGTCGTAGAACTCGCGCGCGAGCGCCGAGGCGAGGTCGAAGCGGAACCCGTCGACGTGGCACTCGAGCACGAAGTAGCGCAGCGAGTCCATGATCAGCCGCAGCACCGACGGATGGGCCGGGTTGAGCGAGTTGCCCGTCCCGGTGAAGTCCATGTAGAAGCGCCGGTCGTCCGGGACGAGCCGGTAGTAGCTCGCGTTGTCGACGCCCTTGAACGCGAGCATCGGGCCGAGGTGGTTGCCCTCGGCGGTGTGGTTGTAGACGACGTCGAGGATCACCTCGATCCCGGCGCGGTGGAGCGCCTTCACCATCCCCTTGAACTCGCGCACCTGCTCGCCGCGCGTGCCGGTCGCCGCGTAGAGGGCGTGCGGCGCGAGGAAGCCGATCGAGGAGTAGCCCCAGTAGTTCGTCAGGCCTCGATCGGCGAGGAACTGCTCGTCGGCGATGTGGTGCACCGGGAGCAGCTCGACGGCGGTGACGCCGAGGTCGCGGAGGTACGCGACCGCGGGCTCGGAGGCGAGGCCCGCGTACGTGCCGCGGAGGTCCTCGCGCACGCCGGGCATCAGCTTCGTGAAGCCCTTCACGTGCACCTCGTAGATCACCGTCTCGTGCCAGGGCGTCGCCGGCGGCCGGTCGTCCTCCCAGAAGAACGCGTCGTCGACGACGACGCACTTCGGGATCGCGGCGGCGTCGTCCTCGTCGTCCGGGACCAGGTCGGCCGCCTCGTCCGGGCTCGCGGCGGTACGGCAGCGGGTTGCCGCGCTCCCAGCGGATCGGGCCCTCGATCGCCTTCGCGTACGGGTCGATGAGGAGCTTCGCCGGGTTGAAGCGGTGGCCCGCGGCGGGGTCGTAGGCGCCGTGGACGCGGTAGCCGTACCGCTGCCCGGGGCCGACGCCCGGCAGGTAGCAGTGCCAGTTGAAGGCCGTCCGCTCGGTGACCGGGATCCGCGTCTCGTCGTCGGCCTCGTCGAAGAGGCACAGCTCGACCCGGTGGGCGTTCTCGGAGAACAGCGAGAAGTTCGTCCCCTGGCCGTCCCACCCGGGCCGAGCGGGAACGGCGCCGGGCCAGACGTCCATCAGTGCTCCTCCCGGTGGTCTTGGTGAGTCCCTCGTCCGCGAGCACCAAGCCAGAGGCCGCACGCGTCCGAAGCGAAGGCTGGTTGCCTTCGTGAGGACGTGGGTGGACTCTGGCGCCGCGTGATCGCGGGCGAGGGGCCGCCGATGATCGCCGGGAGGAGCACTACCGGAGGACGCCGCTGTAGGCGGGGACGGTCGTCTCGCCGACCTGCACCTCGCGGTCGGAGAAGTTCGCCACGAGCTCGACCGGGCCGCGGCGGACGGTGAGCCAGCCCTCGGCCTCGTCCCAGGCGACCTCGACCTCGCGCGGCAGCTCGCGCCGCAGCTGCAGGAGGTGCTGGACGAGGCTCCGCAGCTCCGGCTCGCCGGTCCACGTCAGCTTCGAGCGCATGAACGTGTCCCGGGCCTGCGGGTCGGGCACGTCCTCGGCCGCGAAGCCGGAGAAGTCCTTGAACTCGTTGCGGCGGCCGTCGCGGGTGGCGTCGGCGACGAACGGGTCGACGTGGTCGGTGAAGAACTGGAACGGCGCGGGGTCGCCGTGCTCCTGCCCCATGAACAGCAGCGGCGTCTGCGGCGCGAACAGGAGCACGAGCGCCTGCAGCGGCTGCAGCTCGCGTGCCGGACGGTCGCCGAAGGGGCGGTTGCCGATCTGGTCGTGGTTCTGCATGCAGACGACGAGCCGCTCCGCGGGGGCGCGCTGGAGCTGGCGCGCGATCCCCTCCACCGAGCCGCGGTAGGCGCCGTAGTAGCCCTCGCGCTCGCCGGTGAGGAGCACGTGCTGCTCGTGGTGGAGCTCGTCCGCCCACTGCGCGTCGTGCCCCCACTCCTCGATCGGGCGCAGGTCGCCGGTCGTCATCTCGGAGATGACGAGCGCGCGCGGGTCGACGGCGCGGACGCGGTCGGCGAGCTCGGCCAGGACGTGGCGCGGGCGGTCGTCGAAGACCGCGTGCGTGGCGTCGAGGCGCAGGCCGTCGAGGTGGAAGTCGCGGATCCAGTACTCCGCGTTCTGCAGCGCCCACTCGCGCACGCCGTCCTGCGAGTAGTCGATCGCCTCGCCCCAGAACGTGTGGTGGCGGTCGGTGAAGAACGGGCCGAAGTCGGCGAAGCGTGCACCGGGGCCGACGTGGTTGTAGACGACGTCGAGGAGCACGCCGAGGCCGGCGGCGTGCGCGGCGTCGACGAAGCGGATGAGCCCGCCCGGGCCGCCGTAGGCCGGGTGCGGCGCGTAGGCGTAGATCCCGTCGTACCCCCAGCCGCGGTCGCCGGGGAACGTCGCCACCGGCATCAGCTCGATCGCGGTCACGCCGAGCTCGGCGAGCCCGGGCAGGTGCGGGATCGCGGCCTCGAAGGTGCCGTCCTCGGTGAAGGTGCCGACGTGCAGCTCGTAGAGCACGAGCTCGTCGAGCCGGACGCCGTCCCAGCCGTCGTCCGACCACACGAAGCTGGCCGTGTCGACGATCCGCGACGGGCCGAAGATGCCGTCCGGCTGGAAGCGCGACCACGGGTCGGGGAGCGGCTCGCCGCCGTCGAGGACGTAGCGGTAGTCGTCGCCCGGCATCGCCGGGACGCGGCCCTCGTGAACGCCCTCCCAGACGCGCGCGAGCTCGTGGTCGCCGTCGTCGAGGCGCACGGCGACTCGGGTCGCGCTCGGCGCCCAGACGCGGAACTCGACGAGGCCGTCCGCCACCGGGACGGCCCCGAACGGTCGTCTGATCGGCGGGTCGGTCATGGGGTTGCCCGCTGGTACCCGGGGTCCGGGGACTCAACCACAGCGGCGATGCCCGGGAGCGGCAGCCCTGCCCACTCGTCCGGCGTCAGCCCGAGGTGGAGCGCGAGGACGAGCCCGTGCGTGACGACGGCTGCCGGTCCGGGCGAGGCGGCCGCGGCGCGGTCGGACGAAGAGCAGCCGCGCCACTAGGCGGGGATCGGCTCCGGCTCTTCCTCGCCCCGGCCGATCGCGACGCGGACGGCGAGCGCGCCCGTGACGGCGGCGAACAGCGAGGCCGCGGCGAAGAACGACCAGACCAGCGTGTCGCCGCTGACGTCGCGGAGCGCGAGGCCCGCGAGCGGCCCGATCGCGAAGGCGAACCCGGCCGTGCTTCCGAACGCGCCCATGTACGCGCCGCGGAGGTCGGCCGGCGCGAGCCGCGCCGCGATCCCCTGCGACGTCGGCACCCAGAGCATCTCGCCGATCACGAAGACGGTGATGACGAAGGCGAACGTCGGGATCGACCCGTTCAGCGACAGGAGCAGGAACGGGAAGCCCATCAGCAGCATCGCCACGGCGAGCTTCGGGGCGGCGGGAATGTGCTCCACGCGCCGCGTCAGCCGCAGCTGGAAGATCGTGACGAGCGCCGGGTTGATGATCACGAGGAAGCCCCACGTCGACGGCGAGAGGCCGTGCGAGTCGACCGCCGTGATCGGCAGCACCGTCTCGTACGAGACGTAGACGAGGTAGGCGAGCACCCCGGAGACGAGGAAGAGCAGGAACGCCTTGTCCTGCCGGATGACGCCGAACGAGCCGCGCTCGGGCGGGCCCTCGGGGGTGAACTCGCCGCGCTGTGGCAGCCAGCGGAGGCCGACGAGGAAGGCGAGCGCCGGCCATCACGGCGACGCCGAGGAAGAGCCGGTTCCAGTCCTCGCCGAGCAGGAGCAAACCGCCGATCGGCGGGCCGATCGTGACGCCGAGGTTCGACGGCGACGCGGACGGACGCGTACGCCTGCTCGTGCTTCTCCTCGGGGACGAGGTCGGCGACGAGCGCCTGGTCGGCGCCCTGGGCGAGCGAGCCGAGCGCGCTCGCGACGACGACGAGCGAGAGGCCGAGCAGCTCACGGCCGCCGGCGGCCAGATAGGCGAGGACGAAGACCGACTCGAGGCCGAAGCCGATGAGGATCAGCGGCTTGCGCCCGAGGTAGTCGGACAGGTGGCCGCCGAGGTACCCGGTCGCGGTCGCCGCGAGCGCGCCGCAGGTGAAGGTGATCCCGATCGCGGTCGAGCTCGCGTCGAGCCGCTCGAGCGCCCAGATCCCGATGTACGTCCACAGGGCGGACATCGCGACCGAGCCGCAGAACTGCACGGCGAGCACCGGCCGCAGCGGACCGGGACGTCGTCGCCCCAGACGAGGCGGAAGAAGCGGCCGAAGAGGCGCACCACGGCATCCTGCCGAACCGCAGGCGCGAAGCACGTACGGGTACCCACAGTGTCTGACACCGGCCATGGCCCGTGTCAGACACTGAATGAGGCGTTCCACTCGGGGACGAGCCAGAGCACGCCGAGCGGCGGGAGCGTGAGCTCGGCCGAGTACGGCTGGTCGTGCCAGGGGACGCCCTCGGCCTCGATGCCGCCGAGGTTGCCGACGTCCGAGCCGCCGTAGTAGGCCGAGTCGGTGTTCAGCGCCTCGACCCAGCGCCCCGGCCGTGGCATCCCGACCCGGAACTCGCGCCGCGGCACGGGCGAGAGGTTGCAGACGCAGACGAGCGGCCGGTCGCCGTCCCGCGGCAGGCGCGCGAACGCGAGCACGTTGCCCTGCGCGTCGTTGGCCTCGAGCCAGCGGAAGCCCTCGTGCGAGAAGTCGACCTCCCAGAGCGCCGGCGTGTCGCGGTAGACGCGGTTCAACTCGCGGACGAGCGCCTGCACACCCGCGTGCTCCTCGTTCTCGAGCAGGTGCCAGTCGAGCGAGCGCTCGTGGCTCCACTCCTCGTTCTGCGCGAACTCGCCGCCCATGAACAGGAGCTTCTTGCCGGGGTGCGCCCACATGTACGCGTAGAGCGCACGCAGGTTCGCGAGCTTCTGCCAGCGGTCGCCCGGCATCTTGTTCACGCAGCGAGCCCTTCCCGTGCACGACCTCGTCGTGCGAGAGCGGGAGGACGAAGTTCTCGTTCCAGGCGTAGACGAGCGAGAACGTCAGCTCGTGGTGGTGGTAGCGCCGGTAGATCGGGTCGTAGGCGAAGTACCCGAGCGTGTCGTGCATCCAGCCCATGTTCCACTTGAAGCCGAAGCCGAGCCCGCCGACGTACGTCGGACGCGAGACGGCGGGCCACGCCGTCGACTCCTCCGCCGCCGAGATCACGCCCGGCTCCCGCCCGTACACGAGCTCGTTCAGGTCGCGGAGGAAGCGGACCGCGTCGAGGTCCTCGTTGCCGCCGAACTGGTTCGGCACCCACTGGCCCTCCTCGCGCGAGTAGTCGAGGTAGAGCATCGAGGCGACGGCGTCGACACGGATCCCGTCGGTGTGGAACTCCTTCAGCCAGAAGAGCGCGTTCGCGAGGAGGAAGTTCCGCACCTCGTTGCGGCCGAAGTTGAAGACGAGCGTGCCCCAGTCCGGGTGCGCGCCGCGCCGCGGGTCGGCGTGCTCGTAGAGGTGCGTCCCGTCGAACCGGGCCAGCGCCCAGTCGTCGCGCGGGAAGTGGGCCGGCACCCAGTCGAGGATCACGCCGATGCCGCGCCGGTGCATCGCGTCGACGAAGAACTTGAAGTCGTCGGGCGTGCCGTACCAGGAGTGCGGGGCGTAGTAGCTCGTCACCTGGTAGCCCCACGAGCCCGAGAACGGGTGGTGCATCACGGGCAGCAGCTCGACGTGCGTGAAGCCCATGTCCTCGACGTAGTCCCCCAGCTCTTCGGCGAGCGCGCGGTACGAGAGCACGTGGGCGGGATTGTCGGGGTCGCGCCGCCAGGAGCCGAGGTGCACCTCGTAGATGGACATCGGCCCGGTCAGCGGATCGTGGGCGCGCCGCGCCTCCATCCAGGCCTCGTCCTCGAACGCGTACGTCGGCCGGTGGACGATCGAGTTCGTCTGCGGCGGCGACTCCTGGTGGAAGGCGAGCGGGTCGGCCTTGAGGCGAAGCTCGCCGAGCTGCGTGCGGAGCTCGAACTTGTAGCGCGCCCCCTCCTCCACGTCCGGGACGAACAGCTCCCAGATGCCGGACGGGCCGAGCGACCGCATCGGGTTGAGCCGGCCGTCCCAGGAGTTGAAGTCGCCGACGACGGAGACCGAGCGCGCGCTCGGCGCCCACACGGCGAAGCTCGTGCCGACCACGCCCTCGACCTCGCGGACGTGCGCGCCCAGGCGCTCGTAGAGCTGCTCGTGCCGGCCCTCGCCGACGAGGTACGTGTCGAGCTCGCCGAGCGTCGGCGGGAACGCGTACGCGTCCCGCTGCGTGAACGTGTTGCCGTCCGGGTACGCGACCTCGAGCTCGTAGCGGAGCGGCAGGTCGGCCCCTTCCAGGACGCCCTCGAAGAGGCCGTCGCCCGCCGGCAGGAGCTCGACCGGCGCGCCTTCCTCCGGACGGACGACGATCCGCGTCGCCTCGGGGCGGTACGCGCGGACGACGACGCCGCCGTCCCAGTAGTGGGCGCCGAGGTAGGCGTGCGGGTCGTGCAGCTGCAGGCTCAGAGCGGGGCCTCCAGGAGCCGCAGGATCCCTGCCACCGGGATCCCCACCCAGTCCGGGCCGGTTGTTGAGCTCGTAGCGCAGCTCGTACACGGCCTTCTCGAGCTCGAACACGGCCAGCAGCCGCGTCCGCGCCTCCTCGCTCGGCGGCACGAGCGACCGCTCGACCGTGCCGAAGTAGCCGTCGAGGAACTCCTCGCGCGCCCGCTGCTCCCAGCCGGCGGGCGGCTCGCCGCCGCGCAGGATGCGCACCGCGGAAGCCGCGTACGCGAACGAGCGCAGCATCCCGGCGACGTCGCGGAGCGGCGAGCGCTTGCGGCGGCGCTCCGGCAGCGGCCGCGCCGGCTCGCCCTCGAAGTCGATCACGACCCAGTCGCTCCCGGTCCACAGCGTCTGGCCGAGGTGGTAGTCGCCGTGCGTCCGGACCGACTTGCCGACCGCGCCGACGTGGGAGATGAGCCGCAGCCGGTCGCGCACCTCCTCGCCGCGGCCGACGATCTCGGCCGGTCGCCTCCGTCTCGGGGAGGTCGAGGAAGATCCGCTCGATCTCCTCGTCGACCGTCGCGGTCAGGAGCGCGATGGCCTCGACGCTCGGGTCCTCCGGCGCGAAGTCGGGGTCGGACGGGTCGGAGGCGAGCACCGAGTGCATCTCGCCGGTGACCTCGCCGAGCCGCCGCAGCCGGGTCAGGAACTCCTCGGGCGCCGACTGCAGCTCGTCGAGCGCGAGCTCCCAGCCGTCCTCGGCGTCCGGCACGTACTGCTGCAGGATCCCGAGCGTCGCCTCGACCGGCCGCCCGGAGTACGCGTACCAGCCGTGCAGGGCGGCGATGTTGGCGAAGCCGTTGAGCGGTGAGGAAGCGCAGGAGCTCGAGCTCCGGGTTGATCCCGGCCTCGAGCCGGCGGTACGCCTTCAGGATCAGCTCGTCGCCGAAGACGACGGACGTGTTCGACTGCTCGACGCCCGCCGGCCGCATCTCGAGCTCGCCGCCGAGCGCGGCCGGGTCGATCGCCTCGAACGCGACGGTGCCCTCGACCGCGTCCGCCGCCGCGCCGCGGCGCATCAGCGAGAGCAGCTCGCGCGCGAGCGCCGGGTCGTCGAGCGCGTCGTAGACCCGCCAGCCGTCGATCTCCCCGATCGTCTCGCCGACCGGCTCGTCGTCGCGCCGGCCGCAGCCCGAAGAGCAGCTGGTAGAGGTCGTGCGTCCCCTCGTGGAAGCGGACCTCCGCGACCGCGACGACGAGCAGCGGCGCCTCGCTCCGCACGAGCGCGGCGTCCACGACGTGGGCGTGGGCGATCTCCTGGGTCTTCGAGCCGTACCAGCGGCGTCCGCGGATGAACTCGCGCAGCTGCGCGTCCTCGACGAGCTGGAACTCGCCCGCTGCGATCCGGTCGGCGATCACTCGGCGGCCTCCGGCTTCGTCAGCTGGAACCAGAAGAACCCGCGCGGCGCGAGCGTGAGCAGGTACGGCAGCGAGCCGATCTGCGGGAACGGGGTGCGGCCGAACATCTCGGTGGGCACCCAGCCCTCGTACCACGAGAGGTCCAGCTCAACCGCCTGCGCCGAGCGCGCGAGGTTGTGGACGCAGAGGATGACGTCGTCCTCGTAGCTGCGGATGTGCGCGAACACGCGCGGATTCGAGGTCATGAGCGCCTCGTACGAGCCGACCCCGAACACCGGATGCTGCTTCCGCAGCTCGACGAACCGGCGCAGCCAGCGGAGGAACGAGTTCGGCTGCCGCAGCTCCGCCTCGACGTTCACGGCCTGGTAGCCGTAGACCGGGTCCATCAGCAGCGGGAGGTAGAGCTGCGCGAAGTCGGCCCGCGAGAAGCCGCCGTTGCGGTCGCCCGTCCACTGCATCGGCGTGCGCACGCCGTCGCGGTCGCCGAGGAAGACGTTGTCGCCCATCGCGATCTCGTCGCCGTAGTAGAGGACCGGCGAGCCGGGCAGCGAGAACATGATCGCGTGGAGCAGCTCGATCTCGGGCCGCCCGTTGTCGAGCAGCGGCGCGAGCCGGCGGCGGATCCCGAGGTTGAGCTTCATCCGCGGGTCCTTCGCGTACTCGGCGTACATGTAGTCGCGCTCCTCGTCCGTGACCATCTCGAGCGTCAGCTCGTCGTGGTTGCGGAGGAAGAGGCCCCACTGGCAGTTCTCGGGGATGTGCGGCGTCTGGCGCAGGATCTCGTAGATCGGCGTCGCGTCCTCGCGGCGCAGCGACATGAACATCCGCGGCATCACCGGGAAGTGGAAGGCCATGTGGCACTCGTCGCCGTCGCCGAAGTACTGCGACGACGTCGGCCGGCCACTGGTTCGCCTCGGCGAGCAGCACCTTGTCGGGGTAGTGGGCGTCCACCTCCGCCCGGACGAGCTTGAGGAACTCGTGGGTCTCGGGGAGGTTCTCACCGTTCGTGCCGTCGCGCTCGTAGAGGTACGGGATCGCGTCCATGCGGAAGCCGTCGATCCCGAGGTCGAGCCAGAACCGCAGCGCGTCCAGCATCTCCTCCTGCACCTGCGGGTTGTCGTAGTTGAGGTCGGGCTGGTGGTGGAAGAAGCGGTGCCAGTAGTACTGGCCGCGCACCGGGTCCCACGTCCAGTTCGAGGGCTCGGTGTCGATGAAGATGATCCGCGCCTCCGCCCAGCGGTCGTCGGTGTCCGACCAGACGTAGTAGTCGCCGTACGGGCCGTCGGGGTCGGTGCGCGAGGCCTGGAACCACGGGTGGTCGGCCGAGGTGTGGTTCATGACGAGGTCGGCGATGACCCGGATCCCGCGCCGGTGCGCCGCCTCGACGAGGTTCTTGAAGTCCTCGACGGTGCCGTAGTCCTCGTGGATGGCGTAGAAGTCGGCGATGTCGTAGCCGCCGTCGCGCAGCGGGCTCCGGTACATCGGGAGCAGCCAGATGCAGTCGATCCCGAGCCACTGCAGGTAGTCGAGCTTCTCCTGGATCCCGCGCAGGTCGCCCGAGCCGTCGTCGTCGGAGTCGAAGAAGCCGCGCGTGTGGATCTCGTAGAAGACGGCGCGCTTGAACCACAGCGGGTCGGACTCGAACCACTGGCCGGCTCTCGACTCACGTCCGCAGCGCTCCGCCGCCGAGCACGTGGGACTGCCCCGGGCCGAGGCGGACGTAGTTGCGCCCGATGTGCCAGGTGAAGGCCTCGTCGGTGAGGAGCTCGCGGACGCGGACGGCCGGCGGCAGCCCGATCCACGCGGGCAGGACGACGACGCCCTCGCGCTCCTCGAACGGGTTGAGGTTCACGGCCACGATCACCACGTCGTCCTCGCGCTTCTTCGCGAACGCGAGCAGGTCGTCGCTCTCGGTGTCGAGCCAGGCGAGGTCGAGCCACTGCAGCGCCGGGTGCTCGCGCCGGATCGCGTTCAGCCGGCGGACGAGCGGCAGCAGCGGCCCGTCGAGCGCGCGCTCCTTCGCCTCGTACTTCTCCGAGTCGAGGTACTCCTCGCGAGCCCTCGCGCAGCGGGACGTTCTCGACGTGCTCGTACCCGGAGTAGAGGCCGTAGCTCGGCGAGAGCGTGCCGGCGAGGACGAGCCGCGCCTCGAACGCGGGCCGGCCGCCCTGCTGCAGGTAGCGGTGGAGGATGTCCGGCGTGTTCGCGAAGAAGTTCGGCCGGTAGTAGGTCGCTCCACGCGAGCAGGTCGGTCACGAACTCGCGCAGCTCCCACTTCGTGTTCTTCCAGGTGAAGTACGTGTAGCTCTGGCCGAAGCCGACCTTGCCGAGCGTCTGCATCATCGCCGGGCGCGTGAACGCCTCGGCGAAGAAGACCACCTCCGGGTCGCGCGAGCGGATCTCCCGGATCAGCCACTCCCAGAACGGCACCGGCTTCGTGTGCGGGTTGTCGACGCGGAAGACCTTCACGCCGCGGTCGACCCACAGCTGGACGACGTCGTGGAGCGCCTGCCAGAGCCCCTTCCAGTCCTCGCGAGTCCCAGTTGACGTTGTAGATGTCCTGGTACTTCTTGGGCGGGTTCTCCGCGTACTTCAGCGTCCCGTCGGGGCGGCGGTTGAACCACTCCGGGTGCTCCTTCAGCCACGGGTGGTCGGGCGAGCACTGGATCGCGAAGTCGAGGCAGATCTCGCAGCCGACCTCGCGCCCGCGCGCGACCATCGCCTCGAACTCCTCGAGCGTCCCGAGCTCCGGGTTGATCGCGTCGTGGCCGCCCTCCTCCGAGCCGATCGCCCAGGGGCTGCCCGGGTCGTCGGGGCCGGCCTCGAGCGCGTTGTTGCGGCCCTTGCGGTTCGTCGTCCCGATCGGGTGGACCGGCGGCAGGTAGAGGACGTCGAAGCCGAGCTCGGCGAGGTCGGGCAGCACCTCCGTGACGCCCGCGAAGCCGCCCCACGAGCGCGGGAAGAGCTCGTACCAGGAGCCGAAGCGGGCGCGCTCGCGGTCGACGTCGATCCCGAGCGTCGGCGAGGTCGCGAGCTCGGAGCGGTCGGCCTCGGCGTTCGCGAGCGCCTCCTCGACCGTCAGCGACTCGACGCCGAACAGCGCGGCGCCCTCGGACAGCTCGCTGGAGAGGTCCTCCTGGCCCGCGTCGACCTTGCGCTGGAGCTCGTGGCGCCACGAGGCGAAGCGGTCGACCCACGCGGCGACGGCGAACTCCCACATGCCGCAGGCGTCGAGCTCGAGGTGACCGACCCAGCGGTCGTTCCCCGCGTGGTACATCAGGGACTCCCGCCAGCGCCGCTCCCCGCGCCGCCGTGCCCGCACGGCCGCGCCGAGGATCTCGTGCCCGTCCCGGAAGATCGTCGCCGACACCTCGACCCGCTCGCCCTGCGTCCGCTTGACGGCGTAGCGGCCGTGGTCGACCTGCGGCTCGACGTGCTGGATCTGGATCCGGCGTGGGGGTTCGGTCGTCCGTGGCAGCGGCATGCGTCGTCTCTGTCCCAATCGACTGCGACCCCGAAACGGCGATGAACCTACCGCGTTCGAGCGGCGTCCTGCTGCACCCGACCTCGCTGCCGGGCGGACGGCTCGGGCCGCAGGCGCGCGCGTTCGTCGACTGGCTCGCGGCGGCCGGCCAGTCGTGGTGGCAGGTCCTGCCGCTCGGGCCGCCGGACGAGTTCGACTCGCCGTACAAGGCCGCGTCCGCGTTCGCCGGCTGGCGCGGGCTCCTCGAGGACCCCGAGGCGCCGGTCGAGCGCGGACGAGCTGGACGCGTTCGTCGCCGCGCCATCCGACGTGGATCGGGGAGTGGGCGGCGTTCGCCGGCGAGCGGCGCGGTCGCCGACCAGGTGCGCTTCGAGCGCGAGTGGGGCGCGCTCAAGCGCTACGCGAACGAGCGCGGCGTCGGGCTGATCGGCGACCTGCCGATCTACGTCGCCGAGAACGGCGCCGACCACCTGGCGCATCCCGAGCTCTTCCGTCGCCGACGTCGTCGCCGGCGTCCCGCCCGACGCCTTCACCGACGAGGGCCAGCGCTGGGGCAACCCGATCTACGACTGGTCGGCGATGCGCGCGACGGGCTACCGCTGGTGGATCGAGCGCTTCCGCCGGACGTTCGAGCTCCACGACCTCATGCGCGTCGACCACTTCCGCGGCTTCGTCGCCTACTGGGCCGTGCCGGCCGAGTCGGACACGGCGAAGGGCGGGACGTGGCGGCCGCGGGCCGGGCCGCGAGCTGTTCGACGCCGTCGCCGCCGAGCTCGGCGCGCTGCCGCTGATCGCCGAGGACCTCGGCGTGATCACGCCGAGCCGGTCGTGCGGCTCCGGGACGAGCTCGGCCTCCCCGGGATGCACGTGCTCCAGTTCGGCTTCGACGAGCTCCCGGGCAACCCGCACCGGCCGCACGCGCACCGCGAGAACGGCGTCGTCTACACGGGGACGCACGACAACGACACCGCCCGCGGCTGGTGGGACTCGCTCGGCGAGGACACGCGCCGCTGCGACCGGGCTCGACCCGGCCGACCCGGCGTGGAGCCTCGTCGAGCTCGCGTACGCCTCGCCCGCGCGGCTCGCGGTCGTGCCCGGTGCAGGACCTGCTCGGGCTCGGCAGCGAGGCGCGGATGAACGTCCCCGGCCGCGAGCAGGGCAACTGGCGCTGGCGGCTCGAGGAGGGGCAGCTCACCGACGCGCTCGCGGCGCGTGTCCGCGAGGCGACGCGCGCCGCCGGCCGGTAGGCGTGGGGGAACCCATGGTTCCCCCACGAGCCCCCTCCTTCTGCCTGAGTGGCTGATTCGGACCGTGGGCGTGGCCTCCCGGGCGGATGAACCGCCCTCCGGCCGAGGGGCGTCTGCTCACGGTAGGACGTGGTTGGGCGTGATCTTGTGGCCTGCGCGCGCGCACCTGCGGTGCGGGCGCTCCGGCCAGGCACGTGCTCTCATGGACTTGGCGTGTCGTGACGGGCGGGATGCGCTGTGCCCCTGGACGGGGCACGCGGCGATCCCGCCCGTCCGATCGATCCGGGACGCGACGGCTTGAAAGCGACCTAGTAACAGACTGTTGCTTTGTCGCTTTCGAGCTAGGTCGCTTGCCGCGGTGCGGCCTCCAGCGCGCGCATCACGTCCGTCACCGAGAGGAGGCCGACGAGGCGGCCGTCGCCGTCGACGACGAGGGCGCGGCCGAGGTCGGTGCCGAGCGTCGGGGAGCACGCGTCGTCACCGCCGCGTCCGGGCGGAGCGACGGGACCTCCGCGACGCGGGAGCATGCAGTCGCGCACCCGGCGCGCGTCCCACTCGCCGCGCGGCACCTGCGCGACGCGGCGGAACGGGAGCAGGCCGACCGGCCGGCCGTCGCTCGCCGACGACCGGATACGTGCTGTGGCGGCGCGTCCAGACGGTCTCGTCCATGAACTGGCCGAGCGTCAGGTCGGGCGAGATCGAGACCGGCCGCGGCTCCATCAGGTCGGCGACCCGGAGGCCGCCGAGCGCGTCGCGCACGAGCACGTACCGCGCCTCCTGGCTCGACGCGGTGAGGAGGAACCAGCCGATGAACGCGAGCCACGCGCCGCCGACCGCGCCGGACACGACGAACATGATCACGCCGAGCCCGATGAAGCCGAACCCGAACGCGCGCCCGATGTTCGCCGACAGCCGCGTCGCCCAGCCGAAGTCGTCCCGCGCCGCCCAGAGCGCCGAGCGCAGCACGCGGCCGCCGTCGAGCGGCAGCGCCGGAAGCAGGTTGAAGGCGAGCAGGAGCAGGTTCGTCACGCCGAGCCAGCCGACGATCCCGTCGGCCACGTTCGGCAGCTCGAGCCCCGCGGCGAGCGCGACGCAGACGAGCCCGATCGCGAGCGACACGAGCGGCCCCGCGATCGCGATCCGGAACTCGGCGCCGGCCGAGGGGAACATGCCCTTGAACTTCGCCACGCCGCCGAAGAGCCACAGCGTGATCCCCTCGATCTCCATCCCCTCGCGCCGGGCCACGAACGCGTGCCCGAGCTCGTGCGCGAGCAGCGAGGCGAAGAAGAGCACCGCGGCCGCGAGCGCACCGACGAGCGCACCGGCGCCGGAGAGCCCGACGTACCGGTCCTCGAGGTCGCGCTCGATCGACCAGACGATGAGCGCGAAGACGACGAGCCAGCTCCAGTTGACGCCGATCTCGATTCCGGCGATGCGGCCGAGACGGATGCTCGAGGTCACGCGTCGTCCTCGACCGGGAGGGCCGAAGCGACGAGCCGCTGCCCGCCGGCGTCGTAGACCACGTCGACGGTCTCGTGCTTGCGGTAGCTGCCGGCGATCCCGAGGAACATGCCCAGCCAGCGCCAGAAGCCGAGCCGGCCCTCGCGCGCGATCGCGCGCGGGAACACGAGCGCCCGTCCCTCGACGCGGTAGTCGACGCCGGGCTCCTGGCGCACGCCGTTGACGTACACCTCGAGCGGCGCCGCCACGTGGTCGGGGAGCCGGACGCGGCTCGTCTGCGGGGTGGACGCATGCGGAGCCCGTGCTTCGGACACCGCCGTAGAATGCCTGCGCCCGTGGCTCGGCTCGCCTGCCTCCTCCCGCTCGTCGCGCTCGCCGCGCTCGCGCTCGCCGGCGGAGCCGCTCGGGGCCGACCCGCTCGACTCGAACGGCGGCCTCACGCCGCGCCAGCCCGCCTCGCCGGAGGCGGCGCGCATCTGGGACGTCTACTGGCTGCTCGTCGCGGTCGGCGTGTTCGTCTTCGCCGTCGTCGCCGTGCCGCTCGACGATCTTCATGATCCGGTACCGCTCGAACGGCCGCGGCCGGGAGGTCGAGGGCCCGCAGATCCGCGGCAACTCGCGCCTCGAGATCGGCGTGGACGCTCGGCGCCGTGCTGATCGTCACCGCGGTCATCTCGTTCGTCTTCTACAGCCTGCCCGGCATCGTCGACCCGGCCGATGCCCGCGGCGGCGAGACGTTCCGCGTCCGGTCGAGGGGCGGCAGTTCTACTGGCGCTACGTGTATCCCAACGGCGTCGTCGCCTACGACACGCTGCGGCTGCCGCAGTGGACCGCGGGGTGACGTTCGACGTGACGGCGCCCGACACGGACGTGATCCACAGCTTCTGGGTGCCGAACCTCGCAGGGGAAGCGCGACGCGATCCCCGGCGATCTGACGAGCTTCAGCGTGGTGCCGGAGCAGACGGGCGAGTTCGAGGTGATCTGCGGCGAGCTCTGCGGCATCCAGCACGCGAAGATGCACGGCACGGTCGATCGTGCTGCCCGGAGCAGGAGTTCGACGCCTGGCTCGCCGAGCAGGCCGAGCGCCAGCAGCGGCCGGACCGCGAGCAGGGCGGCGACATGTGGGTCGCCGTGTGCTCGAAGTGCCACGGCCCCGACGTCGCCGGCGAGATCGGCCCGCCGCTCGAGGGCAACCCGCTGCTCGCCGACCCCGTCGCGCTCGGGCGGCTCGTCCGGAACGGCCGAGGCGAGATGCCGCCGGTCGGAGCGGGTTGGAGCGACCAGGAGGTCGAGTCCCTGACCGAGTTCACGTCGACGCTCGCGGGAGGCGACGGTGGCGGCGAGGACTGAGGTCGAGCGCTACCGGGCCCCGTGGACGCAGGGCCGCGTGGCGTCGTGGCTGACGACGGTCGACCACAAGCGGATCGGGATCATGTACATCGCGACCTCGCTCGTGTTCTTCGTCGCGGGCGGCGTGATGGCGCTGCTGATGCGCACGCAGCTGATCACGCCGGAGAACGACTTCATCGTCCGCGACGACTACAACCAGCTCGTCACGATGCACGGGACGACGATGGTCTTCCTCGTCGTCGTGCCCGTCTGGGCCGGCCTCGCGAACTACCTCGTGCCGCTGATGATCGGCGCGCGCGACATGGCCTTCCCGCGCCTGAACGCGCTCTCCTACTGGCTCTTCCTCTTCGGCGGGATCGTCCTCCTCGGCAGCTTCTTCGCCAACCAGGGCGCGGCGCAGGCCGGCTGGTACAGCTACCCGCCGCTCTCGCTCCTCACCGCAGGGCAACGGCCAGGACTACTGGATCCTCGGCCTCCACATCCTCTCGGCCGCGTCGCTCGCGGGCGCGATCAACTTCATCGTCACGATCCAGAACATGCGGACGGCGGGCATGACGTGGATGCGCCTGCCCCTGTTCGTGTGGACGATCGAGGTGTACGCCTGGCTCCTCGTCGTCGTCCTGCCGACGCTGTCGGCCGGGCCTGACGATGCTGCTCCTCGACCGCCAGTTCGGGACGGGCTTCTTCATCCCCGAGGACGGCGGCCAGCCGCTCCTCTACCAGCACGCCTTCTGGTTCTTCGGGCACCCCGAGGTCTACATCATGATCCTGCCGGCCTTCGGCGTGATCTCCGAGGTGCTGCCCGGTCTTCTGCCGCAAGCCGATCTTCGGCTACAAGGCGATCGCGTTCTCGACGGTGGCGATCGGGTTCTTCTCGCTCCTCGTCTGGGCCCACCACATGTTCACGGTCGGCCTCCCGAACTACCTCAACGGCTTCTTCATGGTCGCCTCGGTGCTGATCGGCGTCCCGACCGGGATCAAGATCTTCAACTGGGTGGCGACGACCTGGCGCGGCAACCTCATCTTCGACGTGCCGCTGCTGTACGCGATCGGCTTCCTCTTCGTGTTCACGCTCGGCGGGATCTCGGGGATCTTCGTCGCCGCGTTCCCGTTCGACTGGCAGGCGCACGACACGTACTTCATCGTCGCCCACATGCACTACGTGCTCTTCGGCGGCGCGATCATGGCGCTGCTCGCGGGGCTGCACTACTGGTGGCCGAAGCTGTTCGGGCGGATGCTGAACGGGAAGCTCGGCAAGCTCGAGTTCGCCCTGGTCTTCATCGGCTTCAACGTCACCTTCGCCCCGCAGCACCTGCTGGGGCTGGACGGGATGGCGCGGAGGATCTACACCTACTCCGACCAGGGCGTGATGCCCGAGTACAACCTCGTCTCGACGATCGGCTCCTACACGATGGGCGCGGGCCTGCTGCTCTTCTTCGTCAACGCGCTCATGACGCGCCGCCGCGGCCGGCGCGTCGACAACGACCCGTGGCTGGCCGACACGCTCGAGTGGTACACGACCTCGCCGCCGCCGCCCTGGAACTTCGACCGCGTCCCGTACGTGACGAGCGCGCGCCCGCTGCGCGACCTGCGGCGGCGGCTGAGCGAGCTGACATGAGCGACGGCCTCGCACCGGGCCCCTGGCTGCGCGCGTGCGCGGTGTTCGCCGCGCTCGCGACCGGCGTCGCCGCGGCGAGCGGGCCGCTCGGGCTGACGCACCGGGCCCTGGTCGGGATCGCGCTCCCGCCGCTCGTCGCCGTCGCGGTCGCCGCGTGGCAGTCGCACCCGCGCCTGCGGCTCGCCTCGTACGCGGCGGTCGCGGCCTTCGTCGGCGCGAGCGTGACCTGGTGGCTGACGCCGCTGCACGTCGCGCTCGCCTCCGCCGCCTTCGCCGGCGCAGTGGTGACGGCCGCGCTCGCGTTCCGGAGGGGAGCTAGTGGCTCAGAGCCACAAAGTCCCTGGCGCGACTACGTGACGCTGACGAAGCCGCGGATCATGTCCCTGCTGCTCGTCACCGGGGCCGGCCGGGATGTTCGTCGGCGCGGGCGGCGTGCCCGAGCTCGTCGGCGCTCGGCGTGATGCTGCTCGGCCTCGGCCTCGCGTGCGGCGGCGCCAGCGCGCTCAACCACCTCCTCGACCGCGACATCGACCGGCTGATGGGCAAGCGGACGGAGAAGCGCCCGGTGGCGGCAGGCCGCGTCCCGCCGGCGCGCGCGCTCGAGTTCGGGCTCGCGCTCTCGGCCGCGTCGTTCGTGCTCCTCGCCGCGTTCACGAACCCGCTGACGGCGGTCCTCGCGCTCGTCGGGAACCTCTTCTACGTGCTCGTCTACACGCGCTGGCTGAAGCGCTCGACGGCGCAGAACATCGTCATCGGCGGCGCCGCCGGGGCCGTCCCGCCGCTCGTCGGCTACGCGGCCGCGACCGGCTCGCTCGCGCTGCCCGCGCTGTGGCTCTTCCTGATCGTCTTCCTCTGGACGCCGCCGCACTTCTGGGCGCTCGCGCTGCTGATCAAGGACAACTACGCCGCCGCGAAGGTGCCGATGCTGCCGGTCGTGCGCGGCGACCGCGAGACGGCGCGGCAGATCGTCCTCTACTCGGTCGTGCTCGTCGCGTTCACGCTCGCGGTCGCGCCGTGGCTCGGCTGCTGTACGGCCTGGCCGCGGCCGCGCTCGGCGGGGCGCTGCTGTGGCTCGCGTGGGAGCTTCGCCGCGACCTCTCCCGCCGGCGCGCCGCGCTCCTCTTCCACTACTCGCTCGCGTACCTCGCGCTGCTCTTCGTCGCGGCGGCGCTCGACCCGGTGGTGTTCGCATGAGCGACCACGAGTGGCGGAACGACCCGACGACGAACCCGGAGCTCGCGCGCCGCAACATGGTCTGGGGCTGGAGCATCTTCGGCCTGTTCCTCGTCCTGTTCGCGGGCACCGTGGTGGTCGCGCTGATCTACCTCGCGGTCGCGGACTAGGCGTTGACGATCTTCCTCGCCCGGCCGGAGACGGTCGGCGACGGGATCCGCCTCGCGGTCAAGGACCTCTTCGACACGGCCGGGCTCGTCACGACGTACGGGTCGGCGATCTTCGCGTCGCACGTGCCGGAGACCACGGCCGAGGCGGTGCGGCGGCTCGAGGCGGCCGGGTACGCGATCGTGGGCAAGACGAACCTGCACGAGTTCGCCTACGGCACGACGTCGGAGAACCCGCACTTCGGGACGGTGCCGAACCCGGTCGCGCCGGGGCACGTGGCCGGCGGCTCGAGCGGCGGCTCCGCGGCGGCGCTGGCGGCGGGGCTCGCCGACGCGGCGCTCGGCACCGACTCGGGCGGCTCGATCCGGATCCCGGCCGCCTGCTGCGGCGTCGTCGGCTTCAAGCCGTCGTACGGGCTCGTCCCGCTGGACGGGTGCTTCCCGCTCGCGCCGTCGTTCGACCACGCCGGGCCGATGGCGCGCGACGTGGCCGGCTGCGAGGCGATGCTCGCGGCGCTCGTGCCCGGCTGGGAGCCCCGCGAGCTGGAGTCGCTCGAGGAGGTGCGCGTCGGCGTCGCCTGGCTCGACGCGGCCGACCCGCTCGTGCGTGCCCGCGTCGGGGACGCCGCATCCCGCTTCCCCCGACGCAGGCCGCTCGAGCTGCCCCGCGCCGAGGGGACGTACGACGCGTTCAGCCACGAGGTCGCGGACGTCCACCGGGAGCTCTTCGCCGAGCAGGAGGAGCTCTACGGCGAGGACGTCCGTGATCAAGATCGAGCGCTGCCTCGCCGTCTCCGACACGGCCGCCGCGGCCGCCGACCGCGAGCGCGAGCGCTACCGCGAGCGCCTCGACGCGATCTTCGCCGACGTCGACCTGCTCCTGACGCCGACGCTGCCGATCGTGGCGCCGCGCGTCGGCGCGGGCGGCACCGGCGACCTCGAGGTGCGCGAGCGGCTGATCGAGAACACGTACCCGTTCAACGCCGCCGGCCTGCCGGCGCTCGCGCTGCCGTGCGGCCCGGCCGAGGGCGGCCTGCCGGCCTCGGTCCAGCTCGTCGGGCGCGACGACGCGCTCGTCCTCGCCGCCGGCCGCCTGCTCGAGCGCGCCCTCTGACGCGGGAGGCATCCCTCGTTCGAGGGACGGCAGGGCCCCGGGCGGTGCCGATTCACCTCACGGATGCGCACTGCTGCCCGCCTCCTCCTCGCGTGCCTCGGTGCGCTCGCCCTCGCCGCGCCCGCGCATGCCGCCGGCGCCGCCGCGCCGACGGGCCTCCACGGCTTCCTGCTGCGCGCCGACGAGGCACGCACGACCACGTTCTCGCGCACGCCCTCCTTCGCCTGGAACCCCGTCGCGGGCGCGCTCCGCTACGAGTTCCAGGTCTCGACGTCGAGCCTCTTCCGCGACAGCGGCATCGTCCACGAGGACGTCGCGCTGACGAGCCCCGCCGCGGCGATCCCGCACTCCCTCCCGTGGACGACCGGCAACCCGTATTCCCTGTACGCACGCGTCCGCGCCGTGCGCGCCGGTTCGGTGCACGCCCTGGAGCAAGCCGTTCGGCTTCAACATGCGCTGGTCGACGCTGCCGACGCCGATCGAGACGGCGCCCGGCCTGCTCCGCTGGACGCCGGTCGAGGGCGCCACGGGCTACACGGTCTGGTACCTCTTCCCCGACGGCTCGAGCAAGCAGTTCACCGTCTACACGAACGTCGCCGACCAGCGCGAGTGGTACGCGTTCCACCAGGGCGCGTCGTTCTCCGGGCTCGTCAAGTGGCGCATCCGCGCGGTGCGGCGTGTGTACGGCCAGCTCGCGAACGGGCTCCCCGCCGTCACGCACGGCCCGTGGAGCCCGATCTACACGACGAAGAACCCCGCGTTCACGACCGGCGCGCTCACGCTCGGCGGCACGCTCTCCGACACGTTCTCGACGCCGGGCAACCCGACGCGCACCAGCTGATGCCGGCGTTTCTCTTCCGCGGCAACACCGGCCTCTTCGGCCAGGCGACGGAGCTCTACCGCGTCTACGTGTTCACCGACCGCGACTGCATCAACACCGTCTTCAAGGGCGCGATCGTCGGCGGCCCGGCGTACGCCCCGCGGCCGTTCGGCCCGCTGGCCCTGCCGACGAGCCAGACCGGCATCGACTTCGCGCGGCGGAACTTCCTCCCGGACGGGAAGGAGCCGCTCTCGATGACGTTCGACCTCGACCGGGTGGACACGACCGAGCAGGCCGCGCCCGCCGCGCCGTACACGCCGAAGAAGACGGCCGACCCCACCGCCGGGTCGCCGACCCCGGGCGGCACGACGCCCGCGACGCCGACCACGGCCCCGCCGACGGCGGCGGCGCCGACGAACGTGGGCGCGCCCGTCGACCTGTGGGACACGGCCTGGCCGCAGGGCCGCTACTACTGGACGGTCGTGCCGGTCTCGCACCTCGCCGGCAAGACGCTGACGCTCGCCCTGTCGGGCCCGGCGCTGAGCGGCGACCGCACGGTGACGGTGGCGGGCTCCGGCCTCGCGGTCGGCGACCAGATCACGATCGGCGTCACGCCGAGCCAGGACAAGGCCACGATCGTCGCGCTCACCGAGACCTCCGTCACCCTCTCCTCGCCGCTGACGTTCGCCCACGGCCCCGGCGAGGCCGTCGTGCGGGCGGCCGGCGCGATCGAGTACCGCGACGTCGAGCTCGCCCAGGAGGCGTGCGCGGCGGGCCGGGTCGCCACCTTCGGCAAGACGAGCGAGCCGGTCGTGACCGCCGGCGCCGCGCCCTACGCGTCGGGGCTCTCCACGAAGGGCCGCCTCGTCGCCGCCGCCTCGCGCCGCGCCACGTTCTACGGGACGCCGCTCGTCGCCTGGTCGCCGGCGCTCGGCGCGACCGCGTACGAGGTGCAGTGGAGCAAGACGCGCTACCCGTTCCGTCCGGCCGCCGAGCCGGTGTTGACGTCTGCGACCGCGGTGACGCTGCCGCTGCGGCCCGGGACGTGGTTCTACCGCGTGCGCGGGATCAACTACTCGGTGCCGACCACCGGCGCCCAGCCGATGTCCTGGTCGGACCCGGTCGAGCTGCGGATCGCGAAGCCGACGTTCCGCGTCGTCGGCCAGAAGTCGCGCTAGACCTCCGCGAGACTGGGGCGCTCCATCCCGTAGACGTGGCCGTCGAGGTGGACGCGCGTCGCCGCCACGCCCGCGTCGACCAGCCAGCGCTTCACCTCGTCGAGCACCTCGGTGACGTAGCGCTCGGAGGGGCGGCTCGGTGTGACGACGACGACCCAGGCGTCGTCGACCCTGGAGACCTCGAGCGGGAACCGTGCCGCAAGCGAGCCGGCGAGCTGCTGCGCCGCCGCCTCGGACGGGGCCTCGACGAAGATCGGCTCGACCATCAGCCGGCAGCTCGTAGGTCTCGGCGCCGCGGCGGAGCGCGCCGAGCCGGCGCTCCACGGGTCTCGGCGGGCGCGCACGGGCCAGCTCGCTCGGCGTCCTCGGTCCGGACGCAGACGTGCCAGCGCCGGTCGCCGAGCTGGACGAGATAGTGTGATGCGGACAGCCGGCGCGCAGTCGAGCGCGTCCCACCGCGTCTCCGCCTCGATCCGGATCGTCTCCGACGGCGTCAACGCGGCGAGACCCCCTCGAGCTCGGGCGGCGTCGTCCTCGAGCGAGCACGCGGAGCGCGAGGTCGTGGACCCGCATCCGGTGCGACCGGGCCGCGCTGCGGAGCAGCTCGAACGCGCGCTCGGGGGCCACGTCCCAGCGCTCCGCGAGCATGCCCTTCGCCTGCTCGATCCGGACCCGCGACTCGAGCGCACGCTCGAGCTGCGCGTTCTGCGCGGCGAGCGTCGCGACGAGCCGCCGCAGCCGCTCTTCGTTCGCCACGAACGTGCCGCTCTCCATCGTCGTTCCGTCCATCGCTCGTCGACCCCCGTCGTCTTTCGCCTCGGGGACCACACTACGCCGCCGCCGATCGCCGACGTGGCCGATTTCGGTGGACATATCCCCACAGTGGCCGTCAGGCCGCGACGAGCTTGTAGCCGACGCCGCGCACCGCGAGGATCCGCGCCGGCCGCGCCGGGTCGCGCTCGACCTTGCGCCGCAGCCCGACCACGTGGGTGTCGCAGATCCGCTCGTCGCCGACGTACTCGCTGCGCCACAGCTCCTGGACGAGCTCGCGCCGCGTGAACGCGCGCCCCGGCTTCGATGCGAGCAGCGCGAGCAACCGGAACTCGGAGGGCGTCAACTCGACGAGCTGCCCGTCCACCCGGACCTCGTGCCGCACCCGGTCGATCGCGAGCCCGCCCACGACCAGGACCGGCGCCTCCGCCTCGCTGCGGTCGAGCTCGCGCCGCCGCAGGACCGCGCGGACGCGCGCCACGAGCTCCGCGAGGGAGAACGGCTTCGTCACGTAGTCGTCGGCGCCGAGCTCCAGGCCGACGACGCGGTCGACCTCCGCCGTCTTGGCCGTGAGCATCACGATCGGGACCGCGCTCTCGCCGCGGAGCCGGCGGCAGACCTCGGTTCCGGGCAGGCCCGGCAGCATCACGTCGAGCACGACGGCGTCGAACGGCTCCCTGCCGGCGAGCTCGAGCGCGGTCTCGCCGTCGGCGACCGCCGACACGTCGAATCCCTCGCGCTCCAGCGCATACGTGACGGAGTCGCGGAGGGCGGGCTCGTCGTCGACGACCAGCACGCGGGCGGTCACGGATCCTTCCTTCCGGCCTCCGGCAGGACGATGCGCGCGACGGTGCCGCCGCCCCGCCGCGGCCCGAGCGAGACGGCGCCGCCGAGCGCCGAAACGGTCTGGCGGACGATCGCGAGCCCGAGCCCGAACCCCTCCGGGTCGCGGCCGTTGCCCCGCGTGAACCGCTCGAACAGCCGCTCGACGTCCGCTTCGTCGATCCCCGGGCCGGTGTCGGACACCTCGATGCGCACGCCCTCCGGCCGCCGGGCGGCAGAGAGCACGATGCGCCCGCGCACCGTGTGCCGCGCGCTGTTCGCAGCCAGGTTCCCGACCGCCCGCTCGAGCAGCTCGCCGTTCGACATGACGGTGAGCCGGGCCGGACAGCGGACCACGACCTCGATCCCGCGGCGCGGCTGGAGCCCCAGGACGATCCCGTCGAGGAGCGGCCGCAGCCGGACCGGTGCGAGGTCGACCGACTCGTGCCCGAGCTGGGTTCGCGCGATCACGAGCAGCGAGCGGAGGACCCGCACGAGCCGCGCCGACTCGCGCTCGAGGTGCCCGAGGAACCGGTCGCGGTCCTCCGGCTCGTCCTTCGCGCCGCCGCTCAGGACCTCGACGGCACTGACGATCGCCGCCACCGGCGTCTGCAGCTCGTGCGCGGCGTTCGTGATGAACTCGCGCTCGGCGCGTTCACGGCGCTCCCGCTCGGAGACGTCCCAGAAGACGACGACCGCGGCGACGACCTGCCCGGCCTGGTCTCGGATCGGGCTCGCGTTCGCCTCGATCGAGAGCCACGTGCCGTCGTCCCGCTCGACTCGGATCCGCTCGTTGCGCACGAGCTCGCCGGCGAGGAGCGCGCGGGCGAGCGGCCAGTCCTGCGCCTCCAGGCGGCTGCCCGTACTCGTCCAGCGCGTTCAGCTCACCGTACGACGCGATCGCGCTCGCCTCGATCGGGCTTCGGCGGAGGAGCAGCCTCGGCCTGATCGTTCGTGAGCACGATCCGCCCCGACGGCGCCTCGGCGACGATCACGCCCGCGGGCATCCCGGCGACGACGGCGTCGAGGGTCCGGGCCTCGACGATCGCCTGCCTGTTCGGGTCGCGCTCCATCGCCCTCAACCTTCGGTCGCCGGCGCAATGGCCGGGAGGGTCAGGGCGTCGGTGCTGCGTCGTGTCCTACGATCCTATTCCTCCCGTGAGCGGCGACATCACGCCGCGGCGGCCCGCGACTGCGTCCTCGTAGACGGGTCGCGCCCGTACTGCTCCAGCTCGTCGGAGAGGAGGTCGCTCGGCGCCGGCGGCTCGCCCGGGCGGGAACGGCGTCGGCTCGCCGTCGACTTCGACCTCGACGAGCCGGTCGGACGGGCACGATCTCGAGCTCGATCTCCGGCCGTCCGAGGCGCGAGCGGAGCCAGCCGGCGAGCAGGTGCGCCTGCGCCGGCGTGGCGGTGACGCGGATGCAGCGGACGTCGGCGATCCCCGGCCACAGCGAGGCGAGCTGGCGGCGCCAGCGGCTCGTGCGCGTCCACGCGATGTCCGAGACGGCGACCCGGTCGAAGATCTCCGCCAGCTGCCCGTAGGCGGCCGGGAGGTCGGGCCACTCGGTCGAGTCGACGATGAGCCGGTCGACGATGTCGATCAGCTGCGGGAACGGCTCCGCGCCCCACGGCGGCAGGCCCCGCCAGCGCAGGAACGCAGGCAGGTCGGGGATGAGGAGCGGCGCCACGATGCTCGCGGGCGCCGCCGCCTTCCGGCCGTGGAGCCGCAGCGCGAGCACCTCGGAGCAGACGTGGTTCTCCTGGCCGGGGATCGTGAAGCAGTGGAGCGACGCGTCGGCGTCGATCGCGTCGCGGCCCCCGTCGTCCTGGGGGAAGAGCCCGATCGTGCGCGACGGATGCCGCTCCTCGAGCCGCGCCAGCACCGACCACGCCTCCTCCGCCCACTCGGGCGGCACCCAGGCAACGTGGGTGAGCACGCTCGTCCGCAGGTCCGGGACGCCGTCGTGCTCGGTCGCCGCGCGAAGGATCGCGAGCTGTCGCTCGAGCTCCGAGACGGTGACGTCCTCGCCCGTCCAGTCCTCCTTGTGGGCGAGCGGGCTCAACGCTGCCGCCACTCGCGGCCGTCGCGCCGGACGAGCTCCTCGGCCGCGTGCGGCCCCCACGTGCCGGCGGCGTAGTTCGGGAACGACGGCCGGTCGCGCTGCCAGGCGGCCACGATCGCGTCGACGAGCTTCCACTGCTCGGTCACCTCGTCGGTGCGGGTGAACAGGGTGGCGTCGCCGAGCAGGGCGTCGAGGATCAGCCGCTCGTACGCCTCCGGGAGGCCCTGGCGGAACGCGCCGCCGTAGAGGAAGTCCATGTGCACGGTGCGGATCGACATCCCCTGCCCCGGCACCTTCGCCCCGATCTCGAGCGAGACGCCCTCGTTCGGCTGCACGTGGACGATCAGCCGGTTCGGGCCGCAGCCCCTCCCCGGCGAGCTCGGCGAACGGCGGGTGCGGCGCCGGGTGGAACTGGATCGCGACGGTGGTCTCGCGGCGCGCGAGCCGCTTCCCGGCGCGGAGGTAGAACGGCGTGTCGGCCCAGCGCCAGTTGTCGACGTACAGCTTCGCGGCGACGAACGTCTCGGTCATGCGACTCGGGGTCGACGCCGGACTCCTCGCGGTAGCCGGGCACCTCCTCGCCCTCGACGAAGCCGCGCCCGTACTGCCCGCGGACGACGTTCTTCGGCCCGGGCGTGTGCACGGCGCGCAGCACCTTCACCTTCTCGTTCCGCACCGACTCGGCGTCGAAGTCGACCGGCGGCTCCATCGCGGTGACCGCGAGCAGCTGCAGCAGGTGGTTCTGGAAGATGTCGCGGATCGCGCCGGACCGCTCGTAGAACCCGGCCCGGCTCCCGATCCCCATCGTCTCGGCCACGGTGATCTCGACGTGGTCGATGAACTGGCGGTTCCAGATCGGCTCGAAGATGCCGTTCGCGAACCGCAGCGCGAGCATGTTCTGGACGGTCTCCTTGCCGAGGTAGTGGTCGATCCGGAAGATCTCGCGCTCCTCGAAGTACCGGTGCAGGAGCCCGTCGAGCTCCTGCGCGGACGCGAGGTCGTGGCCGAACGGCTTCTCGACGATCAGCCGCGTCCAACCGTCGCCGTCGCGGTCCTTGCGCTCGCCGAGCTGGTCGACGATCTGCGTGAACGCCTGCGGCGGGACGGCGAGGTAGTAGAGCCGGTTGCCGCGCGTCCCGCGCTCCTCGTCGAGCTCGGACAGCAGGCCGAGGAGCTCGTCCATCGCCCCGTCGTCGGAGAAGTCGGCGGCGAGGTAGCGGATCCCGGCGGCGAGGCCGTCCCACACGTCGTCGCGGAACGGATCCCGGGCGTACTCCTGCACGCCCTCGCGCATCGCCTCGACGAAGTCCTCGGTCGACTGATCCGTGCGCGCGACGCCGACGATCCCGACCTCGTCCGGGAGCAGCCGCCGGTACGCGAGCGAGTAGAGCGCGGGGAAGAGCTTCCGGTGCGTGAGGTCGCCGGACGCGCCGAAGATGACGATCGCGCACGGCTCGGGCGTCCGCCCGACGCGGAGGCCCTCGAGGAGCGGGTTCTCCTCGCGCGCGACGGTCACGACCCGGGGGCGATGTCCGCTTCCTGCGCGGCCCGGACCGCGTGCCCGCCGAACTGGTTCCGGAGCGCTGCCGCGACCTTGGCGGAGAAGTTGATGTCGTCCCGCGAGGAGAAGCGGGCGAAGAGCGACGCCGCGAGCACGGGCATCGGCACGGCGTTGGCGATCGCCTCGTTCATCGTCCAGCGGCCCTCGCCGGAGTCCTCGACGTAGGCGGCGATCCGCTCGAGCTGCGTTGCCCTCGGCCCCGAACGCCTCGTGGAGCAGCTCGAGCAGCCAGGAGCGAACGACGGAGCCGTAGCGCCAGATCCCGGAGATCTCGGCGAGGTCGAGGTCGAACTCGGACTTCGACATCAGCTCGAAGCCCTCGGCGTACGCCTCCATGAGCCCGTACTCGATCCCGTTGTGGACCATCTTCACGTAGTGCCCCGAGCCCGGGCCGCCGACATGGGCGTAGCCGTCCTCGGGCGCCAGCGAGCGCAGCACCGGCTCGAGCGGCTGCACCGCCTCGGCCTCGCCGCCGGCCATGAGGCAGAAGCCGACCTCGAGGCCCCAGATCCCGCCCGAGACGCCGACGTCGACGAAGCGGACGCCCCGCGCGGCGGCCTCCTCGTGCCGGCGGATCGAGTCCCGGAAGTACGAGTTGCCGCCGTCGACGATCGTGTCGCCCGGGTCGAGGACGTCGAGCGTCTGCCGGAACGTCTGCTCGGTGATCTCGCCGGAGGGAACCATCAGCCACACGGCGCGCGGCGCCTCGAGCTGCTCCTTCAGCTCGCGCGAGCGACTCCGCGGTCGACTCCACCGCCGGGTCGTAGGTCATCACCTCGTGGCCGTCGCGCCGCAGGCGCTCCGTCATCCCGGAGCCCATCCGTCCGAGGCCGACCATGCCGAGCTTCATGCGGTTCTCCCGTCGGTCGCGTGCGCGGGTCAGGCCGCGGCGAGGTCGCCGCGCTTGGCGCGTACCCCTTCGAGAAGCTCCTCGAACGAGTCGGAGAACTTCTGGACGCCCTCGCGCTCGAGGGTGTCGGTGACGTCGTCGTAGTCGACGCCGACGCGGGCGAGCTCGTCGAGGAGCCGCTTCGCGTCGTCGAGGCCCTCCGTCAGCGTGAGCCGCACCTCGCCGTGGTCCTGGAACGCCTCGATCGTCTCGAGCGGCATCGTGTTCACCGTGTCCGGCCCGATCAGCTCCTCGACGTAGAGCACGTCCCGGTACGTCCGGGTTCTTCGTCGACGTCGACGCCCAGAGGCACCGCTGCGGCGTCGCGCCGGCGGCCGCGAGCCGCTGCCAGCGCTCGCTGCCGACGATCTCGAGGTAGTGCTCGTACGCGAGCTTCGCGTTCGCGATCGCGAGCTTCCCGCGCAGCGCCAGCGCCTCGTCGGTGCCGATCTCCTCGAGGCGCGGGTCGGCCTCGGTGTCGACGCGGGAGACGAAGAAGCTCGCCACGGAGGCGACGGTCGACGGATCGCCGCCGTCCTCCACGAGCCGCTCGACGCCGCGGACGTAGGCCTCGACGACCTCGCGGTAGCGCTGCAGCGAGAAGATCAGCGTGACGTTGATCGGCTTGCCGCGGGCGATCGAGTCCTCGATCGCGCCGAGGCCGGGCTCCGTCGCCGGGATCTTCACGAAGAGGTTGCGCCGGTCGACGACCTCGTGCAGGTGCATCGCCTGGTCGAACGTCGCCTCGCGGTCGTAGGCGAGCGTCGGGTCGACCTCGAGCGAGACGTACCCGTCCTTGCCCGAGCCCTCGTCCCAGACGGGCCGGAGGACGTCGCACGCGTCCTCGATGTCCCGGATCGCGAGCGCCCAGAAGATCTCCTTCGCGTCGTCGGTGCGCGTCGAGCACCTCGCGCATCTGCTCGTCGTAGGCGTCGCCGCTCGCGATCGCCTTCTGGAAGATCGTCGGGTTCGAGGTGACGCCGACGACCGCGTCCTCGCGCATCAGCTTCTCGAGGAAGCCGCGTGCGGAGCCAGTCCCGCGAGATCGAGTCGATCCAGACGCTCTGCCCGAGCTCGCTCAGCTGGTGGAGTCTCGAATCGCCCATGGTGTGCCTTTCCGTCGGTCGTCGGATGCGCCGATTCTAGGTGTTTCTTACCCTCGCGGCGATACGGTACACCCGTCGAGTTTCCGGCCCAACGCGAAGGGAGAATGCGGCCCCATGGAGGACTTCGACCGCTGGCGTGAGCTCGGGCAGCAGCTCCGCGCAGACGCCGTCCGCGCGAGCAGCGCCGCCGGCTCCGGACACCCCACCTCGTCCATGTCCGCGGCCGACCTCGCCGCGGTGCTCCTGGCGGGGCACTTCCGCTACGACTACGACAACCCGAAGAGCCCGGCGAACGACCGGCTGATCTTCTCCAAGGGCCATGCCTCGCCGCTCGTCTACGGCCTGTTCCGCGCCGCCGGGGCGATCTCCGAAGAGGAGTTCATGACCTACCGGCAGTTCGGGTCGCGGCTCGAGGGCCATCCGACGCCCGTCCTCCCGTGGGTCGACGTCGCAACCGGGTCGCTCGGGCAGGGGCTCCCGATCGGGGTCGGCCTCGCGCTCGCCGGGAAGAAGCTCGACCGGCTGCCGTTCCGCACCTGGGTCATCTGCGGCGACAGCGAGCTCGCCGAGGGCTCGATCTGGGAGGCGGCCGACGCGGCCGGCTTCGAGGGGCTCGACAACCTCACGGCGATCGTCGACGGCAACCGGCTCGGCCAGCGCGGCCAGACGCGCTGGGGCTGGGACCTCGACGTCTACGCGCGGCGCTTCGAGGCCTTCGGCTGGCACGCGATCCAGGTCGACGGGCACGACGTCGAGGCGATCCACGCGGCGTACTCCGAGGCGGAGGCGACCGAGGGGCGGCCGACCGCGATCGTCGCGCGCACGAAGAAGGGCCGCGGGTACTCGAAGATCGAGGACCAGCCCGGCTGGCACGGGAAGGCGAGCTCGCCCGAGGACGCGGAGGAGGCGCTCCGCGAGCTCGGCGGCGTGCGCAACGACCGGATCGAGGTGCCGAAGCCGTCCGGCGAGCCGCACCGGTTCGAGACCGGCGGCGCCGAGTGGCCGCGGTACGAGCAGGGCTCGAAGGTCGCGACGCGGAAGGCCTACGGCGAGGCGCTCGCCGGCCTCGGCGCCGCCGACCCGCGCGTGGTCGCGCTCGACGGCGAGGTCGACAACTCGACCTTCTCCGAGTTCTTCGGCAAGGCGCACCCCGAGCGGTACTTCGAGATGTACATCGCCGAGCAGCAGATGGTCGGCGCCGCGGTGGGGATGCAGATCCTCGGGTGGAAGCCGTTCGCCGCCACGTTCGCGGCGTTCCTGTCGCGGGCCTACGACTTCGTCCGCATGTCCGCGGTCTCGCAGGCGACGATCAAGCTCTGCGGCTCGCACGCCGGCGTGTCGATCGGCGAGGACGGCCCGTCGCAGATGGCGCTCGAGGACATCGCCTCGCTGCGGGCGCTCACGTCCTCGACGGTGCTCTACCCGTGCGACGGCAACCAGACCACCGCGCTCGTCCGGGCCATGGCCGACCTGGACGGGATCTCGTACCTGCGCACGACGCGGGCGGACACGACCGTGCTCTACGGGCCGGACGAGGCGTTCCCCGTCGGCGGCTCGCGCACCGTGCGCGAGGGCGACGACGTCGCGCTGATCGGCGCCGGGATCACGCTCCACGAGGCGCTGAAGGCGGCCGAGCTGCTCGCGGGCGAGGGGATCGAGGCGCGCGTCATCGACCTCTACTCGGTGAAGCCGGTCGACGCCGAGACGCTGCGTGGCATCACGTCGCCGATCGTCACGGTCGAGGACCACCGGCCCGAGGGCGGGATCGGCGACGCGGTGCTCGACGCGCTCGCGGACGCGGACGAGCGGCCGCGCGTGGTGAAGCTCGCGGTGCGGGAGCTGCCGCATTCGGGCAAGCCGGCGGAGCTGCTCGCCGCCGCGGGCATCGACGCCGACGCGATCGCGAACGCCGCTCGGCGGCTTGTCCGGGAGGCCGCGCCGGCCTGAGTTTGTGGCTCTGAGCCACTAACTCCCCTTCGCCGCGACCAGGGCTCGTAGAGCTCCCGGTTCCGCGCCCGGGCCTCGCCGAGCGCCTCGGCCCGGTCCGGGCGCGGGTCGAAGACCCGGTCGAGCGGCAGCTCGGGGACGCGCGACGCCGAGGCGCTCCAGCGCGAAGACTGCGGCGCCGCGGGCCGACGCCTCGGCGACCGCCGGGAGCGCCAGCGGCCGCGCCAGCACGTCCGCGAGGATCTGGCACAGCGCCGGGCTCTTGCGCAGCGTCCCGCCGCTCCCGAGCAGGCGGTCGACCTCCGGAAGCCGGTCGAGGATCTCCGCGAAGCGGAAGGCGACGCCCTCGAGCGCCGCGTGCCGGATGTCGACCGCGGTCGTCTCGGCCGTGAGCCCGGCGATCGCACCCGCGCCGTGCGACGACCATCCGGGCGCGCGGTCGCCGCCGAGGAGCGCGAGGAACACGAGCCCGTGCGAGCCCGGCGCACGCTCCACGATCTCGTCCTCCGCCTCGCCCTTCGGCAGGTCGAGCGTCCGCCGCAGCCACCGCCGCAGCAGGCCGCCGTCGGCGATCGAGCCGCCGTCGACCGCCCGCCGCGCGTCGAGCCGGAACTGGAACAGCCCGGGCCGCGGCGCCTCGCCGGTCTCGCGGACGACCCGCAGCGCGCCGGAGGTGCCGATCGTGAGCCCGCCGACGGCCGCACCGACCGCGCCCGAGCCGAGGTTCGCGGCGGCCCCGTCGCCGATCGCGGGGAACCACGTCCGCCCCTCGCGCTCGTGCGGCTCGTCGGACACGCGCGGCAGCTGCTCCACGTCGATCCCGACCGCGTCGAGCAGCTCCTCGTCCCACGCGAGCGTCTCGCGGTTCAGCATCCCGGTCGCCGACGCCATCGAGACGCTCGTCGCCGGCTCGCCCAGCGCCACGTCCGAGGCGGACACGGCCTTCGCCCCGCGGGCGAGCCACGGATCGTGGCGGCGGAGCCACAGCAGCTTCGCCGGCCAGAAGCTGGCGTGGAGCGGGCAGCCGGTGCGGCGATGCACCTCCTCGGCGTCGAGCGTCCGCGCGAGCTCGTCCGCCTCCGCCTCGGCGCGCGAGTCGCGCCACGTGAGCAGCGGCGTGACGACTTCGCCGCGCGCGTCGGTCAGCGCGAGGCTGTGCCAGAAGCACGACGCGGCGACGGCGTCGACGTCGTGTCCACGGAGCGCTTCCCGGACCGTCTCGTCGACTGCCTCCGCCACGCGGTGGAGGTCGAACTCGACCCGCCCGCCCGTCGCTCGGCAGCGGCTGCCACGCGACTTCGGCCGCGTCGCCGGTCGGCCGCCCGTCCGCGTCGTGGACGATCGCGCGCGTCGAGGACGTGCCGACGTCGAGGGCAAGGACGTTCACGCGGGAATCCTTCCCGCGCCGCTCTACGCTTCCACGCATGGCGGTCGTGATCGCGTCCAACCTGCGGAAGGAGCTCGGCGGGAGCGTGCTCTTCGACGGCGTCTCGTTCAAGGTCGAGCGCCGTGACCGCGTGGCGCTCGCCGGCCCGAACGGCGCCGGCAAGACGACGCTCCTGCGCGTGCTCGCCGGCGAGACCGAGGTGCACGGCGGCGAGCTCGCGTTCCAGAAGGGGACGCGCGTGGCCCTGCACGACCAGCGGCCGCCGCTCGAGCGCGAGCAGACGCTGCGGGAGTACGTCCTCTCCGGTGCGTCCGACCTCGTCGCGCTCGAGACGGAGCTGCGGCGGCTCGAGGAGGCGATGGCCGCCGGCCAGCACGACGACGCCACGCTGCGACGCTACGCCGAAGCGCAGGGCCGGCTCGAGCACGCCGGGGGCTACGGCTGGCGCGACCACCAGACGGCCGTCCTGCGCGGCCTCGGCTTCCGCGACGAGCACCTCGACCGGCCCCTGCGGACGTTCTCCGGCGGCGAGCTGACGCGTGCGTCGCTCGCGCGGGCGCTCGGCGGCGACCCCGACCTGCTGCTCCTCGACGAGCCGACGAACCACCTCGACGTCGCCTCGCTGGAGTGGCTCGAGCAGGAGCTCGCCGACCTCGACGCGGCCGTGATCCTCGTCGCGCACGACCGCTGGTTCCTCGAGGCGGTCACGAACGCGACGCTCGAGCTCGAGGCCGGGCGCTCGACGTACTTCGCCGGCCCCTGGCACGCCTGGCGGCGCGAGAAGGCGGAGCGCGCGGCCTACGCGGCGAAGACGGCCGACCGGATCGCGGTCGACATCGCGCGCCTCGACCGCTTCGTGCAGCGGTTCCGGTACAAGAAGACGAAGGCGAAGCAGGCCCAGGCGAAGCTCACGCAGATCCAGCGGCTCGACCAGGAGCGGCGGACCGCGTCGGAGGAGGCCGCGCTGCTCACGCGGCGGTCGCGCAAGCTCGGGTTCGGCTTCATCTCCCCGCCCCGGAGCGGCCGCATCGTGCTCGAGACGGAGGGTCTCGCCCTGCGGATCGGCGAGCGGACGCTCGTGGAGGGCGTCGGGGTCGCGCTCGAGCGCGGCGAGCACGTCGCGCTCGTGGGGCCGAACGGCTCGGGCAAGACCACCTTCCTCGAGACGGTGCTCGGTCGGCGCCCGCCGCAGGACGGGACGAACGAAGCTCGGCCACGGCGTCGTGCCGGCGTACTTCTCGCAGCAGGAGGTCGAGCTCGACCTGACCAAGACCGTGCTCGACTGCACCCAGGCCGCCACCGGCCTGTCACGGCCCCAGGCGCAGAACCTGCTCGGCCGCTTCCTCTTCTCCGGCTGGGACGCGCACGAGAAGCAGGTGGCCGTGCTCTCCGGCGGCGAGCGGAGGCGGCTCGCGCTGGCGCACGTCGTCGCCTCGGGCGCGAACCTCCTCGTGCTCGACGAGCCGACGAACCACCTCGACCTCGAGTCGCGCGAGGCGCTCGAGGCCGCGCTCGAGGACTTCCCCGGGACGGTCCTGCTCGTCTCGCACGACCGGGCGCTGCTCGACGCGGTCGCCGAGCGGACGCTGGCGATCGAGGACGAGACGATCCGACTCCTACGACGGCGGCTGGGCCGACCTGCTGCGCGTGCGGGCCGAGCGCGCAGAGGCGCCGAAGGCCGTGGAGCCCAAGCCGACGCGGAAGGAGAAGCCGAAGCCGGTCCGCCGCAAGCCGACGGAGCTCGAGCGCGTCGAGGCGGAGATCGCGGGCCGCGAAGCCGAGGTCGCGGAGCTCGAGCGGAAGCTCGCGGAGGACTGGACGGACGTGGACCTCCTCGCGGCGCACCGCTCGGCCCGCGAGGAGCTCGTGCGGCTCATGGCGCGCTGGGAGAAGCTCTTCGAAGCCGACCAGGCCATGGCCTGAGTCCGGTTCGAAAGCGACAAAGCAACAGTCTGTTACTAAGTCGCTTTCAAGCCGTATTCACGGCCCCGGAGCGATCGGACGGGCGGGATCGCCGCGTGCCCCGTCCAGGGGCACAGCGCATCCCGCCCGTCACGAGACGCCAAGTCCGGTGAGAGCAGGTCCACTGGCCGGAGCGCCCGCACCGCAGGTGCGCGCGCTCAGGCCACACGAACACGCCCAATCACGTCCTGCCGTGAGCAGCACGCTCCTCGAGGCCGGAGGGCGGTTCATCCGCCCGGGAGGCCACGCTCAGGCCGAATCGAAGCCACTCAGGAGAAGGAGGGGGCTCGTGGGGGAACCATGGGTTCCCCACGCTCAACTCCAGAAGGCGTCGAACGCCGCCGGGTCGCCGGGGACGGCCAGCACCTCCTGCAGCTCGGAGCCGTCGAAGCGGAAGACGAGCGCTTGCGGGATGTCGAGCTCCCGCCCGTCGCGGCTGCCGACCGCGCGGTAGAGCGCGACCACGAGCTCGTCCCCGCCCCAGACGTCGACCACGTCGGTTCGGTAGGTGCCCCCGGTGAGCTCGGCGGTGCGGCGGAGGAACTCGAAGATCGCCGCACGGCCGCGGTACTCGCCCGCCATCGCGCTCCGACCGGGCACGCGCCAGACGACGCCGTTGCCGATGAGGCGGCCGACGGTGATCGAGTCGCGCTCGGCGAAGGCCCGGAACGCGTCGCGGATGCGGTCGACGTTGTCCACGCGCGTAGGTTTCCACGGATGCGGTGGACGGTGCACGGCGAGCGCTCGCTCTACGAGAGCGAGTGGATGAGCCTCCGGCTCGTCGACGTCGAGCTGCCGTCGGGCGCCCGCTTCGAGCACCACGTCCTGCGGCTCCCGGCCGAGGCGTCGGCGACGGTCGTCCACGACCCGGCAGCGCGGCGTCCTGCTCCTCCGGCGCCATCGCTTCATCACCGACTCGTGGGGCTGGGAGATCCCCGGCGGCCGGATCGACGAGGGCGAGACGCCGGCCGAGGCGGCCGCGCGCGAGACGCGGGAGGAGACGGGCTGGCGGCCGGGGCCGCTGCGGCCGCTGTTCTCGTACCACCCCGCACCCGGCGGGCTCGACCAGACCTTCCACGTCTTCGCGGCCGAGGGCGCGGTGGAGGAGGGCGAGCCCGACGTGGACGAGGCCGAGCGGGTCGAGTGGGTGCCGGTCGAGCGCATCCGCGAGCTGATCCGGGACGGCGAGGTCACCGACGGCTACTCGCTGACCGCCCTGCTCTGGTTCCTCGCTCAGCCCTGAAGCGTGTCCACGACGGCCTCGGCGATGACGCGCAGCGGCCGGCCCGAGACCTGGCTCGCCTTGCGCAGGCGCGCGAACGCCTCCTCCTCGGTCAGGCCCTCCTTCGCCATCAGCAGCCCCTTCGCGCGCTCGATCGCCTTCCGCGCCGCGAGCGCCTCGGCCAGCGACTCGGCCTCCTCACGCAGCGCGGCGAGCTCCTCGTGGCGGGCGCGCGCGGTGTGGATCGCGGGCAGCAGGTCGGACTCGCGGAACGGCTTCACCAGGTAGCCGAACACGCCGACCTCGACCGCACGGGCGACGAGCTCCTCCTGCCCGTACGCGGTCAGCATCACGATCGGGATCGCGCGCTCGTCGAGGATGCGCCGCGCGGCGTCGATTCCGTCGAGTCGCGGCATCTTCACGTCGAGGATGGCGAGATCCGGGGCCTCGGAGCGCGCGAGCGCGACGGCCTCCTCGCCGTCCTTCGCCTCGGCCACGACCTCGAACCCGGAGCGCACGAGCAGGTCGCGCAGGTCGAGGCGGATGATCGTCTCGTCTTCGGCGATCAGGATCCGCATCGCCGGAGCCTAGAACGGATCGCGTACCTCGTAGCCGTCCGCCGCCGCGCCGATCACGAGGTACGAGAGCCCCTCGTCTCCGGCCACCACCTGGCGCGTCGACTCGGGAGAGACGAGCACGTAGCGCCCCGGCCGGAGCTCCACCTCGTCCCCGTCGACCCGCAGCACGCCGCTGCCGCCGAGCACGACGTAGAGCTCCTGCTGGCCGGTGTCGGCCTCGTCGTGCTCCGACCCGGCCTGGCCCGGCTGGTTGTCGAACTGGTTGACGCCGAAGGCGGTGATCCCGAGCTCGCGGCGGACGGCCTTGCGGCGCGCCTCGATCCCCTCGACGTCGAAGACCGCGTACACGCCCGCTGCAACGCCGCGACGCCGCGTTCTATGCCGGGAAGACGACCTCGGCGCGCAGCCCGTCGCCGCTCCGGAGCTCGAGCGTGCCCTTGAGCTCGTCCCGGACGAGCGCCCGCACGATCGAGAGCCCCGTGCCGTCGCCGTGCCCGTCGAGCCCCGGGCCGTCGTCTCCGACCGCAAGCAGGATCTCGTCCCCGCGCTCGGCGAGCTCGATGGTGATCTCGTGGCCGCCGTGCTCGAGCGCGTTCCCGAGCAGCTCCGAGAAGACGAGCGCGAGCGCCGTCGCCCGGTCGCCCGCGAGCGAGACCGGCGCGAGCTCGGCGCGCACCGACTTCTCGGCGACGAGGCCCTGCACGAGCATCGCCCGCAGACGCTCCAGCAGGTCGTCGAGCTCGACGTCGTCGTCGCGCCGCTCCGTCAGCACCTCGTGCACGGCCGCGATCGCGAGCACGCGGTCGACCGAGTGCTCGAGCGCCTTCCGCGGCTCGAGGTCGTCCGCCCGCGCCTGCAGCCGCAGCAGCGACGCGACGGTCTGGAGGTTGTTCTTGACCCGGTGGTGGATCTCCTGGGCGAGGACGCCGCGCATCACGGCCCGGCCGTGCTCGAGCGCGACCGCCGCATGGTGCGCGATCGACTGCAACAGCGCGAGCTCGGCGTCGTCGAACGGCGTGTCGCGGTCGCAGACGAGCTCGCCGATCTGGCGGCGCTTCCAGCGGAGCGGCAGCCGCACGGCGTACGCGCCGGCGCGCCCCTCCGGCCACGCGATCTTCCCGTCCTCGAGCACGAGCGCCGCCCCGGTCGCGCCGACCGCGTGCATCGTCGTCGTCACGATCGCCTCGAGCGACTCCTCGAGGTAGAGCGACTCCGACACCGCCTCGGAGATCCGCGCCAGCGCCTCGAGCTCCGCCACCCGCCGCTGCGCGCCCTCGTAGAGCCGCGCGTGCTCGATCGACTGCGCGACCTGGGCCGCGATCGCGAGCAGCAGCTCCACCTCGGCCGGACGTGAACTCGCGTGACTCCCTGGTGCGCACGTTCAGCGCGCCCTCGAGCTTGTCGCGGAGGAGGATCGGCACGGCCAGGATCGACTCGAACTGGTCCTCGGGCAGGTTCGGGAACGCCTTGAAGCGCGGGTCGAGGTGCGCCTGCTCGGGCAGCATCACCGGCGCGCGCTCGGCCGCCGCGGTGCCGGTGATCCCCTCGCCGGGCCGCATCTTCGGGCGGCGGGTCATGTCCTCGACGCGCGTCCCGTACGTCGCGCGCAGGACGAGCTCGTCGGCGCCCTCGTCGTAGAGGTAGACGAAGCACGCGTCGGTCGCGAGCGCGTCCGCGACCTTGCGCGCGACGAGCTCGAGCACCTCCTGCAGGTCGAGCGTCGCGTTGACCGCCTCGATCGTCTCGGTGAGCAGACGGAGGTGCCGGTCCCTAGGCTCCGTCATCCAACGATTGTAGGGTTGCGGCGGTGACGTTCTCCGACTGGCTGCTGGCGCTGCACGTCCTCAGCGCGATCATCGTCATCGGCGTCGCTAACGGCGCTCTGGACGCTCATCCTGGCGACGCGCCCTGCGGCCCCGGTGATCGCGGCCGAGAGCGCGAACTCGTTCGGGCGCGTCTTCGGTCCGCTCGTCGGCGCCGCGATGATGGGGGCGATCATCTTCGGTGTCTGGCTCGCGATCGACGACGACGCCTACCAGGTCTGGGACGGATGGATCATCGCCTCGCTCCTGCTCTGGGCCGTGTCCATGGGCGCGGGCGTGCGGGCGGGTCAGGCGTTCGAGCGCGACCCGGTCGCGGGTCGTCAGCGTCGGGATCCGCCTCCAGACGCTCAGCTCGCTCGCCGTCATCGCCATTCTCCTGCTGATGATCTGGAAGCCCGGAGCATGAGACCAGACGACGTCAACGTCCCGCTCACGATCCACGTGCTCGGCGCGGGGCTCCTCGTCGGCACGCTCCTCGTGGTCGCGACCGCGATCCTCCTCGGCTGGCGGAGCAAGGGCGACGAAGGCGATGCCGTCGGGCTCACTCGGCTCGGGCTGCGCACGCTGCTGATGGGCGTCTTCCCTGCGTACATCGTGATGAGGGTCGGGGCGCAGTGGACCGAGGCGGCGGAGGATCTCCCGGAGATCGTCGAGGACTCGGCCTGGATCGGGATCGGCTACATCACGGCCGACATCGGCGCAGTGCTGATCATCATCTCGATGATCCTGTCCGGCATCGGCCTGCGAAAGCTGCGCAGCGGCGGAGGGCTCGGCCTGGGTCGCGCGGTCGGGATCATCTCCCTCGTGCTGGTCGCCGCGTACGTCGTCGCCGTGTGGGCGATGGCCGGCAAGCCGGACTAGCCGACGGAAGAAATCCGCCCGCGCCGGGCGTCCTGCGGATTAACGAATTCCTTACGGCTGCAGGGGGAATTTCCTTGCAGGCCGGGAATAGCGTCCCGAACGGATGAGCGCCTTCGCCTACGACCTCCGCCGCACCTCTGGTTACCTCGTGGCCGACGTGCGCGGCCGGATCGTGGGCCGCGTCGAGTCGCCGATGTACGGGACGAAGCCGGACGAGCCGGACGCCGTCTCCGTCCGCTCGGGCTGGATCTCGCGGCGCCGCCGGGTCGTGCCCGTGGACACGATCCAGCAGATCGACCGCGGCAGCGGCGTCATCGGGCTCCGCGTCGAGCGCGAGCTCCTCAAGAGCTTCCTCTAGGCTCGCGCGCCGTGGGGCGCCGTGACGAGATCGAGCCGCGCTTCGGCTGGCTGACCACGGTCGGCGCCGCGCTCGGCATCCTGCTGCTCCTCGTCGTCCTCGCGGTCGTGGCGCTCGACCCCGGCGACGAGCCGCCGCGGACGGAGGCGGTGCGGGCCTGGCTCGAGGAGCCGGAGCACCGGGAGCTCGCCGAGCTGCCGCCGGACGTGGGCATCCGCTCCTGCGAGGACACCGGCTCGCGCCTGCCGGCCCGGGATCCCGTCGCGGTCTACCGCTGCGAGCTCGACACGGGCGCGAGCGCCTGCTTCGCGGTCGACGAGATGCGCGTGGTCGCAGCCGGCCGCCAGCTCGAGAACACCCCGGGCTGCGAGCCCGAGACGTAGGCGTCGAAAGCGACAAAGCAACAGACTGTCACTAAGTCGCTTTCAAGCCGTATTCACGGTGCCCGGAGCACTCCCGGCTCCGGAGCGATCGGACGGGCGGGATCGCCGCGTGCCCCGTCCAGGGGCACAGCGCATCCCGCCCGTCACGACACGCCAAGTCCACTTGAGAGCAGGTTCCTGGCCGGAGCGCCCGCACCGCCAGGTGCGCGCGCGCAGGCCATACGACCACGCCCGCCAACGTCCTACCGTGAGCAGACGCACCTTGGCCGAAGGGCGGTTCATCCGCCCGGGAGGCCACACCGCACGTCCGAATCAGCCACTCAGGCAGAAGGAGGGGGCTCGTGGGGGAACCATGGGTTCCCCCACGCTCCTACAGAACCGCGAGGTACCTGTCGAGCTCCCACTGCGTGAGCTGGACGCGGTAGTCGTCCCACTCCTGCCGCTTCAGCTTCACGTAGCTGTCGAAGATGTGGTCGCCGAAGGCGCGCCGCATCAGCTCGGAGGACGCGAACTCGTCGATCGCCTCGCCGAGCGTCTCGGGGAGCGAGACGATGCCGCGCTCGTTCCGCTGCTCCGGGGTCAGGTGGTAGAGGTTCGAGTCCATCGGGTCCTCGAGCTCGTAGCCCTTCTCGATCCCCTCCAGCCCCGCGTGGAGCAGCGCCGCGAACGTCAGGTACGGGTTGCACGCCGGATCCGGGCAGCGGATCTCGGCGCGCGTCGCCTGCTCCGAGCCCGGCTTGTAGAGCGGGATCCGGATCAGCGCCGAGCGGTTCCGCTGCGACCACGCCACGTAGACCGGCGCCTCGTACCCCGGCACGAGCCGCTTGTACGAGTTGACCCACTGCGCGAAGACGGCCGAGAGCTCGCGGGCGTGGCGGAGCAGCCCGGCGATGAACGCCTTGCCGTCCGCCGAGAGGTGGTGCTCGTCGTCGCCGTCGAAGAACGCGTTCCGGCCCTCGCTGAAGAGCGACATGTGGGTGTGCATGCCCGACCCGTTCTCACCGAAGAGCGGCTTCGGCATGAAGGTCGCGTGGTAGCCGGCCTTCTTCGCGACCTCCTTCACGATCAGCCGGTAGGTGATCGTGTGGTCGGCCATGTCGAGCGCGCCCGCGTAGCGCATGTCGATCTCGTGCTGCGAGGGCGCGACCTCGTGGTGGTGGTACTCGATCGGGATGCCCATCGACTCGAGCGCCTTGATCGTGTCGTTGCGGAGCTCGGTGGCGGCGTCCATCGTCGTCATCGCGAAGTAGCCGCCCTCGTCGAGCGTCGTCGTGCTCGCGTCGTCCTCGAAGAGGAAGTACTCGAGCTCGGGGCCGACGTTGAAGGTGTCGAAGCCCATCTTCTCCATCCGCTCGAGCGCCAGGCGGAGCACGTAGCGCGGGTCGCCCTCGTACGGGGAGCCGTCCGGCTTGACGATGTCGCAGATCATGCGGCCGACCTTGGCGCCGCCGTTCGGCATCAGCCGGAAGGTCTCGGGGTCGGGGATCGCGACCATGTCCGACTCCTCGATCGCGTTGAAGCCCGTGATCGACGAGCCGTCGAAGCCCATCCCGTCGTCGAGCGCCTCCTCGATCTCGCTCGGGGTGATCGCGAAGCTCTTCAGGTGACCCTCGAGGTCGGTGAACCAGAAGAGGACGTACTCGACCTGCTTGTCGCGGATCTCCTCGAGCACGCGCTGCCGCGCCGCCGGGTCGGATGTCGCGCGGTGCCTGCTCTCGATCATCGCCATTCCGCAAAAACCTCCTGGAAAAATGCAAAAGACCCCGGGCGCTGCAGGCTCTCGAGCCTGCCGCCCGAGGCCTCGTCGCCTCAGATGACGACCGGAGTCTACACCACGTTCCGGCCGCCGACGAGCTTCTAGGGCCGCCGCTCCATCGTGCGGCTGATCGTCCGCGTCACGTAGCCGAGCCGCTCGTTCACGCGGCGCATCGCCTCGTTCCCGGTCTGGGTCCACGTGACGACCTCGCGGATCCCCGCGCGCCCGGCCCAGAAGAGCTGGCGCTGCTTCATCGCGGTCGCGAGCCCGCGGCCGCGCCAGTCGCGGGCGACGACGGTGAGGCCGTTCTCGGCACGCGCCGGGTCGTCGTCCCAGGCCATCAGCCCCGCGTAGCCGACGATCCGGCCTGCGGCGAGGGCGACGATCGAGCCGTCGGGCAGCGTCGCCTCGTCGCGGAGCCACGCGTCCTTCCCGACCGTGACGCTTCCGGTCGCGAGGGCGAGGTCGGCGTAGCCGTGCTGGGCGAGCGGATACGCCTGCTCGAGCAGCTCGGGGCGCTCGCCGACCGTCGCGAACGAGACGCCGTCGTAGGGCTCCGGCTCCGGCTCGTCGCCGACCGCCCGCACCTGCTCCACCTGCCGGTCGACCTCGTGGAAGCCGTGACGCTCCGCGAACGCGAAGGAGGCGTCGTCGTCGACGAGCGACCGCGCGCGCTCGAAGCCGTGGGCCCGGACATGGTCGAGCAGCGGCTCGAGGAGGGCCGTACCGACGCCGCGGCGCCGCTCCTCCGGCAGGACGCGCGGCGCGACGAAGCCCTGGCCGGTGTCGGAGCGGTCGGCCAATCCGTGCGCCGCGAGCCGTCCGTCCACCTCGGCGAGGAGCACGAGCCGGACCGGCGAGGCCAGCTCGCGCATCCGCGCGACCGAGCCCGCCGGCTCGTCCGGGAGCACGCGCCGCCGGACCTCGATCCAGGCCGCGAGGTCGGCGTCCGACTCGGCGACCCGGATCGAGATCATCCTGCCCGCTTGAGCTTTCCGTGCCGCTTCGCGTACTGCTCGCCGAGGCGGAACACCCACAGGCCGAGCGGGATCGAGACGGCGCCGATCACGAGCAGCGGCCAGATGTCGCCCCAGAGGTCGGCCACGCCCGCCCCCTCGAGGATCGCGTGCCGCATCCCGCGCAGCGCGTAGGTCGCCGGCGAGATCGTCGCGAGCGCCTGCATCCACTCGGGCAGCACGGACACGGGGTAGTAGACGCCGGAGACGACGAGCATCAGCCCCTGCGCGATGAACCCGAGCTGCGTGCCCTTCTCCGGCGAGATGAGCGGCAGGACGGCGGTCATCATCCCGATCCCGATGAACGAGACCGAGGCGATCGCCAGCAGGACGAGCGCGGAGGCGAAGTTCGCGTCCGGCATGTCGAGCCCGAAGAACGACGCGATCACGGCGAACACGATCGAGGCGCGGACGACGCCGTAGAACACCGCGAACACGCCCATCCCGATCAGGTGCACGGGCCGCGACAGCGGTGCCATGAACGTGTACTCGATCGTCCCCTCCCAGCGCTCCCACGCGACCGTCTCGGTGAGGATCTCGAAGATGATCCCGAGGTACGACCAGATCACCGCGCCGATCAGGAGCACGGTCGTGAGCTGGTTGACGTCGACCTCGCCGCCGGCGGCCTCGACGCCCTTGCCGATGAACACGATCGTGAGCGTGTTCGCGGCCGTCCAGAGGAAGAACGCGATCTCCCACCAGGCGTAGCGCTTGACGAGGTACCAGTTGCGCTCGACGACGCCGCCGAGCCCGATCAGCTCGTGCCGGAGGGTCATGGCGACTGCTCTCATGCGAACACCCCTCTCTCGACGTCGTCCTCGTCAGGCTCGTCCTCGAGCGCCTTGCCGGTCGCGGCGAAGAACGCCTCTTCGAGCGTCTCGGCGCCGTACCGCCGCTTCAGCTCGTCCGCGGGCTCGAGCACGAGCAGCCGGCCGCGGTCGAGGATCCCGACCCGGTCGGCGAGGGACTCCGCCTCGACCAGGTCGTGCGTGCACAGCAGGATCGTCGCGTCGTGCGTCGTGCGCATCTCCTTGATGAACTCCTGCACCTCGAGCTTGGAGCGCGGGTCGAGGCCCGTCGTCGGCTCGTCCAGGAGCAGGAGCACCGGCGAGGTGAGGAGCGCCCGCGCGAGCGCCACCTTCTGCTGCATCCCGCGCGAGAGGTTCTCCATCGGCTCGCCGGCGCGCTTCGACGGGAAGCCGACGCGCTCGAGGATCGCCGGGATGCGGTCGCGCGTCTCGCGCGCGGTCATTCCGTAGAAGCGGGCCGCGTACGAGAGGTTCTCGGCCGCGGACATCTTCTTGAAGAACGAGGCCTCGACCGAGACGCGGTTGACGAGCTTCCGCACCGGGCGCGGCTCGGCGAAGACGTCGTGGCCGAAGATGCGCGCCTCGCCGCCGTCGTGCAGCAGCAGCGTCGACAGCAGCCGGACGAGCGTCGACTTGCCCGAGCCGTTCTGGCCGAGGATCGCGAGCGTCTCGCCCCGGCGCATCGTGAACGTGACCCCCTCGAGCGCGGGCACGCGGCGGCGGCGCGCGAGCCGGCGCTTGCGCTTTTCCTTGCGGACGAAGTCCTTGCGCAGGTCGACGACCTCCACCGCCGGGACGCCGTTCGGGGCGGCGATCGTGGGCTCGGCTGTGGCGCTGGGTGCTGCTGACGACACGGGTTGCTCCTCCAAGGACGTGAGAACAGGTCGGCCGGGTGCGCACCCACGGGGCGGCGCACGCGCGGCGACGGGTACGCGTTCTCAGCCGAAGAGCAACATCGCGGGCGAGGATACCGACGCCTCCCGGCGACGGCAAATCCCCCTTCCGGGGGAGGCACGGCTCGCTCGACGAGCCGAATCACGGAGTGCCGCCGTGTACGACGACTACCTGCCGAGGACTCCGTCACGCACGCTGCCGCTGGTCGCGGCCGCTCTGGCGATCCTCGCCGTGCTCGCGGGCCTCGGTGCCCTGTTCCTCTCCTACTCACGGGCCGAGCAGCTCGACCTCGAGGTGCAGTCGCTCCGGCGCGAGGTGACCCGGCTGCGGGGCGAGGGCGAGACCCTCGCCGGCCGCGTCCAGTCGGCCGAGTCGACGCTGAAGAAGAAGGACGCCGGGCTCGCGCCGCTGGCGCGCCGGGTACTGAAGAGCGTCTTCACCGTCGAGACGGCGACCGGGTTCGGCAGCGGCTTCGCCGGCTGGGTCGAGGACGGCAAGCTCGTGATCGTCACGGCCGACCACGTGATCGACGGCGACCCCGACGGCAAGGTGGCGATCGTGCGCAAGGGCGGCTCGTGGGGCGGCACGGTCGTCGCCCGCGACCCGAAGCACGACCTCGCGGCGATCCGGCTCGACGGCCGTCCCGCCGGCGCGGCGCCGCTGTGGCCGCGCGCGACGCGGAATCGCCCTCGCCAGGGCGACGAGCTCCTGCTCGTCGGCAGCCCGTACGGGCTCGAGGGCACGGTCACGGTCGGCGTCGTCTCGCGGGTCGGTGCACGCGAGATCCAGACCGACGCGGCCGCGAACCCCGGCAACTCCGGCGGCCCCGCGGTCGACAAGAAGGGCCGGCTCGTGGGCGTGCTCGTCTCGGGCGGCGGCCAGAACCTGAATTTCGCGATCCCGATCGGGCTCGCGTGCCGCAAGCTCAGGGACTGCTGACCCGCTCCCGCGCCTCGGCGATGATCCGCTCGGCGTCGGCGCGGTTGCCGAACCCGCCTGTCTCCACCTTCTTCTCCTCGAGATCCTTGTAGACCTGGAAGAAGTGCTCGATCTCGTTCCGGAGCTCGGGCGGGATGTCGTGCACGTCGGCCACGCGCGACCAGGCCGGGTCCCGCAACGGCACGCAGATGACCTTCTCGTCGGGCCCCTTCTCGTCGACCATGTGGAAGACGCCGACCGGGCGGACGCGGATACGGCAGCCGGGGAAGGTCGGATCGCCGACGAGGACGAGGGCGTCGAGCGGGTCGCCGTCCTCCCCGAGCGTGCCCTCGACGAAGCCGTAGTCCGCCGGGTAGCTCATCGACGTGAAGAGCCGCCGGTCGAGCACGATTCCGCCCACCTCCTCGTCGAACTCGTACTTGTTGCGCGAGCCGGCCGGGATCTCGACGAAGACGATCTCGCTCACGCGGCGAGTCTACGGCGCCGCGACGACGCCGCTATCCGAGCTTGCAGACCGTCACGATCTGGACCGTGCCGTCCGCGAGCGTCACCTGGACCGGGCGGCACTTGCGCGGCCTCGGGTCGATCATCGCCCCGCGATAGCTTCCGTCGCCCAGCAGGACCGTGGTCGCGCGCAGCTTGCGGCGCGGGTCGGAGCCGTCGTAGAGCCCGGCCGGCGCAGTCGCGCGGCGAAGGTTGAAGCGATGCACTCCGCCGAGCGCGTGGACGGTTCCGGAGATGCGACCGTCCGCGCCGATCGCGCCGAGCCTGACCGCGAGGCCGCGGGCGACGAGCGTCCGTGAACGCCGCCCGTCCCAGCGACCGATGAGCCACCGTGCGATCGTGGCCGGGCGCGTGCCAGTCCCGTCGCAGACGTAGGCCCGCACGACGCCACGGTCGATGCTGAGGCCGATGAAGGCGTGCGTCCCCGCCACTCGGCCGACGTGACTCTGCGGCAAGGGAGTCAGTTTCAACGGCCGCTCCGGCGCCGGGGCAGCGGCAGTCGGCACTGCAACTGCAAGCGCCGCTGCCACGACGGAGATCAGGTTCCTCATCATTGGCACCTCCTACTCGGTGCGGGAGCCGTGCGGGATCGACGAAGGACGAGCTCGCTCACGCGGCCTTGATCAGCTTGAACTTCGCCGCGTCACCCCCCTCGCGCGGGATCGCCGGCACGGCCGTCACGCTGATCGCCGGCGGCAGCGCGCCGACGGCCTCGAGCGCCACACGAGAGCGCTGCCCGAACGCGCGCCGGGACGTCGGCACTCGCACCCGCTCGAAGCACGACGCGCACGTCGAGGTCGGACCGCCGATGGACGATCTGGTACTGCCGTACTTCCGGCAGGGACGAGAACGGGGCGCGCAGGCGATACGGGTGCACGGCGACCTCCGCCCCGCCGGGAGCGGGGAACCGCAAGACGTCGTCGCTCCGTCCGTCGACGCGGGCGATCCGGCAGTACGGGCGGCCGCTCGGATCCGGCCCGGGCGCCATGGTCGACCTCGTCGGAGAGCTCGTACCGGATCAGCGGCTGCGTACGGTTGACGAGATTCGTGACGAGAACCTTCGCCCCCGCCTCGCCGTGCGCAACCGGCTGGTTCTGCTCGTCCACCACCTCGACGACCAGCACGTCCTCGGCGACGTGCAGGCCGACGCGCTCGAGCGACGCCGATGCGATCAGCGGCGCTTCGGTCGCCGCATAGACCTCGATCGGGGGAGACCCCCACGCCTCGGCGATGCGCGCGCGAACCTCGCCGGTCACCACCTCCGCCACGACGAGCACGCGCTCGGGCGCGATGCGGAGCCTGCCCTCGAGCTGCTCGTCCGCGAGCTGGCCCGCGATGCTCGAGTACGTGATCACCGTGTCAGGACGGTCGGCGTTTAGCGCCGTGACGAGCTCGGGGAGCGGCGTCACGACCGAGAGCTGTGGAGCCCCTGGGCGTCCGGCCTGGAAGGCGGCGACGAGCTGCTTCGAGATGTGCAGCGGGCTCGGGGCGCCGATTCCCGACGAGGCGGGACTCGGGGGTGACGCCGATCCTCGCGAAGCCGCGCAGACAGACGGCCACCCAGGTCGCGAACTCCTCGTCCGTGTACGCGAAGACACCACGGAGGCCGGTGGACCCGGACGTCGAGAACAGTCGGTAGGCACCGAGGTACGGCTCGCCGGCCGCCGCCCCGAGGAGGTGGCGTTCGGCTCCTGCGAGGCGCAGGCGGGGGTCGGTGACGATCCTGTCCCACTGCTCCATCAGCGTCGCCTTCGACAGCGGCGGCACGGTAGAGAGCGCCAGGGTTTCCGCGCGCCCGGGCGGGCCGAGCACCTCGCGGTAGTACGGCGACCGGGCGGCCGCGTTGCGGAGGAGTGCTCGCACGGCGGCCCGCTGATGCTCGAGCAAGGCATCGCGCGACCAGCGATCGCGTGTCAGGAGCTCACCGGCCGCGGCCCGGAGGTCGACTCCATCCATCGCTCGGACGGGACGTGATGGCGTGAATCGTCGTCATCGCTGCTCCTCTCACGAGACGCATGAGCGGACGGGCCGCGGCGACGGCGATGCCGTCGAGCGCCACCACGAGGTACGTCCCGGCGCGCAGGCCGACACGGACGCTGCTCGTGCGACCTGCCTGTACGAAGCCGAGGTCGTGAGTCACGGAGGTCGCCGAGGGCAGGAAGATACGCACCCTCGAACCGCACGAGCGACGCGAGCCCGTCGCGAACCCGCACGATCCGAACGCGCCGTGCGGCGTTGCTCCGGTTCCGGAGCACGATCGTATGCCGTCCCGCGACGACGGCTGCGGGCGCGGCCAGCGCCCCCTGCGGCGCCACGGTGACGAGGACGCGGGCCTGTGTCCGCGCCTCCGCGCCGTGCGCCGTTGCCCCTGTGAGCGCGAGCGCCGCCGCGGCGGCGCCGATCAGCTTCTTCATCGTCTTCCTCCCGAGTTCGCTGGGTCGTGGCCGTGGACCCGGGGTCGTCCGGTGCGGCACGTCCGCGCGGCTGCTGCTTCATCCCCAGGCACCACGCGTTCGATGGTCGGCCGAGACGTCGCTGCGCGCATCGTGGCCGCCCTACCGAACTTTCAGACCGCCCTCACGCAGGCACGGCTCTCGGCATCGTGGAGGCCCTACTGATCTTTTCCGGGAAGCCGTGCGTGGCGCCGACATACGGCGTACCCTCCGGGGGGTGGCCATGCCGCTGCTCGACCGAAACGTCGAGCTGGCCGCACTGTCGGCCGAGCTCACGGCCGCCCGCTCCGGCGCCGGGCGCGTCGTCGTCGTGGAGGGGCCGGCGGGGATCGGCAAGACGAGCCTTCTCGCCGCCGCAGCCGAGTTGGCGCGCGCCGGAGGGCGCGACCGTCCTCCGTGCCCGCGCGGGACCGCTCGAGCAACCGTTCGCGTTCGGTGTCGCACGGCAGCTCTACGTCCCGCTGCGCACGTCGGAGGAGTGGGAGGGGCTGGCGACCGGCGCCGCCGCCCTCGCGTCGCGCGCGCTCGACGACGGCGCTCCTGAGCCGGCGGGCGCCGAGGACGCCGTCCACGCAGCGGCGCACGGGCTCGTCTGGCTCACCGTCAACCTCGCCGAGCGGAGCCCGTGCGCGCTCGTCGTGGACGATCTCCAGTGGGCCGACGCGCCCTCGCTGCGTTGGCTGGCTCAGCTGGCGCGGCGTGTGGACGAGCTCCCGCTCGCTCTTGTCGGCGCCGTGCGGACGGGCGAGCCGACGGAACGTCCCGAGCTGCTCGCCGAGGTGCTCGCGGCGGCGGAGAGCATGCCCGTCCGGCCGCGTCCACTCGGCCTCGCCGCAACGGGCGTCCTCGTCCGGCAGCGGCTTCCGCGCGCGAGCGACGCATTCACGGAAGCCTGTCACGGCGTCTGCGGCGGCAACCCGTTCCTCCTCCGCGCGCTCGTCTCGCAGGTCGAGGCGGAGGGGATGGAACCGGACGACGCGGCCGCAGCGCGACTGACGACGTTCGGCCCCGAGCAGGTGGCGCGCTCGGTCGAGCTCCAGCTCGAGCGGCTCGCCGACGGGGCGGCCGACCTCGCCCACGCGCTCGCCGTGCTCGAGCGCCGGGGCCCGTTGCGGCACGCGGCCGAGCTCGCCGGGCTCGAGCTCCCGCAGGCCACGAGGCTCGCCGACGCGCTGCACGGATGCGGGCTGGTCGGGGCCGACGGGCAGCCGCAGCTCGCCCACCCGGTCATGAGCGCGGCGCTGTACGCGGCGCTGCCGTCCGGCGAGCGGAGCATCTGGCACGGGCGCGCGGCGCGCCTCCTCGCACGCGAGCGCGTCGATCCGGAGCGGGTCGCGTTGCACCTGCTTCGGACGGAGCCTGCCGGCGACGAGGAAGCCGTGGCCCTGCTGCGCGCGGCAGCCGCCAGCGCGAGCGGACGTGGCGCGCCGGAGACGGCGGCGACGTACCTGCGGCGAGCACTCGACGAGCCGCCGGCCGACCGCGCGACGGAGGCCCGCGTCCGACTCGAGCTCGGCCTCGCGCTGACCGCACGGTTGGAGCGCGGAGGCACCGACTACCTGCGCGAGGCCGTCGAGCTGAGCGACGATCCGGTCCTGCGCGGAGAGGCTGCGCTACGGGGGTCACGAAGCGCGGCGCTCGCGAGCATGATCGAGGAGGCGGTCGAGATCGCCGAGGCCGCCCTCGCCGACACGGAGGGAATGCCGACGGAGACGATCGCGCGCCTGGAGGCGGAGGCGATGGTCGGCCGGACCGTGCCCGCGATGGCGTCGCAGGCCCTGAGACGGCTGCGGGGAGCCGCTCGTGCCACGGTCGACGCTGGAGCTCTGGCGTATCGCCGCCGCGGTGGAGGCGACGTTCGCCGGCGAGCCGGCTGCCGACGTGCTCGCAGTGATCGAACCGGCGCTTGCGACCCGTGCGCTCGCGGCGGAGCCGGACTCGGTCTTGAACACGATTGGAGGTGTTGGGCTCGTGACGAACGATGCGCTCGCGACGGCCGTCTCTCTCTGCGACGAGGCGATCGCCGCGGCGCAGCCGCGCGGGTGGGTGACGACGATTGCGCACGCGAGCTACATCCGGGCACTCGCGCGCTACCGCCAGGGCGCGCTCCGCGAGGCGAGGCGGACGCGAGCTTCGCGTACGACTTCAAGGTCGCGACGTTGAGCGTCCCGTTCGCGATCATGTGGACGATCTCGCCGTTGCTCGACGTGCTCGTGGAGGCCGAGCGGCTCGACGACGCGGACGCGCTGTCGCGTCCGCCCCGCTTCCGGAGACGCTTCCCGACTAGCAGCGGCTGCCGCGTTTCTCACCAGCCGCGGCGCGCTTCGGCACGCGCAGGGTCGAAGCGAGGAGGCGATGGCCGACCTGCGCGAGTCGGCTCGGGTGTGCGAGGAGCTCGAGCTCCGGAGCCGTCCTGGCAGCCTGGCGCATACCGGCGGTCGCCGTCCTGGCCAGCTCGGGAGACAGACGAGGCCGAGCGGCTCGCGGCCGAGCAGCTGGCGCTCGCCGAGCGAATGGCGACCCGGGCGCGCTCGCCGCGGGCCTCTGCACGCAGGCTCTCGTCGCGGCACGGCGCGAGCGGGTCGCACTGCTCGAGCGGGCCGTCGCGGTGTCGGCGGAAGGCGAGGCGCAGCTCGAGCACTGGCGGGCGCTCGTCGAGCTCGGGCGGCGCTGCGCCGGGCGGGTCGCCGCGCTGAGGCGCGTGAGCCGCTGCGTGCTGCGCTCGACCTCACCGACCGCGCCGGCGCTGTCCGTTCGCACGCGCGCGGAGAGGAGCTTCGCGCGCGGGCGCGCGGCCGCGGCGGGCGGCGCTGTGCGGGCCCGAGTCGCTGACGGGCGCGGAGCACCGCGTGGCGACGCTCGCCGCGCAGGGCCACGCAGAACCGCTAGATCGCGCAGGCCCTCTTCGTCAGCCGGCGGACGGTCGAGACGCACCTCGCGCACGCGTTCCAGAAGCTCGGCATCTCCGGCCGCGAGGAGCTGCCGCAGCGCCTGGCCGCGTAGCGCTCAGCGTGTGCGGGTTGATCCCCGCCGACCCCTTCGCTAAGGTGATTGGCAGGTGCGGGCCGACGCCGGCCCCCGCAGAGGCAATGGAGCCTCAGGTCACTCGGGTGACCTGGGGCCTTTTTCGTGGTCCGGCAGGAGGAGGCAGGTGAGCGAGATCGACGAGCAGACGGGCGTTCGGGTCGACGGGCTGACGGTCGAGGACTGGCCGGCGGTCCGCGCGATCTTCGCGGACGGGATCGCGACCCGGAACGCGACCTTCGAGACGGAGCCGCCGTCGTGGGACGACTGGAACGCGGCCCACGTGCGCGAGCACCGGCTCGCGGCGCGCGACGAGACCGGCCTCGTCGGCTGGGCGGCGCTCACGCCGTACTCCTCGCGGCCCGCGTACGCGGGCGTGGCCGAGGTCTCGGTCTACGTGGCCGCCGGGCGGCAACGGCGCGGGATCGGCTCCGCGCTCCTGACCGAGCTCGTGGCGCGGACCGAGGCGGCCGGGATCTGGACGCTGCAGGCCGGGATCTTCCCCGAGAACGTCGCGAGCCTCCGGCTCCACTTCGCGCACGGCTTCCGCGTGGTCGGCGTGCGCGAGCGGATCGGCCGGCTCGACGGCAGCTGGCGCGACGTGACGCTCCTCGAACGACGAAGCAGGGAGGTCGTGTGATGGTGAAGGTGGAGGCGGTCGTGATCCGCGAGCGCGTCGAGACGGTGATCGACGCGGTCGAGGACGAGACCGGGCACGTGGGCGTGACCGTCGTCGAGGCGATCGGGCACGGCCGCGAGCGCGGGATCACGCACGAGTACCGGGGCCGCGTGTTCGAGTCGCGGTTCCTCCCGAAGGCGGTGCTGACGTTCGTCGTCCCGGACGCGATCGCGGAGGCCGTGGTGGCCGCGATCGTCGACGCGGCGCGGAGCGGCAACGAGTCGGGCGACGGGCTGGTCTGGACGACGCCCGTCGACAACGTCATGCACAACCGGACGGGCGGGAGCCTGGAACAGGAGGTGGGGGTCCGATGACGACCAAGGAGCTCGCGATCGCGACGAGCACGGTCTGGGTGGTCCTCGCGGCCGTCCTCGTCATGTTCATGCAGGCCGGGTTCGCCTTCCTCGAGGCGGGGCTGACGCGGATGAAGAACGTCGGCCACATCGCCGCGAAGAACGTGCTCGTGCTGGCGCTGGCCTCGGTCGTCTACTACCTCGTCGGCTTCGGGATCGCGTTCGGCGACGGCGGCAACGCGATCGTCGGCGGCTCGGGCTTCTTCCCGTCGAGCGAGACGCTGCTCGCCGTCGGCGCGGCGCCGTTCAGCTGGTTCGGCCAGATCCCTGCGGCGGCCGGCTACATGTTCGAGGTCGTGTTCGCGGCGGTCTCGCTCGCGATCGTCTGGGGCGCGATGGCCGAGCGGACGCGGCTCTGGGTCTACTTCGCGTTCGGCGTCGTCTTCACGCTGATCTACAGCGTCGTCTCGCACTGGATCTGGAGCCCGGACGGGTGGCTCTTCGGGCTGGGGATGCAGGACTTCGCCGGCTCGACCGTCGTGCACTACCAGGGGGCGCTCGCCGGCCTCGCGGGGGCGATCCTGCTCGGCCCGCGCATCGGGAAGTTCGGCGCCGACGGCAAGCCGAACGCGATCCCCGGCCACAACATGGCGTTCGTCACGCTCGGCGTGATCATCCTCTGGTTCGGCTGGTTCGGCTTCAACCCGGGCTCGACGCTGAGCGTCGACTTCGGCGGGGTCGGCTTCTTCTCGTACGTCGCGCTCAACACGAACCTCGCCGCCGCGGCGGGCGTGCTCGGCGCGGTCGTGACCTCGTGGCTCGTGATCAAGAAGCCCGACCTCTCGATGATGCTGAACGGCGCCGTCGGCGCGCTCGTCGCGATCACGGCCGCGTGCGCGTTCGTCGCGCCGTGGGCCGCGATCGTGATCGGCGTCGTCGCCGGGATGATCGTCGTCCTCGGCGTGCTGCTCGTCGAGCGGCTCGGGATCGACGACCCGATCGGCGCGGTGGCCGCGCACGGGATGGCCGGTGTCTGGGGGACGCTCTCGCTCGGGTTCCTCACCGTGCCGGCGCTGTCGGAGCGGCTCGCGACGGGGAGCCCCGGGCTCCTCTACGGCGGCGGGCTCCACCAGCTCGGCGTGCAGGCGCTCGGGCTCCTCGCCGTCGGGACGTTCACCTTCGGCGCCTCGTTCGCCGTCCTGTGGGCGATGAAGCGGACGATCGGGATCCGCACCGAGCCCGAGGTCGAGACGGCCGGCCTGGACGTCTCCGAGCACGGCATGTGGGGCTACCCCGAGTTCTACATCCCGGTCCCCGGCGGCTACGGCACCGAGTCGCACGGGCACCTCGGGATTGCGCATGCGCACCGGCCGGCGGTCGTGCCGATCGGAGCACCCGCCCCGGAACCGGCGGCGTAGCGGGAGGAACGGTCGTAGGATCGCGGCGTGGCGGCGCGCCGCGATCCTCCCTACTCCTGGCCGGTCAAGCCGTTCGACCGGATGCACCCGGTGCGCGGCTACTTCAACGACCCGCGCATCTCCGGCTCGTCGCGCGCGTTCCACTTCGGCATCGACATCAGCGCGAAGGACGGCGCGCCGGTGTACGCCGTCGAGGCCGGCACCGTCCATTTCGAGGGCGGCCGCTCGCTCTCGGTCGTCTCGGAGCAGAGCCCGCGCACGTTCGGCTACTGGCACGTGATCCCGTCCGTGAAGCACCGCCAGCGCGTGAAGCGCCACCAGCTCCTCGGCCGCGTCGAGCCGCCGTGGGCGCACGTCCACTTCGCGGAGAGCAGCCGCCGCACCGGCTACCGCAACCCGCTGCGGCCGGGGGCGCTCTCGCCGTGGGTCGACTCGACCTCGCCGCGGATCGCCGGCATCCGCTTCCTCCGCGGCGGCAAGGAGCTGTCGCCGCTCGCCGTCTCCGGGGCGGTCGACGTCGTCGTCGACGCGTGGGACCTGCCGCCGCTCCAGCCGCCGCCGCCGTGGAACGGGCTGCCGGTGACGCCGGCCGTGCTCCGCTGGCGCGTGCTCCAGGGGCGCCGCGTCGTGCGGCGGTGGCAGGCGCCGATCGACTTCCGCAACCGGCTGCTGCCCGCGGGGCTCTTCTCGACCGTCTACGCGCCCGGCACGCGCCAGAACAAGCCGGGGAAGCCGGGCCGCTACCGCTTCTACGTCGCGCGGACGTGGTCGACCAAGCTGTTGCCGAACGGCCTCTACCGGCTCGAGGTCTCGGCCGCCGACGCGCACGGCAACATCGCGCGCGCCGGCCTGCCGTTCACGCTCGCCAACCGGGCCCGCTAGCTCGGCGGGCCCGGTCGGCGTCGGCGCGAGGCGCGGGAGGACGCCTCGCAGCCGCCGTCTAGGTCAATCGCGAACGTGACGGAGACGGAGGCGTCGATCGACTGCGTGCCGGGCGCGATCTCGACGCTCGACCTGGCGGCGTCCTGCGCTGCCGCGAGCGGCACCGGCACCCCGCCCTGCGCGCCCTCGACGATGGCGGTGACGCGGCCGAGCGTGCGGCCCGAGGCGGCGGCGAGCGTCTCGGCCTTCTCGCGCGCGTCGGTGTACGCCGCGCGGAGCGCCTGACGGTAGAGCGCGTCGGTGTCGCCGCGCGTGAGCGACGGCCCGGAGAGCGTGTTCGCGCCGGCGTCGACTGCCGTGTCGACGACCGCGCCGACGCGCCCGAGCTCGCGGATCGTGGCGGTGACCGTCGTGAACGCGGTGTAGCCGACGATGTCGGTGCCCATCTCGTTCGAGCGCGGTGAGAGCGAGACCTGCGAGGTCTGGAGGTCGGCCGCGGCGACGCCGGCGGCGCGGATCGCGGCGACGACCTTGTTCGCCGCAGCCGTATTGGCGGTGAGGGCAGCGCGCGCCGTCGCGCCCTCGGTCTGGACCCCGAAGGAGAACGAGGCGCGGTCCGGCACGGTGCGGACGGAGCCGGTGCCCGTGACGGTCAGCCCGACCGGCGGCTCCTCCTCCGCGCTCTGCGCGGCCTCCGGGCGCCCCACCCCGGCGAGCGCGCCGACGGCGAGCGCGAGGGCGGCGAGTGCGACGATCTGGACGAGCTTCATGGGGCGTTCCTCCCGGTCGATGTCGACGGACCTACGTCGCCGGGGTGCGCGTTCGTCACATCGGCGTGCAGCCCTTCGCGCGGAGTAGCGTCCAGGACGTGCGCTACCGCTTCGTCGACTGCCGCTGGGACCTCTTCGACCCGGACGCGGGTCGCCGCGCCTACGTCGCGGCCCACATCCCCGGCGCGGCATTCCTCGACGTCGAGACGGAGCTCGCATCGGCACCGGGCCGGGAAGGCCGGCATCCACTGCCCGAGCCGGCGGTCTTCGCGGCGGCAGCCGGTCGCGCCGGCATCGACCGCGACACGCACGTGGTCGCCTACGGCTCGCCCGGCGCCGAGCGACTGTGGTGGCTCCTCCGCCACTTCGGCCACGACGACTGCTCCGTCCTCGTCGGCGGGATCGAGGCGTGGGGCGGCGCGCTCCGCGGCGGCGTGGAGGAGATCGAGCCGGCCGTGTTCGTCCCGGACGAGCGCACCGGTGACATCGCGTCGGTCGACGAGATCGCGTCGCGGCTCGAGGACTCCAGCGCTCGTGCTCGTGGACACGCGCGTGGCGCCGCGCTTCCGCGGCGAGCCGAACCCGATCGACGTCGAGCCCGGCCGAATCCCGTCGGCGCGCAACGCGCCCTGGGAGGAGCCGCTCCCACCGCTGCCCGACGGCGAGGTGATCGCCTACTGCGGCTCGGGCGTCACCGCCTGCGTGGTCCTCCACCGCCTCTGGCTCGCGGGGCGGACGGGCCGCCTGTATCCGGCTCGTGGAGCGAGTGGGAGCAGCGCCCCGAGCTGCCGCGCGAGCGGGGGTGACGGTGACGCCTAGGCGGCGGCGGAGTGGTCGCGCGTGTTGGTGCCGTAGCCGGAGAGGTACGGCTCCCAGCCGGCGGGGATCCGCGGCGCCGCGATCTGGATGAAGAGCACCGGCGCCGGCGGCCGCGGCCGCACGGAGAGCTTCATCTGCGTCTCCTCGAGCAGCCGGTCGCCCTTCTTGTGGTTGCACGAGGCGCAGCTCGTGACGACGTTCTCCCACGACGACTCGCCGCCGCGGCTGCGCGGGACGACGTGGTCGAGCGTGAGCCGGCCGCTACTCGTGCCGCAGTAGGCGCAGCGCCACCCGTCCCGCGCGAACAGGGCCCGGCGGGAGATCTTGCGCTTCACCGCGCGGGGGACTCGGACGTAGGAGACGAGGCGGATCACATGCGGCCACGGAAACGTGTCCGAGGCCGCGTGGAGTGGTCGATCCAGCTCTTCGATCACTTCGGCCTTCCCCTTGTAGACGAGCACATGGGCCCGCCGCACCGAAGTGACGTTGAGCGGCTCGTAGCTGGCATTCAGAACGAGGACCTGCTTCAACCTGGCCGAACCGTAGCACCCGACCGGGCCGGATCCCACGCGTTTCTAGCCCGCCATCGCGCGCTCGACCGCCTCCTGTTCCTCGGGCGAGAGGGCCACCGGCGCGCGGCCCCGGTCGAGCTCCTTCACGTAGATCCGGGCGTAGTCGCGGCCCTGGATCGCGCTGAGGACGACCCCCGTGCGCGACGAGTCGAGGACCGCCACGGACGCCGACTGCTGGCCGCCCGTCCCCTGGTACGCGTCGTAGCGGACGATCGACGTGCGGGCGAGGGAGCCGTCGACGCGCCGGTCGACCCGCGCGAGCCCGGCTGCGACCTCGTCCACGGCCTTGTGCAGGTCGTCGATCCGCGCCTGCAGCGAGACGGCGAAGTCGACCACGTCGGCGCGCCCGCCGCCCGAGCAGCACGCCCTGCGCCGAGCGCACCCGGCGCAGCGCGAGCCAGGCCAGGAGGGCGGCGACGAGCGCGCCCAGCGCGACGGCGACGGCCCCGACGGCGATCCACGCTGCGACCTCGGCAGTCATCGCGCAAGGGTAAACCCCGTGCGCAGCCCGGGCCGGAGCGGTGAGCCGGTACCGCTTCAAAGCGACAAAGCAACAGACTGTTACTAAGTCGCTTTCAAGCCGTATTCACGGCTCCCGGAGCGATCGGACGGGCGGGATCGCCGCGTGCCCCGTCCAGGGGCACAGCGCATCCCGCCCGTCACGACACGCCAGGTGCCACTGAGAGCACGTTCCTGGCCGGAGCGCCCGCACCGCAGGTGCGCGCGCGCAGGCCACACGAGAGCACGCCCGGCCACTGCAACGCGAGCACAGGCCCCTCGGCCGAAGGGCGGTTCATCCGCCCGGGAGGCCACACCCGACGCCGAATCGAAGCCCTCAGGCAGAAGGAGGGGGCTCGTGGGGGAACCATGGGTTCCCCCACGCCTGCTAGGGAGGAGTCAATGTGAAAATGACGGGGTAGGTCGCCGAGTTGTTCTGCGTCCGCTGCTCGCCGGGGACCGCTGCGACCTGGACGACGACGTTCGTCTTCTGCGCGAACTGGACGATCTGGCCGAGGTTGCGGAAGACGACCGTCTTGCGCTCGCCCGCGTCGATGAGGTCGATCGTCGCCGTCTTCTCGATCGGGCGCGGGCTCTGCTCGACCCGCAGCGTCACCTTGACCTGCACCTCCTGCGAGTTGCCCGAGTTCTCGACCGTGGCCTCGAACGCGAGGTCGGCGGTCGCCACGATCGTGTTGTCCTCGTCCGTCCGCAGCACCTGCCCGCTCGGGAGCGCCCGCGTCTGCACGAGGCTGTTGCCGTGCAGGCCGGTCGGCGTGCCGCCCGTCGAGGCGCCGCGGATCCGGTCGAGGACCGGCGTCATCGCGCGCGCCGTCGCCAGGTCGGGTGTCGTCAGGAACACGGACTGCGGCACCTCCACGCCCGCGATGTCCTCCTGCCGCAGCGTCGCGACGGACGGCACGCGGAAGAGGTCCTCCCACATCACGTCGCTCGCCACGAACCGCCGCATCTGCGTCGCCAGGAGCTCGCCGGCCTCCTCGCGGTCGGCGTTCTGCGCCGACGCGGTCTGCTGGAACGCGTCCTGGAGGCGGCGCAGGCCGACCGTCCGCTCCTCGAGCGCGATCACGGCCTGCAGGTGCTCGTCGCGGAGCGGCCCCGGCGGCGACAGCTCCCGCGCCCGGGTCACGCCCTGCAGCTGCTGCTGGGCCAGCTGGTCGAGCCGGCTCTGGAGCTGCTGCTGCGCGGATCCCCGGCGTCGTCAGCAGCGTGTTCAGCTGCCGCCCGACCTGCTCCGAGTCCTCCGCGATCTGGCCGATGTCGGTCATGTAGTCGCGGTACGCGTCGCGCTTGCTGTCGCTGCGGCAACCCTGGATCCAGAAGACGAGCAGGACGACGACGAAGATCGCCGCCGCGACGAGGCCGACGAGCCGGCTGAGCGGAGCCGATGTTCGCCGGCGGCCGGATCGGCGGCCGGCGGGGAGGACGACCCGAGGGGCCGTCGCCGCCGCGGCGGCGAGGCGCCGTCTCCTGCGTCGCCGGCTCCTCGAAGAAATCGAACTCGATGTCGTCGTCGCGCTGGCTCATGCCGCTGGAAAGCGGCGTCACTCTATCCCGTCCGTCGGTCGGGGCAGGAAAGCCCGCGTCGAAGGGAAACCGGTTCTGGGTGTCGCATGGGGCCGTAGCAGCCGCCGCGCCGGGCGCGCGCGAGCACCTGGTCCTGGACCGGTACAGGCCTCTCCGGCCCCTCGGCAGCGGCGGCTCGGGCTCCGTCTGGCTCGCCCGCGACGAGGCGTCCGGACTGGACGTCGCGCTCAAGCTCGTCGCGCGCGAGGGCAAGGCGGGTGCGCGCGCGGAGCGGGAGGCGGTCGCCGCCGCGCGCCTGCGCCACGAGCGCTGCCTCCGCTGCTACGGCGTCGGGCGCGACGAGGGCCACGTCTACATCGCCTACGAGTACGTGCCGGGCAGGACGCTCCGCGAGGCGATGCGCGAGGGCCGGCTCGACGACGCGCGCGCGGTCGAGGCGGCGGCGCAGGTCCTCGACGGGCTCGCCCACGCGCACGCGCGGGGGATCGTCCACCGCGACGTGAAGCCGGCGAACGTGCTGCTGCGCGACGGCCCGGGCGTCGAGATCAGCATCCTCGACTTCGGCCTCGCCCAGTTCGACGCGGCGGAGACGCTGACCAACGCCGGGGACGTGCCCGGGACGCTCGCCTACATCTCGCCGGAGCGGCTCGGCGGCGACACGGCGACGCCGGCCGCGGACGTGTGGGCCGTCGGCGTGCTCCTCTGGGAGGCGCTCGCGGGCGGGCACCCGTTCTGGAAGGGCTCCGCCCTCGAGACGGCCCGCGCGATCGAGCGCGGAGCGGCGACCCTCGCCACGATGCGGCCCGACCTGCCGAAGCATCTCGTCGCGGCGGTCGACCGTGCCCTGGCCGTCGACCCGCGCCGGCGCCCGCGGGCCGAGGAGCTCGCCGCAGCGCTGCGCCGTGCAGCCGCATCACGGCGCCCGGCGCGCGTCCCGCGAGTGGCCCTGCTCGGGCGGCTCGACCTCCGTGGAGCCGCCGAGCGGACACCGGCCGATCGCGTCGCGCCCGCCGCGCTGACGGGGATCGCCGCGGCCGCGGGCGCCGCCGCGTTGCCCTTCTTCCCGACGGGAGCGGCGCTCGCGCTCGGCGCCGCGACCGGCCTGCTCTCCCTCCGCTACCCGCGCATCGCCCTCGGCGTCGCGCTCGCGCTGCCCGTGCTCCCGCTCGGAAACCACTCGCTCGGCCTCGCGGTGGCGTACGCGGTCGTCGCCGCGGCCTGGCTCCTCCTCTTCCTGCGCGAGCCGCGCTGGGCGCTGCTCCCGGCCCTCGGGCCCGTGCTCGCGCCGTTCGGCCTGCTGGGGCTGCTGCCGCTCGCGCTCCGGCCGCTCCGCTCGCCCGTCCGGCGCGCGGCCGCCGCCGTCGCGGGGGTCGCCCTCGCCGCCCTCGTCGCCGGGTGGACGCGCGAGTCGCTGCCGTTCGACGCCGGGACCGTGCCCCTCGGCCTCGGCGTCAACGGGAGCGACGACGCGGGCGCCGTGGCCGGCGCGCTCCTCGGCGCCGCGTGGGAGGCGCCGCAGCTCATCGCCGCAGCAGCGGTGCTCGCCGCCGTGGCCGCCGCGCTGCCGTACGCCCGCGGCCGGTGGCAGACGACCTTCGTCGCCGCCGGCCTGCTCGCGGGGCTGCTCCTGGCCGCTCCCGCGGCAGCCGCGCTGCCGATCGTCGCGGCGGCCTGGCTCACGTGGGCACTCTGCCTCGTACGACCCGCGACTTAGAATCGAGGGGTCGGGAAAACCCTGGCGCCCCCATGCTCCGGACCATCGAACAGAAGCTCGAGTCGCTCTTCGAGGGCATCTTCGGCCGCGCGTTCCGCACGAACGTGCAGCCGGTCGAGCTCGCCCGCAAGCTCCAGAAGGAGATGGACGAGCACAAGAACGTCTCCGTCTCGCGCGTGTACGTCCCGAACGAGTACTCCATCTACCTCTCGCCGCAGGACCGCGAGCAGTTCTCCGACTACGAGGCGTCCCTCGCCGACGAGCTCCAGGGCTACCTGGCCGAGCACGCGCGCCGGGAGAGCTACGCGCTCCTCTCCTCGCCGAAGGTCGTGTTCCACACGGACGACGATCTGGACGTCGGCGAGTTCGGGATCGCGACCCGGATGGTCCAGCCCGAGCGGCGGACGCGCCCGCAGCGCGACGAGCCGGAAGGGGAGGCCGAGTCCGGGCACACGATGGTCTACAAGCCGCGCCAGCAGCCGACCGAGGCGGTGTCGGCCGCCGAGCTCGGGGTGGAGCAGGAGCGGGTCGCCCTCGCCTGGGACGGCCAGCGCCTGCAGGTCGAGCAACGGCGCGTGCTCATCGGCCGCTCGCGCGAGTGCGACGTCCAGCTCGCCGACCCGAACGTCTCGCGCCGCCACGCCGAGCTGCGCCAGGAGGGCGCCTCGTACTGGATCGTCGACCTCGACTCGACCAACGGGATCGAGGTCAACGGCCGCAAGCTGAAGCGGTCGAAGCTGGAGAGCGGCGACCGCGTCACGCTCGGCTCGACGGAGATGGTCTTCACCC
>CAVTFO010000018.1:0-314441 GCA_963733995.1 uncultured Thermoleophilia bacterium
CTCCACAGCTCCCAGGGGTCCGCGAGGAGCGGGGAGGATGAGGGTCGTGGAGAATGATGGCGAATGCGCGCCAACGGCGAGCCGGGCGTTGCGATCGTCGGCGGCGGGCTGGCCGGCTTCACCGCCTTCCTGACGCTCCGCCATGCCGGCGTGCGCGACGTGATCGTCTTCGCCGGCGAACGGGATCCCACCGGTCCATTCGCGCGCCGCGCCGCCGCGATCCGCCAGCGCGCGATGCGCTCCGAGAGCGACGGCCACTGCTTCCCGCGCAGCTTTCCCGGCCTCGCCGCGCGGGAAGCGATGCGCCGCCGCTCGGCGGGCCCGCTCCTCGGCACCGTCACGAACCGGTACCTCCCGACCCTCGACTGGTTCCTCCGCCACGTGCGCGAGCTCCGTGGAGGCTCGGGCTGGGACGAAGCCGTCGTGGAGGGGCGGGTCGAGCGCGTCCGCGCCGTCGACGGCGGCTTCGAGCTCGACGGGCGCGGCCCGTTCCGCGACGTGCTGCTCGCGCCGGGGCATCCGGGACCGGCGATCCCGGCCGACCTCGAGGGCGATCCGCGCGTCGTCCATGCCTACGAGCCGCACGGGTACGGACGGGCCGTCGCCGTCGTGGGTGCGGGGATGGCTGCGGCCACCGAGTGGCTGAACGCGCTCGCCGCAGGGGCGGCCGTCACGTCGGTGCGGCGGCGGGACCCGCTTCGGCGTCCGCTGAATGTCCCTCGACCGCTGTTCTCCAAGCGCGGGCTCGCCACCTTCCACGCCACGTCCCCCAGCCACCGGGCCGCGCTCCTGACGGAGCTCTCCGCGCCGTCGTATCCCAACGGCGCGGGCTGGGACGACCCCGTCGAGCAGGCAGCGCGGGAAGGCAGATTTCGCGTTCGGGACCGAGTCGATGGCGCCGACCAGGTGATCTGCGCGACGGGCTTCCGGCTGGGCTTCCGGCACGACACCCTGCTCGCCGCGCTGGTCGACGATCACGGACTGGACACCGTCGACCGCTGGATCGTCCTCGACGCGAGCTCGTGCGTGCCGGGGCTCACGGATGCGAGCCGCACCCTGGCGCTGGCCGGCGCTCCTGCGCAGTGGGCCTACCCGGCGGCCGACACGATTGTCGGGATGAAGTGGGCCGCACGGCGGTTCGCGAGGGTGTCGTGTCGTACACGCTGAGGGGGCGCATCGAGTCGCGGCTCGCGTCCGCGGCCCTCGTCGTCGCCGGCGCTGCCGCCTACTCGCTGTTGCTCGGACACTGGTGGCCGATCGAGCTCGCGGGGATCATGCTCGCCGTCGGCCTTGCCCTGGACGCGGCCCTCTACCACCGACTGCTCGCGTACCAGCCGGGCTGGCTGGCAGTGCCGCTCGGGGCGCTCGAGCTCACCGGAACGATGGCGCTCGCGGTCGGGATCGGCCTCCGGCCGCCGCTTGCCGGAGCACTGGCGCTGTTCGGCGCCGCCTGGCTCCTCGGCCAGGTCCTGGGCCACGCCGGGTTCCCTCTCGCGCACCTCACCTACGCGGAGGACGGCGGTGAGCTCGGCCGCGCGGGCCGCGCGCTCTGGGGCGCGGCGCCGGTCGCGCTCGCCGCTGTGCTCGGCGTCGCCTGGGTGACGCAGCCGCCCACCGTTCGCCTCTCGGCAGGCGTCCATCAGGGGCCGCTCGTGCTCGACCGGTCGCAGCGGCTGATCGGCGAGCCGGGCGCCGTCGTCCGCGGAGGCATCGTGATCACGGCCGACGACGTCACCGTCAAGGGCGTCTCGGTTCTCGGCGGCGAGATCGGGATCTCCGTTCGAGACGCCCGCCGCGTCGTCCTCGAGGACGTGGCCGTCATGGGCGCCTCGCTCGACGGCATCCAGGCGAGGTTGAGCCAGGTCACGATCCGCGACTGCTCGGTGACGGCGCCGGCGAGCGACCACGCTCAGGGGATCGACATCTCCTTCGCCATGGAGCTGCCGCACAGCCTCGTCGAGGGCTGCCATGTGAGCGGCGGCTTCCGCGAGGGCATCGCGACCCACCTCGTGATGGTCGACCTGCGCGCGAACCGGATCGAGCGGACGACATTGCACGGGATCGCGATGACCGAGATGTCCATGGGCGCGATCGAGGCGAACGTCGTCCGCGACGCGCTCGGAGTCGGCGTCTTCTGCGGCGACTGGTCGCACTGCGAGATCGAGGACAACGCCGTCGTCGGGACGCGGCCCGACCTCGCGTCGGGCGCGCGCTCCCGGATGGGGTATCGCGATCCAGTCGAGCTACTACGCCAAGGCCGAGGTGGAGGGCAACGCGCTGGCCCGGAATCCGCGCGCGATGGGCGCGTTCACGAACGCGACGATCACCGGCCGCTGACGGCCTCGAGCGCGTAGCCGCCTTCGAGCATCGCGGGCGCCCGCTGCCGCAGCCGCTCGGGGCTCGGCACCTCCCAACCGAGCGAGTCGGCGAGCCGCACGATCATGTTGAAGAGGGCGCAGACCGTGATCGCGTCCTGGAGCGCCCGGTCCGAGACGCCCGCGGCCCGTGCCGCCTCCGCGTCCGCCCGGCCGACCTCCTCCGGCCGCAGCGTCAGCTTCTCCAGGAACGCCAGCACGGCGGCGAGCTGAGGTCCGAGTGGGGCCGTACGCCAGTCCGCGGCGACCGCCTCCCAGACCTCCTCACCGAGCGCGTACGACGCAACTGCGCCGTGGGAGCGCGTTCAGAACGGACACTGGTTGAGCAGCGAGGTGAACGCGGCGAAGAGCTCCCGCTCGCCCGCGGTCCACTCGGAGGGGCCGCGCATCGCCTCGTCCAGTGCGTCAGAGAAGGGCCGGCCGAACAGCTCGGGCCGGTAGTAGATCGTCTTCACCACCCCGAGAGGCTCCGCGCCGCTCCGCTCCCGGATCACGTCGAGCACCGCGGCCTCGGCCGGCCCGTGCGCGCGATCGACGACAGAGAGCCTCACCCGAGCGCCCGCATTCCCGCCTCAAGGCGCCGCAGCCCTTCGCCGACCGCTACGGCGACCGTCTGCTCGAAGATCTCGTCCTCGGAGCAGCCCGCCGCCTTCAGCGCCTCGACGTCCTCGTCCACGATCCTGTAAGCGCCGGTACGGACCTTGTCGAGGTACGAGCCCAACGCCGGATCCGGGTGCGGGAGCGCTGCCACCGCCTCGCGAAGGTCCTCCAGCGGCGTCGGCACGCGCCCGAGTCTACAGCCGCGTCGCGCACATCCACGATCCGAGGCCAGCCCTCCTCTAGGAGCCTGGATCGCCTGGTTCACCGCCGAGGACTGAGCGCTCAGCCGGGCGGGGTGACCCCCTCACCCCGAGAGCAGCAACCCCTCTTGCGCGGGGGCGGGGTTTAGGCCGGGGAGACGAGCGGGCGGCGCTGCCGCGAGCCCGTGGTCGCCCACCGCATCGCCTCGACCGTCCAGCCGAGCAGCGCGAGGACGAGGAGCGCGAAGGCGATGACAAAAAACCAGAAGCGTCTCTTCATGGGTCGAAACCTACGAGGCGCCATCCGGGCGGAAATCCACCCACGTGGCGATTCGGCGTCCTCCTCAGGGATGACCTCAGCTCGCAACGACCCGCGCGAGGCGCGAGGACCTGGCTACACGATCGCCGACGCGCCCTACGGCCCTCGTAGACTGCGCGGCCGTGCGAAGGGTTGCCACTGCCGTTGCCGTCCTCGCCGTCCTCAGCTGCTGTGGAGTCCCCGCCACCTGACCGCGACACCACAGAACTGAAAGGCCCCCATGAGCCAGCCACGACCCACCGATCCGATTGGATCCATTGGATGGACCGAACGCACCGGGGGAGTGTCTGACCGCTCGGGAATGCCTAACACTTGCCCGGCCCCTGCTGCGGGGGGAGCTCAGCATTCTTGCCGGCCGTCTCGCGATGGTGCTTCGAATGCACTCGGGACGCCGGAGTTCCATCGATCCGACGAGCCTGGTGCCTCCCGACTCCCCTCTCGCAAGAGATGCCGAGGTCGCCGCGCAGGACCGCTTGACACCGGCACTCCTCAACCATTCCAGTCGTGCCTACACGTGGGGCGCGGCCATCGCCGCACTTCACGGGATCACGTTCGACCGTGAGCTGCTGTACCTGGCTGCAATGTTCCACGACACCGGGATCCCGAGCCCGGTGCCCGACGTCGACTTCACGGTTCGCAGCGCCGCGTTGGCACGCGAGTTCACCGACAGCCACCACGTGCCTGCCGATATCCGCGAGCTTGTTGCAAACGCGATCGCCATGCACCACACCCCCGGCGTTGGCCTCGAATCCGGTGCCGAGGCCTACCTCCTATCTGCCGGCGCAGCCGTTGATGTGTTCGGCCTACGCAGCAACGAGATACCCGATGCAGTCCGCCAGAGCGTCATCCAGGAGTACCCGCGGTTGGGCTTCAAGCGGGAGTTCGCCGGGCTTCTCCGAGCCGAGGCCAAGCAAGTCCCTCGTGGCCGCGCCTGGTACCTGCACCGCTTCGCCATGAGCGACCTAAGCATTCGGCTCGCGCCCTTCCGTGGTTGATGTGACGGCAACCGGCAAGGGTCTGTCTTGAACTGAAGACCGCCGGCTTGCTGGCGATCGGGCCTCTGGGTTTGATCGTTCGCCTGACCGAGCAACTCGAACTCCGACGCGAACGGCACGGTCTGACGGACCACTAGAACGGCCGGACACTAGAACGGCCGGACACTAGAACGGCCGGACAGCTAGTGCTATAAGTCACTTTTGAAGGCGGGATCCGTGGGGGAAACCGCCTTTCATGTTCTCGTTGGCGGCCCAGCGAGACGGGTGCCCAGCGGGTGAGGGCGCGCGCGCAGACCTGGAGATGCGCCGCCCCTCACCACCATCTCCCTCCGTGCGGATGTCGCTTCGTGCAACCGCGGCGAAGACCGGGCCGGTCCCGGCCTAGGCGGCGCCCCACCGCAGGATGTCGGGCCCCGCGTGTGGAGTCGGCCTTCGAGGGTGCCCTCCGCGGACACCCTCCGGCCGCCGTTGTCCGTTAGTTCGTCAGCTTGAGGTCGAGCACCCGCTCGATTGCCTCGCCCGCCTTCGCCAGGGCCGCAGCCTTCTGGGCTGCGGTCAGGCGCGGAAGCGCGTCGAGCTGCGTCTTCACGGCGTCGAGGAGCGCGGCCTTCAGGCCGGCGCGAGTCTTCCCCTGCGAGACGGCGATCTCGGCGAGCGAGGAACCTCCGCGCAGCTTCTGGACGAGAGCCGCCCGGTCGAGGCCGAGGTACGTCGTGGCGGCTTCGAGCAGCGCGCCGTGGCCGCTCGGCGCGGCGACCTTCGGCTTCGGCTTCGCGTCGACGAGCCGCTCGACGCCCTTCGTGGCGAGCGCGAGCAGGCGCGCGTGCCTGGCAGCGGTCAGCTTCTTCGCTTCGAGCAAGCCATCGAGCCGCCGTTTCGCCGGTGCGACGAGGGCGCCGACCAGTCCGGCGCGCGTCTTGCCATGGGCAATCGCGATCTGCGCGAGCGACTTGCCCGCCCGAACCTCGGTGCGGAGCTGGTCGGTCGAGATCCCCACGTAGGCGGCGGCCAGCGCGAGCGGGCCGGCCGGCTGCGCCGCGACGGGCTTGCCACGCGCGGCGGAGGCGGACGGGCCGGCTACGAGCGCGGCGCCGGCAGTCGCGACCGCGAGGGCAAGCGCGGCCGCAAGAAGAAGACGGTGCATCGGACAGATCCCTTTCGTCGGAGGTGCGAGCCGCCCCACGGTAGCGACGCAGATCGTTCGGTCGCTGCCGGGCAGCCCTGCTCAGAGAAAGAACTCGAGCTCGCCCCAGAGCCAGCTCTGGAAGCGTTCACGTGTTCCCGAGGCCGGCTCGCCGGGCTTCGAGCGGGCGATGTCGGGCTCGAACAAGCGCTGCTCGAAGAGCGTCGCGAGCGGCCGGCTCCGGGCGATCATCATGATCTCCGAGTTGCGGTAGAGAGCCCACGAGTCGAGGTTGACGGTGCCGAAGCTGACGACGTCGTCGGCGACCACGACCTTGGCGTGGACGACGGTGCCCGGCAGCTCCCACACCTCAGCGCCCGCCGTGATCAGATCGCCATATCGGTGCTTGAGCGCCGCGGTCGCCTGGCCGTTGTTCGACTTCTCGGAGACGACGATCCTGACGTTCACTCCGCGCCGTGCGGCCGCGAGGATCCGCTCGACCATGTCGCTGTCGGTGAGGTACGCGTTCATCACGTCGAGGCGGGCACGCGCTCCGTCGATCTGCTCGCGAATCGCCTGCGTCGCGGCGACGAAGCCGCCCGGGATGACCTGAGCGAGGGCGATCGGCGTCGAGCCGGCTCGGTCGGCTCGGGAAAGTACCGGGAGAGATCGGCCGGCAGCGGGCCGTCGTGGCCGTGGAAGCTCGTCAGGAAGGCCGCCTGCGCCTGTCGCACGACCGCGCCGGTGACGCGCACCATCACGTCGTGGAAGCCGCCGTTCTCGAAGTGGTCCTCGAGGCCGGCTCCGCCCGTCCACGCGACCCTTCCGTCGATGACGAACAGCTTCCGATGGTCGGAGCGGCCGACCTCGTCCTGGCGCCAGTCGAAGTGCTGGTCGTCGGGGAAGAGGCCGTCTCGGTCGACCGGAAACTCGTCGTTGACGACGATCTCCGCTCCCGCCGCGGCCAGGCGCGTGAACATCTCGCGCGCCTCCTCGTAGGGGCGAGATCCGTACCGGTCGACGATCACGCGTACCTCCACGCCGTCTGCCAGCTTCTGCTCCAGCAAGCCGGCCATCCGCCGTCCCACCTCGCCTTCGCGCCAGCCGAACATGAGGACGTGCACCGACGAGCGTGCAGCCTCGACGTCGGCGAAGATGCGAGGGAAGAAGTTCGCGCCTTCGACCCAGGGATCGATCGTGGCCGCGGTCGACCACGCGAAGTCGAACGCCGCGTCGTGGGGGCGAGCGCCATCGCGTGCGACGAATTCCTCGGCCGCGGCCTGAGCGCCCGCCGAAGTCACCGCGTCGGCGGGCGGCGGCCAGCTCGGCCGCTGCGTGACCGCGAGCGCCTGCCGATACAGACCGACGAACAGCGCCGCCGCCACCAGCGCGACGATCGGGAGGGCCTTGCGGCCGCGCCGGCGCAGCCCCCTCGTGTTAGCGTCGCCGGCCACTGGCGGAGGACGCTACACAGCGCGATCGTGGGGCAGCCGTGACACGGCTCGTCGCCCTGATCGCGGTCGCTGCGGCGACGGTCGGCGTCTTCGTGACGTGGACGAGCGACGGACCGGTGAACCTCGACGGGACGCAAGGGCCGAACAACGGGTGGCTCGTCCTCATCGTCGCGCTCCTCGCGCTCGCATGGATTCGCCCGATGGTGCGTGGCGCGTGGACCGGAGTGATCGGCGTGCTCGGAGCGTCCGTCGTCATGGCGTGGACGGCGATCGAGAACTGGCTCGACAGCCGCGCCGTCTTCGATGCGACGGCGAGCTTCGGACTGATCCTCGTCGTTGTCGCGAGCGTCGCGCTCGCAGCCGCGGCCGTGGCAAGCGTGCGCCTCAGCCGGCTTTCAGCTCGAGACCGATGACGTGGATCTCGGTCGCGTCGACGTCACGACCGACCCGACTCACGCGCGTGGGCATCGCGCGCGCTAACGCTCGACGAGCTCCGACGCGGAAGCGGCGCGCGCACGCCGATACGACGTTCCCGCCCAGAGGTTGATGCCGTCAGGGTCCCCGAGCTCGCGCGCTGCCGCGCGGATCGGCGCCGTCAGATAGTGGATCTCCGGGTAGCCGCGCGGAGCGAACGCATCGTGGTCGAGCATGAATCGGTTGACGACGCCTCGGGCGCGCCGCCCCGTGAAGGCGCGAGTCAGACGCGTCTCCGCGTCGCCCTCGAGTGCGCGCCGGTGCGGCGGCGAGGTGCCGGCCTCGGTCGCGAGGAGCAGGGCCGAACCGATCTGCGTGGCGACCGCGCCGGCAGCCAGCACGTGCGCGACGTCGACTCCGTCCGCGATCCCGCCTGCCGCGATCCGTGGCAGCGCCGTTGCCGATTCGATCTCTCGGAGCAATCCGAGGAGGGGACGTGGTTCCTCGTCGTGGTCCTCGAACGCGCCCTGGTGGCCACCGGCTTCGGCACCCTGGACGACGAGCGCGTCGACGGCCATGGACGTCGCCTGCTGCGCCTCCGCGACCGACGTCACCGTGCACCAGATGCGGCAGCCGCAGTCCCTGAGCCACTCGACGATCTGACGCTCCGGGCAGCCGAACGTGAACGAGACGACATCCGGTCGCTCGCGGGCCGCCACCTCGAGCTTGGCCGTCCAGTCGTCGTCCGTCCAGCGCGGCTCGCCGACGGTCACGCCATACCGCTGCGCTTCCGATCGCATCCGTTCCGCGTACGCCTGGAGCGCCGCCTCGTCGATCCGGTCGCGAGTCGGAGTGAAGAGGTTGAGGCCGATCGGCCTCGATGTCAGGACGCGGAGCTCCCGGAGCTCGGCCTCCACAGCCGCCGCCGTCTTGTAACCGGCGGCCAGGAAACCGAGGCCGCCGGCTTCGGACACCGCCGCGGCCAGGGCAGGCGTCGATGGACCTCCTGCGAGCGGCGCACCGACGATCGGGACTCGGGCCTCCAGGCCGGCCCAGGCGATCACGGGCTCACCGTATCTCTATGCCGGAATCACGAGGTGCTCGACCAGTGCGCGATTGAACGCGGATGGCTGCTCGACGTTCGGCAGGTGCGCGGCCGCGTGGATCACGGTGAGCCGGGCATGCGGGATGCCCTCTGCGAGGACGCGCGCATCGTCCGGCGTCGTGGCGGCATCTCCGGCGCCGACAACCACCAGCGTCGGCGCCCTGATGTCTCCAAGACGCTCGCGGAAGTCGAAGTCTCCGATCGCCTCGAGGCCGAGCGCATAGCCATGCGGCGCGCAGGCGAGCTGCATCGCCCGGAACGGCTCACGGTTCGCGAAGGCAGGCGTGAACCACTTGACGAGAGCGTCCTCCGCGAGGGACGTCATCCCTTCGGTGCGAACGAGCGCCGCCTTCGCCTGCCAGTCCCCGGGCTCGCCGAAGCGCGCGGCCGTCGCGACGAGGACGAGGCGCTCGAGCCGCCCCGGCGCGTCGACGGCGAGCTGCATCCCGACCATCCCGCCGAGCGAGACCCCGCAGAACGAGAAGTGCTCGATGCCGGCTGCGTCGAGCTCCCGCACGAGGTCCGCTGCGAGCGCCGTGACCGTGTCGTACGCCGGGTGCTCGTAGCGGACCACGCGGTACGCACCGAGCGCGGGTAGCTGCGCGTCCCAGAGCGCGACGTTCGTGCCGAGTGCGTTCGAGAGCACGACGACCGGCGCGCCCGCCGGCCCGTCGACGCGGAGGTCGCTCACTCCCCGTAGGCGATCGACGTGAAGAGCGTGTACCCGCCGGAGGTGTCGAGCCGCGAGTGCTGGACGACGATCGGGACGTCGCTCTCGACGCGTATGCGTACGGCACGCCACGCGGAAGCTCGAGGCCGCCGAGCGCCGACGGGTCGTCCAGGCGAACGTGCCACGTCCGCCGCGCGCCGAGCTCGAGGACGACCGGGCCGAGCGGGTCCCGGTCCTCGAAGAAGAACGTGATGGAGACGCGCGCCGCCGTCGTCTCCCGCGTTCAGGAGGCATGCCGCTTCGTGGCTCTCGTAGCCGCCCGACGACTCCGCGGGGAGGTAGGCGTCGGGGACGTACCAGCGCGTCCGGCCCCCGCTCACGGCTCTGGCATCCTCAGTGGCGGTGGAGGGGCGGGAGCGCGTGCGCCCCCGCCCTTCCCCGGCCCGTCGACCCGTGGTCGACGATCGTGGGTCATCCTTCGACGTTCGTTTCGTCGTAGACCGTGAACGGCCCCATCAGCACGCGGAGGCCGGCGTCCCGCGTCGGGTCCTTCTCGATCGTGTACTCGCCCATGCGGCCGGCTTCGAACTTCACGCCTTCCTCCGCCTTGATCTGCCCCGTCGCGAGCCCGTACGTCACGTAGTACGTGAGGTAGCCGAGGTCGACGAAGCTCCAGAGCGCGAACTTCGGCGCGCACCCGCTGAGCGTGTACTCCTTCATCTCGTCCGGCAGGCCGAGCCCGGACACCTTCACCTTGTCGCAGAGCCCCTCGTCGGTCATGGCCTTGCCGGCGGCGGCGATGCCGACGGTCGTGGGGGCCATGATCAGCTTGAGGTTCGGGTGCTTGTCGACGAGGCCGAGCGCCTCGTTGTAGGACTTCTCGGACTCGTCGTTGCCGTACACGGTGTCGACGAGCTTCAGGTTCGCGTACTTCGGATCCTTCAGCGCCTCCTCCATCGCCTTGATCCAGGCGTTCTGGTTCGCGGCGTCGGGCGAGGCGGAGAGGATCGCGAACTCGCCGCCCTCGTCGCCGAGGATCTCGAGCGCCATGTCGGCCATGACCGTGCCGGTCTCGTCGAAGTCGACCTGCGCGACGAAGACGCTCTCGCCCTCACCCGACGGGATCGGCGAGTCCCACGCGACGACGGTGCCGCCGGAGTCGACGAACTGCTTCACGGACGGCTCGATCTGGTCGCCGGCGTTGTTCGAGATCATCACCGCTTTGACGCCCTGCGTCGAGGCGTTGGTCATGATCTCGATCTGCCCGGAGACGCTGTCGGCCGCAGTCGGGCCCTGGAACTCGGGTGCCTCGGCGTCGAGCTCCGTCGCGGCCTCCTGCGCGCCCTCGTTCGCCTGGTCGAACACCGCGACGCCCGTGAACTTCGGCAGGAAGATCGACTTGAAGTCCATGCCCTTCTCGAACGTCACGGCCTCGCCGGCGGCGGCACCGCTCGTGTCGGCGGCGTCGTCTCGGCTTCGGTCGACGCAGCGTCCTCGTCGTCGTCCCCGCCGCAGCCGGCGGCGACGAGCACGAGCGACAGCAGCCCGACCAGCAGCATCCCGGCGAGGCCGCGCCGGCCGCCGGGGGTACGCCGCGTGGTGTCAAGCAGCGACTCTTCCATGCACTCTCTCCTCTCTTGGATCAGTTGCGTGCGGGATCGAGCTCTCGTTCCTGCCTCGGCGCATCACCTCCCTGCGCCTGGCCGTTCGAGGACGGGGGGACCCCAGCTGAGAGACGCCGCGCGCGGCGCCATGCGGTCGCGCGCTCGAGCGTCGTCGGGACGAGGACGGAGAGGATCAGCAGCGCGCCGATCACTCCCGGTCTGGGCGTTCTGGTCGATGTTCGCGAGGCCGAGGCCGTTGCGGAGGTTGACGACGATGAGGACGGCGAGCGCGACGCCGATCATCGTCCCGGAGCCGCCGAAGATGCTGACCCCGCCGAGGAGGACGATGGTGATGATGTCCAGCTCGAAGCCGAGCGCGAGGTCGCCGCGGACAGAGCCGAGGCGCGACGAGAACAGGACGCCGGCGAGACCGGCGACCAGGCCGGAGGTCGGCGAACAGCGCCAGCTTCGTGCGTGCGACGTTCAGGCCCGAGTAGCGCGCGACGTTCGCGTTGTTGCCGATGACGTAGATCGACCGTCCGGTCGAGGTCCGGTGGAGGACGATGCCCGCGACGACCATGCCGACGACGAAGAGGATCACGGCGAAGGTGATCCGCCCGAGAACCGGCTCCTGGCCGAGACGGTCGAACCAGTCGGGGAAGCCGCCGATCGACCGGTCCTCCACCAGGATGCGCGCCGCGCCGCGGAAGAAGATGAGGCCGGCCAGGGTGACGACGAGCGAGGGCAGCCCCATGAACGCCACGAAGGCGCCCTGGAGGAGCCCCGCGCCGAGCCCGGCGAGCAGCGCGATCACGACCGCGAGCTCGAACGGGACCGACCCGCCTTCGTGCAGGGCGGCCAGGACGCACGCGCTGAAGCCCATGACCGACGCGACCGAGAGGTCGATCTCGCCGTTGATGATCACGAACGTCATCGCGACGACGACGATCAGCTTCTCGATCGAGAGCTGGAACATGTTCACGAAGTTCTGCTCGCCGAGGTAGAAGGGCGAGATCGAGACGTTCACGCAGACGACGACCACGAGGATCGCCGCGAGCAGCAGCTCCCACCGCCACCTGGCCGCGAACTCACGCATCCGGCGACGCTCCTGTCGGCGGTACGCCCGCCGAGGGGCTTCTCCGCGCGGTCGACGTCCAGAGCCGGCCGAGCCGCTTGCCGAGGACGAAGTCGATCGCGACCGCGAGGAGGATCAGCGCGCCGAGGAAGGCGTCGCGCCAGAACTCGCTGAGCTGCGGCACGCGCAGCAGGCTCTGGTCGAGGATGTTGATCAGGATCGCGCCGAGGAATGCCCCGAAGAGCGTCCCGGCGCCGCCGAAGATGTTCACGCCGCCGACGACCGCGGCCGCCACGGAGTCGAGCTCGATCCCCTGGCCGGCGACGACGGTGATCGTGCCGAAGCGCGAGAGGTACATGAAGCCGGCGAGCCCGGCGAGCGCGCCGGACATGACGAAGGTGCCGAGGACGACCCGCCGGAGCGGCAGGCCCGGCCTGCCGCGCCGCGTCGGGGTTCGAGCCGACGGCGTAGATCCATCTGCCCCACTTCAGGCTGCCGACGATCAGCTGCAGGCAGAGGATCAGGATCGCGGTGACGAGCACCATCGTCCGGATGTCGAGCTCGCCGATGCTGACGACGGTCGAGTTCGGCAGCTCGATCAGCCAGTCGGGGAGCGAGTCGGCGGTGATCGTCTGCGACTCGGCGTGGTCGACGAGCCACGTTCGGTAGAGCGCGAGCGTGCCGAGCGTGACGATGATCGAGGGGACGCCGCCGTAGGCGACGAGGACGCCGTTGACGAGCCCGAGCGCGGCGCCGATCGCCGATGGCGAGCCCGATCGCGAGGATGGGCGCAGTGCCGGCGTGGGTCTGGAGGAACTCGCCCGTCACGTACGCGGTGACGCCGACGATGGAGCCGACCGAGAGGTCGATGTTCCGCGTGAGGATGACGAGCGTCTGGCCGGTGGCGACGATGGCGGTGATCGCGACGCTGGTGGTGACGCGGTTGAAGAAGCTCCCGCGCAGGTAGTCGTCGATCAGCAGGCTGAAGATCAGCAATGCCAGGCCGATCACGAGGATCAGCGACAGCTCGCGGAGCCGCTCGAGGCGGATGTGGCCTCTCATGCGGCCCCCATCGCCGCGCCGACGACGGCTTCCTCGGTCGCCTCCGCGTGCGAGAGCAGGGCGACCTGCCGTCCCTCGCGCATCACGAGGACGCGGTCGCTCATCGCGAGCACCTCCGGGAGGTCGGAGGAGATGAGGATGATCGCCATGCCGGAGGCGGCGAGCTCGTCGACCAGGTGGTGGACCTCGGCCTTCGCGGCGACGTCGATGCCGCGGGTGGGCTCGTCGAGGACGAGGACCTTCGGCTGTGCGTTGAGCCACTTCGCGAGCATCGTCTTCTGCTGGTTGCCGCCGGACAGGCGCTCGACGGGCGTGTCGAGCGACGGCGTGCGGATCGCGAGCTTCTCGCGGAACCGTTCCGCGGTCGCACGTTCTGCGCGGCCGTTGAGCAGCCGCAGCCGGTTCACGTAGTTGCGGAGCGTCGCCAGGGTCACGTTCGCCGTGACCGACTGCGGCAGCGAGAGCCCGAGGCGCCGGCGATCCTCCGAGACGTAGGCGACCCCCGCGCGCAGCGCCTGTCGCGGCGACCGCGGCGCGTGCCGCTTCCCCGACAGCTCGGCGCGACCTTCGTCGGCAGGCGCGATGCCGAAGAGCGCGAGCCCGACGTCGGTCCGGCCCGCGCCGACGAGGCCCGCGAACCCGAGCACCTCGCGCTCGCGCACCTCGAAGCTGATTCCCGAGAAGACGCCGCTCCGCCCGAGCCCGTCGACGCGGAGGACGACGTCGCCCGGCTCCTGTCTCGTGCGCGCAAAGAAGTCGGAGAGGTCCCGGCCGACCATGTCCTTGACCGCCTGTGCCTGCGTCACCTGGGCGACGGGCCGGCTGGAGATGAAGCGACCGTCGCGAAGGACGGTGACGCGGTCGGCGATCTCGAAGACCTCCTCGAGGCGGTGGCTGATGAAGAGCACCGCGACCCCGGCCGCCGTCAGCAGCCGCACCTGCTTGAACAGCTCGCCGACCTCGTGGGCGGAGAGCGCGGCGGTCGGCTCGTCCATGATCAGGACGCGGACGTCGAGCGAGAGCGCCTTCGCGATCTCGACCGCCTGCTGCTCCGCAACGGCGAGACTGCTCGCCGGCGTCCGGACGTCGAGGGCGACGTCGATCCGGCCGAGGATCGCCTCCGCGTCGTCGTACAGCCGCTGCCAGCGGACGAGCGCGCCGCGGTTCTGGTGGCTGATGAAGATGTTCTCGGCGACGTTGAGGTCGGGGAAGATCGCGGGCTCCTGGTAGATCGCGGCGACGCCCGCACGCTGCGCCTCGGCCGACGACCCGAACGTCGTCTCCTCCCCGTCGATCGCGATCGTCCCGGTGTCGGGGCGGTGGATGCCCGTCATCACCTTGATCAGCGTCGACTTCCCGGCGCCGTTCTCGCCGAGGAGCGCGTGCACCTCGCCGGGGTGGAGCGCGAGCGAGACGTTCGCCAGCGCCTGCGTCGCGTCGAAGCGCTTCGAGATGCCCGTGAGCTCCAGCACGGGCACGGGGTCGGGTTGCGCGGCCGACGCGCTCATCGCGGGTAGGCGGCGGTCACGCCGCCGTCGACGTTGACGACGTTGCCGGTCGACTTCGGCCGCGCGCGGGCCGGCGAGGAACGCGATCGCCTCGGCGACGTCTTCCGGGAAGACGTTCACGCCGCAGCACCGTCCGCCGGCGGTAGAAGGCCGGCAGGTCGTCCTCCGAGACGCCGTAGGTGCTGGCGCGCTCGGCCTTCCACTCGGACGACCAGATGCTCGACCCCTCGATCACGGCGTCGGGGTTGACCGTGTTGACGCGGATACCGTCGCTGCCGCCCTCCTCGGCAAGGCACCGGGCAAGGTGGAGGGCGGCAGCCTTTGCCGACGAGTACGCAGACGCGTTCGCACCGGCGACGAGCGCGTTCTTCGACCCGACGAAGACGATCGACCCGCCCGCGCCCTGGGCTTCGAGCACGCGGAAGGCCTCGCGCGCCGCGAGGAAGTAGCCGCGCGCGAGGACGTCGTGGTTGCGCTGCCACTCGGCGAGGCTCGTCTCGGTGACGGGCGCGCTCGTCGCGATCCCGGCGGAGCAGACGAGGATGTCGAGGCCGCCGTAGGCGAGCACGGTCCGCCTCACCATCTCGGCGACCGCCTCCTCGTCGACCACGTCGACGTGCCGGGCGAAGCGCTCGACGCGGGCCGTTGGCCGCCACGATCTCGTCAGCGACGCGCTGGGCGCTCTCGGGGTTCAGGTCGGCGACGACGACGTGCGCGCCGAGCTCCGCCAGCCGCCTGGCCGTGGCACGCCCGATCCCGCTCCCGCCCCCGGTGACGACGGCGACACGCCCCGCCAGCTCGCCACGCGGCGGCGCCTGCGCGAGCTTGTACCGCTCGAGCGGCCAGTACTCGATCGCGAACGCCTCCTCCTCGCTCAGCGAGCGGAACCCGCCGGCCGCGTCGGCGGCGTTCTGCACGGCGATCGCGCGGTGGTAGAGGTCACGCGCGGTGCGCGCGCGGCCGGCGTCGGGCCCTGACGTGACGACGCCGACGCCGGGGATCAGCGTGACGCGAGGGCCGGCGGGATCGATCGGGAAGGGACGGCTCTCGTCGGTGAGGTTGCGCTCGTAGTACTCCCGGTACCAGCGCGCGAAGTCGTCGACGCCTTGGCGCAGCGCCGCGGCGAGCGCGTCCGGATCGTCCCGGTCCGGATCGAAGTCGACGACGAGCGGCCTGTGCTTCGTGTTGATCAGGTGGTCGGGGCACGGAGCGCCGACCTGGCTCACGCTCGGCGCGCGCTTCGACGATGCGAACGCGACCGCGTCCTCGCTGCGGTCGACCTCGAGGACGACGCCGTCCGCGTCGCGCGAGCAGCGCGCCGCGCAGCGCCGGCAACGCGGTCGCGAGCACGTCGTCCGCCTCCGCGTCGTCCAGAACGCGAACGGCCGCGCCGCCGAGGCCGAGCTGCCCGTTCGCGACGCGCGCGAGCGCGCTCGCCGCCCGGCCGACGATCTCGAGCGTCGACCGGTACGCGTCGTGGCTCGTCTCGCCCCAGGTCACGAGGCCGTGCCGCTCGAGCAGGACGGCGCGAGCCTCCGGGTTCGCCTCGAGCAGCTCCGCGATCCGCCGCGACATGTCGAAGCCCGGACGCTGGTAGTCGAGCCACACCGCCTCGCTGCCGAACTCCTCCTCGGCGAGCTCGCGCCCGCGCGGCGACGACGTCAGCGCGATCACGGCGTCGGGATGCGTGTGGTCGACGTGGAGTGCCGGGACGAACGCGTGCAGGAGCGTCTCGATCGACGGGCGCGGCTGGTCGGGCGCGAGGCCGCTGCGGCGGAGGTAGTCGACCATCGCGGCGTCGTCCATCGCGTCGCGCCCGCGGAGCGGCAGGAGGTCGTCGAGGCGGAGGGCGGCGAAGCCGGACTCGTCGATCGTGGCGAGGTCCGTGCCCGACCCCTTCACCCACAGCACGCGCGTCTCGCGCCCTGCGTGGTCGAGCGCCACGCCCTTCATCGAGGTGTTCCCGCCGCCCTGGTTGGCGAGCGCCCGGTCGGCGCCGAGCAGGTTCGAGCGGTAGACGACCTCGGCGACGCCCTGCCGGCCCTCTGCGGCGACGGGATCCCAGCGGTCGACGCGGCGGCTCGATCCCGATGTGGAGCGCGACCGTGCTCACGCCTGGATCCCCTCGCCGACCTCCGGCTGCGCGACGAGCTCCGCGAACCGCTCGCGCGCGTCGCTCCATTCCGCCGTCTCGCGCGGCTCGTGGATCCTGAGCGGGAACGAAGCCTCGACGAGCTCGCGTCCTTCCTGCACCGACGAGAGCTCGCCGAGGGCGATCGCCTGCACGACGAGGTTCCCCACCTCGGTCGCCTCCGCCGGCCCGGCAAGGGCCGGAATGCCAGCACGCGTCCGCCGTCCACTGGCAGAGCAGCTCGTTCTGCGACGCCGCCGCCGACGACGTGCACCTCCTCCGGCGCGTGGCCGGTCGCATCGCGCAGCAGCTCGAGCGTCTGCCGGTGCTTGAGGGCGAGGCTCTCGAGGATGCAGCGCGCGACGGCGGCGGGGTCGTCCGGCGCCTCCTGTCCGGTGCGCTCGCAGTAGTCCCGGATGCGGCGCGGCATGTCGCCCGGCGCGGCGAAGAGCACGTCGTCGGGGTCGACGAGCGCGCGCAGCGGCGGCGCGTCCTGCGCAAGCGCGACGAGCTCGTCGAAGGCGTAGTCCCGCCCCTGCGCCGCCCAGGCGCGGCGGCACTCGTGCAGCAGCCAGAGCCCCGTCACGTTCCGGAGCAGCCGGTAGCGGCCGTCGACGCCGCCCTCGTTCGTGAGGTTCGCGGCGAAGCGTGCGGTCGTCGATCACGGGGCGGTCGACCTCGAGCCCGACGAGCGACCAGGTGCCGGCGCTGATGTAGGCCGAGCCCGGTTTCCGCAACGGCGCGCCGACGACCGCAGACGCCGTGTCGTGCGTCGCGGGCGCGATCACGCGAACGTCGCGCAGGCCCGTCTCGCTCGGCGACGTCGGCGGCGAGCGGGCCGAGGATCGTCCCCGGCCCGACGAGCTCGGCCGGGAGGTGCGCCGGCACGTCGAGCCGCTCGAGGAGGTCGACGGCCCACGCGCGCTCGGCCGCGTCCAGGCACTGCGTCGTCGTCGCGTTCGTGAACTCGGTGGCCCGCGCGCCGCAGAGCCAGTAGTGCACGAGGTCGGGGATCATGAGCAGCTGCTGCGCGACGCCCAGCGCCGGATCTCGCTCCTCGACCATGGCGGCCAGCTCGAAGATCGTGTTGATCGGGATGAGCTGGATGCCGGTGCGGTCGTAGAGCTCGCGCGCAGGGATCTCCGACAGGACGGTCTGGAACGAGCTCGGCCGCCTGCTGTCGCGGTAGTGAACCGGGTTCTGGACGAGGCGCCCGCGCGCGTCGAGCAGCCCGAAGTCGACGGCCCACGAGTCGACGCCCACGGAGTCGATGCGGTCCGAACGCGCGGGCGGCGGCCCTGAGGCCGTCGAGCACGTCCGCGTAGAGCCGGAGCACGTCCCACTGGAGGCGTCCCTGCGTCCGCACGGGCACGTTCGGGAAGCGGTGCACCTCCTCGACGGTCAGCCGGCGCGCCGTCGTACCGACCGACGGCGACGCGGCCGCTCTGCGCGCCGAGGTCGACGGCGACCATCGTCGCCATCACAGGCCGCCTGCCGACGCCGTCGGCAGCCGCCGCAGGTCGCGGGGCGCGCGGCGCCGCCGCTCGCTGCGACCGGCTCGGCGCGTCACGACCTCGACGCCGCGCTCACGCCAGGCCGCGACCTCGGCCTCCGGCGCGCCCGAGTCGGTCACGATCGCGTCCACGCGGTCGGCGGGGACGAAGGAAAGCAGCGCGCTCCGGTGCCACTTCGTGCAGTCGAAGATCCCGATCACGCGCTCGCACGCCTTGGCGAGCTCCTGCTTGAGCCGGACCTCGTCCGGGTTGAGGTCCATCAGCCCTCGATCGAGGCTGAGCCCGCGCGCGCCCGACGAAGCCCTTGTTGATCCGCGTCTTGCGCAGCACCTCCAGCCCGACGTCGCCGACGAGCGACATCGCCTGCAGGCGGAGGACGCCGCCCGTGACGAGGACCGTGACGCCCGGCGCGTCGGCGAGCGCGTCCGCGATCAGCAGGCCGTTCGTCACGACGACGAGCTCGCGCTTCGTCCGCAGCTCGAGCGCGAGGTAGTAGGCGGTCGTGCTCGAGTCGAGCGCGACCGCCTCGCCCTCGCCGACCATCGCCGCCGCCGCGCGCGCGATCGCCTGCTTGCGCTCGGTCTCGCAGGCGGAGCCGCAGATCGAAGCCGAGCTCGGACTGGCCGTGCTGGAGGGCCCGCACGCCGCCGCGGACGCGTGCGGCCAGGCCGCGGCGCGCGAGGAGCCGGAGGTCGCCGCGCACGGTCACCTCCGAAACCGAAAACAGCTGCGAAAGTTCCGTAACGCCGACCGAGTCACGCGTCTCGAGCAGCCGCAGCACGTGCTGCAACCGATCGTCCTGCGAGAGATTCGGCATCGCGGCGCCACGGCCCGCCCTTCGTCGCGTACGACCTCGTCGGCGCGCGGAACCTACGCCGGTCGCGCGGAATGTGTCAAGGCCTTCGCTTTCGCTTTCGAAAGCTGCGAAAGCGAAAGCGGCATTGACGTCCGGTGCTCGGGCGCGGGCACAGACTGCCGCGCCATGGGCGACGAGCGCGTCCTCGCCGAGCTCCGGCAGCTGCTGATCGAGACGCCCGTCGTGGGGATACGGCAACTCCGGGACGCGCTTCCACGTGTACCCGTGGCCCGGCGCGGCGCGGACGGTGTGGGAGCGGATCGCCGACGCCGCGCTCGTCCACGAGCTCACCGGCTGCTGTCCGACGGTGGCGATCCACGTCCCGTGGGATCGCGTCGACGACTGGAGCGAGCTGCGCCGCTACGCCGAGGAGCGCGGAATCGGCATCGGCGCCGTCAATCCGAACCTGTTCGGCGACGACGACTACCGGCTCGGCAGCCTCTGCCACCCCGATGCCGGCATCCGCCGCCAAGGCGCTCGACCACTGCCGCGAGTGCATCGAGATCGCGGAGCAGGTCGGCTCGCACGACGATCAGCCTCTGGCTCGCCGACGGCACGAACTACCCCGGCCAGGACGACCTCCGCGCGCGCTACGCGCGCCTCGGCGACGTCACTCCAGGAGCTGTACGCGGAGCTGCCACCCGGAGATGCGCCTGCTCGTCGAGTACAAGTTCTTCGAGCCGGGCTTCTACAGCACCGACCTCCCCGACTGGGGGACGGCCGCGCTTGCGTGCCGCCGGCTCGGCCCACAGGCCCAGGTGCTCGTCGACACGGGCCATCACCCCCAGGGCACGAACGTCGAGCAGATCGTCGGGATCCTCCTGGCCGAGGGTCTGCTCGGCGGCTTCCACTTCAACAGCCGCAAGTACGCGGACGACGACCTCATCGTCGGCGCGATCGACCCGTTCGAGCTCTTCCGGATCATGCGCGAGATCGCGTCCGCGCGACGGGATCCGGCGACGCGCCGAGACCGCCGCGGCCGTGGCGTTCATGATCGACCAGTCGCACAACGTCGAGGGCAAGGTCGACGCGATGCTCCAGTCGGTCGCGAACATCCAGACCGCGTACGCGAAGGCGCTGCTCGTCGACGACGAGCGGCTCGAGGCCGCGCAGGCGGAAGGCGACGTGCTCGGCGCGCACCGCGTCCTCGTCGAGGCCTACGAGACCGACGTCAGGCCGCTGCTCGCGCGGCTGCGCGAGGAGCAGGGGCTCGCGCCCGACCCGGTCGAGGCGTTCCGCGCGGCGGGCCACGCCGAGCGACTCGCCGCCGAGCGCGGCACCACGGTCGTCGAGAGCGCCTACGAACGCGCCTGACGGCGGTCGATGCGCGTCGCGCTCTTCATCACCTGCCTCGGCGACACGTTCTTCCCCGAGGCCGGCAGGGCGACGGTGCAGGTGCTCGAGCGGCTCGGGCACGAGGTCGAGTTCCCGCGACGAGCAGACCTGCTGCGGCCAGATGCACCTGAACAGCGGCTACCGCGGACGCGGCGCTCGCGCTCGCGAGCCGGTTGGGCCGACCTGTTCGAGGACGCGCGAGGCCGTCGTCGCGCCGTCGTCCTCGTGCGTCGGCACCGTCCGCGAGCTCTACCCCGAGCTCGCCGCCCGCTCCGGCGACGACGACCTCGCGCGCCGACTGCGCGATCTCGGCGAGCGCGTCTTCGAGCTGTCGGAGCTCCTCGTCCGCGTGCTCGGCGTGCGAGGACGTCGGCGCCACGTTCCCGCACCGCGTCGCCTACCACCCGACGCTGCCACTCGCTCCGGCTCACGAACGTCGGCGACGGCGCCGCTTCGAGCTGCTCCGCGCACGTGCGGCGGCTCGACCTCGTGGAGCTCGCCCGCGCCGACGAGTGCTGCGGCTTCGGCGGGACGTTCGCGATCAAGAACGCCGACACCTCGGCGGCGATGCTCGCCGACAAGGTCGCAGCCGTCGTCGCGACGGGCGCCGAGGTCTGCACCGCGCTCGACGGCTCGTGCCTGCTGCACATCGAGCGGCGGCCTCTCGCGTGCGGGCACGTCCGTTCGCGCCGTCCACCTCGCCGAGATCCTCGGCGTCGACGTGACGCGCGTTCCCGGACGCGGCCCGCCGCGAGCTCGCGAACGTCCAGCTGCGACGCAACCTCCGCGACGCCACGGACACGATCCGCGCGAAGCGCGCGCGCGTCGTCGCCGAGGTGCCCGACTGGGAGGAGCTCCGCGAGGCGGGCCGTGCGATCAAGGCCGACGTGCTCGCGCGGCTCGACGAGTACCTCGCTCCAGTTCGAGGCGGCGGCACAGGCCGCGGGCGCGACGGTGCACTGGGCGCGCGACGCGGACGAGGCGAACGCCGTCGTCGCGGACGTGGCCCAGACCCACGGCGCGCGCGAGGTCGTGAAGGTGAAGTCGCTGACGACCGACGAGATCGGCCTCAACGACGCGCTCGCCGCGCAGCGGCATCCACGCGCTCGAGACCGACTTCGCGGAGCTGATCCTCCAGCTCGACGGCGACTGGTCGTCGCACATCCTCGTCCCGGCGATCCACCGCAACCGCACCGAGATCCGCGACCTCTTCGCGCGGACGATCGCCCCGGGGCTCGACCGTCGGACGATCCGTCGCGAGCTCGCCGAGGCGGCGCGGCGTCTACCTGCGCGAGCGGTTCCTGCGGGCGCGAGGTCGGCGTGAGCGGCGCGAACTTCGGCGTCGCCGAGACCGGGCACGATCTGCGTGGTCGAGTCGGAGGGCAACGGCCGCATGTGCACGACGCTGCCGCCGCGTGCTCGTGACGGTCCTCGGGATCGAGAAGCTCGTGCCGACCTTCGCGCGACCTCGAGGTCTTCCTCCAGCTGCTCCCGCGCTCGGCGACGGGCGAGCGGATGAACCCGTACACGTCGCTCTGGACCGGCGTGACGCCGGGCGACGGGCCCGAGGAGTTCCACATCGTGCTCCTCGACAACGGCCGCACGCAGCGTCCTGCGCGACGAGGTCGGCCGTCAGGCCCTCCACTGCATCCGCTGCAGCGCCTGCCTCAACGTCTGCCCCGTCTACTCGCGGACCGGCGGGCACGCCTACGGCTCCGTGTACCCGGGCCCGATCGGCGCGATCCTCACGCCGCAGCTCCGCGGGATCGAGAACGCCGCCTCGCTCCCGTTCGCCTCGAGCCTCTGCGGCGCCTGCTACGAGGTCTGCCCGGTCAAGATCGACATCCCGGCAGTGCTGCTCCACCTGCGCGCGAAGGCGGTCGAAGCGACAGCGCCGCGACGCGAGCGGGCTCGCGTTCGGACTGCTCGGGCGGTTCTTCGCTCGCCCGCGGAGCTTTCGTTTCGCACAGGCCGTCGCGCGACTCGCCCGGCCGTTCGCTCGACGCGGCCGCATCCGGCGGCTGCCACCGCCGCTCTCCGGCTGGACGCGAAGCCGTGACCTTCGCGCCGCCCACGAGCGAGACGTTCACGGCGTGGTGGAACCGTCGGTGAGCAGCGCACGCGAGGCCGTCCTGGAGCGCGTCCGGGCCGCGATCTCGGGAACCGAAGCGGTTTCCGTCGACCGGGCATACCGGCGGGACGGGGAACGCGCCCACGACGCAGTGCGTGGAGCTGTTCTGCGAGCGGGTCGCGGATTACCGCGCCGACGTCCACCGCACGTCGGCGGACGCGTGTCGGCGCAAGCGTGACGGCGATCCTGGCGAGTGCCGGCGCGCGGAGCGTCGCGGTTCCTGCCGACCTGCCGCCGGAATGGCGGCCCGAGGACGTTCGTCAGCTCGTCGATCGCGGCCTCACGTGGCACGACCTCGACGCGCTCGACGGCGTCGTGACCGGCAGTACCGTCGCGATCGCCGAGAGCGGCACCATCGTGCTGTCGGCTGCCCCGGACGAAGGCCGCCGCGCGCTCACCCTCGTGCCGGATCTCCACGTCTGCGTCGTGGAGGCGACCCGAATCGTCGAGCTGCTCCCGGAGGCGATGGAGCGCCTGACGCCGCTCGTCCGCGCGGAACGCCGCCCGCTGACGTTCATCTCGGGCCCGTCGGCAACCTCGGACATCGAGCTCAAACGCGTCGAAGGCGTCCACGGCCCGCGCAGGCTCGCGGTCGTCGTCGTTGACGACGCCGACTCCGAAGCCTCTGCCCCTTGAAAGGTGTGTGCGACGGCCGCGCCACGAGACGGGTCGGGGCGCGGCCGTATGCAAGAGAGCGTGCTAGCCGGAGAAGTTGACGGCGACGAGCCGCCGTGTCGAGACGCCGGCGAGATCACCGTTCTTCTCACCCGGCTTCGTCGCGCGGATGAAGAGCGTCAGCTGCTGCTGTTGGCTGCTCGCCGGAAAGTTCGCGTCGCGGCGGAAGACCAGGGTCGCGGTGCCGCCGTCCCCGGTGAGCTCTTCCTCCGGAATGGTGAACTGGTTGTAGGGAACCGCGGTCACGTAGACGCTCGCGCCCTTGATGTTGACGCTGCAGGTGCTCCCGACGCGTACCTTCAGCGTGAAGGTCTGCGTCCCCGCGTTGATCGGTCCGGTCAGCACGTCGAAATCGACGATCTGGGTCCGCGCGGGCGGTGCGAGGTCTGCGATCGGCGCGGTCTTCAGGCTCTTGTTGGTCGGGCAGCCGTTGGGGCCGGGCGCCAGCGGCGCGGCGACGCTCCACGCCCCGGTCGTCGCGGCCACGATGGCCGCGGCAAGGGTGGCGATCACCAGAGGTCTCGCAATCGCGACATGCCGAAGCCGTGGAGGCCAAGGAAAACGTTGCATTTGTGTACCCCCTCCGATTGAACTGGGCCCGTTGCACTTCGCCGCTCGGCGAGCCAGGCCTGCCAGGCGTTCGGCCCTCTGCGAATCGCTGCCAGACAGCAACCAGGTTCGTCGGGTCGTGAAGGCATATCACGACACACGCGCAGTCGCGGGTTCGCCACCCCTGGAACGAGAAAAGCCCCGCGCTAGCGGGGCTTTTCCATAGCGGGGGCGGGATTTGAACCCGCGACCTCCGGGTTATGAGCCCGGCGAGCTACCTGACTGCTCCACCCCGCGTCGCGGCCTCGAGTATAGCACCGTCATCGCGCACCCAGAGGCGTGAAACCAGCGCAGCCAGGCCGAATCCGACGGCCATCACGAGCAGGCCGGCGACCGCGTCGAAGAGGAAATGGTTGCCGGTGACGAGGATCGTCAGGACGACGAGCAGCGGGTAGACGACGCCGAGAGCACGCACCCAGCGCCGGCTCGAGTAGAGGAAGAGGCCGACGCCGACCGCGGCCGCGTACCCGGCGTGCAGCGACGGCACCGCGAACACCGGGTTCGAGAGCGCCTCGCTCGAGCGGGAGCCGATGTCGATGCCCGAGACCGCCTGCAGCGTGTCGACGAGGCCGACGCCGGCGAGCCGCGGCGGCGCGGTCGGGAACTGCCAGTGGACGATCAGCGCGATCGAGGTCGCGACGAAGAAGCCGTTGCGGAACGCGGCGAACGCCCGGTCGCTGCGCCGGTAGAGCCAGACGAAGAACAGCCCGGTGAGCAGGAAGTGGCCGACGAAGTAGAAGACGTTGAGCGCCTCGACGGCGTCCGGGATCGCCAGGAACGCGCGCTGGAGCGGGGCCTCGACGTTGACGTAGAGCGCCTGCTCGAGATCCCAGATCCGGTCGGCGTTGTGCAGCGCCGCATCCCAGTCGGGCGTGATCGACATGCGGAACGCCTCGTACGCGGCGACGGCGGCGAGCACGATCGCGATCTGGCCGAGGCCGTGGCGGCGGCGGGCGATCGCGCCGCGCACGGCTAGCATCCGCCCCGTGACCTGGGTCTGGCTCGCGCTCGTCGTGTCGTTCCTTGCCGTGGCCGGCTCGATCGCGTTCGTCGTCGTCCGAGGGCTCGACTGCGTGGCGCGGATTCCGTTCCTTCTCGACCGCCGTCGGCGAGGCGACGGCCGCCGTGAACGCCCAGGTCGAGGTCATCGGCCCGAAGGCCGAGGCGCTCGGCGAGCGAGGCGACCGCGTCTCCGCGTCGGTGGCGAGGCTCGCCCGCAGCCAGGCCCAGCTCGCGCGTGCTGACCGCGGCGATCGCCGACGTCCGCGCGACGGTGAGCCGGTTCACGGGCGTCGTCCCGCGCAAGTGACCCGCGTCGCCGCCGTCGATCTCGGCACCAACGCGACGCGGCTGCTCGTCGCCGACGTCGAAGGCGGGCGCGTCGAGCGAGATCGCGCGCCGGCTCGAGCTCACGCGCCTCGGCGAGGGCGTCGACGAGCGGCGCCGCCTCCTGCCCGTGCCGATGGCCCGCGTCCGGAACGTCCTCACCGGCTACCGGCGCGTCGCCGAGGAGCTCGGCGCCGAGCGCGTGCTCGCCGTGGCCACGAGCTCCGTCCGCGAGGCCGACAACGGCGAGGCCTTCCTCGGCGAGATCGAGTGGAGCTACGGCTTCGAGACGCTCCTCCTGAGCGGCGACGAGGAAGCCGCGCTCACGGTCCGGGGCGTCTCCGTCGGACGCGAGCTGCACGGCGGCGCGCTCGTCCTCGACGTGGGCGGTGGCTCGACGGAGCTCGTGGAGCCGGGCGACGGCTTCGGCGTCAGTCTCGACCTCGGCTGCGTCCGCCTCACGGAGCGCTTCGGCGACGACGTCGGCGGCATGCGACGCGCGGTCGCGGCCGTGCTCGCCGAGCACGTGCCGGACGAGGTCGCCGCGCGGGTCGACACGGTCGTCGGCGTCGCCGGCACGGTCGCGACGCTCGCGGCCCTCCACCTCGGGCTGCCGAGCGCGGAGGTCGCGGACCGTCGACGGCGTCGTCGTCTCGCTGGACGAGGTCGAGCGCCAGCTCGCGCGACTCGCGGCGCTGCCCGTCGAGGAACGCGGCCGGATTCCCGGCGTCGCGCCCGGACGCGGGCCCGTGATCGTGGCGGGCATCGCGATCGTCGCCGAGGTGCTCCGGCGCGTCGGCGTCGACGGCGTCGAGGCGAGCCGTCGGGACCTGCTCGACGGCGCCGCGCTCGCGGCGGCCGAGCTGCCTGCCAGGGCTGAGGGCGATGCGCCTCCCGGCGCCTTCACCTGCTGCTAGCCAGGACGCCATGAACTGAGGCTAGTCGCCACGGACATGGCTGCGCAGTACGGGTAGCCCGACACCGAGCTCGGGGGTTTCTAGGAGGCTCCGGCGAGCCCGGTGGCGGGCGGAGCGGCGTTCCAGTAGTCGACCAGCCACCGGCCGGCGCGACGGACGAGCACGACCTCGAACGCGTAGTCGCCGATGTCCGGGGACGAGAGCAGGACGATGCTCGCGCGCCGCCCAGCGTCGGCGTCCCGCGGCAGCGTCTCGACGCGCGTCTGCCCGGGGAGCTTCGTGTGGAACGGGATCACCGGGATCGTCCCGCCGCCCAGGCCTCGCGGGTGAGGCCCTGGCGGAACTCCCGCGTCACGAGGTCGTAGGAGCAGACGGTGTCGACCCGGAGCACGGCCGTTGCCACGAACCGGTCGCGAACCCCGGCGAAGGTGTTCGCCGGCGGCGTACAGGAGGAGCCCTCGCGGGCGACGGCGCCGTCGGGCGCGAGGATCCGGACCATGGCGACGGCACTCGCCGCCGCAGCCAGCACGCAGAGCGCGGCGAACCCGCCGCGGCGGAGCCTCTCCCTCTCCACGCGCCGACCCTACGGCTTCCGCGGGTCGCGCGCCAGCTTACGCCTCGGGCGGCTCGACGTCCTCGTCGTAGGCGAGGCGGCGGCCGAGCACGCTGCGCGAGAGGACGCCGACGAGACGCCCGTCCTCGGTCACCGGCACCCGCTCGAGATCGTGCTCCTCGAGCAGCCGGAACGCGTCCTCGACCGCAAGCTCGGCGTCGATCGTGAAGAGCGGCGGCTCGGCGATGTCGCGCAGGCGCGTCGCGCGCGGGTCGCGGCCGGCGGCGACGACCTCGCGGACGAGCGTCTTCCGCGTGACCACGCCGACGAGCCGGCCCGCGTCCAGGACGAAGACCGCGCGCACATCGGCCGGCGAGAGGGCCTCCCCCGCCTCCTGCGCGCGTCGCCTCGACCTCGAGCGAGAGCGGCTCGCGCACCATCGCGTCGCGGACGTGCTCGTTGGTGCCGGAGGTCGCGGTCATGCGCCGCTCTCCGGCGCAGGACGGTGTGGAGGGGGCGTGCTCGCGGTCACGGATAGATACCCCGCGCCTCGAGCGCCCCCGCGACCTCGCGGATGCCGGAGACGAGCGCCGCCTCGCGGAGGCTCATCCCCTCGCCCGTCGAGAGGCTCCACACCCGGTCGAACGCGTCGGCCATCTTCTCGGCCAGCTTCGCACGGATCTCGTCGCGGCCCCAGAAGAGGCGGCCGAGGTCCTGCACCCACTCGAAGTACGACACGGTCACGCCGCCGGCGTTCGCGAGCACGTCGGGGAGCACCGGGATGCCGCGCTCGCGCAGGATCGCGTCGGCCTCGACCGAGGTCGGCCCGTTCGCCCCCTCCGTGATCAGGCGCGCGTGGACGCGATCGGCGTTCTCCTCCGTGATCTGGTCCTCGCGCGCGGCGAGGACGAGGATGTCGCACGGCAGCTCGAGCAGCTCCGCGTTCGAGACGTGCTCGCGCGTCCGGGTAGCCGTCGAGCGAGCCGTGGTCGGCGATCCAGGCGTGGAGGGCCGGGAGGTCGAGCCCGCGCTCGTCGTGGACACCGCCCGAGACGTCCGACACGGCCACGACCGACGCGCCGCGGTCGCACAGCTCCTGCGCGGCGATCCCGCCGACGTTCCCGAAGCCCTGGACGACGCAGCGCTGCTCGGCGAGCGGCATCCCGAGCCGCTGGCACGCGCGCTCGGTCACCATCACGACGCCGGCCCCGGTCGCCTCGTGGCGGAAGACGGAGCCGCCGACGGAGATCGGCTTCCCGGTCACGACCTCGGGCACCGCGTGGCCCTTCTGCATCGAGTACGTGTCCATGAGCCAGGCCATCGTCTGCTCGTTCGTGGCCATGTCGGGCGCCGGGATGTCGGCCTTCGGGCCGATCATCGGCAGCAGCTCGGAGGTGAACCGCCGCGTCAGCCGCTCGATCTCGCCCGGCGAGAGCTCGCGCGGGTTGCAACGGACGCCGCCCTTCGCGCCGCCGTACGGGAGCCGCAGCAGCGCGCACTTCCAGGTCATCCACACCGCGAGCGCGGCGCACTCGCCGAGGTCGACCGCCGGGTCGTAGCGGATGCCGCCTTTCGTCGGCCCGAGCACCGTCGAGTGCTGCACGCGGTAGCCCGGGAACACGCGCAGCGTCCCGTCGTCCATGTGCACCGGGATGCGAGACCATGATCGCCCGCTCCGGGTAGCGGAGCCGCTCGGCGACGTGGTCGGAGATGGCCGCGTACGGCAGCGCCTGCTCCAACTGCGCCTGCGCCGTCCGGAAGAGCGGCGTATCCCATTCGAGCTGCTGCTCGACGGGGGCGTGGCCGACGTCGGTCACGCGCTGAGTGTAGTGAGGCCCGTGGGCGCGGGGGCTACCATCGAGGGCCGCGCCGGGGTGGCGGAACTGGTCAGACGCACCCGACTTAAAATCGGGCGGCTCTCGGGCCGTGAGGGTTCGAGTCCCTCCCCCGGCATTGGAGGACTAGGAGGGATTGGCGGAATGCCGTTCGTCGACGGCGTGCGCTGCTCGTTCTGCGGCAAGGACGCAGGGAGCGTCGATAGCAGCGCTATCGGCGCGACCGAGGACGCGTCCGCAGGGCGAGCAGCGTGCGCCGACGGCACAACGCGTATTTCGCCAAGCCCTCCTAGCTGCCGGGGTGAGCATCGAGCGGTCGAACCGCTCGGGGCCCCGGAAGCCGTACTCGTCGACGAAGGCGCTCGCCGCGCCCGCGTCGAACCGCGGGCACTTGGCGAGGATGCCGCGCTGGTCGGTCGCCTCCTGGCCCGCCCCGGCGAGGTCGGCGTTCCAGGCGGTCGAGGGCGATGCCGGTGCCGAGAGACGGGAGCGGGCTGACGACGATCCCGTTCGGGTCGTTGCGCCACCACTCGCGGATCTCCTCCTCCTGGGCCGTCGCCGACGTTCCCGTAGTGCAGCACGACCCCGCCGTGCTCCTGGTTGTGCACGAGGCGCAGCGGGTCGACCGGATCCTCGTAGAAGTCGAACGGCGCCGGCACCGGGTTGTGCGGGCCCGTCGTCGGGCGGGTTCGAGTTGTACTCGAAGCCGTCCGGCAGCGCCTCGACGTGGTCCTGGCCCTGCCCGGGGAAGGTCTGGATCGTGCAGCCCGCGCTCGCGAGCGCCTCCTCGCCGCCGCCGCGGCCGAAGAAGACGAAGGCGAGGGCGGCCACCAGGCCGATGAAGCCGAGGGCGCCGATGATGAGCATCGTCCGCCACGTGCGCTGCTCGTCCGGCGTGCGCGGCGTCGCGCGCTGCTTCGGCGCCTGGACGGGGCGCGGCGGCTTCGGCGTCTGGGGCTTGTCGGGCATCGGCGGGAGAGAGTAGCCGAGCCGACGGTAACGACGGAAAAGGTCGCACGATGCGGATTTTTCTCCTCCGGCCGCTTGACGCCCGGCGCCGATCGCACGTAGATTGCCCGAGCCGGATTCGACGGGCCGCAAGGTTCGTCGGAGCCGGCACTTTTTGTGGTCCGAGGGCGCCGTCCGACGCCGTCTCTAGCGTTCGTCGACCCATGGTCGCCCTCGCCGTCATCGCGGTCGTTCTCGTCGTCGCCGGATTCGGAGCGGTGTGGCTCGCGCGCACGATCCGGGCCGAGCTCGGCGCGATGCGGCACGAGAGCGGCGCGCAGCTCGGCGAGCGGAACGCCGACGTCGACCGGCGGCTCGCAGTCGATCGTCGAGACGATGGACCGCCGGCTCGGCGGAGCTCGACACGAAGGTCGACCGCCGGCTCGAGAGCGCGTCGAAGACGAGCGAGGCCATCCACGAGCGCCTCGGCGAAGGTCGACGAGTCGACCGCGCAGGTGCTCGAGCAGGCGAAGGCGTTCGGCAAGCTCGAGCAGGCGCTGCGGCCGCCGAAGGCCCGCGGCGGGTTCGGAGAGCTCCTGCTGGCGAACCTCCTCCGCGACCGGCTCCCGGCCGAGGCGTTCGAGCTGCAGTACGGCTTCCGCGGCGGCGAGCGCGTCGATGCGGTCGTGAAGGTGGAGCGCCTCATCCCGGTCGACGCGAAGTTCCCGCTCGACAACTGGGAGCGGATGGTCGAGGCGGAGGACGACGACGGGCGCGTGCTCGTCGGAGCGCGCCTTCGCCCGCGACCTGAAGACGCACGTCGACGCGATCGCCACGAAGTACATCCGGCCCGACGAGGGCACCTACGACTTCGCGCTCATGTACCTCCCGGCCGAGGGCGTCTACTACGAGCTCGTCTGCGGGAAGACCGGCGCGCTCCTCCAGTACGCGCACGACAAGCGCGTCTTCCCCGTCTCGCCGACGACGCTCTACGTCCAGCTGCAGGTGATCGCGCTCGGGCTCAAGGGCCTGCAGATCGAGCAGCACGCGCACGAGGTGATGGCGTACGTGGCGCAGCTCGCAGAAGGACTTCGGCCGCTTCAAGGAGGACTTCGACCTCGTCGGCACACACCTCGGCCGGGCGCAGTCGAAGTTCGGCGAGGCCGAGAAGCGCCTCGACCGGTTCGAGGGAAGCTCGAGCGCGCGGCCGAGCACGAGCAGGTCGCCGAGCCGGTGTCGCCGGCCCAGCTCCCGATCGCGGTCGACGCGGCCTAGTAGTAGCGCAGCAGCGCGCCGATGCCCTCGGCCGGGCCGAGGTCGTCGTGGTGCCGGACGACCTCGACGCGGCTGCCGTGCGAGAGCGCCCGGTGCAGTGCGACGTCGACGCCGTTCTCGCGCTCGTCCATCGCGATCCCGTCCAGCGGGCACTCGCCCGAAACCGAGGCCACGCGGCCGCACGCCCCGCACTGCCACACCGTCCGGTTCGCGCCCTCCGCGACGAGCAGCACCTCGACGCGCCCGTCCGAGAGCGCCTCGAGCGTGTCGGCCCAGCCGGCCGTCGCGCGCTCCCCGCGGGCGGCGAGGCCGCGCCAGCGCTCGAGCAGCTCCGCCTCGTCCGCGGCCTCAGCCTCCTCGAGCAGCGGCGAGATCGCGTCGAGCACCTGGGCCGGCGTCGCGTGCGCCTCGACGGCCGCCCAGCCGAGCAGCGCCGTCCGCGTGTCCTGCGCGAGCGCGTCGACGAACTCGCTCCGGATCTCCTCCGGCCCGACGACGACGACCGGCACGCGGCGCTGCGCGCACGCGCCGGTTGAGCTCCTCGGCGACGTCCTTCATGTGCTTCTCGGCGACCTCGTCGAACCAGCGCTGGTAGTTCGCCTGCGACCAGCCGCCCTGGTCGCTGCGGCGCAGCCCGCCCTGCTCCTCGGTCAGATCGGCGACCTGGACGAAGCTGCCGTCCTCGAGCCGGTAGACGTCGCCGCGCTCGCGGTTCACGACCGCGACGAGCGGGCCGTCGCCCTTGCCGACGAGCCCGACCAGCGGCGCCAGCATCAGCTCGCGGTCGAGACGGATCTGCGTCGTCGACGGGCGCCGCGAGCGAGAGCGTCCGGAAGAGGCCGTCCGGCGCGCAGGCGAACACGGCGACGCCGGCGCGTGCCCGAGCGGTCGAAGTCCTCCGCGAACCAGCGCCGGATCCGCTCGAGATCGGCCTGGACGCCCTTCCGCGCCTCGTGCGTGAGCTCGTCCCGGCGCGCGTCGAGCTTGCGCTCCCCATGGGCGAGCAGCGCGTTCACGCGCGACGGCCACGTCCGGCCGCCGTCGGGTCGAGACCCAGGTAGAGGCTGATCGCCCAGCCCCGCTCGGCGCGAACGCCGGCGAGCTCCCGTAGCGTGTCCCAGTTGACGATGGTCGCCATGGAGCCTCCTTCTCCGCCGGGTCGGGTTGTTACGCCTGCCCGGGGGATGATCCGACCGGTCGGTTTCGTTTACTACAGGGAAAGGAGAGACGAGGAGGACAAGTGACGGACGTTCGTGATGTGATCATCATCGGTGGCGGTCCCGCCGGATACACGGCGGCGCTGTACGCCGCGCGCTCGAATCTGCGCCCTCTCGTGATCGAGGGCTTCCAGTGGGGCGGCCAGCTGATGATCACGAGCGACGTGGAGAACTATCCCGGGTATGCCGACGGCGTGCTCGGCCCGGAGATGATGCAGGACTTCCGCCGGCAGGCGGAGCGGTTCGGCACCGAGTTCCTGACGGACGACGTGACGCGCGTCGACCTGTCGGAGCGGCCGTTCCGGGTGTACGTGGGCGACGAGGAGTACCTCGCCCGCAGCGTCATCGTCGCCACCGGCGCGAGCGCGCGCCAGCTCGGGCTCGAGTCCGAGCGCGCGATGCACGGCCGCGGGGTGACGTACTGCGCGACCTGCGACGCGGCCTTCTACCGCGAGAAGGAGGTCGTGGTCGTCGGCGGCGGCGACTCCGCGATGGAGGAGGCGCTGTTCCTGACGAAGTTCGCCTCGAAGGTGACGATCGTGCACCGGCGCGACGAGTTCCGCGCCTCGCCGATCATGGTCGACCGCGCGCAGAACCACGAGAAGATCGAGTTCCTGACGCCGTACGTCGTCGAGGAGGTCCTCTCCGGCGACGACGGGAAGATGGGCGGCGTCCACCTGCGCAACCTCGAGACGGCCGACACGCTCGACGTGGAGGCGGACGGCCTCTTCGTCGCGATCGGCCACGACCCGAACACGCAGCTGTTCCTCGACGCGCTCGACCACGACGAGGCGGGCTACCTGATCACGCGCGGGAAGTCGACCGAGACGAACGTGCCCGGCGTGTTCGCCGCCGGCGACGTGCAGGACCACGTCTACCGGCAGGCGATCACCGCCGCCGGCTCCGGCTGCCAGGCGGCACTCGACGCGGAGCGGTTCCTCGTCCGCGCGAGGAGGGGCACTTTCACGCAGCCTTGACCGCACCGCGTGCCGAGGTCGAGACGGTCGGCTAGAACCGACCGACGCGGGCGCTAGCCTCGCGACGGTGGCACGCTGGGTCGACCTGCTGGATCCGGACGTCGCAACGGTGCGCGACGCGCTCCCGGCGCCGCTGGGCGAGGCGACCCTCGCGCAGCTCGCGGCACCGCCGAGCGACCGGGTCCGGCCGTCGGTCGTCGACCTCGGCGACGTCATCGTCACGACCCTCGTCGTGCCGGTCGTCGTCCGGGATCGGGACGCGCTCTTCCTGCAGGAGGTCGACACGGTCGCCACGCCCGACGCCGTCGTCACCATCCGGAAGACGCCGGAGGGATGCGACGCGTTCGACCCCGCAGGCGCGCGCGACACGCTCGGCCCTGACCCGACACCGCTGGACGTCGTCTACGTGATCGCCGACCGCGTCGCCGAGGGATTCCTCGCGATGCTCGACGACCTCGACGAGGAGATCGAGGAGCTCGAGGACGGCATCGACGACTGGCCCGCGAACCGGTCCGGATGCGAATCGCGGAGCTGCGGCGGGACGTCCTCACCATCCGGCGCACGCTCGGTCCGACGCGCGACGCAATCCGGAAGATCGTCGACGGGCGCGTGACCGTGCCCGGCGGGACGCGCTTCCACTTCACCGACGTGTACGACCGGCTCCTGCGCGCGTCCGAGCACCTGGAGTTCTCGCGCGACCTGATCGCGGCGATGCGGGACCACCAGCAGTCCAAGATCGCGACGGAGCAGAACGAGGTTGTCAAGCGGCTGACCGTGACGGCCTCTCTGCTCCTCTTCCCCACCTTCTGGGTCGGCGTCTACGGGCAGAACTTCGCGCACATGCCCGAGCTCGACTGGAAGCTCGGCTACCTCTACTCGTGGGGCGTGATCGTCGTCGTGACCGTGCTCCAGCTGGCCGCCTTCAGACGGCTACGCTGGATCTAGCTCCGCGATGCCGATCTTCATCTGCCCGAACTGCAAGAAGCGGTCCGTCGACGACGACGGCCGCATGGGCCTGCTCGACCAGGCCGTCGCCTGCGAGACGTGCGGCTTCGGCTTCCTCTTCGAGCTCAAGGAGGACTACTACCCGGGGCCGGCCACCGGCTTCGTCGTCTGCGACCGCGAGGCGCGGATCCTCGCGATCGGCCGCGGCGTGTTCGAGCTCACCGGCTTCCGCGACCTCGACCTGATCGGACGGGACCTCACCGTCGCGCTCGGGCTGAACGGGTTCGAGGAGGGCAGGAACCCCGCCGCGATCGCGCTCGAATGGGGCGTCCGGCGGCTCGGCGAGGAGCTCGAGCTGCGCACCCGCGCGGGCAGCGAGAAGCGGATCCGGGCGGACTTCTTCCCCGCCTACGACGAGGACGGCGGCCTCCTCGTCGCGATCGCGCCGCGGTGACCGAGCCGCCGCCGGGCACGGCCGACGTCGTGGTCGTGGGCGGTGGCGTCATGGGCGCCTCGATCGCGTTCCACCTCGCCTCGCGGGGCGCCGGCGACGTGCTCCTGCTCGAGCGCGACGTCGTGTGCTCCGGGCCGACGCGACACTCGACGGCGATCGTCCGGCTGCACTACACGCAGCCGCTGCTCGTGCGCATGGCGGCGCACGGCCTGCGCGTCTACCGCGCGTTCGCCGAGATCGTCGGGTCGTCCGCGGGCTTCACGCGGAGCGGGATGCTGTTCGGCGTCGACCCGCGCGACCGCGAGATGCTCGCCGGCAACGTCGCGGTCGGCCAGGCGGAGGGCGTCGAGACGCACCTCGTCGACCACGAGACGGTGGCCGAGATCGACGGGCGTGTGATCGCGGAGGATCTCGAATGGTGCTACGAGCCCGGCGCCGGCCACTGCGACCCGTACCGCGTCACCGCCGGGTTCGCGTTCGCGGCCGGCCGCTCCGGCGCGCGCATCGCGGAGGGCGTGCGCGTGACGGCCGTCCGCGACGGCGGCGTCTCCACCGACGCGGGCGACGTCGCCGCCGGCACGGTCGTCGTCGCCGCAGGGCCGTGGACGCGCGCCGCTGCTCGCGCCGCTCGGCTACGACCTCCCGGTCACGCCGGCGCGCGCCGAGGTGGCGCGGTTCCGCCTGCCGGAGGGCTTCGGCGGGCCGCCGCCCGCGGTGGCGGACTTCTCGGCCGCGCAGCTCTACTTCCGCGGCGACGGAGACGGTTTCCTCGAGGTCGGGTCGCTCGACCCGCGACACGGCGAGCAGCGCGGTCGACCCGGACGAGGTGCCGGAGGGAGCGGAGCGCGAGACCGTCCGCGCCTACCACGAGAGCCTCGTTCGGCGGCTCCGCGGGGCAGACCAGGGCCACTTCCGCGGCGGCTTCTCCGGCGTCTACGACGTCACGCCGGACTGGGAGCCCGCGATCGGCCGAGTGCCCGGGACGGACGGCGTCGTCGTCGCGGCCGGGTTCTCGGGCCACGGGTTCAAGCTCGCGCCCGCGGTCGGGCAGAGCGTCGCGGAGCTCGTGCTCGACGGCGCCCCGTCGAGCTTCGACCTCGGGCTGCTCGACCCGAGCCGCTTCGAGCGCGGCGAGCTCGTCGGCGCGCGGTACGGCTACTCCGTGCTCGGCTGACACACGGGGGCGGATAACCGCACCGGGGAAGACGGACAGCCGCACTGACGTCCGGATTGACGGATGTCGAGGATGCAGCCGATGCACACGAGGGCGGATCGAGTCGTGCGCCTGCACGCCGAGCGGCGCGCGCTCCGGGCCGAGGGCGTCCCGCCCTCTGCGCTCGAGCGCAACCGTCGCGCCCTCGTCGCCGCGCACCGCGCGCTGCGCGCGGAGCTGGCGAAAGACCTCCGCGCCGCCTAGGAGGACTTGGCGAAATACGCGTTGTGCCGCCCCCCGCATTCCGCCAAGCCCTCCTAGCCGACCAGACTCTGGGTCGCCTCGGTGTTGCCGTTCACGTCGACGGCGCGCCACGTGAGCGTCTGTCCCGTCGGGACGAGCGTCGTGCCCGCATACCGGGTCCACGAGCCGGTGCCGAGCCGGTACTCGATCCCCGACACGCCGCGGTCGTCGCTCGCCGTGAGCGTCACCGCCGTGCCGCCGGTCGTGGGCGCGGTCGTCGCCGCCGACACCGGCGCGGAGGCGTCGGTGAAGTCGAACGTCGCCGCCCACGTGAGCGCCGCGAGCTTGGCCTGGCCCGAGATCGACGGGTGGAAGTAGTCACGCGTCGTCACGTCGCTGCGGACGAAGGCCGTGTCGAACACGACGCCGCCGTCGAAGCGGCAGTGGACGTACGCGGCGCAGACCTCACGCAGTGCGGCGTTGTACTCGATCACGCGCTGCCGGACGCGCTCGCGGCGATCGTTGTCGGCGGTCGAGTTCGAGCCGGCGTTGGCGAGCATCGACTGGCAGATCCCGGCGATGGCCCAGACCGCTCGCGCCCCGAAGCTGTCCCTCCAGATCGCCCAGAGCCGCCGGAGGTCCGGAACGCTCGCGACGAAGATCGAGGTGGCCGGAAGGCCGGCCGACAGCGTCTGCAGACCGACCGCGAACTGGGTGCGGAACGTCGCCGTCGGCGTCATCGCCGCCTCGGAAGAGGCGCACGCGTCGTTCGCGCCGAGCATGACGGTCACGTACTGCGCGCCCTGCGTCACCGCCCGCTGCGCCTGGCCGTTGAAGTCAGCCATGTCCGCCCCGGTCACGGCGTCGTTGAAGGCACGACCGGAGATCGCCGGGTTCGCGGCGAGGATGCGCCGGTAATGGCCGTTCACGGTCGTGCTCGAGCCGGTCGACCACGAGTTCGACGGGCAGTCGACGTACGGGAACGAACAGGTATTGAAGGCCCGGGTGATCGAGTCCCCGGTCGAGGCGATCGACGACGGGAAGCCGACACGGGCAGGCTCGGCGGCGGCGGACGACGCGGCGGCGAGCGCGAGCGCGGACGCGACGGCAGGGAGCAGGACGCGGCGGATCCTCATGACCCCTCCTCGGATACGACGGCGGCAGGCCGATCGTCCCACGGCCGCGCCCGAAGTCAAGCGTCGGCTTAGGTGTGCAGGCCGAGGTAGAGCAGCACCGCCGAGACGAGCCCGAAGGCGAAGTCGACGTAGACGAAAGGCTTGAAGCCGGCGCCGTTCGTGGTCACACCCTCCGGCTCGCGCGAGACGTAGACCCAGTACACCCCGGCCGAGAGCCGCCCGACGATCGTCATCCACGCGACCGGCTCGTACTGCTCGGGATCCCAGATCGCGATCAGGTAGTAGGCCGTGATGATCCAGATCAGCAGCCCGGCATTCCGGAGCCAGACCGTCTCGAAGCCCGGTTTGAGCCCCGCCTTGCGAATGATGAACTCCGGCTTGAACAGCGCGGGATACGCGAAGTACAGGTTCGGCGGGATCCCGAGTGCGACGACGACCCGGAACGCATTGAGATAGCCTCGCGCGTCACGGCCCGCGAGTATGTCAGACGCGGCTCGCGGGGCAAAGGTCGGAGACCACGCAGTCCTCGCAGCGAGGCCTGCGGGCGTCGCACACGCGCCGGCCGTGCCAGATCAGCAGGTGCGGGAACCGGGCCCAGTCCGCGCGCGGCACGAGCCGGATGAGGTCCCGCTCGATCTTCTCGGGCTCCTCCCTCCGCGTGAAGCCGAGCCGCTGCGACAGGCGCCGGACGTGCGTGTCGACCACGATCCCCTGCGCGTGGCCGAGCTCGGCGGCGACGACGTTCGCGGTCTTGCGGCCGACGCCGGGCAGGCGGACGAGGTCGTCGAGCCGCGTCGGCACCTCGCCGTCGAACTCCTCCAGGAGGACGCGGGCGGTGCCCTGGATCGATCTGGCCTTCTGGCGGAAGTAGCCCGTCGCGTAGATCCTCCGCTCGAGCTCCTCCTGCGGCACCGCGAGGTAGTCCTCCGGCCGCTGGAACTCCCGGAACAGGCGCTCGGTGACGCGGTTCACGTTCACGTCGGTCGTCTGCGCCGAGAGCATCACGGAGATCAGGAGCTCGAGCGGCGTCGCGAAGCGGAGGGCGATCGTCGCGTCCTGGTGCTCGGCCGCGAGGCGCTCGATCACGGGCCGGATGCGGTCGCGCTTCGGGCCGACGCGCCTCCGGGCCTCGTGGACGTAGCTCCTCACGCGCGCTGCGACTCGTACCACTCGATCCGGACCGACTTCGGGACCGGGTCGCCGAGCGAGGCGCCGAAGAGCCTGTGGGCGACCGGGAACCCCGAGTCGAGCAGGAGCGGCAGCGCGGCGTCGACGTCGTAGTCGGTGCGCCGCAGCTCGACCTCCGGCCCCAGCAGCGCCCAGAACGCGCCGCGACGGCCCTCGGCCGGCATCCCGACGCTCCCCGCGTTGACGACGCGCACGCCGCCGAACCGCAGGTCGAACTGGGCGTGCGTGTGCCCGCAGACGACGAGGTCCGCCTCGACGCCCGCGAGCAGCGGCGCCGCGACCTCCTCGGGCGTCGCCTCGGTGAACCCGGCCTCGTCGTCGTGGGGCGAGGCGTGGCAGAAGAGGACGCGCCCGATCCCGTCGACGTCGAGCTCGACGCTCCCGGGCCAGGCGCCGAGCCGGTCGCGCTCGTCCTGCGTGAGCCGGTCGGCGCACCAGCGGGTCGGCGCGGAGCCCTCGTCCTCGGCGACGTGCCGGTCGGCGTTGCCGCGGACGAAGTGGGTGGCCGCCTCCTCGATCCGGTGCAGGGTCACGCCGGGCAGCGGCCCCCAGACGACGTCGCCGCCCGAGACCACCGCGTCGACCTCCGCTTCCCGCACCTCCTCGAGCACGGCCTCGAGCGCGGGCAGGTTCCCGTGGAGGTCGTAGAGCGCCGCAACCCGCACGCGCTAGCCCCGCTGTCCCTCGAAGTAGGCGGAGACCTCCGCCGGATCCTCCGGGTCGAGCAGCCAGCCGATCGCCTGCTCGGCGTCCGGGTAGCCCGTGGCGCGGATCCTGCGCGCCGCGTCGTCGACGTCGTAGCCCGTGCAGCGGAGCTCCACGTCGGGCCCGAGCAGCGCCCAGAACGCGCCGCGCCGCCCCTCGTAGGGCATGCCGACGCTGCCGGCGTTGACGAACCGACGGTCGCCCACGACGCGGTCGAGCTGGACGTGGACGTGGCCCGCGACGACGACGCGCTCGTCGATCCCGCCGATCGCGGCGGCGAGCTCGTCATCGGGCGTCAGCCGGGTGACGATCTCCTCGTCGCTCCGCGGCGTGGCGTGGCAGAAGCACGTCGGCCCGAGCCCGTCCACGTCGAGCGAGACCGTGAGCGGCAGCCCGGCGAGGAACGCACGGCCCTCGTCGCCGAGCACCGCCGCCGGCCACTGCGCCAGCTCGCGGTCGGCGTTGCCGCGGACGAACAGGGCACCCGCCGAGCGCAGCACGTCGAGGCACTCCTGCGGCATCGGCCCGGCGCACACATCCCCGCCGCAGACGATCGCGTCGACGCCCTCGCGCGCGACCTCGGCCAGAACCGCCTCGAGCGCCGGCAGGTTCCCGTGGACGTCGTAGAGCGCCGCGACCCGCACGGCGCGGACGCTACCGCGCGGCCACGAGCGGCCGCGGCGACCCGCCGCCGTCGCGGAGCCGCGGGCCGGCACAGACGAGATCGAGCGCCGGGCAGGTGCTGCAGGCGAACTCGGACGGCTGCGGGCGGAACTCACCCGCATGGATCGCCTCGATCGCGGCGCGTGAGCTCGGCCTCGAGCCGCGGCACGTCCTCGCGGCGGAACGTCGCCGCGACCGGCGCCTCCGGCCGCTCGAGGAACGCGTACACGACCTCGACCTCCTCGGCGCCGTCGCGGAAGCACGCGAGCGCGTAGACGAGGCGCTGGAGCCGATACTCGTGCTCCACCACCTCGGCCGGCGCGAGGTCGCCGAGCGCGTTCGTCTTGTAGTCGACGACGAGCGCGCGGCCGTCCCGCCGGTGGAGCAGGTCGATGAAGCCGTGGACGAGCACGCCGTCGTGCTCGAAGGTGAAGTGCGCCTCGCGCTCGACGTCCTCGAGCGCCGCGACGCGGGCGCCGAGCTCCGAGTCGTGCCACGCCTGCACGAGGCCGCGTGATCCGCTCCGCGTCCTCCGGCGTGACCTCGGGCGGCAGGCCCGCGTCGTCGCGCTCCAGCAGCTCGTGCACGATCGAGCCGAGGTCCGTGGCAGCCATGCGCGTGCCGCCGGCGGCCGCGGCCGGCCGCCGCTCCCGCATCCCCGCCACGTAGCGCGCGTAGTACTTGTACGAGCACTGCTCGAAGGTCGAGAGGCCGGTGAACGAGAGCCGGCGGAGGCGGTGCAGCGGCGGCGCCGGGATCGTCTCGAGCGCGGGCAGGATCGGCGCAGGCGGCAGCGGCTCGGCGGCGCCTCCCTCGGCGAACAGGGACAGCTGCTCCTCCGGGCCGGGCTCCACCGCGGGCGCGTCGGGCTCGGGCCGGAACCGGTCGGCGCGCAGGAGCAGGCGCGCGTCGCCGCGGACGAGCTCGACCGGCGCCTCGACCGAGGCCTCGAGCTCCTCCGCGCAGTCGAGCCGGCCGAGCACCCAGCCGATCGGCGTCGACGCGTCGGCGGTCGAGGCGGGGTCGATCGCGCCCGAGACGAGCAGCCGGTCGACCGCCCGCGTCATCGCGACGTAGTACAGGCGCAGTCGCTCCGCGGCCTCCTCCTGCCGCCGCGCCTCGCGCACCTCGTCGTAGGCGAAGGCGCCCTTGCGGCGGCTCGTCACGGGGTCGGCGACGCGGAAGCCGAAGCGGCCGTCCGAGAGCGCGAGGATCTCGTCCGAGCCCGGCGGCGCCCTGTCGCGGCCCGCGTCGGCGACGACCACGACCTTGAACTCGAGCCCCTTCGCGGCGTGGATCGTCAGGAGCCGGATCGCGTCCGCGCCCTCCTCCTCGGCGACCGCCTCGAGCTGCGCCGCGCCGACGGCCTCCTGCTCCTGGACGAAGCGGACGAACCCGGCCACGTCGGGCCCGCGGAGCTCCTCGTACGAGCGCGCGAGCCGGCCCAGCTTGCGGAGGTTCGCGTACCGGCGGCGCCCGTCCCACTGGGCGAGCACGGCCAGGTCGTAGTCGTGCTCGGCGAGGACGCGCTCGCAGAGGCGCTCGAGCGAGAGCCGCGGCATCGCCTGGACGAGGCGCTCGTACCGCTGCAGGAAGGCGCGCACGAGCCGGGCGTCGTCGTCCGCGAGCGTCTCCGGCACCTCGCGCTCGATCCCGACGAAGAGCGGCCGGCGCGAGGCGGCGCGGCGGATGAGCATGAGCGCGTCGTTCGAGACCCCGACGAACGGCGACGCGAGCACGGAGGCGAGCGCCACGTCGTCGTAGCGGTTGTGCAGGAGCCGCAGGTACAGGAGCAGGTCGACCACCTGCTGCTGGCCGAAGTAGCCGCGGCCGGTGGCGCGGTAGGTCGGCAGGCCGACGCGGCGGAGCTCCTCCTCGTACCGCTCCGCGTCGGTGCCGGCGGCGAAGAGGACGACGATCTCGCCGGGCGCCGCCGCCCCGGAGTCCACGAGCTCGCGCACGCGGCGGGCGATCGCGCGGGCCTCGCCGGTGCGCCAGTGCGTGCCCGAGCCCGCGTACGACGCCTTGTCGGTGACGAGCAGCTCCACCGGGTGCCCGAACACCGGGTCGGGGAACTCGCCGGAGGCGTGCAGCGGCTGGAAGTCGCCGCCGAACTCGCCGCCGAAGAGCTCGTTCACCGCAGCGAGCACCTCGGGCCGCGAGCGGTAGTTGCGGACGAGGGCGAGGCCGCCGCCCGCCTCGTCGCGGCGCTCGCGGAAGACGGCGACGTCGGCGTGGCGGAAGCCGTAGATCGACTGGAACTCGTCGCCGACCGTGAACACCTCCGTCCCCGGCCCGGTGATCAGGTCGACGAGCTCGCACTGGAGCCGGTTCGTGTCCTGGAACTCGTCCACCATCACGGCACGGAACCGCAGCTGCTCCCGCTCGCGGACGGCGTCGTGGTCGCGGAGGAGGTCGCGCGCGAGGAGCTGGAGGTCCTCGAAGTCGAGGGCCGACTCGCGCCGCTTCGCCTCGGCGTACGCGTCGGCGAAGGCGTCGAGCAGCGCCTGGAGGAGCTCGCGGTCGGCCGCCGCCAGCTCGTCGAGCGCCGCCTGCTCGACGGCCTTGCGGGCGCGCTCGTAGGTGACGGCGCGGTCGCCGGAGGTGCGGTGGGCGCCGAGGTCGAGCAGCCGCTCGGGCGGCGGGTCGCCCTCGAGCGCCTCGAGCAGCGTGGCCGCGTTCAGGCGCTGCGCCTCGGTCGCGAGCGTCTCGTCGGCGAGGCACCGGGCCGCGTCGCGGAGCTCGGCGACCGCCTCGCCGAGCGCGAGCCGCTCGCCCAGCTCGAGCACGAGCGGGCGCCCGGCGGCGCGCAGCGTCTCGTAGACGCCCGTGAGCATCCGTCGCAGCCCGTCGACGCGGTAGGTCGCGAGCAGTCGCAGGCGCGCCGCGTCCTCGCCGCGCGCAGAACCGCTCGAGCGCCTCGTCGAACGCCTCGGCCGCGAGCACGCGCGCCTGGGTCTCGTCGAGCTCGCGGAAGCGCGGGTCGAGGCCGACGGCGAACGGCGACGCCTTCAGCAGCCGGTTGCAGAAGCCGTGGATGGTCGAGATCCAGGCGCCGTCGAGCTCGCGCGCGAGGTCGTGCCGCCCCCGCTCGCGCAGCGCGTCGCGGATGCGGGCGCGCAGCTCGCCGGCCGCGCGCTTCGTGTACGTGATCACGAGGATCGAGCCGATGTCGAGGCCCTCGTCGCAGACCGCGCGCACGAAGCGCTCGACGAGCACGCTCGTCTTCCCCGTGCCGGCGCCGGCGGAGAGGAAGACGCGGCCGCGCGCGTCGATCGCCGCCTGCTGCTCGGGGTTCGGGATGCGCGCCATCAGGCCCGCCTCACCCGGCACATCGTCCAGAGGTCGCACCACGCGGGGCAGCCCTCGCCCTTCGGGATCGTGCCGCACGTCGCCGCCGCGGATCCGCTGCGCGAGCTCGAGCGCCGTCGCGCGCGACCGCTCCACCTGCGCCCAGAACTCGTCCTCGTCGACGTAGTCGTTCCGCGCGTAGCCGGACGGCGCCTCGCCCGCGCGCAGGAGCCCGCGCGGCTTGCGGTCGCCCGCGAGCGGCCGGTAGACGCCGCCGATCGGCTCGATCCCGACGAGGTCGCGCAGGACGAGCATGTACAGCGGGATCTGGAGGCGCTGCTCCTGCTCGATCTGCTGCGCCGAGTGCGCGCCCTTGCCGGCCTTGTAGTCCTGGACGATCCCCCGCGCCGAGAACGGGTCGACGTCGATCCGGTCGATCTTGCCCGAGAGCACGAGCCCCTCCCCCAGCTCGAGGCCGCGCTGGAGCTCCTGCGGCGAGCGGTCGGAGCCGAACGAGACCTCGAAGCGGCGCGGCACGAGCGGCGTGTCGGAGGCGGCCTCGTCCCGGATCGACGCCTCGAGGTCGCGCCACAGCCCCTCGGTGAGCTCGCGGCGCTCCATCGGCGTCATCTCGATCCGCTGGCCCTCGATCGCCTGCTCGAGGCACCGGCGCAGGAACGCGAGCGCCTCGTCGAGGCGTTCCGGGACGACGCGGTCGCTCGCCGACCTCCTTCGGCAGCCCGGCGAAGAACCGGTGCAGCGTCGTGTGCGCGACCGAGCCGCGGAGCTTCGCGTCGATCTCGCCGTCGATGCGGCGCGGGTCGACGACGCGGTCGAAGAACCAGGCCGAGGAGCAGTCGGCGAAGCGCTCGAGCTCGGTCACGTTGAAGAGCGCCCGGTCGCCGAGCTGGCGCAGGACGAGCGGGTGCCGGAGGCGCGTGCGGCGGTCGAACGCTCTCGAGCGCGCGGTCGAGGCGCCGCTCCCAGCCGTTCGCGCGCGCGAGCCCGCGGGCCTCGTCGCCGTTGCCCGGATCGGCGGCCAGCAACGCGAGCGCGCGGAGCCGCTCCCGCTCGCTCGGCGCCGCCTCGAGCGGCCACGTCAGCGCCGAGAGCGCGCGGCGGCGCGTCCAGCGCGCCACGTCCTCGGCCGGGAAGAGCGCCGCGACCTCCTCCCAGAACGGGCTCGGCTCGCGCGGGCTGCCCTCGTCGGTCGCGGCCTCGCGGACGAGCGTGAGCCGCCGCGACGCGCGCGCACATGCCGTGTAGAAGAGGTAGCGGTCGCGGCTCGCCTGGTCGGCGCGGAGGAGCCGCCCGCCGAGCGCCCGGCGCGCGTCGTCGTCGAGGAACGGCGAGCCGTCGCGGCGCCGCGGCAGGCTCCCCTCCTCGAGGCCGAGGACGTAGACGGCCTCGAGGCGGCGCGTGCGGACGCGCGAGAGGTCGGTGACCGAGACGCGGCCCGGCTCGCCGGCGGACGCGCCGCGCACCGTCGCCCGCTCGAGCGCCGCGACGACGTCCTCGCGCGAGATCCCGCCCGCGAGCCCGGCCCAGGCGTCGAGCTCGTCGAGCAGGCTCGCGCACCGCCTCGAAGGCGCGCAGGTCGCCGCGCGAGCCCTCGCCGACCGGCGGCGCCTCGGTCCCGAAGGCGGCGCCGAGCATCGCCTCCGCGAGCGCGCGCACGGCCGCCACCGGCTCGCGGCCGGCCCGGAGCGCCTCGACCGCCGGCACGCTCGCGCCGCGCAGGGCCTCCAGCTCGGCCTCGACGCGCTCGGCCGCCGCGATCGCGCGGCCGCGGAGCCGGCCCTCGAGGAAGTCGACGTTCGCGCGCTGGAGGCCCGAGTACGGCGAGCGCAGGTACGCGAAGAGGGCGTCGCGCTCGCCGTCGAGCCACGCGTAGCGGAGCAGCGCCAGCGAGCGCCGCGCCGTAGGGCGTCTGCGGCAGGCGGAGCCGCGCCTCCAGCGCGTACGGGATCCCGAGCGTCGAGAGGGCCGTCTCGAGCGGCGCGCGCCAGCGCTCGAGCGCCGGGCAGACGATCGCGATCTGCTCCGGCGCCGTGCCGCCGCGCACGAGCTCGAGGACGTCCTCGGCGACGAGCTCGAGCGCGCCGCGGACGCCGGCCCCCTCGAAGAAGCGGACGGCGCCCTCGAGCGGCGGCGCGTCCGCGGGGTCGTCCTCGAACAGCCGCCGCTCCACGTGGGCGATCGCCGGATGCGCGATCTCGGCGTACCGCGGCGGGAGCTCCTCGATCCGGTCGGCGAGGCCGGCGAGGTCGTCGGCCGTCGTCCGCAGCGCGGCGAACGCGACCCGGCCGGGCTCGTACGGGAGCGAGACCGTCACCTCGGCGCGGCCTGCCAGCGCCTCCAGCAGGCTCCACTCGGCGGCGGTCAGGTCCTCGAACCCGTAGGCGAAGACGGGCTCGCCGCGCCAGGCCTCGAAGTCCGTCGTCAGCCGGCGGACGGCCGCGGCGCGCGCGAGCTCGCGGTCGACGAGGCCGAGCTCCTCGAGCTCCGCCCGGTAGGCGGCGTAGAGCGCGGCGAGGTCGCCCTCGAGCGCGCCGGGCTCGATCAGCCCGCCCTCGAGCTCGCGCACCACCTCGCGGAGCGCGTCGGCGAACCCGCCCGAGCGGGCCGAGGTCGAGAGGCCGTTCAGCCGCGCCTTCGCGACCGCGCGGCGGAGGACGAAGCCCTGCTGCGCGTCGGTCGCCGTCCGCTGCGGCGGCGCGAGGCGCCGGAAGAGGTCGTCGAACGTGCCGATCGTGCCGCCGAGGAGCGCCGGCCGCTTCGCCAGCAGCTCGCGCTCGCGGACGACGACGTCCGACGCGTTCGGCACGATCAGCCACGGCTCGTCGTCGAGCGTCTCGAGGTAGCGGTCGAGCAGCAGCTCGACCTTCCCGGCGTTGGCCGGCCCGACGAGGAGCGTCAGCGTCACCGACCCATCGTAGAGCCGGGTCCCGACGGCTCCCGGCCGGAAATCGGGAACGTGCGGGAAAAACCGAGACGGGCCGAAGCCCGTCCCGTCTAGCCCTGGCTGGCGCTCTTCGGACGCCGCCCGCGGCGGGCGACCGCGCGGCCCTTGCCGCCGAGCTCCTCCGCCTCGTCGTCCGTCACGTCGAGCTCACGGACGCCCTTGCGCGCGTCGTGAAAGGTGATCCGAATCGTGGCGCCCTTTCCCTCGGAAATCTCCTTGCCGGAGAGGTCCGACACGAGCACGGTCTTACGAGCCAAGGATTCCTCCTTCGATTCCCGATTGCGGGACGCAACCATAGCGCAGTGCCGTGCGGAAATCTACGCGGCAAGGCGCGCGCGTTTGATCCGCCACGATCGCAGCAGGCTCAGCAGCGCCTGTTCCTCCCTGCTGAGTCCGATATCACGCGCCCCGACCACGCGCAAATGCCGCGGGCGAAAGTCGTCGATCGTGGTCCCGTCGAGATACTGCTCGACGACGGCCGGGCTGACGTAGGACGCGCGCGCAACGGCCGGTGTATTGCCGAGGCGCGCTCCGACGCGCCGCATCACCGCCGCGACGGTCTTCTTCGCCTCCGTCTCGGTCTCTGGCAGGGTCGGCTTCCGCGAGTGCGATCGCCGCCTCGAGCGTCCCGCCCCAGGTGCGGAAGTCCTTCGCCGTGAACTCCTCGCCGAGGTAGATCCGCACGTAGTCGTTGAGGCGCTTGCCGGTGAGGTTGTAGCGATCGCCTTCCCACTCGTACCGGAACAGGCGCCCGCCGCCCTTCAGCGCGAGGAGGCCGCGCACCGAGTCCGCGAGCTCCTCGTCGACGACGCTGGTGCGGACCTGCACGCCGTGCTTGCCCCGGAAGCACAGCTTGACGCGCTTGCCTCTGACGGTCACGTGGCGCTTCTGCAGCGTCGTCACGCCGTAGGTGCGCGACTCCTTCGCATACCGCTCGCCGCCGACCCGGAGCCAGCCGAGGTCGACGAGGCGGAGCGCGACCGCGCTGACGTGCTCGCGGTCGAGCAGGTCGTGCTCCATGTGCTCGGACATCGCCTCGCGCAGCGCGGGGAGCCGCTCGGCGAAGAGGACGAGCCGGTCGTACTTCGCCTGCTCCTGCCGCGCGCGGTACTCCGGGTGGTACAGGTACTGGCGCCTGCCCGGCGGCGTCGACGCCGACGGCCTGCAGCTTCGCGTTCGCGCGCGGGGAGATCCAGACGTCGCGCCAGGCCGGCGGGATGACGAGCGCCTCGATCCGCGCGAGCTTCGCGGGGTCGGTGATCCGCTTCCCCCGCGAGTCCTCGTACCGGAAGGCGCCCTTGCGTCCCCGGCGGCGCCAGCCTCCCGTCCTCGGCATGGACGCCGATATAGCCGCCGCCGCGCACTCCTAACCGGCAGAATCGGCGGCGGATGGACGCGCGCACGATTGTCGTCCTCGAGGGGGACCAGACCGGGCAGGAGCTGCTCGAGGAGGCGCTCCGCGTCCTCGCGCCCGACGTGACCGGGCTCGACCTCGCGTTCCCGCGCTTCGACCTCTCGCTCGAGGCGCGGCGCGAGAGCGACAACGGGACGGTCTACGAGGCGGCCGCGGCGATCCGCGAGCACGGGCTCGGGCTGAAGGCCGCGACCGTGACGCCGGAGGGCCGCGGTGACGTCGGCTCGCCCAACCGGATCCTGCGGGAGGAGATCGGCGGCAAGGTCATCGTCCGCACCGGCCGGCGCATTCCGGGCGTCGTCCCGTTCGGCGGCGTGCACGCGCCGATCTCGGTCGTGCGCATGGCCGTCGGGGACGCGTACGGCGCCGAGGAATGGCGCGAGGGCTCCGGCGAGGACGAGATCGCGTTCCGGACCGAGCGGATCGAGCGGCGGATCTGCCACGCGGTCGCCGAGTACTCGTTCCGCCACGCGGCGCGGACCGGCGCGAAGGTCTTCGGCGGGCCGAAGTACACGGTCTCGCCGACGTACGAGGGGCTGCTGAAGGAGGAGATGGACGCGGCCGCGGAGCGCCACCCGGGCGTGCCGTACGAGCCGCAGCTGATCGACGCGACGTTCGCGCTGCTCGTCGGCTCGTCGGGCGACCCGCTCGTGATCCCGTCGCTGAACCGCGACGGCGACATCCTCTCCGACCTCGTCCTGCCGCTCTTCGGCTCGATCGCCGGCTCGGAGTCGCTGCTGATCGCCTTCGACGACGACTACGTGCCCGACGCGGTCATGGCCGAGGCGGCCCACGGGACGGCGCCGGCGCTCGAGGGGAAGAACGTCGCGAACCCGATGGCGATGATCCTCGCCGGGGCGGCGCTCCTCTCCCACGGCGACGGCGACTCGCAGCAGGCGGGGCGGGCGATCCGCGAGTCGGCGCTCGAGGCGGTCGCGCAGGGGATCCGCACCGCCGACCTCGGCGGCCATGCCTCGACGAGCGAGTACACGGACGAGGTCATCCGACGCGTGAAGGCGAAGCTCGAGGTATGGGCGACCCTGTAACCGAGCCCGTCCGCATCGTCCCCTACGACCCGGCCTGGCCGGTGCGGTTCGAGGCGGAGAAGCGGCTGCTCGAGGAGGTGCTCGCGCCGTGGATCGTCGGCGGCGTCCACCACATCGGCTCGACCGCGGTGCCCGGCCTCGCGGCGAAGCCGATCGTCGACGTGATGGTCGGCGTGGAGGGGCTCGAGCAGTCGCTGCCGGCGCGGCCCGCGGCGGAGGCGGTCGGCTACGTGTGGGCGCCGTACCGGCCGGAGGTGTTCCACTGGTTCTGCAAGCCGTCGCCCGAACGGCGGACGCACCACCTCATCCTCGTCCCGGTCGACCACCCCACCTTCGCGGCGCGGCTGGCGTTCCGCGACGCGCTGCGCGAGGACGCGTCGCTGGCGGCGGAGTACGAGGCGCTGAAGCGCGAGCTGGCGGGGCGGCACGAGTACGACCGCGAGGCCTACACCGACGCCAAGTCGGACTTCGTGGTGCGGATGACGCGCGCGGCGCTCGCGCGGCAGCAGGCGTCCGAAGCGGCCACGACCGGTCTCTGAGACCAAGCCATGGCCGCACGGGACACGCCGGCGACCCGGGCGCCGATCGCGGTCTAGACGGCCGCGCGGACGGTCGCGCCCCAGACCTCGACGAAGAGGCGGGTCAGCGCCGGGTCGAACTGCGTCCCGGCGCACCGCTCGAGCTCGGCGAGCGCGAACGCGGACGGCACCGCACGCCGGTACGGCCGGTTGGTCGTCATCGCGTCGTAGGCGTCGGCGAGCGCGAGCAGCCGCGCCTCCTCGGGAATCTCCTCGCCGCGCAGACCCTGCGGGTAGCCGCCGCCGTCCCAGCGCTCGTGGTGGTGGAGGACGAGCGGAAGCGCGCGCCGCGCCGCCTCGATCGACGCGACGACGCGGGCCCCGGCGGCGGGATGCACGCGGATCTGCTCGCGCTCGGCGTCGGTCAGCGGCCCGCGCTTCAGGAGCACCGTGATCGGCACCGCGACCTTCCCGACGTCGTGGAGCGTGCCGCCGATCCGCAGGGTCGCGATCCGCTCCTCGTGCCAGCCGAGCCGGCGGGCGACCGCGTCCGCGAGGGCCGTGACGCGCGCCGCGTGACCGCGCGTGGAGGGGTCGCGCGATTCGACTGCCGCAGAGAGCTCGACGAGCATGCCCGGCGCGGTCTTCGCGGGGCGAGCCGCATCCCTCCAAGCGCGGGCACGGCCGCCGCCGACCGCACTAGAGTGCGCGCGGCATGAACGTCGGGGTCCCACGAGAGACGGCGGCGGGCGAGCGCCGCGTGGCGCTCGTCCCGGACACGGTGAAGCGGCTCGTGGCAGCCGGCATCGACGTGGTCGTCGAGTCCGGGGCGGGAGCGGCGGCGTCGCACCCGGACGCGGCCTATGCGGACGCCGGAGCGACGATCGGCGACCCGTGGAGCGCCGACGTGGTCGCCGCCGTCCGCCCGCCCGACGCCGACAGGCTGCGCGACGGCCTCGTCCTGATCGGGTTCCTCCGGCCGCTCGACGACCCGGACGGGCTCGAGGAGCTGCGGGCGCGCGGCGTGACCGCGTTCGCGCTCGAGTCGATCCCGCGGACGACGCGCGCGCAGGCGATGGACGCGCTGTCGTCGCAGAGCACCGTCGGCGGCTACAAGGCCGTCCTGCTCGCGGCCGAGCGGCTGCCCCGGTTCTTCCCGATGCTGACGACGGCCGCCGGCACCGTCCCGCCGGCGAAGGTGCTCGTCCTCGGCGCGGGTGTCGCCGGGCTGCAGGCGATCGCGACCGCGCGGCGCCTCGGCGCGCTCGTCTCCGGCTTCGACGTGCGGCCGGTCGTGCGCGAGCAGGTGGAGAGCCTCGGCGCGACCTTCCTCGACCTCGGCGTCGTCGGCGAGGAGACGGAGGGCGGCTACGCGCGCGAGCTGTCGGCCGAGGAGCAGGCACGGCAGCAGGCGGCGCTCGAGGAGCGGCTGCCCGACTTCGACGTCGTGATCACGACCGCGCTCGTCCCGGGCCGCCCCGCGCCGCGCCTCGTCCCGGCCTCGGCGGTCGAGCGGATGCGCCCCGGCTCCGTGATCGTCGACCTCGCCGCGGAGGCCGGCGGCAACTGCGAGCTGACGCGGCCGGGCGAGGTCGCCGAGGCGCACGGCGTCACGATCGTCGGCCTCACGAACCTCCCGGGGACGATGCCGGCCGACGCCTCGCGGCTGCTCTCGCGGAACGTCCAGGCGCTGCTGCAGCACCTCGCGCCCGAGGGCGAGCTCGTGCTCGACTTCGAGGACGAGATCACCGCCGGGGCCTGCGTCGTCCGCCCGAAGGAGGTCGCCGCGTGAGCGTCGAGCTCGTCACCGAGATCACCATCCTCGTCCTCGCGATCTTCCTCGGCTTCGAGGTGATCTCGAAGGTGCCGACGCTGCTGCACACGCCGCTCATGTCGGGGACGAACGCGATCCACGGCATCGTCATCGTCGGCGCGATCCTCGTCGCCGGGAGCCCCGGCGCGGACACGCTGACGCGCGTCGTCGGGCTGATCGCGGTCGCCCTCGGCGCGGCGAACGTGGTCGGCGGGTTCGTGGTCACCGACCGCATGCTCGAGATGTTCAAGCGCCGGGGCTCGGGTGGGCGAGACCGCTAGCAGCCTGCTCTACCTCGTCGCGATGGTGTGCTTCATCGTCGCGCTGCGGTTCCTCTCCTCCCCGCGCCGCGCCCGGCTGGGGAACCTCGTCGGCGCGGCCGGGATGACGATCGCGATCGTCGTCACGCTCGCGCAGGAAGGGCTCGAGAACTACCTCGGGATCGGCGTGGCGATGGCGATCGGCGGGGCCGTGGGCGTCGTCGGCGCGCGCAGCGTGAAGATGACCGCGATGCCGCAGATGGTGGCGCTGTTCAACGGCGTCGGCGGCGGCGCGGCGGCGCTCATCGCGCTCGCGGAGTTCCATGCGCTCGGCGGCGGGCTCGAGGGCGAGGAGGCGGTGTCGGTCGCGTTCTCCGGGCTCATCGGCGCGATCTCGTTCGCCGGCTCGCTCGTCGCGTTCGCGAAGCTGCAGGAGCTCCTCAGCGGCCGGCCGATCACGTACCCGGGCCAGCAGGTCGTCAACGCCCTGGTCGCTCTCGGCGCGCTCGCGCTCGCGGTCTCGATCGTCGCCGGGACGGAGCAGGGCTGGGTGATCTGGGCGCTGATCGGCGCGGCGGCGCGTCTTCGGCGTGCTGTTCGTGCTGCCGATCGGCGGCGCCGACATGCCGGTCGTGATCTCGCTCCTGAACGCGTTCACCGGGCTCGCCGCGGCCGCGACCGGGTTCGTGCTGCACGAGAACGTCCTCATCGTCAGCGGCGCGCTCGTCGGCGCCTCGGGCACGCTGCTCACGATCCTGATGGGGCGGGCGATGAACCGCTCGCTCGCGAACGTCCTCTTCGGCGCCTTCGGCCAGGTGCAGCCGACCACGGCCGCGGCGGGCGCGCAGGACGGGCGCACAGCCCGGGCGACCACGGCCGAGGACGTCGCGGTGATGCTCGCGTACGCGCGCCGCGTGGTCTTCGTCCCCGGCTACGGCCTCGCGGTGGCGCAGGCGCAGCACGACGTCCGCGCGCTCGCCGACCAGCTGCAGGAGCGCGGCGTCGACGTGAAGTACGCGATCCATCCCGTCGCCGGACGCATGCCGGGGCACATGAACGTCCTCCTCGCGGAGGCGAACGTCCCGTACGACGAGCTCGTGGAGATGGAGCAGATCAACCCGGAGTTCCCGCAGACGGACGTGGCGGTGATCCTCGGCGCCAACGACGTCGTCAACCCGTCCGCGCGCTCCGACACCGGCAGCCCGATCTACGGCATGCCGATCCTCGACGTCGACAAGGCCGGCGCCGTCGTGGTCGTGAAGCGGTCGATGAGCCCCGGGTTCGCGGGCATCGACAACCCGCTGTTCTACGACCCGAAGACCGTGATGCTGTTCGCGGACGCCAAGGGCGCGCTCGAGCAGATCGGCGCGGCGCTGAAGTCGGTATGAGCGGCATCCCGCTCGTCTCCGGCCGCGACGTCGAGCGCGCGGTGCCGCCGGAGCGCGCGCTCGCGGCCGTGCGCGACGCCTTCGTCCGCTTCGCGCGCGGCGAGTGGACGATGCAGCCGAAGCTCTACGTGACGAACTACCCGGCCGGCGACTTCCGCGCGATGCCGGCGCTCGGCGGCGGCCACGCGCTGCTGAAGTGGGTGACGTCGTTCCCCGGGAACCCGTCGCGAGGCCTGCCGACGGTGACCGGGCTCGTCGTGCTGTCCGACGCCGAGACGGGGATGCCGGAGGCCGTGTTCGACGCCGGCGCGGTGACCGCACTGCGGACCGGCGCCGCGGCCGTGGTCGCCGCGGAGGCGCTGGCGCGTCCGGACGCGTCGACGTGGGCGGTGGTCGGCGTGGGCGTCAACGGCGAGGCGTCGGCGCGGATGCTCGCCGCGTCCGGGCGCGAGCCGCTGCTGTGGGACCTCGACGAGGAGCGCGCTCGGGCAGTCGCGGCGCGCGTCGGCGGACGGGTCGTGTCGCGCGAGGAGGCGCTCGGCGCGGACGTGGTCGTCACGGTGACGCCGGGGAAGGCGGTGCTCTACGGCGACGGCGCACTGCGCGCGGGACAGCACGTGTCGCTGATGGGCGCGGACGGCCCGGGCAAGGCGGAGGTCGCGGTCGGCGAGCTGGCACGCGCACGGCTCTTCTGCGACGACTGGGAGCAGGCGAGCCACGGCGGCGAGCTCGCCGCGGCGGTCTCGGCCGGCGCTGGTCGGGCGCGACGACGTGACGATGCTCGGCGACGTACTCGCCGGCAGCGACGACGGCCGGCGCTCGGACGACGAGATCACGCTCTTCGACTCGACCGGCCTCGCGATCCAGGATCTCGCGATCGCGCTGGCCGCGCTCGAGCGCCTCGACGAGCTCGACGTCCCGCGCTTCGAGCCCTGATCAGGCGACGACGGCGATCGCCTCGATCTCGACGAGCTGGCCCTCGTAGCCGAGGGTCGAGACGCCGAGCAGCGTGCTCGGCGCGCCCGCGAGCGGCGACGCCCGGACGACGTCCCAGACCTCCGCGAGCGGGCCACGGCCGTGCGGCGTGACGACGTAGACGGTGGTCTTCGCGACGTCGGCTGGGGTCGCGCCACCGGCGTCGAGCGCCTCCAGCAGGTTCGCGATCACGCGTCGCGTCTGCTCGCCGTAGTCGCCCGGGCCGACGAGGCGTGCCGTCGGCTGATCGAGCGGCACGCCGCCTGCGGTGAGCACGAGCCGGCCCTGCGCGATCGCGACGTGGGCGTAGTCCGGCGGCGGGAAGAGGCCCGGGACGACGCGCCGCTCGACGCTCACGCGGCTGCGGCGAGCAGGCGGTCCGGCCGGAACAGGTCGAGCAGCGGCTCGTCCTCGCCGAGCAGCGCGCGCCCGACCGCCTCGCCGCAGGCGAAGCCGAGCACGTTGCCGTGCCCGGAGTAGCCGCCGGCGATCCAGACGCGGTCGTCGTGGGGATGCGGGCCGACGACCGGGAGGAAGTCGAGGACGAGCCCGAAGATGCCGGCCCAGCGGTGCTCGACCGCGACCGGTCGCCCGACCACGTCCGCGACGAACCGCTCGAGCGCCTCCTGGATCGGCGCGGTCGTCGTCTCGTCGGCCGTGAACTCGGTGTCGAGCGCGTAGTCGCGGAAGCCGCCGGCGAGGACGCGGCCGTCCGGGCGTCTGCTGCCAGTAGTCGAAGCCGTGGCGGCCGTAGTGCGGGCACGCGAAGACGCGCTCGGCGAGTGGCTCGGTCGCGAGCATCTGGCCGCGGGTCGGGATGATCGACCCCTCGAGCTCGCCCAGGAGCCCGCTCGGGTAGCCGTCGGTCGCGACGACGACCCGGTCGGCGTCGAGCGCGTCGAGCGAGTCCACGCGGTCGTGCTCGCGGATGTCGGCCCCTGCCTCCGCGGCCAGCACGGCCAGCCGCCGCACCCACCGCGCCGGCTGCAGGGCGGCGTCGCCGGGATGGAAGATGGCAGCCGGGAACCGCTCCCCGATCCGCCCGGGGAGCTCGTCTCGCCACTCGGCCGCGAACCCGTCCTCGACGAGCGCGTCGTACTCGCGTCGGATCTCGTCCCGCTCCTCCTCGTCCGCGGCCAGGCGCAGGCTGCCGACCGGCTCGAACGCGTCGCCGCCGAGCTCGAGCATGCGCGCGAGCGCGTCCTCGGTCCAGCGCCAGTACGACCGCGCGGCGTCGGCGCCCATCCACTCGCGGGCGACGTCGTAGGCCATCGCGCCGCCGCGGAGGGCGAAGCCGCCGTTGCGGCCGCTCGCGCCGGATGCGACCTCGCGCGCCTCGTGCACGCGCACGCTGCGCCCACCGCGGGCGAGCGCGAGCGCGCAGGCGAGACCGGTGATGCCGCCGCCGACGATCGCGACGTCGACCGTGCCCTCCCGCGGGCGCGTGCGGAGCGGTTCGTGCGGCTCGAGGAGCCAGTAGGAGCTCACGCGGCGATCCTAGTCACACCCCCTTTCGGTAGATGCCGTCCGCGGCGGTCACCGCGCCCTCGAGCTCGAGCTCGACCAGCCGCGCGGCGAGCTGCGCGGCGTCCCGGCCCGTCGCCCGCGCGAGCTCGTCCGCGGTCGCCGGGAGCAGCTCGAGGAGCGGATCGGCCGCCGAGGCCGAGGCCGCCGCCTCGAGCCCGAGCGCCTCGAGGACGTCGGCGACGCCGCAGAGCGGCGTCGCCCCGGCGCGGAGGAGCGCGTTCGTGCCGGCCGAGAGCGTGCTCGTGATCTCGCCCGGAACCGCGAACACCTCGCGACCCTCCTCCATCGCGAAGTCCGCCGTGATGAGGGCGCCGCTCCGCTCGCGGGCCTCGACCACGACCGTCGCGACCGCGAGCCCGGCGACGATCCGGTTGCGCGCGGGGAAGCGCCACGGCGCCGGTTCGACTCCAGGTGCGTATTCGGACACGACCAGACCGCGTTCCGCGATCCGTTCCGCGAGCGCGCGGTTCGCCGCCGGATAGTCGCGGTCGATGCCGCAGCCGAGGACGGCGACCGTGAGCCCGTCCGCCTCGAGGGCGCCCTCGTGCGCACGCGCGTCGATCCCACGCGCGAGGCCGCTCACGACGACGAGCCCCGCCGCCGCGAGCTCCCGACCGAGCCGTCGCGCGACCTCGGCGCCGTAGCCGCTGCATGCGCGGGCTCCGACGACCGCGACCGCCGGCCGCGCGAGCACGTCTGCCGTCGCGCCGCCGCGCAGGAACAGGCCCGGCGGCGGATCGTGGATCGCCCGCAGCAGCGGCGGGAACGCAGCCGACGAGCGGGCCACGAAGCGGAGCCCGCGCGCCTCGAGCTCGGCCCGAAACGCGCTGCTCGTCGAACCGCGCGGCGAACGCCGCCAGCCCGCGCGGGCGTGGCGCCTCGGACGCGAGCACCGCTGCCGCGAGGTCGCTCACCGGCCCTCCAGCTCGCGCGGCGAGCGGTACGACAATGCCTCGGCCACGTGCTCCGGCAGGACGGCCTCGGCGGCTGCGAGCGCGGCGACCGTCCGCGCGACCCGCGCCACCCGCGCCCGGCCGCGTCCCGAGAGCGGGAGGCGCTCGACCGCGCGGTCGAGCAGCGCGTCGGCCTCGCGTGTCCGCCGGAGCGGCGGCCCGGCCAGGCGCTCCCGCGCCTCCGCCACCCTGGCCCGCACCGGCGCCGACGCCTCGGCAGGCCCGGCCGCCAGCTCCTCGGCGCGCGCCCGCGGGACGACGACGACGAGGTCGAAGCGGTCGAGCAGCGCTCGGGAGAGCTTGTCGCGGAACGCGGCGAGGCGCTGCGGCGAGCACGTGCAGCCGCCGCCACGGTCGCCGCGCCCGCCGCAGGGACACAGGTTCATCGTCCCCACGAGCTGGAAGCGCGCCGGGAACAACGCCCGGCCCCCGACGCGGGCGACGCTGACGAAGCCGTCCTCGAGCGGCTGCCGCAGCGCCTCGAGCGCGGGCCGCTGGAACTCCGGCAACTCGTCGAGCAGGAGGACGCCACGGTGCGCGAGGCTCGCCTCCCCGGGCCTCGGTCCGGGCCCGCCGCCGACGATCGCGGCCGTCGAGGCGCTGTGGTGCGGCGCGCGGAACGGCCGCGCGAGGACGACGGGACGGTCGGCCGCGAGCAGCCCGGCGACCGAATGGATCCGCGTCACCTCGAGCACCTCGCCGTCGGCGAGCGGAGGCAGGATCCCGGGCAGGCGCCGCGCGAGCATGGTCTTCCCCGTGCCCGGCGGCCCGGCGAGGAGCAGGTTGTGGCCGCCTGCGGCCGCGAGCTCGAGCGCCCGCCGCGCGCGCTCCTGCCCGCGCACGTCGGTGAGGTCGGGCGCGAACGGCGCCGGCACGGGCGCTTCCTCGCCGTCCGGCTCCCACGCCGGCAGCTCGACCTCGCCCGCGAGGTACCCGGCCGCCTCCGCGAGATGGCGCACGGGCACCGGCTCGACACCCGCGAGCGCGACCTCCGCCGCCGACTGCGGCGCGCAGAGCATGCGTTCGAGACCCGAGCGCCGCGCGCCCTCCGCCACGGCCAGCGCGCCGCCCACCGGCCGGATGCGGCCGTCGAGCGAGAGCTCGCCCAGGGACGCGTGCAGCGCGAGCAGGTCGGACGACACCTGCCCGGAGGCGGCCAGGATCGCGAGCGCGATCGGGAGGTCGAAGCCGGACCCCTCCTTGCGCAGGCTCGCCGGCGCGAGGTTGACCGTGATGCGGCCGCCGGGCCAGTGCCGCTCGGCCGAGGCGATCCCGCTGCGCACGCGCTCCTTCGCCTCCTGGCACGCACGGTCGGCGAGCCCGACGATCGAGAGAGCCGGAACGCTGCCGCGGACGTGGGCCTCCACCTCGACCCTGCGGGCGTCGAGGCCGACGACGGCGTGGGTGACCGCGCGCGCGAGCACCCTCCCGACGGTACGGCCGCAATCCGCACGTCTTCTGTGCCGAATTCGTGCCGGAAGCGTGTGATAGACAACCCGATATGGATTACCTCGAGCGCTACGCGGAGCTCGTCGTGCGAGTCGGCCTCGACCTTCGCGAGGGCCAGGACCTCTTCGTCGACTGCGCCGTCGAGCACGCGCCGTTCGCCCGCGCGCTCGCCGAGGCCGGGTATCGCGGCGGCGCCCGCCACGTCGACGTCCACTACGAGGACAAGCCCGTCCGCGCGGCCCGGATCGCGCACGCGCCCCACGACGCGCTCGACTACACGCCGCCGTGGCTCGTCGAACGCATCACGCGCGCCGGTGAGCTCGGCGCCGCGATGGTGCAGGTCGGCGGCGACCCTCACCCCCATGCCTACGACGACCTCGACCCGGCTCGCGTCGCCCTGGCGCGCGACCCCGACCTCCTGACCACGCGCCTGCGAACGCTCCTCGGCGGCGCCGTGTCGTGGACCGTGGTCTGCGTCCCGACCGAGGGCTGGGCGCGAACCGTCTTCGGCGAGCCGGACGTCGCGCGCCTCTGGGAGGCGGTCGCGCACGCCGTCCGCCTCGACGAGGCCGACCCCGTCGCCGCCTGGCAGGCGCACGTGGCCATGCTCGAGGCGCGGACGCAGGCGCTCGCCGACCTCGGCCTCGACGCGGTGCGGCTCCGTGGCCCGGGCACCGACCTCACCGTCGGCCTCGGCGCACACTCGCGCTGGGCGCACGGGCTGAACGAGGCCGCCGACGGCCGGCGCTTCGTCGCCAACCTCCCCACCGAGGAGGTGCTCACGACGCCGCACCGCGACCGGACCGAGGGCAGGGTCCGCTCGACGCGCCCGCTCGTCCTCGGCGGCGTCGTGGTCGAGGGCCTCACCCTGCGCTTCGAGCGCGGCGTCGTCGTCGACGCGTTCGCGGACCGCGGCTTCGAGATCGTGGCCCGCGAGCTCGAGGCGGACGACGGTGCGCGCCGGCTCGGCGAGCTGGCGCTCGTCGACGGAAGCTCGCGCGTGGGCCGCACGGGCCTCACCTTCTTCCACACGCTCTACGACGAGAACGCGACGTGCCACATCGCCTACGGCCAGTCCGCCGGGGCCGTGGACGAGGAGGCCGAGGCGCTCGCGCCGGACGAGCAGCTCGCGCGCGGGATCAACCAGTCGCGGCTGCACACGGACTTCATGGTCGGAGGGCCCGAGGTGGCGGTCGACGGCCTGCTCGCGGACGGGACGGAGATCCCGCTCATCCGCGACGACGTCTGGCAGCTCGTCGCGTAGCCTCCGCCGCGTGGCGTGGGAGCGGGTCGACGAGCGGGTCGCCTACGACGGCTACCGGCGGCTGCTGGCGCGGCGGTACCGGCTGCCCGACGGGAGCGAGCGCGAGTTCGAGATCAAGGACGAGGGGCCGACCGCCGTCGTCGTCGCGCTGACGCCCGAGCAGCGGGTCGTGCTCGTGCGCGAGTTCCGCCCCGGCGTCGAGGAGGTGCTGCTGGAGCTCCCGGGCGGGCTCGTCGACGAGGGCGAGGAGCCGGCGGCGGCCGCGGCGCGGGAGCTGCTCGAGGAGACCGGCCACCGCGGCGAGATCGCGCCGCTCGGCTCGATGGTCGACTGCGCCTACTCGACCCGGATCCGGCACGTCTTCGCGGCGACCGGCTGCGAGCGCGTGGCGGAGCCGACCGCCGAGGACGCGCAGCTCGGGGTCGTGCTCGTGAGCCTCGACGAGTTCCGCGAGCACCTGCGCAGCGGTCGCTGCACCGACGTCGGGCCCGGCTACCTCGCGCTCGACCGGCTCGGCCTGCTCTAGACCGCGCGGCGACGAGGACGTCCTCGAAGAACTCGCCCGCGCGCCGGCCGGTGCGGCGGTTCACGTGCCTGCGCAGCCGCTCCTCGAGCCGGAGTCCTGCGCGGTCGAGGATCTCGGGGAAGAGATCGCGCCGGTCGGCGACGACCACGCAGACGGGCGCGCCGGGGCGCAGGTGCTCGCGCGCGTTGGCGAGCACGGCCGCGATCCCGTCCACGTACGCCGCCAGCGCCGCCTTCGACGAGCCGCGGCCGAGCTCGAGCTCGCCGAGGTCCGGGAGCCCGAGCAGCTCGTACGCGTAGCGGTGCTGCTCGTGGTAGTCGATGAGCCCGGGGTACGGCGGCGAGGTGACGACGCCGTCGAAGCGGCGGCCGTAGTCGAGCTCGCGAGCGTCCCCGTGGAGGACGGTCGCGGCACGGCCGCGCGCGCGCAGACGAGCGAACGCCTTGATCCGCGCGACCGTGTCGAGCCCGTAGCGCGTGAGGAAGTGCGACGCGCGCTCCACCGGCCGGCACTCCCGCTTGTGCTTGTGGCACCAGTACGGGCCGTGCTGCGGGGCGCGCGGGAAGTCGAGGTCGAAGTGCGTCGTCAGCCGGGCCGAGCGGGCGGCCCTGGCGAGGATCACGCGCAGGACGTCGGCGTGCTCGGCGGCGTCGACGAGGCTGCGGAAGGCGAGCAGCTCGCGCGCGGCCCGCGGCGCGTACCAGCGGCGGACGAACGCCGACGACGGCCCGGACGGCGCCTCGGGCAGCTCCCGGAGCGCGTCGCGCACGTCGCGCTCGAGCGAGAACAGGTTGTACTCCGCGGTCTTGACGCGGGCGAGCAGGACGTTGAACGCCGCGATGTCCGAGCCGGTCGCGTCCCGCCCGCTCTCGAGCGCCTGGACGAGCGTCGTCCCCGAGCCGCCGAAGGGGTCGAGGACGTGCCCGCCGCGCGGGACGTAGCGCTCGAGCAGCACCTCGACGAGCTGCGGGATGAACTTGCCGAGGTACGGATGCAGCGCATGGACGTGCTTCGTCCGCTCGCGCTGGGGGAGCTCCGCCTCCGACCAGGACAGCGCGAGGTCGAGGTCCGCGTAGAGGGCGTCCTGCGTCGGGGCCACGGCCCCACCGCTTCGACGGCGGGGCCGCGACTCCTAGCGAGGGCTAGCCGTAGTGGACGCCGCTGGCGGCGTCGAGCGCGCGGAGGCGGCGGATGCGCTCCTCCATCGGCGGGTGCGTCGAGAAGAGCCCCGCCACCCCGTGGCCCTTGAACGCCGCCAGCGGATTGGCGATGTACATCGCCTCGGTGGCGGGGTTCACCTGCATCGGGATCGCCTCGGTCCCGCGCTTGAGCGTCTCGAGCGCCCGGGCGAGCGGCTCGCCCTCGCCGATGTACGTGGCCGCCGTCGCGTCCGCGAGGTACTCCCGCTGCCGCGATACGGCGAGCTGCAGGATCATCGCCGCGATCGGCGCGAAGATGATCGCCGCGAGCGCGCCGACGAAGCCGAGCGGGCTCTCGTCGTCGTCGCCGCCGAACAGCATCGAGAACTGGAGGATGTTGGCGATGGCCGCGATCGCGGCGCCGATCATCGCGGCGATCGTCTGCACGAGCACGTCGCGATTCGAGATGTGCGCCATCTCGTGCGCGAGCACGCCACGCACCTGATCGGGCGGGAGATGGTGCAGCAGGCCCTCGGTGACCGCGATCGCCGAGTTCTTCGGGTTACGGCCGGTCGCGAAGGCGTTGGGCTGCTCGGACTGGATCCGGTAGAGCCGCGGCGTCGGCACGCCGGCCTTGGCCGCGAGCTCCCGGACCATGGCGTAGAGCTGCGGCGCCTCGGACTCGTCCACCGGCCGCGCCCGGCTCGTCTTGAGCGCAAGCGAGGCCGAGAACCAGTACATCGCGAAGTTGAAGACGACCGCGATCCCGGCGAAGAGGATGATGCCGGCCGTCCCTCCGATGAGGGCGCCGATGCCCACCAGCAGGGCGGAGAGCCCGGCGATGAGAAGCCACGTTCTGGTGCGCGTGGCGAAGCTGGTACGCGTGATCGACATGGGGTGTCGGTGTTCCTTTCCGGCTGAACGTGTCGGGATTCAGCCGGAAGTTTCTCCCGCCCTTCGTCAGGGCCTGCGCGCCCGGGCCAGATGGCCGTTCTGACGAGCGCGCCCGTTCGGGGATAGTGCCTCCCGGCGCTCCGAATCGTAGCCTGCGGACTAGTCGAACGGCACCCGCCGGACGCCGTCGGGGCGCACGGAGACCGCCTCGAGCCGGACGTCGAGGCTCGCCAGGCCGGGCCGGCGGGCGAGCCAGGTCTCGGCGGCGAGGGCGACGCGGCGCTGCTTCTCCGCGTCGACCATCTCGAGCGGGTCGCCGAACCCCGTGCCGGTCTTCTCCTTCACCTCGGCGAAGACCAGACGCCGCCCGCGCCGTACGACGAGGTCGAGCTCGTAGCCGCCGAGCCAGACGTTGCGGTCGAGGACGCGATAGCCGCGGAGGCGGTAGTGGTTGGCGGCGCGGCGCTCGGCCTCAGTCCCGCGCCTCGGCATAGCAGAGCGCGTTGAAGCTGCGGCGGTGGATCTCCGACGGGCCGCGTTCGCGGACGACGGCCGAGTGCGCGGGCGTGATGTAGCCGACGTGCGAGGAGAAGCCGTAGTGCGGGTAGAGCGCGTCGGCGCGCCACATGTACCGGTCGCGCGTGACCTTGGCGACGATCGAGGCGGCGGCGATCGCGGCGCTCTTCTCGTCGCCGTCCACGACCGCGGTGTGGGCGGGCGCGGCCGGCCCGAGGCGGAAGCCGTCGACGAGGCAGACCTCGGCCGGCGGCGTCAGCTCGCGCAGGCAGGCACGCATCCCCTCGAGGTTGGAGCGGTGGAGGCCGTTGCGGTCGATCGCGCCCGCCGGGATCACGCGGACGACGACCTTCTCGGCGCACGCGAGCACGGCGTGGAAGAGCTCTCCGCGCCGCTCGGGCGGGCACTGCTTCGAGTCGTTCAGGAACCCGAGCGGGCGGACGCGGTGGTCGCGCAAGCGTGCCGTAGTCGAGCAGGACGCCCGCGACGACGAGCGGCCCGGCGAGCGGCCCGCGCCCCGCCTCGTCGACGCCGGCGACGTAGCGGGCGCCGAGGCGCCGGTCGAAGCGGAGGAGGCGCTGTCCGGTGCGCGTCGGGGCCACCGCGCGAGGATAGCGCCGGCTTCGGCGCGCCTCCGAAACCGGTACGGATTCGTCACGAACGTACGACGAACCCGGCACGAACGGCCCGGCCGACGTTGCCGGCGGCGTCCCGCGGCGTCACGGCGAGGCGGTACGTGCCCGCCGGCAGGCCGCTCACGCGTGCGCGGATCGGCACCGTGTTCGCGCCGCGCGTCGCCGCCACCGGGAAGGGGCGGCCCCGTGCCACGAAGCGGCCTCGAACCCGGCCCTCGACGACGATCGTGACGCGTCCGTTCTCCGAGACGCTGAACCGCAGCGCCCTCGCCGCGCGCGACCGCGCGACGCGCGGCTGCACGCGGACGCCTGCCAGGACGGGCGCGACACGGTCGGGGACGGTCGGGCCCTCGGTGCGGGCGCGGTCGTACGCGGCCGCGACCTGGACGCGGCCCGCGCCGAAGGTGTTGTTCGGGACAGCCGTCGCCGAGTCGCTGCCGCAGCCCTCGGTCGTCGTCAGCCGCGTCGCGCTCGCCCGCAGCAGCTGCTCCGTCCGCTCGACGTCGCGGCGGAGCGACGGGTACGCCGACCAGAGCAGCGCGACCGCACCGGCGACGTGCGGCGCGGCGGCCGAGGTGCCGCTGAGGGCGCGGTAGGAGTCGCGCGGGTACGCGGAGCGGATCGCGGTGCCCGGCGCCACGATGTCGGGCTTCGGGCGCCGCGCTCCCGTCGGCCGTGACGGGCCCGCGGCTGCTCGTCGGCCGGATCGTGTCGCCGAACTCCGTGCCGCCGACGGTGAACGCCGCGTCGTAGATGGCCGGCGGGTAGCGGATCGACGAGCAAGACGGGCCGTCGTTGCCGGCCGCGACCGCCATGAAGATCCCGGCCGCGCGCATCGCCTCGACCGCCGGCCCGAGCGCTGCGCGCGGCGCAGCCCTCCTCGGGCGGGCAGACGTACGAGTTCGAGACGACGTCCGGCCGACGCGCGGGATCCGGGTTCGCGCCGGCAGCGTCGGTGGGCGCGAGGAAGAACTGCAGGCACTCGAGGTACGTGCTCGGGCGGCCGACGCCGTCGTCCATGTTCCGGCAGCCGATCCAGCGCGCCTCGGGCGCGACGCCGATCACGTTCTCGCCCTCGCCGCCCGCCGCGATCCCGGTGACGAACGTGCCGTGGCCGTTGTCGTCGCACGGCGTCGACGCGTCGAACCCGCACGGGCTGCCGCCGTCCCCGTCGATGTCGCCGTGGAGGGCGTCGTGCCAGTTGTAGGCGTGCGAGGCGCCGGTGCCGGACGTGCCGCGGTAGTGGCCGCGCAGCGCCGGGTGGTCCCACTGCATCCCGGTGTCGGCGACGCCGATGACGATCCCCTGGCCGCGGGCGCCCTTCGCCCAGACCGCCGGCGCGCCGATCTTCTCGACCCCCCACGCCACCTCCTGGGCGCGGGCGATCGCGCGCGTGGCCCGCGGCGGCGCCGTCTTGGCGGCCCGGTCGGCGACGACCGCGGCGACGTCCGGCCGCCGCGCGAGCCGTGCGATCAGCGTCTCGTCGGCCCGTAGCGCGAGCGCGTTGGTGATCCAGAACCGCCGGAACGGGACGCGCGCCTCGCGAAGGAGGGCGACGATTCCCCGCTGCGATGACGTGGCCCGCTGCCGGAGCGACCGCACGAGCGCGTCGGCCGAGCGCGGAAGCGCCCGATCGGGCTCGCGAAGCACCACGATCACGGGAGCTCCCGGCGTCGCGCGCCGCCGGCCGGCTCGACGCGGAGCCGACGGCCACGACCGACGCGACCAGGGCGGCGACGGCCGCGTAGCGCAGCGACGACCCTCTCATCCCCGGCAGGATCGCACGCCGAGGCGGGTTCGGAGCGCTGCTAGTTCTTCGTCTCGGCCGCGACCGGCTCGGAATCGGCGACCGGCTCGTCGGCCTCGTCCGCCGCCTCGGCCTCGGGCTCGTCCGCAGGCGCCTCGGCCTCGGGCTCCTCGGCCGGGGCCTCGGGCTCGGCGGCCGGGGTCTCCTCGACGACGGCCTCGACCTCGTCGGTGACCGCGGGCTCGGGCTCGACGTCCTCGCTGAACGTCAGCTCGCCCGTCGCGGCGGCGTTGTTCGCCGCGAGCCGCTGGCGATCGGCGGGCGTCATCTGCTTCTCGCGGACGCGGGCCTTCTTCCCGACCTTCTCGCGCAGGTAATAGAGCTTCGCGCGGTTGACGTCGCCGACCGACGCGACCTCGATGCGCTCGATCTTCGGCGAGTGGAGCGGGAACGTCCGCTCGACGCCGACGCCGAACGACTGCTTGCGCACCGTGAAGGTCTCGCGCATGCCGGCGCCCTGGCGCTTGATCACGATCCCCTCGAACACCTGCACGCGGCGGCGCTGGCCCTCGATCACCTGGAAGTGGACGCGCACCGTGTCGCCGGCCTTGAACTGGGGGACCGACCGCAGCTGGCGGCGCTCGAGTTGCTCGATGACCTTGCTCATGGGAGGAGGGCCGCGGAACGGCCGAGGCGGGATGGTAGCGAAACGCCGCTGGGGGCGCGAGGGCGCGCGCTAGTGCAGCGAGATCCGCTGCGGCGGCCAGTACGTCGCGATCACCTTGCCGATGAGGTTCTCGCCGCGGCACCGAGCCCCACGCGCGCGAGTCGCACGAGCTCTGGCGGTTGTCGCCGAGCATGACGTAGCGGCCCGGCGGCACCTTCTGCGGCTGGACGATGTCGTGGCCGCGCCGCGACGGCTGGATGTAGGGCTCGACCAGTCGCTTGCCGTCGATGTAGACGACGCCGTCCTCCATCCGCCACGTCTCCCCGGGCAGGGCGACGAGGCGCTTGACGAACACACTGCTCCCGCCGCCGGGGCACTCCAGCTGGACGCGCGGCGGCGGCTTGAACACGACGATGTCGCCGCGCTCCGGCTCCTGGACGCGGTAGACGAGCCGGTTCGCGAGCACGCGGTCGGAGAAGCGCCCGCCCTCGCAGCCGCTCTCGCTCGAGCAGTGCAGGGTCGGCTCCATCGAGGACGACGGGATCCGGTACGGGTTGATCACCCACGCCTTCAGCGCGAGCACGAGCCCGACCGCGGCGCCGACCGTGACGATCCAGTCGACGGCGACCCGCCACGGGGTCGGCAGCCTCGCGGCCAGGCGGTCGACGGGATTGCGCACCTAGTGCCCCATCCAGCGATAGTCAGAGCGTTCCTGGCGGTGTCCGCGGCCGCCATGCTGCGTCCTCGGTCGCGCCAATATGCCCGCATATTGACGCTCCCTGCGTCCTTGCCTGGCGGCCGCGGCCAGGCGCCAGAAACGCGAGACCATCGCTGGACGGGGCACTACCTGCCCGCCCGCTCGGTGCGCGCGCGGCTCTGCTCCAGCCGCCACGCGGCGATGCGCGCGTGGTCGCCGGAGAGCAGGACGTCCGGGACCGGCCAGCCGCGGAACTCGGCCGGGCGCGTGTAGTGCGGGTACTCGAGGCCGCCTTCGAGCTCGGCGGAGAAGCTCTCGTGCTCGCCGGAGCCTTCGGTGAGCGCGCCGGGGAGCCGTCGCACCACGGCGTCGACGAGCACCATCGCGGGGAGCTCGCCCCCGGACAGGACGTACGGCCCGATCGAGACCGCGTCCGTCGCGAGGTGCTCCACGATCCGCTCGTCGAAGCCCTCGAAGCGCGACGAGAGCAGCGTCAACCGCTCCTCGCCCGCGAGCTCCTCGACGAGCGGCTGGTCGAGCGGCCGGCCCTGCGGCGTGAGCGCGACGACGCGGTGGTCCGGCCGGCCGCCGTAGACGGCGTCGAGCGCAGCCGCGACGACGTCGACGCGCAGCACCATCCCGGCGCCGCCGCCGTAGGGCTCGTCGTCGACCTGCCCCGCCCGGAGCGGCGTCGTGTCCCGGTACGAGAACAGCCGCAGGTCGAGCTCCGTCCCCAGCACGGCGGCGAGGGGCCGCTGCTCCGTCATCCACGCGAACGCGTGCGGGATCAGCGTGAAGACGTCGAGCTGCACGGCGGGTGCAGCTTACGAGCCCAGCGAGATGCGGTTCGGCGGCCAGTACGTGGCGAAGACCGGCCCGATCAGGTTGGCGCGCGAGACCGGCCCCCAGACCCGGGAGTCGCAGGAGTTCGCGCGGTTGTCGCCGACCATCAGGTACTGGTCGTCGTGCAGCGCCCAGCGCTTGCCCGAGTGCGTCGCGTCGCGGTCGTGCGCGTAGGACTCGTCCAGCCGCTTGCCGTTGGCGTAGAGGAAGCCGTCGCGGTCCTCGATCGTCTCGCCCGGGAGGCCGACGATCCGCTTCACGAACGTCCCGCTCGCGTTGCAGAGCCGCTGCGCCGCGGGCGGCGTCTCGAACACGACCACCTCGCCCCGCTTCGGGTCGCGGAAGCGGAAGATGAAGCGGTTGGCGAGCACGCGGTCGGACGAGCTCGCGAGGCAGCCCTCGGCCGGGGCCGCGCAGTGCAGCGTCGGCTCCATCGACGAGGTCGGGATCCGGTACGGGTTCACGACCCACGCCTTGACGGCGAGGACGATCCCGACGGCGACGGCCAGCGTCACGATCCAGTCGATCGCCACGCGGGCGGGGTGCGGGAGGCCCGCGGTCAGACGGTCGATCGGGTTACGCATCCGGAGAGTCAGCGTAGCCGGGTGCGACGAGGATCCGTCCGGCCGCGCAGGTCGACGTCGAGGACGCAGGCGCCGACGAGCGGCAGCAGCAGGCCGCTGTCGAGCTCGAGCACGTCGTTCGCCGGCGCGGCGATCACGTCCGTGACCGTTCCGAGGGCGCGGCCGCCCTCCTCCTCGACGCGGAGGCCGACGAGCTGGAAGACGTAGTACGCGTCCTCCTCGGGCTCCGGGAGCTCGTCGCGGGGCAGCTCGAGCGCGGTCCCGCGCGGGACGGGGCGGTCGAGCCTGATCGCGAGCCGGCCGCCGCCGACGCGCCGCGACTCGACGACCTCGACCTCCTCGCCGCCCGCGAGCAGCTTCGCGCCGACGGCGAAGCGCGACGGGTCGTCGCTCGGCGTCCTCGACGACGAAGGCGCCGGCGATGCCGTGCGGCCGGCCGACGCGGCCGACCCGGACGGTCTCGCTCACTCGTCGGCGATGTCGAGGTGCACGCGCTCGTGCGTGCGGGCCGCGCTGGCGCGGACGAGCGTGCGCAGGGCGCGCGCGATCCGGCCCTGGCGCCCGATCACCTTGCCGACGTCGTCGGGGGCGACGTGGAGGCGGAGCACGGTCACGCCGTCGCGCTCGCCCCGCTCCACGCGGACCTCGGCCGGGTCGTCGACGAGGCGCCGCGCGAGCTCCTCGACGAGGCGCTCCGACACCGCTAGCGGATGCCCTTGATCTTCAGCAGCCGCTCGACCGGCTCGGTGGGCTGCGCGCCCTTCGCGAGCCAGTCCTTGACCTTGTCCTCGTCGAGCTCGATCGTCGACGGCTCGGTCTGCGGGTTGTAGCGCCCGACGATCTCGATGAACTTGCCGTCGCGCGGGCTGCGCGAGTCGGCGGCGACGACGCGGTAGATCGGGTTCTTCTTCGAGCCCACCCGCGTGAGCCTCAGCTTCACTGCCACTCGGTGCTTACCTCCGTCCTGCCTTGGTGAGTTCCGGCAAGGACGGCATCTTGCCCTTGCCCATCTGCTTCATCATCTTCTCCATCTGCTTGCGCGCGGTCAGCAGCTGGTTCACCTGCTGAATGTTCGTGCCCGAGCCCGCCGCGATGCGCTTGCGCCGCGAGCCGTTGATCAGGTGCGGCATGCGCCGCTCCTTCGGCGTCATCGAGAGCACGATCGCCTCGACGCGCTTCATCTGCCCCTCGTCGATGTCGACGTCCTTCAGCTGGTTCCCCAGCCCCGGGATCATCTTCATCACGCTCTGGAGCGGGCCCATCTTCTTGAGCATCTTCTGCGCGGCGAGGAAGTCGTCGAAGGTGAACTGGCCGCGGCGGATGCGCTCCTCCATCGCCGCCTGCTCGTCCTCCTCGACCGCTGCCTCGGCCTTCTCGATCAGCGTGAGCACGTCGCCCATGCCGAGGATCCGCGAGGCCATCCGGTCGGGGTGGAACCACTCGAGCTGGTCGAGCTTCTCGCCGACCGACGCGAGCTTGACGGGCTTGCCGGTGACGGCCTTGACCGAGAGCGCCGCGCCGCCGCGCGCGTCGCCGTCGAGCTTCGTCAGGACGACGCCGTCGAAGTCGATCCGCTCCTGGAAGGCCTCGCGCCACGTTCACGGCCTCCTGGCCGGTCATCGAGTCGAGGACGAGGAGCACGTTGTGCGGCTTCGTCTCCTTGCGGACCGCGGCGAGCTCCTCCATCAGCGCCTCGTCGATGGAGAGGCGGCCGGCGGTGTCGACGATGACGACGTCGCGGCCGTCGGACTGCGCGCGCTGGAGGCCCTTCCGCGCAGCGACGACCGGGTCCTTCGTCTCCTCGCGGTAGACCGGGACCTGGATCTGGCGGCCGAGCTGCTCGAGCTGGTCGATCGCGGCCGGGCGCTGGAGGTCGGCGGCGACGAGCGCCGGCTGCTTGCCCTCCTTGCGGAGGAGCAGCGCCAGCTTCGCCGAGGCGGTCGTCTTGCCCGAGCCCTGGAGGCCGGCGAGGAGGATCACCGTCGGCGGCCGGCCTGCGAACGCGAGCTTCGAGCTGCCGGCGCCCATGAGCTGGGTCAGCTCCTCGTGGACGATCTTCACGACCTGCTGGCCCGGCGTGAGGCTCTTCGCCACGTCCTGGCCGAGCGCGCGCTCCTTGACCTGGTCGACGAACTGCTTGACGACCTTCAGGTTGACGTCGGCCTCGAGCAGCGCGAGCCGGATCTCGCGCATCGCGCGCGAGATCGCCTCCTCGTCGAGCTTCCCCCTGCCGCGGAGGTCGCCGAGAGCATGCTGCAGCCGGTCGCCGAGGGCGTCGAACATCCGGGGAAGTGTAGAGACGTGCCGTTCTAGTCGAGCGCGGCGGCGAAGGCGCGGCGCGGCGTCGTCGCCGAAGACGGCGAAGACGACGCGCTCGAGCGTGCGCGGCTCGTGGGCCCGCGCCTCCTCGACCATGATCCGGGCGCAGTCGTCGAGCGGGAAGCCGCCGACGCCCGTGCCGAAGGCGGGGAGCGCGAGCGAGCGGGCGCCGAGCTCGTCCGCGAGGCGGAGGCAGCTCGCGGTCGTGCGGCGGACGAGGGCGGCGTCGGTGCGGAGGTCCTGGCCCATGACGGCGCCGTGGAGCACCCAGCGGGCCGGGAGGCGGCCGGCGCCGGTGGCGACGGCGCTGCCGAGCGGGATCGGCCCGAGCGCGACGGCCTCGCGCTCGATCTCCTCGCCGCCGGCGCGCTTCAGCGCCCCGGCGACCCCGGCGCCCATCCACAGGTGGTCGTTCGCGGCGTTCGCGACCGCGTCGACCTCGAGCGCGGCGATGTCGCCCTCGACGACCTCGAGCAGCACAGGCGCATCCTCGCAGGCCGGAGCGGAGAGATCAGGGACTGTCCCCGGTCGTCGGCCCGCGCGGACGTGGCTTCTGTGCCGAGAGCGTGACGGTTCGTCCACCGGTGGTCCGCGCGGGGTCGCTCCGTGCGAGGATCCGCTCGCAACGGCCTGCCGGTGCGCCCCGGGAACGGGCGCCGACGCGGGACGGAGCCCCTGCGCCCGAACTAGCCCGAGACGAGCGCGCGCGCGAAGTCGCCCGGGTCGAACGGACGCAGGTCGTCGAGCCCCTCCCCCACGCCGACGAGCTTCACCGGCAGCCCCAGCTCGTGGGCGATCGCGACCGCGATCCCGCCCTTCGCCGAGCCGTCCAGCTTCGTCAGCGCCACGCCCGTGACCTCGACCGCCTCGCCGAAGAGCCGCGCCTGCTGCAGCCCGTTCTGGCCCGTCGTCGCGTCGACGACGAGCAGCGTCTCGTGCGGGGCGCCGTCGAGCTTCCCCGCGATCACGCGGCGCACCTTCGCGAGCTCCTCCATGAGGTTCGCCTGCGTGTGGAGGCGCCCGGCCGTGTCGACGATGACCACGTCCCGCCCGCGCGCCTGCGCCGCCTCGACCGCGTCGAACGCGACCGCGGCGGGATCCGCTCCGCGGACGGAGCCGACGAAGTCCGCCTCGGCGCGCTTCGCCCAGATCTCGAGCTGCTCCTCCGCGGCGGCGCGGAACGTGTCGGCGGCGCCGAGGATGACGCTCAGCCCGTGCTCGCGGAGCTTCGAGGCGAGCTTGCCGATCGTCGTCGTCTTGCCCGTGCCGTTGACGCCGACGACGAGGATCACGGTCGGCGACGGGGTCATGTTCAGGGTCGCGGGCTCGCCGAGCATCGCCGCGATCTCCTCCGCCAGCGCCTCGCCGAGGTCGCCGAGCTCGCCGCGCGCCTCCAGCCGCTGCACCAGCTCGGCCGTCGCCGGGACGCCGACGTCGGCGGTGATCAGCGCCTCCTCCAGCCGCTCCCAGGCCGCGTCGTCCTCCGGGTCGAAGGCCGCGACCGCGATCTGCTCCGTCAGCGCCCGCCGCGAGCGGCCGAGCGAGTCGCGCAGCCGGCCGAAGAAGCCCTGCTGCTCCTCGGGCGTCTCGTCCGTTCCGGCCGGGTCGTCGCCCAGCAGCTCTCCCCACGTCCGCGGCACGGCGGCGAACGTTAGCCTCAGGACATGGTCAGCTGGGACGAGGTGCGGGCGCTCGCGCTGGCGCTGCCGGAGGTCGAGGAGGGGACGTCGTGGGGCCGGTCGTCCTTCGCCGTGCGCGGCAAGACGTTCGCCGGCCTGAGCCGCCACGAGGGCGCGATGTGGGCGCGCTGCGACCGCGAGGAGCGCCCGCTGATCGTCGACTCGAACCCGGAGGTCTACCGCCTCACGCCGCACTTCGAGGCCTCGCCGGCGTACCTGCTCGTCTGGCTCGAGCACGCCGACGAGGACGACGTGCGCGAGCGGCTGATCGACGCGTGGCTGCTCAAGGCGCCGAAGCGGCTCGCCGCGCAGCACGCGTTCGACTAGACCGGCGACCGCGACCGCCTGTCCTGCGGCAGGCGCCGCGAGACGATCTGCGACACGCCCTCGCCGCCCATCGTCACGCCGTAGAGCACGTCCGCCGCCTCCATCGTCCGCTTCTGGTGCGTGATGACGACGAACTGCGCCTGCTCGGCGTAGCGGCGGAGGAGCTCGACGAAGCGGCCGATGTTCGTGTCGTCGAGGGCCGCCTCGACCTCGTCGAGGAGGTAGAACGGGCACGGCCGCGCGAGGAAGAGCGCGAACAGGAACGAGATCGCGCCGAGCGACTTCTCGCCGCCGGAGAGGAGCGAGAGCCGCGTGATCTTCTTGCCGGCCGGCCGGAGCTCGATCTCGATCCCGGCGGTCTCTCCCTCCTCGTCGGCCTCGGTCAGGCGGAGCCGGCCCGTGCCGCCCGGGAAGAGCGTCGCGGCCACGTCCTCGAAGTTCGCCGCGACCGAGGCGAACGTCTCCGCGAAGCGCCGCTCGACCGTCTCGGTCAGCTCGGCGCGCAGCGTCTCGAGCTCCTCGAGCGAGGCCTCGAGGTCGGCGCGCTGCGTCGCGAGCTCCTCGAGGCGCGCCTTCTCGGCCTCGTACTCCTCCTTCGCGAGCGGGTTCACCTGCCCGAGCTGGAAGCGGCGCCGCTCGAGCCGCTCGACGCGCTCCGACAGCTCGTCGCGGTCGTCGCCCTCGGCCGGGTCCGCGCCGGCCTCGTCGAGGCGGCGGCGGGCGTCGTCGGCGTCGGCGCCGATCCGCGCGAGCTCGACGTCCACGGCCGCCGCGCGCTCGCCGGCCTCCGCGGCCTCGCGCCGGAGCTCGGCCTCCTGCGCGCCGAGCTCGCGCAGCCGCGCCGCGAGCTCCGACGCCCGGAGCGAGCCGGCGTCGACGCGGGCACGCAGCGGCGCCTCGGCACGGCTCGCGAGCTCCGCGCCCACGGCGAGGGCGGCCTCGAGCCGCTCGACCGCCGCGAGCGCGCGGCGCAGCAGCACGGCGTCGCGCCGGCGCCGCGACGGGCTCGCCGCGGCGAGCGCGTCCTGCGCCGCCCGGGCCTTCGCCGCGGCCTCGGCCGCGCGTCCGACCGCGTCGTCGGCCGCGGCTGCGAGCCGGTCGGCCGTCGCCCGCAGCGCCGTCGCGTCCTCGTCCAGGTCGATCGCCGTCTGCACCGCCTCGACGCCGAGCCGGGCGAGCCGGAGCTCGACCGCGGCGACGCGCTCGCCCGCCTCGCCGGCGACGCGACGCGCCTCGCCTTCCGCGGCGGCGATCCGACGGAGCTCGTCGGCGAGCCCCTCGCCCTCCTGCCGCGCGCGCTCGACCGCGGCGGCGAGCGGCTCCTCGAGCCTCGGCGCGGCGGCGTCGAGCGCCCCCGACGCCCGCGCGGCCACGTCCGCGATCCGCGCCGAGGCAGCGCGGCATCCGGTCGCCTCCGGCCTGCGAGATGCGCGAACGGGGCGAATGCCGCCTCGGCCTTCTGCGGCCTCGGCCTCGCGCGCCGCGGCGGTCCCGGCCGCGTCGGACGCCGCCTCGGCCAGGCGCGACGCCTCCGCCGCAAGCGCCTTCCGGCGCGCGTCGAGCTCGAGCAGCACCGCCTCCGCCGTCTCGCCGGCGAACCAGAGCTCGCCGCGCTCCGGGTCGTAGCCGTGGCCCTCGGGGGTCACGGCCGGGCCGTCGGAGCGGAGCAGCTCCTCGCGCGGGACGACGCGCGTCTCGCGCACGACCTCCTCGGCGCGCTTCCCGACGAGCACCGACGACCGCGCCGAGCCCCGCCGCGCGCGCGCGCTCGAGCAGCTCGAGCCCCGCGGCCGGATCGTCGGCGACGAGCGCCGCCGCCCGCCAGCCGAGCGCCGCCGCGACGGCGCGCTCCTGCCCCGGCTCGACGTCGACGAGGCCGATCGCGAGCCGCTCGCCGTCCTCCGCGAGCGCCCGCGCCGCCGGCGGCAGCCCCTCGCGCTCGGCGAGCGAGCGCTCCAGCGCCGCCAGCCGCTCCCGCGCCGCCTCGGCCTGCGCGGCGAGCCCGTCGGCCTCGACGCGCGCCGCGCGCGCCGCCGCCGACCGCTCGCGCGCCTCGCGCTCGAGCTCGGCCGGATCGGGCCCCGACCACCGACTCGGCCTCCGCGAGCTCGGCCCGGACGGTCTCCAGGAGCGCGGCCGCCGACTCGCGCCGCACCGCGAGCCGCTCGATCGCGCCGCGCAGTCGCAGGAGCGCGTCCGCCGCCCGTTCGCGCGCCGCGGCCGCGGCCCGCGCCGACTCCTCGGCCGCCGTCCGCTCCGCGAGCACCGCTGCGAGCCGCTCGTCGGCCTCGGCGCGCAGCCGGCGGTCGACCGCCGCGACCCGGGACTGCGCGACCGCGGCCTCGCGGACGGCCCGCTCCCGCTCCGCCGCGGCGGCCCCCGACGCGCCCGCCGCCTCCGCGGCCTCGCGCTCGAGCCGCAGCAGCTCCGGCGACGGGCCCGCGTCCTCCGCCTCCGCGTCCCCGAGCTCGGCGTGGAGCGACTGCGCGAGCGCGTCCGCCGCCTCGCGGCGCATCCCGACCCGCTCGCCGGCGCTGCGGAGCCGGTAGAGCGCCGACGTCGCCGCCTCGCGCCCGCCGGCCGAGTCCGCCAGCTCCTCCTCCGCCTGCTGCCGCTGCGCGAGCACGTCCTCGAGCCGCGCCTCGGTGCGCCGCCGCGCCGCGAGCGGCCGCAGCCTTCCGCTCCTCGCCCTCCTCGAGCCGGGCGTCGGCCGCGGCGAGGTCGAGCTCCGCGACGCGCGCCCGCAGCTGCGCGATCTCGCCGCCGAGCTTCTCGGCGCGCTCGGCCGCCGTCGCCTGGAGCGCGAGCGGCCGCAGCCGCTTCCGCACCTCGTCCTCGATGTCCCGCGCGCGCTCGACCTGGATCGCGACGCGCGCGAGCTTGAGCTCGGCGCGGTGCCGCCGGCGCTTGAAGCGGCCGAGGCCGGCCGCCTCCTCGAGCAGCTCGCGGCGCCGCTCCGCGCTCGCGCCGAGGATCTCCTCGACCTTGCCCTGGCCGATGATCGAGTGCATCGCGCCGCCGAGGCCGAGGTCGGCGAGCAGCTCGACGAGGTCGATCCGCCGCACGTGCGCCCCGTTCACGAGGTACTGCCCCTCGCCGCCGCGCTGCAGGCGCCGCGCGATCGAGAGCTCGGCGTAGTCGATCGGCCCGTCGCCGTCGCTGTTGTCGAAGAGGAGCTCGACCTGCGCGTGGTCCGCCGCCGGCCGCGTCGCCGAGCCCGCGAAGAGGACGTCGTCGGGCTTCTCGGCGCGCAGCTCGTGCGGCGCGAGCGACCCGGCGGCCCAGACGATCGCGTCCGCGACGTTCGACTTGCCGGAGCCGTTCGGCCCGACGATGACGCCGACGCCGGGCTCGAACCGGATCTCGACAGGGTCCGGGAACGACTTGAAGCCGCGGATCTTGATCGCGGAGAGGTGCACCGGGGCCGGAGGCTAACGCGGCGTGCGGATGGAGGAATCCGCGCCGGCGACGCCGAAGCGCCGTCATTCGATCGCGCTCGAGCGCGAGGTGCGCCAGCGCCTCGCGGGCCGCCTCCTGCTCGGCGGCCTTCTTCGAGCGCCCGCTGCCGCGGCCGACCTCCTCGTCGGCGACGCACGGCGGCGCAGGTGAAGCGGCGGTCGTGCGGCGGCCCCTCGACCTCGATCACCGTGTAGACGACGGCGCGGCCGGTGCGGGCGAGCGCCTCCTGCAGCTCCGTCTTGTGGTCGACGTGGCTCGTGAGCGCGTACTCGATCCGCGCGTCGAAGGCCTCCACGACGGCCGACTCGACGCGCTCGAACCCGTGCTCGAGGAAGAGCGCCGCGAGCGCCGCCTCGAGGATCGCGGCGAGGACGTTGCGGTTGTGCGAGAGCCGCTCGAGCTCCTCCGTCGGGAGACCCGTGGCCGCGGTCTCGCGCAGCTTCCGGTCGAGCTCCAGGTCGCGCGCGACGACCGCGCAGCTCGCGCGCGAGACGACGTGCGAGCGCATCTTCGCGAGCCGGCCCTCGCTGAAGTCGGGGTAGCGCTCGTAGAGGGCCCGCGCGACGGCGAGCTCGAGCACGCTGTCCCCCAGGAACTCGAGCCGCTCGTACGACGACGCGCGGTCGGGCGCCCAGGACGAGTGCGTGAAGACGGGCTCGGCGCGCTCCGGCGGCAGTTCGTCGATCAGCCGCCCGAGCTCGCCGGGCCCGCCCTTGACCCCTACTGGTGCCCGTGGACGTAGTCGACGGCCTGGCCGACGGTCTGGATCTTCTGCGCGTCCTCGTCCGAGATCTTGATCCCGAACTGATCCTCGAGCTCCATGATCAGCTCGACGAGGTCGAGGGAGTCGGCGTCGAGATCCTCCTGGAAGTTCGCCTCGTCGTTGATCTCGCCCTCCTCCACCCCGAGCTGCTCGCTCAGGACCTCCTTCACGCGCTCGTAGATCTCCTCACGCGACGCGGCCATCTCACCTCTATTCGCTCGATTCCCGGAAAACCGGGCGATCATACACGGGGGTCTGCGGCCCGTTGCGGGAGCCGCGCGGCGAGCCGATCGACCACGTCGTGCTCCACCCCGCGCGCCGCCAGCCGGATCGCATTCGCGATCGCGCGGCGCGACGAGTTGCCGTGCGCGATCACCGAGAGACCGCGCAGGCCGAGCAGGTACGCGCCCCCGTAGGTGTCCGGGTCGAGGCGGTTCCGCAGCGACCGCGCGGCGGGCCGGATCAGCAGCCCGCCGACCTTCCCGCGCGAGCTCGAGGCGATCTCCTCGCGCAGCGCGTCGAGCAGCGTCCGGATCGTCCCCTCGAGCAGCTTGAGCGAGACGTTGCCGGTGAAGCCGTCGGTGACGACGACGTCCGCAGCGCCCTCGAGCAGCTCCCGCGACTCGGTGTTGCCCTCGAAGTTGAGGTCGCTCGCGGCGAGCAGCTCGTGCGCCTCGAGCGCGAGCTGGTTCCCCTTCTCCGGCTCCTCGCCGATCGAGAGCAGCCGGACGGACGGGCGCGGGAGCTCGAGCACCTCCTCCGCGAAGATCGCGCCCATGTAGGCGAACTGGAGCAGGTGCTCCGGGCGCGCGTCGGCGTTCGCGCCGGAGTCGAGCAGGACGCTGGGGCCGCGCCGCGAGGGGAGGACGACGGCGATCGCGGGCCGCATCACGCCGGGCAGCCGCCGCACGTGGAGGAGGCCCGCGGCGAGCATCGCGCCGGTGTTGCCGGCGGAGAGGACCGCGGCGGCGCGCCCGTCGGCGACGAGCCGGTTCGCGACGACGAGCGAGCTGTCGGGCTTCGCGCGGACGGCCTCGGCGGGCTTCTCGTCCATCGCGAGCGCGTCGGTCGCCTCGACGAGCTCGAGCCCGTGCGTGTCGAGCCCGCGCGGCCCGACGAGCACGACGTCGATCCCCTCGCCGGCGGCCTCGACCGCGCCTGCGACGACCTCCTCGGGCGCGCGGTCGCCGCCGAGGGCGTCGACCGCGACGCGGTCCGTCACTACGGAGCCTGGATGCGGAGCGGCTCGACCTCGCGGCCCTTGTAGGTGCCGCAGGTCGGGCAGAGCCGGTGCGGCCGCTTCGGCTGCCCGCAGTTCGGGCAGACGTTCGGACGCGGCGCCTCGATCGAGTGCTGCGCGCGGCGCTTGTCGCGGCGCGACTTGCTCGTCTTCTGCTTGGGGACGGCCATGAGCGGCCCGGACTATAGCGGCAGCGCGATCTCGCCGGTTGGCGCGACGGCCTCGAGGAAGCGCCGGTCGTGCGAGACGACGACGAGCGCGCCGTCGTAGCCCGCGAGCGCCGCCTCGAGCTGCTCGACCGCCTCGAGGTCGAGATGGTTCGTCGGCTCGTCGAGCACGAGGAGGTTCACGCCGCGCGCCTGGAGCTCGGCGAGGTGGGCGCGGGTCCGCTCGCCCGGGGAGAGGCCGGCCGCGGGCCGCGCCACGTCGTCGGCGCCGAGGCCGAACTTCGCGAGCAGCGTCCGGGCGTCCACCGGCACGAGCCCGGTTCGCTCCGCGAACGTCGCGAGCAGGGTCTCCTCGCCCGCGTACGTGCGCCGCGCCTGGTCGAGGACGCCGATCGTCGTCCTGCGCCCGACGCTCCGATGGCCCGCGACGAGCGGGAGCTCGCCGAGGAGCATCGCGAGCAGCGTCGACTTGCCCGAGCCGTTGCGGCCGGTGACGGCGACCCGGTCGCCCGGGGCGAGGTCGAGGTCGACGGGGCCGAGCCGGAACGACCCGCGCTCCGCGACCGCGCCCTGCAGCGCCGCGAGGCGGTCGCCGCCGCGCTCGCCGGCGCGCAGCGTCAGCCGCAGCTCCCACGGCTCGAAGGGCTTCTCGACCTCGTCGACGCGCTCGAGCGCGCGCTCGGCCTGCCGCACCTTCGTCATCAGCGCGTGCGTGCCGCGCCGGTCGGCGCCGCCCGTGTGCTTGCCCATCGAGTCGCCGTGGGCGCGGGCCTCGCTCGTGCGCTTCTGCAGCAGCGCCTCCACGTGCCGCCGCCGCTCCTGCGCGTCGGCGAAGCGCGCGTACTGCCGCTGCCGCTCGAGCGCGCGCCGCTCGGCGTACTCGCTCCAGCCGCCGGCCCACTCGCGGATCCCGTGCGTCCACGGGTCGACCTCGACGATCCGCGTCACGACGCGGTCGAGGAGCGCGCGGTCGTGCGAGACGACGACGAGGCCGCCGGCGCGCCGCAGCAGGAACCGCTCGAGCCGGTCGAGCCCGTCGAAGTCGAGGTCGTTCGTCGGCTCGTCGAGCAGCAGCACGTCGAAGCGCGAGAGGAGGATCGCCGCGAGCGCGAGCCGAGCCGCCTGCCCGCCGGAGAGCTGCGTCGTCGGCCGGTCGAGGTCGACGTCGAGGCCGAGCTCGGCGCAGACGGCGCCTGCGCGCGCGTCGAGGTCGCCGCCGCCGAGCGCCAGGAACCGGTCGAGCGCGTAGCGCGTACGGGTCGCCCGCGGCCGGATCCGACGCGAGGGCGGCGGCAAGGTCGGCGAGCGCCCGCTCCGCCTCGGCGATCCCGGTGCGGCGCGCGAGGTAGCCGCGGACCGTCTCGTCCGGCCGTGCGTCCGGCTCCTGCGGCAGGTAGCCGACCGACAGCGTCGCCGGCGCGCGCGTCACCGTCCCCGCGTCCGGCGGCCTCGAGCCCCGCTGCGAGCCGGAGCAGCGTCGACTTGCCCACGCCGTTCGGGCCGACGAGGCCGAGGCGCTGCTCGGCGCCGATCGTCAGCGTGACGTCGGTGAGGACGGTGCGAGCGCCGTGGTGTCTGGCGACGCCGGCGAGCTGGACTCGCATGCGGGAACCTCCTGATCGAGCGGGGACGCGCGCCTCCGGACGGGGCGCGGCGAGAGTCGGATGTGCTCGATCAGTCCGTCATGGGAGGGCGCCCGGGGCGCCGTCAGGGAGGATAGCGGTCGTGGACGCCGACCTCGCTCTCGCGCTCGAGCTCGCCGACCTCGCGGACGGGATCGCCCTGCCGCGCTTCCGCGCGCTCGACCTGCGCGTGGACACGAAGGCGGACCGCACGCCGGTGACCGAGGCGGACGAGGCCGTCGAGCGCGCGATCCGGGAGCGGCTCGCCGTGGCGCGCCCGGACGACGCGATCCTCGGCGAGGAGGAGGGAGCTAGTGGCTCAGAGCCACAAAGTCCTTCGGTCGCGGCGCTGGATCGTCGACCCGATCGACGGCACGCGGAACTACTCGCGCGGGATCCCCGTCTGGTTCACGCTGCTCGGGCTCGAGCTCGACGGCCGGATCGACGTCGGCGTCGCCTCGGCGCCCGCACTCGGGCCGCCGCTGGTGGGCCCGGCGCGGCGAGGGCGCGTTCGCGAACGGCGAGCCGATCCGCGTCTCCACGATCGCCGCGGTCGAGGACGCCGTCGTCTCCTTCGCCGCGAGCAGCCGCGCTCGGATCGAGCCGCTGCTCCGGCGCGCCTGGCACCCGCAGGCGTTCTCGGACGCGTGGGCGCACCTGCTCGTCGCGGAGGGATCCGTTGACGCCGCGATCGAGCACTCGCTCAGGGCCTGGGACATCGCCGCCCTCGTCCCGATCGTGGAGGAGGCGGGCGGCCGCGTCACCGCCGTCGACGGCCGGCCGGCGCTCGTCGGCCCCGGCCTCGTGACGACGAACGGCGTCCTCCACGACGCCGTGCTCGCCGAGCTCTAGAGCCGGTCCTTCAGCGCCTCGAGCGCGGCCCAGCGCTCGTCGGTGCGCTCCTCCTCGTGCTCGTGCGGCTCGACGTTGAGGTCCTTGCCGCAGACCGGGCAGAGGCCCGCGCAGTCGGGCCGGCAGAGGATCTGCGTCGGCAGCCCGAGCGCGAGCGCGTCGCGCGCCCAGGCGGAGAGGTCGAGCTGGTCGTCGCGGACGTACGGGGACGCGAGCTCCTCGCCGTCCGGCTTCGTCGCCTGGTACTCGCGGGCGGCGACGTCGCGGTCGATGACGGCGTCCGCGAGGCAGCGCATGCACGGGCCGTGGAGCCGCGCGGAGAAGCGCAGCTCGAACACGGTCCCGGTCGAGGCCTGGGTCACGGTCAGCTCGGCGGGCACCCGCTCGGGGACCGGCAGGTACCGCTGGCCGCCGAACTCGAAGGGCTCGAGCTCGATCTCGACGCGGTCCCGGAACTGCTCCCCGGAGCGGAGCCTGAGCCGACGGAGGCTGAAGCTCGTCACGCGGCCAGCGTAGCGCTGTAAGGCTTCTGTGAGCGGACGCGTCGTCCTGCGCCCGAACGGGCATCCGGCGACGAACACGCGACCCGAGGGGGGATCTGATGACTCACGCCGCGCACGCAGTTCGCGCGCATCCCAGAAAGACGGCCGGAACGATGCTGCTCGCTGCGATCGTCGCACTCGCGACGGCCGCCGTGGTCGGGTATCTGCCGTCGCCGGTCACGGCCGCACAGGCCCAGTACGGACCGACGAACACGGCCCTGCCCGACGATCTCGGACACGACGCCGCAGAGCGGCCAGGCGCTCACGGCGAGCGAACGGCACGTGGACGGGCGACGCGCCGATCACGTTCACGTACCAGTGGCAGCGCTGCAACGCGTCGGGCGCCTCGTGCGTCGCGATCGCCGGCGCCACCGCGCAGACCTACACCGTCCAGGCCGTGGACGTCGGCTCGACGCTGCGGGTCGCGGTGACCGGGCGGAACGCCGTCGGCACATCGACCGCGACCTCGGACGCGACCGCCGCCGTCACGCGCGGCACCGGCCCCGTCCCGATCGAGACGGTGACGCCGCCGAACCGGCTGCTGATTCAGTCGGTGCAGTTCACGCCGCGCCGGCTCTCGTACAGCAACACGCGCGCCTTCTCCATCCGCGTCCGCGTGCTCGAGACGAGCTCGCGTCGGCCGGTGAGCGGCGCACTCGTGTTCATCCGCTCGACGCCGATCGTGACCACCACGCCGGCGGAGCGGGTGACGAACAACGACGGCACGATCGTGTTCACCGTCCGCACCGAAAGCGACTTCCGCAAGCTGCTGCGGCCGGGCTACAACGTCCAGTTCTTCGTTCGTGCACGGAAGGCCGGCGAGGACCTGCTCGCCGGGGTCTCGTCCCGCCGCCTCGTGCAGGTCGGGATCGGCCGCTGAGCCGAAGGCGTGCTCGGGGCCTCCTCCGAGGGGGGCCCCGGGCTACCCCGGTGCGATCCCGAGCGGGTTGAGCCGGAGCGCCTGCGCGAGGGCACGGGCGCGCGCGTTGCCGCGGAGGCTGTTCGCGAGCGCGAGCCAGAGCTCGGGATCGCTCGGGTCCCGGGCGACGGCCCGGCGCAGGCTGCGGCGGGCGGCGTCGACGTCGCCGCGCGCGTACTGGGCCTCGCCTCGGAGCCGCAGCGCCACGGCCGACCACGGCGCGAGCCAGGCGGCGTGCCGGGCACGCGTCTCGGCGTCGACCCAGGAGCCCGTGGCAGCGGCGTCCTCCGCGTGGGCGACCGCCGTGTTCCCGACGAGGCCGACGAGCGCGGCGAGCCCCACGGCCGTCACCCCGAGGACGAGCGCGAGCCGCAGGCGCGGGCCGACGATCGCCGCCGGTGCGCGCGGGCGCGCGAGCAGGAGCAGCGCACGCGGCGGCGGCGAGAGCCGCGACGACCACGGCCGGCACCGCCCAGTCCCGGTCGATGCCCGCGTGCACGAGGAAGGCCGCGTAGGCCGATGCTGCGGCGGGGGCGAGCGGCTCGTGCCGCACCGAGGCGGCGGCCGCGACGGGCACCGCGAGCGCGGCCGCGAGCAGCGCCAGGCCCAGCGGGCCGACCTCCGCCAGGGTCTCGAGGTAGACGTTGTGCGCGTCGTCCTCCTGCACGGCGTCGCTCCGCTGCTGGAGCCAGATGCGCGGATACGTGCCCGCGCCGGTGCCCGCGAGCGGCTCCGACCGGGCCTCGTCCGACGCGACGCGCCACAGCTCCTCGCGCTGCGGGTCGAAGCGGACGCCGACGACGATCGCGGCGACGAGCCCGAGTGCGACCGCGACCGGGTACGCGAGCGGCGAGCGCGCCGAACCGGAGCGCGCCTGCCGCAACGAGCCCCGCGACGAGCGCGAGCCACGCGCCGCCACTCCCGAGCGGGACGAGCGGGACGAGGAGGAAACCCGCGGCGGCAGCCGCGCCGATGCGGGCGGGCGGTCGTGTTGTCGCGAGCGCGAGCCCGAGTGCGATCACGACGCCGAGGACGAGGAGGATCGCGAGCGCGTGCTCGTCGGCCAGGGGACGCGCCTGCCCGGCGGCGGTCACGGCGTCGCCGTCGCGCAGGAGCAGGTTCGCAACGGCGACGACGAGGATCCCCGCCAGCGTGCCGACGAGCAGCGGCCCGGCAGCGGTGCGCCGCCCGGCAAGCAGGAAGGCCGCGGCCGCGGCGGCGTACACGAGCAGCCGCTGCGACTCGAGGACGGAGCTCGGGAGGCTGCGCGACCACGCCGCCGACAGCGCCGCCCAGGCGGCGACGAGCCCGAGCGCGCCGAGGAAGGCGAGCTCGAGGCGGCTCAGCCGGACGCGGAGCCGGAACGCGAGTGCCGCGACGGCGACCGCCGCGAGCCCGAGCCCCGCCCAGCCCCATGCGGGCGGCGCGATCCCGCCGTCAGCGAGTCCGAGCCCGGCGACCGCGACCGCCGCGGCAGCGCCCGGCACGAGCCGGGGGAGATCGTCGGGGAGGCGGAGCGCCGGGCCGCTCGGCCTAGTACCCGCCGCCGTCGTCCTCGACGATCGGCCCGACACCGGCGACGACGCTCTCCTGCGAGCGCTCCTGCAGGCGCTCGCGGCCGCGCTTCACGGCCTGGAGGAACTTGTCGAGGTTGACCTCGAGCGTCGAGAGGATGCCGTCCGCCCAGTCCTCCATCTCGAGCCGGGTCTCGCGGGCCTGCCGCCGCGCCTCGTCGACGATCTCCTGCGCCTGCCGCTCGGCGATCTTCACGATCTCGGTCTGCGAGGCCTCGCGCACGGCCTGCTCGCGCGCCTCGTTGACGAGCCGGTCGGTCTCGCGCTTCGCCTCGGCGAGCATCTCCTGCCGCTCCTTGACGATCCAGCGGGCCTGCTTGATCTCCTCCGGGATCGTCGCGCGCATCTGGTCGAGGATGTCGTAGATCTCCTCGCGGTCGATCCGCACCTGGTCGGTGAGCGGCACGGCCTTCGCGTTGTGCACGAGGTCGTCGAGCTTGTCGATGAGAACGAGGACGTCCATGGCTCAAAGGAGTGTAACGAGCAGGTGTTCGCGCGAGGTGCGTGGTGTCCTCCACGCGGGGGCGTCTACTCGGTCGGTCGCTCCGGCGTCCCGGGGCGGCCGTCGGGGAAGAGCGCCCTGAACCGGTCCGCCACCGTCGCCGGCACGAGGGCCGACACGTCGCCGCCGAACGCCGCGATCTCCTTCACGCCGCTCGAGGAGACGAAGCTCACCTGCGGGCTCGCCATCACGTAGACGGTCTCGATCTCCGGCGCGAGCGTGCGGTTGAGCTGGTTCATCTGGAACTCCCACTCGAAGTCGGAGATGACGCGCAGGCCCTTCACGATCGCCTTCGCCTGCCAGCGGCGCGCGAAGTCGACGACGAGCTCGGAGAAGACGTCGACCTCCACGTTGGCGAGGTCTCCGAGCGCCTCGCGCAGGAACGCGACCCGCTCCTCGAGCGAGAACATCGGCGTCTTGTGCTGCGGGCGCGCCGACGACGCCGACGACGACGCGGTCGAAGATCGAGGCGGCGCGGCCGATCACGTCGACGTGGCCGAACGTGACCGGGTCGTACGTGCCGGGGCAGATGGCGGTGATCACGGCTCGAAGAGCGTAAGGCGTGCGGCGCCGTAGCGTCGCGAGGTGCGCTTCCCGAGCGACGGCAGCTCGGGCTCCTCGCGGGACGAGCTCTCCACGACGGCGAGGCCGTCCGGCGCGAGCAGCGTCGGCAGGTAGCGGTCGAGCGCGGGCAGGACGGCCGCGAGCGCGGCGTACGGCGGGTCGACGAGCACGAGGTCGTAGCGCCGTCCCGCCTGCGCCTCGAGCGCGAGCGCGCGGCCCGCGTCCTGCTGCACGACGCGGGCGCCGGTCAGGCGGAGCTTCTCGAGGTTCGCGTCGATCGCGCGGCACGCCGCCCGGTCGGCCTCGACGAAGGTGACGCGGGCCGCGCCGCGCGAGAGCGCCTCGAGCCCCATCGCTCCCGAGCCGGCGAACAGGTCGAGCACCTCGGCGCCGTCGACCGGGCCGATCAGGTTGAACGCGGCCTCGCGGACGCGGTCGCCGGTCGGGCGCGTGTCGGTGCCCTTCGGCGCCTGGATCCGGTGCCCCTTGCGCGTGCCGGCGATGATCCGCACCGGCGCATTCTCGGCGCGGCTAGGGGAGCCGGACGACGAGCTCGATCGCCGGCCCGTCCGGGCGCTGCGCGACCAGGTCGCCGAGCCCGCGCACGAGCGCGAGCGCCGGCTGGTTGGAGCGGTCGACCACGGCGCGGAGGCGGAGGATTCCCTGCTCGTGCGCGAGCCGGGCGAGCTCCGCGACGAGACGCCGGCCCACGCCGCGCCCCTGCCACTCGTCCACGACCTCGAAGGCGATCTCCGCCTCGGGCGCGTCGCCGTCGCGGACGAACCGCGCGAGGCCGATCGCGCGGCCGCTGGCGACGTCGAACGCGGTCACGGCCTCGTGGCCGCAGCAGCCGACGTCGACGAGCACGTCGAGGTCGCGCGCCGGCAGCCGCGGCTTGGCGCCGAGGAAGCGCAGGCGGCGCGAGCGGTCGGAGAGGCCGTGGAAGACCTCGAGCACCGTCTCGCGCTCGCCGGAGCGCAGGGGCCGAAGGGCGATTCCGTCCATCCACCGAGGGTGCCGACGGCGGAGCCGCATGGCCGTGCGGCGACCCGGCCGCGTGCGGGTGGGCCGACCGAACCCGGCTACGAAGCCCCGAGCAGGTCCGCGCCCGCGAGGAGCGCGTCGACCTCGTCCGCGAGCACGCCCTCGTCCGCGAGCCCCTGCGCCGCGGCGCGCGCCTCGTCGAGCAGCGCCCGGTCGCGGGTGACGCTCGCGAAGCGGAGGTCGGAGAGGCCCGACTGCCGCGCCCCCGCGAGCTGGCCCGCGCCGCGCAGCTCGAGGTCCTTCTCCGCGAGCTCGAAGCCGTCCGTCGTGTCGACCAGCGCCTGGAGCCGCGCCTGCGCGCTGTCCGTCAGCTCGTCCGGCCGGCCGCGAGACGAGCAGGCAGTACGACTGCTCGGCGCCGCGCCCGACGCGCCCGCGGAGCTGGTGCAGCTGCGCGAGCCCGAAGCGGTCGGCCTCCTGGACGATCATCACCGTCGCGTTGGGGACGTCGACGCCGACCTCGATCACCGTCGTCGCGACGAGGACGTCGAGCTCGCGGGCCTTGAACGCGCGCATGAGCTCGCGCCGGTCGGCCGGCTTGAGGCGGCCGTGGAGGCAGCCGACCCGGAAGCCGCGCAGCTCCCCGCCCTGCAGCCGCTCCGCCTCCTGCTCGGCCGCCCGCGCGCGCGACGTCTCGGACTCCTCGATGAGCGGGCACACGACGTACGCCTGCCGGCCGTCCTCGAGCAGTCGGCGCAGGCGCGTGTACGCCTCCGAGCGCCCGCGCCTCGGGGATCCAGCCGGTGACGATCGGGCGGCGGTTCGCCGGCGGGCGCGCGATCTCGGAGACGCGAGGTCGCCGTAGACGGTGAGCGCGAGCGTGCGCGGGATCGGCGTCGCGGTCATGTGCAGCACGTGCGGCGCGCGGCCCTCGACGAGGGCGGCCCGCTGCTCGACGCCGAAGCGGTGCTGCTCGTCGACGACGGCGACGGCGAGGTCGGCGAACTCGACCTGCTCCTGGATGAGCGCGTGCGTGCCGACCGCGAGCTGCGCCTCGCCGCTCGCGAGCGCGTCCCGCGCGGCCGCGTGCTCCTTCGCCCGCAGCGCGCTCGTCAGCAGCACGACGCGGACGCCGAGCTCGGCGCAGAGGCCCTCGATCGTGAGGAAGTGCTGCTCGGCGAGCGTCTCCGTCGGCGCCATCAGCGCCCCCTGGCGGCCGTGCTCGACCGCGCGCAGGAGGGCGTAGAGCGCGACGACGGTCTTCCCCGAGCCGACGTCGCCCTGGAGCAGGCGCTGCATCGGCACGGTGCGCGCGAGATCGGCGTCGACCTCGCGGACCGCCGCCTCCTGCTCGGGCGTGAGCGTGAACGGCAGCGCCTCGCGGTAGCGCCGGATCAGCTCGCCCGGCTCGCCGAGCGAGGGCGCGATCGCGGCCTCGCGCTCGCGGGCGCGGCGGGCGATCGCGAGCTGGAGCACGAGCAGCTCGTCGAAGGCGAGGCGTCGGCGCCCCGCCTCGGCCTCGTCGAGGTCGCGCGGCCGGTGGAGCGCGACCAGGGCGTCGCGGCGGAGGGGCAGGCCCTCGCGCTCCCGGAGCGCGGCCGGGAGCGCGTCCGGGACCGCGTCGACGTCCGCGAGCGCGGCCTCGACGAGCCCCCGCAGCCGCTGCGGCGTCACGTCCTCCGTGGCCGGGTACACCGGCGCGTAGTCGGCCGTGGCGCGCGCGTCGCCGACGTCGTAGGCCTTCACGGCGAAGCCGCCGCGGCGCGAGAGCGAGCCCCGCAGGCGCACCTCCGTCCCCGGCGCGAGGCGGTCGACGACCCAGGGCTGGTTGAACCAGACGGCGTCGATCTCGCCGCTGTCGTCGCGGACGCGGACGTTCTGGACGGTCAGGCGCCGCGCCGTCCGCCGGCTCGAGGCGCGCACCACGATGCCGGCGATCGCGACCTCCTCCTCGCCGAACAGGTCGCGGATCGGGCGCTCCGGCGCCGCCTCCTCGTAGCGGTGCGGGCGGTGCAGCAGCAGGTCGCCGACCGTCCGCAGCCCCAGGCGCCCGAGCCGCCGCGCGAGCGCCGCGCCGATCCCGGGCAGCGTCTCCACGCCCCGCTCGAGCCGGGCAGGCCGCGGCGCACTCCGCGTCGGCGGCCATGCCGCGGGCGGGTCCACGCTCGCGAACCCTGTCGGACCGCGCGTCACTGTCGCCATGAGTGCAGGGACAACTGCACGTTAGGGGGATGGGCGGACGGCACTTCGCTGACGATCGTACGGCGAGGTGCGCGCGGCCCTCGTCGTCCTCTCCATCCTGTCGCTCGCCCTCGCCGTCACGGCCGGGGGTGAGGAGCCCGCGGTCCGGATCTCGGTCGGCCCGGGCGCGATCGCGGTCACGAACGCAGACGGCACGTGGACGATGCGGACGCGCTGCCTCGCTACGTCGCGGCGCACCGTGGGCCCGGGCTACGTCTCCCGCTTCGTCGCGACGGACGGCACCGTCCTCGTCGACGACCTCCGGCGCCCAGGCACCCTCAACGACCCCGAGTTCGGCGGGCTCGGCGCGTTCGGCTGGCACCACGCGCGCGGCACGCCCGGGAAGCTGCGGTTCACGGGGCGAAACGCGTGGGAGATCAGCGGCCGGATCTGCGCCGCCCGGAACAGCGGCTTCGGCGTCTCCTCCTCGGGTCTCGTCGAGCCGCCGCTCCGGGTCGGCGACGCGATCGAGTTCGGCGTCGTCGTCCGCCTCAGCGACGGCTTCACCTTCCCGCGCGGGCTGCTGCAGCTGAACTACCGCTATCGCGTCGAGCCGACGGTGGTCCGCGTCCACGTCGACGTGGTGCCGCTGTGCCCGCGGCGGGCGCTGCGGCCACACCCGGTCGCTCGCGTTCGTCAAGGAGCCGAAGTTCGTCGCCCACGCCGTCGGCGGCGACTTCACGCGGATGGCCACCTTCCGGCGCGACGGCTCGCTCGCGTGCATCTACGTCGGTGGCGGCGGCCTCGAGGGGCCGATCTCCGACACGGGCCAGTGCGCCGACAGCGAGCGGTCGCGCCTGCGCTTCGACCGCGGCAACGGCACGACCGGCGCCGAGGGCGGATGCGCCGCGACGGCGTGCCTCGACGTCAGCGTCGGCGGCGACCTCGATGACTGGGCGCAGGCGGCCGCGGCCGGGCGCCCCGCGTTCCACCGCGACACGGCCTCGATCGACGGCGTCGTCTGGGGCTGCAAGGGCGGGAGCCCGGCGAGCCCCGACGTGCGGCGCTGGGAGACGACCGGCCGCCTCGCCGGCGGGCGCTACGTGGCGCTCGGTGGGATCTTCCCCGCCTGGGAGGGCGGCCGCGGCGGGTACGACTGCGAGCCGCTCGCGCGCCCGTTCCCGCGCGCCGGCGTCGCGTTCGCGACCGACCTCACCTTCGCGCTCGCGCACGACTGACCGTACGAACCGAAAGCGACAAAGCAACAGACTGTTACTAAGTCGGTTTGAAGCCGTATTCCGGCCCCGGAGCGATCGGACGGGCGGGATCGCCGCGTGCCCCGTCCAGGGGCACAGCGCATCCCGCCCGTCACGACACGCCAGTCCGTTGAGAGCAGCTCCTGGGCCGGAGCGCCCGCACCGAAGGTGCGCGCGCGCAGGCCACACGACCACGCCCACCACGTCCTACCGTGAGCAGACGCCCCTCGGCCGAAGGGCGGTTCATCCGCCCGGGAGGCCACACCCCACGTCCCGAATCAGCCACTCAGGAGAAGGAGGGGGCATCTGGGGGAACCATGGGTTCCCCCAGATCTTCGAACCAGAAGAACCCGACCGTCCCCGGGCCGGCGTGCGTACCGACGACGGCGCCCAGGGTCGTCACGATCTCGACCTGCGCCTGCGGCCGCTCCCGCTGCACCATCTCGACGAGCGCCTGCGCGCGCTCCGGCGCGTCGGCGTGCGCGATCCCGACCCGCAGGCCGGCGCCGTCCGCGCTGTGCTCGCGGAACTGGCTGACGAACTCCATGAACGCCTTCTGGTTGCCGCGGACGCGCTTGATCGGCTCCACCTCGCCGTCGCGGATCGCCAGGATCGGCTTGATGTTCAGCAGCTGGCCGGCCATCGCACGCGCCTTGCCGATGCGCCCGCCCCGCGCGAGGAACTCGAGCGTGTCGACGGTGAAGAGCAGCCGCGCACGGTCGGCGTAGCTCGCGACGAGCGCCTCGATCTCCTCGTCGGTCGTCCCGCGCTCGAGCCGGCGCTGGACCGCGAGCGCGAGCATCGCGATCGCCGCCGAGGCCGTGCGCGAGTCGAGCACGCGCACGCGGTCGCCCTCGAGCTGCTCCGCCGCGAGCTGCGCGCTCGCGAACGTGCCGGAGAGCTTGCTGCGAGATCTGCAGCGAGACGATCCGCTCGAAGCCGGAGAGCTCCTCGTAGACGTCGAGGAAGTCCTGCGGCGTCGGCTGCGAGGTCGTCGGCAGCTCCTCGGCGGTGCGGAGGCGGGCGTAGAACTCCTCCGGGCCGAGCTCGACGTAGTCGCGGAAGCTGTCCGCGCCGAAGCGGACGTAGAGCGGGACGACGCGGACGTTGGCGAAGCGCTCGCGGCGCCTCGGGGAAGTCGGCGGTCGAGTCGAGGACGAGCGCGGTGTTCTGCGCGGTCAGCTCCATCAGACCGCCGCCTCGTGCCGCCCGGCGGCCTCGTGGATCGCGGCGACGATGGCGTCGAGCTCCTGGTTCTTCGAGAGGCAGCGCACCGCGCCCGCCTCGAGCAGCGCGTCGCCCTCGCTCGCCGCGATCGAGGCGGTGAGGCACACGACCGCGGTCTCGGGGCACGCCTCGCGCACGGCCGCGGTCGCGCGCACGCCGTCGAGCCCGGGCAGCCGGTAGTCCATCAGCACGACGTCGGGCCGGTGCTCGCGGCACGCGGCCACCGCCTGCGACCCGTCGCCGATCGACGCGACGACCTCGACGTCGGAGCGCAGCCCCAGCAGCAGCTCGAGCGTCTCCCGGAAGACCTCGTTGTCCTCGACGAGGAGGATCCGGATCGGCGGCGTCACCGGCGCACCCTACTCCGCCGAGATGAGCAGGGGGTAATGCGGCTGGCCCCCGTCCTGGACCTCGACCTCGAGGTCCGGGTGCTGCTCGCCGACCCAGGCGCGGAGGCCGTTCAGGCCCGGGGCCTCGGCGCCGGTGAGGAGCGTGAGCACGTCGCGCGGCTCCGCCAGGAGCAGCCCGAGCACTGCACGGGCGACCTCGTCGAAGCTCCCGCCGGCGGCGACGGCCCGGTCGTCGACGAGCCCGAGGAACTCGCCCTCCCGGACGGCGACGCCGTCGACCTCGGCGTCGCGCGAGGCGACCGTGACGGCGCCGGTCGCGAGCGCCTCGAGCGCCTCGTGCATCTCCGCCACGTTCGCCTCGGCCGAGCGGCCCGCGTCGTAGACGACGAGCGCGGCGAGGCCGGCCGGGATCGACTCGGTGCGCACGACCCGGACGGGCTTCGACGCGAGCCGCGCCGCCTGCTCGGCCGACATGACGACGTTCGAGTTGTTCGGCAGGACGACGACCTCGGGCGCGGGCGCCGCCTCGATCGCGTCGAGGATGTCCTGCGTGGACGGGTTCATCGTCTGCCCGCCCTCGATGATCCGGCCGGCCCCGAGGCTCGCGAACAGGCGCCGGTTGCCCTCGCCCGCGACGACGGCCACGACCTCGGTCGTCTTGTCCTCGTCCGGCGGCGCCAGGTCCTCGGTCAGCCGCTCCTCGCGCGCGACGGTCTGCGCGTGCATGTTCGCGATCTCGATCCGGTCGATCGTCCCCTGGCGCACGCCGAGCGACAGCGCCGCGCCGGGGTCGTCCGTGTGGACGTGCACCTTGAGCGCGGTCGTCGTCGCCGACGACGAGGAGCGAGTCGCCGAGCCGCTCCAGCTCCTGCTCGAGGCCGTCGGCGTCGAGGCCCTCGCCCTCGACCACGAAGACCGTGCAGTAGCGGAACTCCGACAGCTCCTGGTGGACGGCGTCGACGCTGAGCTCGGCCTCGGCGGGCGCGTCCGGGAGCGGCTCCCCGCGCACGGCGGCCGTGATCCCGCGCAGGAGCTCGACGAGGCCGGCGCCGCCCGCGTCGACCACGCCCGCCTCGCGCAGCACGTCGAGCAGCTCGGGCGTGCGCGCCAGCGTCTCCTCGCCCTGGGCGACGAGCTCCGGCAGCAGCTCGTCCACGCCGAGCTCCGGGTGCGCCTTCCGCTCGGCCGCCTCGGCGAGGCTGCGGATCACCGTCAGCATCGTCCCCTCGACCGGCTTCCGCACCGCCCGGTAGGCGGCGTCGCTCGCGCCGCGGAAGGCGCGCGCGGCGAGGCGGGAGTCGACCGCGCCCGGGTCGGCGAGCACCTCGGCGGCGCCGCGGACGATCTGGCTCAGGATCACGCCCGAGTTCCCGCGCGCCGACATCAGCGCCGCCCGCGTGAGGTCGTGCGCCAGCGTCGCGCGGTCGCCGTCCGTGCCGTGCTCGAGCGCGTCGACGACGCCGCGCACGGTGAGCGTGAGGTTCGTCCCGGTGTCCCCGTCCGGCACGGGATAGACGTTGAGGTCGTCGATGCGGCGCCGGTTCGCCTCGAGCGACGCGAGCGCGCCGGCCGCGAGGCGCCGGACGGTGTCGAGCTCGCTCACTTCGAGCGCCTCACGTCGTCGATGTGCACCTCGACCGCGGCCACCCGCAGGCCGGTGAGGCGCGTGACCTCGTACGCGACGCGCGAGCGGATGGTCGTCCCGACCTCCGCGAGGTTGAGGCCGTACTCGACGACGACGTGCAGGTCGATGCGCAGGCCCTCGGGCGTGCCCTTGACGGCGATGCCGCGCGTCGGGCGCTCGGGCAGGAGCTTGCCGAGAGGCGGCACGCGGCGCCATCGCGACGACGCCGTACGACTCCGCGGCGGTGCGGGCCACGATCTGGGCGACCACCTCGTTCGAGATCGTGATCGTGCCCAGCGGCGACGAGATCGCCTCGGCGGCCTCCACGGTGGTATTTGACCCGATTCGCGGCCCGCGGTTGCGGCGACGGTCAGGCGGCGCCGGGTTCCCACGGGCGTGCGGCGTGGCCACCAGCCGGGCACGGCGCGCCGGTACGCGTCGTACTCCGTCGCCGAAACGGCGGCGCAGCGTCGGCTCCTCGTACCAGTGGACGAAGGAGGCGACGGCGACGACGAACGCGGCCGCGTAGGCGAGCAGGATCCAGCGGCCGAGCAGCAGCGCCTGGCCGACGATCGTGGCGGCGACGGCGAGGTACATCGGGTTCCTGACGTAGCGGTAGAGCCCGCCGACGACGAGCCGCTCGGTCGGCGCGACCGGCGCCGGCGTCCCGATCCCCTCGGTGACGAAGCGCGCGAACGCCTGCAGCAGGACGACGACTCCGGCCGCGAGGAGCAGCGCGCCCACGACTCGGAGCGGCAGCCACGGCGGCGGGTTCGGCCGTGTCCCAGCCCGTCAGCAACCACGGGACGAGACCCGCGACGACGCCCGGCGCGACGACGAGAAAGACGAGGCTCCCGAGCGCCGCCCTCGCCCTGGTCACAGGCCGCGGGTTCGTCTGACGTGCTCGGCGTGTCGCTGAGCGTCCGGAGGGAGGGAGCACAGTGCGGAAGCACGGGCTCCCGACTGGAGGGCGCTCAGCGGCACGAGGCGTCGGCGGAGCCGGGCTTCGCCCGGCGGGAGCCGAGGCCGCCCGAGCGCGTCAGACGGCTTTTTCGACCTTGCCGGCCTTGAGGCAGCGCGTGCAGACGTAGGCCCGCTGGGCCTTGCCGCCGAGGAGGACGCGCACGCGCTGGAGGTTCGGGTCGAACCGCCGCCGCGTGGCGACCATCGAGTGGCTGCGGTTGTTCCCGAAGCCGGGCTTCTTCCCGCAGATCGCGCAGACCTTGGCCATGAGCGGGCCGGAGTGTAGCGGCTACCCGGAGGCGGCCGCGCGGAGCCGCGTGAACGCGTCGGCCATCTCGAGCGCCGTCCGCACCGCGTCGGCGGCCCGCTCGATCCGCGCCTCGGCCTGCTCGGCGCTGTCGACGGTGAGGAGCGCCGAACGCGACGGGGACGCCGGTCTCGAGCCCCGCGAGCTGGAGCCCGCTCGCCGCCTCGCCGGAGACGTACTCGAAGTGCGCGGTCTCGCCGCGGATGACGCAGCCGAGGGCGACGATGCAGGCGAACCGGCGCGTCTTCGCGAGCGCCATCGCCGCGAGCGGCAGCTCGAACGCGCCCGGCACGGGCATCACGGTGACGAGCGGCGCCGGCACCCCGAGCTCCGCGAGCTCCTCGACGGCCCGGTCGAGCATCCGGGAGGTGAACTCGCCGTTGAAGCGCGCGACGACGATCGCCACCGGCCGCCGCTGCCCGCCGTCGGCCGAGCCCTCGATCACGGTCACCCCGTCGGGCACCGCGAGCTCGCCCGGCGCGTGCTCCGCCGCGTGCAGCGGCACGCCGTCGCCGACGACCGGCTCCTCGTCGCCGAGGAACGGGTGCTCCTCGAGCCGCTCCGTCACGCCTTCGTCCTCCTCCGCCTCGAGCGTCAGATCCTTCAGGTCCTGGTGGTGCAGCCGGTGGCCGAGCTTCGCACGCTTGGCGGCCAGATAGCGCACGTTCTCGGCGTTCGGCGTCGATCTCGAGCGGCACCTGCTCGACGACGGTGAGGCCGAAGCCCTCGATCCCGGTCAGCTTGCGCGGGTTGTTCGTGAGCACGCGGATCGTCGTCAGCCCGAGGTCGGCGAGGATCTGGTTGCCGATCCCGTAGTCGCGCGCGTCGGCGGGGAAGCCGAGCGCGAGGTTCGCCTCCACCGTGTCGAGCCCCTGCTCCTGCAGCTCGTACGCCTTCAGCTTCTCGAGCAGGCCGATCCCGCGCCCCTCCTGCGCCATGTAGAGGAGGACGCCGCGCTCCTCGGCGGCGATGCGCGCCATCGCGGTCTCGAGCTGCTCGCCGCAGTCGCAGCGCAGCGAGTGGAAGACGTCGCCGGTGAGGCACTCGGAGTGGACGCGGACGAGCACGTTCTCGGCGCCCTCGACCTCGCCGCGGACGAGCGCGACGTGGTGCTTGCCGGTCAGCTGCTCGCGGAACGCGACCGCGGTGAACTCGCCGTGCATCGTCGGGAGCCGCGTCGCGACCACGCGCTCGACGAGCTTCTCGTGGCGGCGCCGGTACTCGACGAGGTCGGCGACCGAGATGAGCCGGATCCCGTGCTCGCGGCAGTACGGGACGAGGTCCGGGACGCGGGCCATCGTCCCGTCCGGGTTCATGATCTCGCAGACGACGCCCGCCGGCTGCAGGCCGGCGAGCCGCGCCAGGTCGACCGCCGCCTCGGTCTGCCCGATGCGCTCGAGCACGCCGCCGCGCTTGGCGCGGAGCGGGAAGACGTGTCCGGGCCGGACGAGGTCGTGCGCGCCCTTCGACGGGTCGATCGCGACCTGGATCGTGCGCGAGCGGTCGTGCGCGGAGATGCCCGTGGTGACGCCCTCGCGCGCCTCGATCGTGACGGTGAAGGCCGTCTGCGAGCGGCGCCTCGTTGTGCTCGGCCATCGGCGGCAGGCCGAGCTCGTCGCAGCGCTCCTCGGTGAGGCAGAGGCAGATGAGGCCGCGGCGCGTGCGTCGCCATGAAGTTGACCGCCTCCGGCGTCGCGAACTGCGCGGCGATCGTGAGGTCGCCCTCGTTCTCGCGGTCCTCGTCGTCGACGACGACCACGAACTTGCCCTGCGCGAATGTCCTCGATCGCGTCCTCGATCGGCGCGAAGACGCGGGTCTCCGTGGTCACGCGGCTCATCGTACTCAGCGGGTTTGCACGAGCCGCTCGACGTACTTGGCCAGCACGTCGACCTCGAGGTTGACGGCGTCGCCCGGCGCGAGCGCGCCGAGCGTCGTCACCGCGCGCGTATGCGGGATCAGCGCGATCCGGAAGCCGGCGTCGTCGAGCTCCGCGATCGTGAGCGAGACGCCGTCGACGGCGATCGACCCCTTCTCGACGACGTAGCGGAGCAGCGTCGTCCGGCGGGTCGACCCAGATCCCCTCGTCGTCGACGTCGCGGATGCGGCCGACGCCGTCGACGTGGCCCTGCACGACGTGGCCGCCGAACGGGTCGCCCGCCCGCAGCGGGGGCTCGAGGTTGACGGCGTCGCCGAACGGGCGCGTGCGCGAGACCGTCTCGGGGACGACGTCGAAGGCGAGCGTCTCCTCCCCGCGCTCGACGACGGTGAGGCAGACGCCGTTGACCGCGACCGAGTCGCCGATCGCGGCGTCGACGGGGCCGCGCTCGACGACCAGGCGGCCGTCCTCGAACGACCGCACGCGGCCGAGCGCCTGGACGATGCCGGTGAACACGCGTTGAGCCTAGCCCTCGCGCAGGGAGGCTCCGACGAGCAGGTCGGCGCCGAGGCGCTCCGTCCGCACGTCGTGGAGCTCCAGCGCGGTGCGGGAGCTCGCCGACCCAGCGCGGCCCGGAGCCCGCGAGCGTCGGCGCCACGAACAGGAGCAGCCGGTCGACGAGGTCGGCGCGCAGGAACGCGGTCGCGAGCGTCGGGCCGCCCTCGAGCAGGAGCGACTGCACGCCCTCTCCGCCGAGCCGTGCGAGCGCCTCGTCGAGCGGGCCGGTGACGAGCTCGAGCTCCGAGTCGGGCGGCAGCGGGCCGCGCCCGAAGACGAGCCGGCGCGGCTGTCGCGTCACGGGGACGTCGCGGGCGTCGAGCCGCGGCGCGTCGGCGCGGAACGGTGCCCATGCCGACGGCGACCGCGTCCGAGGCGGCGCGGAGCTCGTGGACGCGGCGGCGGCTCTCCTCCCCGGTCACCCAGCGCGAGCCGGGCACGGTCACGCGGCCGTCGAGCGTCACCGCCGCCTTGTAGGTGACGAACGGCCGGCCGAGCGCGACCCAGGTGCGCCACGCCTCGTTCTGCCGCCGCGCCTCGGGCGAGTCCGCGAGCTCGACCTCGACCCCCGCCTCGCGCAGCCGCTCGAGCCCGCCGCCGGCCTCCGGGTTCGGGTCGAGCGAGCCCGCGACGACCCTCGCGATCCCGGCCGCGAGCACCCGGTCGACGCACGGCGGCGTGCGCCCGTGGTGGGTGCACGGCTCCATCGTCAGGTAGAGCGTGGCGCCGCGGGCCCGCTCGCCGGCCTCGTCGAGCGCGACGACCTCCCCGTGGCGGCCGCCGTGCTCCTCGGTGACGCCCTCGCCGACGACCTCGCCGTCCGCGACGACGACGGCGCCGACGGTCGGGTTCGGGTAGGCCCTGCCCCGGCGCCGCCGCCGCGAGCTCGAGCGCCCGCTCGAGGCTCACGTCAGCGCCTGGACGAGGCCCCGGTACGACGCCTGCAGGTCGCCGTGCGCGAAGACGGCGCTGCCCGCGACGAGCAGCTCGGCGCCGGCATCCCTGACCTCGCGGACGTTCTCGGCGCCGACGCCGCCGTCGACCTGGACGTACACGTCGCGGCGGGAGCAGCCCGCGAAGCTCGCGGATCCGCGGCAGCGCCTCCGGCATGAATCGCTGGCCCGAGTAGCCGGGGTTGATCGACATGCAGAGGCAGAGGTCGGCGCCCTCGGCCGCCGCGGCGGCGCGCGCGACCTCCGTCTGCGGGTTGAACGCGACGCCGGCGCCGAGGCCGTGCTCCCGCGCGAGGGCGATCAGCGCCGCCGGCTCGTCGGTCACCTCGACGTGGAACGTGACGGAGTCGCCGCCCGCGCGCGCGACCTGCGGGATGTGACGCTCGGGGTTGTCGACCATCAGGTGCACGTCGATCGCGCCGCCGCGCGCGTGGATCGGCTCCGCGATCGACTCGAGCACGATCGGCCCGATCGTGATCGGCTCGACGAAGTGGCCGTCGCCGACGTCGTAGTGGAACACGCGCACGCCGGCGTCGAGGAGCTCGTCGATCTGCTCGCCGAGACGCGCGAAGTCGGCCGCGTAGAGGGACGGCTCCACCTCGACCGTCCGCACCCAGTCGCGCCACGCCATGCGCGGATGCTAGGAGGTTCTGGCGGAATGCCGTTCGTCGACCGCGTGCGCTGGTCGTTCTGCGGCAAGGACGCAGGGAGCGCCGATAGCAGCGCTATCGGCGCGACCGAGGACGCCGTCCGCAGGGCGAGCAGCGTGCGCGGGCGGCACGACCGGTATTCGCAGAGCCTCCTAGTGCGGCAGGCTCCGGATCAGGCGTGCCTCGTCCGGCCAGCCCCACGCGACTGCGTGCACCCACGACCAGAGACGCATCCGCTCGCGGTCGTGCCCGAGCTCGTCGGCGAGGAGGTCGAGCCGCCGCTCGACCACGCGACGGTCGTCGATCGGCCGGCGGTCGCGGACGAGGGAGGCCACGTCGAAGGCCGGGTCGCCGACGAGCGGCTTCGGGTCGATCGCGACCCAGCCGTCGCCGTGCCGGAGCACGTTGCCGCCGTGCAGGTCCTGGTGCAGGAGCACCTGCGGCGTCGGGTCGGCCAGGAGCTCCTCGACGGCCGGCCGCAGCTCGGGGAAGTCCTCGGCCCACTCGCGGGCGGCGTCGGCGAGCGGCCGGAACGGATGCCCGGCCGGCGGCTCGAGCCCGAGGCGGCGGAGCACGCCCGCGACGGTGCGGGTCGCCTCGTCCTCGTCCACCGCCCACGCGCTCGTGCCGGGGACGAGCCGCTCGAGCAGCAGCGCCCGGCGCCCACGGTCGTGCTCGAGGACGCGGACGGCGCCGTCGCCGTCCCAGCACGCGAGCGCGTCGGCCTCGTGCTCCGCCTCCCGGTCGTCGAGGTCAGGGAGCTTGAGGACGACTGGAGTTCCGTCGTCGCGCCGGGCCGCGAACACGGACGCCCCGGTCTCGCCGTGGAGCCGGCCCTCGAGCGAGAGCGCCCATTGCCGCACGCACGCGTCGAGGACGTCCGTCACGGCACGCGGAGCCGCGCGACGAAGAACCCCGAGGTGCGGTGCCGGTGCGGCAGCGTCAGCAGGAACCCGGGCCGCGTCGGATGGCGGAACTGCGGCCACTCGTCGGCGAGGCCCGGGTCGACCTCGAGGCCGGATGCGTCGACGACCGCCTCGTTCTCGTCGGCGTTGACCGCGCACACCGAGTACACGAGCGTGCCGCCGGGCCGGACGCGCGCCGCCGCCGCGCGGACGAGCGCGAGCTGGAGCTCGGGCAGCGGCTCGGCGCGCCAGCGCAGGTCGGGGCGGCCGGCGAGCACGCCGTTCCCGGAGCACGGGGCGTCGACGAGCGCGCGGTCGAAGCCGTCGAGCTCCTCCGGCAGCGCGAGCCCGTCCGCCTCCACGACCGTGACCCGGTCGGCGACGCCGAGCCTGGCGACGTTCTCCCGCAGCTCGCTGGCGCGGCCAGGGTGGAGCTCGACCGCGACGACGTCGCCCGCGAGCATCGTCGTCTTGCCGCCCGGCGCCGCGCAGAGGTCGAGCGTGCGCTCGCCGTCCTGCGCGCCGACCGCGAGGCCGACGAGCTGCGAGGCCGCGCTCTGCGGCCAGATCCGGCCCTCGGCGAGCGCCGTCTCGTCCACGCGCGCGACGTGGAACGCGCCGGGCACGTCCGGATCCGGCTCGCCCGGCGCCTCGCCGCGGACGAGGCGGACGACGGTCGGGAGCGGCTCGTTCTGCGCCCGCATCAGCGCCAGCGCCTCCTCCTCGCCGAGGTCGCGGCGCCAGACGTCCCAGATCCAGTCCGGGTACGACTCCTTCAGCGGCCCGTCCGGGAGCGCCTCGAGCAGCGGCCCGATCCCGTCGGCGACGCGGCGCAGGACGGCGTTCGTGAACGGGACGGCGCGCTCCAGGCGGGCGCGGCGGACGAGCTCGACGGACTCGTTCACCGCGGCGTAGCGGGCGACGCCCTCGCAGCCAGCCGAGCTGGTACGTGCCGAGCCGGAGCGCGGCGCGCACGGGCGGGTCGAGCTTCGCGACGCGGCGGCCGCCGAGCGTCTCGATCGCGTGGTCGATCGTCCGGACGCGCTGGACGGCGCCGTACGCGAGCCGCTGCGCCAGCGCGCGGTCGCGCTCGTCGAGCTCCGCGGCCGCGGTCGTGAGCGCGCGGTCGGCGAAGGCGTCGTGCTCGAACACGCGCAGCAGCACCTCGTAGGCGGCGCGGCGCGCGGGCGAGATCGTCACGGACGGACGCCGCGGAGGAACTCGGCGTACGCCATCCGCCGCTTGCCGTCCGGCTGCACCTCGTCGGGGACGAGCGCCCCGTCCTCGACGTGCGCACGCCAGACGGTGACGCCGCGGCCGTGGAGCTCCGCGCGAGCGCCGATGTGCGGCGAGAGCGCCCGCACCGTCCGCGCGGCCTGCTCGGGGTCGGCGAGGTCGAGCTGCCGGTCCTCCGGCCCGATCTTCTCGGCGTAGGTGACGCCGTCCTCGGGCTGCGGCTCGAACCTCGGCGAGGGCAGCACGTCGCGCGAGCAGCTCGGCAGCCAGCTCACCGGCCCGCGCGTAGACGGCGCCCGCGTCGTCCTCCGCCCCGATCGGGAACGCGCGCTGCGCCGCGATCGGCCCCGCGTCGAGCGCCTTCACCGTCTCGTGGATCGTCACGCCGGTCTCGTCGTCGCCGGCCATGATCGCGCGCTCGACCGGCGCGGCGCCGCGCCAGCGCGGCAGCAGCGACGGGTGCACGTTCAGCCAGAGCGTCCGCTCGAGCAGCGACTCCGGGATCAGCAGCCCGTACGCGGCGACGACGATCGCGTCCGCCTCCGGCAGCTCCGCGTCGGCGGGCCGCTCCGGCTGGAGCACCGGGATCCCGAGCCGTTCCGCGACCTCCTTCGCCGGCGGCGGCCCGACCCGGCGCCCGCGCCCCCGCGGCGCGTCCGGGCGCGTGAGGAGGAACGCGACCTCCTCCGCCTCCGCGAGCCGCTCGAGCACGTCCGCTCCGAGGGGAGCCGTTGCCGCGACGCCGATGCGCACGGACGGACCGTAGCGGGGACTTAGTGGCTCAGAGCCACTAGCTCAGGACGATGCGGGGGCGGAGGACCGACAGCGCCTCGCGGCGCGCGGCGTCGTCCGTGCGGTCGATGATCAGCACGCCGTCGAGGTGGTCGAGCTCGTGCTGGACGACGCGCGCGGCCAGCTCGTCGAGCTCGAGCCGGACGTCTCTCGCCCTGCGGGTCCTTCGCCGCGACGACGACGCGCGACGAGCGCTCGACCGGGACGAGCACGCCCTGGAGCGAGAGGCAGCCCTCGTCGTCGGTCTCCAGCGGCGCCGTCCCGCTCGACGAGCTCCGGGTTCACGAGCGCCACCGGCTCCTCCTCTGCGCCCGGCTGGATCACGACGATCCGCTGCAGGACGCCGACCTGGTTGCCGGCGAGGCCGACGCCGTTCGCCTCCCGCATCAGCCGGGTCATGCGCTCGGCGAGGCGGACGAGGTCGTCGTCGAACTGCTCGACCTCGCGGGCGCGCATCCGCAGCACCGGGTCGCCGTACTGGCGGATCTGCGCGAGCGCCGTCCGGCGGCGCGCCTCGCGCTCCCCGTCGAGCTCCTCCTGCCTGATCTGACCCGCCTCGTTCGCCACGGGCGCGAGTGTATCCAGCGTGTCCTAGAGGCTTTGCGGGTCGACGTCGACGACCGCGGTGAGGCCCGAGCGGCGCATCGCCGGGGCCGCGGCGGCGAGCAGCCGGCCGGCGCGTCCGGCCAGCGCGCGCGGCGTGTCCGTCTTCGCCACGAGCTGCGCCCGCCAGCGGCCGCGCAGCCGCAGCACGGGCGCCGGGCCGAGCAGCTCCGCGTCCCCGAGCCCGGCCTTGAGCTCGAGCAGCGCGCGCATGGGCGGATCCGGCTCCGGGCCCGGCGACGAGGATCCGCACGAGGTGGCGGAAGGGCGGGTAGCCGAGCGCGCGACGGCGCTCGAGCTCGCCCTCGAGGAAGCCCGCGACGTCGTGGCGCGCGGCGAAGCGGATCGCCCGCGCGTCCGGCTGGAAGGTCTGGACGAGCACGCGGCCGGGCGCGTCGCGACCGCTGCGCCCGGCGAGCTGGGTCAGGAGCTGGAAGGTGCGCTCCTCGGCGCGGAAGTCCGGCATCCCGAGGCCGGTGTCGGCGTCGACGACCGCGGCGAGCGCGACGCCGGCGAAGTGGTGGCCCTTCGCGACCATCTGCGTCCCGACGAGGACCGCGCGGTCGGCCGCCGCGAACGCGCCGCAGCACCTCGGCGACCGCGCCGGGCTTCGCGACCGCGTCGGCGTCGAGGCGGAAGCGCTCGAGCTCCGGGAGGTGCGCCTCGAGCTCCCGCTCCAGGCGCTGCGTGCCGGCGCCGATCCGCGCGAGCTCCGGCGAGCCGCAGGCCGGGCACGTCTCCGTCCCCGCCTCCGCGTGGCCGCAGTGGTGGCAGTGGAGCCGTCCGTCGCCGTGGAGGACGAGCGCGACGTCGCAGTTCGGGCAGCGGATCGTCAGCCCGCAGGCGCGGCAGTGCAGCGCCGGGGCGAGCCCGCGCCGGTTGAGGAGCAGGATCGCCTTGCCGCCGTCGTCGCCGATGCGGCCGAGCGCCTCGAGCAGCGGCGCCGACAGCGGGTAGCCGGCCTCGCGCCGGAGGTCGACGACCTGCACCGGCGGCAGCGCGCCCGCGAGCCGGCCGCCGAGCTCGATCCGCTCGAGCCGCGCCCAGCTCTCCGGCCGCGGCGTGGCCGTGCCGTACACCGCGACCGCGCCCTCCAGCGCCGCCCGCTTCGCCGCGACCGTGCGCGCGTCGTAGCGCGGGTCGCCGTCCTGCTTGTACGACGCGTCGTGCTCCTCGTCGACGACGATGAGGCCGAGGCCCGCGCACGGGCGCGAAGACCGCCGACCGCGCGCCGATGACCACGCGCGCCTCGCCGGCGAGGATCCGCTCCCGCTCGTCCCGCCGCTCCGCCTCGGTGAGGGCGGAGTGGAGGATCGCGATCCGGTCGCCGAACCGCGCCCGGAAGCGGCCGACCGCCTGCGGCGTGAGCGCGATCTCCGGCACGAGCACGATCGCCCCGAGCCCGCGCTCGAGCGCCGCGGCGCAGGCCTGGAGGTACACCTCCGTCTTCCCCGAGCCGGTCGCGCCGTGGAGGAGGAACGGCCCGCCGCGCGCCCGCGTCCATCGCGGCGACGATCCGCGCCACCGCGGCGGTCTGCGCCTCGGAGAGCCGCTCCGGCTCCGCCTCGCCCTCGAGACCCTCGCGCAGCGCCGGCGCGTCCCGCGTGCCCACCTTGCGGACGCGACCCGGCGGCGCCACGAGCGCCAGGGCGCGGCCGGGCGTCGAGCCGTAGTAGTCCGCGATCCAGAGCGCGAGGTCGACGAGCGGCTCCGGCAGCGACTCCACGACGCGCTCGGCCTCGGCCGCGTCCACGCCGGCCGGCGGCTCGTCGGCGAGGTCGACGACGACGCCGCGGTGCCGCGCGCCGCCGAACCGCACCTGCAGCACCGTGCCGCGGCCGACGTCCGGCCCGACGGCGTACGTGAACGGCCGCGCCAGCGCCCGCGTCGTCAGCAGCGGGTAGACCGAGGCGTACCTCACCGACGCTCGAAGACCTGCGCCGCGGCCTCGTGGAAGCCGTCCGGCTCGTCCACGGAGCGGAGCGTGGCCGCGATCTCGCGCATCTCGCCGATCCAGCGCCAGCCCTTCGCGTCGGCGGCGCGGTTCGCGCGCGCGAGCTCGGCAGGCAGCTCCGGGATCGAGTGCTCCCACTCGGCCCGCAGCGCGTCGGCGACGCCGAGCCGCTCGGCCGCCGCCGCGATCGCGAGCAGGAGCGCGGCCGATGCCTTGCTCCATCCCGCGTAACACATCTTCAGCGCCGAGGCGGTGCCGGGCTCCTCGCCGAGCACGACCGCCTCGAGCAGCGTCCCGGCGAACAGCGCCGCGACCGCCGGCGCCTCGCGGCCGCTGAGGTAGAGCCGCGTCCCCGCCTCGCGCGGCGGGCCGCCGACGATCCCGCCGTCGACGAACGTCGCCCCGCCCTCCTCGACGATCCGCGCCACCTCGAGCGCCGTCGCCGGCGAGACCGCGTTGGCGTCGCAGTAGAGCCCGCGGAAGCCGGCCGCGGCGCGCGCGACGTCGAGCGCGGCGTGCGGCGGGCAGATCGAGAGCACGACGGCGCAGCGCTCGAGCAGCTCGGGCAGCGACGCCTCTCGCAGGCCTGCTTCGCGGGCCCGCTCCGCGGTCTCGGCGCTCCGCCCCTCGGGCACCCACCAGCCGTCGTCGAGCAGGGCCCCGACGGCGGCGCCCATCTCGCCGGGGTGGAGGATGCCGACGGCGGTCACGGAGCAGTCCTAGCACGGGCGCCGGATCGGGCCCTCAAATGCCTGCTCAGGCCGTGTAAGGTCCACCATCCACGTCCGTCACATGTCCCTCGCGGGGGTTGTAAGGTGCGCCTTACAACAATGACGGAGGAATCGATGAAGCGAATGCTGCGCACCGTACTCCTGCTGGCCGCTCTGACCGGCTTGCTCGTCGTCGCCGGGTGCGGCGGAGACGACGAGGCCGAGGCCGAGGAGAGCGCCACCCCGGCGGCCGCGGTGCAGGAGATCGACCAGATCAAGCAGCTCCTGGACGAGGCGCTCGCGCAGTACCGCGTCGGCGATGCCGAGACCGCCGAGGAGACGACCGGCGACGCCTACCTCGAGCACTTCGAGCAGGTCGAGGGCCCGCTCGGCGAGGAGGACCACGAGTTCATGGAGGAGCTCGAGCACCGCATCTCCACCGAGATCCGCGACGAGATGAAGAACGGCGCGTCGGTGGCCGACGTCGAGCAGCTATCGAGGAGACGAAGACCGACCTCGACCAGGCGCAGAGGCTGCTGCAGGGGGGCTGATCGGATGCGGCGCCTCCGCCTCCTGCTGCTGCTCGTCGCGCTCGTCGCCGTCGCCGCCCCGGCGACCGCGGCGGCGGACGACGAGCAGTTCGCCGAGACGCGCGCGCAGATCGCCGGCGCGCGCACGCTCGTCGAGCAGGCGGTGGAGGCGACCCGTGCCGGCGACCGCGAGCAGGGCTACGACCTCGCGCGCGAGGCGTACCTCGACCACTTCGAGCTCGCGGAGGTGCCGCTGCGCCTCCGCGACCCGAACCTCGTCCTCGATCTCGAGTTCACGTTCGCCGAGCTCCGCAACGGGATCCGCGACGGCGCCCCGGTCGTCGGAGCTCGAGGAGCTGGAGGACGAGATCAACCTCGGGCTGCGAAGGTCGACCGGGTGCTCGCCGACCCGGGGTTCGCGGCGCCGCTGCTCGCCTTCCTCTTCTCGTTCAGCATCCTCTTCCGCGAGGGCGTCGAAGCGGTGCTGCTCGTCGCGATCCTGCTCGGCTCCCTCCAGGCGGGCCGTGCCAGCGGCTACCGGCGCCCGCTCGGCCTGGGCGTGCTGGCCGCGGTGATCGCGAGCGCGATCACGTGGGTGCTGGCGACGCTCGTCATCGACATCGCGCCGCTGCAGCGCGAGTTGCTCGAAGGGGTGACCGCCGTGGTCGCGGTCGCCGTGCTCTTCGTGGTCACGTTCTGGCTCGTCGCGCAACTGGAGCAGCGGCGGCGGGTCGAGTTCATGCGGGCACGCGTCGCGACCGCGATCGCGGCGGGGAGCTCTCTCGCGTTCGCCGGGCTCGGCTTCACGGCCGTTTACCGCGAGGGCTTCGAGACCGTGCTCTTCTACCAGGCGCTCACGATCTTCGCGGCGGGGCTGCTGGAGTGGGTGCTGCTCGGGATCGCCGCGGCGGCGCTCGCCCTCGCGGCGGTGGGCTGGACGATGCTGAAGCTCGGGAAGCGGCTGCCCGTGAAGCAGCTCCTGCTCGGCGGCGCGACCATGCTCCTGCTGCTCTCGGTCGCCTTCGCGGGGAACGCCGTGCGCTCGCTGCAGGAGGGCGACTGGCTGCCGGTGACGCCGATCGAGGGCGGCTGGGCGCGGCTTCCGATCTTCCTCGCCGAGCTGACCGGCATCCACCCCACGCGCGAGAGCATCGGCGTCCAGCTCGTGCTCCTCGCCGTCTACGCCGCGGGCGCGACCTGGATGTTCCTCTGGCAGCCGCTCCGCCGCCGGGCCGCGGAGGCCGCGAGCGCATGAGCGGCGGGCTCCGGATCGGCGTCGACGTCGGCGGCACCTTCACGAAGGCCGTCGCGGTCGACGCGGCCGGGCTCGAGCTCGTCGCGCACGCGGCCGTCCCGACCTCGCACGACGCCGACGACGGGCGTCGCGGCGGGCGTCGCGGCCGCGCTCGAGCAGCTCCTCGCCGGGCTGAACGGCGACCGGCACCGGATCGAGCTCGTCGCGTTCTCGACGACGCAGGCGATGAACGCACTGCTCGAGGGGGACGTGGGCCGGGTCGGGGTGATCGGCCTCGGCAGCGGGCCCGAGCTCCGGCTCGTCCGCAAGCGGACGCGGACCGGCAGCATCGCTCTCGCCCCGGGACGAACGCTCGAGACCTCCCACGAGGTGCTCGACACGACGCGCGGGCTCGACGAGGAGGCGCTCGACGCGGCGCTCCTCCGCCTCGTCCAGGCAGGGTGCGCGGCGGTCGCGGTCAGTGGCGCCTTCTCCGTCGACGACCCGGAGCACGAGACGTGCGTCGCGGTGCGCGCGAACGCGTCGGGCTGCCCGTCTGCGCCGGGCACGAGCTGACGGGACCTACGGCCTCGAAACGCGGACGGTGAGCGCGGCGATCAACGCGAGCATCCTCCCCGTCGTCGAGCGCACGGCGAGCCTCGTCGCGGCGACGCTCGAACGGGCCGGGCTCGACGTGCCGCTCCTCGTCCTCCGCGGCGACGGCGGCGCGATGAGCGCCGACGAGTTCCGGCGGCGGCCGTCGTTCACGGTCGGCTCCGGGCCTGCCGCCGGCGTCGCCGCCGCGCTGCACCAGCTCGGGATCCACGACGGGATCGTGGTCGAGTGCGGCGGCACGAGCTCCAACGTCTCGGTGATCAAGCGCGGGCGGCCGGTGCTGCGGACGCTTCGCGTGATGGGCCGGCCGACGTGCATCCGCGCGATCGACAGCTGGGTCGTCGGCGCCGCCGGGGGGAGCATGGCGCGGCTCAAGGGCCGCAAGCTCGCGGCGGTCGGGCCGCGGAGTGCGCACGTGGCCGGCCTGCGGTACGCCTGCTTCGCCTCGGTCGAGGAGCTCGAGGGCGCGACGGTGGAGCTCGTCGCGCCGCGAGCCGGCGACCCGGAGGCCTATGCGGTCGTCCGCGGCGCCGGCGGCACGTTCGCGCTCACGGCGACGTGCGCCGCGAACGCGCTCGGCGGCGTGGACGACGACGCGTACCCCGCCGGGAACCGGGAGGCGGCGCTCGCCGCGTTCGCAGCGCTCGGGCGTGTGCTGCGGTGCGACGCCGAGGAGGCCGCCCGCCGCGTCCTCGCGGGCGCCGCGCGACGCATCGCCGACGCGGTCGCCGAGGCCGCGAAGCAGCACGAGCTCGGCCGCGACGTGCCCATCGTCGCCCTCGGCGGCGCAGGCGAGGCGCTCGTCCCGGAGGTCGCGCGCATGCTCGGGCGGCCGTGGCTCCGTCCCGAGCACCCCCACGTCCTCTCCTCGATCGGTGCGGCGCTCTCGCTCGTGCGCGTCGAGGTCGCGCGGCACGTGAACGACGAGGAGTCCGGCGGCCTCGCGCTCGCCGACGAGGCGGAGCGGGCCTGCGTGGACGCGGGCGCGGCGCCGGCGACCGTGGTCGTCGAGACGAGCTACGACGCCGAGCACCACGTCTTCCGCGCCGTCGCGACGGGGGCCGTCGCGCTCGAGACCGGCCCGCGGCGCGCGCCGGCGCCGGAGCGAGGCGCCGTCGCGCGGCGGCGCTCGCGCTCCGCATGGAGCCGGACGGGCTCGAGCTCATCGCCGACACCAGCTTCTACCGCGTGTACTCCGAGAACGGCTCCGGCCGTGCGGCCGTGGTCGACCTCTCCGGCGCGGTCCCGGTCGCCGAGCACACGCGCCGGGTTCTCGTCGGCGACGGCGCCGACTTCGTCGAGCGGCTGCGGCACGAGCTCGACGCCGGCTCGCTGCACCTCGGCGTCGCCACGATGCTCCCGCGCGTGGTCGTCGTGTGCGGCTCGCGGATCCTGGACCTCTCGGACGCGAGGCGCGCCGAGGACGTCGTTGCCGCGGCCGAGAAGGTACTCGCCGAGCGCCAGGGGCCGGCCGTCGCGCTGCTCGCCCGCTGATGTCGCTGTACCGGGAGCCCGGCAGGCGCCGCCTGTGGCCTGCGGCCGTCGCCGCGGTCGTGCTCGTGCTCGCGTTCGTGCTCGGCTTCGCCCTCGGCCGCGCCGGGGCCGAGCCGTCGCTCGAGGACGCGCTCGAGCCGACGCGCGCGCGCACGGCCGAGGTGCTCGCCGCGCTCGAGCAGCTCACGATCGAGTACCCGCAGGGCGCCGAGGCGGCATCGGAGTACGAGGGCGCGGCCGCGACCGCCGAGCGGATGCAACGGAGCGTTCGCGGAGGCGCGCGACGACCTCCTCCTGCTCGATCCCGGCGGGACGCGCGAGGCCGAGACGACGGTGAACGAGGTGGCCGCGATGGTCGAGCGGCGCGAGTCGGCGGCCGAGCTGGAGGCCGCCGTCCGGCGGCCGAGGGAGCCGTCCGGGGGCTGCCGACGGCCGGGTAGAGTGCGGCCGATGCGCCGCACGGCCACTCGGTCGACGAGTACCTCGAGACGATCTACTTCCTCGCCTTCCCGATCGGCGAGTACCGGCCGCACACGGCGGCTCGCCCACGCTCGCGCGCGCGTCGCCGAGATGCTCGGCGTCTCGCGCGCGTCGGCCGGCGAGATGCTGAAGCGGCTCGAGGCCGAGGGGCTGATCGAGCGCGGCGAGCACAAGGAGGCGATCCTCACCGCGTCGGCCGCGAGCGCGCCGAGCGCGTCGTCCGCAAGCACCGGCTGATCGAGCGGATGCTGACGGACTTCATGGGCTACACGGCCGCCGAGGCGCACGTCCACGCGGACGAGCTCGGCGACACGTTCACCGACGACATGGTCGAGCGGATCGACGAGCGGCTCGGGCATCCGGAGCGCTGCCCGCACGGCTGGCCGGTCGACACGGCCAGTCGAGCAGGCCGAGAACCGCGAGCTGGCGCCGCTCGCCGACCTCGAGGCCGGGCACGCGCGCGACGATCGTCCGGCTCGCCGAGCACGACGGCGAGCTCCTGCACTGGTTCTACGACCAGGGCCTCGACGCCGGGCCGCGAGGTCGAGGTCGCGACGCGCAGCCGGCGGCGGGGCAGATCACGGTCGGCTCGACGGCGACGAGCGCGCGGTCGGCGACAAGGCCGCCGCGGGCCTCTTCGTCCGGCCGGCGGCGTACGGCAGCCTGCGCGACGTTCGGCCGACCGACGAGGGCGCGCGCGCGGTGAGCCCGTGCCTGTGCGGCGCCGACTACCTGGCGCGGTCCACCGACGTACGCGGCGTCCGTGCTCGCGGCGCCTGACGCGACCGCCCGTTCGGGACGCCGGCGCGCTCTCGACGCCGACCGCACGTGTCGACGGCGGGCAAGCCGGTGTCCGCCGCCGGTAGGACGTGCCCGCGCGCGGCGGCGCGGGCGGCGCCGGTGGAGGCGCTTGCGCTGCACGGCGTGGTCATCCCCGCTCGGCGTCGACTCTACGCTTCGATCGGCGCGGCGAGGCCGGCGGCCTCGCGGAGCGCGTCGGCCTTGTCCGTCCGCTCCCAGGTGAAGTCCCGGTCCTCGCGGCCGAAGTGCCCGTACGCGGCCGTCTTGGCGTAGATCGGGCGCCGCAGGTCGAGGTCGCGCAGGATCGCCGCCGGACGGAGGTCGAAGTGCTCGCGGACGAGCTCCTCGATCCGCGCCACGCGGGATCGCCTCGGTGCCGAAGCGTCTCCACGAGCACCGACATCGGGTGCGCGACGCCGATCGCGTAGGCGACCTGGAGCTGGCAGCGCTCCGCGAGCCCGGCCGCGACGACGTTCTTCGCCACGTAGCGCGCCGCGTACGCCGCCGAGCGGTCGACCTTCGTCGGGTCCTTGCCCGAGAACGCGCCGCCGCCGTGCGGGGCCGCGCCGCCGTAGGTGTCGACGATGATCTTCCGGCCGGTCAGCGCCCGTGTCGCCCATCGGCCCGCCGATCACGAACTTGCCGGTCGGGTTGACGTAGAAGAAGTCGCGGTCGTGCTCGAGCCGGCGCTCGTCGTAGAGGTCGTGCGGCAGGATCGGGCGGAGCACGTGCTCGATGAGGTCGGGCTTGATCAGCGACTCGGCGTCGAGGCCGTCGCGGTGCTGCGTCGAGATGAGGATGCGCTCGATCTCGACCGGCCGCTGGATGCCGTGCTCGTCGACCTCGTAGCGCACCGTCACCTGCGCCTTCCCGTCGGGGCGCAGGTACGGGAGCACGTCCGCCTTGCGCACCTCGGAGAGCCGCTTCGCGAGCCGGTGCGCGAGCATGATCGGCAGCGGCATCAGCTCGTCGGTCTCCCGCGTCGCGTAGCCGAACATCAGCCCCTGGTCGCCGGCGCCGACGCGGTCGAGCGGATCGGCGTCGCCGTGCTGCACCTCGAACGACTCGTCGACGCCCTGCGCGATGTCCGGCGACTGCTCGTCGAGCGCCGTGATCACGCCGCAGGTCTCCGCGTCGAAGCCGTACTTCGCGCGCGTGTAGCCGATCTCGGAGATCTTCTTGCGGACGAGCCGCGGGATGTCGACGTAGGTCTCGGTCGAGATCTCGCCGGCGACGACGACGAGGCCCGTGGTGACGAGCGTCTCGCAGGCGACGCGGCCGTTCGGGTCGTCGCGCGAGGACGGCGTCGAGGACGGAGTCGGAGATCTGGTCGGCGATCTTGTCCGGGTGACCCTCGGTGACGGACTCGGAGGTGAAGAGGAAGTCGCGGGCAGCCATGGCGCCCTAGGCTAGCGAGACGGCGCAGCCCATCGTGGGTCTAGTCCAGGGCCAGGAAGACCGAGCCGCGCGACTCGTCCTTGCCCAGCTCGCCGGAGACGACCACGGCGCGAGCGGCTCGAGGTTCTCGCGCACGTCGGGCGGCAGCGGCTGGTCGGCGAGCTGCGCCACGCGCTCCGCGAGCGCGTAGGCCTCGTCCATGTCGACGTAGACGAAGACGTCCTCGTCGTCGCCGACGCCGGCCGCGTCGAGCACGTCCTTGTAAGCCGTCCTCGTCGACGAGGCGGTCGCCGTCGTCGCGCAGCGTCCTCGATTCCCGCGCTTCGACGTGCTGACGACCACGCGGCCGTCGTACGCGGTCGCGTAGAGCGACACCGGCCCGAGCACGGCCTCGGTCGCCTCGAGGTCGCCGACCTGCGTCGTGCGCGTCTGGCCGCCGCTGAGCCCGGCCGCGGCCTTCAGCAGCGCGTCGACGGTCTCGCGGCCCTGCGCCGCGTCGGTCTTCGCCACGAGCGTGACCTCCGGGATCAGCAGGCCCGGGCGGACGTAGAGGAGCACCTCGTCGCGGAGCAGCCGCGTGACGTCCTCGAGCGAGACGCCGAGCTGCTGCTCGAACTGCGTCGAGCGCCTCGTCGGCGCCGAGCGCGCCCTGGAGCGCCTCGTGGATCTGCGCCTCGTTCTGGCCGAGGCCGAAGTCGACGAACGCGATCGCGTCGCTCGGGACGTCGCTCGACGCAGCTCGCCGACGTCGGGCGGCTCCGTGCTGCCGTCCGTCTTCGCCCAGAACCGCGACGCTGGCGCCGTCGTCCGCGGCGACGACCGCCGCGCTCATCGCGACGAGCGTGCTCCCGGCCTGGCCCACGGAGCTGCCGAAGGCCTCGAGCTCGTCCGTCGAGCCCCGTGCCGTTGACGTAGAGCTTCGCGAGCGCCTCGTCGGGCAGCTCGGCCATCGCGTCGGGGAACTGCGCGTCGTCGGCGAGCGTGCCCTTCGCCGCGGCGCGTCTCGAACGCGGCGATCGAGGCGCGGTCGTCGCTGAACGCGAACCAGCCGTCCTCGAGCTCCTCGACCGACGAACTCCTCGTCGCTCTTCGCGAGCAGCGCCTCGAGCTGCGGCCCGGTCGTCGGTCTGCGTGAGGCCGACGCCGACGCCCTCGTCCGAGAGGTCCAGCGCGACGAAGTCCACGGTCGGGCCGAACGCGTCGTCGATCTCCTCCCTGGTCATGCCCTCGTCGGCGAGCGCCTTCTGGAGCTCCTCGACGAGCCGGTCGCGGCCGGGGAAGCGGTCGAGCAGATCCTGGGGCTGCTGCCACTGGTCCGAGCCGGTGTCCGCGTCGACCGTGGCGAAGAGCTGCGTCGAGGCGGGCGCGATCGTCGCCGCGTTCTCGGCCCCGACGGACGGCGTTCGTCGCCGCCGCAGCCCGCGAGGAGCGCGAGCGCGCTCACGGCGCCCGCGAGCAGGCCGATCCGTCCAGTCCGTGTCCGCAGTGTCATCTACTCCTCCGTCGGCTCGCGCCGCATCAAGCTTGAGACCAGTTCGGTCAGGGTAACGCCGCCGAGCACCGCGCAGACGCCGTCCGTGATCGGAAGCTCGGCCCCGAGGCGGCGCGAGAGCTGCTGCAGCACCGGCGCCGTGGTCAGGCCCTCGACGACCTGGCCGATCTCCGCCTCGGCCTCCTCGGGCGTGGCGCCGCGCGCGATCAGCTCGCCGGCGCGGCGGTTGCGGCCGCTCGGGTGCCAGCACGTGACGATCAGGTCGCCCATCCCGGCCATGCCCGGCGAACGTGTCCGAGTCGGCGCCGGCGGCCTCGCCGAGCCGCCGCATCTCGGCGAGCCCGCGCGTGATCAGCGCCGCCTTCGCGTTGTCGCCGAGCTCGAGCCCGTCGACGCCGCCGGCCGCGAGCGCGATCACGTTCTTCGCCGCCGCGCACAGCTCGACGCCGAGCAGGTCGTCGTTGAGGTAGAGCCGGAAGGTCGGCGAGTTGATCGCGTGCTGCAGCTCGAGCCCGAGCGCCGCGTCCTCGCTCGCGATCACGCCGGCCGTCGGGCAGGCCCGCGACGACCTCCTCGGCCATGGTCGGGCCGGACAGGAGCGGCGTAGCCGCGGCCGTGGACGGCCTCCGACAGCCGGGCTCCGGTCGTCGGGTCGAGGCCCTTCGTCAGGCTCAGGATCGGCGCCTCGCCGGGGATCGCCTCGACGACGTCGTGGAAGACGCGGCTGGGGACGGCGACGACGACGACGTCCGCGTCGGCGTACGGCGCCTCCGTCGACGGGCGTCGCGCGCGATGCCGCGGAGGTCGGCGGTCGTCGAGTAGCGCGGGTTGCGGCCGGTCTCGCCGATCGCGCGCGCCTGCTCCGGGTCGCGGCAGGCGAGCACGACCTCGTGGCCGCGGTCGTGCAGCAGCCACGCGAACGCCGTCCCCCACGACCCGCAGCCGACGACCGACGGCCTTCATCGAGCGTCGCGCACGAAGTCGATCGAGACGGGGACGCCCTCGAGCCCGAAGCGCGCGCGCAGCTGGTTCTCGACCCAGTAGCCGTAGTCGCGCGTGACGAGGCCGGGGTCGTTGACGTGGAAGCGGAACCGCGGCGGCCGCGTCTGCACCTGCGCGCCGTAGAGGAGGTTGAGCGCTCGCCCGCCCTTGCTCGGCGCGCGGCGCGCCTCGCGCAGCTCCTTCAGGAAGCGGTTCAGCTCGCCCGTGCCGATCCGCGCCGTGTGCTTGGCGAACTGCGCCTCGATCAGGTCGAGCAGGCGGTCGATGCCGCGGCCGGTCTGCGCCGAGACGGCGATCACGGGCGGGCGCTGGCGCAGGCGCCGGTCGAGCTGCGGCTTCAGCTCCTCGAGCCGGTGCTCGGTCACGTCCCACTTGGACAGGACGACGATGCGTCGAGCACTGGGCCTTGCGCGCCACGTCCGCGACGGCGAGGTCGCCCTCGGTGATCCCCTCCGGCGCGTCGACGAGCACGAGCGCGACGTCCGCCCGCTCGGCCGCCTCGAGCGTGCGCAGCTCCGACCAGTACTCGATCCCCTGCCGGTGCTTGCGCTTGCGGCGCATCCCGGCCGTGTCGACGAGGACGAAGGTCGTCTCGTCCCGGCGCAGCACCGTGTCGATCGCGTCGCGCGTCGTGCCCGGGCACCTCGGAGACGATCACGCGCTCCTCGCCGAGCAGCCGGTTCAGGAGCGACGACTTGCCGACGTTCGGGCGGCCGAGGATGGCGACGCGGACGGCGGCGTCCTCCACCTCCGGCGGCCGCTGCGGGCGCGAGCCGCGCAGCCGCTCGACGACCTCGTCGAGGAGGTCGCCGGTGCCGTGCCCGTGGAGGCTCGAGATCGCGAACGGGTCGCCGAGGCCGAGCCGGTGGAACACGTGGATCACCTCGTCGCGCGCCGGGTCGTCGACCTTGTTCGCGACGAGCAGCACCGGCTTGCGCGAGCGGCGGAGCAGGTCGGCGATCTCCTCGTCGCCGGGCGTGATGCCTTGCCTCGCGTCGACGAGGAAGAGCACGAGGTCGGCCTCCTCGACCGCGGCGCGGGCCTGCTCGGCGATCCGCTGCGTGATCGCCGAGGCGTCGGCCACGTCGATCCCGCCCGTGTCGACGAGGACGAAGCGCGAGCGCCCCCACTCGCACACGAGCTCCTTGCGGTCGCGCGTCACGCCGGGCGTCTCGTGGACGACCGCCGTCCGCGTCGCCGTCAGGCGGTTGACGAGGGTCGACTTGCCGACGTTGGGGAAGCCCACGATCGCCACCCGGCCCAGGAGCTCCGGCGGCGGGGCCTCCGCTACGCCGGCGGCGTCGCCGTCGAGGGTCGTCCGTCCGCGTGGATCTCGCCGAGCCATTCCCACAGCTTCCTGATCTCCGCCTGGATCTCGTGCTGACGCCTCGCGGTAGCCGCGCCCGCCCTTGCGGCAGCCCGTCGAACCGCATCGGCTCGCCCCACGCGACGGACACGGGCCGGAAGGGCCGCCAGCCGTACGCGCCGTAGATCGCGCCGCACACGACCGGGACGTCCCCCTGGAGCGCTGCCATCGCCGCGCCCGGCAGCACCTCGCCGGGATACGCCTGCTTCTGCCGCGTGCCCTCGACGAAGAGGCCGAGCGCCTTGCCCTCCTCGACGACCTCGCGCATGAGCCGGACGGCCTCCCGGTCGCTCTCGCCGCGCCGCACCGAGAACGTCCCGAACGACCGGATCAGCTGGCCCAGGCCCGGGACACGGTGGATCTCCTGCTTCGCCATGAAGTACACGGTGCGCGGCGAGGCGGCGCCTGCCGCGGGCGGGTCGATCCAGTGCACGTGGTTGAACGCCAGGACGACGCCGCCCTCGAGCGGGACGCGCTCCATCCCGTACACCCGGAGGCGTGCGAAGAACTGCGTCAGCGGCTGGATCGTGTGCCGCCCGACGGCCCAGACACGGTCGACGTCCTTCACGCCGTCGCGCGCTCGCGCGCGAGCGCCTCGATCCGCGTCACCACCTCGTCGATCGAGAGGTCGGTCGTGTCGAGCTCCTGCGCGTCGTCCGCGGGCTCCATCTGCTGCGCGTCGCTCTCGTCGCGGAGGCGCAGGTCGGTCGCGAGCGCGTCGGCGTCGGCGAGCCCGGGATGCTCGGCGATCCGGCGGCGCGCCCGCTCGCCGCTGGTCGGCGACGAGGTAGACCTTCACCTCGGCGTGCGGGACGACGACGCGGCCGATGTCGCGGCCCTCGATCACGGCGTCCCCGTGCGCGGCGAGCTCGCGCTGGCGCTCGCGCATCACCTCGCGCACCGGCTGCTGGCGGGCGACGACGCGGGACGGCCCGGTCGATGCGCGGCTCGCGGATCGCGCGGGTGACCTCGACCTCGTCCACGAACACGCGCAGCCCGTCGAACTCGACCGGGTGCGCCTCCGCGAGCGCGACGAGCGCGTCGGTGTCCTCGAGGTCGGCGCCGCGCTCGAGCGCGAGCCAGGTCAGGGCGCGGTACATCGCGCCCGTGTCGAGGTAGCGGAAGCCGAGCCGCTCGGCGAGCCGCCGCGCGACCGTGCTCTTGCCCGCCCCGGCGGGGCCGTCGATGGCGATGATCACGCCCTGCCCCTGCGCGTGGTCGTCAGAGGACGTCTTCCTTCCATGAGGTGTCGGCGACCGTGAGCTGCTCGAGGAGCTCGAAGAAGCCCGGGAAGCTTATAGCGACGGTTTCGGCGCCCTCGACCTCGACGCCCTCGCGGCTGGAGAGGCCCGGCGACGGCGCCGAGCATCGCGATCCGGTGGTCGCCCTCGGCGTGGACGTGGCCGCCGCGCGGCCGCGCCGGGACGCCGCGGACCCGCCAGCCGTCCTCGCGCGCCTCGATCCGGCTGCCGATCGCGCGCAGCGCCGCCGCCGTCGCCTCGACGCGGTCGCTCTCCTTCACGCGCAGCTCCTCCGCGCCCTCGACCCGGCTGTCGCCGCGCGCGTGCGCCATCGCGAGCGCGACGAGCGGCAGCTCGTCGACGAGCAGCGGCACCTCGTCGGCGGTCGACGGTCGTGGCCACGAGCGGCGGCGGCGCGGATCTCGACGTCGCCGACCGGCTCGTTCCCGGCGCGGTGGCGGTTGTAGACGGCGATGCGCGCGCCCATGCGCTCGAGCACGTCGAGCAGGCCGGTGCGGCGCGGGTTGAGGCCGACGCCGTGGACGGTGAGGTCGGAGCCGGGGACGACCGCGGCGGCGACCAGCAGCGGCGCGGCCGAGGAGAAGTCGCCCGGCACGTCGATCCGCTCGAGCCGCAGCCGCTCGGCGGGGTCGACGGACGCCGAGGAGGGCCGCCGCACGACGCGCGCTCCGGCCGCCTCGAGCATGCAGCTCGGTGTGGTCGCGGGTCGGCCGCGGCTCGACCACGGTCGTGCGCCCGTCGCCGAAGAGCCCGGCGAGCAGGACCGCGGACTTCACCTGCGCGCTCGCGACCGGGAGCGCGTAGTCGATCGCGTGCACCGCCCCGCCCTCGAGCACGACCGGCGGGAGGCCGTCCTGCGTCTCGACGGAGACGCCCATGCGGCGCAGCGGCTCGGCGATCCGCTCCATCGGCCGGCGCGACAGGGACTCGTCGCCGACGAGCTCGAATCGCCCGTCCTGCCCGGCCAGGATCCCCGGCACGAGCCGCATCAGCGTCCCCGCGTTGCCGCAGTCGATCGGCTCGTCGGGCGCGCGCAGCCCGCGCAGGCCCGCGCCGCGGACGACGAGCGTCGTCTCCTCCTCCTCCACGACCTCGACGCCGAGCGCGCGGACGGCGGCGAGCGTCGACTCCGTGTCGGCGGAGCGGCCCCAGCCCTCGACGCGCACGTCGCCGTCGCAGAGCGCCCCGACGAGGAGCGCCCGGTGCGAGATCGACTTGTCGCCGGGCACGCGGACGTGGCCCGTGAGCGCGGCTGCCGGCGCGACCTTCACTCGTCCAGGATGCGCGAGACGGCGGCCGAGTAGCCCTGCGCCTCGAGCTCCGCGGCGGCGCGCTCCGCCTGCTCGCGGCCGCTCACGAGCAGCGTCAGCGTCCCGCCGCGCTCGGGCGAGAGGTGGCGCAGCTCGAAGTCCTCGATGTTGATCCGCTCCGCGCCGAGCGCCTGCGTGATCCCGGCGAGCACGCCCGGCCGGTCGGGGACGTGGACGTCGATCCGCTGCAGCTCGCCGGGCGCGTCGAAGGCGTCGGCGAGCATGCGCCGCCGGTTCCCGGCCGCCTCGGCGATCCAGCGGGCGAGGAAGCCGGCGTCGCGCTTCTCGAGCGCGGCCTCGACCTGCTCGACCCGGCGCCGGTGGTCGGCGAGCGCCTCGCGGAGCGGGCCGGCGTTGTCGAGGAAGATGTCGACCCAGATGCGCGGGTTCGCGCCGGCCACGCGGGTCATGTCCCGCAGCGAGCCGCCGGCGGAGGCGAGCGGCTCGTGCCCCTCGACGCGGCTCGTCCCCGCCTGGTTCAGGAGCAGGTTCGCGAGCGCGTGCGGGAGGTGGCTCGTGAGCGCGACGAGCCGGTCGTGCGCCTCGGGGTCGATCGCGACCGGGACGGCGCCGAGCGAGCTGACGAAGCCGTGCAGCGCGCGGTAGCGCTGCGGGTCGGTCGCCGCCGTCGGCGTGAGGAACCAGGTCGCGCCGTCGAACATCTCCGCGGTCGCGGCCGCCGGGCCGCGCGCCTCGCGCCCGCAGACCGGGTGGCCGCCGACGAAGCGGTCGCCGAGGCCCGCCGACCACGCCTTCGTCGAGCCGAGGTCGGTGACGGTCGTCGCCGTCGGCGGTGGCGGCGAGCACCGCCTCGACCTGCGCCGGCAGCGTCGCGACGGGCACGGCCACGACCGCGAGCTCGACGCCGTCGAGCGCCTGCCTCGAGCGACGACGCCGCCTCGACCGCGCCGCGCTCGCGCGGCGGCGGCGAGCGTCTCCCGGGATCGGAGTCCCAGCCGCGCACCTCGGCGCCCGCCGCCCTCGCGCCGAGCCCGACCGACGCGCCCATGAGGCCCGTCCCGACGACCGCGATGCGGCCGCTCATGCGTCCGTGCGACGGGAGCTCGCGCATCAGCTCGGCGAGCCGGAACGCGAGGTCGAGCGACTGCCGCGCGTTCAGGCGCGGGTCGCAGAGCGAGACGTAGCGCGCGTCGAGGTGCTCCTCGAGCACGGCCTCGGAGCCGCCGAGGCACTCGGTCACGTCCTCGCCGGTGAACTCGAGGTGGACGCCGCCCGGCCACACCTCCTCGCGCCGGCAGGCGCCGAAGAACCCCTCGATCTCGCCGAGGATCGTGTCGAAGTCGCGCGTCTTCACGCCCGCCGCGGTGCGGACGCCGTTGCCGTGCATCGGGTCGCAGGCCCAGACGACCGGGTGCTCCGCGTCGCGGACGGCGCGGAGCAGCGGCGGCAGCGCCTCGGCGACGCGGTCGCGGCCCATCCGCGCGATGAACGTGAGGCGGCCGGGGACCCGCTCCGGGTTCAGCCGCTCGCAGAGCTCGAGCACCTCGTCCGGCGTCGCCGTCGGGCCCGAGCTTCACGCCGAGCGGGTTGTGCACGCCCGCGAAGAACTCGACGTGCGCGCCGTCCGGCTGCCGCGTCCGCTCGCCGATCCAGAGCATGTGCGCCGAGCAGTCGTACCAGTCGCCGGTGAGCGAGTCGCGCCGCGTCAGCCCCTCCTCGTAGTCGAGCACGAGGCCCTCGTGGCTCGTCCAGACGTCGACCTGGTGGAGCGACTGCGACTCCGCCGGGTCGATCCCGATCGCGGCCATGAAGCGGAGCGCGCGCTCGATCTCGTCGGCGAGCGCGCTCGTAGCGCCGCCCGGCGGGCGAGCTCGCGACGAAGTCCTTGTTCCACGCGTGCACCTGCGTGAGGTCGGCGAAGCCGCCCTTCGTGAAGGCGCGGAGGAGGTTCAGCGTGGCCGCGGACTGGTGGTAGGCGCGCACCATCCGCTCGGGGTCGGGCATGCGCGCCTCGGGCGTCGGCTCGTCGCCGTTCACCATGTGCCCGAAGAAGGACGGCAGCCCGTCTCTCCGGTCGGCGACGAGCGCGGCTTCGCGAACTGCCCGGCGATCCGGCCCACCTTCACCACCGGGAGCGTCGAGCCGTAGATCAGCACGGCGCTCATCTGCAGCATGATCTTCAGCTTCTCGCGGATCGAGACCGCGCTCATGTCGTGGAACGACTCGGCGCAGTCGCCGGCCTGGAGCAGGAACGCGCGGCCCGCCGCGACCTCGCGCGAGCGCGCCCTGGAGCGTGCGCGCCTCGCCCGGCGAAGACGAGCGGCGGCATCGCCTGCAGCTGCGCCCGCGCCGCCTCGGCCCGCTCCTCGTCCGGCCAGGCGGGCTGGTGCGCGGCGGGAAAGCCGCGCCACGAGGCGGGAGACCAGGTGCTCGTCGCCATCACGTGAGTGTAGGCGCCGCTTCTACACTCAGTCCGCGATGCGGATCTTCAGCGGCATCCAGCCCACGGGCGCGAAGACCTCGGCAACTACTCCGGCGGCTTCCGCCAGTACGCGGCCACGCAGGAGCAGGCGGACGAGGCGTTCTTCTGCATCGTCGACCTGCACTCGATCACGGTCGACTACTCGCCGGACGAGCTGCGCGAGACGACGCTCGACCTGTTCGCGATGCTGATCGCGACCGGGCTCGACCCGACCGCTCGACGGTCTTCGCGCAGAGCCACGTGACGGCGCACGCCGAGGCGGCGTGGCTGCTGTCGGCGGTGACGAGCTACGGCCAGCTGCGGCCGGATGACGCAGTTCAAGGACAAGGGCGAGGGCAAGGAGTTCGTCTCGGCCGGCCTGTTCACGTACCCGGTGCTGATGGCCGGCGACATCCTCCTGTACCAGACGACGCACGTCCCGATCGGCGACGACCAGCGCCAGCACCTCGAGCTCGCGCGCGACGTCGCCGAGCGCTTCAACGCGCGCTTCGGCGAGACGTTCACGGTCCCGGACGGGATCTACCCCGAGGTCGGCGCGCGGATCATGGACCTGCAGGAGCCGACGGCGAAGATGTCGACGAGCTCGCCGCCCGAGGCGCAGGGCGTGGTGCGGATGCTCGACGACGCGGACGTGATCCGGAAGAAGTTCAAGACGGCGGTGACGGACTCGGGCAGCGAGGTGCGGCGCGCGCCGGACAAGCCGGGCGTGACGAACCTGATCGACATCCTCTCGGTCGCGACCGGCGAGACGCCCGAGGCGATCGAGGCGCGCTACGACGGCGAGGGCTACGGCACGTTCAAGTCCGACGTCGGCCGAGGCGGTCGTCGAGCTGCTCGTGCCGATCCAGACGCGGTACCGCGAGCTGCGCGGCGACCCGGGCGAGCTCCGGTCGCTGCTCGCGAAGGGCGCGGACAAGGCGCGCGAGGCGTCGGCGCCGACGCTCGCGGCGATGTACGACCGGATGGGGTTCGCGAGGCGCCTAGCGGCCGCTGGACACCGGGGCCAGGAGGCCGGCGAGCGCTCCGATCGCACCGGTCCCGAGGGCGACGAGGACGTCCGGGATCTGCGCGTCGTCCTGGGTGAGCACGATCAGCGTCGTCGCGACGATCACGGCGAAGATCGAGAGCGCGAGCGAGCCGACCACGATCCGGTAGATCCAGTAGTCGTTCTCCAGCGGCCTCGAGAGGCGCTCCAGTGCCTCCACGGGGTCCTTCCTGACCTCCGCCTGGAGCTCGGGGTCGTCGCGGACGAGCTCGGCGAGGTCGGTCGCGGTCGAGGCGCGGCGGTGCTGCTCCATTGGCGCTCCTTCGGTCGGCGGCGGAAATCCACTATCCCGCCGCCCCGGGAGGGTGTCAACGCACGCGGCGCTCGGCCTTCGCGGTGGCGCGCGCGGAGGGCCGCGACCTCGTGTCCCCGCAGCTCGCGCCACTGGCCGGGGGCGAGCCCGTCGAGGTCGAGCCCGGCGAGCCGCGGCCGGTGCAGCTTGCGCACGGGATGGCCGACGGCCTCGAGCATGCGGCGCACCTGGCGGTTGCGGCCCTCGTGGAGGACGAGCTCGACGCGGCCCGGGGCGAACCGCTTCGCCTTGGCCGGCGCGGTGCGGCCGTCGTCGAGCTCGACGCCCTCGCGGAGGCGGCGGATCGTCGTCCTCGTCCGGGTCGCCCTCGACGGCGGCGACGTAGACCTTCTCGATCCCGTAGCGCGGGTGCGCGATCCGGTGCGCGAGCTGGCCGTCGTTCGTGAGCAGGATCGCGCCGGTGGTGTCGGCGTCGAGGCGGCCGACCGGGACGACGCGCGACGGGGTGGTCGACGAGGTCGACGACGGTGCGCCGTCCCTGCGGGTCGCTCGCGGTGGTGACGACGCCGGCGGGCTTGTGCAGGAGGACGTACGCGAGCTCCTGCCGCGCGACCGGCTCGCCGTCGACCGCGACCCGGTCGTGGCGCCCGACGTCGGTGTTGAGCTCGCCCGGCTTCCCGTTGACGGTGACGCGCCCGGCCTTGATCAGCTCGTCGGCCTTGCGGCGGGAGGCGACACCGGAGCGAGCGAGGAAGGCATTGAGCCGCATGCGGCCATTGTGGCCGTGTCCTGGTCTCAGAGACGGGTCAGGTCCGACGCGGCCGTGGCAACCACGAGCGAATGCGGTGTTCCGAGGCACCGACTGGCCCGAGAACGGCCATGACCGGTCTCTGAGACCAGGCCACGTCCCTTCGGGCCGTGGCCGTCGCTACGCCGAGCGCTGCTCCGCGACCGCGGCGAGGCGCTCGCGGATCGCGTCCGCGTCGGCGCCGAGGTCGTCGAGCCGCGGCAGCTCCGCGAGGCTCGCGAGCCCGAAGACGCGCTCGAACAGCGGCGTCGTCCGGTACCGGACCGCGCCGCCGGCCTCGCCGTCGCGGCCCGCCTCCGCGATCAGCCCCCGCTCGACGAGCCCGGCGACCGCCGAGTCGGCCGCGACGCCGCGGACGCGCGCGATGTCCGGCCGCGAGCACGGGCCGAGGTACGCGACGATCGCGAGCGTCTCGAGCGCCGCCTGCGAGAGGCCCTTCTGCACCGGCCGCTCGACCAGCCGCGCGCACGCCTCCGCCGCCTCGCGGGAGGCGCGGAACGCCCAGCCGCCGGCGACGTGCTCGAGCACGATCCCGCTCCGCCCCTCGCGGTAGCGCTCGCCGAGCAGGCCGAGCGCGGTCTCGACGCGCTCCGCGTCGTCCTCGGTCGCCGCCGCGAGCTCGTCGACCGACAGCGGCTGCGAGGCGACGACGAGCAGCGCCTCGACCGTCCGGGCGAGCTGGTCCACGGGGTTCGACGAGATCAGGCGGAGCGGGCGATCCACGGTGACTCTCTCCCTTCGACGTCGGCACGGACAATCCTGATCGGGGCGAAGGGCGCGGCCTGCTCGAGCACGACCTCGCCGCCCTTCCGCAGCTCGAGCAGCGCCAGGAACGCGACCGCCTGCTCCACCCGGGAGAGGCCCGCGACCTCCTGCTCGAAGTCGAGGCGCCGCCGGCGGCGCAGCACGCGCCCGGAAGCGCTCGACGAACTGCCCCACCGGCGGGAACCGGAGGCCCATGTGGGACAGGGACGGCGCGGCCGGCGGCACCGCCAGCAGCCGCAGCACGGCCGCGAGCGACTCGGCCTGCTGCGGGGCCAGCCGCCGCTCCGGCCGGGGCGCGAGCGGCGCCGGCCCGAGCCGGAAGTAGCGGTCGCGCTCGTGCTCGAGCCGCTCGGCGAGCCAGGCCGAGGCCTCCTTCATGCGCCGGTACTCGGCGAGGCGCCGCGCCAGCTCCTCGGCGGCCTCCTCGGGCTCGAGCTCGGCCAGCTCCGCCTCCTCGTCGGGGAAGAGCGCGCGTGCCTTCAGCTCGAGCAGCGCCGCGATGAGGACGAGGAACTCGCCGCAGGCGTCGAGGTCGAGCGCGTCGCGCTCGAGCAGGCGCTCGACGAACGCGACCACGATCCCGGCCACGTCGACCTCGGCCAGGTCGAGCTCCTCCTTCAGCACGAGCGTCAGGAGCAGGTCGAACGGCCCTTCGAAGGCGTCGAGGTCCAGCTCGAGCTCGCGCACGACCATCGCGCGGGAACCTAGCTTCCGCTTCGGACGCGGCCCTTCGGCACGGCCATCCGCGGCGGCGGCTTCGGCGCGTCCTGGCCGCGGCGGCGGCGCGGGCCGAGCCACTGCACCCAGAGGAAGGCCGCGACCGCGAGCACGAAGATCACGAGCGACACCCACGCGTTCAGCCGCCACGGCCCGAGCTCGTGCGCGGGGTCGACGCGGTACTGCTCGATCGACGAACCGGCCGGCCGTGTACCACGCGACGTAGAGCGCGAAGAGCGCCGGCGGCCGGATCCGGACGAGGCGGTCGAGGAGCAGGAGCACGCCCACGCCGAGCAGGCTCCAGAGCGACTCGTAGAGGAAGGTCGGGTGGAAGGTCGCGCTGTCGAGGTACTGCGCCGGCCGGTTGATCGGGTCGATCTCGAGCCCCCACGGCCGGTCGGTCGGCTTGCCGAAGAGCTCCTGGTTCCACCAGTTCCCCCAGCGCCCGATCGCCTGCGCGAGCAGGAGCCCGGGCGCGACCGCGTCCATGAAGCGCGTGACGCTCTCGCCGGAGCGGTGCACGACGATCGCGCCGACGACGACGCCGAGGCCGATCCCGCCCCAGACGCCGAGGCCGCCCTTCCACACCGCGAAGACGCCCCACCACTCGTCGGGCACCTCGTTCCACGAGCGTGATGACGTGGTAGAGCCGCGCGCCGACGATCCCCGCGGCGACGCCCCAGACCGCGACGCGGAAGACGAGGTCCCAGTCGCCGCCGCGCCGCACCCAGCGCACGCCGGTCAGCCAGATGCAGGCCGCGATCGCGAGCAGGAGCATCAGCCCGTAGGCGTGGATCGAGATCGGGCCGAGCTCGAGCTCGCCGCCGGACGGCGAGGGGATGGACGCGACGAGGGCGCTCACGGCCGTCGGATTCTGCCGAGACGCGGACTCCCCTGCAGGACGCTTGACTGATAGATAACGAGTATGTATAACGAGTATCTACATGCGCTCCGCGTTCCTCGCACTCCTCGCCGCGCGGCCCGCCCACGGCTACGAGCTGCGGCAGGCGCTCGAGCAGCGGTTCGGCTCGGCGCTCCCGCCGATGAACGCCGGCCAGGTCTACACGACGCTCGCGCGCCTCGAGCGCGACGGGCTGGTGGTCGGCGAGGACGTGCCCGAGGACAGCCGGCAGAAGCGGGTCTACGCGCTCACCGACGCCGGCCGCGCCGCGCTCGACGAGTGGGTGGCGGCGCCGACGCCGGGGCCGCGCCTGCGCGACGAGTTCTTCCTGAAGCTCGTGCTCGCCCGTGACGCGGGCGTGGCCGATCCGCGGCGGCTGATCGAGCGCCAGCGGCACGAGTACCTGCAGGCGCTGCGCGACCTGGCGGCGCTGGGACCGGACGGCAACGGCGTCGCCTCGCTCCTCGCGGAGGGCGCGGCGCTCCACCTGGAGGCCGACCTCAAGTGGCTCGACCTCTGCGAACGGCGACTGATCGAGGAGGAAGCTGATGGCGACGGTGCTCCGGGCCCAGGGCCTGGCGAAGACGTACTCCGGCGACGGGATCGACGTGCTCGCGCTGCGCGGCGTCGACCTGGAGGTCGGCGCGGGCGAGTTCGTGGCGGTGATGGGCCCGAGCGGCTGCGGCAAGTCGACGCTGCTGCACCTGCTCGGCGGGCTCGACCGCCCCACCGCGGGCTCGATCGAGCTCGACGGGCGGCGGGTCGAGTCGCTCTCGGAGGCCGCGTGGGCGGTGCTGCGCCGGCGCGAGCTCGGCTTCGTGTTCCAGTTCTTCAACCTCGTCGGGACGCTGACGGTGGCGGAGAACGTCGAGCTGCCGGCGCTGCTCGTCGGCGCCTCCCCGCCGAGGCGCGCCGCCGCCGCGAGGAGCTGCTCGAGCGCCTCGGCGTCTCGGCGCGGGCCGACACGCTCCCGTCGCGCCTCTCGGGCGGGCAGCAGCAGCGCGTCGCGATCGCGCGGGCGCTCGTCAACCGCCCCGCCGTGCTGCTCGCCGACGAGCCGACGGGCAACCTCGACAGCGCGAGCGCGACCGAGGTGCTGGGGCTGCTGCGCGAGCTGAAGGCCGAGGGGCAGACGCTCGTCCTCGTCACCCACGACGCGCGCGTCGCCGCCTCGGCCGACCGCGTGCTCGCGATGCGCGACGGGCTCGTCGTCGACGAGACGCGGCTCGAGGACCGGCAGGCGCCGGCGGCCCTCGTCTCGCAGCTGCTGCGGCTGGAGGTGTGAGATGACGCGCGTCTTCCTCCGGCTCGCCTTCTCCGGCCTCCGCCGCCGGGCCCTGCAGGCGACGCTGACCGTGCTCGTCGTCGCGGCCGCCGCGGCCGCGCTCACGATCGCGCTCGGCATCGACCGCGTCGCCGACCGCTCGTGGGAGCGGACGTTCGAGGCGACGAACGGCGCGCACGCGACGGTGCTCGCGCCGCCGGGCGACCTCGACGTCGCGGCGATCGAGCGGCTGCCCGGCGTCGTCGCGTCGACCGGCGACGTCGGGCACGTCCAGTCGGACGTTCCGCCGCGACGGCGAACGGTACGGCCTGACGCTGCTCGGGACGCCAGGCTCGCGAGCCGCCGCCCGTGAGCCGTCCGCTGGTGGACGAGGGCCGGTGGCCGTCGGCGCCCGGGCGAGGTGGCGCTCGAGCGGAGCTTCGCGCGCTTCCTCGGCTTCCAGCCCGGCGACACGCTCGCGGCCGCCGGGAGCGCGTCTCCGCGTCACCGGCGTCGTCGATCGTGCCCAAGTCGGAGCCGTACCCCCACGAGCCAGCCGGGTCAGGCGTTCGCGTCGACCGCGACGCTCGCGCTCGTCCAGCCCGACCGCGCGCCGGTGGGCCCACCTCCTCGGCGTCCGGCTCGACGACCCGCTGGCCGTCCCGGCCTTCGCGGACGGCGTCCGCGCGATCGAGCCGCGGACGGGCGTGGAGAACTGGGTGGACGAGCGCGACGAGGCGCGCGCCGCCCTCGAGGCCGTGCGGATCGTGCTCGACATCTTCGGCGTGCTGCTCCTGCTCGCGGGCGGGTTCGTGCTCGCGACGCTGATCGGCGGCCGCGTGCTCGCGCAGACGCGGGAGATCGGGCTGCTGAAGGCGGCCGGGCTGACGCCGCGGCCAGGTCGCGCGCGTCTTCCTCGTCGAGCAGGTCGCGCTCGGATTTATGGGCGTGGCGCTCGGGATCTTGCTCGGGCACGCTCGCGACGCCGCTCTTCGTCTCGCGCTCCGCCGCGCTGCTGAACGCCTCGGAGGTGCCGCCGTTCGACCTCTCCTCGGCGCTGCGTGGTGCTCGCGATCGTGCTCGCGACGGTGACGGTCTGCGCCGCCGTCCCGAGCCTGCGCGCCGGCCGGCGCACGACCGCGTCGCTGCTCGCAGGCCTCGGGCCGCGGCGGCGCGCGCCGGTCGCGCCTGGCCGCCGCTCTCGCTGCCCCTCCCGCTCGCGCTCGGGCTGCGGGACGCGTTCCTCCGGCCCGGCCGGACGTCCCTGACGATGCTCGCGCTGGCGCTGACCGTCGCGTCGGCGACGGCGACGCTCGGGATGGAGGCGAGCTTCGACGTGGCAGAGCGTCCTCGCTCCGGGCGAGCTCGGCCGACCCGGTGAACGACGACGCCGGCGAGGAGGCGACGCTCCGGCCCGTCGTCTACGGCCTCAACGCCGTCCTGCTGTTCGTCGGGCTCGTGAACCTGCTCGCGACGGTGCTGCTGAGCCTGCGCGAGCGCGTCCGCGACCTCGGGCTCCTGAAGGCGGTCGGCCTGACGCCACGCGAGGTCGCGGCGAGCTTCCTCGCCTCGCAGGTCGCGCTCGCGACGGGCGCGGTCGTGATCGGCATCCCGCTCGGCCTCGGCCTCTTCCGCTGGGCCGTCGGCGCGACGGGCGGCACCGACGAGTTCGCCTACCCCGTCTGGTGGTGGCTCGTCCTGCTCGGCCCGATCACGATTGCGATCGTGGCCGCGATCGCGGCGCCGCTCGCCCGCCGTGCCGCTGCCGTGAGCGTCGTGGACGCGCTTCGCTACGAGTGAGCTAGAGGAGGATCCGCGCGGCGATGTCGGGCGCGCAGCCCTGCTCGCGCACGAGCGCGACGGCCGTGTGGAGGTCGATGTCGAAACGCCCAGCGAGCTCCCGGGCCAGCTCCGGCGAGTAGCCGGCGCGCTCGAGCTCGTCCTGGCGCCAGGCCTGGACCCGCTCGCCTTCGGTGATCTGCTGTGTCAGTTCGGCCGCGGCCATCTGCGTCTCTCCTCGTCCCCTTCTTAGACGTGTTTCCTCTCATTCGGTTGAACGACGTCGGCGGATCACCCCTTACCGGGTGATCCGCCGAATTAAGAGAACCTTTACGGAGCGTTGAGAGAACTACGCGCTCGGCGCAGGCGCCGGCGCCGTCATGCGGCGGCGCAGGAAGAGCACGAGCGCGATGACTGCGGCGATCGCCGCCCCGACGCCGGCGAGCGTCCAGCCGAGCGGGAAGTCGCCCGCAGCGGGCGTGGCAGGGCCGTCGAGCGCGACCACGCCGAAGTTGTGCCGGGTGGCGTTGCCGTACTCCGTGAATCCGTCGTACACCTGCACGGCCCAGCGGCCCGAGTCCGGGAACACGACCTCCGCCGCGTAGGTGCCGGGCTTGCCCGTCGGCGTTCGCGGCGAACTGCTGCTCCTCGCCGGTGGCCGTGTTGCGCAGGATCACGGCCGGCGAGATGCCGTCGAGCGGCGTGACGCCGTGCTGCTTGATCGTGATGTCGGTGTTCCACGTCGAGCCGCCGCTGGGGTCGTCCGGCGGCGGGGGCGAGACCCCGGCCGTCGCCCAGCCGCCGGCCGAGGCGGTTCCGGCGACGACGAGCGACGCGACCGCCGCGACGATGGTGAGCCTGAGCATCGGTCCTCCTCGAGTCGGATGCCTGTTCTACACCGGCTCGGCCCTGAGGGTTCCCGCGATCCGCCGCGCCTCGGCGAGCGACCGGGCGCCCTCGAGGCGGAGCAGGACGGGGCCGTCCTCCCAGAGCAGGACGTTCCCGGCGGCGCGGCTGTCGAGCACCCGGCCGCCGCCGTCGCGGAAGATCACGCGGTGGCGGTCGCCCTCGAGCCAGTAGCCGGGGCTCCCGCGCACCTCGGCGTAGGTGACGCTCGTCCCCTGGCCGATGCTCTTCTCGACGTACGGCGTCCCCTCGCCGACGAGCTCGGTGAGCCAGAGCCGCCGGTCGTCGCGGCCGAACGTGACCGCGCCGCCGCGGAAGCGCCCGTCGAAGAGGACGTCCCAGCCGTCCTCCTGCGGCACGAGGACGGTGAAGCCGGCGCGCCGCTTCGCCTCGTCGAGCGAGACCTCGCGACCGAGCGGCCGGCTCGTCGCCTGGTCGCGCGCCGGGTCGCCCTCGACGCGCTCGATCGACGCGCTCTCGAGGTGGAGCACGCGCAGGAGCGCCGAGCGGGCGGGCGGGACGGCGAGCGCCACCGCCAGCGCCAGCGCCGCCACGGCGAAGGCGAGCACGAGCGGCCGGCTCAACCGGCGACGCGACCTCTCGGGCAGCACGACGCGGCCGACCACGTCCGGCGTCGGCGGGAACTCGAGCTCGAGGCCGCGCAGGGCGCGCTCGACGTCGATCACGCGGGCACCTCCTCGAGGCTCGTGCGCAGGCGTGCGAGGGCGCGGGACAGCCGCGACTTCACGGTGCCGGGCCGCAGGCCCAGCGCGGCGGCAGTCTCCGCCTCGGACAGGTCGAGGAAGTAGCGGCACGCGACGACGAGGCGCTCCTCCTCGCGCAACTCGTTCACCGCCGCGAGCAGGCGCTCACGCCCCTCGGCGCCGAGGACGGCCGCCTCGGGGGACGGGGCCGCGTCCCCCGGGCGGAGCTGGGCCGCGGTGCGCAGCGCGAGTCGCGCGCGCCGGCCGGACGAGCGGCGGCGGTTGCGCGCCTCGTTCGCGACGATCTCGAGCAGCCAGGGTCGGAACGGCGCGCCGCGGCGGAAGCGCGGCAGCGCGAGCCAGGCCTTGGAGAAGCCGTCGGCGACCGCGTCCTCGGCATCGGCCGCGTCGCCCGCGACGACGTAGGCCACACGAAACGAGATCCCCTGGTAGGTGTCCATCAGGCTGCGGTAGGCGTCGGCATCGCCGCTTCGTGCGCGCTCGACGAGCTCTTCGTCAGGTGGGCGGCCCTCCACCGTGCCTCTTCTACACCGCCTCGCGGCGGCCGGTTCCCGGACCCGGCTACGCGGCCGGGCAGGGCGAGACGCGGAGCCGCCGCACCGCCTCGACGAGGAGCGCGACGAGCGCGACGCCGCCCAGCGCGGCGCCGACGGCGACGAGCGGCTGCTCCGCGAAGGCCCGGCCGCCCAGGTAGCCGACGAGCCCGGCGTACGTCGCCCACAGCACGGCCGCCACGACCGCGTAGACGCCGAAGCGGAGGAAGCGGAAGCGGATCGCGCCGGCGGTCAGCGTCACGGCGGTGCGCCCTCCGGGGACGAACCGGGCGCCGAGCACGACGAAGGCGCCGCGCCGGTCGAGCAGCCCCCGCGCCCGCTCGGTGCGTCGCTGCCGCGCGGGGGTCCGCTCGAGCCACGGCCCGACGCGCCCGCTGAGCAGCCGGCCGCCGGCGTACGAGGCCGTGTCGCCGGTGAGGGCGCCGCCCGCCGCGGCCGCGATCACGAGCGCGAGGCTGAGGTCGCCGACCGCGGCGAACACACCCGCCGTGACCACCGTGGCCTCGCTCGGGACGACCGGGAGGAAGGCGTCCACGGCCGCGACCGCGAGGATCAGCGCGTACGCCCACGGCGAGCCGGCGAGCGCGTCGAGCGAGTCGAGCACCCAGTCCATGCCTCCAGGATGGCCGCGGCCGCGTCGACGCGCGATGGTGCGACCAGGCCTCTCGGCGGTACGGGAATCCGCACTAGGGCCGCGCGCCCGGCTCCGGCCACACGCGCGCGAGCGCCGCGGTCACGAACGCAAGCACGAGGAACCCGATGCCCCACGCCGTCCCGGCGACCGCCGCCACCGCGCCTGCGCCCGCGATCCAGAGCACGCTCTCGACCCCGAACCGCAGCGGGTCCCGCAGCCGGCCGCGGGCGCGCGGCGCGATCCAGCGCCCCCACAGCACCGCCGCGCCGGCCGGCGCGGCCAGGCCGACGAGGATCCGCACGAGGATCGGCGCGTCGAGCGTGAAGCCCCACCACGCGAGCGCGGCCAGCAGCAGCAACTCGAGGAGGAAGCGAACCGTCAGGTTCGCGAACCCGATCACTGCAAGACGGCCGCTTCGCCGAGGAGGTGCTTCACCTCGGCGAGGAAGTCCGAGTTCGGCGCCACGCGGAACTTCGGCCCGAACTCGAGGCTCTTCCTCCCCATCCGCGTATCCATGTCGACGAACACCGGCGCGTCGCCGGGGAAGTCCTGCAGCAACGACTTGAGCTCGCGGACGATCCCTGCGGGCGCCTTGCTCGCGTCGACCCGCAGCCGCACCTCCCGCTTCTCCGGGACGAGGTCGAACGGCGTCAGCTCCTGGGCGAGCAGCTTCGTCTCGCCCTCCTGCTTGTGGTCGACGCGACCCTTGATCACGAGGATCTGGTCGGTCACGCACAGGTGCCGGGACGCGGCGTAGACGGAGTTGAACACGACCACCTCGGCGCTGCCCGTGACGTCGTCGAGCCGGAGGAAGACCATCGGCTCGCCCTTCTTCGTCGTCAGCTGCTTCACGGCCGAGACGATCCCGCCGACGGTGACCCACTCACCGTCCCGCCGCCGCTCGAGCTCGTTCATCGCCGCGTCGGTCTTCCGCCGGAGCTGGTCGCGGATGGCGTGGAGCGGGTGCTCGGAGACGTAGAGGCCGAGCACCTCCTTCTCCATCCGCAGCAGCTCGTTCTTGTCGAACTCGCCGGAGGGGACGGGCGGGTGGTGCCGCGGCGCCGACTCCTCCTCGACGGGGTCGCCGAGGTCGAAGATCGAGCTCTGGCCGGCGAGCCGGTCGGCCTGCTGCTTGTTCCCGAACGCGAGCGCCTGCTCGAGCACGGCGAGCATCCCCTGCCGCGAGGCGCCGGTGGAGTCGAACCCGCCGCACTTGACGAGCGCCTCGAGCACGCGCTTGTTGGAGCACTGCGGATCGACGCGCTCGGTGAAGTCCCAGATCGACGTGAACGGCCCGCCCTCGTCCCGGGCCGTGATGATCCCGCGCGCCGCGGCCTCGCCCACGCCCTTCACCGCGTTGAGGCCGAAGCGGATCTTCCCCTCGACGACGGCGAAGTCGATCTGCGACGAGTTCACGTCCGGCGGCAGCACCTCGATCCCGATCTCGTCGCACGCGTTGACGTAGTACGGGACCTTGTCCTTCGTGTTCATCACGGACGAGATCAGCGCGGCCATGTACTCGCACGGGTGGTTCGCCTTCAGCCAGGCGGTCTGGTAGGCGATCAGCGCGTAGCAGGCGGCGTGGGACTTGTTGAACGAGTAGTCCTGCGCCTGCTCCATGTCCTTCCAGAGCTGGGTCGCGACGCCCGGGGTGACGCCGTTCTGCGGCGCAGCCCTCGAGGAACTTGTCCTTGAGGGACGCCATCAGCGCGTGGATCTTCTTGCCGATCGCCTTGCGCAGGTCGTCGGCCTCGGCGGGCGTGAAGCCGGCGATCTCCTTGGCGATCTGCATGTACTGCTCCTGGTAGATGCAGATCCCGTACGAGTCCTGCGTCAGCGGCTTCAGGCGCGGGTCGAGGTAGGTGACCGCCTCCTGGCCGTGCTTGCGGCGCGCGTACACCGGGATGTACGCCATCGGCCCCGGCCGGTAGAGGGCGACGAGCGCGATCAGGTCCTCGAACTCGGTCGGCTTCACCTGCCGCAGCGCCTCGCGCATCCCCGACGACTCGAACTGGAAGACGCCGGTCGCCTCGCCGCGCGCGAGCATCTCGTACGTCCTGCGGTCGTCCATCGCGATCGTCGAGATGTCGAGCCCGCCGCCGACGAGCCCGACCGCCGTGTCGATCACGTCGAGGTTCCGCAGCCCGAGGAAGTCCATCTTCAGGAGCCCGAGCGCCTCGACGTCGTTCATCCCGAACTGCGTCACGACCTCCTGGTCGCCGCCCTTCTGCTGCAGCGGGATCAGGTTCATCAGCGGCTCCGCGCCGATGACGACGCCGGCGGCGTGGATCGAGTCCTGGCGCACGAGGCCCTCGAGCGGCTTCGCCAGGTCGACGATCTCCTTCGCGACCGGGTCTGCCTCGTAGGCGGTCTTCAGCTCGGCCCCGGGCTTGAGGCACTCGTCGAGCGTCTGCCCCGGCCCTTCCGGGATCAGCTTCGCGATCTTGTCGACGACGCCGTACGGGATCTCGAGCACGCGCCCGGCGTCGCGCACGGCGGCGCGGGCGGCCATCGTCCCGAAGGTGATGATCTGCGCGACCCGGTCGCGGCCGTACTTCTCGGCCACGTAGTTGATGACGCGCTCGCGGCCCTCGACGGCGAAGTCGATGTCGATGTCGGGCATCGACTTCCGGCCCGGGTTGAGGAAGCGCTCGAAGAGGAGCCCGTAGCGGATCGGGTCGAGGTCGGTGATCCCGAGCGAGTAGGCGGCGATCGAGCCGGCCGCCGAGCCGCGGCCCGGGCCGACGCCGACGCCGTTCCGCTTCGCGAAGCCGACGAAGTCCTGGACGATCAGGAAGTAGTCCGCGAAGCCCATCTCGCGGATCGTCTTCAGCTCGAAGCGCAGGCGGTCCTGGAGCTCGGGCGTGACCGTCTCGTAGCGCCGCGCGAGCCCCTTCTCGCAGAGCTCGACGAGGTACTCGAACGCGTCGCGGTCGTCGGGCGTCGGGAAGGTCGGGAGGAGGATCCGCCCCAGCTCGATCTCGACGGTGCAGCGCTCGGCGACCTCGAGCGTGCGGCGCATCGCCTCCTCCTGGCCGGGGAAGTCGAGCGCCATCTCCTCGGGGGTCTTGAAGTAGAACTCGTTCGTCTCGAAGCGCCAGTGGTTCGGGTTCTTCAGCGAGTCGCCCGACTGGATGCAGAGGAGCGCCTCGTGCGAGACGGCGTCGGAGGCATCGAGGTAGTGGACGTCGCCGGTCGCGACCAGCGGCAGCTTCGTCTTCGCCGCGAGCTCGAGCAGGAGCGGGTTGATCCGCTGCTGGACGTCGAGGTGCGCGTTCTGGAGCTCGACGTAGACGTTGTCGCGGCCGATCGTCTGCACGAGCCGGTCGAGGTCGGCCTCGGCGTCGAGCGGCCGGTTCTCCTCGAGCGCCTTGCAGACGCGGCCCGAGAGGCAGCCCGAGAGCGCGACGAGGCCCTTCGCGTGGCGCTCGAGCAGCTCCCAGTCGACGCGCGGCTTGTAGTAGTAGCCCTCGAGGTAGCCGAGCGACGAGAGCTTGATCAGGTTCGCGTAGCCCTCGTTGGACTCGGCCAGGAGGGTCAGGTGGGCGTAGCCCTTCTGCTGCGAGCGCCGGTCGTCGGCGACGTAGACCTCGCAGCCGATCACCGGCTTCACGCCCTGCTTGCCCGCCTCCTTGATGAGCTGGACAGCGCCGGCGAGCGAGCCGTGGTCGGTGAGCGCGACCGCCGGCATCTCCAGCTCCGCTGCGCGCGCAGCGAGGTGCGGGATGCGGCACGCCCCGTCGAGGATCGAGAACTCGGAGTGGACGTGGAGGTGGACGAACGACGCCTGGCCCATCGGGAGAGGCATTCTCGCAGGCCGATCTGACGACCACTGGAGCGGGCGGTCCCGCGGGCCGAGGAGAGCGCCTTCGACGCCCTCCACGGACCCAGGGGAGAGAGGAAGCACCGGCCTCGGGTCCTGACCGTAGGAGTCGTTGGCCCCGCGGTCAGCGCTTCGTCGTAGGTATAGACGACCGAGCCCTCCTGAAACTTCCCGACCGTCCGGCGCCCGGCTCGCCTACGCTGGCAGGTTCATGTCCGCGCCCGGAACCTTCGAGCTGCTGTGGCAGCAGGACGCGACCGCGCTCGCGCTCGTGCGCGCGGGCGACGGCTCGCTGTCGGCCGGCGACCTCCGCGTCGGGACGCCGACCGAGGCCCGCGTGCTCGGACAGCACGTGGAGGCGCGGCGGGTCGACCACCGCGAGCTGCTCCGCCTCGCCGCCGCACCGCCCGCTCTCGAGCCCGGCGGCTCGGCCCGCGTCGCCTTCGCGGTGGCGGAGCTCGCGCACCGCTCCGTCGCCGAGGGCCTCGTCCACCCCTACCTCGACGAGGACGACGGGACGTGGAACGCGTTCTGGGGCGCGACGCTCGACGCCTCGGTCACGGCGCAGCTGACCCAGCTCGCCGCCGCGCTCCCCCCGGCCGCTGCGGACGCCTTCGGCGGCGACCGCGAGGAGACGGTCCACGACCTCTACCCCGTCCTCGTCGACCGGATCGCGCGCGACCGGCTGCGGGCCGCGCGCGTCCGCCTCGTCCGCCCGCGCGGCCGCCCGACCGCAATCGAGCGCTTCCTCGAGGGACTCACCGCCGACGAGACCGCCCTGCCGCCGAGCGCCGGCTACCCCGCGCTCGCGCGCCGCCTCTCGGGCTGGATCCACGACGGGCTCTCGCGCCGCTCGGAGGCGTCGTGGCGGCTCGGCCTGCGGCTCGACGAGCGCCCGCCGGACCTCGTCGTCCAGCTCTGGCTCCACGCCGCCGACGACCCGACCGTGAGCCTCCCCGCCTCGCTGCTCGAGGAAGGCGGCGACGAGGTCTTCTCGTTCCTGCGCGCGAGCGACGCACGCCGCGACCTCGCGCTCCAGCTGACGGCGCTCGAGCCGCTCCTCGCCGAGCGGGGACTCGAGTTCAGCGGCGACGCCGCCGAGGCGGTGATCGCGCCGGACGAGGTCGGCCCGTTCCTGCGCGAGACCATGCCCGAGCTCGGCGAGCGGGCCGTCCCCGTCCTGCTGCCGGGCGAGTGGGTCCGCGCGCCGAAGCGCGTCCGGCTCAACCTCACCGCCACGAGCCGGCCCTCCTCCGGGCTCCTCTCCACCGAGGCGATCGCCCGCTTCGACTGGAAGCTCGCCGTCGGCGACGAGACGCTCACCGAGGAGGAGCTCCGCGACCTCGCGCGCCAGAAGGAGCCGTTCGTACGGGTCGGCGGCCGCTGGCACGCCGTGCGGCAGTCCGAGGTCGAGCGCGCGCTCCGCTTCCTCGAGCGCCGCCGCGGCGAGGCCGGGATCGTCGACCTCGTCCGCGCCGTCTCCGGCCTCGAGACCGAGGAGCTCGGGCTCGAGCTGGGAGAGGTCGAGCTCGACCCGGCGCTGCAGGAGCTGCTGGCCGGCGAGCGCGACCGCCGCTTCCGCCCCCTCCCCACCCCGGCGGCGATGCGATTCGACCTCTTCCCGTTCCAGGAGCGCGGCCACGGCTGGCTGCGGCTGCTCGGCGACCACGGAATCGGCGCGATCCTCGCCGACGACATGGGCCTGGGGAAGACGGTGCAGGCGATCGCGATGCTCACCTCGGAGCGCGAGGACGGCGCGACGCCCGGCCCCACGCTCGTGGTCGCGCCGATGAGCGTGCTCAAGCAGTGGGGAGCCGAGATCGAGCGGTTCGCGCCGTCACTTCGGGTGCACCTCCACCACGGGACGCAGCGGCTCCGCGGCGAGGCGCTGGCGCGGGCGGCGCTCGCCTCGGACGTGGTCGTCACCTCGTACGACCTCGTCGCGCGCGACGCAGCCGACCTCGCCGCGATCGACTGGCACCGCCTGATCCTCGACGAGGCCCAGGACGTGAAGAACCCGCAGACGAAGCGGGCGCGGGCGCTGCGGAAGCTGCGCGCACGGCACCGCATGGCGATGACCGGGACGCCGATCGAGAACCGCCTCGGCGAGCTCTGGGCGATCATGGACGCCGTCAACCCCGGCCTGCTCGGCTCGCAGCAGTGGTTCGAGCGGACGTTCGCGCGACCGATCGAGGCGTGGGGCGACGAGCGCGCGCTCGAGCGGCTGCGGGCGATCGTCCAGCCGTTCGTCCTCCGGCGCGCGAAGGACTCGCCCGAGGTCGAGCTGGAGCTGCCGCCGATCACGATCGACAAGGCCTACTGCCGGCTCACGCGCGAGCAGGCGAGCCTCTACCGCGCGGTCGTCGACCGCTGGATGCCGCGGATCGAGGCGCACGAGGACCGCTTCGGCCGCCGCGGCGCGGTGCTCGCGATGCTCGGCCAGCTGAAGCAGGTCTGCAACCACCCCGAGATGGTCGCGCCGACCGGGATGCCGCTCGAGGGCCGCTCCGGCAAGCTCGAGCGCCTCGTCGAGCTGCTGCACGCGATGCCGGAAGGCGACAAGGCGCTCGTGTTCACGCAGTACCCGGGCTTCGAGCGGCTCGTCCCGCACCTCGAGGAACGGCTCGGCCGCCGCGTCGGCTTCTTCCACGGACGGCTCCGCGCCGCGCAGCGCGAGGAGGTGCTGCGCGCGTTCGCGTCGCCCGACGGCCCGACCGTGCTCGTGATCTCGATCCGCGCCGGCGGCCGCGGGCTGAACCTCCCGGCCGCGAACCACGTCTTCCACTTCGACCGCTGGTGGAACCCGGCCGTGGAGCAGCAGGCGACCGACCGCGCCTACCGCTTCGGCCAGCGCAAGCACGTGTGGGTGCACAGCCTCATCAGCTCCGGCACGCTCGAGGAGCGGATCGACCGGCTGCTCGAGTCGAAGCGGGAGCTCGCGGAGAAGGTCATCGCGGGCGCGAGCGAGGACTGGCTCGGCGAGCTCGACCTCGGCCAGATCCGCGCCGCCGTCGCGCTCGCGCCCGACCTGCTCGACCCGGAGGAGGAGGCCGCGTGAACGACGAGGAGCGCAGGATCGGCCGCGGCTCGTGGGCGCGCCTCTTCGCGAGCACCGTCGTCGGCGACGAGGGCTCGCGCGAGGCGGAGCGCGGACGGCGGCTCGTGGCCGAGGTCGAGGAGCTCCGCGTCGCCGGCGGGGAGCTCGAGGCGCGTGTCGAGGGCTGCGTCGTGACGCTCGGCGCCGAGCCCGTCCCGCCGCGCGTCTGGGCCGCGATCGCGCGGTTCGCGCGCGGGAACCACCGTCTCGAGGCCGGGGTCGAGGGCCGCGAGCAGTCCGTCCACCTGATGCACCTGATGGAGATCGACTGGGACGAGCCGCTGCTCCCGCGCGCGAACGGGATCACGCGCCTGTGCACGTGCGACGGGGGCGGCGGCTGCGCGCACGTGGCGGCCGTCGCCTACGCCGTCGCGCAGGAGATCGACGCCGACCCGGGCGTCCTCCTCCGCTGGCGCGGCCTCGACGCCGCGGAGCCGGAGGAGCGGCCCGTCCCGACGCTCGTCCCGGACGAGGCCTGGCGCGCAGGCCCCGTCCCGGCCCCGGTCCCGCTCCGCCCGCTCCCGGTCGGCGCGGTGCTCGGGCGGCTCGGCGCGAGCGGCGTGGACGCGGCCGGCGAGGACGTCTCGGTCGTATTGCGGCGCGCCTACGAGGCGTTCGCGCGTACCCCTGTTTGGACTCCGGAGAGCCGGGGAGAGGACTGAGGTCAGGGTCGCGTCGACGCGACCGCCGCTGCCCTGGGCGCGGAACCGATTTTCGATGAAAGGGGAACACAGATGTTGAGACGACGTAGGAACACGCGCGATCAGGTAGTCGAGGCCGCCACGGCGGTCGTCCCGTTCGCGGGGCGCATGGCCGACGACAAGAAGTTCCGGCACCGCGTGATGGCCGCGCTGGAGCACGCCGAGGCTGCCCGCCGGCGCGCGCTCCCGGCCACGGGCATGGCCGCCACGGTCGCTCGCCTCAGCACCGACGACGAGCTGCAGCGGCACCTGCGGGACATGCGCAAGGCGCTCGACAAGGCGCAGAAGCGCGTCCGCCGGAAGAAGCAGTCGCACCGGCTGCGCAACACGCTGATCGTGGTCGGCGGCACCGGCGCGGCGATCGCCGCCGTGCCCGTCCTCCGCCACCGCTTCTCGAGCAACGGCACGGGCGTCGGCACCGACCTGGCGACGATCGAGGAGGAGATCGAGGTCGGCGTGCCGGTCTCGACGGCGTACAACCAGTGGACGCAGTTCGAGGACTTCCCGCTCTTCATGGAGGGCGTCGACCACGTCGAGCAGCTCGACGACACCCGCCTGCGCTGGGTCGCCTCGATCGGCGGCCGCCGCGCGGAGTGGGAGGCGAAGATCCTCGAGCAGGTGCCCGACACGAGGATCACGTGGGAGAGCCTCGACGGCCGCGAGACCCGCGGCACCGTCTGGTTCGACAAGGCCGGCGAGCAGCGGACGAAGATCCGGCTCGTGCTGACGTACCGGCCGGAGGGGCCGCTCGAGAAGGTCGGCTCCGCGGCCGGGCTCGACCGCCGGCGCATCCGCGGCGACCTCGAGCGGTTCAAGGAGCTCCTCGAGATGCGCGGCGTCGAGGACGGCGCCTGGCGCGGGCGAGGTCAAGAGCGGCGTGACCACACGTCGTAAGCACAGCGGCGGCGCCGCGGCCAGCGCCGCGGCGCCGCCCGATTTCCTCACAACCTCCGGCTACTGTGAGGTCGAACCCCTCGAGGAGGTACGCACGTGGCGTCGAGTTCGAAGAACCGCACAAGCTTCATGAAGATGAATCGAGAACGCGAGCTCGCGGAGAAGCGCGCTCGGAAGCAGGAGAAGAAGGAAGCGAAGCGCCAGGCCGCGCAGGCCGCGACCGCGGATCCTGTGGCCGAAGTCGCCGACTCCGCCGAGCCAACCGACCAACCGGCATAGGCTCGGTTTGACGTCCCGGCAGGGCGGCAAGCCGGGAGGCATGAGACGGCTCGCCCTGCTCGCCTGCGCCGCGCTCGCCCTGCTCGCGGGCTGCGGCACCGACGACACCGACGCGCTGCGCGAGACCGTCGCCGACGCGGCGGCGCAGGCCCGCGACGAGGCCTCGTCCGCGGTCGACGACGCCGAGCAGGCGCTCGACGACGCGCGCGACGACGCGGATCTCGAAGGGCTCCGCGACCGCCTGGAGGAGGAGCGCGACCAGCTCCAGGACGCCCTCGAGGACGCCGACGACGAGGCCCGCGACGAGCTCGAGCAGGCCCTCCAGGAGGTCGAGGACGCGCTCGAGCGCATCGAGCAGGCGCTGAGCTGACCGTATCCGCGCGGTAGCGTTGCCGCGTGATCACGGCGGACGAGGTCGGCACGGTCGCGGTCTTCGCGGAGCTCGGCGCCGACGCGCGCGAGCGCGTGGCCCGCGCGGCGGCCGACATCAGCCTCGCGCCGGGAGAGTTCGCCGCGCACGAGGGAGCCGAGCGGGCCCTCTTCGCCGTCATCGACGGGCGGATCGAGGTGGTCAAGCTCGTCGACGGGATCGAGCGCATCGTCGGCGAGCGCCGTCCCGGTGACGTGTTCGGCGAGGTGCCGATCGTGCTCGGGACGGTGTTCCCGGTCGGGTTCCGCGCGGCCGAGGCGTCGCGCGTGCTGCGGCTCGAGCCGCACGATTACCACGCCGTCGCCGCGGTGGCGCCGGCGGTCGGCCTCGAGGTCGGCCGGCTGGCGGGCAACCGGATGACCGGCGCGCGCGGCCTCCAGGGCATCGCCGCCGACCCGCCTCCGCCCAGGGCAACCGTCGTCGGGCATCGCTGGGACGCCGCCTGCGCGGAGCTGCGGCACTTCCTCGACCGCAACCAGGTCACGTTCACCTGGGTGCAGCCGGAGGAGCCCGACGCCGCGGAGCGCTGGGACGGGACGCTTCCGCGCGACGGCGACCTCCCGGTCGTCCGCCTCGTCGACGGCAAGACGGTGGCGCGGCCGCAGCTGCGGCGCGTGGCCGAGCTGCTCGGCCTCGGCACCGAGCCGGCCACGGCGGACTACGACACCGTCGTCGTCGGCGCCGGCCCCGCCGGCCTCGCCGCGGCCGTCTACGGCGCGTCGGAAGGCCTGCGGACGCTCGTCGTGGAGCGAGAGGCGCCCGGCGGCCAGGCCGGATCGTCGTCCCGCATCGAGAACTACCTCGGCTTCCCGGCGGGCGTGTCGGGAGACGAGCTCGCGAGCCGCGCGCTGCAGCAGGCCCGGCGGCTCGGCGCCGAGATCCTCGTCACCCGGACGATCGAGCGGATCGACCCGGCGACGCAGGAGGTGCACTTCGACGGCGGCGACGTCCTGCGGACGCGGACGATCATCCTCGCCTCGGGCGTCACGTGGCGGCGCCTGGACATCGAAGGCTGCGACCGGCTGTTCGGCAAGGGCGTCTCGTACGGCGCCTCACGCAGCGAGGCGCCGGCCACCCACGGGCTGGACGTCCACATCATCGGCGCCGGGAACTCGGCCGGCCAGGCGGCGATGTTCTTCGCCACGCACGCGAGCAGCGTCACGATCATCTGCCGCGGCGAGGGGCTCGAGCGGAGCATGTCCCGCTACCTCGTCGACCAGCTCGCGACGCGGTCGAACGTCCGCGTCCTGCCGCGGACCGAGGTGGTCGCGGCGCACGGCGACGAGTCCCTCGAGGCGATCGACGTCCGCGACGCGGGCAGCGGCGAGACGACGCGGCTCGAGTCCGCCGGCCTCTTCATCCTGATCGGCGCCGACGCCGAGACGTCGTGGCTGCCGCCGGAGATCGCGCTCGACCGCGACGGCTACGTGCTCACGGGCACCGACGTGCGCGAGGCGGGCCGCTGGGAGGCTCGAGCGCGACCCGTTCCTGCTCGAGACGAGCGTCCCGGGGATCTTCGCGTGCGGCGACGTCCGCTACGGCCCGGTGAAGCGCGTCGCAGCGGCGGTCGGCGAGGGCAGCATGGCCATCGCCTTCGTGCACCAGTACCTCAAGGAGGCGGCCGCGCCGGTCGGCTGAGCGGCTGATATCTTTTCAGACGTATGGAGGCGGCAACGCTCCTGCGTGAGGTTCGCCGGCGTCACGGACTGACGCAGCGGCAGCTGGCCGCCCGGGCGCGAACGTCGCAGGCGGCGATCTCCCGCATCGAGCGAGGCCTCGTCTCGCCGAGCGTCGAGACGCTCGCGCGGCTGCTCGATCTCATGGGCGAGGAGCTTCGGCTCGACGCGGAGCCGATCGACTACGGGCACGACCGCACGCTGTTCCGTCAGAACCTCGAGCGGACACCGGATCAGCGAATCGATTTCGCTGCGAGCGTGGCGCGTTTCGTGCGCGAGACGCACGACGCCAATGCCGCCTGAGTTTCAGCCCAAGCCGTTGCTCCAGACCCTCGCCCGCCACGAGGTGGATTTCGTCCTCGTCGGCGGCCTGGCAGGTGTCGCGCGCGGATCGTCCTACCCGACCTATGACGTCGACATCGCCTACGCGCGAGATCCCGGCAATCTGGAGCGCCTCGCTGCGGCGCTGCATGAGCTTGCCGCGACGCTCCGCGGCGCGCCGCCCGACGTCCCGTTCGTTCTCGACGCAGAGACGCTTCGTCAGGGCGCCCATTTCACGTTCGACACGACCTTCGGTTCGCTCGACGTGCTCGACCGTCCCGACGGTGCACCGCCGTACGCGGAGCTCGTCGAGCTCGCGGGTGCGCCGCTGCTGGTGGCCGGCGTCCCCGTCCGCGTCGCGTCGCTCGATCACCTGATCGCCATGAAGGAAGCCTCGCGCCGCCCGAAGGATCTCCTCATGGCGACGGAGTACCGGCAGCTCTCGGACGAGCTGCGGGCGCCTTAGGTCGACGCGGCGATCGTGATCCCGCCCCGCGGCTTCTGCGTGAGCGTGACCTCGACCGCCTCGTGCTCGAGCTCGAGCGCGGCCGCGACGTCGTCCCGGATCGTCACGGCCAGCGCCTCGCAGAACGCGCCCTGCTCGCGGAACTGCGCGAGGTAGAGCTTCAGCGACTTCGACTCGAGGCAGAGCGGGCCCGGCCGGTACTCGATCCGCGCGACGTAGAAGTCCGGCTGCCCCGTGATCGGGCACACGGCCGTGAGCTCGTCGCTCGTCATCTCGACGCGCGCGACCCCGGGGTTCGGGAAGGTCTCGAGCCCGGCGTAGGCGTCGCTGCCGGCGTGGCCCAGCGCGACGAACTCGGGCGTCTGCTGGTTGGATCCCACGCCGGGACTGTAGATGACGGGAAAGCGCGTCTACCTGGCCGGGTCGCCGCGGTTCGCGCGGCTATGAGGCGCGCAGCAGGCGCTCGGTCTCGTGCGACTCGGGCGAGGCCGGGTCGAGCCGCTCGAGCGCCTTGCGCCAGCAGAAGCGCGCCGACTCGACGCCGCCGGCCTGCCGGTGCAGGGTGCCGAGGTTGACGAGCACCGTCCCCTCGCGGTGGCGGTCGCCGAGCTCGCCGAGGAGCGTGATCGCGCCGTCGAGCGCGTCGACGGCCTCCGCGTAGCGGTGGTCCTGCGCGAGCGCGAGGGCGAGCGTGTTGAGCGCGAGCGCCTCGCCGCGGCGGTCGTCCGCCTCGCGGAACGCGTCCACCGCCTCGCGGCCGAGCGCGATCGCGTCGTCGACGCGTCCCTCGCGGCGGGCGACGACGCTGTCGTGCGCGAGCTTGTGGCCCTGTGCGCGGGGGCGGCGCCGCGGGAGCTCGATCGCGGGGACGTGGGAGACGGCGAAGGTCGTCGCCTCGCGGAGCGACGGCCGCGGCGACTCGGACCGCGGGAGCGGATGGCTGCGCGCCCACTCCCGTGCGGCGGAGGCGCCGCTCACGGTCTTGGCTGACGCGACCTTCGTCCCGGCGGCGGCGGCACTCGCGGTGGCCGAGGACGCCGACTTCGTCGCGGCGCCGACGCGGGCGCCGGCGCGCTCGCGCGCGGTCCAATGCGGCCGAGGCCCGGGCGGCGGCGCGGGTGCGGGCGCCGCCGGCCATGAGCGCGCGCCCGATCGCCTCGTCGACGGCCCTCACGCGGCGCGTCCAGGAGGCCGAGGTCCGGGTCGCGGCGCGGGTGCGGGCGCCGCCGGCCATGAGCTTGCGTCCGATCGCCTCGTCGACGGCCTTCACGCGGCGCCCGAGCGCCTTCCGGCGGCGGCGCAGGTCGACGTGCGGATGCCAGGTGGCGCCGAGGAGCACCGCGACGCCGACGACGGTCGCGACGACCGCGCCGAGCGCGAGCCAGATCAGCCCGAGCGACACGAGCAGGGTGACCCAGAAGAGGCCCAGCCCCGCCAGTGCTCCACTTCGCCTCGCCGCGCGCTGCGCGGCCGGATTGCCGAACGTCACCGATCGCACCCCCTTCGGCAGCGACGTACGAGCCTGGTTCGGCGAAACGCTAGCGGTCTCCTGCCTCCGCCGTCGCAGACAGGGCATAGGCGACGGCCTCGTCGAGGGTCAGGTCCTGCCCACCGTCGGGAACGTCCGGGAAGGGGGCGTCGCTCCGGACCGGCCGGCGGCCTCGCGTCTCCCGGATCCGCTCGGCGGCGCCGTGAAGGCGGCCCGCGCGATCGGGGTCGACGCCGACGGCCAGTCGGGCGAGACCGTCGAGGCAGTCGGCGACCCCGCCGCCGTCGCCGATCGCGGCGAACTCCATGAGCCCGTCGGCGAAGCGCTCGCCGGCCGGCCCGGCGTCGCCGGCGCGGCGGGCCGCCTCCCCGAGCAGCTCGAGGGCGCACGCGTGGTTGAACGACCCCTCCTCCAGGCCGGCGAGCGCCGCGAGGCCCTTCGACTCCGCCTCGGCCAGGTCGCCCGAACGGAGCGCGAGCTCCGCGAAGCACAGGTCGGACCGCGCGCCGCCGCCCGCCGCTGCGCTCGCCTCCGCGTACACGCGCGCACGCGCGAGGTCGGCCTGGTCGAGCGCGATCTCGCAGAGGTCGGCGAGCGTCGCCGCCTTCAGATTGGGCCGCCGGACGCCGAGCGCGACGTCGTCCGGGAGCGCCGCCAGCTCCTCCTTCAGCTCGATCGCCCGGTCGAGCCGACCCGCGAACCGCGCGATCTCGCCGCCGGCGACGAGCGTCTCGGCGAGGCCGCGATCCGACAGCCGGTCGCGCTCGGCGAGCGCGGCCTCGACCCATCCGAGCACCTCGCCCAGGTGGCCGTGCGAGATGAGGAACGGGTAGAGCGCGCCGAGGATCCGCGCCGCGTCGTCGGGCTCTCGCCGCGCGAAGGCGTCCGCGACGGCCGCGCGCACGTTCGCGTAGTCGGCGTCGAGCCGGGCGGACACCGCGGCCCTCGTCCGCGGTATGGAGCGAGGGGGCGCTCGCCTCGGCGAGGGCGACGACGAACGCGCGAAGGCGGGCCCGCAGCTCCTCCCCCTCCTGCGGCGTCGAGTTGCTCCGCCGCAAACTCGCGGATCGTCTCGAGCATCGAGTAGCGCTCGTTCGAGAAGCGGAGGAGGCTCTTCTCGACGAGCGACTGCAGCGTGTCGAGGTCGGCGTCCACGACCTGCTCGGCCGCCTCGAGCGTGCACCCGCCGGCGAAGACGGAGAGCCGGCGGAAGAGCCGCCGCTCGCCGTCGGAGAGCAGGTCGTGGCTCCACGCGATCGTCGCCCGCAGCGTCGCCTGGCGCGGATCGGCGTCGCGGCCGCCCCGGAGCAGGTCGAGCCCGGCGCCGAGCCGCTCGAGGATCTGCGCCGGCGAGAGCGCCGTCGCGCGCGCGGCCGCCAGCTCGACCGCGAGCGGGAGCGAGTCGAGCCGCCGGCACAGCTCGGCGATCTCGTCGGACGGCTCGAGCTGCGCCCGCTCGCAGAACAGCGCCACCGCCTCGGTGGCGGCGAGCGGCGGCACGGCGAACTCGACCTCGCCGTCGACGCGCAGGCGCTCGCGGCTCGTGACGAGGACGGTGAGGTTCGGGCACGCGGCGACGAGCGCGGACAGCTCGGGCGCCGCCGCGACGACCTGCTCGAAGTTGTCGACGAGGAGCAGGAGCTCGGCGCTCGCCGATGTGCGCGGCGAGGCCGTTGCGGGCGCCCACGGCTCGGGCGATCGTCTCGCCGACGAGCGCGGGGTCCCGGAGCGAGGCGAGGCCGACCCAGACGGCGCCGGCGCGGAAGTCGGGGACGAGCGCGGCGCCGGCCTCGAGCGCCAGGCGAGTCTTCCCGGCAGCCGCCGGGGCCGGTGAGCGTGAGGAGCCTCGCGCCGCCGGCGATCCGCGCGAGCACCGCCTCGAGCTCCCGCTCCCGGCCGACGAAGGAGCTCGCCGGCCGGGGGAGGTTCGAGGTCGCGAGCGTCCGGAGCGGCGGGAAGGAGCCGTCGCCCAGCTGGAAGAGCTCGACCGGCGCTGCGATGTCCTTCAGGCGGTGCTCGCCGAGCTCGCGGAGCGGCTCGGCGACGAGGGCGGCGGTCGCCGCCGAGACGAGGACCTGCCCGCCGTGGCCGGCGGCGGCGACGCGGGCGGCGACGTGGACGTCCTCGCCCACGTAGCCCTCGTCCGTCACGAGCGGCGTGCCGGTGTGCAGTCCGATGCGGACGATTGACCGGGCCAGGCGCGAGCGCGTCGGTGATCGCGGCGGCGGCGGCGAGCGCGGCCGGCGCGGCGGGGAACGCGAGCAGGAATGCGTCTCCCTGCGTGTCGACCTCGATGCCGCCTTGCGCGGCGGCGGCCGAGCGCACCACGCTGCGGTGCTCGGCGAGCGCGTCGGCGTACCGCTCCGGCCCGAGCTCGTAGAGGAGCCGCGTGGAGCCCTCGACGTCGGTGACGAGGAACGTGACGGTTCCGGTCGGCAGGTCGGCCCGCACGGGCTACAGGATGGCGCGAGGAGCGGGGGTGGCGAGCCGTACCGTGGTTTGGCCGGGTGGCGCGACTGCGCAGCGCGAGCGGGAGGTAGATCCTGCTCGGCATGCACACCGTTCCAATCGATCACTGGCCGCCCGTCCCGCTGTCCGAGCGCCGCTCCGGCGCGGCGCCGCTCGTCGATCGCTCTCCTGACGGAGTTCAGGACGAAGAGCAGGACGTGGAGCACCGTCGGCCGCGGCCCGACGGTGAGCGACGCGCTCTACGACGCCTGGTCGTCGATCCCGACGCCGGGCGAGTGGCGGCTGGCGCGGTTCTTCCCGGCCGAGAGCGCCGGCGCCGCCTAGCTCAGGCCGCCGACTCGACGCAGGCGCAGACCGCGTTCGCGAGCCGCATCTGCTCGATCGTGCTGCAGCTCGCGTCCAGCAGCCGCGGGCTCGCGACGAGGTACGCGAGGCACTTCGCCCGCGAGATCGCGACGTTCAGCCGGTTCCGCGAGAAGAGGAAGTCCAGCCCGCGCGGAACGTCCTCCGAGCTCGAGCTCGCCATCGAGTAGAAGACGACCGCCGCCTGCTGGCCCTGGAACTTGTCCACGGTGCCGATGCGGATGTTCGTGTCCGGGATCTGCTCCCGGAGGCGGCGGACGTGCGCGTTGTAGGGCGCGACGACGATGAGTCGTCCGGCTCCAGGACGCGCTCGCCGCGCTCGTCGACGTACGGCGTGCCGAGCAGCCGATGCGATCTCGTCCCGCACGGCCGCCGCCTCCTCCGGCGAGGCGGTGCGGTGTCCCGTGTGCTCGACCGGGAGGAAGCGGATCCCGTTGCCCGACCGCGAGCGAGCGCTCGACGTGACCGGCGCCGGCTCGAGCCGCCCCTCGTAGAACGTCGCGGAGATGAACGCGTTCACCTCGGGCCGCATCCGCCACGTCTGCTCGAGGAACAGGCCCATCCCAGCCTGCACGGTCTCGTCCTCGCCGAGGAGGTGCGCGAGCACCGAGGCGTTGGCGCCCGGCGGATGCGAGCCCTGCGAGACCTGCGGCAGCTGGTTCGGGTCGCCGAGCAGGACGAGATTCCGCGCGGCGCCGCCGACGGCGACCGCGTCGGCGAGCGCGAACTGACCGCCCTCGTCGACGAACAGCGTGTCGACGCTGCCGGCCATGTCCTCGCGCGCGAACAGGAACGACGTGCCGGCGAGCAGCTGCAGCTCCTCGTCGCGCATCGCCGCGTTGTCGGTCGTGCTGTCGACGAAGCGGCCCGTCGAAGCGCTGTCCTCCCCGCGCTGCCTTCTTCCGGCCGCGGAACGCGAAGCCGGTCTCGCTCGGCCGCGTGCTCGACGTCCTCGAGGAACTTGTGGATCGCCTTGTGGCTGAGCGCCGTGATCGCCCACGCGGCGCCCGGCCTGCATCAGCGCGATCGCCATCCGCGCGCCGTTCCAGGTCTTCCCGGATCCCGGCGGGCCTTGCACGAAGAGGTAGCTCCCGTCGAGGCTGAGCGCCGCCTCGGCGAGCGTGCCGTCGAGCCGCGCGCGCGGCGGCGCGCCGGCGTCGAGGATCTGCGACGGCGCCGGCGTAGGCGCTCTGGTCCTTCGCGAACCGCAGCACCGCGTCGCGCTGTTCCCAGGTCGCGGAGCGGCTGTCGGCGGGATCAGCGCCCGCGGCAGCGGCTCGTCCGCGCGCTTCTTCGCCGCGCCGGAGCCGCGACGAGCCCGTGCTCGTCGTCGATCGCGACGTCGTAGCTCTTCTCGGTCTCCGGATCGACCGCCCTCGCCGCCGATCTTGTGCTCCTGCGGCGGGAACGAGAACGTGTAGACGAGCGACTGCTTGTCCGGCTCCGGCTCGCCGACGGGCTCGAGGCCGCCGATCGTGTCGGCGTCGTCGAGCAGCTCCTCCTCGTCGAGCCCGCGGTGGTGGAAGTACTCCCACCACTGCGGCTTCTCCTCGCGGCGGTGGTACTCGAGCAGGTGCGCGAGGAGCCAGCCGGCTCGCCCTCCTCCGCGCCCGTCGAGAGCGCGCGCCGACGCGCTCGCGCTCCGCGAGCCGCTCCGTCGTCTCCTCCTTCGACCTCGCGCTGCTCCGGCGGCGCGCGCCACGCGAGCTCGGGCGGCCGCTGCTCGAGCAGCCACCGGTGCAGCTCGTAGAGCGAGACGCAGTCCTCCTCGTTGTAGGCGCGGATCGCCTCGAGCAGCGAGTCCTCGCCGACCTCGAGCCACTCCTCGAAGAGCGACGACCGACTCGCTGCCGCCCGAGACGTCGGCGGTGCGCTCGAAGCCGTAGAGCTCCTCGACCGTTCTTGATCGAGTAGCTCGGCAACCGAGGCGCGGAGCGCCTGGCGCGTGACGCGGAAGAGGTCGACGAGCACCTCGCCGCGGAGCAGGTCGTCGATCTCGTCCTCGCGCGTGCCGTGCTCGCCCATGAGGCGCGCCGAGCGCGGTGCGCTCGTACGGCGCGTAGTGGTAGACGTGCATGCCCGGGTGAGCGGCGGCGGCGCTCGACGATGCGGTCGACGAGCTGCTCGAAGCGCGGCGCTCCTCGTCGCGGTCGCGGGCCCAGAGGCAGTGGTACTGCGGCTCGCCGGCGTCGTCGAGCTCGACCCAGCCGAAGAGGTACTCGAGCCCGCGCGCCGGCTCGAACCACGGATGGCCCTCGAGGTCGAGCCAGATGTCGCCCGGGGCTCGGCTCCGGGCAGGAGCGCGAACCCGCGGTCGGGCTCGAGCGGGAGCTGTCGATCCGGTGCTCGCCCGTCGCGGCGGCGGTGGAGCTGGAGCTCGGCCTGGTGAGCGGATCTTCTCGAACGCGTGCGGCGAGATCTTCTTGATCTTCGTCTCGTCGGCGCGTCGCCGAGCGCCTCGAGCGTCGCGATCCCGCCGGCGTTAGCCGCTCGACCTGGAGCGCGCGAGATGCCGGCGACGAGCGTGAGGTGGTCGTCCTCGCTCCCAGCGCGTCTTGCAGAGGGAGAGGAAGTCGCAGAGCCCGCAGTGGTCGACCGGGTACGGGTAGGTGGGCGCGCCGCTGCTCGATCGCGTCGAGGAACCGCTGCCGGACGCCGGCGGTAGTAGGCGAGGTAGTCGTCGGGCCGGAACGTCTCGCGCTCGCCGAGTCCGTTGACGACGTGCATCGCCGCCGGCATGCGCCCCTGGATGCGCGCGATCTGCTCGGTGTAGAAGCAGAGCTGGAGCACGTGCGCCGGCCGCGCGTGCCGCGCGAGCTTCGTGTCGACGGCCTCGTAGCCGCCGTCGGGCTGGCGCTCGAGGAAGTCGGCGAGCCCGCGCCAGGCGCCGTCGACGAACGTGGCCTGGTAGATGACGCGGCGCCCGTCGCGCATCGCCTCCTCGGTCGCGCGCGGCGGCCGCGTCCCAGCCGTCGTCGCAGAGGCGTCGTCGATCGCGACGACGCCGCGTCGCGAGCGAGGCGAGGTAGGCGGCCTCGTGCTCGTCGCCCTTGCGGCGGATGAGGTCGGCGTGCGCGGTTGACCCGGAACGGCTTGTCGAGCTCCTCGCGCGCGACCGCGAGCTGCAGCGTGGTCAGGTGCGGGCAGGCGAGGTGCGCCGAGAGGTCTGAGGGCGAGAACGCGAGGCGGCCGTCGCGGACCTGCATTGATTCATTGTGGCGCCGGAGCCGGAGCCGCCCGATCCTTCGACCATTCAGTCCGATGCGCGGTGCGTGCTGATCTCAGCCGTGCAGGTACCGAACCAACTCCACTCTCGGCAGCTCGTTCATCGCGCGGCGAGCCGCGGCAGCGACGCCGCGGCACGACGGTGAAGCGACGCGTTCTACGACGCGTGGTCGTCTATCCCGGCGCCGGGCTAGTGGCGGCTGGCGCGGTTCTCCCGGCCAAGACGTCAGCCACTTCGTGCTACAGCCTTTCAGCGGAGATCTAGGCGGCGGCAGCGGCAAATGCCGTGAAGAGGTCCGGCGGGAGGTGGTGCTTGAGCCTCCAGACGAATGCCACCGGGCGTTCGCCCTCGTGTCGGACGTACGTCGCCGGGCCAAGGAACCAAAACGCCCGGTCGCGCGTGGTCAAGCGCGCGACAGGAAGACATTCGTCCCAAGCTCGCCATGGTGGATGTAGCGCTGACCTGTCGCGCTTTGCGATGACGTCGCAGACTGGCTCTCCCAATGGATGAGCCAGGGACTCATCGCGTAGTCGCGGTAGCGGGTCGTCGGCGAGAACCCACCAGCACTCTTGTCGAGAGTGAACGCAAAGATGTCCGAGCGGGACGCCTCGTCCCACCGAACGCCCTCCCGCCACTCGGGTACTCCGGCACCCTCTCCGATTCCGAACGCAGCAAGAATCTCCGTTCGGGTGTACCGAGCGTGAACCTGCAACGGCACGTTCGAGAACTCGAGTGCCAGCCGTTCGCCGAGCGACGCGATCGCGAAGAATCGCTAGCACCTCGCGGAGCTCGTCAAGGACTTGGGGATGCTGCCATAGACGACCTAGAGCGACTTCGACGGACGTCCCCGAAGGAGCCGCGCCGAGCGAAGCAGTCGCCATCCGCGTGAGCCGTCGGCTCGCTCTTCCGGCGCTTCCTCAAGCCCGGGAGGCGCGCTCGTCCCGAAGAGAGATGAGTATCGCATCAAGACGCTCGACGTCGTCGATGTGCAACAGCCGGCCGACTGCCCGCAGAAGTGAGTCCTCGCGTGGGCCTTCGGCCTCGGTTCGGAGTCCTGCGGCTCGGCGCAGCGCCGACCAACTGCGACCGCTCATGTAGAGATCCTCGAGCTCGAGTCCTGTCTCTTCGAGGTACGTCCGCAAGTCGACATCACCGAGAGCGACCAGTTCGTCGCGACGGCTGCGCCAGTCGCTTGGGAGCGCCTCTCGCAAGCTTCGGAGCACGATGTCCTGCGCGATTGGGTCGAGTTCGAGGTGGCAACCGGCCGGGAGGAACGGGAAGTCAAGGCGGACCTGCCGCTCGACGTCTCGGCGGCTACCACCGACGAGCGCGCGAAAGCGACGATCGAAGCGGAACTCGCGTCGATGATTCGCGACGAAGTCGAGCACCGTGCACAGCCTTGCCGTCGGCCTTCGGAGGCCACGGCCGAGTTGCTGGATGTACAGAGTCGGACTGTCCGTCGGCCGGAGAAGCAGGAGTGTGTCGACGTCGCGTACATCAACACCCTCGTTGAAGATGTCCACTGAGAAGACCGCCTGAACGGCGCCATCTCGTAGACCATCAAGCGCCGCCTCGCCGCTCAACGGAATCCGTCTGGCCGGAAATGGCCACTGCCGAGATCCCGGCGTCACGGAACCTGATGGCCATGAACCGTGCGTGCGCAACGCTGGCACAGAAGCCGAGCGCGCGCATCTTCCGAGGGTCCCGGACGTATTGCTGGACCTCTCGATGACGCGGCGCGCCCAGACGTGATCCGCTGTCATCACTGCCGTCAATGCGTCGACGTCGTAGCCGCGACCGCGTCGCCACGGAACCTGAGAGAGATCAAGGCCATCGTGCACGCCGTAGTAGGCGAACGGCGCCAAGAACTGCTGATCGATCGCATCCCATAGGCGCAATTCGGCCGCAATTCGACCATCGAAGTGCGCCAAGACGTCCATCCCATCAGCGCGCTCAGGGGTAGCGGTCAGACCGAGAAGCTCACCGGCTCGAGATAGCGAAGAATGCGCTCGTAGCTCGGAGCCGGGGCGTGATGGAACTCGTCGACGACGACGACGTCAAAATGATCTTGAGCTAGTGCCGCCAAGCCGTTCGCGTCGAGCGCCTGAACAGACGCGAAGACGTGGTCGAATCTCCTCGGTCGTGCTCTTCCTACCCAGAGTTCACCGAATGAGGGATCGCGCAACGCATGTTGGTACGTGCGCTGGCTCTGCTCGAGGATCTCCTTTCGATGGGCAATGAAGAGCAGCCGTGATCGGGGGAGCTGACCACGAAGGCGCGCGTAGTCGACGGCAGCCATCACAGTCTTTCCCGTTCCGGTTGCCGCGACGAGAAGGTTCCGATGATGTCCCTGCTCGCGCGCGAGCACGAGTTGCTCGGCCAACTGCTCCTGAAACGGGCGAAGTTCGATTTCGAGCGGGCTCAGGAGCGACAGCGGCGCGGCCGCCGACGCCGTGCGCGTTGCGAACTCCTCGGCGTCGTACGGAACAAAAGCGCTTCCAGCCCAGTACGTCTCGAAGACGGCGACCATCTTCGCCAGTGCATCCGGATTGAGCTTCCCGGACAGGCGTACGTTCCACTCGAGGCCAGACACCTGCGCGCTGTGAGTCAGGTTGGATGACCCGAGATATGCCGTCGAATAGCCGGTATCGCGGAGGAAGATCCAAGCTTTTGCGTGAAGCCGAGTTTGGGTCGTGTCATAGGAGACCTTGATCTCGGCGCCTGCGTCGCGAAGTGCCTCGAGAGCCTCTTGCTCCGTGCTACCGGTGTAGGTAGTCGTCAAGATCCGAATCCGTTTGCCGTCGGCGCAATGGCGACGAATCGCCTCAATGAGGTACCGAACACCGGTCCAACGGATGAACGCCATCACCACGTCGATGGAGTCCGAAGATGCGACCTCGGCGCGAAGCTCGTGTCCGACCGCAGGTTCCCCGGGTGCGTTCGTAAGCACGGTCGTATCGAGCAATGGCGTCAATGGCGTCTCGAGCTTCTTCGGCGTACCGTCGGGCAGACGTTCTTGGACGGCTCGAAGCACACGCGCGGGCCGCAATGGCCGCTCCGCGAGAACGTCCGTCTGGACATCTCCCAGCGCCTCGAGAACGGCATCGGCGATCACGAGGGCACGGTCGGAACGCTGCTCCTCGCCACCGGCCTCAATCGCGCTTCGAATGAGCGGCGCTATGTGACGTGCGATTCGATCCGCTGCCGACCCGGCATCGAGTTCGCCGATTGCAGCCTCGACCCGAGCGTCATCGAGGGACGCGAGAGCCTCCGCCAGCCTCGTGGTGATCAGTGCCTCGTGGAGACCAACAGGGAGACCGCCCTCGGACACAGTCGAGATGACCCTCTCACATTGCGCATCGGCGGCAACTCGCGCCGCCCCAACTCTGATGCGCGCGACTGTACCGCTCGCTCGCGTAGCCTCGCGCCCGCTCCACGAGGAGCGTCGTCGGCACGAGCGGGATCGGATTTGAGCGGTGGTTACCGCTCCTCAGCCATGGCAAGGATGTCCTCCCGCCCCAGCTTCCCCACCAGCTCCGGATGCGCCTGGCCGACGTGCCGCTCGACCTTGCCGACCAGCTCCTCGTCCGTCTCCGCGGTCACGACCTCGCCACACTCGCAGTTGACCACCATGCTCATCGCCGCCCCTTTCAGTACGTGAGGACGCGGTCTGCGTCCAGCGCCAGCTCCACCAGCTTCGCCGGCAGCGCCGCCTCCGCCTGCCCGTTCGGCTCGAAGCCGCGGGCCTTGCTCGACATGCCCGACACATAGAACGCCGCGCCGCCGGCCTGCCAGCGCGTCGTACGACTCGCGGAGGCTGCCCGTCCCCAGGCCGACCAGCGAGTCGAGCACCGGCTCGCGCAGCAGCTGCACCGCGTCGCCCGCGAGGAAGAACGAGACGTCGTGCCCGGCCTCGACCGCGGCCCGGCCGACGAGGAACCCGAGCGCCGCCCGCGTCGGCGCCTCGGGCCCGTGCGTGAGATTGATCAGCAGCTTCGCCATGGCCCCATCGTCCTCCCCGGCCCTTGGCGGTACCTTGGCGCAACCTTGGCGAGCACGCGGATCCAGCTCTGCGGGCCGCTCGTGGCGCGGATCGACGGCGAGCGGGTCGAGGGCGCGCTGCCCGGGCGGCAGGGGCGAGTCGCGTTCGCCTACCTCGCCCTCGCGCGGCAGCGAGAGGTGTCGCGGACGGAGCTCGAAGGGGCGGTCTGGCCGGACGAGCCGCCGCATGCAGACGCGCTCTCGCCGCTCCTCTCCAAGCTCCGCCGCGCCGTCCCGCTCGAAGGCCGCTCGGCGCTCCGGCTCGCGCTCCCGGCCGACGCGTGGATCGACGTCGAGGCCGCGACCGAGGGCCTCCACCGCGCCGAGGCCGCCGTCGCGCGCGGCGACTGGGCCGCCGCCTGGGGCCCCGGCCGCGTCGCGCAGCACGTCGCCGCGCGTCCGTTCCTCGCCGGCGAGGAGCTGCCGTGGGTCGAGGAGCAGCGCCGCCGGCTCGACGAGCTGCACCTGCGCGCGCTCGAGCTCGTCGGCCGCGCGTGCCTCGAGATCGGCGGCGGCGAGGTGGACACGGCTCAGCGCGCGGCGAGGACGCTGATCGAGCGCGCGCCCTACCGCGAGAGCGGCACCCGCCTGCTGATGGAGGCCCTGGCCGCGCGCGGGAACCGCGCCGAGGCGCTCGTCGCCTTCGACGCCCTCCGCCGGCGCCTGCGCGACGACCTCGGCTCGGCGCCCGACCCCGAGACGCAGGCGCTCCACCAGCGGCTGCTCGCCTAGCGCCCGCCGCCGCGCTCCATACGATCCGCCCGTGCTCCGCCGCCTCGTCGACTCGAACGGCGTTCGTCGGCTTCATCATCGCGGTCATCGTCGCGAACGCCGTCGTGCTCGGCCTCCAGACCTACGACGGGATCGAGGAGCGGTGGGGCGACACGCTCGACGTGCTCGACGCGATCTTCCTCGCGATCTTCGTCGTCGAGCTCGCGCTGCGGATCGCGTCCTACTGGCCGCGGCCGCTGGAGTTCTTCAGGAGCGGCTGGAACATCTTCGACTTCGTCGTCATCGGCGTCGCCTTCGTGCCCGGGCTCTCGCGAGTCGTCGACGCTGCTCCGGCTCGCGCGGCTCGCCCGGATCGTCCGCGTCGTCCGCCTGCTCCCGGACGTCCGCGTGCTGCTCACCGGCGTCCTGCGCTCGATCCCGCCGCTCGCCTCGATCGCCGGGCTGACGACCCTCGTCCTCTTCGTCTACGGGATGGTCGGCTGGCAGCTCTTCGGCGAGGAGATCCCCGAGGACTGGGGGAACATCGGGCGCGCGATGCTCACGCTCTTCGTGATGCTCACGCTCGAGAACTTCCCGATCTACATGGAGCGCGGGATGGACGTGTACCCGTGGTCGTGGATCTACTTCGTCAGCTTCATCCTCGTCGCGGCGTTCGTCGTCCTCAACGTCCTGATCGGGATCGTGCTCAACTCGATCGAGGAGGCGCGCGAGATCGAGCGGCGCAGGGCGCGCGGGATGCCCGAGCCCCACCTCGACGACCCGCACCTCGCGCCCGTGCTGGAGCGGATCACGATCCTGCGGGCGGCGCTGGCGGAGCTCGAGGAGGAGCTCGGGCAGCTGCGGCGCGCGAGCTAGCGCTACTTGATGACCTGGAAGACGGCCCCCCAGGGGTCGGCGACGACGGCGAAGCGGCCGACCTCGGGGAGGTCCATCGGCTCCATCAGCATGCGGCCGCCGAGCTCCTGCACCTTCGCGACCGCCGCGTCGGTGTCGTCGACCTCGAACACGACCGACCAGTTGCTCGGGACGTCGCCCCAGTCGGCGCCGATCTTGATCAGGCCCGCGGCCGGCTCGCCGCCGAGCTTCAGCAGGATGTACGGGTCGGGGCCGCCCATCTGCGCCTCCTCGACCTCGTAGCCGAAGACCTGCTCGTAGAACGCGCGCGCCGCGGCCGGGTCCTTCGTCTGGCACTCGGCCCAGTTCATCGTCCCCGGCTCCCGGCGGAGCTGCGCGCCGATGTGCGTGCCCGCCTGCCAGACGCCGAAGGCCGCGCCCGTGGGGTCGACGGCGATCGTCATCCGGCCCGAGTCGAAGACGTCGAACGGGTCCATCATCACCTGGCCGCCCGCGTCGCGGATCTTGCCTGCGGTCGCGTCGACGTCGTCGCTCGCGAGGTAGACGGTCCAGTGCGGCGGGACGCCTTCCGTGCCGGGCATCGGCGGCTCGCGGCGGCGACGTACTTCCCGTTCTTCGAGAACATCGTGTAGCCGCCCGCCTCGGGCTGCGGCGCCTTGTCCGCGGTCCAGCCGAAGAGCTCCGAGTAGAACGCCGCGCCGGCGTCGACGTCGGGGACCGTGACGTCCGCCCAGCACGGCTTGCCGGTCTCGTACGAGGTGATCTCAGGCATCCGCTGCTCCTTTCGTCGATCTCGAGGGCCATCAGGATCGCGTCCTGGTAGCCGTCGTCCCGTCGGTAGTGGCCTTTCCGGTAGCCCTCGCGCTCGAACCCCATCGACTCGTAGAGCGCGATCGCCGGCTCGTTGTGGGGGAAGACGTGCAGCTCGAGCTTCCGCACGCCGGCCGAGCGCGCCCACCGCACGGCCTGCTCCATGAGCGCGCGGCCGATGCCCTGCCGGCGGTGCGTCCGCGCGACCATGAGCCCGAGGTCGGCGACGTGCGCGCTCGACGGGTGCTGGTCGCGCGCGAGGGAGAGGCGGCCGACGACGCGGCCCAGGTCGTCCTCGGCCACGTAGACGGCCGCGTGCGGGTAGCGGCGGATGGCCTTGAGGTAGCGCCGCTCCTCGGCCGCGCTGCGCCAGGACGCCGCTCGTGATCAGCCAGCCGCCGGGCTCGGCGCCCACGTCCTCGCCGAGTCGGACGAGCGCGTCGGCGTCTCGCGGCTCGGCCGCGCGGATCCTCACTCGACCACGATCCCGTGGCCGCCGCGCCGCGGGTCGCCGGCAGCGGCGAGCGAGCCGTCGGGCCGGCGCTCCACGGCCGAGACGCCGCCGAAGTAGAGGTTCTGCTCGCGCCAGCGGACGAGCTCGTACGGGAGCGCGTCGAGCGCGGCCGGATCGTGGCCGCCCTCGACGTGGACGAGCTCGCCCTCGACGTGCACGCGCGGCCGGCCGATCGCCTCCTCCACGCCGAGCCCGTGCCCGAGCGCGTTCACCGCGGCCTGGAAGACCGCGTTCCGCAGCCGCGCCGACCCCGCGCTGCCGAGGACGAGGCGAACCTCGCCGTCCCGCAGCGCGACCGACGGCGACATCCCGCTCGTCATCCGCATCCCCGGGCGCAGCGTCGCCTCGGGCTCGAACTCGCCGAGCATGTTGTTGAGCTGGATCCCCGTGCCCGGGACGACGACGCCCGATCCGGACCCGGTCGAGACGGACAGCGAGGCGGCGTTCCCCTCGGCGTCGACGACCGAGATGTGGGTCGTCCCGCCGGGGAGCAGGGCCTCGCGCGGCGTGGCCGAACCCGCCTGGAGGCGCGCCCAGGCCGCTTCGAGCGCGTCCTGCCCCGAGAGCCGTCGGGCGAGGCCGCCGCGGTGCAGGTCGCGCGCGAAACGCCGGTCGCGGACGCGTGCCTGCTCGCGCATCACCTCGACGAGGCGGCAGATCGCGTCGGCGCTCCCCGGCTCGCCGAGGTCGCCGCGGTCGAGCAGCCGCAGGCCGTAGGTGAGGAGGACGCCGCCGGCGGACGGCGGCGGGTTCGAGCGGAACTCGTAGCCGCGGAACGGCGCCGTCACGGGCCGCCGCCGGATCGGCCGGAAGCGCGCGAGGTCGTCCTCGGTGACGGCGCCGCCGCCCGCCTGCACCTCCTGCGCGAGCGCGCGGGCGAGGTCGCCGGTGCGCAGCTCCTCCGCCCCGCGCTCGGCGAGGCGCTCCATCGTGTCGGCGAGGTCCGGGAGCGCGAAGCGGTCGCCCTCGCGCAGCGGGCCGCCGTCGCGCTCGAACAGGCGCCGCGACTCGGGCGTGAGGCGCAGGATCGGATCGAGGATCTCGTGCAGATACGCCTGCCCGCGCTCCATCACGAGGCCGTTGCGGGCGAGCGCGACCGCGGGCGCGAACAGCTCGCGCCACGGGAGCGAGCCGTGCGTCCGGTGCGCCGCCTCCAGGCCCGGCACGACGCCGGGGACGGCGACGGAGGCGTGGCCGATGCGGAACTCCTGTGTCGAGCCGCCGGAGAAGTCGACCACGATCTCGTCCATCGGCGCCGTCGCGCGGCCGCCCGGGACGGCGGTGAAGAAGTCGTACAGGGTCGTCCTCTGTTCGCGCGCGCGATGGACGAGCAGGAAGCCCCCGCCGCCCGGCCCGGTCAGCGGGCTCTCGGCGACCCAGGAGGCCGCGCTCGCGGCGATCGCGGCGTCGACGGCGTTGCCGCCCGCCTCGAGCACGTCGGCGCCGGCCCTCGCGGTCAGCTGATGCCCCGATGCGATCGCACCTCGCACGGTGCGAGACTAGTGGGCTTCGGGCATTCTGTTTCAGCTTCGGGTCGGAACGGTCGATAGGTGGAGAAGCCTCGTCGAATCCCCGCGCCGGGGTCGAACGTTCCACCTGTGGTGCATCTCATCCGTCAGCTCGATCGTCGCACCCTCCTCGCCGCAGGGGGTGCCGTCGCCGTGCTGGCGCTGCTGCCGCTCCTCGTGCGCGACCGCGTGATGGAGGCGATCGGCGACGTCGCGGCCGCGGACGGACGCTGGCTCGCGGTCGCGGCCGCGTGCTTCCTGGCCGTGATCGTCGCGACCGCGCGCGCGTGGTGTGCCGGGGTCGGCACGGTCGGAGGCGAGGTCTCGGCGACGAACGCCTCGGCGCGCTACGCGATCGGCTCGCTCGTGAACGCCATCGCGCCCGCGGGAACCGGCGGCGCGGTGCGGATCGCGCTCTTCTCTCGCGACGCTGCCGGAGCGCGACCGCGTGCTCACGGCGACCGGGATCGCGGCCGCGATCGGATTCGCGCGCGCGCCCTCGATGGCGGCGCTCGTGGTCGCGGCTGCCGCGCTCGGCGCGTTCCCGCTGTGGCCGGTGCTCCTGCTCGTCGGGCGCGGCCGTCGCCGCGGTCGGCGCTCGCCTGGTGGAGCCGCCGCTGGACGCCGCACGCCCGCGTCGCGCACATCCTCGACGCCTTCCGCGCGCTCGCCCAGGCGCCGCGCGCCGCCGTCGCGCTCGCCGGCTGGGTGACCGCCGCGAACCTGCGCGCGCGTGCTCGGCGCCGTCGCCGTCGCCGCGTCGCTCGGCGTGTCCGGCCCGATCGAGGCCGGGCTCGTGATGATCCCGGCGCTCTGCCTCGCCGCCGCCGTCCCGTCGACGCCCGGGAACGTCGGCGTGTCGAGCGGCGCCGTCGTCGTCGCGCTCTCGCTGATCGGCGTCGGCTTCGAGCAGGCGCTGGCCGTCGGCCTCGCCTTCCACGCGCTCGAGTCGGTCGTCAGCATCGGCGCCGGCGCGCTCGGCCTGCTCGTGCTGGCGCGGCCCGAGGTGCGGGTGCCGGCGCTGCGCTACGCCGGCACGGGCGCGGGGATCGCGTTCGCCGGGATGCTCGCGCTCGTCGCGTTCGCGTAGGCCGCGTCAGTTCCGGAGGAAGCTCGGCGGCTCGAGCACGTCCTCGTCGCGCGTCTCCGTCGGCGCGGCGAAGGCCGGTCTGCGATGCGGGACGCCCGCGGCCGCCCAGGCCCGTGGCGACGACCGTCACCCAGACCTGGCCGGTGAGCCGGTCGTCGATCGTGGCGCCGAAGATGATGTTCGTGTCGTCCGTGGCGGCGCTGCGCACGACCTCGGCGGCGTCGTTGACCTCGATCAGGCTGAGGTCGTCGCCGCCGGCGATCGAGAGCAGGATCCCCCGCGCGCCGACGATCTCCGTGTCGATCAGCGGCGAACGGAGCGCGCGCTCGGCGGCCTCTCGCGCGCGCCCCTCGCCGCTCGAGGAGAAGCCGATGCCCATGAGGGCCGAGCCGGCGTCCTTCATGACCGTGCGGACGTCGGCGAAGTCGAGGTTGATCAGGCCGGGCATCGTGATCAGGTCGCAGATGCCCTGGACGCCCTGGCGCAGGACGTCGTCGGCGACGCGGAAGGCGTCGAGCATCGACGTCGACCGGTCGAGCACCTCGAGCAGCCGGTCGTTCGGGATCACGATGACGGTGTCGCACGACGCGCGCAGCGCCTCGACACCCGCCTCGGCGGCGTCGCGGCGGCGCGTCCCCTCGAACCGGAACGGCGTGGTGACGATGCCGACGGCGAGCGCCCCGACCTCGCGCGCCACGCGCGCGACGACGGGCGCGGCGCCGGAGCCGGTGCCGCCGCCCTCGCCCGCGGTGACGAACACCATGTCGGAGCCGCGCAGGGCCTGCTTGATCTGGTCGACGGACTCCTCGGCGGCGCGGCGGCCGACCTCCGGGTCGGCGCCCGAGCCGAGGCCGCGCGTGAGGTCGCGCCCGATGTGGATCTTCACCGGCGCGTCGCTCGTCTGGAGCTGCTGGAGGTCGGTGTTGACCGCGACGAACTCGACCTGCGAGACGCCGGCGTCGACCATGCGGTTGATCGCGTTCAGGCCGGCGCCGCCGACGCCGACGACGCGGATCACGGCCAGGTAGGACGCGGCCTCTCCGCGCGGCGCGCGGTAGAGCTGGCCCGCCGGCTCGGGGAGCGGCACCGGCTCGTAGTAGCGGGCGGCCGGCGGCGGCTCGGGGGTCGGCGGCGGCGCGGGCGGGGTCGGCTCGGGGAGCGGCGACGGGGTCGGGTCGGGCTTCGGCGGATCCGGAGCCGGAGGCGCCGGCTCGTGGATCGGCGGCGCCGGCTCGTCGATGCCGACGTCCTCGAAGGTCGGGACGTGCTCGACCGTCGCCTCGGACGGCTCGGTCGACTCCGGCGGCGGCGTGGGCTCCTCGCCAGGCTCGGCCTGCCGCTGGGCGGCTTCGGTCTTCCGGAAGAGCTCCGCGAGCGGGCCCTCACGCATGCTCGCGCGCTTTCGCGCCATTGAGCACCTCCTTCGCCAGGTCGCGGTACATCGCCGCGGCCTCGCTCGACGGGTCGTACGCCAGCACCGACTGCCCCTTTACCGGAGCCTCGGCGTACCGCACGGTCTTGCGGATCCTCGTGTTGAAGACGAGCTCGCCGAAGTTCTCCTGGAGGATCTCGACCGCCTCGCGAGAGTGCAGCGTGCGGCGGTCGTACATCGTCGGGAGGATCCCCTGGATCTCGACGCCCGGGTTCAGGTTCTCGCGGATCATCTCCAGCGTGTTCTGCAGCTGGACGAGGCCGCGGAGCGAGAGGTACTCGCACTGGACCGGGACGATGATGCCGTCGGCCGCGACGAAGGCGTTGATCGTCAGCAGGCCGAGCGACGGCGGCGTGTCCATGAGGACGTAGTCGTAGCCCTCCTTCACGGGGGCGAGTGCCTTCTCGAGCGCGCGCTCGCGGCCGATCATCCCCGAGAGCGCGAGCTCGGCTCCGGCGAGATCGATCGACGACACGGCGATGTCGACCTCGGCCGCGACGATCACGTCCTGGATCGGGATGCGGTGGACGAGCACGTCGAACATCGACTTGGAGATCTCGTCGGGGTTCATCCCCTGGCTCATCGTCAGGTTGCCCTGCGGGTCCAGGTCGATGATGAGCACGCGCTTGCCCTTCTCCTTCAGGGCGACCGCGAGGTTGAGCGTGGTCGTCGTCTTGGCGACGCCACCCTTCTGGTTCGCGAGCGCGATGACCCTAGCCGTGGTGACTCCTTTCGCATGCTTCGTGCGCGCGTGCGGGCGCGGCAACAGGCGGGAGAAGGCCATAGGCCGTCCTCATTCGGGTCACGGTAGCCGACTCCTCCGCGGTTCTCGCGCGCCGTCCCGGTGACCCGTCACGGTACGACCCTAGAGGACGAGGCGGAGGAGCGCGGTGACCACGGCCGCGACCACGACGGTGACGAGGATCGGCGCCCTGAGCGCGATCGCGACCCCCGCCGCGGCGATGCCGCCGAGGCGCTCGTCGAGCACGAGCTCGCGGTCGCCGGCGACGAGTTGCGTGACGACGAGCGCCGCGAGGACGGCCGGCGCGAGCGCGTCGAGGACGCGCGCGACCGTATCCGGCACGGCCCGGCCGCCGAGCACGACAGGCCCCGACGCCTTCAGCACGATCGTGCCGGCGCCGACGAGCAGGACGGCGGTCCAGACGTCGCTCATCGACGGAGCCCGACCAGGCAGGCGAGGGCGGCGGCGATGATCGGCACGCCGGGCGCGGCGACCGGGATCAGCACGAGCGCGATCAGGCCTCCGAGCAGCGCGGCGGCGACGGCCTGGCGCGACCGCAGCATCGGCACGAGCAGCGCGAGGAAGAGCGCCGGGAAGGCCGCGTCGAGCCCGAGCCGGGTCGGGTCGCCGATCAGGTCGCCGGCGAGGACGCCGAGCACCGTCGAGCCGACCCACGTCGGGTACAGGATCGCTCCCGCTCCGAGCATGAAGGACACGTCGAACGGCCTCCCCCGGCGCGCCGCGAGCGCCCAGGACTCGTCCACGATCAATTGCGACGTCAGCAGGCGCCGGAGCCACGAGCCCCGGAACCCGGGCGCGGCGACGACCGACATCGGCGCATAGCGCGCGTTGAGGAGAAGTCCGGCCGCGACGGCCGCGGCGACCCCGCCCGAGGCCTCCAGCACGGACGCGACCGCGAACTGGGCCGATCCCGCGAACGTGGTGGCGGACATGACCACGGGCGCGATCGACCCCATCCCGGCCGCGCGCGCGAGGACCCCGTACGAGAGCCCGAACGCGAGCACGGCGATCGTCAGCGGCAGGACGGCGCGCACGCCGGCGCCGAATCCGGAGGCCGGCGTCGACACGCCAACGACGCTACCTGCTCATGGCGACCCCGCTTCCGAGCGCGGTGCGGCAGCGGTCGACGGCGAGCTCGGTCCGGGCGTCTCCCTCGAGCGCGCTCCAGGCCTCCGCCTCGCGGACGAGGTGCCGCAGCTCCTCGAGGAGCTCGGGTGCCGCGGCACCGGCGCGCTCGAGCGCCTCGATGCGGCCGAGCCGCTCCAGCACCGCCTCTGCTTCGTCCATGTTGCCACTGTAGGCGACGGTGGACGGGCAGAGCGTGTCAGCTCTGTGACGGAATCGTCTCTCGCGACGTGGGCGTCAGGCCGCGACCGACGCGCCGGACGGCCCGACCGAGGCGAGCCGCGCGAAGTAGCCGGTCGGGCGCGGCCGGAGGCCGAGGAGCGCCTCGTCGAGCGCCTCGACGAGGCGCGGACGGTCGCCGTGGACGAGCGCCTCGACGAGCGAACGCCGGATCGCATCGACGACCGATGCGCCTGCGGGCTCGCCGCCCGCGACCGCGTTCAGCGCCGCGAGCAGGTCGGCGCGCTCCCGCGCCGACTCGCCGAGCAGGAGGGCGCAACGGACCGAGGCGGCCCAGAGCCCGTCCGTCCCACCGAGCAGCGCGACCAGCGACTCCCGCAGCGACTCGGAGCGGAACGGCTCCGCCTGGAAGAGCGCGAGCTCCCAGCGGTCGAGCGCCTCGCCGAGCTCGAGATCCTCGTCCGCGAGGGAGAGCCGTCCGACCAGGTCGGCGGCGAGGCGGCCGCGGAAGGCGTCGAGACGGGTCGGGTCGCCGCTCGGCTGCGTGCCGGCGATCGGGACGACGGGCCGGATGCCGTAGGGCCGCCAGTCCAGGCGCTCGAAGAGCACCGGTCCCGCGGCGACGGCGCCGGAGGTGGCGAGGCGGATCGCCGAGACCGCGTCGGCGAGCTCGCCGGGAGCGTCGGGCGGCTCGGCGCCGGCTCCCTCGAGCGGACGCTCGAGCTCGAGCACGCAGAGTCGGTCGGCCTCGCGGCCGAACGCCGGCGGCAGCAGCCCGTTCGCCTCGGGCCAGTGGGCGGAGAGCTCGTTCGTGGCGGCGCGGCGCACGCGCAGCCCCTCCCCCAGCTCGATCGTGGCGGCAGCCGACAGGCCGACGAGCGGCGCGACCGCGACGTAGCCGTGCCGATCGCCGAAGAGCGCCTGCTCGAACTCGGCATACGCCCGGTCGAACGCGTCGTCGTCCCAGTCGAAGCAGCCGGACGCCTCCGCGACCTTCACCAGCAGCGGCATGAGCACCGAGTAGACGAGCGCGCGGTCCTCGTCCGACTCCCCGGGCGCGTGCGCACGCGCGAAGATCGCCGCGGCGGGCTCGGCGCGGAGGTCGTCCAGCGCCATCAGCGCGTCCTCGCGGCGGACGAGCCGGTCGGCCCGCGCCTCGACGAACCCGCGCGCGAGCGGGCGGTACTCGTACAGCGCCGGCCGTCCGTCGGACTCGTGCGCCTCGAACGCGAACGGCAGCTCGGCGCCCTCGTCGAGGTCGCGTGCGAGCACGGAGAACGCCCCGAGGCAGAAGCGCCGGAGCGAGTCGTAGAGGTGCGGCGCGCGGACGGCCACAGCTCTCCTTACTCCCCGGGCGGCTCCGCTCCTCCCCCGGCCTGGCAGCCGGGGCACCAGTACGCGGTCCGGTTCGCGTCGCCCTGGCCGCGCGAGCGGATCGCCGCGCCGCACCTCGGACACGGCCGCCCGCTGCGGCGGTAGACGCGGCGGCCGCCGCGACGGCCCTCGAGCGAGCCGCGCATCAGCCGCACCGCCGCGTCGAGCGCGGCGCGCAGCTGCTCGTCCGTCGCCTCGCCGACGCGCAACCACGGCGAGAGCCGCGCCTCCCAGAGCGCCTCGGCCATCCACATGTTCCCGATCCCCGAGACGAGCCGCTGGGTCTGCAGCGCCTCGCCCAGCGGGAGCGCGGGATCGGCGCCGCGCAGGCGCGCGAGCATCGCCTCGACGTCCGGCTCCGCCGCGAGCACGTCCGGCCCGAGCCGCCGCGCGACGTCGTCGTCGACCCGCAGCACGGGCCCGTTGAACTGCAGCGCCTGCACGCGCTCGCCGCGGAGCACGAGCCACGGCCGCCCGAGCACGGGCTTCTCCACCGGCTGCACGTACCAGCGCCCGTTCATCCGCAGGTGGCTCCGGACGACGAGCCCGCCCTCGAACCGGAGCAGCAGGTTCTTCCCGACCGCCTCGACCGACTCGAGCCGACGGCGCGGGCCGAGGCGCTCCGCGACGCGCGTCACCTGGGCCTGCGGGTGAGGCGTCTCGATCTCGACGACCTCCCCCACGAGCGGCTGGAGCCGACGCGCCGCGCGATGGAGCGAATCGCCCTCGGGCACGCCGCGAGCGTAGCGTGTGTCATGCTTCTGTCCAGGATGTCTGCGCCGGACACCGCGCGTGGGCTCAACATCGCGGCGCTCGCGAAGCGCACGGGAGTCGCGCCCGACACGCTGCGCAAGTGGGAGCAGCGGTACGGCGTGCTCCGGCCGAGGCGGACCGCCGGCGGGCAGCGTCGCTACGACGAGTCGGACGTGGCCCGCGTGGAGTGGCTGCGGGCGCGGCTCGCCGAGGGCTGGCGGATCGGCGAGGCGGCGGCCCTGCTCGGGGAAGGCGACGCGCCCGGCTCGCCCGCGGAGCTCCGCGGCGCGATCCTCGAGGCGGTCGCGGACGCGGACGGCGAGCGGATCGGCCGGCTCCTCGACCACGCGTTCGCGCTCCTCGACCTCGAGGAGACGCTCGTCGAGGTCGTGCACCCGGTGCTTCAGGACGTCGGGCAGGGCTGGGCCGACGAGCGGCTCTCCGTCGCGCAGGAGCACCTCGTCACGGCGGCGATCCGCGCGCGGCTCGAGCGCCTGCTCGCCGACGCGCGCGGCGGCGTCCGCGGGGTCGCCGTGCTCGCGTGCGCGCCGGGCGAGCGGCACGAGCTCGGGCTGCTGATGCTGGCCGTGCTCCTCCGGGCCGACGGCTGGCAGGTCGCGTACCTCGGCGCGGACACGCCGCTCGAGGACGCGCTCGACTTCGCCCGGACGATCGACGCGCGGGTCGTCTGCCTCAGCGCGGCGGCCGCGGAGCGCGTGGACGAGCTGGCGCCGGCGCTGGCGGGCGTGCGGATGCCCGAGGGGTCGGCGCTCGTCCTCGGCGGCGCGGGCGTGACGAGGCAACGGGCGGCCGCGGTCGGTGCCGTCTACGTGGACGGCGACCTCCGGCGCGCCGTGGCCGCGCTCCGGGCCCTGGGGGAATGAGCCGCCTCCGCGCCGCCGGGGCAGGGGCGGCCGCGGCAGCCGTGTGGGCGTTGCAGGAACCGCTCGACCGTCGCGTGTTCGGCGTCGACTACTCCGACCCGCGCCTCCTCGGCCGCCTCGTCGGCCGCGGTCCTCGGGTCGGCTTCGCCGTCCACGTGGCGAACGGCGCGGCCTTCGGCGTCGCCTTCGAGGAGGTGCGGCGGCGCCTCGCCGTCGAGCCGCGGCGCCTCGCCCTGGGGATGGCGCTCGTCGAGCACGTCGCGCTGTGGCCGGTGATCGCCGTCGTCGAGTCGCGCTCGCTCGCCACGGATCCGCGCGCGTTCGCGCAGGCGACGTGGCGGCACGCCTTGTTCGGCGCAGTCCTCGGACGCCTCGCGCGCTAGCGCAGGCGCTCGACCGCGTCGCCGCGCCCGACGAGGATCGTCGCGACGAGCGACGACGGGAACAGCCCGTGCTCGACCACGCCGGGCACTGCCGCGAGCCGCGCCGCGAGCTCCTCCGGGTCGTCGACCTCGCCGCGCCAGTCCGCGATGACGCCGCCGTCCGGGCTCGGCGGCACGTCGCGGAGCTCGACCGGGCCGAGCGCGCGCAGCGTCGCCGCGAGCCCGAACCGGAGCAGCTCGAGCGGGACGGGCGGGCCGATCCGGTCGACCACCTTCTCGGCGGACGCGATCACGACGAACCGCTCCGCGGCCGCCGCGACCACCTTCTCGCGCGTGTGCGCGGCACCGCCGCCCTTCACCAGCCAGCCGTCCGGCGCGATCTGGTCGGCGCCGTCGATCGCGAGGTCGAGCCGGTCGAGCGCGGTCGAACGGCTCGACGCGCAGCCCGAGCTCCGTCGCCGCGCGCTCGGTCGCCGGCGAGGTCGCGACGCAGCGGAGGTCGAGGCCGCGCCGCGCGAGCGCCGGGAGCAGGAACGCGACGGTCGAGCCGGTGCCGAGCCCGACCCGCATCCCGTCCTCCACGAGCTCCGCCGCGGCCTCGGCCGCCACGCGCTTCTCCCCGTCGGACACGAGGCGGATGCTGTCACGTCGACGCGCCGCGATGGAAACCCGGCGCGCGACCCGCCAAGATGCAGCGCGTGACACCGTTGCGGGAGCGGGCGGCGTGGCAGGAGCTGGCGCGCCACCACCGGGAGGTCGGGCAGGTCCATCTCCGGCAGCTCTTCGCCGACGACGCCGGCCGCGGGGAACGCCTCACGCGCGAGGCGGTGGGCGTCTTCCTCGACCTCTCGAAGAACCGCGTCGTCGACGAGACGCTGCGCCTGCTGGTCGCGCTCGCCGAGGAGTCGGGGCTCCCGGCTCGGACCGAGGCGATGTTCCGCGGCGAGCGCATCAACGTCACGGAGGATCGCCCCGTCCTGCACGTCGCGCTGCGGATGCCGCGCGAGCGGTCGCTGCTCGTCGACGGGCGCGACGTCGTCAAGGACGTGCACGAGGTCCTCGACCGGATGAGCGCCTTCGCCGACGCGGTGCGCTCCGGCGAGTGGCGCGGCCACACCGGCAAGGCCGATCCGGAACGTCGTCAACATCGGGATCGGCGGCTCCGACCTCGGCCCCGTGATGGCCGACCGCGCGCTGCGCCACTACGCGAGGCGCGACCTCACGTTCCGCTTCGTCTCGAACGTCGACGGCACCGACTTCGCGGAGAAGACGCTCGACCTCGACCCCGAGGAGACGCTCTTCATCGTCGCCTCGAAGACGTTCACGACGCTCGAGACGATGACGAACGCGCGGACGGCCCGGGACTGGGCGCTGGCGCGACTCGGCGACGAGGCGGCGGTGGCGAAGCACTTCGTCGCGGTGTCGACGGCCTCGGACGAGGTCGCCGCCTTCGGCATCGACACCGCGAACATGTTCCCGTTCTGGGACTGGGTCGGCGGCCGCTACTCGATGGACAGCTCGATCGGGCTCGCGACGATGCTCGCGATCGGGCCCGACGGGTTCCGGGACATGCTGGCCGGCTTCCACGCGATGGACGAGCACTTCCGGACGGCGCCGCTCGACGAGAACCTGCCGGTGCTCATGGGCCTGCTCGTCGTCTGGTACGCGGACTTCTTCGGCGCCCAGACGATCGGCGTGATGCCGTACGACCAGTACCTCGAGCGCTTCCCGGCCTACCTCCAGCAGCTGACGATGGAGTCGAACGGGAAGTCGACGACCCTCGACGGTCGCCGCGTCGACTACGCCACGAGCCCGGTCTTCTGGGGCGAGCCGGGGACGAACGGCCAGCACTCCTTCTACCAGCTGATCCACCAGGGGACGCCGCTGATCCCGTGCGACCTGATCGCGTTCACGCAGACGCTGAACCCGCTCGGCCGGCATCACGACCTGCTCATGGCGAACGTCTTCGCCCAGGCCGAGGCGCTCGCGTTCGGCAAGACGGGCGACGAGGTGCGCGCCGAGGGCGTGGACGAGGCGCTCGTCCCGCACCGGACGTTCGACGGCAACCGGCCCACGAACACGCTCCTCCTCGAGCGGCTCACGCCGAGGGCGCTCGGGACGCTCGTCGCGCTCTACGAGCACAGCGTCTTCACGCAGGGGACGGTGTGGAGCGTGAACTCGTTCGACCAGTGGGGCGTCGAGCTCGGGAAGGTGCTCGCCCAGCGGATCGTCGGCGAGCTCGAGGCACCCGACGACGAGGCCCTCGCACACGACAGCTCGACGAACGCGCTGATCCGGCGCTACCGGCGGCAGCGCGGCGGCGGGCGGATGACGGTCGTCACGCGCACCATGCCGGCGCTGCGGATCGAGGGCGCGCGGCCCGACGACCACGTGATCGTCCTCTTCGGCGCGACCGGCGACCTCGCCAAGCGGAAGCTCCTCCCCGGCCTCTACCACCTCTTCGAGGCCGGCCTGCTCCCGCGCCGGTACCGGATCATCGGCACCTCGAGGCGCCCGCTCGGCGACGACGAGTTCCGCGCCCTCGCGCGGCAGGCGACGGAGGAGTTCGGCCGCCTCGAGCCCGGTCCGCGCTGGGACGAGTTCGCGGCGAACCTCGCCTACGCCGCCTCGGACGTCGGTGCCGCCGACGAGCTCGCCGACGCGACGAAGCGCGCCGAGGACGCGATCGGCGGCGAGGTCCGTCGCCTGCACTACCTCTCCGTGCCGCCGCAGGCGATGGCCGGAATCGTCGAGACGCTCGGCGCCGCCGGGCCTCGCCGACGGGGCGCGCGTGATCATGGAGAAGCCGTTCGGGACCGACCTCGAGTCGGCCCGGGCGCTGAACGCCGTCGTGCACGGCGTCTTCCCGGAGGAGCAGGTCTTCCGCATCGACCACTTCCTCGGCAAGGAGGCCGTGCAGAACGTGCTCGCGCTGCGGTTCGCGAACGGCCTCTTCGAGCCGATCTGGAACCGCGACCACGTCGACCACGTCCAGCTGGACGTGCCGGAGACGCTGTCGATCGGCACGCGCGCCGGCTTCTACGACGCCACGGGGGCGTTCCGCGACATGGTGGTCACGCATCTGTTCCAGGTGCTCGGCTTCGCGGCGATGGAGGCGCCGGTGTCGCTCGCCGCGAAGCCCCTCGTCGACGAGAAGGTGAAGGTGTTCGAGTCGATGCGGCCACTCGACCCGGCGCGCGTCGTGCGCGGGCGCTACGCCGGCTACCTCGACGAGGAGGGCGTGGCCGCGGACTCGCAGACGGAGACGTTCGTCGCGCTCGAGGCGTTCATCGACAACTGGCGCTGGGCCGACGTGCCCTTCTACCTGCGCACGGGCAAATGCCTGCGCGCGGGGCGGCGCACGCTGACCGTCGTCTTCCGCGAGCCGCCGCGCTCGCTCTTCCCGGGGCTCGCTCCGCGGGAGCCGAACGTCCTCTCGTTCGACCTCGGCGAGCCGGGCTCGATCACGGCAGGCTTCCTCGCCAAGGTGCCCGGCGCGACGATGGAGCTCGGAACGGCGCGGTTCGTCTTCCGCTACGAGGAGTCGTTCGCGACCTCGAAGCAGCTGGAGGCGTACGAGCGGCTGATCCACGACGCGATGCTCGGCGACCGCACCCTGTTCACGCGCGCGGACGGGATCGAGCGCCTGTGGGAGGTGTCGGCGCCGGTGCTGCGCGCGCCCGGCCCGGTGCACGAGTACGAGCCGGGCTCGTGGGGCCCGGCCGCGGCCGACGAGCTCCTGCGGCCGCGACGGTGGCACGTCCCCGACGAGGGCGCGGCATGAGCGAGCGGTTCGACCTCGTCGTGCTCGGCGGCGGGCCCGCGGGCGAGGTGGCCGTCAACGCGATGCTCAAGGCGGAGAAGCGCGTCGCGCTCGTCGAGCGGGAGCTGATCGGCGGCGAGTGCACGAACTGGGGCTGCATCCCGTCGAAGACGCTCCTCCACCCGCCGGAGCTCCGCGGCGTCAGCTCGCGAACGGCGGGGACGAAGCCGGTCGAGCTCGACTTCGCGGCGCTCGCCGAGTACCGCGACTGGATGGTCTCGTACCACGACGACACGAAGGCCGCCGACCGCTACCGCGAGAGCGGCGCGACCGTGGTGAAGGGTGACGGCCGCCTGGACGGGCCGGGCCGGGTGGTCGTCGACGACCGCGTGCTGGAGGCGGACGCGGTCCTCGTCGCCACCGGCGCCGACGCGGTGATCCCGCCGATCCCGGGCCTCGCCGAGGCGGGCTACTGGACGAACCGCGAGGTGACGGCGCTGTCGGAGCTGCCCGCGCAGCGTCGTGTTCGTCGGCGGCGGCGTCGTCTCGGTCGAGCTCGGGCAGTTCCTCGCGCGCTTCGGCGTCGCCCGTCACGATCGTGCAGGGGCCGGACCGGATCGCGAACCGCGAGGAGCCGCACGTGTCGTCGCTGCTCGAGGCGGCGCTGCGCGAGGACGGGATCGAGCTCGTGCTCGGGCGCCGCGCGACTGCAGTCGAGGTCCGCGGCGACGAGCGCGTCGTGATCCTCGACGACGGCGCCGAGGTCGCGGGCGAGCGGCTCGTGGTCGCGACCGGTCGCCGCGCGCGCACGGAGGGCTACGGGCTCGAGACGGTCGGGATCGAGCCGGGCCCGCGCGGGATCGTCGTGGACGAGCGCTGCCGCGCCGGCGACGGGGTCTGGGCCGCCGGCGACGTCACGGGCCTCGCGATGTTCACCCACGTGGCCAAGTACCAGGCGCGGATCGCGTGCGCGGACGTCCTCGGCGAGCCGGCGCGCGCCGACCTGCGCGCCGTGCCGCGCGTCCTCTTCACCGACCCCGAGGTCGCGTCGGTCGGGATCACGGAGGCGCAGGCGCGCGAGGAGGGACGGAACGTCGAGTCGACGACGATCGAGCTGCGCTCGTCCGTCTCCCGCGCGTTCACATACGAGCGCGACCCGCGCGGGGAACTGGGAGTCGTCGTCGACGTCGACGAGCAGGTGCTCCTCGGCGCGTGGGCGGTGGCACCGCTCGCGTCCGAGTGGATCCACGTGGCCGTGCTCGCGATCCGCGCGCGTGTGCCGCTCGACGTCCTCGCCGACACGATCGCGCAGTTCCCGACGTTCACGGAAGGCCTCGGCGTCGCGCTCCGGCGGCTGCCGCGGCCGGGAACGCGCCCGCGGGCGACGGAGACGACGCCCGTCATGCGGCCCTGAGCCGCATCAGGGCCGCCGGCGGGGGGTGGGTGGGTGATTCAGCGGAACAAGGCGTACGTGGCGGCCAGCAGCGATCCGAGGATCAGCACCACGCCCAACAGCAGTATCGAGACATTCATGCGGCTTGACGACCTTCCGATGGACTCTGGCGCGCTCACAGTAGGTGAGGGCTCCGGCAGCGTCGTTCGCGGACGTCACACACGGTCTGTCAGCCCCGTCACACTCGCGCGCGCGACGCCGGGAGTAGGATCGAAGCGTGGATTTCGGACTCTTCTCCGGACTCCCTCGGGAAGAGCTCAGCCGCCTCGTGGCCGCCGCCCGCCGCCGCACCTTCGACCGGCATGAGGTGGTCTTCCACCGCGGCGATCCGGGCGACACGCTGCATCTCATCGCCAAGGGCCGCTTCGCCGTCCGCATCACGACGCAGCTCGGCGACACGGCGACGCTCGCCGTGCTCACGCCGGGCGAGGCGTTCGGCGAGATCGCGCTCGTCTCGAGCGACACGCGGCGCTCGGCTACGGTCGTCGCGCTCGAGCCGGCGGAGACCTACTCGGTGCACGCCGACGACCTGAAGCGCCTTCGGCACGAGCATCCCGGCGTCAACGACGTGCTCATCGCGATCCTCGCCGACCGTGTCCGCCGCGTGAACGAGCGGCTCGTCGAGACGCTGTTCCTGCCCGCCGAGATCCGGGTGCTCCGCCGCATCTGCGACCTCGCCTCGCTCTACGGCAACGGCGGCCCGGCGTCGGTGATCCCGCTCACGCAGGAGGACGTCGCCGGCCTCGCCGGGACCTCGCGCGCGACCGTCAACCGGGTGCTGCGGGAGGAGGAGCGGCGCGGGACGATCGCGCTGCGCCGCGGCAAGGTGGAGGTGCTCGCGCCCGAGGGGCTGCGCGCCCGCGCCGGCCGCGCCGTCCTCAGCTAGTCCGGTCGGGCGTCGGCGCGAGCACCGTCGAGCGCGCCAGCGGCGGGGGCGGCGGCGCGCCGGCCGCCTCGGCGCCGGTCGCGAGCGGGAGCACGTCCTCGAGCGAGAGGTCGGAGCCCTCGCGGGTCGCCGTCCGGTACCGGTCCTCGCCGAGCCCGCCGCGGACGGCCGGCTCGAACCGCTCGCGGATCGCGAGCTCGATCGGCGTGCGCCGAGCACCGATCGACTCGAGCATGGCGTCGGCGGCGCCGAGCAGCTTCGCTGCGCGCTCGTGGTCGCCGCGCGCGGAGGCGACGAACGCGGTCCCCTGGAGGCACTCCGACGCGAGCCGGCGGTCGCCGCGGTCGCGGGCGATCGCGAGGCCCTCGCTGAACAGCGAGGCGGCCGCGTCGGGGTCGTTCTCCGTCAGGCGCACCGAGGCGAGCGTCGAGGCGGCGACGCCGATCGACCACGTGTCCTTCACCTCGCGCGCGAGCGCGAGTCCCTCCGTGAGCCGGTAGAGCGCGCGCTCCTGGTCGCCCCGCGCCAGCTCGGTCCGCCCCAGGGAGAGCAGCGAGTTCGCGATCAGCCGCTTGTCGCCGAGCTCGCGGCGGAGGCCGAGCCCCTGCTCGAGGAGCGCGACCGCCTGCTCGTAGTCGCCGGTCGCGGACGCCATCTCCGCGAGCGTGTTGGTCGCGCCGGACGCGGTCAGCTTGTCGCCGAGCTCGGTCGAGAGCTCGAGGCTCTTCTCGACGAGCGCGTGGGCGCGGTCGTGGCTCGCCGGCCGCCATCACGAGCCAGCCGATCTGGGCGAGCGCCGCCGCCTCGGCGCCCTTGTCGTTCGTCGCGCGGGCCAGGGTCAGGCTCCGCTCGAAGTTCTCCTTCGCCGCCTGGAAGTCGCCGACTCCAAGCGCCGCGTAGCCTGCGGCGAACTCCGCCTTGGCCCGCACCCGCTCCGGCACGCCGGCGGACCGGTCGAGCGCCTCGGTCAGCCAGGCCCGGCCCTCGGCCATCAGCCCGCGCGTGCTCCAGAAGCGGACGAGCGCGCCCGCGATCCGGAGGCCCGTCTCGATCTCGCCGACCTCCATCGACCACGCGAGCGCGGCGCGGAGGTTGCCGTTCTCCTCGTCGAGGCGGTCGAGCCACATGCGCTGGCCGGAACGGACGAGCTCCGGCTCCGCCGCCTCGGCCACGGCGAGGTAACGCTCGGCGTGGAGCCGGCGCAGGGTCTCGAGCTCACCACGTTCCTGGAGCCGGCCGAGCGCGTACTCGCGGATCGTCTCGAGCAGCGAGAACCGCGCCTCGCCGTCGAGCCCGTCGCTCTGCCGGACGAGGCTCTTGTCGACGAGCGAGGCGATGCTGTCGAGCACCTCGCCGAAGCCCATCCCCTCTGGCGCGCCACAGACGGCCTCGGCCGACTCGAGCGTGCAGCCGCCGAGGAAGACGCCGAGCCGGGCGAGCATCCCCTGCTCCCGCGGCTCGAGCAGGTTGTAGCTCCAGTCGATCGCGGCGCGGAGCGTCTGCTGGCGCTCGGGGAGGTCACGCGCGCCGCCGGTGAGGAGGTCGAGCCGCGACTCGAGCCGCGAGACGATCGCCTGCGGCGAGAGGAGCTTCACGCGCGCGGCCGCGAGCTCGATCGCGAGCGGGAGGCCGTCGAGCTGCCGGCAGATCGCGGCGACGGCGGATGCGTTCTCGTCGGTCAGCTCGAAGTCGGGGCGGACGGCGACGGCGCGGTCGATGAAGAGCGCGACGGCGGCCGAGGCGGCGAGCGCGTCGCGGTCGTCGTCCCCGACCGGAGGGAGGGCGAGCGGCGGCACCGGGTACTCGCGCTCCTCGCGAAGGTGCAGCGGCTGCTGCGTCGTCACGAGCACCTTCAGCGGCGCCGACCCGCGCGAGCAGCTCGCCGACGAGCTCGGCCGCGGGCAGCACCTGCTCGAAGTTGTCGAGGACGAGCAGCGCCGGGTCCGCGCCGATCCTCGTGGCGACCGCGTCCGTGATCGACCGGCCGGCTGCCTCCTCGACGCCGAGCGTCTGGGCGATCGCCGAGCCGACGCGGTGGGGCTCGCGCACGGGCGCCAGGTCGACGAACCAGGCGCGGCCGAGCTCCTCGACGAGCGCCTCGGCCACGGCCACGCTGAGGCGCGTCTTGCCCGTGCCGCCGAGGCCGGTGAGGGTGACGAGGCGGACGTCGTCGCGGCGGAGGAGCTCGGTCACGGCGGCGAGCTCGGCGTCGCGACCGACGATCGGCGTCGCCTGCACGGGGAGGTTGTGCTCGAGCACGCGGCGGCGACGGGTGCTCGGCACCGCGGCGCCCGCCTCGCTCGGGCTGGTGCCCTCGCCGAGCGCCGCCCGCAGCATCTCGACGACCTCGCGGCAGCTGGCGGCGCGGTCGTCCTCGCCCTTCGCCAGCGCGATTGCGAACACGTCGTCGACCTCGGCCGGGAGCTCGGGCCGCAGCGCGACGACGCTCGGCGGCGGGTCGAGGAGGTGCGCGTGCATGACCGCGACGTCCGTCTCGCGGTCGAACGGCTTGCGGCCGGTGAGGCACTCGAACGCGAGGCACCCGAACGCGTACACGTCCGCGGGCGGGCCGACCGGGAGCCCCTGGATCTGCTCCGGCGCCGCGTAGTCGAGCGTTCCGACGAAGAAGCCCGTGCGCGTCAGGCCCTTCGACCGCGCCTGCTTGGCGATCCCGAAGTCGGTGAGGTAGACGCGCTCGCCGTCGCCCTCGATGAGGACGTTGGCGGGCTTCACGTCGCGGTGGACGAGGTCGTGCGCGTGCGCCGCGTCGAGGGCGCCGCCGACCTGCTCGAGGATCGCGAGCGCGCGCGCCGGAGGCAGCACCTCGTCGCGCTCGAGCACCTCTGCGAGATCGGCGCCGGTGACGCAGCGCATCGCGATGTAGACGATCCCGTCCGCGTCGCCGGCGTCGTAGATCGGGATCACGTTCGGGTGGTCGAGCGCCGCCACCGACCTGTGACTCGTTGACGAAGCGCTCGCGGAAGTCGTCGTCCTCGACGAGCTCCGGCACGAGCGTCTTGATCGCGGCCTTCCGGCCGAGCAGGAGGTGCTCCGCCTCGTAGACGAAGCCCATGCCGCCGCGTCCGAGGACTCCCGTGACGCGATAGCCCGCGATCTCACTCCCGACGTCCAAGGCGCCGGCCACGCCGTTCTCCCTCCTCGCCGCCCCACGGAGGGACGTGCGCGCCGCATCCCGAGACCAGACTTGCAACGACTGGCACGACTATGGTACTCGCCAGGCCGCCGGATCGAAAATCGCAGCTCAGCGGGAGGACACGGATGGCGGCGTACGCGCTGGAGATCGTCGAAGGCCCCGAGGCGGGACGCACGATCCCGCTCAACGCACCCGGTCGAGCTCGGCCGGGACCCGGAGGCAGACATCGCCCTGCTGCAGGACGAGCTGATCTCGCGGCGCCACGTCCGGCTCACGCCGGCGAACGGCGAGGTGCTCGTCGAGGACCTGGGCTCGCGTCAACGGGACGTTCGTCGACGGCGACGAGATCCACTCGCCGGCGCACCTGCTCCCCGACGGGCAGCTCCTCGTCGGCGTGACGGTGCTCCAGCTCAAGACCGCCGAGGAGACCGAGGCGGGCGGCACCTCCGTCCGGCCCATCCCCGAGAGCCTCGCCGGCCTGCGCCCGCTGCCGTCCGAGCCCGAGCGCTCGGAAGTGGTCGGGACGACGATCCGCCGCGTGCCGGGCTTCGCGATCGAGGAGCAGCGGCCCGACTACGTGCCCGACGACCTCATCACGAGCCAGTCGCACCAGGAGGAGCTCTTCGCGCTGCACGACTCGAAGACGAAGAGCGAAGGCGCGGCACGCGCCCTTCGCGCTCGCGCTGCTCGTGATCATCGTCGTGATGATCTATCTCGGCGTGCGCTAGCTCCTAGACGTACGCGAAGTAGATCACCAGCGCGACGGCGACCGCGAGCACGATCGCGTAGGTGACGAGCATCGGCAGGCGCTGGCGGCTCTGGATGCCGCCGCCGTGGTGCGCCGACTCGGGTGCGAGGTAGGCGCCGAACGGCTCGCGCGGCGCGCCGACGGCGCCCGTGGCGAGCACCGGCGCCGGTGCGGCGGGAGCCGCGGGCGGCGCGGGTGCGGGCTCGGGCGCCGGCTGCGCGGGCGCCGCCTCGCGCGCGACCGTCACCGCGGGCTCCGGCATCGCCGCCATCGGCTCCGGCTCCGCCTCGGCCTCCGCCTCGAGCGCGAACGTCGTCGCCCCGATCCGCACGGTGTCCCCGGGCGCGAGCGTCGTCGGCGCCTCGATCTTCGCGCCGTTCACGAACGTCCCGTTCGTCGAGCCGAGGTCCTCGATCGTGACCGTCGCGCCGGCGACGCTGACGCGCGCGTGGCTGCGCGAGACCTGGTCGTCGTCGAGGGTGATGTCCGCGCCCTCGCGGCCGATCGTGCGGTCGCCCTCGAGCTCGAACCGCTGTCCCTCGAGCGCGCCGTCGCGTGCGATGAATGCCGTCACTCCGATCTCCCTTCGTAGGCCGCCGTGATCGACCGCGCGTACGCCGACGCCGACGCCGGCCGCTTGTCGGGTTCCTTCGCGAGCGCGGCGAGGACGGCGTCGCCGACCTCGCGCGGCACGCTCGCGCGCCGCTCGGACGGGTGCGGCGGCGGGTCCTGCAGGTGCGCGAGCCCGACCTGGAAGATGCCGCGGTCGGCGAACGGGACCTCGCCCGTCACGCACTCGAAGACCATGCAGCCGAACGCGTAGAGGTCGGTCGCGGGCGTTGCCGGCTCGCCCTTGATCAGCTCGGGCGCGAGGTAGTCGAGCGTCCCCATCACCTGCCCGGGCCGCGTCAGCCGCGTGTACGCCGGGCCCTTCGCCAGGCCGAAGTCCATCAGCAGCGCGCCGCCGTGCGCGTCGAACACGACGTTCGAGGACTTGATGTCGCGGTGGACGATCCCGCTCTCGTTGAGCGTGTCGAGCCCCGAGGCGATCTCCGCCGCGATCCGGACGACCTCGTCGAGCTCGAGCGGCCCGCGCTTCGAGCCGGTCCGCGAGCGAGCCGCCCGGCGCATACGCGACCGCGATGTAGTGGCGGCCGTCGTCCTCGCCGGCGTCGAGGATCGGCAGCAGGTGCGGGTGCACGACCTCCGCGGCGGCCCGCGCCTCCTGCCGGAAGCGCGCCGTGAACGTCTCGTCCGCGAGCAGGTCGACCTTCAGCAGCTTGACCGCGACGGGCTCGCCGTCCGACTCCCGCACCGCGCGGAACACGAGCCCCATCCCACCCTCGCCGAGAGGCTCCTCGAGGCGGTACCCGGCGATCGCGTCCCCGGCCTCGAGCTCCTTGGCCGGCAGGTTCCACATCGTCGGGCAAGCATACGACCTGGGTCGAGAAGTCACCAAACCCCCTTCTCAGAGCGCTCGAAGCGTCGTATCGTCGGGGCGGCAAACCGGGGGGCGACCGGGAAGGCGGAGGGCGAATGACGACAACGACGGCGTCTGCGCCGACCGAGAAGACGGAGATGTCGTTCGGGCGGCTCGTCGTCGGCTACGGGATCGTGACCGTCGTTCCTGGTCGTCGCGATCGGGATCTCGATCACGCTCGGCAACGAGCGCGAGCCTGCGCACGCGATCGGGGCCAACTACGCCGCCGAGGGCAGCCAGTGCCTCGCCGGCGAGTTCGAGCTCGCGCAGTCGGGCGAGTTCGTCAGCCTCGACGGGAGCGGCAGCACCGACGGGAAGCTCCGGCTCGACGGCAACGAGCTGACCGGCGACGTCACGTGCGCCGACGGCACCACGCAGGCCGCGACGCTCACGGTCACGGGCGCCGGCGAGAGCGCCCGCCTCACCGGGCACGATCGGCGACGAGCAGGTCACCGCCGCGCTGGGCCTCCGAGCTGCCGGAGCCCGGCGCGATCGTCCAAGCCGCCGGTGAAGCGCTCGGGCGAGGAGACGTTCGGCCGGCTGATGCTGGCGATCGCGGCCGTGATCCTCGCGGCGCGCGTGATGGGGCTCCTGCTCGGGCGGCTGGGCCAGCCGCAGGTGATGGGCGAGGTGCTCGCCGGGATCCTGCTCGGGCCGACGCTGCTCGGCGCGATCGCGCCCGAGGTCAAGGACTACCTCTTCCCGCCGGACATCGTCCCGCTGATCGGCGCCGCCGCCCAGATCGGGCTGGCGTTCTACCTCTTCCTCGTCGGGATGGAGCTCGACCCGAAGCTGATCCGCGGAGCGCATCGGCCAGGCGGCCCTCATCTCGAACACGAGCGTCGCCTTCCCGCTCGCGCTCGGCTTCCTCGCCGCGATCCCGATCTACAGCATCCTCTCGCCGGACGTCGACTACCTGCCGTTCGCCCTCTTCATGGGCGTCTCGATGTCGGTCACGGCGTTCCCCGTGCTCGCGCGCATCCTCATCGAGAAGCGCATGCTGAAGCGGCCCGTCGGCGCGCTCGTCGATGGCCGGCGCGGCGATCGACGACGTCACGGCGTGGGGCCTGCTCGCGCTCGCGACCGCGGTCGCCGGCACCGGCTCGGGGATCGACGCGCCTCGTGATCGTCGGCTGGACCGGCGTCTTCGTGGCGGCGATGCTGACGATCGGCCGCCGCTTCCTCGGCCGGCTCGCGACCGCCTTCGACGAGGTCGGCCGCGTCCCCGCGATCTGGCTCGGCGTGATCTTCGTCGGCGTCCTGCTCTCCGCCTTCGTCGCCCAGCAGATCGGCATGGCGGCGATCTTCGGCGCCTTCGTCATGGGCCTGATCATGCCCCGGCGCGGCGGGCCTCACCGAGGACGTGACGCGGCGGATCGACGACTTCGTCACGTTCGTGCTCCTGCCGCTCTTCTTCGTCATCACCGGCCTGCGGACGGAGATCGGCTCGATCGACAGCGTCGAGCTGTGGCTGATCACGCTCGGGCTGATCGTCGTCGCGGTCGTCGGCAAGTGGCTCGGCGCGATGGCGGCGGCCCGCTACGGCGGCTTCAGCTGGCGCGACTCGGCGGCGGTCGGCGCGCTCATGAACACGCGCGGCCTCACGGAGCTGATCGTGCTCAACATCGGGCTCGACCTCGGCCTCATCTCGCCGACGCTCTTCACGATGCTCGTGGTCATGGCGCTCGTGACGACGTTCATGGCCGGCCCGGCGCTCCGGCTGATCGATCCGCACGGCCGGCTCTCGGCCCCGGCGGAGGAGGAGCTCCAGGCCGCGCTGCGCGAGGTGGCGCCCGGCGACTCGCTCGTCGAGACGCGGCACTCGATCATCGTCGCGCCGCAGGACGCGCGGAACATGGACGTCGCTGCTCTCGATCGCCGGACCGCTGGCGAGCTCGCAGCCGCCGCGCGACCTCATCCTCGCCCGGCTCGATCGTGCCGCAGCGCTCGGCCACGGGGCTCGGCGCGGACGACCGCGAGCTCCGGCGCGGCGACCGAGGACCTGCAGCAGCGGCGGGAGACGCTCACCGAGGCCGGCCTGTCGACGCCGCGTGATCGCGTTCACGACCCCGGACGCGGGCGAGGATCTCGTCCGGCTCGGCCGCGACGAGCGCATCGACCTCGTCCTCGTCGACGGGCGCCGGCCGCTGCTCGGCGACGGGATCCCGAAGGGCGAGGTGGGGCGCGTCCTCGCCGACGCCGAGAGCGACGTCGGCGTGCTCGTCGAGCGCGAGCGCGGGGCGATCGAGATCGGCCCGGACAAGCCCGTCTACGTGCCGTTCGGCGGCGCCGAGCACGACTGGGCGGCGCTCGAGCTCGGCGCGTGGATCGCCCACGCGCGCAACGCCCCGCTCCGCCTCATGGGCGCGTCGTTCGACGTCGAGCAGGGCACGCGGGACGCGAGCCCGCTGCTCGCGAACGCGTCGCTCGTCGTGCAGCAGCTGACCGGGATCGTCGCCGAGCCGGTGCTCGTCAACCCCGGCCCCGACGTGATCCGGAAGGCGAGAGACGCCGGCGTGCTCGTCGTCGGCCTCTCCGACCGCTGGCGCGACGAGGGCCTCGGCGAGCTGCGCTCCGAGATCGTCAAGTCCGCGCCGGCGCCGGTGCTGCTCGTCCGTCGCGGCACGCGCGGCGGCCTGCTCGCTGCCCGCGACGACGTGACGCGGTTCCGCTGGTCGATGGCCGGTCAGCCGGCGGCCTCGACGGCCTCTCGAAACTTCGTGATCGATGGAGTAGGGTCGAGCGCGATGCCGCTGACGCAGCCACGGGACTCGACGATCGCGATCGTGGGCGACGGCTTCGGCTCGCTCATCGTCTACACGACCGCCGTCTACCTCGGCTTCCGGCCGCAGGAGATCACGATCTACGGGCCGAGCGACAACCCGGTCAAGACGTACCAGCAGTTCGCGTTCAACCTCGGCCAGACGGTCCTCCGCTCCGAGTCGGAGTCGCACTTCCTCCCGGCCGACTGGCCGACGTTCGCCGAGCTCGAGGCGTGGTCGCGGCGGAGCCCGGCACCGCTGCTCCGCTCCGCGCGCCGGAAGTACAACCCCGGCGTGCCGGACATCATGGCCGAGGCCCAGATCGTCCACCACAAGCTCGGCTGGAACGACAACCGCTACCCGGCGAAGGTCGGCTGGCTGCAGCGCGGGAACATGAACGGGAGCGAGCCCCACTTCGTCCTCTACGACGAGGACGCGAACTTCATCGGGCGCGCGAAGCACGTGATGCTCGCGCCGGGCCACGGCCCGCTGTCGTTCCCGCCGGTGCTCGCGCAAGGCGCGCCAGGACCCGGTGCTCGCCGACCGGATCGTCCAGGCCTACGCGCCGAAGCAGTACGACGAGAGCGGGCGCTACATCGTCATCGGCTCGGGCATCGCGTCGGTCAACGAGTGGGCGAACGCGCTCGACGTCGGCGCGAAGGTGATCTCCCTGATCCGCAACCCGGTGCCGGACGAGCAGGACCTGAACACGCCGCGCTGCTTCTTCGAGGCGCTCGGCATCGACGCGTTCCAGGCGCTCAGCTTCGACGAGCGCGTCGAGTTCCTCGGCCGGATCCTCAAGGGCACGACGCCGACGCGGCGCAGCTGGGAGGAGCGGATCAAGCGGGGCCGCCAGGAGGGCCGCTTCGAGCAGGTCATCGGCGAGATCGACGAGGTGAAGGCCGGGCCGCTCGGGCTCCGCGTCCACATGTCGAGCAAGCACGGCGAGGACCCCGGCTACCTCGACGTCACCGGCGTCGTCGCGGGCACCGGGTTCAACAAGTCGGCGCTCACCGTCCCGCTCCTGCGCCGCCTGATCGAGTTCTACAAGGTGCCGATCGAGAACGGCCGGATCAAGCTCCAGTCCAACTGCGGCGTCCCCGGGCTCGACCGCGCCCGACTCGCGCTGCTGCGTGATGGGGATCCACGCCAACTCGGTCGTGACCCACGGCGACACGATCGCGGGGCTGAAGTACGTCGGCCGGCGCTTCGTCGCCGACTGCTACGAGGCCGAGAAGCCCGAAGCCGCGGCGCTTCCACTCGAAGCTCGCGATGCAGCTCTCGCTCGCGAGCGCCACCTCGAAGGCGATCCGGCAGGTCCGGCGCGTGGAGCAGCTCGCCTGATGTGCCCGACGACGCTCGGCCGCATCCAGACGCGCGTGGCCATCCTCGTCGGCCCGGCGATCCTGGCCACGATCCTCTCGCTCCTCACCGACAACGCGGGCTGGATCGTGACGATCGGGATCTACCTCGTGATGGGCGTCGCGCTCGACGTGATCGTCTACCCGTTCGTCCTCAGCTGGCAGCCGCCGCTGCTGACGTTCGTGCTCGCCTGGGTCGAGTTCATCATCCTCTTCGTCCTCGTGAAGCTGCTGGAGCCCGGGAAGCCGCCGTACGGCGCCCCGGACACGATCCTCGGAGGGGACGACTGGCGGCCGATCGCGCTGTACTGGGTCAGCTGGAGCATCGCCATCGCGACGAAGATCGTCGTGCTGCCGCTGATCTCGCTCTCGTGGATCGAGAACGGCGGCGAGTTCCGCCGCGTGGGCTGGTCGGTCGCGCCGGACTACCAGCCGCTCCCGCTGATCGCGACGGTCGACGATCGCGCGACGAGCGGCGGGAGCCTGGCGCGCGAGTTCTCGGCCGTGCACAGCGTCGCCAACCTGAGGCCGGTGCGGCCGCTCTCGGCGGTCCAGCCGGCCGTCTCCGTCTCGCAAGCGGGTGCGCAACCGCCCGAGACGCCGACCGCTCCCGCGCCGAGCTAGCGAACGAGGACTGGACGGGTCAGGCCCGCGGCGCGCGACGCGGGTCGTCGAACGGAGGGCGTGCATGGCGAAGATCGAGGAGCGCTCCACCTTCACCCGGGCAGTGGACCTCTCCTTCTCGGCCTCGCGCGAGTACCTCCCCATCGCCGAGCACGGCGTCATCGGCGACCTGCGGACGGTGGCGCTCGTCGGCACCGACGGGACGATCGACTGGTACTGCTGCCCGCGCTTCGACTCGCCCAGCGTCTTCGGCGCGATCCTCGACACCGAGCGCGGCGGCTACTTCCGGGTCGCGCCGGCGCTGGCGATCGGCACGGTCAAGCAGCTCTACTTCCCCGACACGAACGTCCTGATCACGCGCTTCCTCACGCCGATGGGCGTGGGCGAGGTCGAGGACTTCATGCCGATCGGCGCGGTCGACGAGCCGCAGCGCCTCGTCCGCCGGGTCGTCTGCGTGCGGGGCGAGCTGCGCTTCCGCGTCGAGGTCGAGCCCCGCTTCGACTACGGCCGGGCGCAGCACGAGACGCACGTGGTCGAGCAGGGGGCCGTCTTCGCCTCGCCGGAGCTCACGCTCTCGCTCGCGACCTCCGTGCCGCTCGAGAACCGCGGCACCGGCGTCCGCGGCGACTTCACGCTGAAGGCGGGTGACGCCGCCACGTTCGTCCTGGAGCAGACGACGCCGGGCGGCCGCCCGCGCGCCTACACCGAGGACGAGACTCGGCGTGCGTTCGAGGAGACCGTCGGCTACTGGCGCCGCTGGCTCGGGCAGTCGCGTTACTCGGGGCGATGGCGCGAGATGGTCGACCGTTCGGCGCTGACGCTGAAGCTGCTCACATACCGCCCGACCGGGGCGATCGTTGCGGCGCCGACGACGAGCCTGCCGGAGCAGATCGGCGGCCCCCGGAACTGGGACTACCGCTACACGTGGATCCGCGACGCCGCGTTCTCGCTCTACGCGCTCCTGCGGCTCGGCTTCACCGACGAGGCCGCGTCGTTCATGGACTGGCTCACCGAGCGCTTCCGCGAGTCCGACGGCCAGGGCGCCGGGCCGCTCCAGATCATGTACGGCATCGACGGGCGAACGGAGCTTCCCGAGGAGGAGCTCACCCACCTGCGCGGCTACCGCGGCTCGCTGCCGGTGCGGGTCGGGAACGGCGCCGCCGACCAGTTGCAGCTGGACATCTACGGCGAGCTGATCGACTCGGTCTACCTCTACAACAAGCACGGCTCGGCGATCCACCACGGCGCCTGGGTGGAGCTCGCGAAGATCGTCGAGTGGGTGTGTGCCAACTGGGATCAGGCCGACGAGGGCATCTGGGAGACACGCGGCGGCCGGCAGCACTTCACGTACTCGCGGCTCATGTGCTGGGTCGCGGTCGAGCGCGCCGTCCGGATCGCCCGCCAGCGAGGGCTCCCGGCCGACCTCTACCGCTGGATGGCCGCGCGCGACGAGATCTACGACCAGATCATGGCCCGCGGCTGGAACGCCGACCGCGGCGCGTTCGTCCAGCACTACGACACGGACGTCCTGGACGCGTCCGTGCTGCTCATGCCGCTCGTGAAGTTCGTGGCGCCGACCGATCCGCTGTGGGTCTCGACGCTCGACGCGATCGGCCGCGAGCTCGTCTCCGACAGCCTCGTCTACCGGTACAACGTCTCCGCCGCGCCCGACGGCCTCTCCGGCGACGAGGGGACGTTCTCGATCTGCACGTTCTGGTACGTCGAGGCGCTCGCCCGTGCCGGCCACGTGGACGACGCCCGCCTCGCCTTCGAGAAGATGCTGACGTACGCGAACCACCTCGGGCTCTACTCGGAGGAGATCGGGCCGACGGGCGAGCTGCTCGGCAACTTCCCGCAGGCGTTCACGCACCTGTCGCTCATCAGCGCGGCTGTGAATCTCGACAGGCAACTCGGCGGAGGCGGAGGGTGAGATGAGACTCGCGCTGATCTCGGACATCCACGGCAACCTGATGGCGTTCGACGCGGTGCTCGCGGAGCTCTCGCGCGAGGAGATCGACGGGATCATCTGCCTCGGCGACGTCGCCATCGGCCCGCAGCCGTGCGAGACGCTCGACCGGCTGCAGGGGCTCGGCTGCCCGGTCGTGATGGGGAACTGGGACATCGCGATGCTCGACGGGATGCCGAAGGCCCACACCGACATCGACCGGATGCTCGTCGAGATCGGCGCCTTCTGGGCCGGGAGCCTCCGCGACCACGACCGCGAGTTCATGCGCTCGTTCGTGCCGAGCCTGACGCTCGAGCTCGAGCCTGGCATCTCGATGCTCGCCTTCCACGGGTCGCCGCGGAGCCACGACGACTTCATCTTCGCGACCACGCCCGACGAGGAGCTCGCATTGATGCTCGGCTCCGCGCGCGCGCAGGTGCTCGTCGGCGGGCACTCGCACGTGCAGCTCTTCCGCCGGCTGCCCGGCTCGGTGCTCGTCAACCCGGGCAGCGTCGGCCTCGCCTTCTGGAGCTGGTGGCCGCAGCCGGTGACAATCGCGCCGTGGTCCGAGTACGGGCTGATCGAGTGGAAGGACGGGACGCTGCGGGCCGACCTCCGGCGCGCGCCGTTCGACGTCGAGGGCTTCAAGAAGCTCTGCCTCGAGAGCGGCATGCCGCACGCCGAGTGGTGGGTCGGGTCGTGGAAGGACGCGCGCGCCGCGACCGCGCCGCTCGAGATCGCCGACCTCGCGAGCGAGAGCCGGCCCCGCTAGAGCGAGACGATCCCCGGGTGCGCCTGGGGGACCTCGTCCGCGGCCGAAGTCGCCGCCGACGTCGACTCCGCAGCCGCGACCGGGATTCCTGCGGGCGCGTCGACCGGGTCTGAGATCGACTCGAGCGACCAGAGCGCGATCGTCGCCTGGCGGCCGCGGATCGCCTGGTCCTCGTGGAAAACGAAGTCGCCCTCCGGCGGCCTCTGCATCAGCACCTTCGTCGCCTCCGAGAACAGGCACATGTGCCGGGTGCCCTTCGTCAGCCCCTCGATCCGGGAGGCCGTGTTCACGGTGTCGCCGATGATGGTGTACTCCAGGCGCCGCTCGGAGCCGACGTTCCCGGCCACGAACGCGCCGCTGTGGATGCCGATCCCCATCCGGAAACCCTCGCCGAGCCCCTGCTCGCGCAGGTAGGCGTTGAAGCGCGGCAACCGCGTCGGTGATCATCTCCTTCGCCGTCGCGAGCGCGCGGTCGGCGTGGTCGGGTTGCTCGATCGGCGCGCCGAACACGGCCATGATCCCGTCGCCGGCGTAGGAGATGAGCGTGCCGCCGTTCCCGAGCACCGCCTCGGTCATCTCCTCGAGGTAGACGTTGACGACGTCGATCGCCTGGCTCGCCTCGATGTTCTCCGAGAAGCTCGTGAACCCGCGGAGGTCGGTGAACATCAGCGAGCCGACGACGTCCTCGCCGCCGAGGCGGAGGTCGCGGTCGGTGCGCGCGAGCACCTGGCTGACGACCTGCTCCGGGACGAAGCGCGAGAACACGTCGCGGACGCGCTCCCGCTCGAACGCGGCGATCGAGTAGTGCGTGCCGACCGCGCCGATCGTCGAGAGCACGAGCGCGCCGAGCGGGTATGTGAACGGGAGCACCCAGCCCTGCTCGAACGCGGCCTGCGTCGCGACGGTGAAGGCGACGCCGACGGTGACGGCGAGCAGGATCGTCGTGACGAACCGCAGCCGGAGGCTGGCCACCGGCGCGAGGAAGCCGAAAACGACGATCAGCGCGAGCACGATCCACTCGGGCACCGACTGCAGCGGGTAGCCGTGGAGCACCGTCCAGATCGCGTTCGCCTGGAGCTCGGGCCCGGACATCAGCTGGTCGCGCGCCGTCGGCGTCGGGTGGACGTCGTGGAGGGACGGCGCCGAGGAGCCGACGACCACGACCTTGCCGCGGAAGGCCGAGGCGGGGAGCGTCTTGTTCACGAGGTTGACGAACGAGACCGTGTCGACCGTCCCCGGCGGGCCGCGGAAGTCGATCCACGCATCGCCCCCCTTCGGCGGCTGCAGCTGGTGGCCGAGCGCCGCCTCCGACGCGGCCACCGCGAACGTCTCGAGGTTCTCGACCTCGAACGGGATCCTCCGGATCACGCCGCCCTGGTCGGGCGGAAGCGCCGCGTTCGCCGCGCGCGCGTTGTACTGGCGCAGCACCTCCTCGCCGCCGAAGACGTTCGTGTGGCCGTCCTCGTCGACCTCGGTCGTGGCGAGGACGACGTACCCGGCCCGGCCGACGGCCTGGATCAGCGCATTGTCCTCGGCGCGGGTCGGCGCTCGGCTCGGTGAACTGCACGTCGTACGCGATCGCGCGCGCGCCGGCCTCGACGAGGCGGTCGATCGCGGCGGCGTGGTAGGTGCGCGGCCACCGCTCCCAGCGCGTGTTGAGGTCGGTGAACGTCTTCGCGTCGATGTCGACGACGATCACGTCGTCGGGCGCGGGCTGCAGGCCGCGGATCGAGAACCGGGCGTCGAGGCTGTCGTTCTCGAACCCGCGCATCAGGTTCGTGGCGTAGGCGACGAGGGCGAACCCGGTCATCGCCATCCCGACGGCGAGGAAGAGCGCGACGCGAAGGCGCGCGCGGCTCGCGGGAACGGAGCGCTCGCCGCGGCCGATCCGGCGTGCGAAGCGGCCGAGCGCGGTCGCCTTCACGGCGCGGCGGTGAGGGTCGGGGCTAGCGGCGGGTCGGGAACGCCCACACGAGCACGATGACGCTCGCGGCGATCAGGACGATTCCCATCATGAGCACGGTCGACATCTCGGACCTCGACGACGAAGACTGGGCAGGGGCTACGGGTGCCCGGTCTATCGGCATCGAAACCCGCGTGCTCAAGGACGGCGTGCACGGCGAGTTCCCTCAACGCGGGTCGGGCGAGGTGGCGGCGGTCTCGACGGCTTTGATGGCGTGGCCGCCGAACTGGTTCCGCAGCGCCGCGGCGACCTTCGCCGCGTAGTCGATCTCGCGGCGAGAGGCGAACCGCGCGTACAGCGCCGCCGAGATCACCGGCGCCGGCACGTTCTCGTTGATCGCCTCGGCGATCGTCCAGCGCCCCTCGCCCGAGTCCTCGACGTAGCCCGCGATGTCGTCGAGGGCCGAGCCGTGCTCCTGGAACGCCTCGACCAGGAGCTCGAGGAGCCAGGAGCGGACGACGGAGCCGTAGCGCCAGATGCCCGCGACCTCGGCCAGGTCGTACTCGTACTCGGAGTGCCGCATGATCTCGAACCCCTCCGCGTACGCCTGCATGAGGCCGTACTCGATCCCGTTGTGGACCATCTTCGCGAAGTGGCCGGCGCCCGACGGGCCGACGTGGGCGTACCCGTCCTCGGGCGCGAGCGTGCGGAAGGCCGGCTCGACGAGCGCGACCGGCTCGGCGCGCGCCGCCGACCATGATGCAGTAGCCGACCTTCAGGCCCCAGATCCCGCCCGAGACGCCGGCGTCGACGTAGTGGACGCCCCGCTCCGCCGGCGATGACGAAGCGGCGCTTCGTGTCGCGGAAGTTCGAGTTGCCGCCGTCGACGACGACGTCGCCGGGCTCGACCAGGTCGAGCACCTCGGCGAGAGCCTGCTCGGTCGCATCGCCGGCGGGATCATCAGCCAGACGACCCGCGGCGCCTCGAGCGAGCCGACGAGCTCCTCGAGCGACTGCGCCGTCCCGCGCCCGGAGCGCGTGTAGGTGACGACCTCGTGCCCGTCCTGCTCGAGGCGCAGGACCATGTTCGCGCCCATCCGCCCGAGCCCAACCATGCCGAGCTTCATCCGCGATCCTCCATCGGTTGTTCCCTGAGCCTACCCCGGCGCGGGCGCCAGGTACTCGCCGCCGCCGTTGACGAAGACCGTCTTGCGCTGCGTGAAGTCCTGGACCTCGACCCGGCCGCGGACGACGCGGACGAGCGAGCCGTCGCACCGGTCGACGGTGAGCCAGACCGTGCCGCGCACCGTCGCCGAGCTGTACCGGGCCTGCGTGCGGAACTTGCCGGTGCCGTCGCCCCAGAGCGAGCGGACGACCGTCGAGTTCTTCTTCCGCTTCGTCTTCTTCGGCTTGTCCTTGTCGACCGCGGCGACATTCCGACGGGCGCCGCAGGCCGTCGCGAAGTTCCCGCCCGCGAGCCGCAGGAGCGTGAACGCGGTGCGCGAGTTCGCCTGCGTGACGATGAACCGGCCGCTGTAGAAGGTCGCCGCGCCGCTCGTCGTCCGCAGCAGGAGCCGGCCGCTCCGGACGTCGACGGTGTCGCCGTTCCGGACCTGGGTGTCCTGCGTCACGGGCTGCCCGTTGATGAGCACCGTCCCGTCGGGTCGCCGACGAAGCGCCCGGGGGTCGGCGCGGGCGGGGCCTGCGCGAGGTAGCGGTTGCCGGCCGGAACGAGGAGGAGCCGCCGCAGCGAGTAGTCGTACACCTCGACGGTGCCCTCGTCCGTCTGGATCAGGGAGCCGTCACAGCGGTCCTCGGTCAGCCACGTCGTGCCGCGAACGGTCGCCGAGCTGAAGCGGGCCTTCGTCTTGAAGCTGCCGGTGCCCTTGCCCCAGAGCCGGCGGACGGGCCGCTCGTCCGCGGCCTTCCGGCCGCGCGGCGCGCGGACTGGCAGATCGAGAAGTCGCCGCCGACGAGCTCGAACTGCGCGAGCGTGCCGTCGAGCGAGTAGCGGAAGGCGCCGTCGTAGACGAGGAGGCGTGCCGGTCGTGCTCCGGAGCTCCAGCGTCCCGCGCGTCGTGTCGATGACGTCGCCGACCTTGAGCGAGGCGCCGGTGAACGGCTGGCCGTTGACGAGCACCTGCCCCATCACGACCCGCGCGTTCAGCTCCTGCGGGTTCGTGGGAGGCGGCAGGGGCGGGAGCGGCGGAGCCGTGGTCGTCGTCGTCGTGGTGGTGGAGCCGCCGCCACCACCGCCACCGCCGCCACCGCCGCCGGGGCGGCGCCGGGGCGAACCAGGCGAACGAGACGGGCCGGCGTCTGCACGGTGCCGGCGTCGTCGGTGTAGAGCCTCGACGACGTCCGTGCCGGCGCCGACGCCCGTGTACGTGAAGGTCGCGACACCTGGTCGTCCGTGACTCGTCGGTGGTCGTTCGGCGGGCCGCTCACGACTCGATGACCGTAGGCGACGGGTTCGCCGCCTTCTCACCGTCGCGCGCACGATGCGGAGGCTGCCGACCTGCGACGGTGTCGCCTCGGTCTCGAGGACGATCGGCGGCGGCGTGCCTGCCCACTCCGCGAACAGCCGATTCGAGGTCTGCTTCCCGCCCGAGTCGACGTACGACGCCTCGATCACGTCCGTCCCCGCGGACGTCCCCGTGTAGGCAAAGGTCGCGATGCCGGCCGCGTCGGTCGTGGCCGTTCCTCGGTCCGACGTGCGGGCCTTCGATCACGCGGAACGTGACGACCTTGCCGCTGCGGCACGTCGTTTTCCTTGACGGTCGCGGTGACCATGCGGGTCGTGCCCGGTGCGGTCGGCGCGGCGTCGGTCGTCGACGGTCGACGTTGCTGATCACGACGCAGGCCCTCGCCGCGGGCGAGGATGTACGGCGTTCCGACCGTGCCGTCGGTGGCCGTGTAGGCGGTGCCGACGTCCTTGGCGATCGCGAGCACGGAGAACGAGGTCGGCCACGCTGGAACGCGTCGTGCACCGAGCAACCCCAGCCGGAGAGGTACGCGTCGTTGATGCCGGACAGGGCCGGGTGCTCGGCGACGATGTGCGCGGCGTTGGCGCAGTCCAACTCCCGTGGCCGTGAAGGCCCCGAACGGCTCGAGCAGCGGCACGGCGGTGTTCGGCGCGACGCCGTCGTAGTAGCAGCTGAGCGAGATGTAGGCGCCGGTGCGGTCGGACGCGGCCGTGGCGAAGCCGACTGCGCCGTTCGTGAAGTCGTTCCGGCCGTGGAACACCGGGTCGGTGCCGTCGATGATCACGTTGCCGTCGATCGCCGCCGCCCCAGACGGAGCGGTTCGCGATCGGCAGCCGCGATCGTGCGACAGGCTGCCGCAGAACGGGTCGCCGATGAGGATCGCGCGGTACGAGGCGAACTGCGCCGTCGTCATCGCCGCCCACTCGGTCGCGTCCTTGATGTCGTACGAGAAGCCCGCGCGATCGGCGGCGGCGCGGAGTGCGGCAGTGTTCGTCGGCCCGTAGATCAGGACCTTCTCGCCCGAGCTCGGCGCGTCGGAGACGGTCGTCGTCGCCGAGTCGCTGTCGTTGTCGGGGTTGGCGTCTCCCGTCGCGTGGACGGTCGCCGTGTTGGTCTTCGTCCCGGCGGTGCTCGCCGTGACGTCGAAGGAGACGGTCTCGGAGTCGTCCGCGAACACGGTGCCGACGTCGCAGGTGACGCTGTCTCCGCTCACCTCGCACTCGCCGTCCGAGCCCGCGTACGTGAGGCCGGCGGGGAGGTCGTCCTCGATTTCGACGTTCGCAGCGTCCGCGGTGCCGTCGTTGTCGACGCGGAACGTGTATGTGAACGCCCCGCCGGTCGCGGCCGTCGCGGGTGCGCTCTTGTCCAGCGCGAGATCGACGACCGCTCCCTCCTCGGAAACGAGCGTGGTGGCGGAGTCGCTGTCCTGCAGGATCTCGCCGCTGTCGCGCTTCACCGTGACCGACGCGCTGTTGACGACCTCACCGGCAACGTCGGCGCGCACGCGGAACACGAACGTGAAGATGGTCCCGGGCGTCAGCGTGTCGGGCCCGCACGTGACGACGCCTTCCGTCTCGTCGCAGGCGTCGCCGGTCGCGCCCACGAACTCGACGAACTCGACGGAATCGGGAATCTCGTCCTCGACCCGCATGTCGTTCAGGGCGACGTCGCCGACGTTGGCGACCGACAGGGTGTACTGGAAGACCTGGCCGACCGTCGCCGTCTCGGGCGCGATCTTTGCGATCTCGATCGCCGCGTCCGCCGTGACGCGCGTCGACGCCGTGGCGGCGAGCGGCTCCTGGTCGGGGCGGTCGCAGCAGGGCTGTGTTCTCGATCGTCCCGGCCTCGGTCGCCGTCGTGTGGATCGTCCAGTTGGCGGAGCTTCCACCCTCGAGCTGCGGGACGATGCAGTCGATGAGCTGCGCCTCACGCGTGCAGTCCTCGCCTTCATCGTCGAGCGACTCGAATTCGGCGCCGTCGGGCAGTTCGTCGGTCACGTGGACGTCGGCGCGGCTCGTCGCCGTCGTTGGTGACCGTGATGGCGTAGGCGATCTCCTCGCCCAGCTTCACGGTCTCCGGCGCCGTCTTCGTCAGCTTCAGGTCAGCTGCAAGCAGCGCAAGCGCTGCACGGTCGGCCGAGACGGAGGCCGGCGGCTCGGTGTCCGAGCCCTCCGACGACGTCAGCAGCGCACCGGTCGCAGCGCCACCGATCATCAGCGCCGCGACGAACCCTCCGACCATCACGGGCGCAAGCCGCGCCAGCCCGAACAGCCCGAACCTCCGCCTTCCGTTCCGCATCCCGAATCTCCCCATGTCCCTGCCGCATCGGCCCCCCGGCCGGTCCGCCTGGGCACAAAAGCGCGGACTTACCGAGGTTAGAACCGTTTGCGACGCAGTTCAATAGCTTTCGGAAACAGGACGCGCACGTTGCCCGCGATCTTCCCCATTTGCGGAGAAAGCTGCTTACGGACGGAGCACCGCGCGTCGCGGCCCGGCCACGAAGCCGGCCTCGACGAGGAGCGGCATCAGCGCCGTCTCCGCCACGGCCTCGCCGTCGAAGCGCTCGACCGCGAGGCGCTTCGCCCCGCCGCGCTTCACGTGCTCGACCAGCGCGGCGAGCGCCGGGCGGAGCCAGTCCTCGTCGGGATCGCGCAGCGGGACGAGCGACCGGCCGCCGCGGTCGACGAAGAGGGCAGGCTCGCCGCCGAGCAGCACGACCTGCGCTCCCGCGACGCGCGCGGCGCGGGCTCCGGCGCGCTTCGGCCACGGCAGCGCCGCGCCGTACGGCTGCGCGGGATCCGACGCGGCGAGCACGAGCGCCTCGAGCTCGTCCTCGTCCTCCCGCGGCCGCAGCTCCCGCAGCCGCTCGACCGCACCGGAGAGGGCGAACTGCGCGCCGCCGAGTCCCTCGACGAAATAGCCGCGCCGGCAGACGCCGAGCGTCTCGAGCGCCTTCAGCTCGCCGTAGACGGCGCCGTAGCCGCCCGGGATCCCCTCCGCCCGCACCGCGTCGCGGGTGACGATCCCGTGGCGCTCGAGCAGCAGCTCCGCGAGCGCGCGGCGATCCGGACTTTGTGGCTCTGAGCCACTTGCTCCGAACAGCCGGTCGGCGAGCGACCAGCGTCCTTGCGTCGCGGTGATCCCGGAGGCGCGGCGGCGGTCGAAGCGGCGGCCGCGGCGGCGCTCCGGCTGCGGCACGCCGTAGCGGCGCGCCGCCCGCAGCGGCGTCCACGCGTCGTTCGTGACCTCGCCCGCCCAGACGAGCTCCCACAGCGCCGGCAGCGCGGCCTCGGCGTCGAGCTCCGTCCGCTGCGAGCAGGTCGTACCAGAACTCGGCGCTGCGCCCGAGCGCGGCCCGGATCGCGTCGTGCGCCTCGCCCTCGGGCGCGGGCGCGCCCGCCGGCCGGCCGAGCGCCGCGGCGTCCTCGCGGAAGAAGAGCGCGACGCGGTCGAGGCCCGCCCCGACCCACACGACCTCGCCCGAGGCGCAGAGCGCGTCGAGGTCGGTCGGCCGGTAGCCGGGCACGCGCCGCGGCAGCACGTCCGTCTCCCAGAGCGAGACGGGGAGTGCGAGCGCCTGCAGCGGGACGAGCGCCTCGCGCAGCGTGGCGCGGCGGTCGATCCCGTGCCAGGCCGGGAGGAAGCGCCCGAGGGCCCGCTGCTCGGTCGGCTCGACCTCCTTGCGCAGGGCTGCGAGCGAGGCGCGCCGGAGCCGGCGGAGGACCTCGAGGTCGCACCACTCGCGCTCGGTGCCGCCGGGCCGGAGCTCGCCGCGGACGAGGCGATCCTCGCGCTCGAGCTCGCGCAGCACCGGCTCGACGTCGATGCCGTAGCGCGCGTTCGCCTCGGCGGTCGTGAACGGGCCGCGCCCGCGGGCGAAGCGCGCCACGATCGCGGTCAGCGGCTGCTCGCCGCCCTCGAGGAACGCCTCGGGGAGGCCGCCGGGCGGCATGAAGCCGAGGGCGTCGCGGTACCGGCCCGCGTCCTCGGCGGCGATGATCGCGTCCGCACCGCCGAGGCGGAGGCGGAGTGCGCGCCGCTCGCGCAGCAGCGGCTCGGCCAGGCGCTCGTCGTACTCGCCGGCGAGCCGTTCCCCGCGCAGGCGCAGGAGGTCGTGCAGGTCGTCGGGGCTGCGCGGGTCGCCGGCGAGCTGTGCCTCGACCTCGGCGAGCGCCGAGGCGTCGATCAGCTCACGCAGCTCCTCCTGTCCGAGGAGCTCGCGCAGCAGGTCGCGGTCGAGGGAGAGCGCCTGCGCGCGCCGTTCGGCCGGCGGCGTGTCGTCCTCGTACATGTACGTCGCGACGTAGTCGAAGAGGAGCGAGGACGAGAACGGCGAGGCGCTCGCGGTCTCGACGTCGACGACGTCCAGCTCGCGCGTGCGGAGGCGCCGCAGCACGTCCTTCAGCGCCGGAAGGTCGAACACGTCCTGCAGGCACTCGCGATAGGTCTCGAGGATGACCGGGAACGAGCCGTACTTCCGCGCCACCTGCAGCAGCGACTGCGCCTTCAGTCGCTGCTGCCACAGCGGCGTCCGCTCGCCGGGACGCCGCCGCGGGATGAGCAGCGCGCGCGCCGCGTTCTCGCGGAAGCGGGCGCCGAACAGGGCCGTCTGACCCACCTCTGCGACGACCAGCTCCTCGAGCTCCTCCGGCTCGATGAGGACGTCCTCGGTCGGCGGCGGCGCGTCCGCGTCCGGGAAGTGGAGCGCGATCCCGTCGTCCGACCACAGCGCCTGCACCTCGAGGCCCGACGACTCGCGCAGCCGGGCCTGGAGCGCCATCGCCCACGGCGCGTGGACGCGGCCGCCGAACGGCGTCAGGACGCAGAGCCGCCAGTCGCCGATCTCGTCTCGGAACCGCTCGATCACGACCGTGCGGTCGGACGGCACCGCCCGCGTCGCCTCCTGCTGCTCGCGCAGGTAGGTGAGCAGGTTCCCGGCCGCGAGCGGGTCGAGCGCGTACTCGTCCGCGAGGCGTGCGCGGGCCCGCTCGTCCGTGAGCGAGACGAGCTCGCGCGAGGCCCGGCCGATCGCAGCGCCGAGCTCGTACGGCCGGCCGACGCCCTCGCCCTTCCAGAACGGCACCGCGCCGGGGACGCCGGGCGCCGGCGAGACGAGGACGCGGTCGCGGGTGATCTCCTCGATCCGCCAGGTCGAGGCGCCGAGCAGGAACGTCTGGCCCGCCCGCGCCTCGTAGACCATCTCCTCGTCGAGCTCGCCGACGCGGCCGCCGCCGTCGACGAGGTGCACGCCGAAGAGGCCGCGGTCGGGGATCGTGCCGGCGTTCGTGACCGCGAGCCGGCGCACGCCCTCGCGGCCGCGCACGAGGCCGGCGGTGCGGTCCCAGACGATCCGCGGCCGCAGCTCGGCGAACTCGTCGGAGGGGTAGCGCCCGGCGAGCATGTCGAGGACGTTCTCGAGCTGCTGGCGCGAGAGGTCGGCGAACGGGTACGCGCCCGCGCACGAGCTCGTGGAGGTCGTCGACGGCGATCTCCTCCTCGGCCGCGATCGCCACGACCTGCTGCGCGAGCACGTCCAGCGGGTTCCGCGGGATCACGGTCTCCTCGATCGCGCCCTCGCGCATCAGCCGCGCCACGACGGCGGACTCGAGCAGGTCGCCGCGGAACTTCGGGAAGATGCGCCCCTTCGAGACGGCGCCGAGCTCGTGGCCCGCGCGGCCGATCCGCTGCAGCCCGCGCGCGACGGACTTCGGGCTCTCGACCTGGACGACGAGGTCGACCGCGCCCATGTCGATCCCGAGCTCGAGGCTCGACGTCGCGACGAGGCACGGGATCTCGCCGCGCTTCAGCAGCTCCTCGATCTCGACCCGCTGCTCGCGCGCGAGCGAGCCGTGGTGGGCGCGCGCGACGTCCTTCTCGGCGAGCTCGTTGAGCCGCAGCGCGAGCCGCTCGGCGAGGCGGCGGTTGTTGACGAACACGATCGTCGAGCGGTGCTCCTCGACGAGCCGGAGGAGCTCCGGGTAGATCGACGGCCAGATCGAGCTCGGCTCCCCTCGGAGCCCGTGCCCGGGAGCGCGTCGGCGGGGCCGCTGGCCCGGCTCGCGCATGTCCTCGACCGGGACGGTGACGCGCAGGTCGAGCTCCTTGCGCAGCCCGGCGTCGACGAGGCGGATGGGCCGCGCGCCCGACGACGAAGCGCCCGATCTCCTCCATCGGCCGCTGCGTCGCCGAGAGGCCGATGCGCTGCATCGGCGAGGCGACGAGCCGCTCGAGCCGCTCCAGCGAGAGCGCGAGGTGGGCGCCGCGCTTCGTCCCCGCGACGGCGTGCACCTCGTCGACGATCACGGTCTCGACGCGGGCGAGCATCTCGCGGCCCTGCGAGGTGAGCAGGAGGTAGAGCGACTCGGGCGTCGTGATGAGGATGTCCGGCGGGTGCCGCAGCATCTCGCGCCGCTCCTTCTGCGGCGTGTCGCCGGTGCGGACGGCGACGCGGAGCTGCGACTCGAGCCCGGCGAGCGGGCCGCGGAGGTTGCGCTCGATGTCGTAGTTCAGCGCCTTCAGCGGCGAGACGTAGAGCAGGCGGAGGCCCTCGCCGGGCGCTTCGGTCAGACGGTCGATCCCCCAGAGGAACGCGGCGAGCGTCTTGCCCGACCCGGTCGGCGCCTGGACCAGCACGTGCTCGCCGCTCGCGATCGCCGGCCAGGCGAGCTCCTGCGCCGGCGTCGGCCCGGCGAAGGCGCGCTCGAACCAGGCGCGCGTGCGCGACGAGAACACGTCGAGCGCGGAGGCCATGTCGTCGAGCGTACCTCCGCGGGTGCGGGCTACCGCGCCGGCTGCGTCAGGCGAGCCAGTAGATGGTGAGGACGATCGCGCCGAGGATCACGAGCACGACGGTGATCGTGGTCGCGACCCCGCCGAGCGCGAGCCAGGGCGTCCGCGCCGAGCGGCCGCGTTCGGCCTCCAGCGCGAGCTCGGTCGTCTTGTCCACGGGGTTCTTGACGTCCATGCCGTGACGCGTTCCCGTCCCGGCGGACGTCACACATCCTGGCCGCCCGTCCAGTTCCGCCGCGCTCGTGACGGATGACACACTCGCCGCCTCTGCGGTTCTAGAAAGGAGACTGAATGGCAAGGCAGATGCTTGCGATCTGCGTCGCTGGCCTCGCGGCGGCGGCGCTGGCGGGCAGCGCGGCCGCCGACAAGCCCGACCGTGGGCCCGCTCCAGGAGGGCCGCTGGACTTCCCGGCCGGGCTCGTGTGCCCGTTCCCGGTCTCCGGGATCCCGACGGAGAACCGTCAGCATCTGACGGCCTTCGCGAACGGCAAGGTGGCCTTCAACGGCTACTTCGAGGTGGAACTCACGAACGTCGCGACCGGCAAGTCGATCACGCTCAACGCCAACGGCGCCGTTCGCCTGACCCAGGCGGGCGACGAGACGCGGATCCAGAGCAGCGGGCCGCTGATCTGGTTCCTCTTCCCCGGCGACGCTGGGCCCGGCGACGTGACGACCGGTCGGACCTACCTGGTCAAGGGGAACACCGAGGTGCTCGCCGACACGGCCACGTTCGCGTTCCACTCGTTCGAGACGAACGGCAACGTCACGGATCTCTGCGCGGAACTCGCCTGATCTCGCCCGGTCGCGGCGCGCCCGCCCCGGCGGGCGCGCCGCGTCATTCCGGGGGTAGGCTGGCGTCGTGGCGACCGCGACCGACCGGCTCTACTTCACCGACGACGACGAGGCGAACGCGCTCCTCGCCCGCGACCCGCTCGCGCTCCTCGTCGGGCTCGCGCTCGACCAGCAGGTGACCGTGCAGAAGGCCTTCGCCGGGCCCCGCGAGCTCGAGCGCCGCCTCGGCCGGTTCGACGCCGCCGACATCGCCGGCATGGATCCAGGCGAGCTCGAGCGGGTGTTCGCCGAGCGGCCGGCGATCCACCGCTTCCCCGGCTCGATGGCGAAGCGCGTCCAGGAGCTCTGCCGGACGATCGTCTCGGAGTACGGCGGCCGGGCCGAGCGCGTGTGGACGGAGGCGGCCGACGGCGCCGACCTCGAGCGGCGGCTGCGCGGGCTGCCCGGCTTCGGCGACATGAAGGTGCGGACCGCGCTCGCGATCCTCGCGAAGCGGTTCGGCGTCCGCCCCGAGGGGATCGACGACGTCCTGCCCCAGCACCCGACGCTCGGCGACGTCGACTCGCCGGAGGCGCTCGCCGAGTACCAGGCGGCGAAGCGCGCCTACAAGGCCTCGCTGCGCGCCGGCGGCTGAGCCTCAGCCGACGCCGGCGAGCAGGAAGGCGCGCGACTCGCGCAGCATCTCGCGCGCGATCACGAGCCGCTGGATCTCCTGCGTGCCCTCGTAGATCTGCGTGATCTTCGCGTCGCGCATGAACCGCTCGACCGGGTACTCCCGGATGTAGCCGTAGCCGCCGAGGATCTGCACCGCCTCCGTCGAGACCGCCATCGCGACGTCCCCGCACTTCAGCTTCGCCATCGCGGACGCCTTCGTCAGCTCCGGCCCGTCCACGCCCTCGTCGGCCATGCGCCCGAAGCGGTAGAGGAGCCCGCGCGCCGCCTCGCACTCCGTCTCCATGTCGGCGAGCTTGGCCTGGATGAGCTGGTGCTGCGCGATCGGCCGCCCCATCGTCTCGCGCGTCTTCGCGTACTCGAGCGCGTAGTCGGTCGCACCCTGCGCGATGCCGAGCGCCTGCGCCGCGACGCCGGGGCGCGAGCGGTCGAGGATGCGCATCGCGATCCGGAACCCGTCCCCCTCCTCGCCGAGGAGGTTCGCCGCCGGCACGCGTGCGTCGTCGAAGGCGAGCTCGCCCGTGGTCGAGCCGCTGATCCCCATCTTCGGCTCGAGGCGCGTCACCTCGAACCCGGGCGTGTCCGCCTCGACGACGAACGCGGAGATGCCGTCGTGGCCGCCCTCCGGATCGGTCTTGGCGAACACGGTGTAGAGCTGCGCGACCCCGGCGTTCGTGATGAACCGCTTCGAGCCGTTGAGGACGTAGTCGTCGCCGTCGCGCCGCGCGGTCGTCCGCATCGCCGCCGAGTCGGAGCCCGATCCGGCCTCGGTGAGCGCGTACGCGCCGAGCCACTCGCCCGACGCGAGGCGCGGCAGGTAGCGCTCGCGCTGCTCCTGCGTGCCGGCCAGCTTGAGCCCGAGCGAGCCGAGCTCCTGGACGGCGAGCAGGAGCCCGCTCGTCGCGCACACCTTCGAGACCTCCTCGATCGCGACGAGCGCGAGGAGCGTGCCGGTGCCCGTGCCGCCCCACTCCTCGTCGAACAGCAGGCCGAAGATCTCGTGCTCGCGGAAGACCTCGACGACGTCCCACGGGAACTCGTGCGAGGCGTCGATCTCGGCGGCGCGCGGCGCGATGCGCTCGCGCGCGAGCTCGCGCACGAGCTCCCGGATCTCGCGCTGCTCGTCGCTCAGCTCGTCCCAGGGCATGCGCGCGATTGTAGATCCCTCGGACGCGTTACAGCTTCCGCGCCGTCGAGCCGATACGCGGGACGTGGATGCGGCCCACGGCACGCGGCGGAAGCTCGGCGAGCTTCTCGTGGAGGAAGGCTTCCTCACGGAGGAGCAGCTCGCGGACGCCCTCGTGGAAGCGGTCGCGAGCGGGCGGAAGCTCGGCGCGGTGCTCGTCGAGCGCGGCGTCCTCTCCGGGCCGGCGCTCGCGAACGTCCTCGCCGACCAGCAGGGCGGCATCGTCCGCACCGAGTGGGGCATCGCGACCGGCTACCGCAAGACCCACACGGCCAGCCGCCAGGCAGCGCAGAGCGCGCCTGACGAGGTCACCGACTACGTCGTCGTCGTCGCGACGGACGACGGGATGTTCGCGCTGCTCCCGGGCCGGGGCGCGCTGCCCGAGGCGGGCAGCGAGGTGGCGATGCCGGTCCGCCCCGGCGAGCGCTACGTCGTCGCGCGCCACGAGTGGCGCAAGTGCGTCGTGGTCGAGCCCGCGCGCGACGCGTCCGCCGCCGCGTAGCGCCCGTCAAGACGCCGCGAGCTTCGCCTGCGCCTCCCGGACGTAGTGCGCGAGCGCATCCTCGCGGGCGGTGTTCCGCCGCTCGCGCTCCTCGACGCTCGACTCGGCGCGGCGGAGCTGCCGGTTCCGGAGCTCGACCTCGGCCTCCCACGCGGCGGCCGCCTCGGTCGCGGCCTGGTCGCGGCGCGCGAGGTCGGTCTCGCGCTCCCGGAACCGCTCCTCGAGCTCGCGCGCACGGTCGGCGGTCTCCTCCAGGCGCGTCCGCTCGCGCAGGACGAAGCGCTCGCCGACGTCGAGCTGCCGCTCCCGCTCCTCGAGCTCGCGCTGGCGGACGTCGAGCTCCCGGAGCAGCGCCGGCGCCTGCTCGAGGCGGTCGCGCACCAGGTCGCCGTTCGCAACGGACTCCATGCGCTCCTCGAGCTCCGTCGCGCGCCGCTCGAGCGCGGCCTCGCGCGCGTCGAGCTTCGCCGCCCGGCGCGACAGCACCTCCGTCTCGTCGACGCGGAGCAGGGCCTCGCGGAGGTCGCGCTCCGCCGCGCGGCGCGCCTGCTGCTCGCGCTCGGCGCCGACGCGCGCATCCTCCAGCTCGGTGACGAGGCGCTCGATGCGCTCGGCCCACGTCCCCTCGGCCGCGCCGGCGGCGTCGAGGCGCGCCCCGAGCCGCGCCAGCTTCGACTCGACGGCGGCGAGCTCGCGGGAGCGCTGCTCCAGCTCGGCAAGCCGGGCCGCGAGCTCCTCGCGGCGCTCGTCGATGGTCTCCTCGACGAGCTTTGCCGCCCGTTGGACGAGGTGCCGTTCCAGGGTCTCGCGCATGGCGTCCACTCCAGAAGTCGGGCCGTGGCCGCTCCGGCGATTCCCTCGGAGGATGGGACCGCACCCGCGAGTCTGCATCACCCGCACGGGGGAAGTTGCGCTCAGGTGGCGCGGACGACCACGGAGGCCGAGGAGCGCTCCGACGGCCCGTGGTACACGGCCTCGACGTTGTTGCCGTCGGGATCGATCGCGTACGCCGCGTAGTAGCCGGGGTGGTACTCGCGCTCGCCGGGCCCGCCGTTGTCGCGCCCGCCCGCGGCGAGGACCGCCTCGTGGAAGCGCTCGACCGCGTCGCGGTCGGGTGCCTGGAACGCGAAGTGCACCGGCCCGCCCGGCGAGGTGTCGTCGCTCACGAAGAGCTCGTCGATCGAGAACCAGCCGTCGCCCTCGGCCGAGAGCGGGATGCCGAGGGCGCCTGCGGCGGCGACGTAGAAGCGCTTGCTCGCCTCGAGGTCGCGCGTCCGCAGGTGGATGTGGTCGAAGAGGCGGCCGCGGTGGAACTCCATGCTGAGCGGAGGCTACGTCACCGGCGCGCCGGCGGCACAATGGGACGGTGCGCATCCTCGCAGTCCTCGCCGCGTCGGCGGCCGTCGCGGCCTCGGGCTGCGGCGGCAGCAGCACGCCGGACCAGCAGCCGGTCGAGTTCCTCGAGGCGCTGTTCGGCCAGCTGTACCGCGGCGAGCACGGCGCGGCGTGGGAGTCGCTCTACGCCGCGCGCACCAGAAGCGTGGTGACGCGCCAGCGCTACGTCGCGTGCGAGCGCAACGCGCCCGAGTTCCCCGGACAGTTCGACGGCATCGAGGTGCTGCGCACGCGCGAGGAGGACTGGCACGTCCCCGGCGACGACGGAGAGCGCGAGAGCACGGCGGTCACCTACCGGATCACGGTCAGCCTCGGCGGCGATCCCGAGCGCATCACCGGCACCGGCCATCTCCTCGCCGAGGACGGGAGCTGGCGCTGGATCCTCAACGACCGCGACTTCAGGGCGTACCAGGCCGGGCGCTGCCCGGTCACCGGCGGCTAGCGGTCCAGTCCACGTCGACCGCGCCGACGGGGATCCGCGCGGCGACGCTCGCGCGACCGGGTGCGGAAGACGGCGAGGTGGTCGTCGTCCGCGGCGACCGTCCAGCGCTCGTCGGGCGACCACGCCACCGCGCCTGCCCGGAGCACCTCCTCGGGGACCGGAAGCCGCTCGCCCAGCGCGTCGTACAGCCGCAGGCCCTGCTCCGAGCGCGCGGCCAGGAACCTCCCGTTCGGGCTGGAGCGGACGTCGGCGAAGTCCAGAGCCCGCGCCAGGACGCGGACGAGCCGCGAGCGCTCGAACAGCGCGAGCGTCTCACCCGGCCGCCCCTGGACGCGGTAGGCCGCGGCGTAGCGCACGTTCCCGAGCCACGCCGCGCGGAGCACCTCCGAGCGGCGGCCGAGGTAGTCGTCGAGCTGCTCCCGCCGCAGCAACGTCGTCGTCCCGCCTGCGAAGGCGTACCAGACGACGCCGCCCCGGAAGACGGAGAGCGAGCCGGGGCGGCCGTAGACGGAGCACGCGATCACGCCGAGCGGGCGCTGGCGGAGCGACGGCAGCTCGAGCTCGCGCCGGCTGCAGTCCGGCGCGGCGACGACGAGCGTGCCGCGCACGTGCGCGTCGCGCAGTTCGGCGACGGCCTCGTCGACCTGCTCGGACGCGCGTTGCGACGGCCCGAGCGCGTCGACGATCGCGGCGCTCGCGACGAGGGCCACGGCGCCGAGGAGCAGCGCGTCGAGACGGCGCATCTCCGTAGAGTCTGGCACGGTGATCCTCGAGAACGGCGTCGTCCGCACGCTCGATCCGTCGCTCCCGACTGCTCGCGCGCTCGCGATCGCCGGCGAGCGCATCGTCGGCGGCGTCGGCGTCCACGAGACGGCGCTCGCGAGCCCGGAGGTCGTCGACCTCGGCGGGCGCTGCGTCGTCCCGGGCTTCACCGACTCCCACGTCCACTTCCCCACCTGGGCGCTCGCGCAGCGGGAGGTGAAGCTCGAGGACACGCGGACGTTCGAGGAGGCCCTCGACCGCATCCGCGCCGCGGCCGGCTCCGTCCCCGCAGGCGCGTGGCTGCGCGGCCGCGGCTGGCGGGCGGGCGACTGGACGCCCGCGACCGAGCCGACGCGGCAGGCGCTCGACGCCGTCACCGGCGACACGCCCGCGGCCCTGCTCGCGCGCGACTCGCACTCGCTCTGGGTCAACTCGGCCGCGCTCGCGCGGGCCGACGGACTGCGCCTGGCCGTCCCCGGCGGCGTCGTCGAGCTCGACGGGGACGGCGAGCCGACCGGCGTCCTCCGGGAGGAGTCGGCCTGGCAGTTCCGCGACGCGGTCGTCGAGATCTCCGACGACGAGTACGTGAGCGCGATGCGCGACGGGCTGCGGCTCTGCGCCGCCCGCGGCGTGACGTCCGTCCACGACAAGGACGGCTGGATCGGCGCGCTCGGGCTCTGGCAGCGGCTCCGCCGCGAGTCCGGCCTCACCGTCCGCGTCTGGCAGTCCCTGCCCGCCGAGCTCGCCGACCGGCTACGCGAGGTCACGGTCGAGTCCGGCTTCGGCGACGACATGCTCCGCTTCGGCTACCTGAAGGCGTTCATGGACGGCGCGCTCGGCTCGGGGACGGCGCTGATGGCGGACGGCAGCGGCGTCCGCATCACGTCGCGCGACGAGCTCGTCGAGATCATCCGCGCCGGCATCCGCGCCCGGATCCCCGTGGGCGTGCACGCGATCGGCGACCAGGCCAACCACGACGCGCTCGACGCCTTCGAGGCGACGCGAGACGAGTGGGCGCCGCTCGGCCTCCGCCACCGGATCGAGCACGCGCAGATCCTCCTCCCCGGCGACGCCGAGCGGTTCGCGCGGATCGGCGTCGCCGTCTCGTGCCAGTTCAGCCACGCGCCCTCCGACCGCGACCTCGCCGAGCGCGCGTGGGCGGGCGAGACGCACCGCGCCTACGCATGGCGGACGCTCCTCGACGCCGGCGCCTTCCTCTGCAACGGCTCCGACGCGCCGATCGAGGAGCTCGACCCGCTGGCCGGGATCGTCGCCGGCGTCCTGCGCACGCTCGACGACCGGCCCGCGTGGCACCCCGAGCAGGCGGTCACGGTGGAGGAGGCGTTCGCCGCCACGTGCGTGAACCCGCCGTGGCTGGCCGGCGACGAGCGGCGCCGCGGGCGGCTCCTGCCCGGGCTACCTCGCCGATCTCGTCGTGCTCGACCGCGACCCGTTCGCGATCGAGCCCGCCGAACTGCCCGAGGTGAGCGTGGTCGCGACGATGGTCGGCGGCCGCTGGGTGCACGGCGCTCCGCCCTGGGACTGAGGAGGGAACGCATGACCGCCACGCTCCCGCACGTCGACCACGTCGTCCCGCGCGACCAGGTCGTCTGGGCGTTCGGGCCCGACCTCGAGCCGGTGCTCGAGGTCGAGCCCGGCGCCGTCGTCCGCTTCGAGACGAACGACTGCTTCAGCGGGCAGATCCGCTCCGAGGAGGACCTCGTCACCGAGATCGACTTCGCGCGCGTCAACAGCGCCACCGGGCCCGTCGCCGTGCGCGGCGCGGAGCCCGGCGACTCGCTCGTCGTGGAGCTCCTGGCCGTCGAGCCGATCGAGTGGGGCGTCGCGACGCTGATCCCGGGCTACGGGCAGCTGATCGACAAGGTGCAGGCGCCGCTCACCCGGCTCTTCAAGGTGGAGGACGGCTGGATCGAGATGAACGAGCGCGTCCGCTTCCCGGCCCGGCCGATGGTCGGCGTCGTCGGCGTCGCCACGGGCGGCGAGGAGCTGACCACGGGGCTCGCCGGCGTCCACGGCGGGAACCTCGACAACCACCTGCACGGCCCCGGCGCGCGGATCTACTTCCCGGTGCGCCAGCCGGGCGGGATGTTCGCGGTCGGGGACATGCACGCGTCGATGGGCGACGGCGAGATCTGCTTCACCGGCGTCGAGATCGCCGGCGAGGTGACCGTGCGCTTCGACGTCCTGAAGGGGAAGCAGGCGACGTGGCCGGTGACGGAGCTCGCCGAGTCCTGGGTCGCGCACGCCACCGCCGACGAGTTCCCCGAGGCGCTCGAGCTCGTGTCGGAGGAGGCGGCGCGCCTGCTCGTCGACGAGTGGGGCTTCACGCTCGAGGACGCGTTCATCTTCCTCTCCGTCGCCTGCGACGCGGGCGTCGCCCAGGGCTGCAAGCCGGCGCCGCACTTCGGCACGATCGCGCGGTTCGCGATCCCGAAGCTCGACGCGACGCCGGGGCCCTTCCGCACCTAGACGGGACGGGTGGTAGCCGTACCGCGGCTCGCCGGTGCGCCTCACGGCGCAGCCGGCGGCCGCGGTGCACGATCCTCCCATGTCCGCTCTCAACCCCATCCTCGGCCTCCGGCGCCGGCGCGCACAGGCGCCCAGCCCGGTCATCCTCGACGTCACGTTCGCGTCCGACGCCGGCACGCGCTGCCGCGCGATCGGCGGCGGGCCGACCTTCGCCGACGCGATCGAGTTCGCCCGCGCCTCGCTGCCGGGCGACCAGGCGTGGCGGCTCGTCGACTGGGCCGACGTCTACGGAGACTGATCCCGACGAGTCCCCGGAGTACACTCAGTCGCGTGCGCACCATGGGCGACGTCCACGAGTCGGGCTGCTGCTCGGTCGCCGCCTGCGCCGAGATCATCGGGAGCAAGTGGACGGCGCTGCTCGTGCACGACCTCTCCGAGGGCCCGCGCCGCTTCACCGAGCTCGAGCACTCGTGCACCGGCATCAGCCCGCGCACGCTCTCCGAGCGGCTCCGCTGGCTCGAGGACGAGGGGCTCGTCGAGCGCCACAGCTACGCCGAGTCGCCGCCGCGCGTCGAGTACGAGCTGACGGCGAAGGGCGAGGCGCTGCTGCCGATCATCGACGAGATGCGCCGCTACGGCCGCGAGTGGCTCCACGTGCGCGCCGTCCGCGACGGTCAGCGGCTCAGAGCGCGGCCCAGCCGACGAAGAGCTCCCGCGCGGCCGCGATGCCGAGCGGGACGTACTCGACGAGGATCCGCTCGTTCGGCGAGTGGATGTTCGAGTCCGGGAGCGCGACGCCCGGTGACGCACGACCGGGATCCCGTTGTGCGACGAGCGCCGGCACGATCGGGAGCGTGCCGCCGGAGCGGATGAGCAGCGGCCGCGTCCCGAGCGCGCGCTCGAACGCGTCGAGGGCGAGCTGGATCGCCGGCGCGTCCGGCGGCACCAGCCCCGGCTCGCTCCACGACCAGAGCTCGAGCTCGACGTCCGCGCCCTCCGGCGTCGCCTCGCGCACGAGCTGCTCGAACGCCGTCGCGATCGCCTGCGGGTCCTGGCCCGGGGCGAGGCGGATCGACACGTTCGCCTGCGCCTCGCACCGGGAGCACGGTCTTCTGCAGGACCGGCGAGCCGCCCTGGATCCCGTTGACGTCGAGCGCCGTGTCGGCCCAGGTGCGGGCGTAGAACTCCTCGGCCGCGCGCGCGTCCGACGGCCGCGCGCCCTGGTCGCGGAGCTCGTCCTCGCCCCGCGGCAGCGTCGACCAGCTCGCGCGCTCCTCGTCCGTCACCGGCGCGATCCCCGCCCGCAGCGGCTCCGGCGAGCGGCCGTCCCGCGGCGCGACCGCAGCGAGGATCGCCGTCAGCGCGTGCGCCGCGTTGAGCGCCGCGCCGCCGTACATGCCCGAGTGGAGGTCGCGCGCGCCGGTGCGCACGATCAGGTGGAAGTAGCAGAGCCCGCGCGTGGCCACGTTGAAGGCCGGCACGCCGCGGGCGACCATGTCGCTGTCGAAGATCACGGCCGCGTCGGCGCCGCGCTCGTCGGCCGCGAGGAAGTCGACGATCGAGTGGCCGCCGGTCTCCTCCTCGCCGTCGCAGGCGAAGCGGAGGTTGACCGGGAGCGCGCCCTCGGCGGCGAGCTGCTCGGCCGCCTTCAGCAGCAGGTAGAGCTGGCCCTTGTCGTCGGCGACGCCGCGGCCGTAGAGCCACTCGCCGCGGATCGTCGCCTCGAACGGCTCGCTCTCCCAGAGCTCGAGCGGGTCGGGCGGCTGGACGTCGAAATGCCCGTAGCAGAGGACGGTCGGCGCCTCGTCGGCGCCCGTCGAGGCGCGGATCTCGCCGACCGCGAGCGGCTGTCCCTCCCAGTCGACGAGCTCGGCCGTGCCGCCGGCCGCCGCGGACGCGCTCGCACAGCCACTCCCCGGCGCGCGCGCACGTCGGCCGCGTGCGCCGGGTCGGCGCTGATCGACGGGATGCGGATCCACTCCGCGAGCTCGGGTAGCCAGGCCTCGGTCACGGCCGCGCAGTCTATGGCGCGCCGCCGCCGAGGCGCGGCTCGGACTGCGGTCTAGGCGACGTCGCGCAGGCGTGCGAGCCCGGCCATCGCGCGGAGCTTCTTCAGGCACTGGTTCTCGATCTGCCTGATCCGCTCGCGCGTGACGTTGAACGTGCGCCCGACCTCGTCGAGCGTGCGCGGGTGCTCGCCGTCGAGCCCGTAGCGCATCTCGAGGACGCGGCGCTCGCGGACGGAGAGGCAGTCGAGGATCTTGCGCAGCGCCTCCTTGCGCATGTTCTCCTCGGCGGCCTCCTCCGGCAGCGGCTGGTTCTCGTCGGTGAGGAAGTGCCCGAACTCCGACTCCTCCTCGTCGCCGACCGGCTTCTCGAGCGAGACCGGCGTCTGCGCGTTCCGGCGGATGTGCTCGACCTCGTCCGGGGAGAGCCCGAGCTCGCGGGCGATCTCGAGCGACGAGGGCTCGCGGCCGAGCTCGCGCGCGCAGGTCGCGCTCGACGCGGACGATCTTGTTGAGCTTCTCGACCACGTGGACGGGCATGCGGATCGTGCGCGCCTTGTCGGCGAGCGCCCGCGCGACCGCCTGCCGGATCCACCACGTCGCGTACGTCGAGAACTTGAAGCCCTTGCGGTGGTCGAACTTCTCCGCGGCGCGGACGAGCCCGATCGTGCCCTCCTGGATCAGGTCGAGGAACGGCAGGCCCTGGTTGCGGTAGCGCTTCGCGATCGAGACGACGAGCCGCAGGTTGGCCTCGACCATCTGCCGCTTCGCCTCCATGTCGCCGCGCTCGATCCGCTTCGCGAGCTCGACCTCCTGCGCGGCCGTCAGCAGCTCGACCTTGCCGATGTCCTTGAGGAAGAGCTGCAGCGCGTCGGTCGAGACCTCGCGCACGGCGGCGGTCGGCTCGCTCGTCCTCGTCGGCGTCGGCGTCGCGCCCGACGACGTCGATGTGCAGCTCCTCGAGCGCGCGGTAGAAGTCGTCGACCGTCGCCCGCGTCGAGCTCGAGGTCGTCAGCCCGACGGCGATCTCCTCGGCGCTCAGCGAGCCGGCGCGCTCCGCCGTCTCGATCAGCACCTTCGCCTCGTCCGTCTCGAGCAGGTCGGCGATCCCCGTGACCTGCGTCGCCACTGCTGCCCATCCCGACTCCCCCTCGGATATCGGCCTTTATCTCAGCGTATGTGTCTTTGTGACAACGTCAACATGTGTTCAGGGCGGGAACTGTCGCACGCGGATGGACCGAAGCGCCATGGGCCGTCCGTCCTATCTTTGTGTCAATCGGTCCCAGCGTCCGCAAGACGCGTCGAGGAACCGTTTTGCTTCCCTCGCGAGCGGATCCGACGGGGTCGATCGCGGCGCGCGCGCCCGAGCTGCGCCTTGCGCCTCGTCGATCGCGCCCGTCCAGAGCAGGAGCAGGCCGAGGTGGAAGCGGACGGTCGGCGCGCCGGGAAAGCGCCGCGCGAGCGGGCCGAGCCGCGAGAACGCGGCGGCGGGATCGTCCTTGTCGTAGCGCCCGACGGCGGCGGCGACCAGCGCCTCGGGTCGTTCGCGGCGCGAGCGCGGCCGCCTGGTCGTACGACGCGCCGCGCCGACAGCGGCCGGCCGAGCCGCTGCAGCGCGACGCCGTACTGGAGCTTCTCGGCGCGCGCCCCCGTCGGCCGCCGCCGCGGCGAGCTCGGCGAGCTGGCGGTCGGCGGGCAGCGAGGCGATGCGCTCGGGGAAGCGGCTGCGACGGCACGAACACGGGCAGGCCGCGCGGCGTGTTCGGGTGGAGCAGGTCGTCCGCGCGGACCGCCGAGAGCGTGTCGGGCTCGACGCCGCTCCGCCTCGCGCCACTGCTCGACCGCCTGCGTCGCGCGCGCCCGACCAGAACAGCGCGAACCCGAGGTTGAGCCGGACGAGCGCGCTCGCGCGGGTGGTCGGCGGCGAGCCGCCGGAGCGCGCGCGACCGAGCCCTCCGGCCAGCGCGCGAGCGCGAGCGCCGACGCGGCCCTCCGTCGACGCGGTAGCGCTCGAAGATCGCCGCCGCCTGCGCGCGCCGCCCGTCGGCGACGAGGCTCTCGCCGCGCCGCAGGTCGCGCGCCTCGCGGTCGGTCCGGACGCCGAGGTCGAGCAGGAGCGGCGGCGCGCCCGCCGGCCGCGCCGGCGCGCTGCGGGCGTCGCGTCGCCGTCCGTCTGCAGGAGCTCCGCCGACGACGACGACCGCGGCCGCCGCGCGAGCGAGACGCACGACGTGCGATCATCCGGGCCCTCGCACTCACGGAGCCACCCTAGCCGCGCCGGGACCGCACGCGGCCGCTATCTTTCGGAAAGCGATGCCGACCTACCGCGAGCTGCTCGAGCAGGTGAAGGCCGAGATCGACGAGATCTCGACCGTCGACGCCGCCGCGCGCGCCGACGCGCCGCTCTTCCTCGACGTGCGCGAGCTCGACGAGTGGGACGAGGGCCACATCCCCGGCGCGGTCCACGTGCCGCGCGGCAACCTCGAGTCGCGCATCGAGGGCCTCGTCGCCCGACCGGTCGCGCACGATCGTCGTCTACTGCGCCGTCGGCGCCCGCTCGGCGTTCGCCGCGAAGACGCTCGAGCGAGCTCGGCTACGAGGACGTCGCGTCGCTCGCCGGCGGCTACGCCGACTGGAAGCGGAACGGCTTCCCGACGCAGCTGCCGCGCACGCTCTCCCCCGAGCAGCGCAGCCGCTACTCGCGCCACCTGCTGATCCCCGAGGTCGGCGAGGAGGGCCAGCAGCAAGCTGCTCGACGCGAAGGTGCTGCTGATCGGCGCCGGCGGCCTCGGCTCGCCCGCGTCGCTCTACCTCGCCGCCGCGGGCGTCGGCCGCCTCGGCATCGTCGACGACGACGTCGTCGACGCGTCGAACCTCCAGCGCCAGATCGTCCACTCGACCGACACGCTCGGCCGGCCGAAGGTCGAGTCGGCCAAGCGGACGATCGAGGCGCTGAACCCGGACGTCGAGGTGGTCGCCTACGAGGAGCGGCTCACCTCCGAGAACGTCGACCGGATCCTCGCCGACGGCTGGGACGTCATCGTCGACGGCGCCGACAACTTCCCGACGCGCTACCTCGTCAACGACGCGTCGGTCTGGCACGGGATCCCGGTCGTGCACGGCTCGATCTACCGCTTCGAGGGCCAGGTGACGGTCTTCAAGCCGCACGAGGGCCCGTGCTACCGCTGCCTCTTCCCGACGCCGCCGCCGCCCGAGCTCGCGCCGTCGTGCGCCGAGGGCGGCGTGCTCGGCGTGCTGCCCGGGCATCGTCGGCTCGCTCCAGGCGAACGAGGCGCTGAAGCTCGCGCTCGGCGTCGGCGACCCGCTCGTCGGCCGGCTGCTGCTGTTCGACGCGCTCGCGACCGAGTTCACCGAGGTGGCGCTGCGGCGCGACCCGGACTGCCCGGTCTGCGGCGAGCACCCGACGATCACGGAGTACATCGACTACGTCGAGTTCTGCGCCGGGCCGAGGACGTGCGGCGTGAGCGTCGTCCGCATCCCGCCGACGCTGCGCGACCGAGTCGGGCGGCGCGCGCCAGGTCGAGGTCTCCGGCGAGACCGTCCGCGACGTGCTCGAGGACCTCGGCGAGCGCTACCCGGCGCTCGGCGAGCGGATCTTCGAGAACGGCGGCGTCGCCGAGTTCGTGAACGTCTACGTCGACGGCGAGGACATGCGCACGCTCGACGGCCTCGACACGCCCGTGCGCGAGGGCGCGACGCTCGATCCTCCTGCCGGCGATGGCCGGCGGGACGTGCTGACGAGCCGCGGGCTCCCTGCTCGACCTCGTCGGCGACACCCCGCTCGTCGAGCTGCCGCGGCTGTCGCCGAAGGACGGCGTCCGGCTCTACGCGAAGCTCGAGGGCGAGAACCCGACCGGCTCGATCAAGGACCGCGTCGCGAAGGCGATGATCGAGGCCGCCGAGGCGTCCGGCGAGCTCGAGCCCGGCCGCGAGCTGCTCGAGCCGACGAGCGGGAACACGGGCATCTCGCTCGCGCTCGTGGCGAAGCTCAAGGGCTACCCGCTCACGTGCGTGATGCCGGAGAACGCGACCGAGGAGCGCGTGCGGCTGCTGCGCCTCTACGGCGCCGAGATCGTCTTCACGCCCGGCGCGGAGGGCTCGAACGGCGCCGTCCGTCTCGCGCTCGAGCTCGCCGAGCGCGATCCGCGCTTCTTCATGCCGTTCCAGTACGGGAACGAGGCGAACCCGCGCGCGCACTACGAGGGCACCGGCGCGGAGATCGCCGAGGCGCTCGACCGCGTCGACGTGCTCGTCGCCGGCCTCGGCACCGGCGGGACGCTGATGGGCACGGGCGCGCGGCTGCGCGAGAGCGTTCCCGGACGTCGTCGTCGCGGCCGCCGAGCCGCTGCCGGGCGACCCGGTGATGGGCCTGCGCTCGCTCGAGGACGGCTACGTGCCGCCGATCCTCGACGTCTCGAAGCTCGACCGGAAGGTGCTCGTCTCGAACGAGGAGTCGGTGCAGGGCCTGCGGGCGCTGCTCGACGCGGAGGGGATCTTCGCGGGCGTCTCCGCCGGGGCGGTCGTCCACGTCGCCCGGAAGCTCGCGGCCGAGCTCGACGAGGGCGTGGTCGTGTGCGTCCTCGCCGACGGCGGCTGGAAGTACCTCTCCGCGCCGTTCTGGGCCGCCGACGACGTCGAGGCAGTCGATGGAGCGGACCGTCTGGTGGTGATCCCCGAGCGCATCCGCCGCGAGCTCGCCGACGCACGCGCGCGCGGAGGAGCCGAACGAGGCCTGCGGCCTGATCGCGTTCCGCGACGGCGTCGCCGAGCGCTACGTGCCGGGCGTGAACGAGGAGCCGCTCGCCGTACCGCTTCGAGCTCGGATGATCGACCCGGACGTCTGGTTCCTCGAGGACGAGGGCTACGAGCTCGCCGTCTTCCACTCGCACATCTCCTCGCCGCCGCGCCCGTCGCGCACGGACGTCGAGAACATCGGGCTCTGGGAGGGGCGGCCGTACGTGATCCTGAGCCTCCGCACCGGGCGAGGTCGCGGCCTGGCGGATCGCGGGCCGCGCGATCGAACCGGTGCGTCCTCGGCTAGGCGCCGCCGAGCGCGGCGAGATCCTCGTCGTCGAGCGCGAGGCCGGCCGCCGCCACGTTCTCCTCGAGGTGCGCGAGCGACGACGTCCCCGGGATCGGGCAGATCACCGGCGACCGGTGCAGGAGCCAGGCGATCGCGACCTGCGCCGGGGTGGCGCCGTGCCGCTCCGCGACGCGCGCGAGCGGCCCGTCCGCGTCCGCCAGCGCACCGGCGCCGAGCGGGAACCAGGGCAGGAACGCGATCCCGGCGCGCTCGCACAGCTCGAGCACCTCCTCCGACGCGCGGTCGGCGACCGAGTAGCGGTTCTGCACCGACACGATCGGCACGATCGCCCGCGCCCGCTCGAGCTGCTCCCGCGACACGTTCGAGAGGCCGACATGACGGATCTTCCCCTCGTCGCGGAGCTCCTTCAGCGTGCCGACCGACTCCTCGAACGGCACGTCGGGGTCGGGCCGGTGCAGCTGGTAGACGTCGATCCGCTCCAGGCGGAGCCGACGGAGCGAGCCCTCGCACGCCTCGCGCAGGTGCTCCGGACGGCCGTCCGGCGGCCAGGACGCGGCGTGCTCGTGGATCAGACCGCCCTTCGTCGCGATCACGAGCCCGGCCGGATAGGGGTGCAGCGCCTCGGCGAGCTGGAGCTCGTTGACGTGCGGCCCGTACGCGTCGGCCGTGTCGATCAGCGTGACGCCGAGCTCGACGACTCGCCGCAGCACTGCGAGCGCGGTCTCCCGGTCGTCGGGCCAGCCGATGATCCCGGGGCCGCACAGGCGCATCGCGCCGTAGCCGAGGCGTCCCACCTCGAGCTCGCCGGCGAGCGCGAACGATCCCGCGGACAACTAGCCCTCCGCGGCCCTGCGCTCCGCCGCCTCGACGCCGTTGCCGACCTCGTCGCGCTCCTCGGGGAACACGACCTCGAGGCGCTCGATCCGCGAGCCCTCGATCTCGAGCACCTTGAACTCGATGCCGTCGTGGTCGACCACGTCGCCCTCCTCCGGTGCCCGGCCGAGCTCGCCGAAGACGAACCCCGCGATCGTGTGGTAGTCCTCCTGCGGCAGCTCCGTCCTGAACTGCTCGTTGAAGTCGTCGATCGGGAAGGGGCCGTCGATGCGGATCGTCCGCTCGTCCACGTGCTCCACCGACTCGTCGGGCAGGTCGTACTCGTCCTCGATCTCGCCGACGATCTCCTCGAGCAGGTCCTCGAGCGTGACGATCCCCTGCATCGCCCCGTACTCGTCGACGACGATCGCCATGTGCTGCTTCTCGCGGCGGAAGTCGGCGAGCAGCGCGGCGAGATCCTTCGTCTCCGGGATGAAGAACGGCGTGCGCAGCAACTGCTCGATCTCGACGTTGGCGATGCCGCGGTCGTTGAGCGCCGAGAAGAGGTCGCGCACGTGGAGGACGCCGACGATCTCGTCGACCGAGCCGCGGTAGGCGGGGTAGCGCGTGTACGGCGAGTCGACGAGCGACTGCAGCGCCTCGGCGGCCGGCAGGTCGACGGAGATCGCGACCACGTCCGGCCGGTGCACCATCACCTCGTCGGCCTCCTTGTTGGCGAAGCTGAAGACGCGGTAGAGCATCTCCTCCTCCGCCTCCTGGAACTCGCCGACGTCCTCGGCGGCCGCGATCGACTGGCGGATGTCCTCGCGCGTGAACACGTGCATCCCGGCGGGCGCCGGCTCGACGCCGAAGAGGCCGGTCACGAAGCGCGCCGAGCGGTCGAGCAGCCAGACGAGCGGCTTCGCCACGCGCGAGAGGAGGTCGATCGGCCGCGCCAGCGGCGAGCGCGATCCGCTCCGCCTTCGCGAGCGAGAGCGCCTTCGGGACGAGCTCGCCGAGCACGACGCTGAGGTAGGTCAGGACGAGGAAGGCGATGATGAACGACACCGTGCGCGGCACCGACTCCGGGAGCAGGTCGGAGACGACCGGCTCGCCGAGGGCACCGAGCAGGATCCCGAAGAGCGTGATCCCGACCTGGACGGTGCTGATGAACCGGCCGGGCTCGTCCATCAGCGACAGCGCGACCCGCGCCGAGCGGTTGCCGCCCTCGGCCTGCTCCTCGAGACGCGTCCGGCGCGCGGTCACGAGCGCGTACTCGGCCGCGACGAACACCGCGTTGCCCAGCACGAGGGCGAGCACGGCGAGGATACGGAGGACTTCGCTCACGCCCGGCCTTCCCGGGCGCGGCTACTTGGAGGCAGCTCGTCGTCCAAAGTCGGTCGGAGTGTAGCGGCCACCCACCGGATCTCTAGCGGGACCAGCGGACGACGCCTTCGTCCTCGATCCGCTCCGCGCGCCCGTCCCGCCGCAGCCGCTCGAGGTGGGAGAGCGTCTCGGCCACCGCGAAGCGGCGCGCGCCCGTGGAGAGCGTCCGGCCGAAGAGGTCGAACGACGCGTCGTAGCCCGTCCGCGGCTCCGGCCCGAGCGCGGCCTCCGCCGCGTCGAGCCGCTCGCGGTGGTGCTCGACGAGCTCCCGCGCCCGTCCGGCCGCGTCGCGGATCGGCTCGCCGTGCCCCGGGTAGACGACCCGCGGCCCGAGGTCGACCGTCCGCTCCAGCGACTCGAGGTAGTCGCCGAGCGGGTCGGGACGGGAGTCGGGCCACAGGCCGACCGTCGGCGAGATGCGGTCGAGGAGGTGGTCGCCGCCCACGAGCTCGCCGTCGCGGACGAGGCACAGGTGCCCGTCGGCGTGGCCCGGCATCGCGAGGACGCGCCAGCCGTCGACCTCGTCGCCCTCGTGCAGGAGCTCGGGGCCGCGGATGGAAGCGGATGAACGGCGCGTAGACCGACCCCTGCTCGATGAGCTCGTCCGCCACGTCGGCGGGGACGCCGTGCGAGCGGAACCAGGCCGAGATCCGGTGCGGCCAGTCGGGGTTCCCCCACACGTGCTCGGTCTGCTCGTAGTCGAGCTCGCCCTGCAGCACCTGCGCGCCGGTGGCCTCGACGGCCGGCTCCGTCCCGCCGAGGTGGTCCGGATGCATGTGCGTGACGACGATGCGCACGATCGGCGCGTCCAGCTCGGCGGCCGCGGCGCGGACCGTGTCGGCCGTGTCCGGGAGCGCCAGCCCGGTGTCGACGAGCGTCCAGCCGTCCTCCCCGCGCAGCAGGTACGCGTGCACGTGCCCCGGCCGGGTCGGGAGCGGGAAGGTGAGGCGCCGAACGTCCGGCGCGAGAGCGAACGTATGTTCTATCATGCGAGGGATGCGGATCGAGTATCGCGAAGAGCCGTGCCGCTCCGCCCTCAACCGCGTCAAGGGGATGCCGTTCGACTGGTCGCTGAACCCGTACATGGGCTGCGTCCACCGCTGCACGTTCTGCTACGTCCGCGCCTTCGAGCAGCGGGCCGACCGGCCCTCGGACGACCGCTACGGCACGTCGATCCGCGTCAAGACGAACGTGGTCGAGGTGCTGCGGCGCGAGCTCGCGCGAGCCGTCGTGGGAGCGCGAGCCGGTCGCGATCGGCGCGGCGACCGACCCGTACCAGCCGGCGGAGGGCCGCTACCGGCTGACGCGCGGCTGCATCGAGGCGCTCGGCGCAGGCGGCGAACCCGTTCTCGATCATCACGCGCGGGCCGATGATCGTCCGCGACGTCGACGTGCTGCAGGAGGCGGCGCAGGCGCGCCGACGTGACCGTGACCTTCTCGATCCCGACGCTCGACGACGAGGTCTGGCGCACGACCGAGCCGTCGACGGCGCATCCGCGGCAACGGCTGCGGGCGCTGCGCACGCTCGTCGACGCCGGCATCCGCGCGAGCGTGGGCATGGCGCCGCTCCTCCCCGGGATCTCCGACCGGCCGGAGCTGGTCGAGGACGTCGTGCGCGCCGCGCGCGAGGCCGGCGCGGTCGGCCTCTGGGCGAACGTGCTCTACCTGCGGCCCGGCACGCGCGAGCACTTCCTCGACTGCCTCGCGCGCGACTGGCCCGAGGAGCGCGAGCGGTACGAGCGGCTCTACGCCGGCCGCGCCTACCTCGGCGGCGAGGAGGCCGCGGCGCCGCGGCGGCTCGTCGCGGAGCTGCGCGAGAAGCACGGGATCCGCGACCGCCGGAAGCGTGCGGCTCGCGCCGCCGCGGGAGGCGGAGGAGCGCCAGCTCGAGCTCGCGATCTGACCGGTTTTGCCGGAATCGCCGAGGGGGCGCGTATGATCCTCCGACGCCGTGGAAGCGAACGGTTCCCCCCGCGAGATCACCTGCCTGATCGTGGACGACCACGAGGTCGTCCGTGAGGGCCTGCGGCTGTCGCTGTCGCGCGCGTCGTACATCCGCGTGATCGGCGAGGCCTCCGACGGCGAGTCGGCCGTCGCGCTGACGGAGCGCCGGCGCCCCGACGTCGTGATCATGGACGTCCGCATGCCCGGGATGGACGGGCTCGAGGCGACGAAGGCGATCACGGAGAAGGTGCCCGAGACGGCCGTGCTCATCTTCACGGCGTACTCCGAGCGCTCGCTCCTCTCGCGCGGGCTCGAGTCGGGGGCGAAGGGCTACATCCTCAAGGAGGCGCCGCACCAGACGCTGCTCCGCGCGATCGAGAAGGTCGCGAACGGCGAGGGCTACGTCGACCCTGCGCTGATGCCGGCCTTCCTCACGGGCAAGGGCCGCGACGAGATGCTGACGGCGCGCGAGCGCGAGATCCTGCAGCTGCTCGCCGACGGGATGTCCAACGCGGACGTCGCGAAGAAGCTCTTCATCTCCCAGGAGACGGTGAAGAGCCACGTCCGGCACATCCTCGCGAAGCTCGAGGCGGACACCCGGACGCATGCGGTCGCCATCGCGCTTCGAGACTCGATCATCGACTAGCTCGCACGGCGCCATCGTGGGCGCGTTCGCGCTCGCGGTCGCGGGCTCGCTCATCGCGCTCCTGATCGGCAGCCCGGCGGCGGCGCTCGTCGGCGTCGGGCTCGCCGGGCTCGGGGGCGTCCTCATCGTCCTGCACCTGCTGCAGGTGCGAGCGGCGGCGGCACGAGCGAGGCCGAGTACGAGCTCCACGAGCAGGCGCAGTTCCTCGAGGCGCTCGTGGCGTCGGTCGGCGGGATCGCGGCGGAGATGGAGCCGGACGTCGATCCTCGAGCACCTCGCGCACGGAGGCGGAGCAGCTGTTCGACGCGCGGGCCGAGCTGCTCCCGCCCGGGTCGCCGGCCGGCGCGGCGCCGGCCGAGCGCGCGGTGATCGTCCCGGTCGTCGTCCGCGGCGAGGAGATCGCCGCGCTCCGGCTCGCGCGCGGGCGTCGAGCGTCGGACGCGTCGACGTCGCCCGGGCGCGCGCTGCTCGCCGACCTCGCCGGGCGCGTCTACGAGAACGCGCGCCTCCGCGCCGAGGCGCAGGTGCGCGAGGCGGAGCGGGCGCGGCTCTCCGACCAGCTGATCACCGCGGAGCAGGAGGAGCGGCGGCGGCTCGCGCTCTACCTCCACGACACGTCGGTGCAGTCGCTGGCCGGGATCGGGCTGATGCTCGACGCCTCGCTCCACTCGATCGACGCCGGGCGACCTCGAGCAGGCGCCGGTCGGTGATCGGCTCGGCGCTCGAACGGCACCGGGCGACGATCGGCGCGCTGCGCGACCTCTCGTTCAACCTCGAGCCGGTCGTGCTCCGCGACCAGGGCTTCGAGCCGGCCGTGCCGCGCCCTCGGCGAGCAGATCGGGCTCGACCGCGGGATCCAGGTCGACCTCGACGTCGACGGCATCGACGCCTTGCCCGAGAAGGCGCAGGCGGCGCTCTACCAGATCATCCGCGAGTCGGTCGACGCGGCGGCGCGGCGCGAGCCGGCGCGGATCGCGTCTCGGTCGACACCCGGACGGACGGACTCGCTCGTCACGCTCGTCCGCGACGACGGGCGCGCGGAGCGGCGGCGCGCGATCTTCGACAGCCTCGCGGAGCGCGCGCGGACGCTCAACGGCACGATCGACGTCGACCAGGGCGAGGACGGCGGCACCACCGTCCGCCTCACCGTCCCGCCGTACGCCGCCGGGCGCTGAGCTTAGCCCTGCAGGTAGACGCAGGCGCGGCGATCGCCGGGATACGGCGACGGGCCGATCTTGGAGACCCGCACCGTCCGGCCGTCGATCTCGACCTGCGACCCGACCTCGGGGAGCTCGCCGTGCCGCTCCTGGAGGACGTAGCCGTTCGGCGTCCAGACGAAGACGAGGTGGCTGCCGTCGTTCATCGGCGCGTGATCCTATCCACCGACTCCGCCGCGCGGCGGCCGAAGACGAGCGCTGCGGCGAGGCCGCTCGCGTAGCCGCCGGTGAAGATCCCGCCGGCGTCGGCGCCCGCGGCCCAGAGCCCGTCGGCCGCCGACGCACGCGGGCGTCCTCGTCGATCCGGAGCCCGCCGATCGTGTGCGTGACCGCCGCCTGCACCTTCACGCGGACGCCGCCCTCGTCGCGCTCGACCTCGCCGCCGAGGCGCTCGGCCTCGGCGACCATGTCGGCGACCGTCCGCTCGCGGACGCGGGCGCCGAGCTCTGCCGCCGGCGACGCGGTACCAGCCCACCCCGCCCGGACGCCGCGCCAGCGCCTGCACGCAGGTCGTTCTCGTGCCAGGCCACCTCGCCGTCCCGGATCGGGTCGCCCGACTCGTCCACCGACCTCGGCGAAGCGGCCGTAGAGCTGCGAGGCGCGCACGAAGTCCTGCTCGCCCCAGCGCGCCGGCGGCGCGGGCATCGCGCGGCCGTAGAACTCGTCCATCCCGGCCGTCTCCGAGCCGCCGCGCCGGAGGCCCTCGTCGAGCCCGTCGCCCTCGCTCCACGGGTTCGCGCGCAGCCCGAGACCGCGCTCGCGCGCGAGCCGGCGCCGCGAAGCCGCCCGTCGCGAGGAGCAGCGGCCGCGCGCCCGCGCGGGAACGGCGAGCTCGAGCCGCGACGTCGCCCGCCGCCCGCACGAGCGCCTCCGTCAGGCCGCGCGGCTCGAAGCCGCCACCCCGACCGTGCGCGGGTTGCCGGTCTCCTTCGCGAGACCGGCGCGCCGAGCGACTCGAGCCACGCGAGCGCGTCGTCGAGCTCCTCGACGACGATGCGCTGCAGCGCCGGGTCGCCGTCGGGGCAGTCCTCGCGGAACCCGTCGAGCGTCCGGTGCCGCCAGACGACGCACGACGAGAGCAGCATCGAGCCGCCGGCGCGGTCGCCCTTCTCGTGGACGACGACGTCGAGCCCGAGCTCGCGCGCCCGGGCGGCGGCGCAGAGGCCGGCCATGCCGGCGCCGGCCGACGACGCAGCGACGCGGCTCAGACCAGCGAGAAGCTCGGCTTGTGCTCGACGTACTCGACGCGCACGCGGTCGGGCCCGAGCAGGAAGACCGCGAGCGTGTTCGGCGCGTCCACGAAGTCGTCCACCTCGATCCCCACGCGCTCCGCCTCGTCGCGGTGCTCCTCCGCCGAGTCGACGAGGACGGCGACGTGGTGGAGCAGCGGCCGCTCGGTCGCCGCCGGATCGCCATCGTGGAACTCGACGTACGCGCCGGCGACCTCGACGCGCGGCGCGCCGCTCGGCCCCGCTTCCGCCGGCGCGAACCCGAGCCGCTCCTACTCGCGGGCGGTCGCCTCGGGATCGCCGGCGTACAGCGCGACGTGGTCGAGGTCGTGGTCGAGGTCGCGTCGGCGCCTCGACGACGCCGACGGCGAAGCCCGGGCGCCGACCTCCTCGAAGTCGCTGCGCGGACGAGCGCCCGCAGCGCGACGTGCTCAGCACGCCCTGCTCGCGCGGCCCGTCGGCCTCGAACAGCGTCAGCTTCCCGCGGCGCGCGTCGACGCCGACGAGCGTGAACTTGTCGTTGCGGTCGATGACGTGCATGCCGTAGCGCGCGCTCGCAGTCGGCGGCCACGGCGTCGCGGTCCTCGACCCAGACCGCGACGTGGTCGAGCGTCTTCGGCTTCATCGACGAGACCGTAGCGACTCGGATACAGGTCCGTCAGGGGCTACTCGAGCGGCGGGTTCTGGACGTTGTGCTCCGTCGGCGTACTCGTCGGTGAGCTTGTCCACGACGTCGAAGCCCTCGCCGTAGGCGTAGTTGATCGTCACGAACGGCTCCCACTTGTCGGGCAGCGCGTCCTCCGGGAAGATCGCCTCGACCGGGCACTCGGGCTCGCACGCGCCGCAGTCGATGCACTCCTCGGGGTCGATCACGAGGATCCGCGCCGGCCTCGTGGATGCAGTCGACCGGGCAGACGTCGACGCAGGAGCGGTCTTTGATGTCGATGCAGGGCTCGGCGATGATGTAGGTCACGGCCGAGCGGACTCTAGCGAGGCGGTCCGGCGGGACGCGTCAGGTGGCGACGAGCTCGTCGACGAGCTCGCGTGGCACGCTCCACGAGCGCGGATTTCACGATCACCTGGTCGAACCCGGCCGCGTGCGCGGCGCGGAGGCCGTTCGTGTCCGTGTGGTTCGTGAAGCCGAGGATCGGGACGTCCGGATACGCGTCGGCGACCTCGTCGGGCTCGATCCGCGCGATGTCGGCGATCACGAGGTCGGGCGTGTGCGCGCTGTCGCGTCGTCACGAGGCGATGCGGCAGGCAGGAGCCCTTCGAGCTTCCCGCGGAAGAAGAGATCGACCCCACACAGCAGGATCGTCGCCACGTGCGCGAGCGTACAAAATCGCCGCGTGAGCGTCGAGGCCCGGTACGAAGCCGGGCTCGAGCTCATGCGCAGCGGCGAGTGGTTCGCGGCGCACGAGGAGCTCGAGCTGGCCTGGCGCGCCGCCGACCCGGCGGAGCGCGACTTCTTCCAGGGGCTCGTCCACGTCGCCGTCGCGTGGTACCAGGCGGGCCGCGGCCGGCGGATCGGCTGCGAGCGCCAGCTCGAGAAGGCGGCGCGCCGGCTCGGGCCGTACGCGCCCGCGCCACCGCGGCCTCGAGCTCGATCCCGTCCTCGCCGCGGTCGCGGAGGCGCAGGCGCGGCTCGACGACGGCCTGCCCCGCGACGAGGCCATGCTCGCCGCGCTGCGGCGGCTAGAGCGAGTCGATCCCGGCGCGGTCGAGGGCCCGGTTGAGCAGACCTGGAGCCAGTAGTAGCGGTCGAAGAAGAGCAGCAGGCCGAGCGCGACGAGCGACGCGCCGCACACGGCCTGGACGTAGACGTAGCGGTCGCGGAGCCAGCGGAACGCCGCCATCGCGCGCGTGAACGCGAGGCCGGCGAGGAGGAACGCGGTCGCGATCCCGGCGGAGTAGAAGAAGAGCAGCACGGCCCCGCGGAGCACCTCGCCCGTGTCGCCGGCGAGGACGAGGATCCCCGCGAGCACGCCGCCGATGCACGGCGCCGCGCAGAGGGCGAACGCCGCGCCGAGCAACGCGCTCGAGCCGCTCCCGCGCGCCCGCTGCAGCAGCCCGGCGCCGACGAGCCGCTTCGGCAGCGGCAGCAGCCCCATGAACGAGAGCCCGAAGACGACGAGGATGAAGCCGGCGACCCAGGCCTGCGTCCGGATGCCGATCTGCTCCGCGATCGCGACCGCGCCGACGCCGAGGAGCGACGAACACGGTCGTGAAGCCGGCGAAGAACGGCAGCGTCCCGCGGACGACCCGCATCGCCGTGCCCGGGCGTGCCGAGGTGCGCGGCCTCGACCGCCGTCACGGCCGAGAGGTAGCCGGGGACGAGCGGGAGCACGCACGGGAAGACGACCGAGACGACGCCCGCCAGGTAGGCGATCGGGATCCGGCCGGCCATCAGCCCTCGAAGCGGGCGAGCGCCTCGTCGAGCCGGCGCTCGTCCTCGGGATCGAGCGGCTCGTCCTCCGCGGGCCGCCTGCTCCAGCGCCAGGTCGCGTAGCCGACGATCGCCGCGGCCGAGAGGAGGCCGGCGAGCGGCAGCACCCAGGCGAGCAGGTCGAAGCCGCGCTTGGGCGGCTCGGCGAGGACGGTCGGCCCGAACTGGGCGACGAGCGCGTCCTTGATCTCCTGCTTCGAGTCGCCGGCGGCGATCGGGCGCGGATGAACGCCCGCATCCGGTCGGCGATCGGCGCGGTCGACATGTCGAGCGTCGTCCCGCAGGTCGGGCAGACGACCTCGTCCTCGAGGTCCGAGACGGTCGGCCGTCCCGCCGCGGCCGCGGGCCCCGCCGCCGCCGCAGCGAGCACGACGACTAGGAGCGCAAGACCTGCTCGACGCATTCGCGGAACTTCCCCTCGATGTCGTCGTTCACGTGGACGCCGCCGACGATGTGCCCGCAGACGAGCCTGCCGTTCCGGTCGAGGAAGTACGTCTCGGGCAGGCCGGTGAGGTCGTACGCACGCATCGTGTTCCCGGGGCCGTCGTGGACGATCGGGTACGAGATCCCGGTCTCGCGCGCGAACTTGCGGGCGTCGCCCTTGAAGTCCTGCGAGTCGATCCCGAGCACGACGAGCCCGTCGTCGCGGTGCTCGCGCCACGTCTCCTCGAGCACGGGGATCTCGTCCTTGCACGGCGCGCACCACGAGGCCCAGAAGTTGATCACGGCCGGCTTCCCGCGCAGCGAGGCGAGCGACATCGTGCCCGTCCTGGTCGAGCCGCGGCAGCTCGAAGTGCGGCGCGTCGACCGGCTCGCCGAGCGACAGCGCCTTCGCGATCCCGGCGCGCTGCTCCTCGCGCGTGACCTTCCAGACGAGCAGCACGAGCAGCGAGACGACGAGCCCGACCGCGCAGATCTGGGCGACGAGCCGCAGGCGGCCGAGCGTCATGCCCCGACGATGAAGACCGTCGCGCCGACGCGAGAGCTGCGTCGAACAGCCACTCCGCCTCGGGGATCGCCATCCGGATGCAGCCGTGCGAGACGGAGTAGCCGATCGAGGCGGGGTCGGGCGTGCCGTGGATGCCGACGCCGGGCGAGGAGATCCCCATCCAGCGCGTGCCGAGCGGGTTGCCCGGGCCGGGCGGGATCGGCTCCTGCGTCCTTGGCCCAGTCGGAGTCCGGCGGGTACCACCACGGGTTCTTCCACATCGAGATGACGCGGAAGCGGCCGAGCGGCGTCGGGTAGCTGGGACGAGCCGGTGGCGACGCGGAACTGCGCGCTTCAGGCGCATCCCGTCGTAGAGCGAGAGCCGGTTCGAGCCGCGGCGGATGACGACGACGGGGCCGAAGCTCGCGCGCGTGACGGTCGGGCTCGTCGTCTTGAAGCGCAGCGCGAGCGGCGCGCGCTGGTTGTCGACGCAGCGCCGCCACGATCGCGGCCGTCGCCGCAGGGCGGTCGAGCACGCGGCCCGGGACGTCCTTCGAGACGAACGGGACGAGCCTGCGGAGGACGACGCGCGAGTCCTGCGGCGCGCGGTCGAGCCGCTTGGCCACCTTGGCGACGTAGGCGCGAACCTTCCGCCCGTCGACGCGGACCGTGAGCGGCACGGCCGTGCCCGGGCGGCGCCGTTCGCGCCCGCGCGACCGCGTTCTGGACGTAGGCGATCGCGCCGAGGTCGGCGGGCGCCGGCTGGAGCGTCTTCCCCGCGGCGGTCAGGACGAGCGGCGCCTCGAACGCGGTGCGGACGATGGACACGGCCGCGTCGGGCGCGAGGCCGCTCACGTCCACGCCGCCGACGCTGACGCCGTCGGCGAGCACGCTCGGCACCGTGGTCGTCGGCGTCGTCGTGGTCGCGGTCGTCCCGGTCGTGTCCGTGTCCGGTCGGTGGCGACCGCCGCGGCGACGTCGCCGGCCGCGAGCACGGCAGCGAGCGCCCCGGCGAGGGCGCAGACCGCAAGCAGAAGGCCGAGACCCAGGCGCCTCACGCCGTCAGCGTAGCCGCAAGGACGCGCGGATCGTTCGAGACGATCCCGTCCACGCCGGCCGCCGCGAGCCGCGCTGACGGTGCGCGGCTCGTCGACCGTCCACGCCCACACGGCGGCCCCGTGGGCGTGGCAGCGCTCGATCACGGCAGCGGGTCGCGACGAGGTAGTGCAGCGTCGCCACCGTCGCCCCGGCGCGGTCGAGCAGGCCGCCGATCCGGCGCGGCAGCGTCGCGCGCATGGCGACGAGGGCCGCGAGCACCGCGGGCGCGAGCGGCTTGCCGCTGCGAGACGCCGTAGCGGTCGAGCGGGTACGAGAACGCGCGCCGCAGGCCGGGCTCGGCGGTGCCCATCTCGACGAGGCTGCGCGCGAAGAACGGAGCTGACGAGCGAGCGGGCGACGACGCCGTGCCGGCGGAGCGCGTCGACGAGCGCGCGCTCGTAGCCGAGCCACTTGACGTCCACGTGCAGGCCGACGTCCGTGCCCGAGAGGTACGCGAGCGCCTCGTCGAGCGTCGGCAGCTCCGGCGCGAGCTCGCGCAGCTCGGGGAAGCCGCTCGTGCCGACCCGGCCGCGCGCCTTGCCGTGCGTGAGCTCGAGCAGGTCGTCGGAGTGCGCGAGCACGAGCGTGCCGTCCGCGAGCGCGAGCACGTCGAACTCGATCACGTCCACGCCCTCCGCGACCGCGCGCTCGAGCGCGGCGAGCGTGTTCTCCGGGCGCGAGCGCGGCCGCGCCGCGGTGGCCGATGCGCCACGGCCGCCCGTCGCTGCGCGGAGCGCCTCGATCACGAGCCGGGCGCGGTCGGCAGCGGCGCCTCGTCGAAGTCGCCGCCCTCGACCGCGTACTCGATGATCATCTGGTCGGTCACCCACTCCACGGGCGCGTGGTCGTCCGTCCACGGGTCTTCGACGACGGCCGACCGGCTCCGAGAGCTGCGAGCGCATCAGCGCCGCGAGCTCGTCGAGCCGCTCGTCCGGCGCTCGGCGCACGTCGTCGGACGGCGCGGTGAGCCCGATCACGATGTGGTTGAAGCTCGAGCACCGGCCAGATCCGCACCTCGGGGAAGACCGACGCGAGCGTGCCCGACAGCTCGTCGACGAGCCGCCGGTCGCCGGGCACGGTCGCGACGTTGAGCGCGACGAGCCCGCCGGGCCGCAGGCGGCTGCGGACGAGCTCGAAGAACTCCTTCGTCGCGAGGTAGAACGGCACGTACGGCTGGTGGTACGCGTCGACGTAGACGAGGTCGTAGCGCGCGTCGGTGCGCCGCAGGAACGGCCGCGCGTCCTCGTCGTACGCGTCGACGCGCGGGTTGTCGCCGAGGCCGAACCAGCGGAAGGCCACGTCCGTGACGGCGGGGTCGATCTCGACGCCGTCGACCTCGGTCGCGGGATAGAACGGCCGAACGCGCGCGCGACCGTGCCGCCCGCGTTGCCGAGCATCGCCGCCCGCTGCCGGCTCCCGCTCGAGCAGCAGCGGCACGGTGAGGAACGTGTCCCAGACGCCGCCGGTCAGCACGGTGTCCGTCCGCCAGACCGAATGCACGGCCACGCCCTCGTTGAGGTAGAGGCGCCGCACGCCGTCGTTCTCCGTCACGCGGACGAACTGGTAGCGCGACTCGTCCTCGAACACGAGCCCCTCACCGCCGCGGATCGCGCCCGGCGGCACCGCGAGGAGCAGCGACGACCGCCGCCGCGAGCACGAGCCAGCGGCGGCCGAGCAGCAGCGAGCCCGAAGCGACGAGCACGACGGCCGAGGCGAGCAGCGTGCGCTGCGTCCCGATCAGCGGGATCAGCACGAGCGCCGGCAGGAACGTGCCGAGGAGGCGAGCCGGCGGTCGAGAGCGCGTAGAGACGCCCGGCCGTCTGCGCCTGCGGTGGTCGACGTCGTCGACGGCGAGCCGGATCGCGAACGGCGACACCATCCCGAGCAGGAAGACGGGCGGCGCGAACAGGAGCAGCGTCGCGAAGAACGAGCCGATCACGGCGCCGGCGGAGAGCTCGTCGAGCCCCTCGGAGGCGACGTCGAGGATCGGGTCGGTGACGAACGTGATCGCGGCCACGATCAGCCCCGAGGCGACGACGAGCTGCCCGAGCAGGCGCGGGCTCGGCCGCCGGTCGGCCAGCTTGCCCGCCGAGCCAGTAGCCGAGCGAGAGCGCGAGCAGGACGAGCCCGATCAGGTTCGCCCACACGATCGTGGAGGAGCCGAAGTAGGGCGCGAGCAGCCGCGACGCGGCAGATCTCCACCGCAAGCGTCCCCGTCCCCGCGCCGAAGACGAGGAGCGAACGAGGCGTCGCTGCCGCGGGTCACGCTCTCCGCCTTGAGGACGACGAGGGCGCAGTCGTCGGCCAGCTCGCCGTGCGCCCAGGAGCGGCAGTCCTCGATCACCGTGCGGGCGATCTGGTCGGCCGGCCGGTCGCGGTGCTCCGAGAGCACGCGATCGAGGCGGTCGGCGCCGTAGAGCTCGCCGTCGCGCCGCGCCTCGACGACGCCGTCGGTGTAGACGACGACGAGCGAGCCCGCGGTCGAGCACGGTCGGCGAGCTCGTCGTAGGCCTGGCCGGGCTCGATCCCGAGCGCGAGCCCGCTCGCGTCGAGCCCCTGGACGCTCCCGTCGGGGAGGACGAGGCGCGGCCGCGGGTGGCCGGCGCCGCGCACTTCAGCTCGCCCGAGGCCGGGTCGACCGTGAGGTAGAGCATGGTGATGAACTTGCCCGGCGCGATCTCGCCGCAGACGACCTCGTTCGCCGCCGCGAGGAAGTCGCCGGGCTCGGGGTGCTCGCGCGCGAGCGAGCGGAAGACGAACTTCGCCATCGCCATGTCCGCGGCCGCGTCGATCCCGTGGCCGGTCACGTCGCCGAGGACGACGGCGAGCCGGCCGTCGGCGAGCTCGAGGAAGTCGTAGACGTCGCCGCCGACGTCGACCACGCGCCGAGGACTCGTAGATCGCGCCGAGCTCGATCCCCGGGAGCTCCGGCTGCGACGCGGCAGCAGCGAGCGCTGCATCGTGTCGGCGAACTCCTTCTGCTGCTGGTACAGCCGGGCGTTGTCGATCGCGAGCGCCGCCTGCGCGGCGACCGACAGGCCGAGGTCGATGGTCGCCGTCGTGATCGGCCGGTCGGGGTCGAGCGAGAGGAGCTTCAGCGTGCCGAGCAGCTCCGACGGGGTCGCGATCGGGAGGAGCACGGCGGTCGAGCCCTTCTCGAGGAACGGGACGAGCAGCGCGTGCGGCGGCCCGAGCCGCGTGGCCGTGGCCGGGTCGAGCACGAGCGGCTCGCCGCTGCGGAAGCGCGCCCCAGGCCGGGATCCGCTCCATCCGCTGCGGGCGGCCGAGGATCGTCCGCAGCGCCTCGCCGACCCGCTCGTCGGCGACGTGGAGCGCGCGCGGGACGAGCAGCTCGCCGCGGGCGTCCGGCATGCGGATCACCGCGGCGTCGACCTCGAGCAGCTCGACCACGGTGCGGGCGACGGCGTCGAGCGTCTCCTGGAGCGAGAGGCTCTGCGCGAACGAGCGGGAGATCTCGTAGAGCGCGCGCGAGCTCGCCGCGCAGCGACTGCCGCTCGGAGGCGAGGCCTGCTCGCAGCTCGGCGCCCAGCTCGCGTCGCCTGCTCGTGCAGGCGCGCGTTCTGCACGGCGACGGCGAGCTGCGCGGCGAGCGCGGCCACGAGCGTCGACTCGTTCTCGTTCGGGAAGCGGTCGCGCGGCGGGTAGACGGCGAGCAGGCCGGTGACCTCGTCGGGCAGCGAGCAGCGGGACGGCGAGCGCCGCCTCGATCCCGGCCTCGGCGATGCGCGCGCGGTGCGCGACGAGGTCGCGCGACCCGGCCGCGTCCGCGACCGCGAGCATGCCGCGGCCGCGGTACGGCCCGAGCGCGAGCTCGAGCAGGCGCTCGGCGACCGGCAGGTGCGGCCCGGCCAGCCCGCGCGCGCCGGCGGTCTCGAGCCGGCCGTCCTCGCGCAGGTAGACGGCGACCCGGTCGGCGCCGAGCAGCTCGACGACCCGGTCGAGCGTGGTCTCGAGCGTGTGCGAGAGCGAGAGCTCCGCCTGCGCCTGCGCCACGAGCGGCGAGCAGCTCGCGCGTGCGCTCGAGCTCGAGCGCGGCCGCCTTGCTGTGCTCCGAGGCCTTGAGCGCATGCGCCGCGCGGGCGCGCGAACGCGCCGAGGCGGCCGGCTCGCCGTCTCGGTCGGCGGCTCGGCGAAGCGGAGCTGGAGCGCCGCGGCGGGCGGCTGGCCGAGCGGGAGCGTGAGCCGCGTCCCGCCGGCTCCCGCCGCCCTGTCCGGCGAGCGTCGTGCGCCGCCTCGCGCTCCGCGTCGCCCGGCTCCGGGTCGGCGGCTCCGAACGTCGTCGCGGCCTCGATCGCCGTCGCCGCGGCGACGCCAGAGGACCGCGCCCAGCGCCCCGGAGGCCTCGACCGCGAGCCGGACGATCTCTCCCTCCGCACGCTCGTCGTCGCGTCCCGGCGGCGAGCGCGTCGCCCGCCACCTCGACGAGGCGCGCGTCCGCGCCGGTCCCGTCGCCGGCGCCGGCGAACGCGCGGGTCGCAACGCCCGCCTGGGCGGCGGCGGCTCGGATCAGCGTCCGCTCGCCGTCGTCGTACCCGGTGCGGCCGCGGTACACCTCGAGCAGCCCGACGACGCGCGACGACGCCGGGATGGGGACGACGAGGACGGTGCCCGCGCCGATGCGCGTCGCCGTCGCGCGCACCGCGGGCGGCGCGTCGTCGTTCTCGACCTCCGCCGTCCGGCGCCTCTCCCGACGGCAGCCGGGAACCCTCGAGCTCGGCGGCGAGCGCGCGCGATGCGGCGGCGACGCCGCGGGCGCAGAGGCGCGCCTTCGCCGTCGGCGGTGCGGACCACGACGAGGGTGGCGCCCGACCGCGTCGGCGACGGCCTCCGCCAGCTCCGTCAGGACGGGCGCGAGGCTCTCGCCGTGCGCGACCGCGGCCCCGATGCGCGCGAGCGCCTCGAGCGACGCCGCCGCGGCGGGCGCATCACGCTGCACCGTCTCCATGCGCGCTCAATAGTGCCTATGCTGCGACCGATGGCCCAGCCTGCGCGGACGCAGCAGAGCGAGGCGCCGCCTCCGGTCGACCCGACCGCCGTCAGGCGCGCCTACCGGCTGGAGCGGGCGAAGCGTCGGGCGCGTGTCGAGCGCGCGCACGAGCGCCGCCTCGCGGCGTTCCGCTTCGTCTCCGTCCTGCTCCTGCTGGCGGCGCTCTCGGCGCTGCTCGTGCTCACGATCTGGAACCAGGTCGAGCGGCTCTTCGGCCTGTGAGGGCCTCGGCGACGGGGTCAGGGTCGCCCGGCCATGCCCATCGACCCTACGGAAGCGGTTGCGCGCGGGTGAACGGCCTCCACGGACCCCGCTCCCACGCATCGCCGCCGCACATCGGGCAGTTCGGCAGCGTGGCCACGATCGCGACTCCGTAGCCGCAGCCGCTGCACCGGAACTCGCCCTTCGCCCGGTCGCCGGCCGCGTAGAAGTCGACGGCATCGCCCTGCTCGGGCGCGTCCCGCCGCGGCACGTCGATCATCCCTCCGACCCCTTTCTGGATGCCCGGTCCGGTGGCATCCGACCGCCGGTTTGCCCATACTGCGCGCGTGCAAACGCCGGAGCCGTTTCCGCCGTCCGATCCGTACTACGAGCCCGAACCGGAACGGCCGGTGGCACCCCTCCCGCGCAACGACGGCTTCTGGACGCTCGGCGAGCGGCTCACCTGGCTCGCCGGGCTCGTGCTCGCCATCTCGGCGTTCACCGGCTGGTACGTCGGCTCGGGCGAGGGCGGGATCACGCTCAGCGTCATCGGCTGGCACACGGGCACGCTCGGCATCCTCGTCTTCTTCATCGGCCTCGCCGTGCTGGCGCTGACCGCGGTGCGCGAGGCGGGCTGGGACCTCTTCTCGGTCGTCCCGGAGAGCCTCGTCACGATCGCGCTCGGCGCGCTCGCGACGATCTTCGTGCTGATCCGCGTGATCGACATCCCCGACCGGTTCCTCCCCGCCGACGGCCGCGGGATCGGGATCTGGATCAGCCTCGTGGCCGCGCTGGCCGTGATCGTCGCAGGGCTCCTGCAAGCAGCCGAGGAGCTGTGAGCCCGACGCCGACGCCGAGGAGGGCGCCGGCGACGATGTCGGACGGGTAGTGGACGCCGACGTAGACGCGCGACCACGCGATCAGCGCCGCCAGCGACGAAGAGGAGCGGCGCGACCCGGGCCGGCACGTAGCGCGCGAGCACCACGGCGGCCGCGAAGCTCGTCGCCGCGTGTCCCGACGGGAGCGAGACGTCGAGCGTCGCGTGGCGGAGCGGGTCCTGCTCGGGGTGCGCGACGTACGGCCGCGGCCGGTCGGTGAGGAGCTTGACCGCCGTCGCGGCGAGGTCGGCGAGCGCGACGCTGACGAGCGTCGCGAGCGCGGGCCGCGGGTCGCGACGCCAGAACGAGACGAGCGCGGCCAGGATCAGCCAGACCGCGCCGAGCGAGCCCGCGTAGGAAAGCCCGATGAAGAACCGGTCGAGCTCGTCGACACGGTGCTCGACGACCCAGCGCTGCAGGTCGTCGTCGACGCCGACGAGGAGGGGCGTCAGGCCCGCGTGGCGAGCATCTGCTTCGCCGACTCGATCAGCTGCTGCGGGTCGAACGGCTTGCCGATGAAGCCCTGCGCGCCGCGCTCGGTCGCGTCGGCCGCCGACGCCTCGTCGATCTTGCCGCTGAACATCAGCACCGGGATCGCGCCGACGCCGTGACGCTCCTGCACCCGGCGCAGCATCTCCCACCCGTCGACGCGCGGCATCATCACGTCGAGGAGGATGAGGTCGGGCGGCTCCTCCTCGAGCGCCGCCAGCCCCTCGTCCGCGTTCGCCGCCTCGCGGACGGTGTAGCCCTCGAGCTCGAGGCTCGCGCGGACGAACCCGCGCAGGCCGGCGTCGTCGTCGACGATCAGGACGAGCGGCCCGCCGCGGCTCGCGCCGCCCGGCCCGGAGCGCTCGAGGAACGACGTCGAGGTCGGAGCGGCGGTAGCGCCGGTGGCCGCCCGGCGTGTAGAAGGCCGGCAGCTTCTTCTGGTCCGACCACTTGCGGATCGTGCTCTGGGCGACGCCGAGGTACTTGGCGGCCTGCCCGAGCGTGAGCCAGTCGGATTCCCCCGCGGGGCGCCTGGGACCGGTCGGGTCTCGGTAGGCCATCCTGCCTCGAATCTACCCAAAGCTGGCAGTTCCTGAACGGGAGGCGCTACGACGAGCCCGTGACCGTGACCGTCACGGTCTCGCGTGCCGGCGCGAGCGGCAGCGGCGTCAGCGTCCGCACCTGCGTCCTCGTCCCCGGCGTGGGCTGGTCCTCGAGCGCCTGTCCCAGGCCGATGCCGAGGAGGAAGAGCACGGCCCCGGCGAGGAGGAGCAGGAGCGGCCGGACCCAGCGGGCGCGGCGGCGCGACCGCCGGCGCGACGAGTGCAGTGGCCCGCTCACGGGCGGTAGTCCGACGCGCCGCGCGCGTACTGGTGGAAGGCGGCGCCGACCACGAGCGCGAGCGTCGTCGGCCAGCCGCGCGGCGCGCCCGCCTCGGCGAGCGAGGCCCGGGCCCAGCGGTCGGCGTCGGCGTAGGCGTCCGCGAGCTCGGCGAGGGTGAAGGTCTGGCCCACGCGCTTGCGCAGCTCGGCGACGACGAGGTCGACCTGCTCGAGGAGGCGGAGGTAGCTGGTCGCGGTCGGCGGCCGCGGCCTCGAGCCGGGCGCTGCTCTCCTCCCACTCGCGGCGGGTCGTCTCGACGGCTGCGGCGCTCACGAAGGGCCGGGAGGGTAGCCGGAGTCCTGGTCGCTGCAGCATCGCTCCGGCCACGGCTCCTCGAGCTCGGCGAGGATCCGGTCGCCGAGCTCGTAGCCGGGCCGCGCGAGCGCGAAGGCGACGTGCGCGTGGAGGCACTTGAGCTGCGGCGGGTTGCGCGAGCCGCCGATCCCGAGCTCCGAGCGAGGCGCCGCGGTCGCTCCCGGTCCGGCCGGCCGCGAGCTCCCGGCGGACCGCGCGCTGCTCCTCCGTGGCGCGGTCGAGGCTGGCGCGGAGGCCGGGGTCGTTCGCGACGGCCTCGCTCCAGCGCTCGACGCCGCCGCCGGCCTCGAGGCGCGACACGGCCGCGACGAGGTGGCGGCAGGTCAGGTAGTACGTCGTCGGGAACGGCCGGCCGTCGACGTCGTAGGCCTCCTGCTCGGTGACGGCAGGGAGGCCGAAGGGGCAGCGGACGACGACCCGCCGGAACGCGCGCGGCGTGCGGCCGAGCTGTCTCGTGACGACGGCGCGGTCATCCATCGTCCCGGAGGCTAGACCGGGCGGCCTGTGCGCGACGCCACTCGGAGATCCCCTTGACGATGTACAGCCGCTCGCCGGGCCGGACGAACCCGAGCCGGCGCGCCTCGCGAACGAGCACGGCGTCGCTCCGCTGCAGCGCGAGCTGCCGCTCGAGCGCCTGCTCGTCCTTCTGCAGCGAGGCCACGGTCGCCGATGCGCGCTCCACCTCGGCGCGCCGGTCGAGGTACGTCGTCAGCGGCTGCCAGTAGAGGTAGCCGAAGAGGACGACCGCGCCGAGCGCGAGCCAGCGCCGCAGCAGCGCGCTCCGCGGCGGCCGCCGCGAACGTGCCTTCTTCGACCGTGTCCGGGCAGGCGAAGCCATGGGACGCAGACTTCGCGGAGAGCGTCAGCCGTCCTGCTCGAAAGCGACAAAGCAACAGTCTGTTACTAAGTCGCTTTCAAGCCGTATTCACGGTCCCCGGAGCGATCGGACGGGCGGGATCGCCGCGTGCCCCGTCCAGGGGCACAGCGCATCCCGCCCGTCACGACACGCCACGTCCAGTGAGAGCACGCTCCTGGCCGGAGCGCCCGCACCGCCAGGTGCGCGCGCGCAGGCCACACGACCACGCCCAACCACGTCCTACCGTGAGCAGAGGCCCCTCGGCCGAAGGGCGGTTCATCCGCCCGGGAGGCCACACCCCAGGTCCGAATCGAAGCCACTCAGGCAGAAGGAGGGGGCTCGTGGGGGAACCATGGGTTCCCCACTACGCGATATCGACCTTGATCACGTTCGTCGAGCCCGGCATGTTCACCGCCGTCCCCGCCGTGATCACGACCCGGTCGCCCGGGGCGACGATGCCGCTCGCGCGCGAGATGTCGACCGAGCGCGACCAGAGATCCTCGACGTCCGACGTCTCCGGCATCTCGAGCGGCGTGACCCCCCACTCGAGCGCCATGTGCTGCAGCGACTGCCGCTGGTGGCTCAGCCCCAGGATCGGGCGCCGCGGCCGCAGGCGGGCGACCGCCGACGCCGTCCTGCCGGTGAACGTCGGGACGACGATGGCGCGCGCGCCCGAGCGCCTCCGCGAGGTCGCAGGCCGCGTTCGACATGGCCCGGCCGACGCCGGGGTTCTCGGCGGCGTCGGGCATCTGGTGCCGGTAGTCGAGATGCGGCTCCACCGCGCGGGCGATCCGGTCCATCACCTGCACCGCCTCGACCGGGTACTCGCCGACGGCGGTCTCGCCCGAGAGCATGACCGCCGAGGTGCCGTCGAGGATCGCGTTCGCGACGTCGCTCGCCTCGGCGCGTGTGGGCTCGGCCTGGTGGATCATCGACTCGAGCATCTGCGTCGCGGTGATGACCGGGACGCCGAGCCGCAGCGACCGCTCGATGATGCGCTTCTGGATCAGCGGCACCGACTCCGGGCCGATCTCGACGCCGAGGTCGCCGCGCGCGACCATCACCGCGTGCGTCTCGGCGAGGATGTCGTCGAGCGCGTCGACGGCCTCCGCCTTCTCGATCTTCGCGATGACGTGCGCCGTCGCGTCGCGCTCCTCGAGCAGCCGGCGCAGGTCGCGGACGTCGGCGGCCGAGCGCACGAACGACAGCGCGACGTAGTCGACGCCGAGCTCGAGGGCGAACTCGAGGTCGTCGAGGTCCTTCCGCGTCAGGGCCGGGATCGGCAGCGGCACGCCCGGGAGGTTCACGCCCTTGTGCGGCCCGATCACGCCGCCGACGACCACGGTGCAGCGGGCGCGACCGTTCTCGACCGACTCGACGCGCAGCCGTACGAGCCCGTCGTCGATGAGCACGTCGTGGCCGACCTGGAGCACGTCGCCGATGACCGAGGGAGCGACGGGCAGGTCGTCGCCGACGGCCGAGTCCTCGCCCGCGACGACGAGCTCGGCGCCGCCCTCGACGTCGAGCGGCGCGTCGAGGTCGCCGACGCGGAGCTTCGGCCCCTGCAGGTCGGCGACGATCGCCAGCGTCCGCCAGCCGCTCTCGTTCTGGACTTCGCGGACGGTCCGGAACACGGCCGCGTGGTCGTCGTGCGAGCCGTGCGAGAAGTTGAGGCGGACGGCGTTCATGCCCGCGTCGACCAGCCGCTCGACCGTCGCCTTGTCGGACGTGGCCGGACCGATCGTGGCGAGGATCTTCGTCCTCCGTGGCTCCTGGGCAGCCATCGCCCGGAGGCTAGCGTGCGGCGCGCGGGAACACGCTCCACCCCGGGTAGGCGGCGTCGCCCCCGAGCTCCTCCTCGATCCGCAGCAGCTGGTTGTACTTCGCGACGCGGTCGGTCCGCGAGGGCGCACCGGTCTTGATCTGGCCAGCGCCCGTCGCGACCGCGAGGTCGGCGATCGTGGTGTCCTCGGTCTCGCCCGAGCGGTGTGAGATCACGGTCGCGTAGCCGCTCGCGCGGGCGAGCTCGATCGCCTCGAGCGTCTCGGTGAGCGTCCCGATCTGGTTCACCTTCAGCAGGATCGCGTTGCCGACGCCCGACGTCGATCCCCTGCCGCAGGCGCTCGGGGTTCGTGACGAAGAGGTCGTCGCCGACGAGCTGGAGCCGCCCGCCCTCCTGCTGCGTGAACGCGCGCCACCCGTCCCAGTCGTCCTCGGCGAGCCCGTCCTCGACCGACACGAGCGGGAAGCGGTCGGCCAGCTCCGCGTAGAGCGAGACCATTCCGGCGGCGTCGAGCTCGCGGCCCTCGACGCGGTAGACGCCGTCGGCGAAGAACTCGGTCGAGGCAGGGTCGAGCGCGATCGCGACCCGGTCGGCGTGGCCCGCCCGCTCGGCGGCCTCGAGGATCGCGGCGATCGCGTCCTCGGCGGTGGCGAGGTCCGGCGCGAAGCCGCCCTCGTCGCCGACGGCGGTGGCGAGGCCGCGCTCGTGCAGCAGCGCCTTCAGCGAGTGGAAGGTCTCGGCGCCGATGCGGAGCGCCTCGGCGAACGAGTCGGCACCGGCCGGCACGACCATGAACTCCTGGAAGTCGATCGTGTTCTCGGCGTGCGCCCCGCCGTTGATCACGTTCATCATCGGCACCGGCAGGACGTTGGCGTCGCGGCCGCCTCGGCCGATCCAGCGGAAGAGCGAGACGCCCGCGTCGGCGGCCGCGGCCTTCGCGGTCGCGAGCGAGACGCCGAGGATCGCGTTCGCGCCCAGACGGCCCTTGTTCGGCGTCCCGTCGAGCTCGACGAGCCGCCGGTCGACCGCCTCCTGGTCGGCGGCGTCGAGGCCGCGCACCGCGCCCGCGATCTCGCCCTCGACGTTCGCGACCGCCTTCGTCACGGCCTTGCCGCCGTAGACGGCCCGGTCTCCGTCCCGGAGCTCGACCGCCTCGTGGGCGCCGGTCGAGGCGCCCGACGGCACGGCCGCCCGCCCCGGGCCCCGCTCTCGAGCTCGACCTCGACCTCGACCGTCGGATTCCCGCGCGAGTCGAGGATCTGCCGTCCGTGCACGCTACGGATCGCTGCCACGCAACGCCTCCTTCGCCTGGTCGTACCACCGGTCCTGGGCCTCGAGCCCGAGCGCCGTCCACTCCTCGCCGGCCTCGGCCGCCAGCTCCCGCGCGCGCTCGACGCGCCGCACGAACCTGCCGGTCGTGGCGCGGAGCGCGAGCTCAGGGTCGACGTTCAGCCGCCGCGCGACGTTGACGACCGTGAAGAGGACGTCCCCGACCTCGTCGAAGACGCGCAGGATCGGGCTCGGTCTCCGGGGCCGGCTCGCCGGCGCGGCCGAGCTCGTCGCGCAGCTCGGCGAGCTCCTCCTCGAGCTTCTCGAGCGGCCCGTCGAGGTCGACCCACTCGTAGCCGACCGCCGCCGCGCGGCGCTGCACCTTGCGCGCGTGCAGCAGCGCGGGCAGCGCCTCGGGGACGTCGTGGAAGACGCCCTCGCGCCCCTCCTGCTCGGTCTTGATCCGCTCCCAGTTCTCCTTCACGCGGCCGGCGGTGCGCGCCTCGGCCTCGCCGAACACGTGCGGATGCCGGCGGACGAGCTTGTCGTGCACGTTCCGGGCGACGTCGGCCAGATCGCCCTGCCCCTGCTCGGCCAGGAGCTGCGCGAGGAAGTAGACCTGGAACAGGAGGTCGCCGAGCTCGTCGAGAAGCTTCTCGGGCGCGTCCGCGATCGCCGCGTCCGCGACCTCGTAGGCCTCCTCGACGGTGTGCGGGACGATCGTCCGCGCGGTCTGCTCGCGGTCCCACGGACAGTCGCGGCGAAGCCGCTCGGTCAGGACCTGCAGGCGCTCGAGCTCGTCACCGAGCCGGGCCAACGGCTCAGCCGTTGGAGGTGGTGGTGCCGGCGGTGGCCGTCGCGGCCGCGGGAGGCTTGAACCCGACCTGGTAGGTCGTGTCCTCGGCGAAGTCCTTCTTCGTGTCCTCCACCCAGGTCGTCATCGACTCGTTGCGCTTCGTCTGCAGCAGCTGCTGCCGGATCGACTCCTTGACCTTGCTCAGCTCCGTCGTCTCGGCCGGCTTGATCTCGCCGATCGGCTCGATGATGTGGAAGCCGTACTGCGTCTTCACGGGCCGCGAGACCTGGCCCTCCTTGAGGAGGAACGCGGTGTGGTCGAACGGCGCGACGGTCTGGCCGCGGGCGATGGTCAGCTTGCCGCCCTGCGACGCGGACGCCGGGATCCTTGGAGAACTTCTTCGCGAGCGCGGCGAAGTCGCCGCCGTCCTGGAGCTGCGTCGTAGATGTCGTCCGCCTGCTTCTTCGTCGGAACGAGGATGTGGCGGACCTCCCGCTGCTCGGGCGTCCCGTACTGCGCCTTGTTCTTGGTGTAGTAGTCCTGGATCTCCTTGTCGGTGACCTTGGTGTCCTCGGTCACCTTCTTGAAGATCCCCTCCTGGACGAGCTGCGCGCGGATGTCGCGCTTCACGCTCTCCTCGGTGAGGCCCTGCTGCTTGAGCTGCTCCTGGTACTTCTTGTCGCTGCCCTGGAAGTACTGCTTCTTGATCTGGGCGAGCCGGGCGTCGACCTGCTTGTCGGTGACCTCGACGTCGAGCTCGTCGGCCTTGATCTCGAACTGCTCGCGCTGCACGAGGAACTGCACGGCCTGGTTCTTCAGCGTGTTGTACTCGGGCGAGCCGACCTTCGGGAAGTCGCGCTTCTGCAGCGTGTAGCTCTTCTTCGCCTGGTCGATCAGCGCAGTCGAACTCGCTCTTGTCGATCGCGTTCCCGTCGACGACGGCGATCGCGTCCGCCGGCACCTCGTCGGAGTCGCCGCCGCAGGCCGCGCCGACGAGCGCGAGGGCCGCGAGCAGGGAAACGAGGATGAGCTTCAGGCGTGTCATGAGAGGGAGTTTCGGCGCGGCGCAGGGGTCACGCCGCTTGGCGAGCGTCGATCATAGCATCGACGAGTCGGATCGCTCCCTTGAATTCTTCGTCTCTTAACGTCACCTCGCGCTTCGCCGTCGCGTAGACCGCGGTCTGGACGCGACCGCGGATCGCGCGCAGCTCCTCGGTGCCGAGCACGAGCGGCCCGACGGTCGCCCGGCCGCCGCGGAAGACGAGGTAGTCCGCCCCGAGCCGCGCCACCTTGAGCTTCGCCTCCTGGATCGCGAACAGGTTCTCGACGGGCTCGGGCACCGGGCCGTAGCGATCCTCGATCGCCGCGTGGAGCTCGCGGAGCTCGTCCTCGTGCTCGGCGAGGGCCAGCCGGCGGTGGAGGTCGATCCGCAGCGCCTCGGAGGCGATGTACGTCGCCGGCACGTACGCGTCGACCCGGGCGTCGACCCGAACCGGCCGCGCGACGGCGCGCCGCTGGCCCGACATCTCGGCGACGGCCTCGGCGAGCATCTCGACGTAGAGCTCGAACCCGAGGGCGGCCACGTGCCCCGACTGCTCGGCGCCGAGCAGGTCGCCCGCGCCGCGGATCTCGAGGTCGCGCATCGCGATCGCGAAGCCGGCGCCGAGCTCGGTGTGGTCGGCGAGCGTCGACAGGCGGGCACGTGCCTCCGGGGTCAGCTCGTGCGCGTCCGGGTAGAGCAGATACGCGTACGCGGTCCTGATCGGAGCGGCCGACGCGGCCTCGGATCTGGTAGAGCTGGGCGAGCCCGAGCGTGTCGGCGCGCTCGACGACGAGCGTGTTGGCCTGCGGGATGTCGAGTCCCGACTCGATGATCGTGGTCGAGACGAGGACGTCAGCGTCGCCGCGCAGGAACGCGTGCATGCGGTCCTCGAGCTCCTTCTCGCGCATCTGGCCGTGTGCCGTGATGACGCGGAGCTGCGGGCACAGCTGCCGGACCTTCTCCCCCGCCTCCTCGATCGTCTCGACGCGGTTGTGGAGGTAGAACGACTGGCCTCCCCGCTCGTGCTCGCGCTCGAGCGCCTGCCTGATCAGCTCCTCGTCGTACTCGCCGACGGTCGTACGGATCGGGCGGCGTCCCTCGGGCGGGGTCTCGATCACGGAGATGTCGCGCAGGCCTGCGAGCGACATGTGCAGCGTCCGCGGGATCGGCGTGGCGGTGAGCGTGAGGACGTCGGCCTCGAGCCGGAGCGCCTTCAAGAGCTCCTTCTGCGCCACGCCGAAGCGCTGCTCCTCGTCGACGACGACGAGCCCGAGGTTCTTCGGCACGACGTCGCGCGAGAGCACGCGGTGCGTCCCGACGAGCACGTCGACCTTCCCCTCGGCGAACTCGGCGAGCACCTGCTTCGTCTCCTTCGGCGCGCGGAAGCGGGAGACCATCTCGACCCGGACCGGGAAGTCGCGGTAGCGCTCGCGGAACGTGTGCCAGTGCTGCTCTGCGAGGATCGTCGTCGGCGCGAGCACCATCACCTGGCGGCCGTTGAGCGCGGCCGCGAACGCCGCGCGGACCGCGACCTCGGTCTTGCCGAAGCCAACGTCGCCGCAGACGAGACGGTCCATCGGGCGCGGAGTCTCGAGGTCCTCCTCCACGGCTTCGATCGCCCGCCGCTGGTCCTCGGTCTCGCGGTACGGGAAGGACGCCTCGAGCTGCTCGTACCACTCGGACGACAGGTCGTACTCGAGCCCCGGCGCCTGCTGGCGCTGCGCGTACAGGCCAAGGAGGTCTCCGGCGAGCTCGCGCACGGAGGCGCGCGCGCGGTTCTTGAGCGTCTGCCACGCCTTGCCGCCGAGCTTCGACAGCGCGGGGGCGGTCGCGTCGGCGCCGATGTACTTCGACACCTTCCCGAGCTGCTCGTGCGGGACGAAGAGCCGGTCCTCGCCCTTGAAGGCGAGCAGGAGGTAGTCGCGCGTGACGTCGGCGACCGCGCGGGTCTCGTAGCCGAGCAGCTTCCCGATCCCGTGGTCCTCGTGGACGACGTAGTCACCGACGCGGAGGTCGGCGAACGACTGGAGCGCTCGCCCGAGCCGCGCGTCGCCACGCGGCGCGCGCTTGCGGAACACCTGCGTGTCCGGGAGCAGGACGAGCCCGAGGTCGCGCCACACGAACCCGCGGCGCGCCGGCGCGACCACGAACAGGAGCGCCGCGTCCTCCGGGAACCGGTCGCCCGGCTCGAGGATCCGCGCCTCGACCTTGCGCAGCATCCCCTGCGTGCGCAGCGCGTCGCCGCGGTGCGCGAACGCGACCACGACGCGGTGGCCGGCGCGGACGAGGCCCGCGAGCTCGTTCTCGGCCTCGCTCAGCCCGCGGGCGGCGATCGCGGGCCGGACCGCCTCGAACGCGAACGGCTGCCCACGCGGGAACGGGTCGAGCTCGGAGACGCCGTCGAGGTCGAGCCCGGCTCCGAGCTCCTCCCAGACGCCGCGGACCTCGTCGGGCTCCCAGACGAAGTCGGGCCGCCGGTCGAGCGGCGGCACCAGGTCGTCGGGGACCGCGGGCGATGCGGACTCGTCGTCGATCAGCTCGGGCTCGACGAGGTCGAGCCGCCGCTCGGCGGCCGGGTAGACGGCGGCCTCCTCGAGGGCGTGCAGCGCGCGCTGCGTGAAGGGCGAGAAGGCGCGCACGGCCTCGACCTCGTCCCCGAAGAACTCGATGCGCAGCGGCTCCCGCCCGGTGGCCGGGAAGACGTCGACGAGGCCGCCGCGGACCGCGAACTGGCCGCGGTCGTCGACCCGCTCGACGCGCTCGTAGCCCGCGAGCGCGAGTTCCTCCGCGAGTTGCTCGAGGCCGAGCTCGACGCCCGTGCGGAGCACGATCGTCGGCGGGCGCTGCTCCGCGGGCGGCATCCCCTCCGCGAGCGCCGCCGCCGAGGCGAAGACGAGCCCGTCTGCGGCGAGGACGTCGAGCGCCCGCGCCCGCTCGCCGACGAGGTGCGGCGGCGGCTCGAGCCCCGACTCCCACCGCACGCCCCGGCTCGGCAGGAGTGCGACGCGCTCCGGCCCGAGCAGCCAGCCGGCCGCCTCGGCCAGATCCCGCGCGTCGCCGTCGTCCGGGACGAGCACGACCGTCTCCTCCCCGCGCGCCTCGTGCAGCGCGGCGAGGACGAGCGGGAGCACGGGCTCGGAGATCCGCGCACGCTCGGGCAGCGCCTCGACATAGGCGTGGAGGCGCTCGGAGCCGAGGAGCTCCTCGACGAGCGGGTGGAGAATCGGGCGGTCCACAGGTGCGCGCGCGACCGGGCGGTCTCGCGGCCGACCAGTCTAGCCCGCGACCTCGTGCTGCTCGGGCGCGTTCCCCGGCGGATCCGGCGCCGGATCGCCGGCCGGAACCGACCCACCTCCACTCCCCCCACCCTCACTGGGTGGGGCACGAGCCTAGGCGCCGATCACGCACGCGATCGTGCCGAGAGCGTGACGTTTCTGCGCCCGCCTTCCGAGCGGCGCTAGTTGAACCGCCGCTGGCTCTCGTCGAGCCCCTCGCGCAGCAGCGACTCCACCGCATCCGCGGCACGGCCGACGAGCGCTTCGGCGTCGTCCTCGGGCTCGAAGTCCGACAGGACGTAGTCGGCGAGGTCGCGCGGGTCGCCGCGGCCCGGCCGACCGACGCCGATCCGGAGGCGGAGGAAGTCCTGCGTCTTCAGATGCGACGCGATCGAGCGGAGGCCGTTGTGCCCCGCGAGGCCGCCCCCCGCGCGCAGCTGCAGGCGGCCGAGGTCGAGATCGCCCTCGTCGTGAACGACGAGCACCGCCTCGGGCTCGACCTTGTAGAAACGGGCGGCGGCGCCGACGGCCCGGCCCGACTCGTTCATGTACGTCTCGGGCTTCATGAGCACGACCCGCGCACCGTCGAGACGCGCATCGGCGAGCTGGCCGTTGAACTTGGCGCGGAACGACGCGCCCGCCCGGCGCGCGAGCTCCTCCACGACCATGAAGCCCGCGTTGTGCCGGTGCGCGGCGTATTCGCGACCCGGATTGCCGAGGCCGACCACGAGCAGGTCGAGCGACGAGGCGGAGTCGCCCCGACGCAGGAAGCGCACGGACTACTCCTCGGTCGCGCCGGACTCGCCGGCTGCCTCGCCGCCGGCAGCCTCGTCGGCGGCACCCTCGGGCGCCTCGCCCTCGGCCTCGCCCTCGACGCCCTCTTCCTCCTCGACCTCGGGCTCGACCTCGACCGTCGGCGCGGTGATCGTCGCGATCACCGTCGCGTCGGGGTCGTCGAGGAACGTGACGCCCTCGATCGCCGGCACCTCGCTGAGGCGGAGCGTGTCGTTGATCTCCATGCCAGAGACGTCGACGTCGATGTGCTCGGGCACCTCGAGCGGCAGCGCGGACACGCTCACCTCGCGCGAGATCTGCGAGAGGACGCCGCCCTCGCGGACGCCGGGTGCGTCCTCGGCGCCAATGAGCGACACGACGACCGAGGCGGTGATGGCCTCGTCGAGGCGCACCTCCTGGAGGTCGATGTGCAGGAGCTTCCCCTTGACGGGATCCTGCTGGTAGTCCTTGAGGATCGCGGGCTGCGTGCTCCCGCCGTCGATCGCGATGTCGAGGATCGCGTGGAGCCCGCCGGGGCCGGTCAGGACGCGGCGCAGCTCGCGCTCGGCGACGACGAACGACGCCGCCTCGCTGCGGCCGTAGAGGACGCCAGGGACGAAGCCCTCGCGCCGCAGACGCCGCGAGGCCGCCGACCCGAACTCGGTCCGCGGACGCACGTCGATCTTCATCCGTTCTCCGGCCATGACGGGCGTCGAGTGTAGCGAAGCCCCTAGGCAGCCGGAACCGCAAGGACGAGCGCCTGCTCGAGCGCGTCCGCGGGAGCGAGCGCTGTCCCTTCCACCTCGATCTCGGCGGCACTCGTGCCGAGGCGCCTGCGCGTCTCGGTGAGCACGCGCTCGTGGAACTCGCGCTCGTAGGGCGGCAGGGAGGCGCCGATCGTCTCCCGCATCGCGGCAGCCGCCGCCACGAGGCGCAACGCGTCGCGGTCGAGTCCCCGGCCGGCAAGGACGCGGGCGATCCCGTCGAGGCAGTAGGCGATCGACTCGCGGTCGCCGAGGTCGCGCAGGAACGCGAGCGCCTCGACGAACGCCGACGCGGCTTCGTCCGGGCGCTCGCGGTGGATGGAGGCGAAGCCGAGGTTGACCAGAGCGACGACCACGGCGGCGCGGTCTCCGACGACCCGCGACCGCTCGAGCGCGCGTTGCGACTCGGTGGCCGCACGATCCCAATCGCCAAGCCGAAGCGCGAGGTACCCCAGATTCGTGATCACCGATGCGACCGCCCGATCGTCTCCGGCACGCTCGGCAGCAACGGCGGCCTCGGCGTAGAGGACTGCTGCCTCCTCGAGCGCGCCGTCGTCACTCAGGACGTTGGCGAAGCTCGTGAGCGCGCCCGCGAGCTGCGCGTCGTCGTCGAGGCGGGACGCAAGCTCGACGCGAGCGGCTGCGTGCTCCCGGGCAGCGGCGGCATCGCCGGAAACCGCCGCGAGTGCGACCGCACCTCCGAGCGCCTTCACCCGATGGGCCGATGGCTCGGCGCCCCGGCAGTCGAGTGCTCGCTCGAGCCACATTCGGCCCTCGCCGAGGTCGCCGTGCGCGTGCCAGAACTGCCACAGCGCGCCGGCGAGCCGGAGCGCGGTGTCGGGATCCGACCGCGCCAGCGTCCATTCGAGCGCGGCGCGAAAGTTCGGGTGGTCGTCGGAGAGCGAGCGCAACCACGCGGCCCGGTCGTCACCGCGAAGCGCCTGCTCGGAGTGCTCGGCCAGCTCGGTGAAATGAAGCGCGTGGCGCGCCGCGACCTCGTCGCGCTCGTCGCGGGCGTCGAGTTGCTCGAGCGCGTACTCGCGGATCGTCTCGAGCATCAGGTAGCGAGGTGCCGACCCCGCGCCCTGCGGCGCGACGAGGCTCTTGTCGACGAGCGACGCAACCCTGTCGTCCGCAGCGAGGACGGGCAGCCCGAGCACCGCGGCAGCCGCTTCGAGCCGGAAGCCGCCGACGAAGATCCCGAGCCATGCGAACGCCCTCCGATCGTCCTCGCCGAGGAGGTCGTAGCTCCAGTCGAGGGTCGCGCGGAGCGCCCGGTGCCGCTCAGGAGCGTCGGCGTAACCGCCGGAGAGCACGGCGAGCCGCGTCTCGAGCCGCTCGAGCAACACGTCGGGCGGCAGTGCCCGTACGCGTGGCGCTGCGAGCTCGATCGAGAGCGGCAGGCCTTCGAGCCGCTCCACGACCTCGGCGACGACCGCGCGATCGAGCCCCTCGCCGGGGCGGACAGCCTCGGCGCGTTCCATGAACATCGCGACGCCGCTCTCGATCGGGAGGGGCCCGAGCGGCAGCTCCTGCTCCGCGCGAAGCCGCAAGGGCTCGCGGCTCGTGGCGAGAATCGTCACAGGCACGGCGCGCTCGAGCAGTTCCCCGATTGCCGGGGCGGCGTCGAGCACGTGCTCGGCGTTGTCGATCACGAGCAGCGTCCGCGACCCACCGGCGAGCCGCTCGACCACCTGCTCGAGACGATCGACCCCGGGCCGCTCGGCCACACCGAGCGCGGCGGCGATCGCCCCCGAGACGAGGCGGCTCTCGGTGATCCGCGCGAGGTCGACGAAGTACGCACCGCCGGCGAAGGCGTCGAGCGCGCCCGCCGCGACCTCGAGCGCGAGCCGCGTCTTGCCGACGCCGCCGGGCCCGGTGAGCGTGACCAACCGCGTCTCGGCGAGGAGCGACTGCAGCGCCGCCGACTCCTCTGCGCGGTCGACGAGCCTCGTCGCCGGCCGAGGCAGGTTCGAGACATGCAGCGACCGAAGCGGCGGGAAGTCCGCCGCGAGCCCCTCGCCGCCGAGCTGGAACAGCCGGATCGGCGCGTCGATGTCCTTGAGCCGGTGGTCGCCGAGGTCGACGAGCGCGACGTCGGCGCCAAGGAGGTCACGCGTCGAGCGAGAGACGACGATCTGCCCGCCGTGGCCGACGGCCGCGATACGCGCGGCGTGATGGACGTCCAGACCGACGTAGCCACTGCCGCGCAGGTCCGGTTCGCCCGTATGGATGCCCATGCGAACGCGGACGGGCTGGTCGTCCGGCCACGACTGTGCGGCAAGCGTGCGCTGGGCTTCGGCAGCGGCCTGGGCCGCGCCGGCCGCCGTCGGGAACGCGAAGAAGAACGCGTCGCCCTGCGTGTCGACCTCGGAGCCGTCGTGCCGTCGGACGGCCTGACGGAGGACGAGGCGATGAAGCTCCAGCGCGTCGCCGTACGCGGCTCCGAGCCGCCGGAGCAGGTCGGTGGAGCCCTCGACGTCCGTGAAGAGCAGCGTGACGGTGCCGGTCGGGAGGCCGCGTGTCGCGGCCGCCGTCACGGCGCCTCGCCCGGTGGCCCGGACGCGTACTCCTGCCCGTGGCCCTCCGACCGCTCGATCTTCTCGTCCGCCGTCAGGACGTCGACGCGGAACGACTTCGGGTCCGCCAGCTCCCGGTCGAGACAGCCGAGGTCGAAGCCGGTGTAGTTGCCGTCGACGAGCACGTACGCCGCTCTAGCGTCGCCGTCGAAGAACACGTTCACGGCCTCACCGCCGCACTCCGAGACGATCTTCCTCAGCTCGCGGTCGAAGTCCGTGGGGTTCCTGACGCGGTCCCTCAGGCGACCCGGAGTTCCGGTCGAGACCCGGATCCAATGGTGCGGCATCGCTTCCTCCCAGTGTCCGAATGGCGGCCCCTGGGATGATGCGACCGCGGTCGCCCCGGCGCAAGCGCCGCCGGCTGCGCGGGTTCGCGGACGGCTACTTCTTCTTCAGCAGCGTGACGGCGCTCTCCGCGACGCCGTACTTGCTCGCGATCTCGCTCTTCTTCGCGTTCCCCGCCGTCTGGCCGAGGACGAAGACGGCATTCGTCTCCTCGTCGACGTAGACGTCGTCCTTCGGATCCGCGGCGGAGGCATCTCCGATCCTTGTCCAGTGGTGCGGCACGCGGCGCACTATTGCCGATCACGACTCGCGCGGCAAGTCGCGTCCGGCTCGCGTCAGAACAGCTGGTTCTCGCCCGCGAAGATCGCCGAGACGGACTCGTCCGAGAAGACGTTCCACATCGTCTCGGCGAGGAGTCCCGAGATCGGCAGCACCGTCAGCTTCTCGATCGCGGCACGGTCGCGCGGGTCGATCGGGACGGTGTCCGTGACGATCAGGCGGTCGACCTCCTCCGCCTCCGCGAACCGGTCGAGCGCCCCCTTGGCGAAGATCGCGTGGGTCGCAAAGACGTGCACTTCCGTCGCGCCGGCTTCCTTGAGCGCCCGCGCGCCGGAGATGATCGTGCCGCCGGTCATGATCACGTCGTCGCCGACGAGGCAGCGCTTGCCGCCGACGTGGCCGGTCACCTCGGAGATCGCGGCGACGTCGTGGGCCGGCCGCGTCTTGTGCATGATCGCGAAGTCGCCCTCGACCATCTGCGCAAACTTCACGCCCATCTTCGCGCGGCCGGCGTCCGGCGCGACGGAGACGACGCCCTCGCCGCTCAGGCCCTGGTCGCGGAAGTGCTGCGCGAAGAGCGGCAGGGCCGTCATGTGGTCGACCGGGATGTCGAAGAAGCCCTGGACCTGGCCCGCGTGGAGGTCCATCGTCAGCACGCGGTCGACCCCCGCCGTGCGGAGGAAGTCCGCGACCAGCTTGCCCGTGATCGGCTCGCGGGGCGCTGACTTCTTGTCCTGGCGGGAGTACGGGTACCAGGGGATGACCGCGGTGATCCGCTTGGCCGAGGCGAGCTTCGCGGCCTGAATCATGATCAGCAGCTCCATCAGGTTCCGGTCGACCGGCTCGCACCCCGTCTGCACGAGGAAGAGGTCGGCGCCGCGGATCGACTCCTCGTAGCGCACGTACGTCTCGCCGTTCGCGAACGTCTTGAGCGTGATCTCGCCGAGCTCCAGCCCGAGCTTGCCGGCGATGTCCCCGGCGAGCTGCGGGTGCGACCGGCCCGCGAACACCATCAGGCGTTTTCGCGCCGTGTACTCCTTGACGTGCTCCGGCGTCACCTGCAGGGCCGGCGGCGTCTCGAGGCCCGGCAGCGGGACCTCAGTCGTCGTCTCCACGCAGGTACCCCTCCTTCGTGGTCTGCCGGGTCGGGAAACCGGCGAGGGACTCGGGCGGCACGTCGTCCGTGATCACCGAGCCAGCCGCGATCCACGAGTCGTCGCCGATCTCGAGGGGCGCCATGAGCGAAGTGTGGATGCCCGTGCGGACATTGCGGCCGACCCGCGTGCGTTGCTTCGGCCGGCCGGGCTGATGCGGGAAGTTGGCGGTGATCGTCCCCGCTCCGACGTTCGTGCCTGCGCCGAGCTCGGCGTCGCCGAGGTACGAGAGGTGGGGCACCTTCGTCCCTTCCCCGATCTCCGAGTTCTTGATCTCCACGAACGTGCCGGCCTTGGCGCCTGCCGCCAGCCGCGTGCCGGGGCGAAGGTAACAGAACGGTCCCACGAGCGCGCCCTCGCCGACCTCGGCGTCGATCAGCACGGCGTGCGGCCCGATCTCGGCCCCCGCAGCGACCCGCGAGCGGCCACGCAGGACGGTGAACGGGTGGATGGTGGCGTCGGCCTCGAGCACCACGTCCGGGTGGATCCACGTCGTTGGGGGATCGACGATCGAGACCCCGGCGAGCATGTGCGCGGTGTTGATGCGGTCGCGGAGGACTGCGGCCGCCTCGGCGAGGTCGACGCGCGTGTTCACGCCCTCGGCTTCTGTGGCGTCGGGCGCGGTGTGCACCCCGACGCGGAGACCGGCGCCGACGAGGTGCTCGATCGCGTCGGTCAGGTAGAGCTCGCCCTGCGCGTTGTGCGGTTCGAGCCCCTCGATCGCGGGCCAGAGGTCGCGCGCGCGGAAGACGTAGATCGAGGAGTTGAGCTCGCGGATCGCGCGCTGCTCGTCCGTCGCGTCGAGGTCCTCGACGATCTGCCTCACGGAGCCGTCGGGGTTCCGGACGATGCGGCCGTACGGCTTCTCGTCCTCGGGCTCGATCGCGAGGATGGTCGCCGCGGCGTCGCCGGCCCGGTGAGCCTCGACGAGGTCGGCGAGCAGCTCGGCCCGCAGCATCGGCGTGTCGCCGGAGAGCACGAGGACGTCCCCCTCGAAGCCGTCGAGCGCCGTGCGCGCGGAGGCCACAGCGTCGCCCGTCCCGCGCGCCTCCTGCTGGACGGCGAGGGTGACCGTGCCGTCGAGCGAGGCCCGCATCGCCTCCTCCGTCTGGGGCGAGCACACCACGACCACGGGGTCGGCTCCGAGCGGCTGCGCCGACGCGAGCACCCAGTCGACCATGCGCCGGCCGAGCAGCGGGTGCAGGTGCTTCGGCGTCGCGGACTTCATCCGCGTGCCGAGGCCGCCGGCCATGACGACTGCTGCGAGGCTCCCGTTCACGCCCGCAGAGTAGAGGCTGGGGCGCCAGGATTCGAACCTGGGATCACGGGACCAAAACCCGTTGCCTTACCACTTGGCTACGCCCCATCTGTCGAAGTGAGTGTAGGAGCGGTCAGCGGCGGTCGCCGAGCAGCAGCGCGAGCGCGAGGAGGGCGATCACCGCGAGCACGACGACGGCCAGGGTGGTGAGGACGAACGCGGCGATCGGGACGAGCGCGACGAGCACCTGGGACATCGCCGCCGTCCAGCTCGCCTGCGCGACCGTGTCGCTGCCGGCACTCCGGCCGATCAGGACGTAGAAGAGGACGATGATCGCGCCGACGACGAGAGCGAACCAGCCCGGGATCACGTCGAAGACCACGAGCAGGCCTTCGATCACCGCGATCCAGACGGCGAGGCGAAGCCGGCGTTCCCGGAGCCAGCGACCGGTGCGGCTCACGCGGGGGTCGACGACCGGGAGCTCCATCGTTTTCAACCGTACCAAGCAGGCACCGTCAGCCAGGTCTCCCCGAGCCGCCGCAACCGGCCGCGCGCGGCCTCTGCGTCGCGGCGGCGGGAGAAGAGCCCGTAGACGGTCGGGCCGGCGCCGGTGACGTCAGCGCGGAAGGCGCCCAGGTCACGCAGCTCGTCGGCGAGCGGCGACGAGGCGAGGTCGTTCGGCGGTAGCGCGGCGAGGTCGCGCGGGCGTCGTACGCGGTCGAGCGCGTCGAGGAGCGCAGCGCGCCGTTCCTCGTAGCGGGCCGACCCGTCGCGCTCGTCGAAGCTCGCGTAGACAGCGCTCGTCGACCCTTTCCGCACCCCGCGCGGAAGGAGCAGCACGACCCAGAAGTCCTGCGGCAGCTCCAGCGGGCGCAGGGTCGTGCCGTCGCCCTCCGCCAGCTGGGGCCCGGGCCGGAGGAAGAACGGGACGTCCGCGCCGAGTCCGGCAGCGAGGTCGTGGAGCTCGTCGAGCGGGAGCGGCTCACGGAGGGTCTCGTTCGCGAGCCGGAGCGCGGTGGCCGCATCGGAGCTGCCGCCGCCCAGCCCGCCGGCGACCGGGACGCGCTTGGTGAGCGTCGCGCGCCAGTGCGGCTCGACGCCGGCGCGCGCGGCGAGCGCGATCAGCGCGGCGGTCACGAGCGTGTCCTCGGCGAAGCCGTCGACGCGGAGGCCGTCGGAGGGTGCGAGGGCGACCCGGTCGGCGAGGTCGACGCGCTGGAGCACGGTCGTCACCTCGTGCTTCCCGTCGGAGCGATGCGGGCCGACGACGAGGGCGAGGTTGAGCTTCGCCGGTGCCGGGGCGCGTCTCACCGAAGGGCGGCGAGCAGCGGCGGATACTCGTCGGGGGCGAGCTCCTCGGCACGCGTCGCGGCCGGCCTGCCGATGTGCCCGAGCGCGTCGGCCGCCTCGGCGCGGGAGGCGAGGCCGGTGAGCTCGAGCGAGTTGGGGAGCGTCTTGCGCCGGTGGGCGAACGCGGCCTCGACGAGCCGCTTGAGCTCGGGGTACTCGGCCGGAAGCTCCCGCCGCCGAAAGGCGACGAGCGCCGAATCGACGTTCGGCGGCGGTCGGAACACCGTCCGGGCGACCGGGTGGAAGCCGGTCTTCTCCGTCGCGAGCTGGAGCAGGACGGAGACGGCGCCGTATGCCTTCGTCCGCGGCTCGGCGAAGAAGCGATCGGCGACCTCGCGCTGCACCATCACGCACCACTGCTCGAGCGACGGCAGGCCGTCGAGCGACTCGACGACGATCGGCGTCGCGACGTTGTAGGGCAGGTTCGCGACGAGCTTGCCCGGGGCGGGTTCGAGCGCGGCGAGGTCGAGCTGCAACGCGTCGCCGAAGACGAGGTCGACGTTCGGACGTTCCGCGAGCTCCTCACGCAGTCGCGGCTCGAGCGACCGGTCGACCTCGACCGCGTGGACGTGCGCGACCCGGTCGGCGAGGAAGCGCGTCAGGACTCCGAGGCCCGGACCGACCTCGAGGACGACGTCGTCGGCACGGAGCGCCGCGAGCCGTTCGATCACGCGGAGGATGTTCTCGTCGGCGAGGAAGTGCTGGCCGTAGGCCTTCTTCGGGACGACGTTCACGGGAGCCCGAAGACAGTCGCGGCGTTGGCGTCGATCTGCGCGGCGAGTGCGTCCTGCTCCTCGCCCCGGGCCTCCGCGAGGGCCGCGACCGTGTGCGCGACGTAGGCCGGCTCGTTCGGACGCCCTCGGCGCGGCACCGGCGAGAGGTACGGGCAGTCCGTCTCGGCGAGGATCCGGTCGGCCGGCACCTGACTCGCCGCGACGCGCAGCTCCGGCGCGTTCCGGTAGGTCACGTTCCCCGCGAAGGAGACGTAGTAGCCGCGCTCGAGCGCCGGCTCGAGGAGGCGCGGCGAGGAGAAGCAGTGGAGGACGACGTCGCCGTCGAAGCCCGCGAGCACGGCGAGCGTCTCCGCGTCCGCCGCTCGGGTGTGGATCACGGCCGGCTTCCCGAGCTCGGCCGCGAGCGCCAGCTGCCGCTCGAACACGTCGAGCTGGCGGTCGTGCGGCGCGTAGTCGCGGTAGAAGTCGAGCCCGGTCTCGCCGACGGCGACGGCGCGCGGGTGCGCGAGGCGCTCGCGGAGCTCGTCGAGCCGCTCGGAGTCGTCGCCGCCCGCAGCGTGTGGATGGACGCCGAGGATCGCCCAGACCCCGTCGTGCCGGTCGGCGAGCTCCAGCGCGGTCGTCGCCGCGTCGACGGTCGTCGCGACGGTGAGGATCCGTTCGACACCGGCCTCGCGCGCGCGAGAGACCAGGACGTCCGGCGGGTCCTCGCACGCGTCGAGGTGCGCGTGCGTGTCGATCACGCCGCGGTCGAGGCCTGCCGCATCCGCTCGAGCTCCTCCTCGACGACGCTCTCGTCGAGCTTGCGGAAGAGCGGCGTCGGCTCGCGGAGGGTCTGCCCCGGCGCCAGGGTGCTCGGCGCCCAGCTCCCGACCCAGGAGCCGTAGTCGCCGGTGAGCACCACGTGGCGATCGCCGTCCTCCTCCACCTCGCGCAGCTCGAGCGGGCCGGCGAGGTCGCCGTCGTGGCCGAGCAGCACGTGGACACGCTGGGAGCTGAACGGCAGGAACGGGGCGAAGAGCGTCTTCAGGCTGTCGATCGCGCGCAGGCAGGTGTAGAGCACCGTGGCCGCCCGCTCGGGGTCGTCCTTCACGAGCGCCCACGGCGCCTCGTCGTTGACGTACTGGTTCACCCGGCGCGCGAGTTGCATCGCCTCTCCGAGGGCCGCCTTGAAGCGCGCGTTCTCGATCAGGTCGCCGACCGTCGCGAAGCCGCCGTCGATCTCGGCGAGCAGCGCCGCGTCGCGATCGGCGAGGGCGCCCGGCTCCGGGACCGAGCCGAACGTCCGATAGGCGATCGTGAGTACACGGTTCGCGAGGTTCCCCCAGGTGGCGACGAGCTCGTCGTTCGTGCGACGGACGAACTCCGACCAGGTGAAGTCCGTGTCCTGCGTCTCCGGCCCCGCCGCGGTCAGGTAGTAGCGCAGGGCGTCCGGCTCGTAGCGCTCGAGGAAGTCCCTCACGAGGATGCCGACGCCGCGGCTGGCGGCGAACTTCCGGCCCTCCATCGTGAGGAACTCGCTCGCGACGACGTCGTACGGAAGCTGGAGCGGGCCGCGCCCGGCGCCGAGCTCGCCGCCCTCGCCGTAGCCGAGCAGGATGCTCGGCCAGATCACGGTGTGGAAGACGATGTTGTCCTTCCCCTGGAAGTAGAAGTGCCGCGACTCGGGGTTTTGCCACCACTCGCGCCACGCATCGGGCCGGCCCTGGTTGTGCGCCCACTCGACCGCGGCCGAGAGGTAGCCGATCACCGCGTCGAACCAGACGTAGATCCGCTTGTTCGTCGACTCCTCGTAGCCCTCGACCGGGATCGGCACGCCCCAGTCGAGGTCGCGGGTGATCGGGCGCTCCTTGAGGTCGTCGACGAGCGCGAGCGAGAAGTTGCGGACGTTCGGCCGCCAATGGGTCTGGGCCGAGATCCATTCGCGCAGGCGGTCGGCGAAGGCGGGCAGGTCGAGGAAGAGGTGCTTGGTCTCGCGGAACTCGGGTGTCGACCCGTCGACTCGCGAACGCGGGTTCACAAGGTCGATCGGGTCGAGCTGGTTCCCGCAGTTGTCGCACTGGTCACCGCGGGCCGCCTCGTAGCCGCAGATCGGACAGGTGCCTTCGATGTACCGGTCGGGCAGCGTGTGTCCGGTGGTGGGCGAGAACGCCCCGAGCGTCGTCCGCTCGACGACGAAGCCGTGGTCGTAGAGCGTGCGGAACAGGTCCTGCACGACGCGGTAGTGGTTCCGCGTCGTGGTGCGCGTGAAGCAGTCGTACGTGATCCCGAGATCGCGGAGATCGTCGCGGATGCGCGCGCTGTACTCGTCCGCGGCCTCACGCGGCGAGCGCCCTTCCTTGTCCGCCGTGACCATCACCGGCGTGCCGTGTTCGTCCGTCCCGGACACCATGAGGACGTCGTTGCCCCGCAGGCGGTGGTAGCGCGCGAAGATGTCCGCGGGTACCGCGAACCCCGCCACATGCCCGATGTGGCGTGGCGCGCTCGCATAGGGCCACGCCGGCGCGACCAGGATCTTCTGCGGGGATGGGGACGTGGGCACGGGCGGTCATGATACGAGCCGCTCCGAGCGCGACCGCTCCCGCGGCGGCCGCAAGGGACGCGACGAGCCACCACCGGGCGAATCGGCCGTACACGCCCGCGGTGTCGGGACGCAGCAGCGGTTCGCGCGGCTCGCCTGCGACGACGCGCTGCGTCGGAGCATCTCCAACGCGAGGCGAGTTGCTGCGGGTCCGCAGCGGCGCCGCCATGGAGCGCGCGCGCCGAGCCCGTGCGAGCGGCTCCCCTTTCTGGAGATGACGCGTCCCGTGCGTCGGCGGCTGCGCGGGCTCGATGCGTCTGCTCGATCGCGCCACGCCCCGCGTCGCCGGTCCTGTCTGCCGACACGTCGCCGGCGGATGCCGACGCCGTCGCGACGGCTCGCTCGGTAGCCCGTGCCGTCACCTCGAGACGGGGCGCCGAGCCCTCGACCGCGGTCGTCGATGCGGGCGCGACCGCGGGCTCCGCAGACGGCGACGGGCTCGGCTACCTGCTCGGGCTCCGCCGCCGACGTCGTGGCCGCGCTCACTGCCGCCGCCGGCCGCGGGCTCTCGGCCGCGATCGGCGTGACGGTTGGCTGCGCAGGCGCGGCGGCCACCGGCGGCTGCACCGCGGGAGGCGCAGCCGGCGCGACCGGTGCGGCCGGCATCTGCGGCTTCGAAACCGGCTGCGCGACGGCCACCGGCGGCGGCGGTGCAGCCGACGCGGGAGGAGGCACTGCGGGCCTGCGCGGGAGGAGGCTCAGCGGATCGAGGTAGCCGTTCGCATCGCTCGAGACGCGCACGCCGAGGTGGACGTGCGGGGCTCGCGTGACCGGATCCTCGCTCTCGCCGACGGCGCCGACCGTCGCGCCCTCGTCGACGGCGTCGCCGCGCGAGACCGTCGTCGCGCGGAGCTGTACCAGCGTCACCGCATACCCGTCGGCCGTCTGGATCGTCACGCCGCGCCCCATGCCCGGGAGCGAGCCTGCGAAGGTCACCGTCCCCGACGCGGGCGCGCCGACGCCGGCTCCTGCGCCGCAGCCGACGTCGATGCCGCGGTGCTGGCCGGCGGCGTAGGGGTCGTCGACGAGCGAGAACGGTCGCAGGACGGAGCCTTCGCACGGCCACGACCACGCGTTGGCGGAGGGCGCGAGGACGAGCGCGACCACGGCGACGAGCGCGAGACGGAGCATGGGCGACCTCCGGTGTTGTCCCGATTGGAAACGAAGAGGTCACAGTACCGGGCGGGTCGTTCGTTGTCAAGACGGACTACAGCGAGCGGCGGTAGAGCATGTTCCGGGACGCGCCGGTCAGGCTCGCGACCAGGTCGACCGCCCGCCGGCGGGGCAGGCCCGCATCGACGAGCTCGGCCACGGCCGTCGCAGCGGCGGTGTCGTCGACCTCCGCCTCCGCCCCGTCCACGACGAGCACGATCTCGCCCTTTGGCGGCTCGGGAAAGGCCTCTGCGAGCTCCGCCGCCGTCCCGCGCACGACCTCTTCGTATTGCTTCGTCAGCTCGCGGCAGACCGCCCCCCGCCGGTCGGGAAAGCGCTCGGCGAGGGAACGCAGGGTCCGGGGCAGCCGCTGCGGAGACTCGAACGCGACCGTCGGCCACGGCCAGGACGCGAGCTCCTCCCACACACCCTCGAGCGCACCGGCCCCACGCGGGAGATACCCGAGAAACCGGTAGCGCTCCGCGACCAGCCCGCTGGCGACGAGCGCCGTCTCGACCGCCGACGGCCCCGGGAGCACGGTCACCGGCAGGCCCTCCTCGAGCGCCGCAGCGATCAGCCGCGCACCCGGGTCGCTGATCGCCGGCATCCCGGCGTCGGAGACGAGGGCGACGCGCTCGCCGTCACGGATGCGCGGGAGCACCTCCGCCGTCCGGGCCGCCTCGTTGTGCTCGTGGTACGACAGGAGGCGCGCGTCGATCCCGTGCCGCGCGAGCAGGCCCCGGGTGCGCCGCGTGTCCTCGCAGAGGACGAGGTCCGCCTCGCGCAGCTCGCGCAGCACGCGCAGGGTCACGTCCTCGAGGTTCCCGATCGGGGTCGCGCAGACGGCGAGCACCGCTAGGCGGCCGCTTCGAGCCCCACGAGCGCGGCGCCGACGATCCCGGCCGCCGTGCCGAGCTTGGCCCGGACGACCTGGACGCGCTCCTTCGCGGGGCCGATCGCCTCGCGCCGAACGATCGCGCGCGCCGGCTCGAGGATCAGGTCGCCCGCGGCGGCGAAGCCGCCGCCGATGACGACGAGCTCCGGGTCGAAGACGTTCACGAGCGTGCCGATGCCGGAGCCGAGCCGCTCGCCGATCTCGCGGAGGATCGCGATCGCCCGCGCGTCGCCCTCGTTCCCGAGCCGCACGAGCCGGTACGCGTCCGCCGCCGGGCCGAAGGCCGACCGCGCAGCCGCCGTCGCGGCCGTTCCGGACACGTACGCCTCGAGATGGCCGCGTCCGGTACAGGTGCCCTGGCAGGGGCGGCCGTCGTGCTCGATGACGATGTGCCCGAACTCGGCGAGCCCGCGCATGAGCTGTCCGCCGTACACGACACCGCCGCCGACCCCCGTACCGAGCGTGAGCATGACCATCGAGCTCGCACCCTGCCCCGCGCCGAAGCGCCACTCGGCGAAAGCGGCCGCGTTCGCGTCGTTCTCGATCGCGACCGGGAGCGCCGAACCGCGTGCGCAGGCGGTCGTCCAGGTCGACGTCGCCGAGCGGGATATTGACCGAGCCGAGAGCGCGGCCCGTCGTCCGGTCGATGATGGACGGGACGCCGATCCCGACGGCGGTGACGTCCGCGCCGAGGAGCTCCGCGACGGCCTCCTCGAGGGCCTCGAGCAGGGCCTCCTGCGACTCCGTCGGCGTCGATCCGCTCACGGCGCTCGCGCACGCCGCCGTCGCCGTCCACGAGGCCCGCGGCGATCTTCGTTCCGCCGAGGTCGACGCCGATCACCAGGGGGTCTGCCATGAGGCCGGGCTACCATACCGCCCCGCATGTCGCCCGAGGACAAGCCCTACCGCGTCTACCGCGGCGGACGCACGAAGGGCAAGGTCCCGACGCTGCCGCCGCCGGAGCGCAGCTCGCGAAAGAACGGCCGCCGGCCGGCAGCGCGCCCGCCGCTCGGCCCGGAGCAGCCGGCTCCGGCCCGCCGGGTCTCGTGGGGACGCCGCATCGGCCTGGGCGTGCTCGTCCTCGTCCTGCTCCTCGTCGTCTGGGGCGTGGCGAGCTTCTTCGCCGTGCGCAGCGGCGTGCAGGAGGCGAACGCCCGGCTCGAGCCCGAGGATCGCGCCGCGCTCGCGCCCGACGAGGGCTCGATGCTCGGCAACCCGACCGTCGTGCTGCTGCTCGGCACCGATCACTCGCGCACCGTCCAGGACCGCCAGGGCGCGCGGCGCTCGGACTCGATGATGCTCGTTCGCACCGACCCGCGCCGCGGCCGGATCTCGTACCTCTCGATCCCGCGCGACCTCCAGGTCGAGGTCCCCGGGCTCGGCACCTCGAAGATCAACGCCGCCTCGCAGGTCGGCGGCCCCGCGCTGGCGATCCGGACGATCCGCCAGTTCACCGGCGTCAAGGTGAACCACGTCGCGGTCGTCGACTTCGGCGACTTCGAGGAGCTCGTCGACGCCCTCGGCGGGGTCACGATCGACGTGCCGAAGCCGATCGTCTCCAAGAAGTTCGACTGCCCCTACCCGACGCAGGAGCGGTGCGACCGCTGGCCCGGCTGGCGCTTCGCGAAGGGCGAGCAGGAGATGGACGGGCGCCGCGCGCTCATCTACTCGCGCGTGCGCGTGAACCAGCTCGACCCGTCCGAGTCGGACATCACCCGCGGCGAGCGGCAGCAGGCGGTGACGCAGGCGATCGCGCACAAGGTGCTCAGCCCGCTGACGATGCTGAAGCTGCCGTTCATCGGCGACGACCTCGTCGCGCCGCTCTCGACCGACCTCTCGACCTGGCAGCTCACGCAGCTCGCGTGGGCGAAGTTCCGCGGCGACGACGACCGGGCGCTCCACTGCCGCCTCGGCGGCGAGGACGCGGGCGGCGTGCTCATCCCCACCGAGGACAACCGCAACGTCGTCTCGATGTTCGTCGGCGCGTCGGCGCCGCAGCCCCCCGCTCCGGGCTCGCTCTTCGGGCCCGGCTGCCGAGTCGGCTCGAGCCCGTCGGCCTAGTCGGCCGCTGCGGCCTTCTTCTCGGGCGCGGACGAGTCGCCCGACGACGACGAGTCGCCCGACGAGGACGAGTCGCTCGACGACGAGTCGCCCGACGAGGACGAGTCGGAGCCGTCCTTCGACTGCTTCCGGTTCCCCCGCCCGTAGTCGGTCGAGTAGAAGCCGGAGCCCTTGTAGTGCACCGCCACCGGGTAGAGCACGCGCTCGACGGGGCTCGCGCCGCAGGTTTCGCACGTCTCGGGCTGCGGATCGGTCATCCGCTGGAACAACTCGAACGTGTGTCCGTTGGGGCAGCGGTACTCGTAAATCGGCATGGGGATCGCCAAAGCTAGCACTCCCCTCCGCCGGTACCGTGCCTCGCCAGTGGCACAGACGGCCCCGATCAGGACCACGCTGAAGAGGCCGGAACGCATGGTCGGACAGCCGCTGTCGGAGCGGCTCGACCGCGGCTACGGGGCCGTGGTCGCCGCAGCCGTGGCGGCAGTGGGCGCGTTCCTCGCGCTGCGGCTCACGGCCTGGCCTCCGCACGAGGACGAGACGCTCGCGCTCTTCGTCGGCCACGGATCGCTCGGCGACCTGGCCGACATCGTCCTGGGAGAGCGCGGCGGGGCGCCGCTGCACTACGTCTTCGCGTGGGCGGTGGCGCATCTCGGCGGCGGGCTCGGCGGGCTGCGGCTCGTCTCGGCGGTGTTCGCGCTCGCGTCGATCCCGCTCTCGGCGGAGCTCGTGCGCCGGTTGACCGACCGCACGACCGCGGCGCTCGCGGCATTGCTCGTGGCAACGAACTGGGTGCTGCTCTTCCACGCCGTCTACGGGCGCATGTACGCGCTCTTCCTCTGCACCAGCCTCCTGTCGATGCTCGCGCTCCTGTCGGCGCTCGACCGCGGCGGGCTGCGGCGCTGGGCGCTCTGGGCCGGCGCGATCCTGCTCTGCGTCGCCACGCATCCCTACGGCGCGCTCGTGCTCGCCTCGCAGGGCGTGTTCGTCCTGCTCGCGCGGGAGCGGCTGCGCGAGGCGATCCCGGCCGGGGTCGCAGTGCTCGTGCTCGGGATCCCGTTCTGGCTCGCCGACTTCGTCCTTGCCGGACGGTTCGACGTCGGCGTCGGCGGCGGCGGCGCGAAGCTCGGCGGGCCCGTCGCCGTGGCGCAGTACCTCGGCGACGTCGCAGCCGACTTCTCGGCGGGGCCGGTCGTGCTCCCGGTCGTGCTCGCGCTGGCCGGATTCGGCGGCTGGGTGCTCTGGCGCGAGCGGCGGCGGGCGGCACTGCTCACGCTCGCGGTCGTGGGGACGCCGACGCTCGCCTTCCTCGTCGCCCGCCTCGGCGCCTCGACCGCGCCCGAGACGCGGCACCTGATCTTCACGCTGCCGTTCTTCGCGATGCTCGTCGCGTCGGCGCTCGTCGCGATCGCCCGGAGCGGCCGCGCGGGGGCAGAGCGCACGGCGGCGGTCGCGGCCGCCCTCCTCGTCCTCGGCGGTGCGGTGTGGGCCTGGCAGAAGACGCCGTTGCTGTTCCGCGGGGCGCCGGAGTCGCAGACCGCGGGCCGCGACGCGGCGGCAGAGTGGCTCGCCGCGGCGGGTGCGCCGAACGACGTGCTGCTCGGCTACGAGCCCGTGTACCTCGAGGCCTGGGAGCGGAACAGGGACTTCTCGCGCGTGGTGCTCCCTCGCGCGGACGCGAAGCTCGCGGCGCAGACGCTCGAGGACGCTCCGCGCCCGCTCGGCCGCGGGATCTGGGTCTTCGACGCGGCGGACACGACGAACGCGGACAAGGCGCAGGCGATCGTGCGGCGACTCCCGCGCGGACGCGAGGCGTTCGAGGCGCGGACGTTCGGGCCGTACCTCGTGCTGCGGACGCGCGAGCCGGTGGAGACGCCCGAGCGCTGGGTCGAGCTCGCCGCCGCGGCGCAGGTGGCCGGGATGACGCTCGACATCGGCGACGCCGACGTGAACTTCGCGACGGTGAACCGGGTCGCCGAGCGGCTCGGCTACGACCCGTCCGAGCGCTCCCGCTCGACGAGCTCGCGATAGCACGGCGCGCCCTCGAAGGCGGCGAGCCCGGCCGGGGTCTGGCGCGGCCGCGCGCGCGGCCGGAGCCGGCGGCCCGCGGCGACGGCGGCGCCGGCGCCGACGATCCCGCCGATGACGAACGACCGCATCCGGTCGCGCTTCCGCGTCCTCGGCTCGCCGTCCATCGTCAGGATCCTACGTCGATGCTCGTCTGCACGATCGGCGATCTCCTCCTCGACGTGATCGTCCGTCTCGACGCACCGATCGCGTCGGACACGGACACCGACGCGCGCACGTCCGTCGGCGCCGGCGGCCAGGCGGCGAACGTGGCCGCGTGGGTCGTGGCGCTCGGCGACCGCGCGCGGTTCCTCGGGAAGCGCGCGCGCGACCCGGCCGGTCGCGTGATCGGCGAGGGCCTGCGCGCCCGGGGCGTGGAGGTGGCGGGGCCCGAGGTCGAGGCGGGGACCGGGACGATCGTGTCGCTCTCGCAGGGCGACGGCACGCGCTCGATGCTCTCCGACCGCGGCGTCGCGCCGACGTTCGCCCCCGACGAGCTCGACCCCGCGTGGCTCGAGGGCTGCGACTGGCTCCACGTCCCCGTCTACTCGCTCGCGCGCGAGCCGCTGCGGTCGACGGCCGTCGCGGCGGCCGCGCTCGCGCCCCGGGTCAGCGTCGACCTCTCCTCCACGGCGGCGATCGAGGAACTGGGCGTCGAGACGGTGCGCAGGGCTGCTCGAGGAGCTGCGGCCGGCGCTCGTCCTCGCCTCGGAGGCCGAGGCCGCGCTCGTGGGCACGGTCGAGGCCGAGACCGTCGTCGTCCACGGCGGCCGGCGGCTGCGTCGTGCGCGACCGCGGCGGCACCCACGAGCACGCCGCCGAGCCTGTCGAGGTCGTCGACGCCACCGGCGCCGGCGACGCGTTCGCGGCAGGCTTCCTGCTCGGCGGCTACGAGATGGCGCTGCGCGCCGGGGCACGATGCGTCGGGCAGATGGGAGCGATGCCGCGATGACGCTGATCCACGTGAGCGACGAGGTGCGCGAGACGCTCGCGGCCGGGCAGCCGGTGGTCGCGCTCGAGACGACGCTGGTCGCGCACGGCTTCCCGGCGCCGCAGGGCGTCGAGGTCGGGCTCGCGAGCGAGCGGCGCGTCCGCGAGGCGGGCGCCGTTCCCGCGACGATCGGCGTCCTCGACGGCCAGGTCCGGGTCGGCCTGACGGAGGCCGAGCTGCATCGCTTCACGCCCGAGGCGCGCAAGTGCGGGCCCCGCGACCTCGCCGCCGCGGCGGTGCAGGGCGTCGTCGGCGGGACGACCGTCGGCGGCACGGTCGCGGTCGCCCGCTCGGTCGGGATCCGGTTCATGGGCACCGGCGGGCTCGGCGGCGTGCACCGCGGCTGGCCGCTCCCTCCCGACGTCTCGGCCGACCTCGGCGAGCTCGCAAGGACGGAGGTGCTCGTCGTCTCGTCCGGGATCAAGTCCCTGCTGGACGTGCCCTCGACGACGGAGCTGCTCGAGACGCTCGGCGTGCCGGTGCTCGGCTTCCGGACGGACGAGCTGCCGCTGTTCTACGCCGCCCGCGGCGGGCCGCCGGTGTCCGCGCGGGTCGAGTCCGCCGACGAGGCCGCGCGGATCGCGCGGGCGCACTGGACGCTCGGCCGCGCGGCGCTCGTGCTCGCGCGCCCGCCCGTCGAGAGCCTGGACGACGTCGAGCCGCTGATCGAGCGCGCGCTCGCCGCGGCGGCCGAGCAGGGCGTGACCGGGCAGGCGGTGACGCCGTTCGTGCTCGCGTTCCTCCACCGCGAGAGCGGCGGCCGCACCGAGCGTGCGAACCTCGACCTGATCGCCGACAACGTCGCCCTCGCGGGCGAGGTCGCCGTCGCCTACGCCGCGCTCTCGTCGAGCTCGCAGTAGCCGCCGACGCTCGGGAGGCGCCCGAGGAGGTCGGCGAGCGAGCGCACCTCGGCGTCGGTCAGCCGCTCCTCGAACAGGGCGCGGATCCCCTCGACGTGCGTGCACTTGGCCGCCTCGAACCGCTCGCGGCCCGCGTCGGTGAGCACCGCGTAGGTCACGCGCGCGTCGGTCTCGCACGACCGCTTGGCGACGAGGCCGGCGGTCTCGAGCCCGTCGAGGAGCCGGGTCACGCCCGAGGCCGTGAGGAGGAGCTTCTCCGCGAGGTCGACGCGCCGCATGCCGTCGGGCTTGTTCGACAGGTGGAGCAGCGCCTCGTAGTCGTTGATCGAGAGGCCGTGCTCGGCGAGCAGGCCGGCGCTCAGCGCGCGGGTGGCGGCGGCGTGCGCGCGCAGCAGTCCGACCCACGCCTCGAGGGCGGGCGGCGAAGCTTGCTCTGTCAATACTTGACGGCTCACGTATCTCTGCTACCTTTGCTTGCGCACACAAGCTTACCCGAAAGAAGCGAGGATTCAATGAGCACCATCGAAGAGCCACACCGTCCTCCCCACCGGGATCTGGAACGCCGATGCGGTCCACTCCCAGATCGGCTTCGAGATCGCCTACATGGGCGGCACGTTCCGCGGGACGTTCTCGCCGTTCGCGGCGACGCTCGAGGTCGGCGAGGACGGGCACGCACACCTCGAGGGCGCGACGCAGGTCGCGAACGTGAAGGTTCAGGACCCGAACCTCGAGGCGCACCTCCAGACCCCTGACTTCTTCGACGCCGAGCGGCATCCCGAGCTGCGTTTCGTCTCGGACGACGTCGTGCGCGACGGTGACGCAGTCACGATCCGCGGCGACCTGACGATCCGCGACACGACGCAGACGGTCGAGCTCGCCGGCTCGATCCAGGACGACATCGTCGACGCCTACGGCAACGCGCGCGTCCGCTTCTCGCTCGAGGGCGCGATCGACCGCTCGCAGTTCGGCGTGAGCTGGAACACGCCGCTGCCGAGCGGCGACCCCGCGCTCGCGCAGGACGTCGTGCTGACCGCCGAGCTCTCGCTCGTCAAGGCACAGTAGGACGACCGTGCGGATCCTCGGCGTCTCCGGCAGCCTTCGAGACGGCTCGCACAACACGCTCCTCCTGCGGGAGGCGGCGGAGCTCTTCGACCCCGAGGTCGAGTTCGAGCTGTTCGAGGGCCTCAAGGACGTGCCGCCGTACGACGAGGACGACGACGCCGGCGACGGCCCCGCGGGCGCGGCGCGCTTCCGCGCCGCGCTCGCGGAGGCCGACGGCGTCCTCATCGCCACGCCCGAGTACAACTCGAGCATCCCCGGCCAGCTGAAGAACGCGCTCGACTGGGCTTCGCGCCCGCTGGCGACGAATCCCCTCCGCAACGTCCCCGTCGCCGTCGTCGGCGCCAGCAACGGCGCCTTCGGCGCGGTGTGGGCGCAGGCGGAGGCGCGGAAGGTCCTCGCCGCGATGGGCGCACGCGTTGTCGGCGACGAGGTGCCCGTCGGGCGCGCCTCGGCCCGGCTCGCCGACGACGGACAGCTGCTCGACGGCGAGCTCGAGGAGCGCGTACGCGACCTCCTCTCCGACCTCGTCGCCGCCGTCGAGGAACGCGCCGCAATCGCTGCCTAGATCCGGCCGCGCCGGAGGCGTACCCTCGAAGGGTGCGCCGCGTCTTCGCGCTCGCCGCCCTCTCGGCCGTCGCGGTCGTCGCCGCGACGCTCGCACAGGCGCAGCCGACGGCGACGCCGAAGCCGCTCCCCGGGCTGCCGCAGTGGACGGCGGGCTACACGGCCTGGGCGAAGGTGAACCGCGCGCCGATCCCCGCGCGGCCGAGCGACGCGCACCGCGGGACGAAGAACGTCTACGCCTCGAAGCGGGCGCGGAACGGCCGCTACCCGGTCGGGACCGTGATCGTGAAGGAGGTCCGCCGCCCCGGGACGAGCTTCGTCGGCGTGATCGCGGCGATGCGCAAGCTCCCGAACCGGCGCGCGAACAACGGCTGGGAGATGATCGAGTGGGACCGCACCTCGGCGCGGGGCCGCTTCGGCGTCCTCGCCCAGGGCGGGGTCTGCTTCGGCTGCCACATGGCGGCGAAGCCGGACTACGTGTTCACGAAGCGCTAGCGCGCCTAGCCGTCGCGGCCGCAGTGCCGCAGCGCGTTCAGGCAGGAGGCGACGAGCCGCTCGAGCTCGTCCTGACGCCAGGCGTTGAAGAAGTCGGCGTGCGCGGAGTAGACGCCCGTGGACGAGAGCGCGAGGCCGGGGCCGCCGAGGTCGCGGTAGCGCGTGATCACCGTGAGCGCGGGCAGCGCCACCGGATGCGTCCGCGGGCAGCGGCCGCGCATCGGGTACGCGACGTGGCTCTGGTGGTCGGGGCTGTCGAGCCGGCGCCCGTCCCAGCAGCTCGGGAAGGTGACGTGCAGCCGGAGCGTCGTCGCGCGCCCGGCCGGGCAGGACGGCGGCTCGGAGGACGCCGGGATCCCCGCCGCGACGCCGCAGTTCCAGAACGTGACGCGCCGCGCCTGCGCGGTCGTCGCCTTCGCGTCGCCGGCGATCATGCGGAAGTTCGGCGGGAACGCCTGCACGGGCTCGAGCGTGCGCCGGCGGTAGTAGACGGTCGCGCCGAGCGGCTCGAGCGCGCGGCCGTCGCGCAGCAGCGTCGGCACCCAGTACGCGGCCGTGTCGTCGGCGCGGCGGCACGTCGTCCCCGCGGCGAGCAGCGACCGGTACGTCGACGAGGCGCGGGTGGAGCGGTTGCCGACGAAGCTGTGGTCGTGCGAGGCGCCGGGCCGGCCGGGATAGACGATCGGGTCGTCGGGCGCGCGGTGGCTGAAGCCGCAGGCGCTGACGAAGTTCACGCCCTGGAGCGCGCGGACGTTCTTCGCCCGCTCCCCGCCCGTGCCGGCGAGGGCGACGCCCGCCACGAGCGGGACGAGCGCAACGGCGACGAGCAGGACCGTGCGGCGCATCGGGCGGAGTATGCGACACCCGTGTCAGCCGGACGTAAAACGCACGTAAAACGTCAGCGGCGGCGCAGCAGCCAGTACCGGACGAAGTAGACCGGCACCACGATCCCCGCGGCGAGGAACGCGGCCACCCCCCACGCCGTCGCGTGCTTCGAGCCGTGCCGCTGCGCGTGCGTGAAGACGAGCAGGAACGCCGCCGACCACACGAGCAGGAGCGCCGCGATCTCTCCTCCGGAGAGGTTCTCGAACAGCCCCTCCACGCGAGGCCGCCCCTACTGCTCGAGCGTGCGGAGGAACTCGTCGATCGGGAGCGCCGGCAGCGTCTGGAGCTTCGCGCTCCCGCGGGCGCCGAGCGCGATCGAGACGCGCGCGATCGTCTCCACGTCCGGGGCCTCGACGATGTTCACGAAGTCGAACTCGCCCAGCGTCGCCCACTGGTGCAGGACGCGCGCGCCGAGCTCCTCGACGTCCTGGTTGACCGCGCGCAGCCGGTCAGGGTTCGACTTGAGCGTCTGGACGCCCTGTGCGGTGAGCGTCGTCAGCAGGATGTAGGTCGGCACGGCTCGTCGTCCTCCTCACTCGCGTCCTCGTCGACGGGCCGGAGTCTACGACTCTCGCGGCCTGGTCGACGTAGAGGAGCGCCGAGCCGAGGAAGAGCACCGGCGCGACGACCACGTCGGAGAGGAACGCGGCGACGGCCTCGGTCTGCTCCCCCTGGCCGCGCAGGAGGACGGCGAGCCCGAAGCGGGCGACGAAGTAGACGATCGCGAGCGCGGCCAGCGCGCCCAGCGCGTGGACGAAGTCGGCGAGGCCGAGCCGCACGCCGCGGCGCAGCGCGGCCCGCAGGCCGAGGCCCTCGACGAGGATCGCCGGCACGCCGAGCCCGACGGCCGCGAGCCAGGCGAGCCCCGGGAGGACGAACGCGGTCACGAGGAACGGGAACGGCAGGAAGACGACGGCGCCGAAGGCGAGCGCGAGCACGAATCGCCGCGGCTCCCGCGGGACGTCGAGCACGAGCGCGCACGCGGCCACGTAGGCCGCGGTGACGAGCACGGCGCCGCCGAGCACGGCCACGGCGAAGCTCCACGGACGTTCGAACTGCGCGACGACGAGGTCGAGGGTCGCCACCGGGACGCCGACGAGCAGCGCGGAGAGCAGGAACCGCCGCCCGTACGCCCGGATGCTCTCGCCGATGAGCTGGCCGATCGTCCGCTCGGCCGGCGGCAGTGGCTCGGGCCGCGCGGTCACGGCTCGCGCTCCTCGCTCCCGTGCGGGGCGCCGTAGTCCGCGAGCAGCTCGAGGAACGGCGCCGCGGGAAAGGCCTCGGGGCCGAGGACGCCGACGCCGCGCCACGCGCCCTCCGCGAGCAGCTCGAGCGCGACGACCGGGTTGAGCGCGGTCTGGAGGACGACGGCCTGGTGCCCCCACTCGCGCATCGACTGCTCGTTGTCGACCACGTGGTAGAGGTAGGTCGCGCGCGGCCGCCCGTCCAGGCCGGTCCCCGTGACGAAGGTGCCCGCGCAGGTCTTCCCGCGCATGCGGTCGCCGAGCGTCGCCGGGTCGGGGAGCGCGGCCGCGACCACGTCGCGCGGCGCGACCTCGACGCCGCGCACGCGCACCGGCTCGGTGCGGTCGAGCCCGAGCTTGTGCAGCGTCTTCAGCACGTCGATGAACTCCTCGCCGAGGCCGTACTTGAACGTGACACGGCGGCAGTCGACCCAGCGCGGGACGAGCAGCACCTCCTCGTGCTCGACGTGGACGCACTCGACCGGGCCGATCCCCTCGGGGAAGTCGAACACCTCGGGCTCCGCGAACGGCTCGGTCGTGTACCAGCCGCGGTCGCGCTCCCAGATCACGGGCGGGTTGAGGCACTCCTCGATCGTCGTCCAGATCGAGAAGGTCGGCGCGAAGGCGTACCCGTCGACGACGAGGTCGGCGCCGTCGCGGACGGCGACCTCGTCGATCTCGGCGAAGAGCTCGTCGGCGGCGTGCCGGGCGAACACGTCCGAGAGCCCGGGCTCCACGCCGATGCCGACGAGCGCCAGCAGGCCGGCCTCCTCCCACGCCGCAGCCTGCGCGAACTGGCGGTCGCCGAGCTTCTCGCCCGTGGCCGCGTCCGAGAGCGTCATCGCCATGTCGAGGTAGGTGCAGCCGACCTCGCGCGCGGCCTCGAAGATCGGCGGGTTGAAGCGCGGGTCGACCGCGTTGAGGATCGCGTCCACCCGCTCCGCGCGCGCGAGCTCGACGATCGCGGCGCGGTCGGAGGCGTCGAGCGGCCGCCGCGCCGTAGCGCTCGTCCCCGGCCGCGACCGCGCGGGCGCGCTCGACCGCGACGTCCGCGAAGACGATCCGCTCGAAGAAGCGCCGCCGCGCGGCGACCGAGGCCACCGCCGCGCCGACGCCGCCGGTGCCGACGACGAGGATCCGCATGCGCGCGACGCTAGACGACGGCGACGACCCGCGTGACCGCATCGGCGAGCGCTGCGAGCGCCTCGTCGACCCGCCAGCGCGCGCGGTCGCCCTGGCCGATCGCATTCGAGACGGCGCGGAGCTCGACGGCCGGCACCCCCGCGAGGGCACAGGCCCGCAGCACGCCGAAGCCCTCCATCCCCTCGATGTCGCAGCCGGCGACGGCGCCGACGCGTGCGCTCGTCCCGATCGGCAGGACGTGCGCCTCGGGCAGTGCCTCGCGCGCCCGCACGAGCAGCGCCGCGTCCGGGTCGGCGTGCGAGACGACCGGGATCGCCGCCTGGATGTCCTCGTAGACGGCCTCCGAGCCGAGGACGAGCGCGGGCGGTGCGAGCGAGCGGGCGCCCGCGAGGCCGACGTGGAGGACGGCATCCGGCCGCCGCCCGGCCAGCGCCGCAGCCGTGGCCGCCGCGGCCTCGACCGGCCCGATCCCGCAGGCGAGCCCGTCGCGCCCGCCGAGCTCGCGGACGGTCGCGGCGACGAGAAGGACGTCCATCGCCGCCGGGACGCTAGCGCGCAAAGGAGAGTCCCGGCCGCAGCCGAATGCGACCCGGTCGGAGATCAGGCCCTGCGGCCGTCGCGGATGCTCGCGCGGCTCAAGGCGCGCCCGGAGCCGACCGATCTCGACTGGATCGAGCAGACGGCTTTCTCCAATCGCGACCCGGGAGTGACACCGACCCATGGCGAAGAAGAACAAGAGCACGCCGAAGCAGCCGAAGACCCCCCGTCGCTACCGCGATGCCCTCACCGGCCGCTTCGTCACGAAGAAGCACGCGAAGAAGAACCGCAAGACGACGCTAAAGGAGCCGATCGCGGACTAGCGCGGGGGGTGGGCGGTTGTTCCGTGCACGTCCCACCCGGGCGCACGCAGGCGATTGACGCGACGACGGCGCGCTGGCACGGTGAGGCCCGTGCGCCGCGTCGCCCTGCTCGCCGCCGTCCTGGCCGCCTGTGCGGCCGCGCCCGCGTCGGCGCGGCAGGAGACGCCCGTGCGCGCCGAGGCCGCAACGTTCTGCCTCGGCACCGGGGCGCAGTGGCGCCGCGGCACCGCCCGTGGCACGACCTACGTGATCACCGTCAGCCGCGGCGTGACGTGCGCGTTCGCGAAGCCGTGGGTGCGGCGGCTCACCGCCCGCCCCGCCACCCGCTCCGGCCAGGCCCTCGCGGGGCCGCCCGGGTACCAGTGCCGCGTCACCATCCCGTTCGGCGGGAAGGCGGCCGGCGGCGCCTGTGGCAGGAGCAGCGGCCGCGGGTTCGGCTGGGTGCCGAAGTTCTAGGCAGCGGCCGGCGCGCGCTGAAGGCGCCCGCTCGAACACGAGCTCGCCGTCCCGCACGTCGACGCGGACGGTGTCGCCCTCGCCGAAGTCGCCCTCGAGCAGCCGCAGCGCGAGCGGGTTCTCGATCAGGCGCTGGATCGCCCGCTTCAGCGGCCGCGCGCCGTAGGCCGGATCCCAGCCGGCCTCGGCCAGGTGCTCCTTCGCCTCGTCGGTCAACTCGAGCGCGAGCCCGCGGTCGGCCAGCCGCGCGCGAAGCCGGGCGAGCTGCAGGTCGACGATCTCGCCGATCTGGTCGCGCGTGAGCGGCTCGAAGCGGACGATCTCGTCGATCCGGTTGAGGAACTCGGGCCGGAAGCGGTCGCGCAGCTCCTCCTCGGAGCGGATGTTCGAGGTCATGATCACGACGGCGTTGCGGAAGTCGACCGTGCGGCCCTGGCCGTCGGTGAGGCGGCCGTCGTCGAGGATCTGCAGGAGCACGTCGAAGACCTCGCGCGTGCGCCTTCTCGATCTCGTCGAGGAGGACGACGCTGTACGGCCGGCGCCGCACGGCCTCCGTCAGCTGGCCGCCTTCCTCGTAGCCGACGTAGCCGGGCGGCGCGCCGACGAGCCGGGCGACCGTGTGCCGCTCCTGGTACTCGGACATGTCCAGCCGGACCATCGCGCGCTCGTCGTCGAACATGAACTCCGCGAGGGCGCGCGCCAGCTCGGTCTTGCCGACGCCGGTCGGGCCGAGGAAGACGAACGAGCCGATCGGCCGGTTCGGGTCCTGCAGCCCGGTGCGCGCGCGGCGAAGCGCGTTCGCGACCGCCTCGACGGCCTCGTCCTGCCCGACGAGCGCGGCGGTGCAGGCGCTCCTCCATGTGGATCAGCTTCTCGGTCTCGCCCTCGAGCAGGCGGCTGACGGGAATGCCCGTCCAGCGCGCCACGACCGCGGCGACGTCGTCCTCGTCGACCTCCTCCTTGACCATCGGCTCGGCGCCGTCGGAGGCGCGCTCGGCGAGCTCCTGCTCGAGCGCCGGCAGCTCGCCGTAGCGGATCTCCGCGACCCGCTGCAGCTCGCCCTGGCGCTCGGCGCGCTCGGCCTCCATCCGCAGCTCGTCGATCCGCCGCTTGACCTCGGCGACGCGGTCGAGCTGCTCCTTCTCGCGCGACCAGCGTGCAGCGAGCTCGTCGCGGACGGCCTTCGCCTCGGCGAGGTCGCGCTCGACCGGCTCGCGGACGTCGTCGCTCTCCTTGCCCATGGCCGCGAGCTCGATCTCGAGCTGGGTGACGCGCCGGTTGGCCTCGTCGAGCTCGACCGGCGAGGAGTCGATCTCCATCCGCACGCGCGACGCGGCCTCGTCGACGAGGTCGATCGCCTTGTCCGGCATGAACCGGTCGGAGATGTAGCGGTCGGAGAGCACGGCCGCGGCGACGAGGGCGGAGTCGCGGATGTCGACGCCGTGGTGCGCCTCGTAGCGCTCCTTCAGCCCGCGCAGGATCGCGATCGTGTCCGCGACGGACGGCTCGCCGACCATCACCGGCTGGAAGCGCCGCTCGAGCGCCGCGTCCTTCTCCACGTGCTTGCGGTACTCGTCGAGCGTCGTCGCCCCGACCGCGCGCAGCTCCCCGCGCGCGAGCATCGGCTTGAGCAGGTTCGCCGCGTCGACGGCGCCCTCGGCCGCACCGGCGCCGACGATCGTGTGCAGCTCGTCGATGAAGAGGACGATCCCGCCCTCCGCGCTGCGGATCTCCTCGAGCACGGCCTTGAGCCGCTCCTCGAACTCGCCGCGGTACTTCGAGCCCGCCAGCAGCGAGCCGATGTCGAGCGCCCACACGCGCTTGCCCTTCAGGCCCTCGGGAACGTCGCCGGCGACGATCCGCTGCGCGAGGCCCTCGACGATCGCCGTCTTGCCCGTGCCCGGTTCGCCGATCAGCACCGGGTTGTTCTTCGTGCGGCGCGAGAGCACCTGAATCACGCGCCGGATCTCCTCGTCGCGGCCGATCACCGGGTCGAGCTTCCCGTCCTCGGCCGCCTTCGTCAGGTCGCGGCCGAAACGCTCGAGCGCCTCGTAGGTCGCCTCCGGGTCCTGGGTCGTGACGCGCTGGGCGCCGCGCACCTGCGACAGGCGCTCCAGGAGCCCGTCGCGGGGGACGACGTCGAGGGCGAGCAGCAGGTGCTCGACCGAGACGTACTCGTCGCCGAGCCCGCGCATCTCCTCCTCGGCCCGCTCGAGCATGCGCGAAAGCGCTGCCGAGACGGTCGGCTGCTGCTGCGCGCCCGCGATCGCCGGCTTCTGCGCGAGCGCGTCGACGACCTGCGCGCGCAGCGCGGCCGCGTCCGGGACGAGCCGCTGCGGCAGCTCCTGCTCGAGCAGCGCGAGCGTCAGGTGCTCGGGGTAGACCTCGGGGTTGCCGAGCCGGCGCGCGTGCCCCTGGGCGGCGGCGAGCGCCTCGCCCGACTTGACGGTGAGACGGTTCACGTCCATCGGCTACCGCTTCCTCGCGAGCCCGGTCTGCGGCTGCCAGAGCACGAGCTCGCGCCGGTACTGCCGGTGGACGTGGTCGATCGCCTGGCGCATCTCGCGCTCGAGCCGCTCCATCCGCGCCTGCATCCGGCGCAGCTCGTCCTCGAGCCGGAGCACGTGCTCGACGCCGGCGAGGTTGAGGCCGAGCTCGGAGGTGAGCCGCTGGATCACGCGCAGGCGCTCGACGTCGGCCTCGGAGTAGAGGCGCGTGTTCCCCGCGGTGCGCTTGGGCCGCACGAGGCCCTTCTGCTCGTACATGCGGAGGGTCTGCGGGTGCATGCCGACGAGCTCGGCGGCGACGGAGATCATGTACCGCGGGCGCTCGTCCACTAGAGGACCTTTCCGAGCTCTTCGAGGAGCTCGCGCTCCTTCTTGTTCACGCGCTTCGGCACCTCGATGCGCACGCGCGCGAGGACGTCGCCCTTGCCGCCGCCCTTCGGCCTCGGCGCTCCGCGCCCGCGGATGCGGAGGAGCTTGCCGTCGGTCGAGCCGGCGGGGACCTTCAGCGAGACGGCGCCCTCGGGGGTCGGCACCTCGACGGTGCCGCCGAGCGCGGCGGTCGGGAACGAGACCGTGACGTCGACGACGAGGTCGTCGCCGCGGCGCTCGTACGTGTCCGAGCGCTCGACGTGGACGACGACGTCGAGGTCGCCGTTGGGGCCGCCGTTCGCGCCCGGCTCGCCCTTGCCCTTGAGGCGCAGGCGCATGCCGTCGCGCGCGCCGGCCGGGATCTTGACGGCGTAGCGCTTCGTGCGCCGCTCGCGGCCGGAGCCGCCGCAGGTCGCGCACGGGTCGTCGATCACGGTGCCGTTCCCACGGCAGCGCGGGCACGGCTGGGAGAGCGCGAAGAGGCCCTGGCTCTCGGCCCTCACGCCGCGGCCGTTGCACTCGGGGCAGATCCGCGGCGCCGTCCCCGGCTTCGCGCCGGAGCCGTGGCAGGTGCGGCACGCGGCCGTCACCTCCACGGGGATGCGCGTCTCGATTCCGCTCAGCGCGTCGTCGAACGAGACGGTGACGTGCGCCTCGAGGTCGGGCCCCTTCTCGGGGCGCGGGCGCGAGGTGCGGGCACGGCCGCCGCCGAAGAGCCCGCCGAACAGGTCGCCGAGATCGCCCAGGTCGACGTTGCCGAAGTCGAAGCCCGCGGCGCCCGGGTCGAAGCCGGGGCGGCCGTTCGCCGAGCCGAAGCGGTCGTACTGCTGCCCGCTTCTCCGGGTCCTTCAGCACCTCGTACGCCGCCGAGATCTCCTTGAAGCGCGCCTCCGCGGCGTCGTCGCCCGGGTTGCGGTCCGGGTGGAGCTCGCGTGCGAGCTTGCGGTAGGCCTTCTTGATCTCGTCCTGGGACGCCGTCTTCGGGACGCCCAGCGCGTCGTAGAGGGACTGGGCACTAGGCCCTCCTGGTGACGCTGTTCGATGCGCGGCTCGCGAGCACCAAGCCAGAGGCCGCACGAAGGCGCAGCCAAGGCCGTCCGCCTTGGCAAGCCTTCGGGGGACTCTGGCGCAGCGTGGTGGCGGCGCGCGCGGACGTGTGTCGCCAGGTGGAGCACACCTCCTGCTGCGGAAGCCCGGAGACGACCACGCGCGCGGGGCGCAGGACGCGGTCGCCGAGCTCGTAGCCCTTCTGGATCACCTGGATGACGCTGCCCTCGGGCTCCTCGGACGGCTGCGAGAGCAGCGCCTCGTGGACGTGCGGGTCGAAGGCGCCGTCGGTCGCGATCTCGGTCAGGCCCTCCCGGCGGAGCGCGTCGGAGAGCGCGCGGTGGACGAGCCGGACGCCGTCCTCGAGCGTCGCCTCCTCGTGACGGGCGGCCGCCTCGAGCGCCCGCTCGAGGTCGTCGAGCACCGGCAGCAGCTCCTTCACGAGCCGCTCCGCGGCGCGCTCGACGAGCGCCGCCTGGTCGCGGGCGACGCGCTTGCGGTAGTTGTCGAACTCCGCCGCGAGGCGGCGCAGGTCGTCGAGGTGCGCCTGCGCCTCGGCCTCGGCGGAGGCGAGCCGCTCCTCGAGCGACTCGCCCTCCACCTCGGCCTCGACCTGCTCCTCGTCGTGGGTGCGAGGCTCCTCGGCCGTCACGAAGTCTTGGCCTCCTCGTCCACGACCTCGTACTCGGCCTCCTCGACGTCCTCGTCGCCGGCGGCGGCCTCGCCGTCGGCCGGCGCCGACGCGGTCTGCGCGCTCGCCGCCGCGTACGCGGCCTCGGCGAGCTTGTGCGCGGCCTGCTGGAGCTCCTGCGTCTTCGCGCGGATCTCGTTGACGTCCGAGGAGCCGAGGACGTTCCGCAGCTCCATGATCCGGCCCTCGATCGTCGAGGCCTCGGCCGGGTCGAGCTTGTCGCGATGGTCGGCCAGCGCCTTCTCGGTCTGGTAGGCGAGCGTCTCCGCCTGGTTGCGGGCGTCGGCGAGCTCGTGCAGCTTCCGGGCCTCGTCCGCGTGGGACTCGGCGTCGCGGATCATCCGCTGCACCTCCTCCTCCTGGAGGCCGGAGCCGCCCTCGATCCGGATCTGCTGCACGTTGCCCGAGCCCTTGTCGGTCGCGGACACGTTGATGATCCCGTTGGCGTCGATGTCGAAGGTGACCTCGATCTGCGGCATGCCGCGCGGCGCGGGCGGGATCCCGACGAGCTGGAACTTGCCGAGCGTCTTGTTGTAGAGCGCCATCTCCGACTCGCCCTGGAGCACGTGCACCTCGACCGACGGCTGGTTGTCGTCCGCGGTCGTGAACGTCTCGGAGCGCTTCGTCGGGATGGTCGTGTTGCGCTCGATCAGCCTCGTGAACACGCCGCCCTTCGTCTCGATCCCGAGCGAGAGCGGGGTGACGTCGAGCAGGAGCACGTCCTTGACCTCGCCCTTGAGGACGCCGGCCTGGATCGCCGCGCCGACGGCGACGACCTCGTCCGGGTTGACGCCCTTGTGCGGGTCCTTGCCGATGAGCTCCTTGACCTTCGCCTGCACCGCCGGCATGCGGGTCATGCCGCCGACGAGGACGACGTGGTCGATCTTGTCCCGGTCGAGCCCGGCATCGGCGAGCGCCTGCTTCGTCGGCGCGACCGTCCGCTCGAGCAGCGCCGACACGAGCTCCTCGAGCTTCGCGCGCGTGAGCTGCAGGTCGAGGTGCTTCGGGCCGTCCTGCGTGGCGGTGATGAAGGGCAGGTTGATCTGCGTCGACATCGTCGAGCTGAGCTCGATCTTCGCCTTCTCGGCCGCCTCGTAGAGGCGCTGGAGCGCCATCGGGTCGGCGGCGAGGTCGATGCCCTGGTCCTTCTTGAACTCCGCGACCATCCAGTCGACGATCGCCTTGTCGAAGTTGTCGCCGCCGAGGTGGTTGTCGCCGTTCGTCGACTTCACCTCGAACACGCCGTCGCCGAGCTCGAGCACCGACACGTCGAAGGTGCCGCCGCCGAGGTCGAAGACGAGGATCGTCTGGTCGGCCTCCTTGTCGAGCCCGTACGCGAGCGAGGCCGCGGTCGGCTCGTTGATGATCCGCAGCACGTTGAGGCCGGCGATCTTGCCGGCGTCCTTCGTCGCCTCGCGCTGGGCGTTGTTGAAGTACGCGGGGACGGTGATGACGGCGTCCGTGACGGCCTCGCCGAGGTAGGCCTCCGCGTCCTGCTTGAGCTTCTGCAGGATCATCGCGCTGATCTCCGGCGGGGCGTACTCCTTGCCGCCGGCGTCGACGCGCACGTCGTCGTTCGGGCCGTGGACGACCTCGTACGGGACGATCTTGTTCTCCTCCGTCACCTCGTCGAACTTGCGCCCCATGAAGCGCTTGATCGAGAAGACGGTGTTCTGCGGGTTCGTCACCTGCTGGCGCTTCGCGGGCGCCCCGACGAGCCGCTGGCCGTCCTTCGTGAAGCCGACGACGGACGGCGTGGTGCGCCCGCCCTCGGCGTTCGGGATGACGGTCGGCTCGCCGCCCTCGAGCACGGCCATGCAGCTGTTGGTCGTGCCGAGGTCGATTCCGATGGTCTTCGCCATGCTGTGTCTGTGCCTCCTTGGGAGAAAATCTGAGCCTTGTTATAGCAGATCTCGACTCGAGGCTAGTACAGCAGGGCGCGGACGATCTCGAGGAGGCCCGAACGAGATGAGGAAGGCGCCGACGACGACGTAGAGCTCGCGGCCGTAGCGCGCGCCCGCGGGCTCGCGCGCGGTCGCCGAGCGTGGCGCTGTAGACGATGAAGGCGGCGCCGGCCGTGACCAGGAGGACGCCGAAGGCGAGGTCGCTCACCGCAGCGCCCCGATCAGCATCCCGCCGACGACGACGAGCCCGGCGCCGGCGAAGAGGCGGGGCCCGACGCGCTCGTGCTGCCGCAGGAACAGCGCGGAGAGGCCGACGCCCCACAGCGACTCGGTGGCGACGAGCGGCGAGACGACCGAGACCCGGCCGCGGTAGTAGGCCTCGAAGAGCGCGACGTAGGAGAGGCCGAACGCGGCGCCGGCGGGCGCGAAGCGGGGCAGGTCGCGGAGAGGCGGGCCGGTGCCGGGAGCCGAGGAGGTAGCAGGTGACCACGAACGCGCCGGCGGCGAGCGTCGCGGCCGCGGCGGCACCGGGCGGCGCCGCGTCGGTCTCGACCGCGAGCCAGCGCACGAGATTGTCCCGCACCGCGAAGACGACGGTGGCGAGCAGCGCGAGCAGCAGCCCGACGCGCTTCACGTGCTCGGGGCGCGTCCGCTCGCCCACGAGGAGGATCCCGCCGACGACGATGAGCACCGCGCCCGCGACGAGCCCCGCCTGCGCCGGCTCGTCGAGCAGCGCGAGCGCGATCGCGACCGAGAAGAGCGGCGCGGTGCCGACGACGACCGAGGTGCGCGACGGGCCCGCGTCGCGGATCGCGAACGTGAACAGGAGCTGGGAGATCCCGGGCCCGAGGAGCCCGGCGAGCGCGAACGGCCACAGCTCCCCCGGGTCGAGGCCCTGCGCGAGCGCGAACGGGAGCGTGACGAGCAGCGCGACGAGGATCGTCAGCAGCGTCCCCGCGTCCGCGTCGCCGCCGCGCGCCATCGCGACCTTGAGCGCGACCGTCATGGCGCCGAAGAGCGCGGCCGAGCAGACGGCGAGGAGGACCGCGTCCACGGCCCGCGGACGCTACCGGCGCCCACAGTGTCAGGCACCGGACACGGCCGGTGCCTGACACTGGAGCGCTGGCGCCGCTACTTCAGGCAGACGGTGACGAGGTTGAGCCCGAAGCTCGGGTGGTAGCGGTAGCACCCGACACGGGCCGAGACGAAGTCCCGGCTGTTCGGATTGCTCAGCACCGCCCACGGGGCGTACGTCGTCGTGATCTCGCGGTCGAGAGCCGCGTACGCGTCGTACCGGGGCGTGCCCGAGAGGCGCGCCGCCGCGCGCAGGCGCCGGTTGACCGCGCCCACGTCGAAGTACGAGACGTTGGTGTTGTTCGATTCCCGGATCGTCGTCCCGTCGAGGAGCACGCCCAGGAACGAGTTCGGGTCCGGGTAGTCGGCCTGCCAGCCGCGAGAGGAAGAGCTCGAACGGCTCGCCCCGCGTTCCACCGAGCGCCGCCAGCGGGCCCGGAGGCCGAGGTAGCGGGGCTCGACGTCGATGCCGATCTTCGCGAGGTTGAACTTCACGATCTGCGGGATCGTCAGGTTCGAGCCGCGGTTGCCGGCGAGCAGCACCGCCTTCGCCGTCCGGCCCCGCATGAGCTGCTTCGCCTTGCGCACGCTCGCCTCGCTGTAGCGGAGCGGATACGCGTCGAAGTCGCGGTAGCCCGGCATCCCCGGCGGGAGGATCTGGTCGGCGCGCTTGCCCGCGAGGTAGCCGCGCTGGGCGAGGATCGCCTGGCGGTCGATCGCGAGGTTGACGGCCTTGCGCACGGCCGGGTCGCGGAAGATGCCGCGCGTCGTGTTCATCGCCATGAACTGCACGACCGGCACCTGGCGCACCTGGTAGCGGCCCTTGTTGATCCCGTACTGCTCGACGAGGTCGGCGTGCGCGGCCGGTGCCACGCCCTCGGCGCCGTAGTCCGCCTCGCCCGCCTTCACCTTCAGCAGCTGCGCGTCGAGGCTCACGTTGGCGGCGAAGTCGAACGTGTCGACGTATGCCGGACGGGTCGCGAGCGGGTTGCGCTTGTAGTACGGGTTGCGCTTGAGGACGAGCCGCACGTTGGGCGTCCACGAGGCGACGGAGTACGGGCCGGCCGAGGCGAACGGCGCCTTCACGCCCTTCGGCTCGACGCCCATCGCCGTGTCGATCGCCTGGAAGAACGGCAGCGCCAGGCGCGTGAGCAGGTCGGGCGCAGGCTGCGTCAGCGAGATCCGCAGCGCCGAGCCGCCGCCGAGCACGCGCACGCCGGAGGCCGACGACGCCTTGCCGTCGAGCACCGCCTGCGCGCCGACGACGTCCGAGAGAAACGTCGCGCCCGGCGAGGCCTGCTGCGGCCGCAGCGCGCGGTTGATCGCCCAGGCGAAATTCCGCGCCGTGACCGGCTTGCCGTTCGAGAACCGGAAGCCCTTCCGGATCCGGAACGTGTAGGTGCGCCCGTCGGCGGAGACGAGCGGGAAGCCCGCCACCTCGGGCACGAGCCGGCTCCCGGCCGAGCCCTCGGCGTCGGCGAAGCGCACGAGGTTCGCGCCGATCGCGTTCTGGATGCGCATGGAGTGCGCGTAGTAGGCGAGCGACGGGTCGATGTAGTCGACGTCCGTCGCGAACATGCCCCTGAAGGTGCCGCCCTGCTTGGCCGCCGACGCCGGGGCGGCGACGGCGAGCACGGCGAGCAGCGCCACGAGGGCTGCAGTCATTCCTCGTTTCACGAGAGGTCCTTTCCGCAGAGTCGTTGGCCTTCGGGACTCCCCATCGGCGGCGCGGAACGGAACTTGACCCCTGCGCGCGGGCCTTAACGCGAGGAAAACGTCACTCGGGGCGCGCGACCCGCCGCCGGGTCGCGCGCCCCACGGTTCTACGACAGCTCGGCGCAGAGGTCGCGCGGCGGCGGGCCCACGTGGTCCAGCAGCGTGAGCGTGCCGTCGGGCGCGACAGCGGAACTCGAAGTTGCCGTTGACGAGCAGGAGCTCCTGTGACGGGGAGTCCGTCGGGAAGAAGGTGAGGAGCCACGGTCCCCGTCCCTCGATCACCAGCGATCCGTCCGGCTGGGGCACGATCTTTCCGGGCCCGCCGGCGTTGACGACGATCGACTCGCCGGTCGAGTCGTTCGTGACGCGGAGGACGTTTCGGCCCGAGGTGAAGATCCAGCGTAGGTTCCCGTCCGCGTCGACGTGGGCGATCGTGAACACCCCGTTCGCGACCGAGTCGATCGTGACCCCGAACGAGCAGACCAGGCCCGCCGGGAAGGACACGTGCGTCGGAGCAGCGTCCTCCTTGATCGGCGGCGTCGCCGAAGCCGACGCCGCGAGGACGAGCGCCGCGGCGGTCGACGTCAACAACGCGAGCGCGCGGCCGCAGTTCGCCTTCATTTCGTACCTCCCGTCGGAAGTCGTGGCAATCGCCACGTCCGCGGTCGAACCTACTCCGGGGCGGCACCGAGACTCAATCGGCGCGCCGGAAGGCTCTACGATCGGCCAGGTGCGGCAAGCGCGCGTCGAGGCGTATTCCGACCTCCTGCTGGACTGGTCGCTCGGCGTCCAGCCGGGCTGGCAGGTGCTCGTGACGACGACGGCCGAGGCGCGGCCGCTGGCGGAGGCCCTCTCGCGCGGCCTCGCGCGGCGCGGCGCGTGGGCGCTCCCGCGCGTGCAGTTCGGCGGCCTCTACCCGCTGGACCTGGCCTGGACGGACGCCGCCGGCGAGCGCGCCGACGGGTTCGCGCCGCTCGAGCGGGAGGTCGTCGCGCGCGTCGACGGCGTGATCCTCGTGCTGGCGCCCGAGGACCCGCCGGGCGACGAGGCCGTCGCGCCCGAGACGCGGAGGGCGCTCCGCGCACAGCTCACCGCCCTGCGCGCCCGCGGCCGCGAGGGCACCGTCGCCGAGGTGCGCTGCGACTACCCCACGCCCTGGTTCGCGCGCCGCGCCGGGCTCTCCACCGAGGCCTACGAGGACGCGCTGTACGCCGCCTGCCTGCGCGACTGGGCGCGGGAGCGCGAGCGCATGGAGCCGGTGCAGGCCCTCCTCGACGAGGCGCGCGAGGTGCGGCTCGTGGGCGAGGGCACCGACCTGACGCTCTCGCTCGAGGGCCGGACGAGCCTCGTCGACGACGGCCACGCGAACATGCCCGGCGGCGAGGTCTACCTCTCGCCCGTCGAGGACTCGGCCGAGGGCGTCGTCGCCTTCGACGTGCCGACGGGCCACGCGACGGGCGTGCGGCTGCGCTTCCGCGGCGGCGAGGTCGTCGAGGCCACGGCCGAGACAGGCCAGGACGAGCTGGACGAGGCGCTCGCGACGGACGACGGCGCGCGCCGGCTCGGCGAGCTCGGCATCGGCTGCAACGAGGGGATCACGGACGGGCTCGCCAACGTCCTGTTCGCCGAGAAGATGGCCGGCACCGTCCACCTCGCGCTCGGCGCCGGCTTCCCGAAGGCCGGCGGACGCAACCGGAGCGCGCTCCACTGGGACCTCGTCAAGGACCTGCGCGGCGGCGGCGAGCTGTGGGTCGACGGCGTCCTCAGGCAGAAGGACGGGCTCTGGCTGGCACCAGGCGCCTGAGCGTCTCGGCGGCCGTCGGCTCCGAGACGACGATCCCGGCCATGATCAGGACGCACCCGGTCCAGGCGACCGCGCCGAGCCGGTCGCCGGCGAGCCAGAAGCCGAAGAGCGCCGCCCAGACGGGCTCGAGCGCGAAGGCGAGCGCGGTCCGGGCGGCCGACAGGCGCCGCTGCGCCCACGTCTGCACGAGGAACGCGAGCGCCGAGGCGAAGACCCCGGTGACGATCAGCGCGCTCCAGACCGTCCACCCGCGCGGCACCTCGAGCTGCCCGGCCGCGACGGCCACGACCGTGAAGCCCGCGCAGGCCGCGAGCATCTCCGCGAGCGTCAGCGCGACGACGTCGAAGCGCGGCGCGACGCGCTCCATCAGCACGATCTGGAGCGAGTAGACGAGCGACGCGGCGAGCACGAGCAGGTCGCCGACGAGGCGCCCGGTGTCGATCCCGGTGAGCAGCGCGAGGCCGACCGTCGAGAGCGCGACGCCGACCCACGCGGCCGCGCCGATCCGCGCGCCGAAGAGGAGCACGGCGAGAATCGGCGTGAAGACGACGTAGAGGCCGGTGATGAAGCCGGTGCTCGAGACGGTCGTGCGCTCGAGCCCGGCCGTCTGGAGCGCGTAGCCGGCGGCGAGCAGCAGCCCCAGCACGACACCGGCGCGCCAGCCGTCGCGCCCGAGCGAGCCGAGCGTCCTCCGGCCCGGCACCGCGAGCGTCGCGCTCGCGATCGCGAAGCGCACGGCGAGGAACGCGAACAGCGGGTAGAGCGCCAGCGCGTCCTTGACCTGGACGAACGTGATGCCCCAGACGGCGGTGACGAGGACGAGCAGCGCGAGCGGGAGCACGCCGCGGACGCTAGCCTCACGCCCCGATGCCGCCCGAGGGGTACAGCTCCGACCTCGCACACGAGCTCGCGCCGCAGGCCCGCGACCGCTTCATCCGCTACGCGCGCGTCCACACCTCGAGCCTCGAGCACCAGGACGTCTTTCCCTCGACCCCGCAGCAGTGGGACCTCCTGCGCCTGCTCGAGCAGGAGCTACGCGAGCTCGGGCTCGAGGACGTCGACCTCGACGAGCACGGCTACGTGACGGCGACGCTGCCCGCGACGGTCGAGCACGAGGTGCCGACGATCGGCTTCCTCGCGCACGTGGACACGTTCCCGGACGTGCCGGGCGAGAACGTGCAGCCGCAGGTCGTCACCTACGAGGGCGGCCGCCTGCCGCTACCCGGCGACCCGGAGGTCGCGCTCGACCCCGAGGAGAGCCCGGCGCTCGCCGACCACGTCGGCCACGAGCTCGTCACCTCCGACGGGACGACGCTCCTCGGCGCCGACGACAAGGCCGGGATCGCCGAGATCGTCACCGCCGTCGCGTACCTGATGGAGCACCCGGAGCTCCCGCACGGGCGGATCCGGGTCTGCTTCAACCCCGACGAGGAGGTCGGCGCAGGGACCGATCACCTCGACCTCGACCGCTTCGGCTGCGCCGCGGCCTACACCCTCGACGGCTCGACCGCCGGCGAGCTCGAGAGCGAGAGCTTCAACGCGCTCCAGGCGATCGTGACCTTCCGCGGCGTCTCGACACACACGGGCACGGCGAAGGGGAAGCTGGTGAACCCGGTGCGCCTGCTCGCCGACTTCGTCGCGAGCCTGCCGCCCGAGCTGGCGCCCGAGACGACCGAGGGCTACGAGGGCTTCATCCACCCGCACGAGGCGCAGGCGGACCCGGAGAAAGCGCGCTGCGTCCTCATCCTGCGCGACCACGACTGGGAGAAGCTCCAGGGCCACAAGGCGCTGCTCGAGCGGCTTGCCGAGGAGGCCACGGCGCGGCGACCCGGGGCGCAGGTCGAGATCGCCTGGAAGGTGCAGTACCGGAACATGAAGGAGTTCATCGACCGCGACCCGCGCGTGCTCGACGCGGCCGTCGAGGCCTACCGCCGCGAGGGCTACGAGGCGACGTACCCCGCGATCCGGGGCGGCACGGACGGCTCCCGCCTGTCCGAGAAGGGCCTGCCCACGCCGAACATCTTCACGGGCGGGCACGACTACCACTCGCGCCGCGAGTGGGTCTGCGTGCACGACATGGGCGCCGCGGCCGCCGTCGTCGTGCACCTCGCCGGCGTGTGGGCCGAGCGGGCGGAGAGTTAGTGGCTCAGAGCCACTAGGTCTCCCCGCCCCTTCCTCGCGACTCAGTCGTTCTTGTCGCGCGCCTCGTCGACGGCGTCCTTCAGGTCGTCCTTCAGGTCGTCGGCGCGTCCTTGGCGTCGCCCCAGGCGCCCTGGGCCTTGCCCTCGCCCTCGAGCTTCTCGTCGTCCGTCAGACGACCCGCATGCTCCTTGACCGTGCCTTCCACCTGATCCTTGTTGGCCATCGGACCCCTCCTCGTCGGTTGCGGCATGGGTTTTCCGCGTCCGTGGACGCGGCAAACGTTGGGCTAGGCTCCTTCGAGATGGGCGTCACGCTCGACACACTCGGCCGCCCCGTGCGCGACCTGCGGATCTCGGTCACCGACCGCTGCAACTTCCGCTGCGTCTACTGCATGCCGCGCGAGGTGTACGGCCGCGACTACGCCTTCCTCCCTCGCTCGCAGGTGCTGAGCTTCGAGGAGATCGCCCGCGTCGCCGGCGCCTTCCACGGGCTCGGCGTGCGGAAGCTGCGGCTGACCGGCGGCGAGCCGCTGCTGCGCCGCGAGCTCGAGCGCCTCGTCGGCGATGCTCGCGGCGCTCCCGGACGCCGAGGTGACGATGACGACGAACGGCGCCCTGCTCGCGCGCAAGGCGCAGATGCTCGCCGACGCCGGGCTCGCGCGCGTGACCGTGAGCCTCGACTCGGTCGACGAGGACGTGTTCCGGGAGATGAACGACGTCGACGTCCCGCTCGCGCAGGTGCTCGAGGGGATCGACGCCGCCGCGGCGGCGGGACTGCCGGTCAAGGTCAACACGGTCGTCAAGCGCGGCCTCAACGACGACGGCATCGTCGACCTCGCCGCCCGGTTCCGCGGCACCGGCCACGTCCTGCGCTTCATCGAGTTCATGGACGTCGGCTCGACGAACGGCTGGCGCCTCGACGACGTCGTCCCCGCCGCGGAGATCGTGGCGCGGATCGGCGACGTCTTCCCGCTCGAGCCGCTCGACCCGAACTACCGCGGCGAGACGGCGCGGCGCTGGCGCTACGCGGACGGGGCCGGCGAGATCGGCGTCATCGCCTCCGTGACGGAGCCCTTCTGCGGCGACTGCACCCGGGCGCGCCTCTCGGCCGACGGCAAGCTCTACACCTGCCTGTTCGCGACGACGGGCCGCGACCTGCGCCCGCTCCTCCGCGGCGACGCGAGCGACGAGGAGCTCCTCGGGCACCTCTCGCACGCGTGGCGCCTGCGGGACGACCGCTACTCCGAGCTCCGCACGGCCGAGACCGCGGCGCTGCCGAAGGTCGAGATGAGCTACATCGGCGGCTAGCCGGTGGGGTTCCCGCTCCCGCAGGGCCCGGGGATCGGTCGCGGTCGAGCCTCCGGCTCCCGGGCCCCAGAACTGGGCCGGCGCGCCGAGCGCCGCGCTCGACGACGACGGCTCGATCCTCCTCGCCTACCGGACGCGCTGGGCAGGCCCCGACGACGCGAACGTGATCGCCCGGTCGGCGGACGGCGAGCGCTACGAGACGGTCGTGACGCTCGACAAGGAGCCGTGGGGCGCCGCGATGGTCGAGCGTCCCGCGCTCGTCCGGCTCGACTCCGGGCCGCTGGCGGCTCTACGTCTGCGGCGCGACGCCCGCGTCGAAGCACTGGTGGATCGGCGCGGTCGAGGCCGACACGCTCGAGGAGCTGGCCGGGGCCGAGCTGGTCTCCGTGTTCCCGGGCGACGCGGACACCGGCGTCAAGGACCCGGTCGTCCAGCGCGGCCGCGACGGGAGCTGGCACGCGTGGATCTGCTGCCACCCGCTCGACGTCCCCGACGAGGAGGACCGGATGACCACCGCCTACGCGACGAGCGGCGACGGGCTCGCGTGGCGGTGGCACGGCACCGTCCTCGCGGGGCGCCCCGGCCGCTGGGATGCCCGCGGCGCGCGCCTGACGTCCGTCCTCCCCGACGGCGGCGTCGCCTACGACGGGCGCGCCACCAAGGAGGAGAACTGGTTCGAGCGGACCGGGCTCGCGGCGCGCGACGGATCGGACGGGATCGAGGCGACGAGCGAGGGCCCCGTGCTCGAAGGGCGCTATCTCGAGGCCCTCCCGCTCCCGGACGGGAGCACGCGGCTCTTCTGGGAGGCGCGCCGCGCCGACGGCAGCCACGAGCTCCGCACCGACGTCGTCCCGCCCGGGCCGCGCCGGGGCGCTGCGTAGAATCACGCGGTCATGACGACGCCTCGTCGCCGCCGGCCGCCGCGCGCTCCCGCGCGGCTACCTCGACTTCGCCCGCCAGCTCGCCATCTGGTTCGGCTTCTACGTCGCTCTACCAGCTGGCGCGCGGCGCGGCGGACCGCGACACGGCCGCCGCGTTCGACAACGGCCTCAAGGTCATCGACCTCGAGCGGCGCATGGGCGCGCTCTGGGAGCTGTCGCTGCAGGGCGCGCTGGGGTCGTCGGAGGTGCTGATCGAGCTCACGTCGTGGACGTACTGGCTCTCGCAGTTCGCCGTCCTCGGCCTCGCGCTGCTCTGGGTCTACCTCCGGCGCAACGAGCACTTCCTGCGCTTCCGCGACACCGTGCTCGTCGCGAACCTGATCGGGCTCGTCGGCTACGTCCTGCTCCCGACCGCGCCGCCGCGGATGTTCCCGGACGTGGGCTTCGTCGACACGCTCGCGCTCTTCTCGTCGATCAACCACTCGAGCGCCGCGATCGCAGCTCGCGGCGAACCCGTACGCGGCGATGCCGACGCTCCACGCCGCCGACGCGCTCATCGTCGGCGTCGTGATGGCGTCGGTCGTGCGCTGGCGCCCCGGGCAAGGTGCTCTGGCTCGCGTGGCCCGCGTGGGTCTCGTTCACGGTGATGGCGACGGCGAACCACTTCTGGCTCGACATCGCCGCCGGCGTCGTGGTCGCCGGCGTCGGCCGGCGTTCGTCGTCACGCGCTACCGGCGCGTGCCCTGCGTGAGCTTCCAGGAGAGCTACCACGCAGGGCGTCGCGGAAGGTCGCCGCGCGCTCGATCGGCGGCCTCGCGCGCACGCGGGTCACGCCGAACCAGCTCACGGCCGCTCGGGCGTGACGCTCTGCGCGCGTCGGCGCCGTGCTCGTCGACGTTCGAGAACCGCAACGAGCTGCTCTTCTTCTGGCTCGGCGCGGCGGCGTTCATCGTCGGCTCGATCCTCGACATCCTCGACGGCGCGCTCGCGCGCGTCGGCGGCAAGCAGTCGCGCGTTCGGCGCCTTCCTCGACTCGCTCGTCGACCGCGTCGGCGAGGGCTTCATGCTCGCGCGCGGTCGCGCTCGTCTTCGCGCGCGACGGGAACCTGGTCGCGCTCGCGCTCACCGCCGTCGGCGATCGCCGGCTCGTTCCTCGTCCCGTACACGCGCGCGAAGGCCGAGGCGCTCGGGCTTCGGGGCGACGTCGGGATCGGCTCGCGCGCGGAGCGCGTCGTCGTGATCTCCGCCGGGCTCGATCCTGGCGCCGTGGGGCGTGCTCCCGTGGGCGATCGGCCTGCTCGCGGTGACCGCCTGGGTGACGGTCGTGCAGCGCGTGCTGCACGTGCGGCGCGAGCTGCGGCTGCGCGAGCGCAGCCATAGCACAGTTGCGATAGATAGCACCTACGTGCTATCAATCTCCGCGCAGATGGCTCGTGAACGACGCGACGTGCTCGTCCGGATGCCGGCGAGCCTCAAGGAGCGCCTGACCGCCGAGGTCGGCGGCCCGCGGACTCCTCCCTGAACGACGTGGCCGTCGGGCCTGCTCGCGGCCGCGTTCGGCGTCGCCTTCGAGCCCTCCGGGCGCAAGGGCGCGCCGCCGCGCAGCGACCGCGGCGACGTCCTCCTCCGGATGCCGCCGGCGCTGAAGGACCGGCTGGCGCGACGCGCCTCGGAGCGCAAGCGCAACCTCAACGAGCTGATCGTCGAGACGCTCTCGGAGCGGCTCGGCGTCACGACTGGAAAGGACACGATGGCCTCCACCAACGGCAACGGCCGCGTCAAGGACGACGGCAAGGTCCGCGTCGCCCTCATCGGCGTCGGCAACTGCGCCAACTCGCTCCTCCAGGGAGTCGAGTACTACAAGGACGCGCCGGACGACCAGTTCGTCCCGGGCCTCATGCACGTGAACCTCGGCGGCTACCACGTCCGCGACATCGAGTTCACCGCCGCGTTCGACGTCGTCGAGGGCAAGGTCGGCAAGGACCTGTCCGAGGCGATCTGGGCGCCGCCCGAACGACACGATCAAGTTCGCCGACGTCCCGGAGACCGGGATCACGGTCTCCCGCGGGATGACCCACGACGGGATCGGCAAGTACCTCTCGCAGGTCGTCACGAAGGCGCCCGGCGAGACCGACGACGTGATCGGGATCCTCAAGGAGACGAAGACCGACGTCGTCGTCAACTACCTCCCGGTCGGCTCGGAGATGGCGACGAAGTGGTACGCCGAGCAGATCCTCGAGGCCGGCTGCGCGATGGTGAACTGCATGCCGGTCTTCCTCGCGCGCGAGGCGTACTGGCAGCGGCGGTTCGAGGAGCGCGGCCTGCCGATCATCGGCGACGACATCAAGTCGCAGGTCGGCGCGACGATCACGCACCGCGTGCTCACCTCGCTCTTCCGCGAGCGCGGCGTCCACCTCGACCGGACGATGCAGCTGAACGTCGGCGGCAACTCCGACTTCCTCAACATGCTCGAGCGCGAGCGCCTCGAGTCGAAGAAGATCTCGAAGACGAACGCGGTCACGTCCATGCTCGACTACGACATCGGCGCCGGCAACGTCCACGTCGGCCCGTCGGACTACGTGCCGTGGCTGACCGACCGCAAGTGGGCGTACATCCGCCTGGAGGGCTCGTCCTTCGGGGACGTGCCGCTGAACATCGAGATGAAGCTCGAGGTCTGGGACTCGCCGAACTCGGCCGGCATCGTCATCGACGCCGTGCGCATGGCGAAGCTCGCCCTGAACAACGGCGTCGCGGGCGCGCTCGAGGGCCCGTCGAGCTACCTGATGAAGTCGCCGCCGAAGCAGATCGTCGACGACGAGGCCTACGACGCCACCGAGCGCTTCATCGCGCAGAACGCCCGCAAGGGCGCCGAAGGCCGCGGCAGCGGTCTAGGCATCCGCGGAGGGGGCGGCGGCGGGCGCGCTGCCGTCCCTCACGCGCTCTCTGTCACAGATCCGTGCCGGAACCGCGCCGGTCCTGTGACGGACACTGTCGCGCGGCGGCGGGCCGCGGTACCACGGGTGGGATCCGTCCCCGACCGAATCGGAGCCGCCCATGTCCCTCCGCCGTCCCCTCGCGCTCCTGCTGCTCGCGAGCGCCCTGATCGTCCCGTCCGCCGCCGGCAGCGGCACAGGTGCGATCGTCATCGGCCAGCTCTACGCCTCCGGCGGCAACGCCGGCGCCGCGTTCACCCACGACTACGTCGAGCTCTTCAACCGCGGCGCGTCCGCCGTCAGCCTGTCCGGCTGGTCGCTCCAGTACGCGACGGCTGCCGGAACGTCCTGGTCCGTCACCGCCCTGTCCGGGTCGATCCCCGCCGGCGGGTCGTACCTCGTGCACCTCGCGTCCGGCGCGAACGGCTCCGCCCCGCCCGCCGCGGACGCGACCGGGACGACCAACCTGGCCGCGACCGGCGGGAAGGTCGCGGTCGTCCGCGACGCCGTCGCGCTCACGTGCGGCGCCTCCGTCGGCAGCTGCTCGGGCGTCGCCGCGCGTCGAGGACCTCGTCGGCTACGGCTCGGCGAGCGACTACGAGGGCAGCGGCGCGGCCCCCGCTCCGGGCGCCACCACCGCGCTCTTCCGGGCCGGCAACGGCTGCACCGACGCCGACCAGAACGGCTCCGACCTCGCCACGGCCGCGGCCGCCCCGAGGAACAGCGCCAGCGGGCTGCGCCCGTGCACGATCGTCGAGCCCCCGCCGCAGCGGCGGCGTGTCCGCCGACGCATCGGTCGCGGTCGAGATCGAGTCGGCGATCTCGATCTCGCTCGAGCGGACGTCGCTCGACTTCGGCCGGACGGCCGCCGGCACGGCGCCCGCGCCGATCGGCGAGCGCGTCTCGGTCGTCAACAACAACCCGGCCGGGTACACGCTCTCCGTGGGGCGCAGCGTCTTCGCGCCGTCCGACCTGCCGCTGGCGCTGCAGGCGACCGCGCCGGCCGGCGGGGTGCTCGCGCCGCCGTTCGCCGGAGGCGCATTCGTGGGCATCCCGGCGGCGCCCGCCGCGGCGATCGCGATCGGGTCGACGTCGGCGGCCAGCCCGGCCGGCGGCGACCACTGGCCGACGAACGTGGGCTTCCTCAGCCCGTTCCCGAACGCGGCCTCCGGCCGCTACACCGCGACGCTCACGTTCACCGTCATCGGCCGGTGATCGCGGCGCTCGTCTCCCTCGCGCTGCTCGCGCCCGCTCCGGCGGGCGCGGGCGGCGCGCCTCCCGTCGTCTCGCTCTCGGCGACGCCGTCCCGCGTGCTCGTCGACGCCCGCGGCGACGACCCGGATCGAGGTCGCCAACCGCGGCCGCAGCGCGATCCGGGTCACGGCCGCGCCGGACGGGCTCGCGCTCGACCTTCGCGGCCGACCGACCCTGCGGCGCGCGACGGCGGCCCGCTGGCTGCACGTCGCTCCGCGCGAGCTCTCCCTCCTCCCCGGCAGGTCGTCGTCACTCACGGTGCGGTCGTCCGCGCCGTCGACGGCGGAGCCCGGCGACCACCACGCCGTGCTCCTGCTGACGACGCGGCCGCTGGCACGCGGCGGCGTGAGCGTCCGCATGCGCGTCGGCGTCCGCGTCGTCATCCGCGTGCCGGGCGCGATCGTCCGGCGGCTCCGGATCGAGCGGCTCCGCGTGCGCGGCCGGCGGCTCGAGGTGACGCTCGCGAACGCCGGCAACGTGACCGAGGAGCTCGCACGCGGACGGCTCCGTGTCGAGCTGCGTCGCGCCGGACGACTGCTCGCGCGCCTCCACGCGCCGCGCCGGGAGCTCCTTCCACACGCGCGCGCCGTGGTCTCGTTCGGCTCCCCGCGCAATGTCCGCGGCGCGGTCACAGCGGTCGTCCTGATCCGCGACGGGCCGCAACGGAGCTTCCGCGCCAGGCTCCGGCGGTGAAAAGCCCTGCACCTTGCGGGATCGCCGCTCAAGGACCATCCTGATGGCGTCGATATATCGGTTCCTGCGTCGCCCCGATACCGATGCGCCGGACATTCCTGACACTCACCGCCGCGCTCGTCCTCGCCGCTCCCGCGGCCGGGGCCGGCAGCGCGAAGATCGCCGCCCTCCAGGTCGGTCTGCGCGCGCACGGCGTCTACGACGGCTCGGTCGACGGCCTCGCCGGCCCTGCGACGACCGCCGGGGTGCGGAAGCTGCAGCGCCGCGCGGGGCTGACCGTCGACGGCGTCGTCGGGCCGGCGACGCGCAAGGCGCTCGGGCGCTACGGGCGCGGGATGCTCGGCCGCCGCCAGCTCGCCGACGGCGCGATCGGGTGGGACGTCGCCGAGCTCCAGTTCTCGCTCGCGTGGCACGGGTTCCCGTCCGGCCCGCTCGACGGCCGGTTCGGGCCCCGCACCGAGACGGCGCTGCGGAGGTTCCAGGCCTGGGCCGGGCTCGCCGTCGACGGCGTGCTCGGGCCGGCGACGCTCACCGGGCTCCGGCGGCCCGCGCCGACGGCGCCGGCCGCGCTCGTCCACCCGGTCGCCGGCGCGATCACCGACGGCTTCGGCCCGCGCGGCAACAAGTTCCACACCGGTGTCGACTACCCGGCGCCGGCCGGCACGCCCGTCGCGGCGCCCGCCGCAGGAACGGTCACGTACGCGGGCTGGCTCGAGGGCGGCTGGGGCTACGTCGTCACGATCGCGACCGGCTCGGGCGTCCGCACGATGCTCGCGCACCTCTCCCGCGTGGACGTCGTGCTCGGGCAAGCGCATCGCCCAGGGCGAGGAGGTCGGGGCCGTCGGCTCGACCGGGAACTCGACCGGCCCCCACCTCCACCTCGAGGTCCGCCTCCGCGGGGCCGCGGTCGATCCCGCTCCCGCGCTCGGCTGAGGCGTCACCAGGTCGCGATCACGCGGGCCGGCCCGCCCGAGCCCTCCTCCCACGGGATCACGCCCACGAACGCGGTCGCGCCCTTCGCCGGGATCCGCGCGAGGTTCGCGAGGTTCTCGATCCCGAACCGATTGGCGCCGAGCAGCGTCAGGTGGGCGGCGAACACGGTCGCGTTGCCCGGGTCGAGGCTGAGCGTGTCGACGCCGATGCCCGCGATCTCGCGCTCCTCGACCAGCCACTCGACGGCGTCGCCGCTGAAGCCGGGGAAGTGCGACACCCCGGAGGCGTCCGCGTTCCGGTAGGCGGCCTCGCTCCCGGCGCGTGCGTCCCACCCGGAGTTCATGGCGACGACCGAGCCGCGCTTGATGCGGCCGTGGCCTCGCTCGTAGGCGCGCAGGTCGCTCACCGTCACGACCGTGTCCGGGTTCGACGCGGCGCGCTGGGAGATGTCCACGACGGCGAGCGGCGACATGAGCTCGTCGAGCGTCAGCTCCGGCGTGGTGCGGCCGTTCACGATGAAGTGCGCGGGGACGTCGAGATGCGTCCCGGTGTGCTCCCAGAACCGCCACACCTGCCCGTAGAAGCCGTCGTTCGGGATGGTCACGAAGGTGTCGCGCGTCGGCCGCGGGAAGATGTCTGCGAACAGCGGCAGGCTCTCCGCGAAGACGTGCGTGAGGTCTTGCGCGCGGCCGGCGGCCGCCTTCGCCGGCCCGGCGAGCGCCCGGCCCGGAAACGCAGCCGCCACCGCCGCGCCGGCTCCTGCCAGCAGCGCCTTGCGGCGGTCGATGCGGACGAAGCTGTCGTCCTCCTCGAACCGTTCGCGAACGGCCTCGATCGTCCCCGGCGCGCACATAAGGTCCCCCTTCGGCTCGTTGGACGCACGGACGCTAACGCCTCGGACGGCGCGCGATCAAGTCGCACTAGAGTGGCCCGCACCGGCATGCGCATCTGCCTCGTCACGCCGTTCGACTGGTCGCAGCCCCACGACGTCAACGAGCACGTCGCCGGCGTGGCGGCGGAGCTTCGCGCGCTCGGGCACGAGGTCACGGTGCTCGCGCCCTCGAGCCGGGCGCGCGACCTCCTCGAGAGCCGCCGCGCGCTCGACGCGGGCACCGCGCGCGAGGTCGTCGCGATCGGGCCGGCGGTGCCGGTCTCTCGCCGCAGCCGGGTCGGGATGCCGCTCGGCGCCCGCACGACGCTCGAGCTCGCGCTCGCCGGCGGCGACTTCGAGGTCGTCCACGGCTTCGAGCCCGGGATGCCGAGCCTCTCGTACCTCGCGCTGCGCGACGGGAAGGCGCTCGCGGTCGCGAGCTTCCTCTCCGCCCGGCGGCTCGGCTACCCGCCGGGCAAGGCCCAGCGCGAGCGGCTGCTCGGCCGCGTCGACGCCCTCGTCGCGGCCTCCGACCGGGTCGCCGCCGCGGCGGCCGTGCGCTTCCCCGGCGACTACGAGATCGTCCCGGTGGGCGTCGATCCCGAGCTGTTCCGGCCGGAGGAGAAGGAACGGCTGATCGTCGTCGAGTGGGCGCCGCCCGAGCGCCAGCTCGTCAAGGCCGCGATCCGGACGCTCCGCGAGCTGCCGGACTGGCGGATGCTCGTCCTGCGCACGCGGCCGCTCGCGGGGCGGCCGTACGTGCCGCGGGAGCTCGCCTCGCGCGTCTCGGTGCGGACGCTGCGCGGCGGCGAGGCGCGCGCGCCGGTGATGGCACGGGCCGCGATCTTCGTCCCGGCCGCCTTCGGCCGCGAGCGCCTGCGCCTCGAGGCCGCCGCCGCGGGCGCGGCGATCGCCGACCCCGACGGCGTCGAGACGCAGCCCGAGCTGGCGGCCGCCGCGATGGCCCGACTCGCCGAGGACGACGCCTACCGGGCGCGACGCGCAGAGGCGGCCGCGCGCCGAGGCCGAGGCGGGCTCCTTCCGCGAGGTGGCCGCGCGCCTCGACGCGCTCTACGGCGGCCTCGGCACGCGTCGGCGCGCCGCGCGCCGCGACGGCGACCCGCTCGCCGACCGGCCCTGGATCCTCGCCGACCTCCACATGCACACCCGCTGGTCGCACGACTGCTCGATCGAGGTCCCGGAGCTGCTCGACCACGCCGAGGCCGAAGGGACTCGGCGCGATCGCCGTCACCGACCACAACGTCTTCGGCGGCGCGCTCGAGGCGGTCGAGCTCGCCCGCGGCCGCGACCTGATCGTGATCCCCGGCGAGGAGGTGAAGACCGACGGCCAGGGCGAGGTGATCGGCCTCTTCCTCGAGCGCGAGATCCCGCGGGGCATGTCCTTCGCCGACACGATCGCGGCGATCAAGGAGCAGGACGGCGTCGTCTACGTCCCGCACCCGTTCGACCGGCTCCACGCGATCCCCGACGCGGCCACCCTGCGCCGCCACCTGGCCGACATCGACGTGTTCGAGGCGTACAACGCCCGGCTCCTGTTCGACGCCTACAACGACGAGGCCGCCCGCTTCGCGGCGAAGTACAACCTGACCGTCGGCGCAGGCTCCGACGCGCACGTGCTCCAGGGCGTCGGGACGGGCGTCGTCCGCCTGCGCCGGTTCGAGGACCGGGAGGAGTTCCTGCTCGCGCTCCGCACGGCGCAGGTGCTGCCGCGCCCGAAGTCCCTCGCCTACCTGCAGGGCCTCAAGTGGATCGCCCAGGCCAAGGAAAGGGTCCGGTAGAGGCGAACGTGGGGAGGCCTCCCTGATGCCAGTGGCCACCGACGAGATCTACGAGAAGTACCTGCAAAAGGCGATCACCGAGATCAACGACCTCGGGCACGAGGTCGCCGGAGCCGCAGGCGCCGAGCGCGTCCCGGTCGTCGGCTCCGGGCATCCGCTCGCGGACGTCTTCCTGCTGAAGTACCGCCCGCTCGGCGCCGAGCTCCAGGAGGGCGTCGCCTTCTACGGCCGCACCGGCCAGGCGATCCTGAAGTCGCTGCAGCGGCTGCGCGTCGACCCGATGGCCGTCTACGGGACGAACTGCCTCAAGTTCGCCGTCGAGGAGGAGGACGAGGCGCGGCCGTGGCTCGCGCGCGAGCTCCACATCGTCCAGCCGAAGCTGCTCGTCGTGATGGGCCCCGAGGCCCGCGCGTTCGTCAACTCGCTCGCGTTCCCGCTCGCCGACGAGCTGAGCGAGGTGGAGGGCGAGCTGCAGCGGTTCACGCCGACGATCCAGGCGGTGGTGACGCCCGACGTCGACGCCTCGCTCGACGAGCAGGCCGCGAAGACGCGCTTCTGGAAGGCCTTCAAGATCGTCGGGTCGTGGTGGGCCGAGCTCCCGCCGTACTGAGCCAGCCCCGGGTCGTCGCGGGCGCGGCGGTCCTGGTCGCGCTCCTCGTCTACTACCGCGTCGTCGACTCGCTGCCGACGATCCCGACCTGGGCGGACGTCGTGTTCACCGCGGTCGTGCTCACGCCGGCGGTCTTCCTGCTCGTGCTGCTGGCGCTGCCGCTCATGCACGCGCGCGGCCTGCTCCCGATCGGCCTCGCCACGGCGCTGCTCGCCTACGTCCTCGTCGAGGCCGAGCTCGACGTGCTCGCGAACTTCGCGAAGCTCGCGGCGGTGACGCTCCTCGCGTTCTGGTTCCTCGACTTCTTCGAGGAGCTCTCGTGGGTCGTGATCGTCGCGTGCGTGATCCCGGTCGTGGACGCGATCTCGGTCTGGCGCGGGCCGACGCGGCACATCGTCGAGGAGCGGCCCGAGGTGTTCGGGGCGCTGTCGTTCGCCTTTCCCGGTGCCGGGCGAGGGCGCGTTCCAGCTCGGCCTCCCCGACCTGCTCTTCTTCGCGATCTTCCTCGGCGCCGCCGCGCGCTGGGGCCTGCGCCTGCTCCCGACCTGGGTCTGCCTCGTCGCCTCCTTCGGCGCGACGATGGCGCTCGCGATCTACGTCGACCCGTTCGGGATCGGCGGCCTGCCCGCGCTGCCGCTCCTCTGCGTCGCCTTCCTCGCGCCGAACGCCGACCTGATCTGGCGCCGGCTCCGCGCCGAGCGCCGCGACCGGGAGCACGACGCAGAACCGACAAAGTGACAGTCTGTTACTTGTGCCGTTTCGAGCGTCGGGCTCGGGCGGCACGAACGCCGGATCGCGCTCCAGCAGCGCCACCGTCTCGACGTGCGGCGTGTGCGGGAACATGTCCACCGGCCGCGCCCGCGCGAGCTCGTAGCCCCAGTCGGCTCGGAGCTGCTTCACGTCGGAGGCGAGCGTCGTCGGGTTGCACGAGACGTAGACGATCCGCGGCGCCCCGATGCGGCCGAGGCGGCGGAGCGCCCTCCCGGCGAGCCCGGCGCGCGGCGGGTCGACGACGACCACGTCCGGCGGCCCGGAGCGTTCGAGCAGCTCCTCGACCACCTCGCCGACGTTGCCGGCGAAGAACGCGGTGTTCGTGATCCCGTTGAGGTCGGCGTTCTCGATCGCCCGCGCGACCGACTCCTCCGAGACCTCGATCCCCCACACCGTGAGCGCCTGCGACGCGAGCGAGAGCCCGATCGTGCCGATCCCGCAGTAGAGGTCCCAGACCGTCTCCTCGCCCGTCAGCGCGGCGTACTCGCCCGCGAGCCCGTACAGCCGCTCGGCCATGGCCGTGTTCGTCTGCAGGAACGCGTTCGGCGAGAGGCGGAAGCGCAGGCCGCACAGCTCCTCCTCGATCGCCTCCTCGCCCCAGAGGAGCTCGCTCGGGAGGTTCGTCACCTCGGCGGGCCGGTCGTTCACCGACCAGTGGATCGAGCGCACTTCCGGGAAGCGGCGCAGCACCTCGACGAGGTAGCCGCGCTCGAACCGCTCGGCGCGCGCCGTCACGAGCTGGACGAGCACCTGGCCCGGTGTTCCGGCCCTCGCGCACGACGAGGTGCCGGAGGTAGCCCTTGCCGGTCTCCTGGTCGTAGGCCGGCAGCCCCTCCTCGCGCGCCCAGTCGCGGACGGCGTTCCGGATCGCGTTGCCGACGTCGGTCGTCAGCCAGCACTTCTCGATCTCGAGCACCGAGTCCCAGCGGCCGGCCTGGTGGAAGCCGAGCGTCGGCCCGTCCTCGAGCTGCGTGAACGAGTACTCCATCTTGTTGCGGTAGGCGAACGCCGACTCCGCCGGGACGATCGGCTCGAGCGGGAAGTCCGGGAGGTCGCCGAGCCGGCGCAGCGCGTCCGCGACCTGGCCGTGCTTGATCTCGACCTGGGCCTCGTAGGCGAGGTCCTGGAAGCGGCAGCCGCCGCAGGCGGGGTAGTGCGCGCACGGCGCCTCGACGCGCTGCGGCCCGGGCTCGACGCACCTCGGTGGCGAGCGCCTCGGCGTGGTTGCGCTTCACCTTCGTCACGCGGGCGCGGACGGTGTCGCCGGGGAGCCCGCGGCGGACGAAGACGACGAAGCCGTTCAGCCGGGCGACGCCGTTGCCGCCGTACGCGAGCGACTCGACCCGCAGGTCGAGCTCGTCGTCGACCTTGACGGGCGCGGCCATCGCCCCACGCTAGCGCAGCACGGACACCAGCACGGTCCGCTGCCGCGGCCCGTCGAGCTCGCAGAAGAAGATCCCCTGCCACGTGCCGAGCGCGAGCCGGCCGCCGTCGAGCGGGACGAGCACCTGCGGCCCCATCAGCGCGGCGCGGATGTGCGACGGCGCGTTCTCCTCGCCCTCCTCGATGTGCTGCCAGCCCCACTCGTCGCGGACCATGCGCTCGAGCGCCGCCTCGAAGTCGCGCGCCACGGCCGGGTCGGCGTGCTCGTTGATCGTCACGCCCGCGGTCGTGTGCGGCACGTAGACGAGCACGGCGGAGCCCTCGGCCCCGTTCCCCTCGACCGCGTCGCGCACCTGCTGCCGTGATGTCGACGAGCTGCGTGCGGCGCTCGGTCGTGACGGTCAGCTTCCTCGGCACGGCGGGGTATCCTACGCGCCCGTGTCGCAGCCCACGCCGCCCTCCGAACGCGAGCTCGACGGCATCCGCCACGCCGGCGGACCGCTTCATCGCGGAGCTCGACCAGGAGTACTACGACCACTACGCCGGGCTCAAGGAGGGCTTCGACCTCGTCCCGATCTACGAGCGCCACGCGGAGCTGACGACGCTCGAGACGGCGCAGAAGGTCGGGGTGGCGGTGGACGGCGACCGCCGCGCGCGCGAGCTGTGGAAGTTCACGTGCGAGGGCTACATGGGCAACGTCACGCGCGAGTACGAGGAGAAGCAGGCGCGCATCGAGGCCGAGCTGAAGGCGACCGTCGACGGCGAGGAGATCCCCTTCCGGATGCTCCGCCCGACGATCGCGAACACCGCCGAGCGCGACAAGCGGGAGCAGCTCGAGCGGATCCGGAACGAGCTGACCGAGGAGCACCTCAACCCGGTGCTGCTCGAGGCCTCGACCGAGACGCGCCGCGCCGTCCACGAGCTCGGCGCGAGCAGCTACCTCGAGCTCTACCGCGACAGGTTCGGGATGAAGCTCGAGGAGCTCGCCGAGCAGTGCCGCGGCGTCCTCGCCTCGACCGAGCAGATCTGGGAGACGTGGGGCGACCGGCTCTTCCGCGACCGCGTCGGCGTCGGCCTCGCCGAGGCCCAGCGCTTCGACGTCCCGCGCCTGTTCCGCGCGCCGGTCTGGGACCCGCAGTTCCCGGCCGACCGGATGCTCCCCGCGCTCGAGGGGACGCTCGCCGACCTCGGCATCGACCTCGAGGCGCAGGAGAACGTCCACCTCGACGTCGAGCAGCGCCCGCTGAAGACGCCGCGGGCCTTCTGCGCCCCGATCGAGATCCCCGACAAGGTGATGCTCGTGATCCAGCCGCAGGGCGGGCCCGACGACTGGCGCGCGCTCTTCCACGAGGCCGGCCACACCGAGCACTTCGCCTTCACCTCGCGCGACCTGTCGGTCGAGGAGCGCCGCCTCGGCGACAACGCCGTCACCGAGGGCTGGGCGATGCTGCTCCAGCACCTCACCGACGAGCCGGCCTGGCTGACGCGCCGCCTCGACTTCCCGCGCCCGGACGAGTTCGCGAAGGAGGGCGCCGTCGGGCTCCTCTACTTCGTGCGGCGCTACTGCGCGAAGATCCTCTACGAGCTCGAGTTCCACGCGGCCGACGACCCGACGACGATGCGCGACCGCTACGTCGAGATCCTCGGCGACGCGCTCAAGATCAACCCGTCGCCCGACGGACTACCTCGGCGACATCGACGCGGGCTTCTACGTCTCCTCGTACCTGCGCTCGTGGGCGTTCGAGTCGCAGCTCCGCGAGCACCTGCGCAGCGAGTTCGGCAACGCCTGGTTCGCCCGGCGCGAGGCCGGCTCGCTGCTCCGCGAGCTGTGGTCGCTCGGCCAGAAGCCGACGGCGGAGGAGCTGCTCGAGGACGTGACCGGCGCGACGCTCGAGATGGAAGCGGTCGCGGACCGGATCCGCGAGACGCTCCGGGCCTAGGACTCTGCGAGGGCGGGCTCGGCGACGGCGCCGGCGTGCGCGCGCGCCGCGTGCCAGTACAGGACGGCCGCGGCGACGGCGACGCCCGCGACGAGCGCCCACATCACGGTGTCGCCCCAGGAGGCGCGGACGCTGAGGCCGACCGCCGGCGCGAGCGCGTTTCCGACCCAGGCCGCGGCGGTCGCGACGCCGACGTAGAGGCCGAGCGCACCGGGCGGCGCCAGCCGCGACACGATCACCTCCGACGCCGGCGCCCACAGCATCTCGCCGACGACGCTGACGGCGACGATCGCGGCGACGACCGGCAGCGCCGCCGAGACCGACAGCGCGAGGAACGGGAGCCCGGCCAGGAGCATCGCGAGCGCGAGCTTCGGCGCGAGCGGGATCCGGCGCGACCAGCGCGTGATCCGCAGCTGCAGGAAGACGACGAGCACCGGGTTCAGCGCGAACAGCAGGCCCCAGCAGCGCGGGCGAGAGCCCGTGCGTCTGCGTCAGCGCGACCGGGAGGAGCGTCACGAACGCGCTGACGACGAAGTACGCGCCGACGGCCGCGGTCGCGGCGGCGAGGAACGGGCGGTCGCGCAGGACGAGACCGAGCCCGACGCGCTCCGCCGCGTTCCCGTCCGGCCGCCGCGCGCGCTGTAGCCGCAACGACGCCCACAGCGAGCAGGCGAACAGCGCCCAGACGCCGGCGCCGAAGGCGCGCCACGAGACGGCCACGAGGCCGGCGGCAACGATCGGGCCGACCGCGAAGCCGACGTTCTGGACGACACGGAACGCGCCGAAGGCCTGCTCGACGCGCTCCGGCGGCGAGAGGTCGACGAGGAGCGCGCGCTGCGTCGCCCCGCGCAGCGGCTGGGCGAAGGCGACGACGCAGGCCGCCGCGTACGCGGCGGCGACCGGCGGCGACGGCGCGAGCAGGACGGAGGCGCCGGCGAGCTGCAGCAGCGCGGCGGCGACGATCACGGGGCGCCGCCCAACGCGGTCGGAGGCGCGCCCGCCGACGAGCGCACCGAGCACGGCGGCAGGCGCCCGAGGCGCCGAGCGCGAGGCCGACCTGCTCCGGCGCCGCGCCGAGCGCGTCGATCGCCCACAGCGCGAAGAAGGCGAAGAACGCCGCCTGCGCGAGGAAGTTCGCCCCGATCGCGAGCAGCACCGGCCGGAGGACCGGGTCGATGTCGTCGCCGAAGAGCCTGCGTGCGGTCACCGCGGCGACGATGCCCGCCGCCAGCCATAACCGCAATGACGATCAATCAGCCGTTCCTCTACATTTTGGTCATGCTCGATCCGCGCCGCATGCAGGTGCTCCGCGAGGTCGCCGAGCGCGGCTCGTTCTCGGCCGCGGCGCGGTCGCTCCACCTCACTCAGCCGGCCGTCTCGCGTGCGTCGCGAAGCTCGAGCGAGAGGCGGGAACGCGCCTGCTGGAGCGGACCTCACGCGGCATCCGCCTCACCGAGGCCGGCGAGCTCGTGGTCGCGCGGGCCGCGGCGATCGCCGGCCACCTGACGGCGATGGACCGCGACCTCGAGGCCGTCCGCGGGCTCCGGGCCGGCAGCGTCCGCGTCGGCGCCTTCCCGCACGCCGGCGCGTCGCTCGTCGTGCCCGCGGCGGCGGCGCTCACGCAGCGCCACCCGGGCGTCGAGGTCGTGTTCCGCGACGTGGCCTCGGCCGAGGGCCTCCGCCTCGTCGCAGGCCGGCGAGCTCGACGTCGCCGTCGTCTTCCGCGACCGCCGCGACGCCGGCCCCGGCCGACGGGCTCGTGCGGACGCACCTCCTCGACGACCCGATGCTCGTCGCGCTCCCCGCCTCGCACCGGCTGGCGTCGCGTCGCAGCGTCGCGCTCGAGGACCTGCGGGACGAGCGCTGGATCCACGGGACGCAGCACGCGGTGTCGGGACTGATCCTGCGCGCCTGCCGCGACGCCGGGTTCGAGCCGCGCATCGTCGCGCAGACCGACCACGCCGCCATCTCGCACGGCCTCGTCGCCGCCGAGGTGGGCGTGACGCTCGTCCCCGGGCTCGCGCTGCCGACGCTCCGCCCCGACGTGGTCGCGCGGCCGGTACGCGGCGGCGGGCCGGTCCGCGTGGTCGAGGCGGTCGCGCTCGACGAGCGTCCGCGGCCGCCCGCGACCGAAGCGCTGCTCGAGGCCCTCGTGCGCGCCGGGCGAGGCTAGAGCGCGCCGCCGGCGGCCGGCGGGGCGCTCGCCTCCGGCCCGGCCTGCGTTCGTCGCCGTCCCGCGCGCGAGCGCCTCCTCGACGAGGAGCACGTTCGTCTCCCCCGCGCGCTGCACCGTCGCGAGCAGGGCGCTCATCGACGACACCTCCTCGCGCTGCTCCTCCAGGAACCAGTGGAGGAACTGCTCGCCGACGAGCTCGCCGTCGTCGCGCGCGATGCGGACGAGGCCCTTGATCTGCTCGGTCACCTCACGCTCCTGCGCCAGCGCGAGCTCGACGGGCGCGACGATGTCGTCGAACTCGGTGCGGGGCGCCTCGACGCCCGGGATCACCACGTCCTCGTCCGCGTCGAGGAGGTACTGGACGAGCATCATCGCGTGGTTCCGCTCCTCGAGCGCCTGGCGGTAGAAGTGCGCGGCGAGGTTCGGCAGGGTCTGGGTGTCGTAGTGGACGGCGATCGCGATGTACTGCTGCGAGGCCGCGAACTCGTGCCCGACCTGCTCGTTGACGGCGTCCCCGAACCGGCTCATCGCGTGGACTCTAGTGGACGCCGTGGCACGATACGCCCGTGCAGCGGACGCTCGCGGCCTGGCTCGTCGCGCTCCCGGCGGCGGCGGGGGGCGTACTCGCCGCCCACGCCGCGGCGTACGGGCTCGCCGGCGACGACGCCGATGCCGCGCACGGCTACCTGCCGCTCGCCGAGGCCTCGGTGTGCGCGCTGCTCGCGCTCGGGCTCGTCGCGGCGGCGCTCGCGGCGAGGGCCGGCGCGCCGGCACGGCCGCACGCGCTCGCCTTCGCGCTCGCGCCGCCGTTCGCGTTCCTCCTGCAGGAGACGGCCGAGCGCGGGTTCGCGCTGCCGCTCGAGCCCGTCGTGCTGCTCGGCCTCGCGCTGCAGCTCCCGTTCGCGGCGCTCGCCTACCTCGCGGCGCGGCTCCTGCTCCGCGCCGCGGCCGCGCTCGCGCCCGCGCCGCCTCCTCGCCTGCGCCCGCCCGGCCGGTGCACGCGTGGCCGTCGTCGACGGCGCCCCGGCCTGCGCTCCTGCTCGCCCGCCAGAGCCGCGGGCCGCCCCTCTCGACCGCGTCCTGAGACCGGTTCGAGCGCGGGCCCCGTGCCCGCCGAGAGGAGGCACTTCATGAGCATGCGTGACAGACGACTGTGGTTGATCGTCGGCGCCGTGGCCGCGGTGATCGTCCTGTTCTTCCTGCTGCGCCCGTCGGACGACGACGAGGCCGCGACGACGACGGCCGCCGCCACGACCGCCGCGGCCACGACCGAGCAGTCCGAGACGACGACCGCGACCGAGACGGTGACCGAGACGGAGACGGCACCGGGAGTGACCGTGACCGAGGAGCAGCCGGCCGAGACCGCGCCCGCCGAGCCCGACGTGCAGAGCTTCACCGCCAGGATCGAGGGCGGCACGGTCGTCGGCGGGATCCAGCGCTGGCAGGTCGCGCAGGGCGACGACGTCCGGATCGTCGTCCGCTCCGACGTGGACGACGAGATCCATCTGCACGGCTACGACATCGAGAAGCCGGTCGGCCCCGGCACGCCGGCCATCTTCGCCTTCGCCGCGACGATCCCCGGGCGCTTCGAGCTCGAGTCGCACGAGAGCGGCGGCCAGATCGCGCAGCTCGACGTCCAACCGTGATCCCGAATCTCCCCCTCGCGCACGGCATCGGCGCAGTCCGCGACCTGCCGGTGCCGCTGTGGCTCTTCTACTACGGCGCCGGCGCGGCGCTGATCGTCTCGTTCATCGCGCTCGGGGCGCTCTGGAAGCGCCCGGTGCTCGAGCGGCTCTCCGTCGGGCGTCCGCTCGGCCCGTGGGTGCAGCGCGTGGTGCTCTCCCCCGTGCCGCGCGTGATCCTCGGCGCGATCTCGGTCGGGCTGCTCGTGCTCGTGCTGCTGGCGGGGGCCTTCGGCGAGTACTCGTCGGCGACGAACATCGCGCCGACGTTCGTCTACGTCGTCTTCTGGCTCGGCCTCGTCCCGATCGTCGTGATCTTCGGCAACGTCTGGAACGTTCTGAGCCCGTGGAAGGCCGCGGCGGACGGCGCCGCGTGGCTCGGCGACCGGCTCGGGATCTCGTTCCCGGCGGCGTCGTCCTACCCGGAGCGGCTCGGACGCTGGCCGGCCGTGCTCGGGCTCTTCGCCTTCGCCACGCTCGAGCTCTGCTACCCGAACTCGGCGAGCCCGCGCGCGGTGGCGCTCGCCGTCGCGGTCTACAGCTGGGTGACGTGGGTCGGGATGGCCACGTTCGGGCGCGAGGACTGGCACCGACGCGGGGAGGCGTTCAACGTCTACTTCGGGCTGCTCGGGCGGATCGCGCCGTTCGCGGTCGACGGAGCGCGACGGGCGCCGCACCGTGATCATGCGGCCCCCGCTGACGGGTCTCGCCGGGGCGGACACCATCCCGGGGACGGTCGCGTTCCTCAGCGTGATGCTGGGCTCGGTCGCGTTCGACGGCTTCAGCCGGACGACGTGGTGGGTCGACCGCGTCTTCGACGTCGAGAACCGCGTCACGACCCAGTCGATCCTCCTGTCCGACCTCATCACCACCGCCGTCAACCTCGCCGGGCTGATCGCCGTGATCGCGGTCGTGGCCGCCATCTACCTGCTCGCCGTGGCCGGCGCGCGCGCGGCCGCGCACCGGAAGACCGGCCTCCGCTACGAGTTCGCGCTCAGTCTCGTGCCGATCGCGCTCGCCTATGCGGTGGCGCACTACTTCTCGCTGCTCGTGCTCCAGGGCCAGTCGGTCTGGTTCATGGCCTCCGACCCGTTCGGCTTCGGCTGGGACCTGTTCGGCACGGCCGCGTTCGAGCCGAACCTGCAGGCCCTCTCACCGAATCAGGTCTGGTACGTCCAGGTCGTCGCACTCGTGGCCGGCCACGTGCTCGGCCTCGTCCTCGCGCACGACCGCGCGGTCGCCCTCTACCGCGACCCCCGCATCGCGCTGCGGACCCAGTACGCGATGCTCGTGCTGATGATCGCGTACACCGTCGGCGGCCTCTGGCTCCTTTCCAACGGATAGAGCGGGGGGAACCCAGGGTTCCCCCACGAGCCCCCTCCTTCTGCCTGAGTGGCTGATTCGGACGTGGGGTGTGGCCTCCCGGGCGGATGAACCGCCCTTCGGCCGAGGCGGCGTCTGCTCACGGTAGGACGTGGTGGGCGTGGTCGTGTGACCTGCGCGCGCGCACCTGGCGGTGCGGGCGCTCCGGCCAGGACACGTGCTCTCAAGGCACCGCCGTGTCGTGACGGTCGGGATGCGCTGTGCCCCAGGACGGGCACGCAGCGATCCCGCCCGTCCGATCGCTGCGAGACCTGGTTGAGCTTGGATCGGGGCGTGATCGTTCAGTGCCTGACACCGGGCGTGGCCGGTCTGGCCGGGGCTAGCATCGGCCACATGCTCCGCTTCTTCCAGGCCAGCCGCCGGCTGAGCCCACGGTAGTGAGCTTCGAGAAGCACGTCCGCGCTGCGCTCGACGAGCTCCCGCCCCACCTCGCGCAGGCGCTCGAGAACGTCGCGGTCGTCGTCGAGGACGAGCATCCCGAGGATCCCGACCTCTTCGGCCTCTACGAGGGCATCCCGCTCACCGAGCGCTCCTCCTGGGACGCCGGCACGCTGCCCGACCGGATCACGATCTACCGGCTGCCGCTCGAGGAGGAGTTCCCCGATCCGGAGGAGCTCGAGGAGGAGATCCGGATCACCGTTCTGCACGAGCTCGCCCACTTCTTCGGCATCGACGAGGACCGCCTCGACGAGCTCGGGTACGCGTGAACCGAGCGTTAACGAGGGACCGGAATATCCCTCATGAATCCGCGTTCTCATCGGTACATGCGCACACTCGACACGATCCACGCAGAGATCGAGCAGCTGAGCGAGGAACGCGCCGAGCTCTGGCACCGCCTGTCCGCGGGCCACAACTCGGAGACTGCGGCCGAAATCAAGCGTCTCGACGGAGTCCTCGTAGGGCTCTGGGACGAATACCGGGCCACCCGGGCCGCACTGCGGTTCGGCGACCGCACGCGCATCGTCGCGCGGGCGCGCGCCGAAGAGCGGCTCGAGCGCGCCGCCTGACCTCCTCTCCCCCGGACGCCCCGCCACCGGCGGGGCGTCCGCGTGTTCGGACGGCGTACGATGAGGGGGATGCGGATCGCTCTGGTCGCTGCGGCGATGCTCACGCTCGCTGGCTGCGGCGGCGGAGGCGACGGCGCGTCCAGCACGGCGCCGCGCCAGCCCGCCCCGGCGATCACCGGCACCACCCTCGAGGGCCGGGACCTCTCGCTCGAACAGTTCCGCGGACAGCCGGTGATGGTCAACGCGTGGGCCTCGTGGTGACTGACCTGCCAGGGCGAGGCGGGTGCCTACGCAGAGTTCGTCGAGGCCCATCCGGAGGTCGCCTTCGTCGGGCTGAACGTCGCCGACACGCCCGAGGACGCGCGGGCGTTCCTCCGGCGTCACGGGTGGACGTGGCCGCAGATCCTCGACACACGGCGTGAGCGGGCCCGCGCGCTCGGAGGCGAGTACCAGCCGTACGTCGCGCTGATCGACGAGCAGGGTCGGCTCGTCGCCACCTTCGACGGCGGCGGCACGCACGAGGACTGGGAGGCGCTGCTCGACCGCCTCTAGCGCCCCGCCGCGACCGCGGCGTCCGCCCAGGCGGACGCGGCCGAGGCGAGGGACTGCGCCGAGAGCACGCGGAGGTCGCCCGCTCCCGTGCCGAGGTTGATCTCGACGAGGTGCGCGGCCGAGCGGGCGGCGGCCTGCGCGAGCAGCGCCGCGCCCGTCGCGTCGCCGCGCACGGTCGGGTCGCCGCACTCCGCGACCTCCTTCGCGAGCGCGGCCACGTCGGCCGCGATCTGCGCGATCAGCAGCGGCACCTCGGCGGCGCGGGACAGCGCCCGCCCGAGGTCGGCGTCGCGACCCTGCGCGGGGGCGTCGAGGAGGGCGAAGGCCGCGCCGAAGGCGTCGGCGTTCTCCTGCGCGAGCGGCGCGGCTCGGCGGCGGAGGTGCTCGGCCTGCGCGATCGCGCCCGTCCGCCTCCGGCCAGCCGTCGCGCGACCGGCGCGCCGCCATCGCCGGTCAGCGCGGCAGCCATCGCGACGACGACGCCCGAGACGAATCCGCTCGCCGGCGCGGGCGAGTCGTCGGCGATCGCGTCGAGGAGCTCGTCGAGCCGGGTCTCGCAGAGTGGTGGTCGACTCACTCGTGCTCCAGGCGCGAGCGAACCTCGTCGACGAGACGCCGCTCCGGCTCGTAGCCCTCGGTCTCGAGTGCGGCGTTCAGGTCGGCGACGAGCCGCTCCCGGAACGCTGCATCGGCCTCGGCGCGGGCGATGATCTCGTCGACCTGGGCACGAAGGAACGGCAGGTCCTGCGCGGCCCGAACCCACGCCTCGGGCGCCGGCGGCAATGCCGCCAACAGCCGTCCCAACCGCTCTTCGTCGTATCCGCTCATGCGCTCTGTCCACCTGACGCGTCGGCGGCCTCGGATCTTCCCTCGGCCAGCGAACGAAGTTTCGCGAGGCAGCGCGAGATGCGGCTCGCGATCGTGCCCGGCGGCAGGCCGAGCTCCTCCCCGATGGTGGCGTAGGCCTGGTCCTGGGCGAAGAAGCGGTCGAGGATCTCGCGGCAGTTCTCCGTCAGATGCTCGAGCAGCTCCCGCACGAACCAGGCGTCCTCGAGCATCTCGAGGGTCTCGTCGACCTCCCCCGCGTCGATCTCGGCGACCGGATCGACCCGCGCGCCGACGCGCAGCCGGTCGAGGCACGCGCGGCGCGTCAGCTGCGCGAGCCACGGTCGGACGGCGTCGTCGTCACGCAGCTGGCCGAGCCGCTGGTACGCGCGTGCGAACACCTCCTGGAACACGTCCTCCGCGTCGTGCTCGGACAGCCGGAAGCCCTGGATCGAGATCGCGTGGACGTAGCGCGAGAAGCGCTCGACGAGCAGGCGCCAGGCGTCCTGGTCGCCGCGGCGGCACCGTGCGACGAGCTGGCCGTCCGTGAGCGAAGTCGCGGCCATGTCCCGGCATCAAACCGGACCGAGCCGATCGACGCCGAGGCGGGCGAGGATCGGCGCTGCCTCGGCGTCGCGTCCGAGCGCCGTGAGCGCGAGCGCGGCCTCGTAGTCCGCGCCCACGTCGCGCGCGGCGGCGAGACTCGCCTCGAACGACACGAGCGCCTCGGCGTCGTCGCCGGCGGCCTTGAGCGCCAGCCCGCGAGCCCGGTGGAGGATCGCGCCGACGAGTACGGGAGCGTCGACGTCGGAGGCTTGAGCGAGCGCCTCGTTCGCCAGCCGCAAGCCCTCCTGCGCCTCGCCCGCGGCCGCGGTGACCTCGGCGAGCCGCGCCTGCGCCTCGAGCACGAAGTTGCGGGAGTCGAGTGCCTGCAGCGCCACGAGGGCCTCGGCGACGAGCGCCCGCGACTCGTCGAAGCGCCCTTCGCGCGCAGCGACGCGGCCGAGGTTCAGCGTCGAGACGGCGACGGTGAGCTGTCCGCCGGCGCGGGCCGCGACCTCCCGCGCTTCCTCGAACAGCGCGCGTGCCTCGGCCAGCCTGCCCTGGTCGCTGTGGATCTCCCCGATGTTGTTCGCGACGAGCGCAGCGTTGACGACGTCCCCGATGCGCGTCCGGGCCTCCTTGCTGCGACCGTAGAGGTCGAGCGCCTCGTCCCACCGGCCCTCGTAGTACGCCTCGATGCCGAGGTTGTTGAGGACGTGCGCCTGCCCGAGCAGGTCGCCGAGCTCCTCGTAGATCGGCAGGGCGAGCCCGCGGAACGCAGCGCGATCCGGATGCCCGGTCGCGGTGTGCGCGATGTGGAGGAGGAAGTAGCCGTGCGCCAGCCCGGGCAGGTGACCGATCTCGTGTGCGAGCTCGACGCCATCCATGGCCCACCGGATCGCGTCCGCGGAATTTCCCCTGGCGGTAGCGCGTCGCCGCTATGCCGACGCGCATGTCGACGACGAGCTCCCGGTCGTCCGTAGCGTCCGCGGCCGCAAGACCACGCAGGTACCACCGCAGCGCGCCCTTGTAGTCGCCGGCCCGCTCGCGGATCGTCCCCTCTTTGAGCAGCAGGCGTGGCGAGGTCGCGGCTCGACGCGCGTTCTTGTAGGCGTCGATCGCCTCGCCGTAGAGGCCCGCGAGCTCGCAGACGTCGCCGCGCGCCTCCCACACCCGGGCGCGCTCATCCGCGGGGACGTCACGGAGCTGCCGCGCCGCGTCCAGCGCACGGGCGAAGAACTCCGCCGCCTCGATGTTCGCGAACTTCGCCTGCGCACGCTCGCCGGCGGCGATCGAAGTCCGCCAGGCGTCGGCCCAGCGCTCGCCGAAGAAGTAGTGCAGCGACATGACCTCGAGCTGCTCGCCGCCCTGGCGTTCGAACTCGATGGCCGCGCGCGCGTGGAGGGTGGTCCGCCGGCGGAAGGAGAGGCCCGAGTACGCCGCGTCGCGGACGAGCGCGTGCCGGAAGTGGAAGCCTCCCGGGACCTCCGGATCGCGCTCGACGAACTCGGCGAGCCTGCTCCACGCGGTGGGGTCGCTCACCGCACCCGCCTCGTCGACGAGGGCGGCGACGAGGTCGCCGGGAAACGCCTGGCCCAGAACCGAGGCCCAGCGGAGAAGCGCCCGGTCGGCGCTGTTCAACCGGTCGATGCGACTTGTCAGCACCGCTTCGACCGTCTCCGGGAGCTCGTCCCCCGCGCCGTGACCTGCGGTGCGCGCGGCGACGAGCTCCTGGAGGAACAGCGGGTTGCCGCCGGCACGGGCGGCGATCGCGTCGGCCTCCTCGTCGGCGACCTCCGCTCCGGTCGCGCGAACGAGCGCCTTGGCGTCGTCGGGCGCGAGGGGCTCGAGCCGCATGGTCAACGCGGGCACGGGCGGCGTTCCGTCGGCGGCGGAGAACCCTCCCGCGACGGGCCGCCGAGTCGCGCAGACGAGCCAGGGGTGCGCCGACAGGTGCCCGCCGAGGTGGCGGAGGAGCTCGGACGAGGCCTCGTCCATCCAGTGGGCGTCCTCGAAGAGGAGCGCGGCAGGTCCCGGCAGCAGGCGCTCGAGGAGGGTCTCGACGGCACCGTGGAGTCGGGCGCGACGGAACGCAGGCTGGAGCTCGTCCACCTCACGGGTCGACGAGACGGCGACGTCGAGCGGGATCGCGAGCAGGGGGATCCACGGCAGCGAGCTCGGGCGCGACGTCGGCGAGGCGGCGGCGGAGCACGCGCGTCGACGTGGGCACGGCGAGCCGTCGAGCGGGACACCGATCGACCTCGCGCAGGAGCTCGCGGAAAGCGAAGTAGGGCGTTCCGGACTCGTATTGCTCGCATGCCCCGCGCAGGACCGTCATCCCCTCCGCGTGCGCGCGCAGCTCCTCGAGCAGCCGCGACTTCCCGATCCCCGCGTCGCCCACGAGCTCGACGAGCGTCCCGAAGCCCATGCGGACCGGCCCGAGCGCGGCCGCGAGCAATGCCAGCTCACGCGTTCGTCCGACGAGCGGCGCACGCGGGGCGCTGGTCGATCTGCGTCCCCGCGACGTCGCCCACGGCGAGCGGCACGATCTCATCGGACTTGCCCTTCGGCACGAACGCCGGGCTGCTTCTTCACGGCGAAGGCCGTGCGCGAGCGCTCGAGGACGGCCGAGGTCGCGAGGACCTGAGAGGGAAGGGCACGCGCCATGAGCCGCGCCGCGAGCGCCGCGGTGTCGCCGAGGATCGTGTACGTCCGCCGGAACGGGGCCCCGACCTCGCCGGCGAACACGCGCCCGCGGTTGACGCCCGCGCGGAGCGGCAGCGGCAGGGAGTCGTCGAAGCGGCGCGAAGCGTGCGAAGCATCCGCTCCTCGTCGTTCTCGGACGCCTCGGGAGCGCCGGCGACGAGGACGATCCTGCCGCCGTCGGCATCGATGTCGGTCTCGAGGAAGCACACCCGTAGCGGTCGGCCGCGTCCTGGACGGCTCGGATGACCTGCTCGACGGCCGCGGACGGCGGCCGCCGTGTCCTCCGACGAGCGCTGCGTCGGTGCCGCCGAAGTGGACGAACGCGACGCAGGCGTTGCGGTGCTCGGCCTCGACGGTGCCCGACGTCACCACGTCCCGCACCATCGGGGGCACGAGCAGCGCGAGGTCGCGCGGGCTCACCTCGGGCAGCGGCGCCTCGAGCGGCGATGCCTTGGGGTCGCCGCGGAGCAGGCGACCGCCGTCGGGCCGGGCGTCGCCGAGGAGACGGGGCGAGACGAGCGCCGCCGCCTCGTCGCTCAGGAGGATCTCGTCCGCGGCGGCCAGGCCCTCCATCTCGACGGTGCGCGTCGCGTCCGGGCCCGCGACGACGAGCTCGCGGTGCGAGGAGCCGACGAGGAAGAACTCGAAGGGCCCGCTGTGGATGCCGACGTGCATGCGCAGCACGACCCGTCCGCCGATGGTCGCGGGACGGCCGATCTGCTTCAGGAGCGCGCGCATCCGGAACGCGGCCGTCGCGGCGCGCGGAGCGTGGTCCTCGCCGTCGTAGAAGAGGAGGAGCGCGTCGCCGCCGAACTTCAGCAGCCCGCCGCCGTAGCGGTACGCGACGTCGAGGAGCCCGGCGAACGTCGCGTTCATCACGCCGTTCACCTCCTCCGCACCCGCCCGCCCGAGCGTCGCGAGCCGCTCCGACATCCGTGTGAACCCGGAGACGTCGACGAAGACAAGCGTGCCCTCGATCCGCCGGCGACGCTCGAGCGGCGCGTCCCGCATCCATTCCAGCGTCAGCCGCGGCACATACGCGCTCAGCTGCGCTGCAGCGCCTGATGATTCCGTCAACCCCCCCTCCGTCGCGACCACCTCTCGATTCTGACGGCATTGACAAAGAAGCCAAAAACCTCGTTACTCCAGATGTCCACGGGCGGCGTGGACGAGTGGGAGGAGTGGGCTGCTTGCAGGGGATGCGGATGAAGCTGGCGTCTGCCACCGTCTTGGTGGGGGCCGCGCTCGCGCTCGCGCCCGCCGCGGGGGCGGCGACGTTCAACGTCAACACGACGAACGACTCGGTGATCGGCGCCTGCGACATCGAGCACTGCTCGCTGCGCGAGGCGATCCTCGCCGCGAACACGTCACCCGAGAACGACCTGATCAGGTTCTCGATCGGCACCGGCCTGCAGACGATCCGCCCGACGAGCCAGCTGCCGAACATCACCGGCGCCGGCACCACGATCGACGGCACGACGCAGCCCGGGTTCACCACCACGCCCGTGATCGAGCTCAGCGGCAATCTGATCCCCGTCGACGCCGTCGGCCTGCTCGTCGGCGACCCGGACGTCCCCACCTCAGACGTCACGATCCGCGGCCTCACCATCAACCGCTTCGGGTTCGACGCGATCCGGATCGGCTCGGGCTGCGGTCCGAACGCACGTCGAGCGGAACTGGCTCGGCCTCGACGCGAGCGGGACGATCGCCGCACCCAACAGGGGCTACGGCGTGCTCGTGTGGGAGAGCGCGGACGACACGCTCATCGGCGGCGGCCCGACCCAGCGCAACGTCATCTCCGGGAACGGCACCGGCGGCGGATTCTCGGGCGTGGGCGTCTTCAGCGAAGGCGCGACCGGCAACTCGGTCACCGGCAACTGGATCGGCCTCGCCGCGAACGGCACGTCACCGGTCGGGAACGCCGCCGCCGGGGTCGTGTTCAACGACACGCCCAACGGCGCTGTCGAGTCCAACGTCATCGCGGGGAACACGCTGCACGGCGTTCTGCTGTTCGCCGCGACCGAGACCGAGGTCGACAGCAACACGATCGGCCGCGACACCGAGGGCGCCGCGGAGGGCAACGGCGGCGCGGGCGTCTACCTCCTCGCCGGCGGGAACATCATCACGCCCGGCAACGTGATCTCCGCCAACGCCGGCGGCGGCATCGTCGTCGAGACCGGCTCCGGCAACCAGCTGCAGGAGAACCAGATCGACGGGAACACGGGCCTCGGCATCGACCTGTTCCCGCTCGGCGTCACGGCGAACGACGGGACCGGCGACCCCGACACGGGTCCCAACGACCTCCAGAACTTCCCCGTGCTCACCTCCGCGACCCCCGGCGCAGGCGGGACGGCAATCGTCGGCGAGATCCTCACCGGCCCGACCGGGGACTACCGCATCGACTTCTACGCGAGCGCGACCTGCGACGCGTCGGGCAACGGCGAGGGCGCGCGCTGGCTCGGCTCGAGCAGCGTCGCGACGAACGTCGACGGGTTCGCCGCGATCAACACGACGGCCAGCGGAGCGGTCACCGCCGGCGAGGCGGTCACCGCGACGGCGACCGCGCCGAACGGCAGCACGTCGCGAGTTCTCCGCGTGCGTCACCGCCGGCGGCGGCGCCCCGTCGGGCACGTTCACGGTCAACTCCGCGAACAACGTCATCGACGCGGCCTCCTGCGACGCGACGCACTGCTCGTTGAACGAGGCGATCAACGCGGCGAATGCAGCAGCAGGGCCAAACACGATCCGGTTCGCCGTCGGCACCGGGCCGATCACGATCCAGCCCGCGCTGCCGCTGCCGATCATCAGCGGCCCGACCGTGCTCGACGCGACGACGCAGCCTGGCTTCTCCGGCCGGCCGATCGTGTTCGTCGACGGTGTCAACGCCGGGGCGAGTGCGACGGGCTTCTTCGTCTCCGGCGGCCAGACCACGATCCGCGGGCTTCGTGCTCAGCCGCTGGCAGGGCGCCGGGATCTTGCTGAATTCGAACGGCAATACGGTCGACGGCAACTTCCTCGGCGTCGATCCGACCGGCGAGGTCGACTTCGGCAACGGCCTCGAAGGGATCCAGCTCGCGAACGCGGACGACAACACGATCCGCGGCAACGTCATCTCGGGCAACGGCCGCGGAATCTCCGTGTTCACGACCGGCGGGAGCGGGACGAGCGACCGGAACACGATCACGGGCAACCTCATCGGCACCGACGTCGACGGCGTCTCGGCGATCCCGAACACGACCCGCGGGATCGAGATGTCGGGCACGGGGAACACGATCGGCGGCGCGGGCACCGCCCAGAACCGGATCGCGTTCAACGGCTCGCACGGCGTCCAGGTGACCGATCCCGCGAGCGGCAACACCATCGGCCCGAACCAGATCCGCGACAACGCCGGCCTCGGGATCGAGCTCGGGACGGACGGTGTCACCCCGAACGACGCCGCGGGCGACGGCGACACGGGGCCGAACGGGCTGCAGAACAGGCCCGACCTCACGAGCGCGATCCCGTCCGGCGCGTCGGTGCGAGTCGCGGGGACGCTCGTCAGCGCGTTCACGGCCACCTACCGGATCGACCTCTACGCGAGCGCCACCTGCGACGCCAGCGGGAGCGGCGAGGGCGCGCGCTGGCTCGGCTTCGTGAGCACGACGACGGACGGCCACGGCATCGGGCTGATCGACAGCGGCACGACCCTCACCGCCCCCGTCGCCGGCGGCGAGGCGATCACCGCGACCGCGACGGCCGCAGACGGGAGCACCTCGGAGTTCTCCGCGTGCCAGACCGTGAGCGGCGGCGCCGCACTCGAGCCGATGGCGTCGGCGTCGGAGTGCCCGCCGACGTCGACGGCGGCGCCGTGATCCACTTCGAGGGCGACGGCGCGCCAGCTGGCACGCCCCTCGCCGAGCGCTACGCGTCCCTCGGCGTCCACTTCGCCGACACCGCGGCACAGACGCCGGTGATCCGCAGCGACGAGCTGCGGCCGACGCCGTCGCCGCCGAACTCCCTCTTCAACCAGACCGACGCTCCGGAGGCCGGCAGCCAGGGCATCCCGCTGGACATCAGCTTCGATATCGGACAGCGCGCCGTGGGCTTCTACCTCGTCGGGCTCGCCGAGCCGCCGCTGACGGCGACGCTCCGTGCCTTCGACGCCGCCGGTGCGGAGATCGGTGTCCTCACGACGTCGACGAGCCTGGACTCGCGCACGGTGTTCTTCGGCGCCCGCGCGGCGGCCGCGACGATCCGGCGCGTCCGGCTCGACTACGGCGACGGCGGCGCGCTCGGAGGAGATCGACGACCTCTGCTTCACGGCAACCGAGGAGGACGAGGGCGGAGGGCGAGGCCGACCCGACGATCGAGCTCACGAGCGACCGGCGCGTCCTGCCCGTGGCCGCACAGCTCGTGCCGCTGTCCGCGGTGCCCGGCTCGCAGCTGCCGGCCTTCTCCGGCTCTCCCGGCACCGGGCCCGTCGGCTCGATCCCGATCGGCTCCGTCCCGATCGGCAGCGTCCCGATCGGCAGCGTGCCCATCGGCTCCGTCCCGATCGGCTCCGTCCCGATCGCCTCGGTTCCGATCGCCTCGGTCCCGATCGCGAGCGTCCCGATCGGCTCCGTCGGGCTCGAGGGCGTGCCGATCGGCTCGGTCGGCCTGGACGGGATCCAGCTGTCGGCGTCTGCCGATCGACTGGGCGGAGCTGCTCGGGACGAACGTCCCGATCCAGACCCTGACGCTCGCCGACGTCTACGCGAACCCCACGTGGAAGGGGAAGTTCGAGGCCCTGACCCTCGCCCAGAGCGGCCTTGCCGGCTCGATCCTCGGCAGCCTCACGTTCCCCGCGATCCTGCTCGGCGACGCTGACGCTCTCGCAGATCCCGCCGCCCGGCGCCTCGAGCTGGTGCGCCGCGATCCAGAACGCCGGGGGCTCGTGCGCGGGCGTGAACACGGCGACGAACACGGTCGCGGGCATCGGCATCGCCGGCGTCCCGATCGCCTCCGTGCCCATCGGCTCGGTGCCGATCGCCAGCGTGCCCATCGCCAGCGTCCCGATCGGGTCGGTGCCGATCGCGAGCGTCGACCTCGAGGCGGCACGCCTGGCCGGCATCCGCCTCAGCGCGATCACGAACGTGAACACGGTCGTGGACTGCGCCCGGATCTCGTGCACCACCGGGACGCTCGGCGGGGCAGCCGCGCTGACGCCGTCGGCGATCCGCCCCGACGCGAAGCTCTCGGCGCTCGTCGGCGCGTTCGGCAACGTCACGATCAACGACATCATCATCGGGATCCTCCCGCGGTCGGCTCTCGCCTGGGAGTCGTTCCCGCTCGACGGCCTGCAGCTCTACGCCGGCACCGGCGACGAGGTGGTCTTCACGCTCTCGTTCGACCTGACGTGCCCGCTCGCCGGCTTCGCAGCCAACGTCCGGCTCCCGACCGGGTACATCATCAAGACCGGCACGACGCGCGTCCGCTACGGCACCGGCACGGCGGTGGACGGGCCCGACCCCACGACGAACGCGAAGACGGGCGCCCGCTGGACGTCGCTGCCCGGGCACGCCGTGCGGCGGCGTGGCCGCGGGCGGAGTCCGCCGCGTCAACATCGACTTCCGCGCCGTGGGCGGCTACACGCTCGGCGTGAACACCTCGACGGCGTCGGTCGTCGAGGGCGGCGTGACGCGCAGCGCGACCGACCAGGCGCCCGTCACCACCCGCCAGAACTGGGAGTCGAACGACGACCCGGCGACCGCGCCCACCATCACGCCCGACCGGCTCGGAATCGTCCACGTCGCCTCGAGCGGTGACCAGGAGGTGTTCCGGGTCGCGATCCCGCCGACGCCCGGGACGCGGACGACCTTCTACCTCAGCCACATCGAGGCCGGCGCCGACTTCGACCTCGTCGTCCAGCAGCCGGCGACGACGACGCTGCAGTCGAGCCCGATCGCCTCCGTCCCGATCGCGTCGGTGCCGATCGAGGACCACGGCAGCGACTTCGCCAACGAGGACACGGCGCTCCCGCCGGAGACGCTCCAGGACATCCCGATCGGCTCGGTGCCGATCGGCTCCGTGCCGATCGCGAGCGTGTCGGCGAACCGCGGCAGCACCGACGAGATCGCCGAGGTCGTCGCCACGGGCGAGACGGGCTTCTACACCGTCACGGTCCGCGGCTACAACGGCTCGCACAGCGATCTGCCGGCCGTCCTCCGCGTCAAGACGACGCCGCCGGCCGCGCTGCCGCCGTGCCCCGCCCGCACGTTCCCGAACGGCGCCGGCACACAGGGCGTCCTCCCCGCCGCGCTGCCGGCCGGCACGAAGACGATCTTCCTCCTGAACCGCGAGCGGCTCAACCGCCTCTACGGGCAGGCCGCCACCGACGCGATGCGCACGCAGGCGCTGGCCATGCTGGGCCGCCCCGAGATCGCGGGCGCGCTGCTCGAGGTCGACGGGAACGCGGCCGTGCGCGCCGCGTACACCGCGTGGGACGCGTCCCCGTGCAACACGGAGGCGGCGAACGCGGTCGTCCGCGCGATCAACGACGTCGTCGCGCAGTACCGCGCCGGGGCCCCGCAGCTCCGCTACGTCGCGATCCTCGGCACCGACGAGGCGCTGCCGATGGCCCGGATCAGCGATCCGACGACGATCTCGAACGAGACCGACGAGGCCGCCGACCTCGCGTTCACGACGTCCAACCTCACGAAGGGGAACGCGCTCCACTCGGCCGCCGTCCGGGCGAAGTTCCTCAGCGACGCGCCGTACGGGACGCTGGCGCAGATCCCGTGGCTCGGGCGCCAGCTCTACCTGCCGGAGCTCGCCGTCGGCCGGCTCGTCGAGACGCCGCTCGACATCCAGCGCCAGCTCAAGGTCTACGTGGACGCGAACGGGACGCTCACCGCGGGCTCAGCGCTCACGACCGGCTATGACTTCCTCACCGACGGCGCGTCCGATGTCGATACCGAGCTCACGGCGCTCGCCGGCGGGAACGCGACGCGGCTCCTGAACGACACGTGGACGGCGACGACCCTGAAGCCGCTGTTCGTGGACAAGCCGATTCCGGACTCGGTGCTCTCGGTCAACGCGCACTACAGCCACTGGCTGCTGCAGCCGGCGGCAGGCTCGGAGCTCGTCTCGACGGCGGCGCTGCCTGCGCTACCGGCTGATCCCGCGGTCGAGCCGGCCTTCGCGCGCCGCGTGATCTTCGTCATGGGCTGCCACAGCGGCCTCAACGTCGCCGACACGCTCCTACCCGGCTCGACGTCGCAGCGCCTGCGCGACTGGGCGCAGTCCTACGGCGCGCAGCGGGCCGCCGTCTACGTCGCGAACACCGGCTTCGGCTACGGCGACACCGAGTCGAACGCGCTGTCCGAGCGGCTGATGAGCCTCTTCGCGAAGCGGTTGCGCGAGAACCGGCCGATCGGCGAGAGCTGGGTCACGGCGCTCGACGACTACTTCCTCGGTGCCGGCGCCTACGGCGTCTACGACGAGAAGGTGCTCCAGGAGGCGACGCTGTACGGACTGCCGTTCTGGCGCATCTCGGGCGGGACGACCCCGACCGCGCCGACGCCGCCGACGCTGACGCCCGACCCGGTCAGCGGGCTGCAGGTGGCGTCGCTGACGATGGCGCCGACGCTGGCGGAGCAGAATCGGCCTCCGCGCGGCCGCTTCTGGCAGGGCCCGAGCGGTACCGTCGACATCCACTACCGGCCGATCCAGCCGCGGTTCGACCGCGACGTGACGGTGCCGGGCCAGACCGCACACGGCGTGATCATCAAGGCGCTGTCGACGAACGACGTCGCCGGCGTCGACCCGGTGACGTCGCTGCCGACGATCGACCTGACCTCGCACGAGCCGGAGCGGAACTTCCGCGACACCGTGTTCCCGGCGAGCCTCGTCAACCTCACCCGGGCACGCAGCCTGGGCGGCATCCAGCGCCAGTCGCTCGTCCTCACCGCGGGCCAGTACCGGCCGGCTACGCCGCCCGGCCAGACCGGGATCGAGCGCCTCGTGCAGTCGGCCTCGTTCGAGGTCGCGTACTCGACGAGCCCGGACTTCTCGCCGCCGGGGATCAAGCAGGTCGGCTCGACCTTCGGCGCCTCGCTCGCCACGATCTTCGTCGAGACGTCGGAACCCGTGCGGCGCGTGGCAGCGATCGTCAACGACACGCGTCGTGGCGGTTCGTCGAGCTCGCGAACGCCCCCGGTACGAACCGCTGGACGGCGACGGTGCCCGCGGCGAACCCGGTCGAGGTCGGCGCGATGGCACAGGACACGGCCGGCAACGTCGGCTACAGCTTCAACAAGGGCTTCAACTTCACCTCGATCGCGGACACCGGCGGCCCCGAGATCGTGATCGACTCGCCGGGCGAAGGGCAGATCTTCACCCTCGGCAGCGAGGCGCGCGCGATCTACGCCTGCTCCGATCCTGCCGGCGTCGTCTCCTGCGTGGGCACCGTGGCGAACAACGGCCTCCTCGACACGAGCAGCGTCGGGCCGAAGGAGTTCACGGTGCGGGCAACCGACACCGGCGGCCGCGTGAGCACCGAGACTCGGCACTACGTCATCCGCTATGCGTTCTCCGGATTCCGGCCGCCGATCGACAGCCCGCCGACCGTGAACGTCGCGAACGCCGGCCGGACGATCCCCGTCAAGTGGCAGCTGCGCAACGCCAGCGGCGGCTTCATCCGCTCGCTGGCTGTCGTGAAGAAGATCACCGTCACCGTGATCGACTGCGCCAACCGGCCCGCCGACCCGCTGCCGGACACGCCGGCCGGCCCGACGTCCGGTCTCACGTACGACACGGCCGGCGAGCAGTACCAGTTCAACTGGGTCACCCAGCGCTCGTGGGCGGGGAGCTGCCGCCGCCTGACGGTCGAGTTCGACGACGGCTCGAAGCCGTTCGCCGACTTCTCGTTCCGCTGATCCGCGGCCGCTAGCGGCGCTCGGCGTCGCGGATCTTGCGTGCCACGGCCTGGAGGAGCTTCCACGCGATCTCGGCGTGGTCCTCGACGAGCGGGCGGAAGTCCCAGGAGGTCATGCCGTAGCAGCGGAGCTCGGTCTCGGCCCGGATCGTTGCCGTGCGCTCGCCGTCGGCGATCAGCGCGATCTCGCCGAAGTGGTCGCCGGGGCCGAGGCGCCCGACCGGCTGGCCGCCGACGAGCACCTGCGCGTCACCGGAATCGATCACGAAGAACCCGACGCCATGCTGGCCCTCCCTGGCGACCTCGTGCCCGGCCGGGAACGTGCGGTCCTTCATCGAGGCCGCGACCATCGCGAGCTCGCGGTCGGACAGGTCCTCGAAGAGCGGCACCTTCGCGAGCAGCGCAGCCGCAGGAGCAGACATGGCCGGGAGTCTAGGCGCGGAAGCCGAGCGCGCGAAGGCGCGTCTACACTGAAGGCGCTCGGGGCGTTAGCTCAGCTGGGAGAGCGCCGGCTTTGCAAGCCGGAGGTCGCCGGTTCGATCCCGGCACGCTCCACAGAAGAAAGGCCCGCAGCGCGGGCCTTTCTGTTCTCAGACCAGGCTACGGGACGCTTCAGATCGGATTGTGGTCAACTGTTTGGTCAACGGGAGTGTTTCCGAAGCCGAGAAGCTGTTGCAGCAGGGCCTCGGCCGCGCTCGAGAGGCGGCCGAGCCGCCGTCATCTCCGAGGCTTCCCCAGACTGCGGCAGAGGCGGAACGGCTCTCCTGGGACGACCTTCGCCGGCTGGCCGATCTCCATCACCTCGATGACCGTGACGACCTGCGCGTGCGTCTTGAGGCACTCAGCGCGGAACAGCGCGACATTCTCCGCGCCACGCTGCTTGAGCTCTCGTAGAAGTTTGACCAGCCAATCGACCAACTCCGCAAGGCCTGTATTCAAGCGGTTTCTTGACTGTCCCCTGGCTCTAGAAGCCGGCGGTCAGCGATCGCCCGTCGATCGCCCGGTCCCCACCCCCGGCGTCGTGAGCACGATTGTGGGACCCGGAACGCGGAAGCCTCGGGTACGACAACCGCAAATACCCGACTGCTATCACCGGCGCAGATCCTTGTGCCGGCCGCTCGCCGCAGGCCGCGGTCGAGTTGCCCGACTGACGGCGCCGCCGATTGGACTCATTCGAGTCATTGGCGATCTCAGAGTCCGCGCCTACCGTGGACAGCACTGTGTTGCGACCCGTTCTAGAACTCGTCTGCCCATGCGGCATCACTTTCGAGCCGCTGCCGTGGCACCACCCTGGCCACGACGACTCGCTCTGCGACGAGTGCGCCGAGGGTAAGTAAGCCCACCTGCTCCGAATCACTCCGGGCCGCAACCGGGGGTTCAGCCTCGGCTAGCTCGAGATCGCCCCGGCGGTCCCCACCATCCCGGCTCCACGCATGGGGGCATGCGGGACCCGGCTGGGCGGGGCTCGCGCCGCCGTCTGACGCCAGCCTCATAGGCCGGAACGGTCGGGGTTGCTGTGGGGGGCTGTGAAGGCGACCCTGAGCGGCATCGGAACCGTGGCCACGGCGGGATCACGACACGCTGACCTCCGGCTTGTCTGGCTGGGACGCGGCCGCCGGGGGCACTCCCTCCCCTCCGTCAGCGTCGTGCTCGTGGGGCCTGGTGGCGGGGGGCGGGGGCCGCTCCCCGACGAGCCGGCGTGCAGCTAGCGGCAGGATCGGCGGCTACCGGAGACCACGCCGTACGTCACGGCGTACGCGCGGCGGCGCGCGGCAGATGCTCGCCGGCGGCCCGCCCGTCGGCACGTGGCAGATCCTCCACGACGGCGACGCCACCGGTGCTTGTGCGTCGGACGGCGATGGCCTGGTGCGGGCCCAACTGTTCCCTAGACGGTGACGCTCACCGGCGACGTCACGATCCAGACGCCGGTGAGGAGGAAGACGGCACAACCGATGGAGAGCATCGCAACGCGCAGCTTCGACGTCTTCAGCTTGGTGCTCATGCCAGCGAAGAAGAGCGCTGACGCGAGTCGGGGTCGATCGCTGGGAATCGCGTCCACGCGGCTGGCACTGGCACCTCGGAACCTGCGCAACACCA